>NZ_PYTZ01000005.1:0-325487 GCF_003028445.1 Kosakonia sp. H7A | reverse complement strand
ATTTGCCTGGCGGCACTAGCGCGGTGGTCCCACCTGACCCCATGCCGAACTCAGAAGTGAAACGCCGTAGCGCCGATGGTAGTGTGGGGTCTCCCCATGCGAGAGTAGGGAACTGCCAGGCATCAAATTTAGCGTGCTGATATGGCTCAGTTGGTAGAGCGCACCCTTGGTAAGGGTGAGGTCCCCAGTTCGACTCTGGGTATCAGCACCAGTTATAGCGGTTAAAGTTCGGCACTTAGAAAGAATTTGCCTGGCGGCAGTAGCGCGGTGGTCCCACCTGACCCCATGCCGAACTCAGAAGTGAAACGCCGTAGCGCCGATGGTAGTGTGGGGTCTCCCCATGCGAGAGTAGGGAACTGCCAGGCATCAAACAAAACAAAAGGCCCTGTCGAAAGACGGGGCCTTTTGTTTTATCTGCTGTTTACCCATAAACATCATCTCCTGATGAGGATAAATCGTCGGGGAGATGTTGAACGTTGCGCTGCAACGACCTCTCGTAAAACACCATAACATTAGAACGCGAGCGATAAAAAAGGCCACCCGTAGGTGGCCCTGAAATACGGCGATAACGATTAGTGGATAACTTGCGACAGGAAAGCGCGGGTACGTTCTGATTTCGGGTTCGCAAAGAACTCTTCAGGTGGCGCCTGCTCAACAATCTCACCGCGATCCATAAAGATCACACGATCAGCGACGGTGCGGGCAAAGCCCATTTCATGGGTTACGCACAGCATCGTCATACCAGATTGCGCCAGGCCAATCATCGTATCCAGCACTTCTTTCACCATTTCCGGATCCAGCGCTGACGTGGGTTCATCAAATAGCATGATCTTTGGCTTCATGCAGAGCGAGCGGGCAATCGCCACACGCTGCTGCTGACCACCCGAAATCTGTCCGGGGAATTTGTGCGCATGCTCGGCAATACGCACGCGCTCAAGATAGTGCATTGCCAGCGCTTCAGCTTCTTTCTTCGGCATTTTGCGCACCCAAATTGGTGCCAGCGTACAGTTCTGTAACACGGTGAGATGCGGAAACAGATTGAAGTGCTGGAAAACCATGCCCACTTCCTGGCGAACCTTTTCAATATTGCGGATATCTTCGTTCAGCTCGATACCATCAACAACGATACGGCCCTGCTGATGCTCTTCCAGATGGTTGATACAACGGATAGTCGTTGATTTCCCTGAACCGGAAGGGCCGCAGAGTACAATACGTTCACCCTGCTTAACGTTCAGATTGATGTCTTTCAGGACATGGAACTGCCCGTACCACTTGTTCACATTATCGAGCGTAATCATCGCGTCGGCAGGTTGCATAATCATATTACTCATGGTGTTCCTCAGTGCGGTGTACGCCCGGTGTTAAAGCGCTTTTCCAGATGCTGGCTGTAGCGCGACATGCTAAAACAGAAAACCCAATAAACTAATGCGGCGAAAACATAGCCCTCGGTCGACATACCGAGCCAGGCCGGATCGACTGTAGCCTGCTGCACGCTGCTGAAAAGATCGAACAGGCCGATGATGATCACCAGGCTGGTATCTTTAAACAGCGCAATAATGGTGTTCACCAGGCCCGGGATCACCAGCTTCAGCGCCTGCGGCAGAATCACCAGCCCCTGTGTTTTCCAGTAGCCCAGCGCCAGAGATTCCGCGGCTTCGTACTGGCCTTTCGGTAGCGCCTGCAAACCGCCGCGCACCACTTCCGCCACATAAGCAGACTGGAACAGGATCACGCCGACCAGCGCGCGAATCAGCTTATCAATGCTGGTTCCTTCCGACATAAACAGCGGTAGCATGACCGAGGACATAAACAGAACGGTGATCAGCGGCACACCGCGCCAGAACTCAATAAACACTACTGACAAAATACGCACGACTGGCATTTTTGAACGACGCCCCAGCGCCAGTAAAATGCCCAGCGGCAGCGCACCGGCAATACCGACAGAAGCGATAATCAGCGTCAACGTCAGACCGCCCCACTGGCGGGTTTCAACGCGATCCAGTCCCAGAAAGCCGCCAAACATTAACCACCAGACAACGATCGGGTAGATAACAGCCCAGCAGGCAATGTAGCGGCCACGATGTGGTAGAGCTTTCCAGAACATCGGCACAATCGAGAGCAGGCCAATAATCAGCGCCAGATTAATACGCCAGCGCTGTTCATGCGGGTAAAGGCCATACATAAACTGGCCAAAACGCTCATGAATAAATACCCAACAGGCGCCCGCTTTTGTACAGTCCGCCCGGGTTGAGCCCACCCAGTTCGCCTGAAAAAACGCCCACTCCAGCAGCGGTGGGATCAGTTCCCACATCAGCCACAGGCAAACGATCGTTAGCAGTGAGTTAGACCAACTGGAGAACAGATTTTTTCGTACCCACAACACCGCGCCATTGCTTCTTGCAGGTGTCTGGCGCGCAGAGGGAGACAGAATAGCTTTTGTCATCGTAATTCCTTAGCGCTCAATCAGTGCAATGCGACGGTTATAAATGTTCATCAGTAGTGAGATCGACAGACTGATAAGCAGATAAACAGACATAGTGATAGCGATGGTTTCAATGGCCTGACCGGTCTGATTCAGCACTGTTCCCGCGAAGAGTGACACCATATCCGGATAGCCGATAGCGGCCGCCAGAGAGGAGTTTTTCGCAATGTTCAGGTACTGGCTGGTCAGTGGCGGAATAATGACGCGCAATGCCTGAGGGATAATGACCTGGCGCAGCGTCACCGGATTCGGCAATCCCAAAGAACGCGCGGCCTCATGCTGACCATGAGGAACGGACTGAATGCCTGAACGGATAATCTCAGCGATAAACGCGGAGGTATAAACGGATAACGCAAGCGTCAGCGCGGCAAGTTCCGGGATCAGCACCATTCCGCCCTGGAAGTTAAAACCGCGCAGTTGCGGAATCTCCCAATGCAATGCTGCGCCGAAAACCCAGTGTGTCAGCAGCGGTAGCGCAATAATCAACCCCAGCGCAACCGGCCAGGTACGACGCAACTGACCGGTCTTGATCTGATGGGCTTTATTAAAACGAAACAGACCGACAGAAATGATCACTGCCACGATAACAGCGGCAGCAAAGGCCAGCAGACCTTCGCCAATTTGTGGCGAAGGAATATAGAGGCCACGGTTGCTTAAAAACAGCAAATCCATTGCATTAACCGCCTGGCGTGGGCCGGGCAAGTTACGCAGTACGGCAAAGTACCAAAAAAAGATTTGCAGCAGCGGCGGGATATTGCGAAAGGTTTCGATATAAATCGTCGACAGTTTTCGCAGTAACCAGTTTTCCGACAGGCGCGCCAGACCAAGGAAGAAGCCGAGGAAAGAGGCGAATACAATACACAATGCCGAGACCAGCAGGGTGTTAAGTAAACCGACAAGGAACACACGTCCATAGGTGTCGCCCTGCTCATAATCAATCAAGTGTTGAACAATTCCGAAACCAGCGGCGCGATCGAGGAACGCAAAGCCGGAGGTGATCCCGCGATTGTTCAGGTTAGTAACCGTGTTGTGTACCAAATAGATTGCGATAACGACCACGGCGACAATCGCAAGGATTTGAAACAGCCAGGCACGAACCGCAGGGTTAGAAAGGGAGAAGGAGCCTTTCACGGTTGGGCGGCGATGGGACATAGCAAAAACCTCAGTAACCATGACTCTGGGCTGGGCACCACGCGAGGTGGTGCCCGTTACAGCACTTGCGAATTAACGCACTGGCGGAGCGTACTGGATACCGCCGTTATTCCAGAGGTTGTTCTGGCCACGTTTGATTTTCAGCGGGCTTTCAGAACCTACGTTACGTTCAAAGATTTCGGAATAGTTACCGACTTTCTTGATGATGTTGTAAGCCCATTTATTATCAAGCTTCAGATCTTTACCAAAGTCGCCTTCTTTGCCGAGCAGGTGAGCCATATCCGGTGTCGCCGGGTTTGCGGCTTTCTGATCAACGTTCTTCGAGTTAACGCCCATCTCTTCGGCGTTCAGCATCGCGAACAGCGTCCAGCGCACGATGGCAAACCAGTCGTCGTCGCCACGGCGAACAACCGGACCCAGCGGCTCTTTAGAAATCACTTCCGGCAGGACGATCCACTCAGTCGGGTTGCTCAGTTTGATACGCAGCGCGTACAACTGAGACTGGTCGGAAGCCAGCGTATCGCAACGGCCTGACTCCAGCGCTTTTGCCGATTCGTCAGAACGATCGAAGGTTACCGGGGTATATTTCATGTTGTTGGACTTGAAGTAATCCGCCACGTTCAGCTCGGTATCGGTACCGGCCTGAATACAAACGGTTGCGCCATCCAGCTCTTTAGCACTTTTCAGACCCGCTTTGTTATGGGTCAGGAAGCCGATACCGTCGTAATAAGTTACGCCAGTAAATGACAGCCCCATGCCGCCGTCGCGGGAAGAAGTCCAGGTGGTATTACGGGAAAGAATATCCACTTCGCCGGACTGCAAAGCGGTAAAACGCTCTTTCGCGGTCAGCGGGGTATATTTCACTTTGCTGTCGTCACCGAAAACGGCGGCGGCGACGCCACGGCAAACGTCTACGTCGATACCGGTGAATTTACCGCTCGCGTCCGCGTAGGAGAAGCCAGGCAGGCCGTCGCTGATACCGCATTGTACAAAACCTTTCTTTTTAACGGCATCCAGCGTTGTGCCCGCATGCGCCTGATTTGCAAGAGCAAACAGCGCACCGGCAGCGACCAGGCTGGCGATCATCATCTTTTTCATAATGTATCCTGTGTGGCGAAAAATTTATCGTTATATAAAGGCGTCCGGGAAACGCCTGAAACCTGTCTGTGGCTATGGCCATTCTCTCTTAAGCAAAGGGAATGCCAATATTGCGAATGACGTGTTTGAAAGGGGCGTATACGCAATATTGAGAGTGTAGACAGGAAAAAATAAAACCAGCGCCCCGTCGTGGTGCAAAACTACAACCTGCGCCACAAAATGGAGCAAAAAAATCACAGAAATTACTTTTTATTAACAGACAGGTTTCGCAGGTGAATATAAGCAATATAGTGAATGGCTGCGTTTGTGAATCAGCTCACGAAGAAAGGGGAGAGATAGAAAAACAGGATATTAATACGCGGCGGTTAATCATTTATTTTTGAATAACGACAGATATGAAATGCTGGACATTTACTGGCGGGAAAAAGAGTGCACCACAATAAAGCAAAAGCGCGGTAAGCCGCGCTTTTGATAATTTATCGGGTCAATGCCACGATGCCGAGCGTCAGACCAGCCAGCGCCGCTGCGCCGCCCGCAATCGCTCCGGCAGTTTCCCAGTTATCCTGAGTTGTCCCTTTCATGCAGGTATTGGTATGTACCAGGCGACCCTGATCGTCATACACCGGCACGCAAGGAGAATCATGAGCACAACCGGCAAGCAGTGTTGTCAGTAATGCTACAGCGATGAAATTTTTCATAATGTTACCTCGAATAAACACAACTCCCGATATCAATACCCGTATATCTCTACTGAGTCGATATTGATTATTTTACCATCCGGTAACGGCGATTCCCTGGTGCAATAATCTCAAAGTATGTGCAGTGTAAACATCATGGAGGGAAAAGTGCGCTCAGGAATAGAAAATGCAGAAAAGATGAAGCAGAGAATAAAAATAGCGCCTGTTCAACTACAACGTATTGATTAATGGCCAACCGGCGCGGCATTGTGAAATTAACTGGATACGAATAATAATTCAGTTTATCGGTCAGGTAAAATAAAAGCGCCGTTAAGCGCCTGGATTTAACTGCTTAATTATTTTCAGGAAAAGGTGTCCGTCGGGCTAAGTTTATTACCATAAGCGGTAATGGATTCCGCACTTACTGGTTTCCCTAATAAATAACCTTGCAGCGTGTTGCAGCCCAGTTCAGTGAGAAAAGCCTGTTGTTCTTCCGTTTCCACCCCTTCCGCCACAACTTTCAGGTTCAGCGTTTTGGCCAGCGCGACGATCGCCGAAACAATCGTGGCATCTTCGCCTTCTTTACATAGTTCCCGAACAAAGGCGCGATCGATTTTTAACTCGCAAGCCGGTAGACGCTTCAAATAAAGCAGGCTGGAGTAACCGGTGCCGAAATCATCAATCGATGCCTGCACGCCCGCATTCGTTAACTCGGTTAATACACGCACGCTCTCATCAGGATTGCTCATAGCGGTGGTTTCTGTCACCTCAAGAATCAGCTTTTCTGGCGGAACATCATGCTTTTTCAGTGCGTCCAAAATGGTCTGCACTAGCCCATTTTGCTCGAATTGCATGGTGGAAAGATTAACGGCAATCGACCACTCCAGATGGCCCTGTTTGCGCCATTCGCTAAGCTGCCGACAGGCTTCATCCACCACCCAGTTACCTAGCGGAATAATCAGGCCGGTTTTCTCCGCCAGCGGAAGAAACACCTCCGGCGACAGAACCCCCTGAAAAGGATGATGCCAGCGCAATAGGGCTTCAAAACCAATGACCGGCCCGGACGGTGCTTTAAATTTCGGCTGGTAAACCAGGCGAAACTCCTGGCGTTCCAGTGCTAACCACAAATCATTGAGCAGTTGCAGTTGGGTTTGCGCTAGCGTATTCATTGAAGGCTGGAAGAAGTGATAGCCGTTACGCCCCATATGTTTGGTGTGATACATCGCCGCATCGGCGTTAAACATCAGCTCGCGCTCGTTTTTACCATCGTGCGGATAGAGGGCAATCCCGACACTCAGCGTGACGATCACATCGTAAGGATCGATGTTGAAGGGTTTATCGATTGCACGGACCAGCGCATTGGCAAGCGTTGCTGCTTCATCCGGGGCATTGACTTCCGCCAGCAGAACAAACTCATCGCCGCCGATACGCGCCAGCGTATATTGCCCTTTCAGCGGTTGCCTCAGACGATCGGTAACCGCCACCAGAAGCTTATCGCCAACATCATGGCCCCAGGCATCATTTACGGTTTTGAAACCATCCAGATCCATAAACATCAGCGCAAAGAAAGATCCTTCGCGCCTGGCTTTATTGATCGCTTGTTCAAGGCGGTCTTCCAGCAATACGCGGTTTGGCAGACGGGTCAGCGTATCATGCAGAGCCAGACGCGCCAGCTCGCGGTTAGCCGCCGCCAGTGAAGCCGCCAGCAGGGAAGTCCGCACCTGTAAACGTGCATCGAACATTGAGACCAGCAGAGTAATACCGAGTACAGAGAACGCCATCATACTGACCAGAATGACCAGCCAGTTGTTGTTGAATCCGTGGTGCCCTGCTGCATGCTGTGGAGGAAATTGCGCCGCCATCATGCCGGTATAGTGCATTCCGGCAATGGCAATCCCCATCAGGATCGCCGCGCCAAAGCGCATCAGCGCTACTTGAGCGCCTTCATGACGCAGACGGAAAGTGAGCCACAATGCAGCGAAGGATGCCGCCAGGGCAATCACCACCGACAGCGCGACCCAGTTCATATTCCAGACGATAGCAGGCGAAACCTGTAATGCAGCCATGCCAGTGTAATGCATAGCGACAATTCCCAACCCCATAATAATGGCGCCGGGTATCAGGCGCTGGAGATGAAGTTGCGAGCCGCTGACGAGCCAAAGGGCGAACAGTGATGAGCCGATGGCGATAACCATCGAAAGGGCAGTCAGAAAGGGGTCATACAGCATGCTCATCGAAATGTTCATAGCCAGCATGCCAATAAAATGCATCGCCCAGATGCCGATCCCCATCGCCACGCCGCCGCCGCTTAACCAGACCCAGGACGCAGTTCCGCTACTGGAGGTGACGCGTCCGGCCATATTCAGGGCGGTGTAAGAGGCCAGAATGGCGACAATAAAAGAAACAACAACAAGGATATAGTCGTATTGGCTAACCAGCATGATGTCATCAACTCATTCACTAAGATCGTTACGTATTACTACGGTCGTACGGGCGAAAAGGGCTGAGACATTATCATCGACTAAGGATGACGCAAAATGATTTAAATCCCCGATATATACAGGGGATAGCAGCATGTTCGCGAATTTTCGCTACAAGCAATCACTTACAGATTATCGCAATTCACCAGTTTGAGAGGGTTGACGGAATTCATGTTGCGGCATTTATCGACCTCGGCGGTGATGTACTCCACCCAGTGCATGATTAAGCCATCCAGCGCAAGGATTGAGAGGGCGAAAACGACCAGCCACCAATATTTGCGAATCATTCCATATCTCCCTTTCTTGCAACCATTGGCTGAAAATATACACGAATCCGCAACCGTGCAAAGAGAGGGAAAGCGGCGTTTTTAGCGTCATTTCAGGCAATAAAAAAGGCGCTTCCCCATGCCGGTTAGCGCCTTTTTATCAATACAACTTACTGATTCAGAATCAGTTCATGCCGTATTTTTTCAGTTTTTTACGCAGCGTGCCGCGGTTGATGCCCATCATCAGCGCCGCGCGGGTCTGATTACCACGGGTGTATTGCATCACCATGTCCAACAGTGGCTGTTCTACTTCAGCCAGTACCAGCTCATACAGGTCATTAACATCCTGACCATTCAGTTGAGCAAAATAGTTCTTCAGTGCCTGTTTTACCGAGTCACGGAGCGGTTTTTGGGTTACCTGATCCTGAGAGTTAACGGTAGAAACGGTCAGTACGTCAGAATTTACGCGTTGTTCGAACATAGTTCTGTCAGCTCTTTATTTCTGTTTACGCAAAATTTTCGAAGTATGCCTCCAACGCCTCCAGCTGTTCGCTGGCATCCTCAATGGCGTTGAATGTGCGCCGAAACTGGTCATTCGGAGCGTGCTCCTGAAGATACCAGGAGACGTGTTTACGTGCGATTCGGTAACCTTTTGCCTGGCCATAAAAGTCATGCAGTTCCCGAACATGCGCGCAAAGCAAGCGCTTAACCTCTGCCAAAGGCAGCGGGGCCAGCAGCTCCCCAGTGTCCAGATAGTGCTGGATTTCCCGGAAGATCCAGGGTCTTCCCTGAGCTGCGCGGCCTATCATCAGGGCATCCGCCCCTGTATAGTCGAGCACAGCTCTGGCTTTTAGCGGGTCAGTAATGTCGCCATTCGCGATAACCGGAATGGAAACTTTCTGCTTAACTGCCCGAATACTGTTGTACTCAGCTTCTCCGTTGAACAAACAGGCGCGGGTGCGTCCATGAATGGTCAGAGCCTGAATACCACATTCTTCAGCCAGTTGGGCAATTTCTACGCAGTTACGGTGTTCCGGAGCCCAGCCTGTGCGAATCTTCAGCGTAACAGGCACATCTACTGCATTCACTACCGAGGTCAGGATAGACTTCACCAGATCCGGGTACTGCAACAGAGCCGAGCCTGCCAGCTTGCGATTCACCTTTTTCGCCGGGCAACCCATATTGATATCAATAATCTGGGCGCCGCTTTCCACGTTAATGCGTGCGGCTTCCGCCATTTCATCCGGATCGCTCCCTGCAATTTGCACGGTGCGAATACCGGGTTCATCAATGTGCACCATCCGCAGTCGGGATTTGTCGCTTTCCCACACTTGCGGGTTAGACGACATCATCTCGGATACGGTCAAACCTGCTCCCATCTCGTAGCACAACGTCCGGAATGGTCTGTCAGTAATGCCAGCCATGGGCGCTGCGATCAGGCGATTTCTGAGCTGGTGATGTCCGATACGCATGAGTTAAGAAATGACCATACTGTGACTGCAAGGCGGCGTATATTACGCATTTTTTGCACGAGATGAAAGGCCAAACTTTGAGCAATCCTCTGTTGTAGATCAAGGAATCGCCAGTCCGCCAGAGTGATTCTGGAATTAAATTATATATTTCATGGCGTTATGATTAAGATAAAAATTTCACGTAACTAATAAATTCGCGCGAGTTATCGTTTTTTACCAGGCCATCAGCGGCAGAATTGCTGTTTTTTACAGCAGAAAAAAGCGGGTTTTGCGAACCTGCTCGCATTTTTATGCCGATGTTTTTTCGTGGCCAGGCCGCCACACATCGGCTTTAGCGGCGATGATGAGCGTGAAAAGTGTCCGGATTGCGATGGGAAAATTGTCAAAGGATGTTTTGACGACAGATAAAGGAGAGGGGAGATAAAAAACGTGGCCCGCAGGCCACGCTTAAGTCCTATTTCTTCTGGCCAGTGATACGGCACCACTCCTCTTTCTCGACCACCGGATCGAGCGTGAAGAGATCGGCGTAAGCCTCGCAGACGCTTTCCGCCTGGCTGGCGAGGATACCAGAAAGCCCCAGCAGGCCGCCCTCTACGGGCAGTACGCTGATTAATGGCGCCAGTTCGCGCAGAGGGCCAGCCAGGATATTAGCGACCACGACATCCGCTTTCATCACCTCTGGCTGGTCATTGGGCAGATAGAGATCCAGACGATCGGAGACGCCGTTACGTTCGGCGTTGTCGCGGCTTGCCTGGATCGCCTGCGGATCGATATCAATGCCGATCGCCTTTGCAGCGCCCAGTTTCAGCGCCGCGATCGCCAGGATCCCCGAACCGCAGCCAAAGTCGATCACTGTCTTGCCGCTCAGATCGAGGCTGTCCAGCCATTGCAGGCACAGCGCCGTCGTTGGATGGGTGCCGGTGCCGAATGCCAGGCCCGGGTCGAGCATCACGTTGACCGCGTTTTCGTCCGGTACATCGCGCCAGCTTGGGCAGATCCATAGCCGCTCGCCAAAGCGCATCGGGTGGAAGTTATCCATCCATTCGCGTTCCCAGTCTTTATCTTCCAGCTGCTCGATTTTATGGGCGAAGCCTTCACCCAGCAGTGGGTGCAGCGCAAGCTGGGCGACCACATCGGCCATCTCTGTTTCGGCGTCAAACAGGCCGATAACGTCGGTATCGCCCCACAAGCGAGTTTCGCCCGGCAATGGTTCAAACACGGGCGTGTCGTGCGTATCCTGGAACGTGATGGATACCGCACCCGCTTCCATCAAAGCATCGCTCAGATCTTCAGCATTTGCGCCGGTGGTGTTCAGTTTCAGTTGGATCCATGGCATGTCGTAACTCTTTATTCATTAACAGAAACAGTCGGAGCCTGCGGCGCCGGTTGACCAAAACGGTTCCCGACGACGAAGGCCAGCAAACTTAACAGCAACGAAGGCACAATCGGATGAAAGCCCAGGTACTGAATATTAAACGTGGCGAGAACGGCATACAGTACGCCGCCCGTGACCATGGCGCTCAATGCGCCAGCAGCATTCGCCCGCTCCCAGTACAACCCCAAAACCAGCGGCCACAGGAATACCGCTTCCAGACCGCCAAACGCCAGCAGGTTTAACCAGATAATCATCTCTGGTGGACGCCATGCCGCCAGCATCATCAGTACGCCGAGTATCAGGGTTGTCACGGTGGAGATGCGTTTTAAACGCGGTTCATGACGAATTTTAGTCGGCTGGGCGCTTAACCACAGATCTTTGATGATTGTGGCCGAAGCCTGCAACAAATGCGCATTGACGTTCGACATGATCGCGGCCATTGGCGCAGCAAGAAACAACCCGGCAGCCCAGGGCGGTAAGACCTCGACCATCAGTGTCGGGATCACCTGATCGGGTACCGAAAGATGCGGTAACACGGCGCGGCCGAGTGCGCCAGCGAGATGCATTCCCAGCATTAACAGCGCGATGACAATAGTGCCGATAATAATGCCGCGATGAACCGATTTGCTGTCTTTATAGGAAATACAGCGAACGGCGGTGTGCGGCAAGCCAATAACACCAAAACAGACCAGCACCCAGAATGAGGTCATAAATGCAGGCGAAAGGATATCGTGAGCGCCGTGCGGGCTTACCAGTTGTGGATCGATCTGTTGCAGCGTTTCTACCGCACTGTGCAGCCCGCCAGCGGCATGGATCACGCCGACGAGCAGCACCAGCGTGCCAATCAACATCACCATCCCTTGCATCGTATCGTTGAGTACGCTGGCGCGAAAACCGCCAAATGCGGTGTATAGCGCAATGGTGATGCCAAAGATCAGCAGGCCGGATTCGTACTTGATCCCGGCGGCGGTTTCCAGCAGACGCGCGCCGCCGATAAATTGCACGGCGATGGCGCCGACAAAGGCAACCAGCAGGCTAAGGCTGGCGATCCACACAACCGCACGGTTCTGGTAGCGCGCCATCAGCATGTCGTTCAGGGTAATCGCATTGTAACGGCGCGCCAGGATAGCGAACTTTTTGCCGAGGATACCCAAAGAGAGCCAGATGGTTGGCACCTGGATCATCGCCAGCAACACCCAGCCGAGGCCAAATTTATAGGCTGCGCCCGGTCCGCCGATAAATGAACTGGCGCTGACATAGGTTGCCGTCAGCGTCATAGCCAGCACAAAACCGCCCATCGAACGACTGCCGAGGAAGTATTCACTCAGGAACGTGCCTTTGCTGCGCTGGCGCATAGCATAAAAGGAGAGACCGAATACTACGATCAGGTAGATAACCAGTACGGCGATAATTTCACTCTGCATCGTTATCCTCCAGCGGAATATCACGGAAGATAAAGCGCACCATGGCCCAGCACAGCAACACAAAGACCAGCGGCGTTAACAGGCAGGCCAGCTCAAACCAGCGCGGCAGCCCGGTAAATCCCTGCTCCGTACCAGGTAGGTAAGCGCACACTAACCATGCAGCAAGATAGAGAAGGGTCAGCCACAGTGCCCAGCGGGCTTCTTTGTGGGCCTGAACAAAACGGTTGTCCATTTTTTTCCCTTGTGGATGAAGAAAGCGGGGATTGTACCCTATGGAAAAGATGAGGGGAGAGAAAAAGAAAAAAGGCCGGAAAATCCGGCCCTTTGCGATGATTGCAGATTATTTTTCCTGCAAGCCGAGTTTTTTCTCCAGGTAGTGGATATTGGTGCCACCGTGCTGGAAATTCTCGTCGTTCATGATGCGGGTCTGCAACTCCACGTTGGTTTTGATACCGTCGATAATCAGCTCCTGCAGTGCATTCTTCATGCGCGCAATCGCCACATCGCGGCTCTCGCCGTAGCAGATCAGTTTGCCGATCATGGAATCGTAATACGGCGGCACGGTATAGCCAGCGTAGATGTGCGATTCCCAGCGAACGCCAAAACCACCCGGCGCGTGGAAGCGCGTAATTTTACCCGGGCTTGGCAGGAAGGTGTTCGGATCTTCGGCGTTAATACGGCATTCCACCGCATGGCCTCTGACCACAACTTCATCCTGCTTGATGGAGAGCGGCTGACCGGCAGCAATGCGCAGCTGTTCTTTGATCAGGTCAACACCGGTGATCATCTCAGTAACCGGGTGCTCAACCTGAATACGGGTGTTCATTTCAATGAAGTAGAACTCGCCGTTTTCAAACAGGAACTCGAACGTACCCGCTCCGCGATAACCGATATCGACACAGGCTTTGGCGCAGCGTTCGCCGATATAGCGACGCAGTTCCGGGGTAATGCCCGGTGCCGGCGCTTCTTCGACCACTTTCTGGTGGCGGCGCTGCATGGAGCAGTCGCGCTCGGCCAGATAGATGGCATTGCCCTGGCCGTCTGCCAGCACCTGGATCTCGACGTGGCGAGGATTTTCCAGGTATTTTTCCATGTACACCATGTCGTTGTTGAAAGCGGCTTTCGCTTCCGCACGGGTCATGGCGATGGACTGCGCCAGGTCGGCATCTTTGCGCACAACGCGCATACCGCGACCGCCGCCGCCGCCGGAGGCTTTGATAATGACCGGATAACCGATGCGTTTGGCATGCGCGCGGTTAGCGTCATTATCATCGCCCAGCGGGCCGTCAGAACCCGGAACGGTCGGTACGCCGGCTTTCTTCATGGCGGTAATCGCGGACACTTTGTCGCCCATCAGGCGAATGGTGTCGGCTTTCGGGCCGATAAAGATAAAGCCGGAGCGTTCAACCTGCTCAGCAAAGTTGGCATTCTCTGAAAGGAAGCCGTAACCCGGGTGAATCGCCACGGCGCCGGTGATTTCGGCAGCAGAGATGATCGCCGGGATGTTCAGATAGCTTTTCACGGACGGTGCCGGACCGATACAGACCGTTTCGTCCGCCAGCAGTACGTGTTTTAAATCGCGATCCGCAGTGGAGTGCACGGCGACAGTCTTGATGCCCAGCTCTTTGCAGGCACGAAGAATACGCAGTGCGATCTCGCCGCGGTTAGCGATAACAATTTTATCCAGCATGTGCGCCTCGTTACTCGATGACGACCAGCGGCTCGTCAAATTCAACCGGTTGGCCACTTTCCACCAGAATGGCTTTCACCACGCCTGCTTTATCCGCTTCGATCTGGTTCATCATTTTCATGGCTTCAACGATGCACAGGGTGTCGCCCACGTTGACTTTCTGGCCGATTTCGATAAACGCTTTCGCGTCCGGGCTCGGGGTGCGATAGAAGGTTCCAACCATCGGGGAACGTACGATGTGGCCACTGATTTCTGCTGCGGCAGGTGCTTCCGTAGCGGTTGCGGCTGGTGAGACAGCGGCTGCCATAGGCTGAGCTACCGGCGCAGCATAAGCCTGCTGCATCATCGGATAGCCGACATTCGGCGCGCTGCGGCTGATGCGAACAGACTCTTCGCCTTCAGAAATTTCCAGTTCGGAGATGCCTGATTCTTCAACCAGCTCGATCAGTTTTTTAATCTTACGAATATCCATGAGTGGGTTCCGTACTCTTGTTTAGTGTGTTTGTGACAGGCGTTTTACCGCCGTCTGTAAAGCGTATGTATAACCATCGGCGCCTAATCCACAGATAACGCCGACAGCGATATCGGAGAGATAAGAGTGATGTCTGAATGGCTCGCGCGCATGGACATTACTCAGATGGATCTCAATAAACGGGATATCCACCGCCAGCAGCGCATCACGAATCGCGACGCTGGTATGCGTAAAAGCGGCCGGATTGATCAGGATGAAGTCCGCAGTGTCTTTTGCCTGATGAATACGGTCGATCAACGCAAACTCGGCGTTCGACTGAAAATGCGTGAGCGTGACGTTTAGCGCTTCCGCTTCATTTGTTAAACGGTTAACAATCTGCTGCAGGGTAAGCGAACCATAGGTTTTTGGTTCACGGGTTCCCAGCATATTCAGATTGGGGCCGTTCAAAAGCAAAATACGCAATTTGTCCGCCATTGTGCTGCTATCTCCTGCAATTTTCCGGTAAAAAACAAAATATACCTTCGTTGCGTGGTTGTCACGTTGTTAAAGTCCGAAAACCCTGCCGTGAAAACCAAGGTCGCACATTATAACGATTTCGTAGCATTTGGCAGCTAAATACTGGTCTTATCAGGGAAGATTATTAACCACCCGGCTAACATATGGACGCGGTTGATAATAGATTTGCGGGAAACTGCACAGATTGCTGCATTAACGCCACCATTGGCGGAACTTCTTGTAACGCCATGCTAAAAGCGCGATCGCGGCAGCGGCGTACAGGAGCGGTTGCGGGGAAAGAATCTTTACGGACCAGAGATAGTGAATCGGAGCGAGGATCGCCACCAGATAGACGAAGTTATGTAATTGTTGCCAGCGCTTGCCCATTTTGCGCTGCGCCCACTGCGTTGATGTGGCCGCCAGCGCCAGCAAGATCAGCCAGCTTACGGCTCCCAGCGTTAAATAAGGACGCGTGGTCAGCTCCTGGCCGAGCAGCGCCAGATTATTGATGCCCAGCTCCAGCAACGTATAGCTGGTCAAATGAAGCGTCGCCCAGGCAAAACACCAAAGCCCGAGCAGTCGCCGCGTGCGGATCAATAAAGGTTGTTTTGCATAGCGCGCCAGCGGTGTCACCAATAGCGTCGCCAGCAGGAATTTCAGCGCCATTCTGCCGGTAAAATGCTGAATATCTTTCGCTGGATCGGCGCTGAAGTAGCCCTGATTTGCCGCCCAGAACAGCCAGAGAAAAGGCAGTAGTCCCGCAAGATGTAACGCGACTTTAAGCCAGGTAACCTGTTTTGCCGTTAAACGCACTTAAAAATTCTCCCGTAGATCCAGCCCGTGATAAAGCGAAGCCACTTCCTCAGCGTAGCCGTTAAACAGTAATGTTGGCTGGCGTTTTACATCCAGCGCGCCGCCGGAACCAATAAAGCGCTCCGTTGCCTGCGACCAGCGCGGGTGATCCACATGTGGATTCACGTTAGCGTAAAAACCATATTCGTCCGGCGCGGCGAGGTTCCACGTGGTGGGGGGCCGTTTACTGGTGAGCTTAATGCTGACAATCGATTTAATGCCTTTAAAACCGTACTTCCACGGTACGGTCAGCCGAATCGGCGCGCCATTTTGCGGCGGTAGCGCTTTGCCGTAGACACCCACCGTCAGCAGCGTTAACGGATGCATTGCTTCATCTATACGGAGTGCTTCGACATAGGGGTATTTCAACCCGCCGCCGATAAACCGATCTTTTTGCCCCGGCATCTCCTCCGGCGCGTAACGGGTTTCGAAAGCGACATACTTGGCGTTGCTGGTGGGTTCGACCAGCGCCAGCAGCTTATGCAGCGGGAAACCAATCCACGGCACGACCATTGACCACGCCTCGACGCAGCGCATGCGGTAAATACGCTCTTCCAGCGGGAAGCGCGACGTCAGCGCTGCGTGATCGAGGGTTAATGGTTTCGCCACTTCACCATCAATGGTCAGTGTCCAGGGATCGGTTTTCATCCCCCCGGCGTTAGCGGCGGGATCGGCTTTATCCAGGCCAAATTCATAAAAGTTATTGTAGCCAGTAACTTTATCTTCCGGTGTCAACTCAAGCTTGGCTTGCCACTGCGCCGGCTGGCTGAAGTCGAGGGGTTTTCCTGCTGGCGCTTTCGGACGGTCATGACCTTTAAACCAATCCAGCAGATCCGCTTGCGCCATCGGCGACAAACTTAGCGTTGTCGCGCCAATACCGAGCATTTTTAGCACCTGACGGCGCTGTAACATAAATACGGATTCAGCGGTTACGTCGGCTTCAGTCAGTTTTTTCTTCATTGCATCCTCCGCGAATTTTGTTAATAAGCATGGTGTAAGCGATGCGATAGCGCGAGTGGGAGTGTGTTACCAAACATTGGGATCATTTGCCGAAACAATCATCCATATGATTGCTGATTGGAAAAATATTTATGAGGACTATACTCGCAGGGGTAAAAACGGCCTCGGATTTTTCTAACTTTACTCCTGACTATTCCATATCGCGGTTAGATTTGAAAGTTAGTGCTTACTTTTTAACAAGCTCCGGGTCGATATCGTCTTGTTCTTTAATACAACGGAGTTAACACAGGGATGCGATTAACGACGAAATTTTCCGCTTTTGTGACACTGCTGACCGCGTTGGCGATTTTCGTCACGCTGATCGGCTGCTCACTGAGCTTTTATAATGCCATACAAAACAAGGTGGCTAACCGCGTGGCGGCGGTCGCAGCGGTTGTGGATACCCGACTGATTTCTACACCTGTCAACCAGCTTTCGCCTCAGCTTGATGAGCTGATGGTGCCGCTGGATATCATTAAAGTTGAGATCAAGCAGGGGAAGAAAACCCTGCTCAGCTATGCGCGCAATGGTAGCTACCGTCCGGCAGGCAGTAGTTTGCAGACCCGTGAACTGTCCGTTTCGGGGCTGAAAAACCCCGGCCTCACGATTTCGCTTATCTACCAGGATCCGATGGCCAACTACTTTCGTTCGCTGGTCAATACGGCGCCGCTGACTCTCGCGATCGGTTTTATGATCGTCATTATCTTTCTTGCTGTGCGCTGGCTGCGTCGTCAGCTTTCCGGACAAGAACTGCTGGAAGGGCGAGCGACGCGGATCCTTAATGGTGAGCGAGGCCCGCAGGTTCGCGGCAGCATCTACGAGTGGCCATCACGCACCAGCAGTGCGCTGGATGTGCTGCTGACCGATATCCAGTTTGCCAGCGATCAGCGCAGCCGGATGGATACGCTGATCCGCTCTTATGCGGCGCAAGATACGCGTACCGGCCTGAATAACCGTCTGTTTTTTGATAATCAACTGGCGACACTGCTGGAAGATCAGGAAAAAGTCGGTTCGCACGGCGTGGTGATGATGATCCGCCTGCCGGATTTTGATCTTATGCGCGAAAGCTGGGGGCTGACTACGGCGGCGGAAGAGTATTTCTTCACCCTCATCAACTTACTTTCTACTTTTATTATGCGTTACCCTGGCGCGCTGCTCGCACGTTATCACCGCAGCGATTTTGCCGTGCTGTTGCCGCACCGGACATTAAAGGAAGCGGAAAGTATCGCCGGGCAGATCCTGAAATCTGTCGATGGGCTGCCGCACAATAAGGCGCAGAACCGCGAAGATATTATGCACATTGGCGTTTGTGCATGGCGTAGCGGCCAGTCAACGGAACAAGTGATGGAGCATGCGGAAGCTGCGGCGCGTAATGCGGTATTGCAGGGCGGTAACAGCTGGTCGGTTTATGATGATTCATTGCCCGAGCAAGGGCGTGGCAATGTGCGCTGGCGGACGCTGATAGAGCAGATGCTGAGCCGGGGCGGGCCGCGTGTTTATCAGAAACCCGCGGTTAATCGCGACGGACTGGTGCATCACCGGGAGCTGATGTGTCGTATTTTCGACGGTGAACAGGAGGTGATCGCCGAAGAATATATGCCGATGGTGCTCCAGTTTGGTCTCTCTGAAGAGTATGACCGCCAGCAGATCACCCGTCTTATTCCCTTCCTGGGTTTCTGGCCGGAAGAGAATTTGGCGATGCAGGTGACAGTTCAGTCTCTGGTACGCCCGCGTTTTCAACGCTGGCTGCGCGACACATTAATGGAATGCGAAAAATCTCAACGCAAACGGATTATTTTTGAACTTGCTGAGGCTGATGTTTGTCAACATATCAGCCGGTTACAGTCGGTGGTGCGATTAATTAACGCTCTGGGCGCGCGCGTAGCGGTGGTGCAGGCGGGTCTGACGTTGGTGAGCACCAGTTGGATTAAAGTGTTGGATGTGGAGTTATTAAAGCTGCATCCGGGACTGGTCAGGAACATTGAAAAGCGTACCGAAAATCAGTTGCTGGTTCAGAGTCTTGTGGAGGCGTGCAAAGGCACACGGACACGCGTTTTCGCGACAGGCGTTCGCGCGCGGGCTGAATGGCAGACGCTGGTGGATCGGGGCGTTGTCGGGGGACAGGGCGATTTTTTCGCGTCTTCTCAACCGCTCGATACCAATGTGAAAAAATATTCGCAAAGATACTCGGTTTGAACTGCTGTTTGAGTCGTTTTCACGTAGAATAATGCGCGCTGCCATTTTTGGGGGTGTGCTTGCCTGCCCGCCGGATTGTGACAGTAATACAAAGCCGGTTTGACCTTTGAAATAACGCAAAAGCAATACGCTGGAACAGAAGAGTTTTTTCTGCTTCCGGCTGAAGTCGTGTCGTTTTGCAACAAAGGAAACAAACTGCACTAATTTTCACCGTAGCAGATGATTCTTACGCCTTGTCGCTGCTGCGTGTGGTTGGTAAAGTAAGCGGATTTTGTATCCGCCCCAGCTTTCAGGATTATCCCTTAGTATGTTGAAAAAATTTCGTGGCATGTTTTCCAATGACCTGTCCATTGACCTGGGTACCGCGAATACCCTGATTTATGTAAAAGGACAAGGCATCGTATTGAATGAGCCGTCCGTGGTGGCCATTCGTCAGGATCGTGCCGGTTCACCGAAAAGTGTGGCCGCAGTAGGTCATGAAGCGAAACAGATGCTTGGGCGTACACCGGGCAACATCGCAGCGATTCGCCCGATGAAAGATGGCGTTATTGCTGACTTCTTCGTGACCGAAAAAATGTTGCAGCACTTTATTAAACAAGTGCACAGCAACAGTTTTATGCGTCCAAGCCCGCGTGTGCTGGTTTGTGTGCCAGTTGGCGCGACCCAGGTTGAACGCCGCGCGATTCGTGAATCCGCACAGGGCGCAGGCGCGCGTGAAGTGTTCCTGATTGAAGAACCGATGGCGGCCGCAATCGGCGCAGGCTTGCCGGTATCTGAAGCGACCGGCTCTATGGTTGTGGATATCGGTGGTGGTACCACGGAAGTTGCGGTTATCTCTCTTAACGGCGTGGTTTACTCCTCTTCTGTGCGTATTGGCGGCGATCGCTTCGACGAAGCGATCATTAATTATGTCCGTCGTAACTACGGCTCCCTGATTGGTGAAGCGACCGCTGAACGTATCAAACACGAAATCGGCTCCGCTTACCCGGGCGACGAAGTGCGTGAAATCGAAGTGCGTGGTCGTAACCTGGCTGAAGGCGTACCGCGCGGCTTTACTCTGAATTCTAACGAAATCCTCGAAGCGCTGCAGGAACCGCTGACCGGTATCGTCAGCGCCGTGATGGTTGCCCTGGAACAGTGCCCGCCGGAACTGGCTTCCGACATCTCCGAACGCGGCATGGTATTGACCGGTGGTGGCGCGCTGCTGCGTAACCTCGATCGCCTGCTGATGGAAGAGACCGGTATTCCTGTTGTGGTTGCAGAAGATCCACTGACCTGTGTAGCGCGTGGTGGCGGCAAGGCGCTGGAAATGATCGACATGCACGGCGGCGACTTGTTCAGCGAAGAATAGTCCGCGTCAGAACCGGAGTGATATTCCGCTCCGGTTCTGTCTGGCCTGAGAATACGCAAAGCCTATGAAGCCAATTTTTAGCCGTGGCCCGTCGCTACAGATTCGCCTTTTTCTGGCGGTTTTGGTGGCGCTTGGAGTCATCATCGCCGACAGCCGCCTCGGTACGTTCAGCCAGATCAGAACGTACATGGATACTGCCGTCAGTCCCTTCTATTTTATTTCCAACGGTCCCCGTGAATTACTCGACAGCGTGTCACAAACGCTGGCATCGCGCGATCAACTCGAGCTTGAAAACCGGGCATTGCGTCAGGAACTGCTGCTGAAAAACAGCGAACTGCTGATGTTAGGGCAGTACAAACAGGAGAATGCGCGCCTGCGTGAACTGCTGGGATCGCCGCTGCGTCAGGATGAGCAGAAAATGGTGACCCAGGTGATCTCGACGGTGAACGATCCGTACAGCGATCAGGTGGTGATCGACAAAGGCAGCGCGAACGGCGTTTACGAAGGCCAACCAGTGATCAGCGACAAAGGCGTCGTCGGTCAGGTAGTCGCGGTGGCGAAACTGACCAGCCGCGTGCTGCTGATTTGCGATGCGACGCATGCGCTGCCGATTCAGGTTCTGCGTAACGACATCCGTGTAATTGCCGCCGGCAACGGCTGTACCGATGATCTGCAACTGGAACACCTGCCCGCGAACACCGATATTCGCGTGGGCGATGTGCTGGTTACCTCCGGTCTTGGCGGTCGTTTCCCTGAAGGATATCCGGTTGCTGTTGTTTCATCGGTGAAACTGGATACGCAGCGTGCGTACACGGTGATTCAGGCGCGTCCGACGGCAGGCCTGCAACGTTTACGTTATCTGTTGCTGCTGTGGGGGGCGGATCGTAACGGCACCAATCCACGGACGCCGGAAGATGTGCACCGTGTGGCGAATGAACGTCTGCTGCAAATGATGCCGCAGGTTCTGCCTTCACCTGATGTGATGGGGCCGCCTGCGCCGATGCCTGCTCCGGCAACCGGTATTACACAGCCGCCGCCGCAACTCTCTCCGGGAGGGCAATAGTGGCAAGTTACCGTAGCCAGGGGCGCTGGGTTATCTGGCTCTCGTTTTTCATTGCTCTGTTGCTTCAAATCATGCCCTGGCCGGATGACATTCTTGTTTACCGGCCAAACTGGGTTCTGCTTATTCTGCTTTACTGGATCCTGGCGCTCCCGCACCGCGTAAATGTCGGTACGGGTTTCGCTATGGGTGCCATACTGGATCTTATTAGCGGATCCACCCTTGGCGTTCGTGCGTTGTCATTAAGCATTGTCGCCTATCTGGTTGCACTGAAATTTCAGTTATTCCGTAATCTGGCGCTCTGGCAACAGGCGCTGGTGGTAATGTTGTTGTCGCTGGCGACCGAAGTGATTGTTTTCTGGGCTGAGTTCCTGGTCATCAACGTTTCGTTCAAGCCCGACATTTTCTGGAGCAGCCTCGTAAATGGCGTGCTCTGGCCGTGGCTCTTCCTGTTAATGCGTAAGATCCGCCAGCAGTTTGCGGTGCAATAAAGGTTGTTATGACAGATATCTGGCTCGCTTCCGGCTCCCCCCGTCGTCAGGAACTGCTCACCCAATTGGGTGTGGCTTTTGAACGTATCGTTCCGGGAATTGAAGAACAACGCCAGCCGCAGGAGAGCGCGCGGCAGTACGTTCTGCGCCTTGCGCGTGAGAAGGCACTGGCGGGCGTAGCGATGGCACCGCGCGATCTGCCGGTGTTAGGCGCGGACACGATTGTGATATTTAATGGTGAAGTGCTTGAAAAACCGAAAGACTCCTCGCATGCTGCCAGTATGTTACGTCTGCTTTCCGGGCAAACACACCAGGTCATGACTGCTGTGGCGTTGGCCGATCGCCAGCACCTGCTCGATTGTCTGGTAGAAACAGAAGTGACCTTCAGAGTGTTATCAGAAAAGGATATTGCCGCCTACGTCGAAAGCAAAGAACCGCTGGATAAAGCCGGCGCGTACGGCATTCAGGGGCTGGGTGGGTGTTTCGTCAGGAAAATTAACGGTAGTTATCATGCCGTTGTGGGTTTACCGCTGGTGGAAACCTGGGAATTGCTGAGCAATTTTAACGCACTGCGTGAAGGAAGAGATAATCATGACGGCTGAATTGTTGGTCAACGTTACACCATCGGAAACACGCGTCGCCTATATTGACGGCGGTATTCTTCAGGAAATTCACATCGAGCGCGAAGCACGGCGCGGGATAGTAGGCAATATCTACAAAGGTCGGGTCAGCAGGGTACTTCCGGGTATGCAGGCGGCTTTTGTAGATATTGGTCTGGAAAAGGCGGCGTTTCTACACGCCTCCGACATTATGCCGCACACCGAATGCGTCGCCGGAGAAGAACAGAAAAACTTCACCGTTCGCGATATCTCCGAACTGGTTCGCCAGGGGCAGGATCTGATGGTGCAGGTGGTCAAAGATCCTCTCGGTACCAAAGGCGCGCGCCTTACCACAGATATTACGCTGCCGTCCCGCTATCTGGTGTTTATGCCGGGTGCGGCGCACGTTGGCGTTTCCCAGCGTATTGAAAGTGAAGCCGAGCGTGAGCGCCTGAAGCAGGTAGTGGCCAGCTACTGCGATGAGCAGGGCGGTTTTATTATTCGTACTGCCGCCGAAGGCGTGTGCGAAGAGGATCTCGCGTCTGATGCCGCTTATCTGAAGCGTGTCTGGACGAAAGTGATGGAGCGCAAGAAGCGCCAGCAGACGCGCTGCAAGCTCTACGGAGAACTGGCGCTGGCGCAGCGCGTACTGCGCGATTTTGCCGACGCGCATCTGGATCGTATCCGCGTTGATTCACGGCTGACTTTTGAGGCACTGCTTGAATTCACGGCCGAATACATTCCGGAAATGACCAGCAAACTGGAACATTACAGCGGCCGCCAGCCGATCTTCGATCTCTACGATGTGGAAAACGAAATTCAGCGCGCGCTGGAGCGTAAGGTTGAACTGAAATCGGGCGGCTATCTGATCATCGATCAAACCGAAGCGATGACCACTGTCGATATTAATACCGGCGCATTTGTCGGCCATCGCAACCTTGATGACACCATCTTCAACACCAATATTGAAGCCACTCAGGCGATCGCCCGCCAGCTACGGTTACGTAACCTTGGCGGCATTATCATTATTGATTTTATTGATATGAATAATGAGGATCACCGCCGCCGCGTGCTGCATTCGCTGGAGCAGGCGTTGAGCAAAGATCGGGTGAAAACCAGTATTAACGGTTTTTCCCAGCTTGGGCTGGTAGAGATGACCCGCAAACGCACGCGCGAGAGCGTGGAGCACGTCCTGTGCAACGAATGTCCCACCTGTCATGGCCGGGGAACGGTGAAAACCGTGGAAACCGTGTGCTATGAGATCATGCGCGAGATTGTTCGCGTCCACCATGCCTACGATTCCGATCGCTTCCTGGTCTATGCTTCACCTGCGGTAGCGGAAACCCTGAAAGGCGAAGAGTCGCACGCGCTGGCCGAGGTGGAAATCTTTGTCGGCAAGCAGGTAAAAGTGCAAATCGAGCCGCTCTATAATCAGGAGCAGTTTGACGTAGTCATGATGTAATACGCAGCGTGCTGCGACACAAGCGGGTCTGATTGGGTTGACAAGGAGAGAGGCGTGAGGCGACTGCCGGGGATATTGCTGCTTACAGGGGCGACGCTGATTGTTATCGCGGCGCTGCTGGTGAGCGGTTTGCGCCTGGTGTTGCCGCACCTGGATAACTGGCGCGAGGAGATCCTGACGCGCATCACGGCGCAAACCGGTATTCCGGTTTCGGCCAGCCAGTTGCAGGCGCGCTGGGAGAATTTCGGCCCAGAGCTGGAAGTGCGCGATATCAAAGCCCGCCTGAATGACGGCGGCGATCTTTCTGTTAAGCGCGTGACGCTGGCGCTGGATGTCTGGCAGAGCCTGCTGCACCTGCGCTGGCAGTTCCGTAACCTCACCTTTTATCAACTGGTCGCGCGCACCAATACCCCGCTGCAACGGAATGACAACGGTGAGCCGATTGCCAGCGATCGCATCAGCGATCTCTTCTTACGCCAGTTCGATCATTTCGATCTTCGCGACAGCCGCGTCAGTTTTCTGACGCTTTCCGGCCAACGCGCCGAACTGGCGATCCCGCAGCTTACCTGGCTTAATGGCAACGATCGTCACCGCGCTGAGGGGCAAGTCAGTCTCTCGAGTCTGACCGGGCAGCACGGCGTGATGCAGGTTCGGATGGATCTCCGCGACGACAACGGGCTGCTGAATAATGGTCGTGTCTGGCTGCAAGCCGATGATATCGATGTTAAACCGTGGCTCGGCACATGGATGCAGGACAACGTGGCGCTCGATTCTGCCCGTTTTAGCCTTGAGGGCTGGATGACGCTGAATAAAGGCGTGGTGGAAAGCGGCGATGCGTGGCTGAAAAAAGGCGGCGCAAGCTGGCAGGGAGAGCAGGCTACCACCCACCATTTGACGGTCGATAACCTGACCGTCCATGTTTCCCGTCAACAGCAAGGCTGGCAGTTTGATGTACCGGTAACACGTATCGCTATTGATGACCGCGCATGGCCGCAGGGCGCTCTGAGTTTCGCCTGGGTTCCGGCGCAGGAAGCGGGCGGGGTGAACGGCGTTCGCAGCGATGAATTGCGCGTTCGCGCCAACAACCTTGAGTTGAGCGGGCTGGAAGGGCTGCTGCCGATTGCGCAGAAGATCTCGCCGTCCCTGTACGACATCTGGCGCACTATGCAGCCGGAAGGTTCGCTGGAGCAACTGGCGCTGGATATCCCGTTGCAGGCAGCCGACAAAACGCGTTTCCAGGCACAGTGGAAAGATATCCGCTGGAAACAGTGGCAGTTGTTGCCGGGCGTTGAACATTTCAGCGGCAAGCTGGAAGGCAGCCTCGCTGACGGGCGCTTAACGGGCACAGTGATGCAGGCGAAAATGCCGTACGTCGGTGTGTTCCCGGCACCGCTGGAGATTGAGAAAGCGGATGCCACGCTGAACTGGCAGAAGAACGAACATGGCTTCCAGCTTGATGGGCATAACATTGATGTGCAGGCGAACGCGTTACATGCGCACGGTGGTTTCCGTTATCTCCAGCCGCAGGATGATGAACCCTGGCTTGGCATTCTGGCGGGGATCAATGTTTCCGACGCCGGGCAGTCCTGGCGCTACTTCCCGCAAAACCTGATGGGCAAAGCGCTGGTGTCGTATCTCAGCGCCGCCATTAAAGGCGGGCAGGCGCAGGATGCCACGCTGGTGTACGGCGGTAACCCGCACTTATTCCCCTATAAGCACAATGAAGGTCAGTTTGAAGTACTGGTGCCACTGCGTAATGCGACCTTTGCTTTTCAACCTGACTGGCCAGCGCTGCAAAATCTGGATATCGAGCTGGATTTCCTCAATGACGGTCTGTGGATGAAAAGCGATAAGGCGGCCCTCGGCGGCGTGACCGCCAGCAATCTGACCGCGGTTATTCCGGATTATGAAAAAGAGAAGCTGCTGATCGATGCCGATATTAACGGCCCGGGCAAAGCCGTTGGCCCCTATTTCAAAGAGACGCCGCTACACGATACGCTGGCCAGCGCGCTGGATGAACTGCAACTTGATGGCGACGTAAGCGCTCGCTTACATCTTGATATTCCGCTGGATGGCGAGATGACTGTCGCCAAAGGCGATGTGGCGTTGCGTAACAACAGCCTGTTTATTAAGCCGCTCAACAGCACGCTGAAAAACCTCAGCGGCAAATTCAGTTTTGATAATGGCACCCTGAAGAGCGAGCCGTTACAGGCGAGCTGGTTTAATCAACCGCTGAACCTCGATTTTTCCACCACCGAAGGCGATAAAGCGTACCAGGTTGCGGTCAATCTCAACGGCAACTGGCAGCCAGCGCACACGGGCGTATTACCCGCTCAACTTGAGTCTGCGCTCGGCGGCAGCGTGGCGTGGAAAGGGGATGTTGGTATTGAGCTGCCGCATCGTGGCGGTGCGACTTACAAGGTCAATATTGATGGCGATCTGAGTAACATCGCCAGCACCTTGCCGCCGCCGCTGGATAAAGCCGCAGGTAAAGCGCTGCCGGTAAAACTGAAAGTGGATGGCGATCTGCGTAGCTTTACGCTGACCGGCAACGCCGGTAGCAATAATCACTTCAACAGCCGTTGGCTGCTTAACAACAAACTCACTCTCGATCGTGGGATCTGGGCGTCGGATAGCCGCACCCTTCCGCCATTGCCGGAGCAGGCCGGGCTGGAGCTAAATCTCCCCGCGATGAACGGCGCGCAGTGGCTGGCGCTGTTCCGCCAGGGCGTGGCGAATAATGTCAGTAATTCAACGAGCTTCCCGTCCAGCATCACGTTACGCACGCCAGCGTTGACGCTGGGCGGGCAGCAGTGGAATAACCTGAGTATCGTCTCGCAGCCGCAGCTTTCCGGCTCAACCATTGAGGCGCAGGCACGGGAAATTAGTGGTACGTTGACGCTGCGCGATAATGCGCCGTGGCAGGCGGCCATCCGTTACCTCTATTACAATCCGGCGAATACGCAGCCGAATGATGATGATATTTCGTCGCCGTCGACGTTGTTGCGTGGCAAAACCCGTATTGATTTTACCGGCTGGCCGGATTTGCAGTTGCGCTGTGCTGAATGCTGGCTGTGGGGGCAAAAATATGGGCGCATCGACGGTGATTTCACGATCAATGGCGATACGATGACGCTGGCAAACGGCCTGGTGGACAGCGGCACCGCGCGTCTGACGGCAGACGGCGAATGGGTGAACCGGGAAGGAGCGGAACGCACATCGCTGAAAGGCGTGCTGCGCGGCGAGAAGCTCGATTCGGCGATGAGTTTCTTTGGCGTGCCGACGCCGGTACGTGGCTCCTCTTTTGATATCAACTATGACCTGCACTGGCGCAGCCCGCCGTGGCAGCCGCAGGAAGAGTCGCTGAACGGCATTCTGCGTACGCGGCTGGGGAAAGGGCAGATCACCGATATCAGCACCGGTCATGCGGGTCAGGTATTGCGCCTGTTCAGCGTCGACGCGCTGCTGCGCAAACTGCGCTTCGATTTTAGCGATACCTTCAGCAGTGAAGGGTTCTGGTTTGATTCGATCCGCAGCACCGCATGGATCAAAGATGGCGTGCTGCACAGCGACGATACGCTGGTGGACGGGCTGGAAGCGGATATCGCGATGAAAGGTTCGGTCGATCTGGTGCGTCGCGAGCTGGATGTTGAAGCGGTCGTGGCACCGGAAATTTCGGCAACCGTAGGTGTGGCAGCCGCTTTCGCCGTCAACCCGATTGTAGGCGCGGCAGTGTTTGCCGCCAGTAAAGTGCTGGGGCCGCTATGGAATAAAGTCTCTATTCTGCGCTACCGCATTACTGGCCCGGTCGATCAGCCGCAGATTAACGAAGTCCTGCGCCAGCCGCGCACGGACAAAACGCAATGATTTGACGGCATCGGCGAATTGCCTCAAGCTCCTTGTATCGCTTTTTTTATTGCCCGATGTGGCGGCAACGATGAGTAAAAAATGATGAGTCTTAATCTGGTGAGTGAACAACTGCTGGCAGCGAATGGCCTGAGTCATCAGGATCTGTTTGCCATTCTCGGTCAATTGACCGCACGTCGTCTTGATTATGGCGATCTCTATTTCCAGTCGAGCTATCACGAATCCTGGGTTTTAGAAGACAGCATCATTAAAGATGGCTCTTACAATATCGATCAGGGCGTGGGCGTTCGCGCGGTGAGCGGTGAAAAAACCGGTTTTGCTTATGCCGACCAGATAAGCCTGCTGGCACTGGAGCAGAGCGCGCAGGCCGCGCGTACCATTGTGCGTGAAGATGGCGACGGCAAAGTGAAGACGCTGGGCGCGGTGGAACATACGGCGCTTTATACCAGCCTTGATCCGCTGCAAAGCATGAGCCGCGAAGAGAAGCTGGATATTCTGCGCCGCGTGGATAAAGTGGCGCGCGCGGCCGACAGGCGCGTGCAGGAAGTGACTGCCAGCCTGACCGGCGTTTATGAATTGATTCTTGTCGCGGCGACCGACGGTACGCTGGCCGCCGATGTGCGTCCGCTGGTGCGTCTCTCGGTGAGCGTGCAGGTGGAAGAGGATGGCAAACGCGAGCGCGGTTCCAGCGGTGGTGGCGGTCGTTTCGGCTATGACTGGTTCCTGCAAGACGTTGATGGCGATGTGCGTGCAGATGCGTGGGCGAAAGAGGCCGTACGCATGGCACTGGTGAACCTGTCTGCTGTTGCGGCGCCTGCGGGCACGCTGCCGGTGGTGCTGGGCGCGGGCTGGCCGGGCGTGCTGTTGCACGAAGCGGTCGGTCACGGCCTGGAAGGCGACTTCAACCGTCGCGGCACATCGGTATTCAGCGGTCAGATGGGCCAACTGGTGGCTTCAGAGCTTTGCACGGTGGTTGATGACGGCACGATTGCCGATCGTCGCGGTTCAGTGGCAATTGACGATGAAGGCACGCCGGGGCAATACAATGTGCTGATCGAAAATGGCGTGCTGAAAGGCTACATGCAGGACAAGATGAACGCGCGTTTGATGGGCATGAAACCGACCGGTAACGGCCGCCGTGAATCTTATGCTCATCTGCCGATGCCGCGCATGACCAACACTTATATGCTGGCCGGTAAATCGACGCCGCAGGAGATTATCGAATCCGTTGATTACGGGATCTACGCGCCAAACTTCGGTGGCGGCCAGGTGGATATCACCTCCGGCAAGTTCGTCTTCTCCACCTCGGAAGCGTACCTGATTGAGAAAGGTAAAGTGACCAAAGCGGTGAAAGGCGCAACGCTGATTGGCTCCGGGATAGAAGCCATGCAGCAGATCTCTATGGTCGGTAACGATCTGAAGCTGGATAACGGCGTTGGCGTATGCGGCAAAGAGGGACAAAGCCTGCCGGTTGGCGTGGGTCAACCGACGCTGAAAGTAGATAACCTGACGGTAGGCGGTACGGCTTAATCGTTAAAATCCTCTCCCTGCGGGGAGAGGATTATCCGCTCAGGCACTGCGCCCCTGCATTCCCTGATACACCTTTCCCACTTCAATAAAATATTCCGTCATGTAGTTAATACAGACCTGCACTTTCAGCGGGAGCTTATCTTTTTCTGTATACAGCGCATAAACCGGGCGCGGATCGGACTGATAGCGCGGCAGCAGGATCTCCAACTGGCCGCTGTTGATCTCATCGATCACCCACATCAGCGGGACATAGGCCAGCCCGGCACCAGCGGTCAGCCAGCGCGTCAGCGTCATCGGATCGTTGGTGACAAAGCGTCCCTGCGGGATCAGCCGCGTTGAGATCCCTTCTGGCGCGATAAGTTCAAATTCGTTATCCGGACGGACGCTATATTCCAGCCACGAATGATTTGCCAGGTCGGTGGGTTTTTCCGGCACGCCATATTGGGCAAGATAGTTTTTCGCCGCGCAGAGCACCATCGGCATCGCGCCGAGGCGGCGGGAGAAGAGGCTGGAATCCTGCAGTGCGCCGACGCGGATCACCACGTCCAGCCCGTCGGCGATCAGATCCGGCGCCGGGATGCCGGTTACCAGGTTAACAGTCAACCCTGGATGCTCTTTCAGCATCTCTGCCGTCATTTTTGCCAGCACATTTTGCGCCATGGTTGAAGAACTACCAATGCGCAGCGTACCAATCGGCGTGTTGTTGAAAGCGTAAAGTTGCTCGTGAACATCCTGCACTTCATGCAGCATGCGACGACACCCCTGATAGTAAATTTTTCCGGCTTCGGTCAGCCCCAGGCTGCGTGTGCTGCGGTTTAGCAGCTTGACCTGTAATTCATCCTCCAGCTTCGCCACCGTCTGGCTGATGGACGAAACGCTCATTTCCAGCTGTCGGGCGGTGGCGGTAAATGAACCTAATTCCACCACTTTGGCAAACACCGACATGCGTTTTAGTCGTTCCATTATTCATTCTTACTTAAAAGTGATTTAGATCACACAATATAGATAACAGCATAACAGTTACGTTAATATACTATCTCTTAAGAATATCCACGTCACTCTCGCCCTGGCACGCCTGTCCTATTCCTGCGGTGACGTAAAAACAATTTCACCTGCTTGTTCTCGAATCAAGGTCAACATGAGTCTGTTTCCCGTAATCGTGGTGTTCGGTTTGTCGTTCCCACCGATTTTTTTCGAATTGATTTTGTCACTGGCGATTTTCTGGTTGGTGCGACGGGTGCTGATCCCCACAGGAATCTATGATTTCGTCTGGCATCCCGCGTTATTTAATACTGCGCTGTACTGCTGCCTGTTTTACCTGCTGTCGCGTCTGTTTGTTTGAGGTTGAAGTGAAAACACTAACAAGAAATATCTCCCGTACCGCTATTACGGTCATTCTGGTTATCCTGGCGTTCATCGCAATTTTCCGTGCCTGGGTCTATTACACCGAATCGCCCTGGACGCGCGATGCGCGCTTCAGCGCGGATGTGGTTGCCATTGCGCCGGATGTCACCGGGCTGGTGACCTCGGTCAACGTGCATGACAACCAACTGGTAAAAGAGGGACAAGTGCTGTTCACCATCGATCAGCCCCGCTACCAGAAAGCGCTGGCAGAAGATGAAGCGGATGTTGCTTATTACGACGCGCTGGTAAACGAGAAGCGCCGTGAGGCCGGTCGACGTAATCAATTAGGCGTACAGGCGATGTCGCGTGAAGAGATCGACCAGGCGAACAACATACTGCAAACGGCGATGCATCAGCTTGCGAAAGCGCAAGCGGCCCGCGACCTGGCGAAACTCGATCTGGAGCGCACTATCATCCGCGCGCCGGCTGACGGCTGGGTCACCAACCTGAATGTTTACGCCGGTGAGTTTATTACCCGCGGTTCCACCGCTGTGGCGCTGGTAAAACAGAACTCCTTCTATATTCTGGCTTATATGGAAGAGACCAAACTCGAGGGCGTTCGTCCTGGCTACCGGGCAGAGATCACGCCGCTCGGCAGTAACCTGGTGCTGAAAGGCACGGTAGACAGTATTGCCGCTGGTGTGACCAACTCCAGCAGCAGCAACGACAGCAAAGGGATGGCAACCATCGACTCCAATCTGGAATGGGTGCGTCTGGCCCAGCGCGTACCGGTACGTATTCGCCTCGATAAACAGCCGGGAAATCTCTGGCCTGCGGGTACTACCGCGACCGTTGTCGTGACCGGGAAAACCGATCGTGACGAGAGCCAGGACTCCTTCTTTCGTAAAATGGCCCACCGCCTGCGTGAGCTGGGGTAATCGCTATGGGGCTGTTGTCGATAGCCAGCCAGCATTTGCGCTTTGCCGTCAAGCTGGCCTTTGCCGTGGTGCTGGCTCTGTTTGTCGGTTTTCACTTTCAGCTTGAAACACCGCGCTGGGCGGTGCTGACCGCTGCGATTGTTGCGGCTGGCCCGGCGTTTGCCGCCGGTGGCGAGCCCTATTCCGGCGCTATCCGTTACCGCGGGATGTTGCGTATTGTCGGGACGTTTATCGGCTGTATTGCTGGTCTGGCGATCATCATTGTATTGATCCGCACGCCGCTGCTGATGCTGATGGTGTGTTGTATCTGGGCCGGTTTTTGTACCTGGCTCTCCTCGCTGGTACGGGTTGAAAACTCTTATGCCTGGGGGCTGGCCGGGTATACCGCGTTAATCATCGTCGTTACCATTCAGACCGAGCCGCTGTTGGCACCGCAATATGCCGTGGAGCGTTGTAGCGAAATCGTCGTCGGCATCCTCTGTGCCATTGTTGCCGATCTGCTGTTTTCCCCCCGCTCGATCAAACGTGAGATTGACCGTGAACTGGATGCTCTGCTGGTGGCGCACTATCAATTGATGCGATTGTGTATCAAGCACGGCGATAGAGAAGAGGTGGATCAAGCGTGGGCTGCACTGGTGCGCCGTACCACCGCGCTGGAAGGCATGCGCAGCAACCTGAAGATTGAATCCTCCCGCTGGGGGCGTGCTAACCGGCGGTTAAAAGTCATCAACACGCTGTCATTAACGCTGATCACTCAGGCTTGCGAAACCTACCTTATTCAGAATACGCGCCCGGAACTGGTCACTGATACTTTCCGGGAATTGTTCGCGGATCCCGTCGACAATGTGCAGGATGTGCATAAACAGTTGAAACGCATGCGCCGGGTGCTAGCCTGGACCGGTGAGCATGATACGCCGGTAACCATCTATAGTTGGGTGGGTGCGGCGACACGCTACCTGCTGCTGAAACGCGGTGTCATCGGTAATGCCAAAATCAGTGCGGTTGAAGAAGAGGTTCTGCAGGGCGAAGTGGTGGTAAAACCGGAATCCGCCGAACGTCACCATGCAATGGTTAACTTCTGGCGCACTACTTTATCGTGCATGCTGGGTACGCTTTTCTGGCTGTGGACCGGCTGGACATCCGGCAGTGGATCAATGGTCATGATTGCCGTCGTTACCTCGCTGGCGATGCGTCTGCCGAACCCAAAAATGGTGGCGAAAGACTTTATCTACGGCATGCTGTGGGCGCTACCAATCGGGGCGTTGTTCTATCTGGTGATTATTCCCTCGACACAACAAAGCATGCTGCTGCTTTGTATCAGTCTGGCGGTGCTGGCCTTTTTCATCGGCATTGAGGTACAGAAGCGCCGTCTGGGATCGATGGCGACGCTGGCGGGCACCATCAACATTCTGGTGCTTGATAACCCAATGACCTTTAAATTCAGCCAGTTTCTCGACAATGCGCTTGGCCAGTTAGTGGGCGTGGTGCTGGCTATGGTGGTTCTGCTGCTGGTGCGGGATAACTCGCAGGCGCGCACCGGGCGTACGTTGTTGAATCAGTTTGTTTCGGCGGCGGTATCGGCAATGACCACCAATACAGCGCGACGTAAAGAGAACCATCTGCCCGCACTGTATCAGCAACTGTTTTTACTGCTGAACAAATTTCCCGGCGACGTGGCGAAGTTTCGTCTGGCATTAACGTTGATTATTGCCCACCAGCGTCTGCGCGATGCGCCGGTGCCGATCAACGATGATCTTTCCGCTTTTCATCGCCAGTTACGCCGTACCGCGTCGCAAGTGATTTCGGCTGGATCGGATAACAAACGACGGCGCTACTTTACGCAACTGCTGGAAGAGCTGGATATCTACCAGGAGAAACTGCGCATCTGGGATGCGCCGCCACAGGTGACGGAACCGGTGCAGCGATTAACCGGGATGCTTCACAAATATCAGCATGCGCTGACCAGCAACTAAACAGAGAACCGACGCTAAAAAGCGTCGGTTTTTTTATGGCTATACTTTGTGAAAGCTGATAACACACCGATCGGGAGAACAAATGACAACGCAGGTATTGCAGGACAACCCACTTTTTCAGACCGGCTATCTGGTGGATGGCGTCTGGAAATCCCTGAACACCACATTTGACGTTCTGAATCCGGCCACCGGTGAAGTCATCGCCAGCGTCGCGAAAGCAGGGAAAAAAGAGACCGAAGATGCCATTGCTGCGGCGAGTCGGGCTTTTCCGGGCTGGCGGGCGAAAACCGCGAAAGAGCGTTCCGCCATCCTCTATCGTTGGTATGAATTGATCATTGAAAATAAAAGCTGGTTAGGGCGCTTAATGACCACCGAGCAGGGGAAACCATTGAAAGAAGCTGAGGGGGAAGTCGAGTATGCCGCCAGCTTTATTCAGTGGTTTGCCGAACAGGCAAAACGCGCCAACGGTGAAATTATCCCGCCGATCAAGCCGGGGTCGCGCATTCTGGCGACCCGGGAACCGGTAGGCGTGGTGGCTGCCATCACGCCGTGGAACTTCCCGATGGCAATGCTGACCCGTAAACTGGGGCCTGCGTTGGCGGCAGGGTGTACCGGCGTTATCAAACCGGCGAACAATACCCCGCTCAGCGCGTTTGCCTTGTTGGCGCTGGCGAAGAAGGCGGGCGTACCGGATGGTGTGCTCAATGCTATTGCCGGTAACACGGCAGAAATCAGCGATGCGATTATGGCCAGCCACGAGGTACGTAAGATCTCTTTCACCGGTTCGACTGCGGTAGGGAAAACCCTGGTTCGCAACGCCGCCGAAACCATGAAAAAAGTGTCGATGGAACTGGGGGGCAACGCGCCGTATATCGTCTTTGAAGATGCCGACATCGATGCGGCAGTTCAGGGGGCGATTGCTAACAAATTCCGCAATGCTGGCCAGGTATGCGTTAGCGTAAACCGCTTCTATATTCATGAGTCTGTCTACGATACTTTCACGCAAAAGCTGAGTACGGCGGTAAGCGCATTGAAAGTGGGAAATGGTCTGGAAGAGGGCGTGGTAGTGGGGCCGTTGATTGAGCCGGCCGCCGTCGAGAAAGTGCGTGAGCATGTGGAAGATGCGGTGGCCAAAGGCGCTAAAGTGCTGGCTGGTGGTAAAGCGCACAGCCTTGGCGGTAACTTCTGGCAACCAACCGTACTGGGCGATTGTAGCGATGGCATGAAGCTGGCGCAGGAAGAGACATTTGGTCCGGTTGCTGCCTGTTTCCGCTTTACCAGCGAGGAAGAAGTCGTCCAGCGTGCGAATGCGACGCCGTTTGGCCTGGCTGCTTACTTCTATACGCAAAACTTGCAGCGGGTGTTCCGCGTTTCGCAGGCCATTGAGAGTGGAATGATCGGTATTAACGAGTGCGCAGTATCCACCGAACTGGGGCCGTTCGGCGGAGTGAAAGAGTCGGGTCTCGGTCGCGAAGGGTCGGTGCTGGGGCTGGAGGAGTTTCTTGAGGTGAAAACCCTGCATCTCGGCGGATTATAACGCGTCGGCGGCGGATGCCGCCCTGTTGGGCTGGTGGCGGAAATAATGAATACCTACACTTTCGATTTTAAAAACATCGACGATCAGGGCGCGTTCTACCGGGAGTTCTCGCGCCAGTTCGAGCTGGGAAGCGGCAAAATTCGCGATCTCGATTCACTGTGGGACGCGGTGATGGCGGGAGCATTACCTTTGCCGCTGGAGATAGAGTTTGTTCATCTGCCGGAGCGACAGCGCCGCCGTTTTGGCGCATTGATCCTGTTGTTTGATGAAGCGGAAGAGGAGCTGGAAGGCGAGCTGCGTTTTAATGTGCGTTAAAGGCAAAAAAAAGCCCCTGACAGGCAGGGGCAAGTCGTCGGACTAGACGACGAGGGTTTATTTATACAGTTCCGCCGTGACGTGGGTGTGGTCACCCGTACGTGCTTCAACGATGCGATAGCTGCTGGCGCCCGCCTGGTCAGCTTTCGCAGAGAGTTCCTGGCGAATATCCATCGGTACACCGGCAACCTGTGAAACAGAAACACTGCCCATAGGTTGGAGGTTGCTTGCTTGTTCGCTGTTAACCAGCGTTGCAGCGCTTGCGCCGAAAGAGATCAGGGATGCAAGGCCAAGGGATGCGATGATTAGATTGCGTTTCATAGTTTGTCTCCTTAAGAGAGTCTCAACGGCAGGGAGGATTGAACTGCTATTTTTGTGCCTGGCGCCGTTGAGTGATGGCATAGGGTTATCGGTAAAACTTATTTGTACAGTTCGGCTGTTGCGTGCCAGTTGTCACCGGTACGTGCTTCGATAATGCGATAAGAAGAAGCACCTTGTTCTTCCGCTTTTTTGTTCAGTTCAGCACGCATATCCATCGGAGAGGAGGCGACAGATCCTACGGATACTGTGCCCAGAGACTGGCGTGATTGCGCCTGGTCTGCGCTGATGGAATCGGCAGCAAAAGCGCCAAATGACAGTGCTGAGAGAATGCCGAGTGTTGCAACAGTTGATTTGATATTCATGATTCTTCACCTCGTCGTATTCTTTTACTTCAATTCATTGGGGCCTTGTTTCGTGACCCTCATCACAAAACCAAGTATACACTAGTCACAGAAAAAATTAATACCATGCTAATTGTTTCTATGGTAATTAGGCCTCTCTGAAATCATTTTTTATAACAAGAAAGCATAAAAAACCTGGATGCGATTAAAAAATGATTGGTGATATCTAAGAAAATCATATAGATATTTGAATTTGATTTTTTGTGCGATGGCATTCACTGCGCCGGGGGTTTGAAACAGGAAATCGCACTAACTGTTAAATTAATGTGAGTGAAAAGTCGTGAACGAAGGGGGAGGCGGCAGAACATTCCCCCGCAATCGAAGCGGGGGGAAGTGATATCAGAGTTCCTGCTCGAACAACACGAGGATCGCTTCGTAGAGATCTTTAACGGTGAAACCTCTGGCTGGGGTGGTAAAAATCGTATCGTCACCAGCAATGGTGCCGAGGATACCTTCTGCTTTACCCAGGGAATCCAGCAGGCGTGCAATAAGCTGCGCTGCGCCCGGGCTGGTGTGAATCACCACAACGGCATCGTTGTAATCGATATCCAGCACCAGGTTCTTCAGCGGGCTGGAGGTTGTCGGGACGCCCAGTTCAATCGGCAGGCAGTAGACCATCTCCATTTTTGCGTTGCGCGTACGCACCGCACCGAATTTGGTCAGCATGCGGGAGACTTTAGACTGATTGATATTGTCGAAGCCTTCATCTTGTAAAGCCTGGACAATTTCTCCCTGAGAACTGAATTTCTCTTCTTTAAGAAGCGCCTTAAACGCTTTAACTAATTCTTCTTGTTTTGCCGAGCTTCGCATAAGTCACCCGTAATATGGCCGTGAAAACAACATTATTATGCATATTAATGAATTTTTATGCAAACAATCTCGTCTGGGAAATTCTGAAATGTATGCTGAAAGGCGCGGAGTTTACCAAATCCTGCGCTGAAGGACAGGCACATGTGTCTTACGTCGCAAATAACATTAAAAAGTAAATTAAATGTTATAAAGTTGATGTTATTTTGGTGGATATCGCAGCTATATTATAAACTCTCAGTGTTAGTTGCTTAGTTTGCCGATCTGACGACGTATTTACCTTCTTATAAGATCTTAAAGTGGAGTGTGCTGCAGAATTTTTGCGCATGCATTGCCATAATTATCAGGGTGAATTAAGGTCGCCGCAACGGAGTAACAAGATATTTAGCTAACCATAATAAGGAGTTTAGGATGAAAGTCGCAGTCCTCGGCGCGGCCGGCGGTATCGGTCAGGCGCTAGCCCTACTACTGAAAACACAACTGCCTTCTGGTTCAGAACTCTCTCTCTATGATATTGCTCCTGTAACCCCCGGGGTTGCTGTTGATCTCAGCCATATTCCAACTGATGTGAGCATTAAAGGTTTCTCCGGCGATGATGCGACTCCTGCGCTGGAAGGGGCCGATGTCGTACTGATTTCCGCTGGCGTGGCGCGTAAACCGGGTATGGATCGTTCCGACCTGTTTAACGTCAACGCGGGCATTGTGAAAAACCTGGTCACCCAGGTGGCGAAAACCGCGCCGAAAGCCTGTATTGGCGTCATTACTAACCCGGTTAATACCACCGTCGCCATTGCGGCGGAAGTGCTGAAAAAAGCGGGTGTCTACGACAAGAACAAACTGTTTGGCGTCACTACGCTGGACATTATTCGCTCCAATACTTTTGTTGCCGAACTGAAACATAAATCACCGGGCGATATCGAAGTGCCGGTGATTGGTGGCCATTCCGGCGTTACCATTCTGCCGCTGCTGTCGCAGGTACCGGGCGTCAGCTTTAGCGAGCAAGAAGTCGCAGAACTGACAAAACGCATTCAGAATGCTGGTACTGAAGTGGTGGAAGCGAAGGCGGGTGGCGGTTCGGCTACGCTCTCGATGGGGCAGGCCGCTGCGCGTTTTGGTTTGTCGCTGGTTCGTGCGCTGCAAGGCGAGAAAGGCGTGGTTGAATGCGCCTATGTTGAAGGCGATGGCGAATATGCGCGCTTCTTCTCACAGCCGCTGCTGCTGGGGAAAAACGGCATTGAAGAGCGCCATGCTATCGGCAAGCTTAGCGCTTATGAACAACAGTCGCTGGAAGGTATGCTGGACACGCTGAAAAAAGATATTCAACTGGGCGTGGATTTCGTTAACCGCTAACGTGTTATCGCCGCCATAAAAAAACCGGAGCCTGTGCTCCGGTTTTTTTATGGCAATCAGTTAGTTGCCGGATACTCTTCGATGGTGACTTGCAGGGTCAGTTTCTTATCGTCACGCATCACTTCAACCGGAATGACGGAACCCGGGCGGATCTCGGCGACCTGATCCATAGTTTCAAGCGCGGAAACGGCCGCTTTACCATTGACGGAGGTGATAACGTCATTGACCTGAATCCCGGCACGCGCGGCAGGACCGCCAGGCGAAACTTCGTTAACGACAATCCCCTGAATTGGGTCGATACCGCCACCTTGCGAATGCAGAGGCGCAATTTCTCGCCCGCCGATACCAATGTAACCCCGGATCACCCGACCATCGCGGATCAGCTTATCCATAATCTTGGTGGCCAGCTGGAAAGGGATGGCAAAACCGATGCCTTCCGGTGTTTCGCCGTCGTTGCTCTTATCAAATGACAACGTGTTGATGCCCATCAGCTCGCCCAGTGAGTTGACCAGTGCGCCGCCGGAGTTCCCGTGGTTGATAGAAGCATCGGTCTGCAAAAAGTTCTGCCGTCCGCTCGGGTTCAGGCCGATACGCCCGGTAGCGCTGATAATCCCCTGCGTTGTCGTTTGACCAAGGTTGTACGGGTTTCCGATTGCCAGCACCACATCGCCGATATGTGGCGTGCGTTTCGTATTGATGGGGATCACCGGCAGACCGCCGGTTGCGTTGATTTTCAGCACCGCTAAGTCGGTCAGGGAATCCGAGCCAACCAGCAATGCTTCAAACACCCGGCCATCCTGCAGGGCGACGATAATCTGGTCCGCATCATTGATGACGTGCTTGTTGGTAATGATGTAGCCACGCTGATCCATAATCACGCCGGAACCAAGCGTACGGATCTCCAGACGATCATGAGTGGAGCTATTCAGGCTGCGGTTATAGACGTTGACCACCGCCGGCGCTGCGCGGCGTACAGCCGGGTTATAGCTGGCTGGCGTTTCGTCAGCGCTTTCAAGCTGGGGAGCGCTAAGTGGGATGTTTTTGCGCAGCGAAGGCATGGCGACGATGATCAGGCCACCCACAACCAAACCGATTGCAACTGAACGTAAAATCTTCACATACATGATGGGATTATCGCTAAAAGGAAGAACGGCAGCAGCATAACATGAGTTCTCCGGACATCACATGATGATGTCCGGAGAGTGAGGGACCTAGCGCAACAGCAGATAGATGCTGTCGTTGCCGCGCACGATATGCAGCGCCATTACCGAAGGTTTCGTTTCCAGCAATTTACGCATTTCAGCGATCGACTGAACGCGCTCACGGTTGATGCCAATGATCACATCATCTTTATGCAGACCGGCCTGCGCGGCGGCGCTGCCTTTTTCGACATTATTTATCGCGATGCCTTTGGTGCCATCTTTGAGCTGGCTGTCGCTCAGTTCTGCACCCTGCAATGACGGTGAAATCAGATCGGCGCTGGCGGACGAAGACGTGCTTTTATCCAGCGTGACTTCCACCTCCAGCGGCTTGCCATCGCGCAGCAGGCCGAGCTTCACTTTCGCGCCGGGTTCCGTCGTGGCAATACGTGAACGCAGTTCGGCAAAGCTGTTCAGCGGCTTACCGTTCAGACTGACGATAACATCACCGGATTTGATCCCGGCTTTTGCCGAGCCGGAGTTAGGCAGCACTTCGCTGACAAAGGCGCCGCGCTGGACGTTAAGGTTAAAGGCTTTGGCGATATCCGCACTCATTTCCGTGCCTTTGATGCCCAACAGACCGCGTTTGATCTCGCCAAACTGAATCAATTGCCTGGAGAGGGTTTGTGCCATATTGCTCGGAATGGCGAAGCCAATCCCTACACTACCGCCGCCTGGTGCGAGGATAGCAGTATTAATGCCGATAAGCTCGCCATTGAGATTAAGCAGCGCGCCGCCGGAGTTACCACGGTTAATTGAGGCATCCGTCTGGATAAAGTTTTCCAGCCCTTCCAGATTCAGGCCGCTGCGGCCCAGCGCGGAAACAATCCCGGAAGTGGCTGTCTGCCCAAGGCCGAACGGGTTACCTACGGCAATGACAAAGTCGCCGACGCGCAGTTTATCGGAGTCGGCAATCGCAATTTGCGTCAGATTGCTGGCGTTCTGTAATTGCAGCAGAGCAATATCACTCTGATCATCACCGCCGATCAGCTTGGCATCGAACTCGCGACCATCGTTCAACTGCACGCTGATTTTTTGCGCCTGATTGATCACATGATTGTTTGTCAGCACGTAGCCTTTCGCGGCGTCAATGATCACCCCGGAGCCCAGCCCTTCAAAAGGTTGCGGTTGCTGCGGTTGATCCGGCACATCGTCGCCGAAAAACTTCTTAAGCTCTTCCGGAACTTTCTGACCTTGTGTCGTTGTCCCCTCTACCTGCACGCTAACCACCGCAGGCAGTACCTTTTCCAGCACGGGCGCAAGGCTTGGCAACGCGCCCTGACCGGGCACTTGTGATGGCATGGCGGCCATCGCCTGAAACGGTGCCGAGAGAGTTAACCCGACACTTAACGCAAATGCACTCAACAGCAGGGTTGGTTTCTTCATTGATGCTGGCTCTCGTAACCTGAAGTGAAAGGAATGACGCCCCAAAACAGTTTGATGTTATTGAAATTTCAACCGGGTAACAATGAGGTGAATGACTAAATAATAGCTATGATGCGGAAGATGGGGTGGGCGCGGGGAACGCGCCCGAAAAAAACAGATGACAGGGCGGAATTATTTACGGCTTGCGCCGCCGCGCAGCAGGCCGGAAGCGCCATCAGAATAATCACGCGGGATCTGCACCGGCGCCTGATCGTTACTGGCTTCAGATTCGGCCAGACGGTTGCGGAACGGATTCTCTTCTGCCGACATTTCCGGCAGCAAGTTGGACGAGCTTTTCGCCATGTGTTGATACAGTTGGCGATAATCATGCGCCATGTTATCCAGCAGTTCCGCGCTGCGGGCAAAATGGCTCACCAGTTCTTCGCGATACTCTTCCAGTTCCGCTTTGTTTTTTTCCAGCTCATACTGCAAGGCCTGTTGCTGGCGCAATTTACGGTTTCCGAAACGCATACCCACGGCACCAATGATAATGCCGACAACCAACCCGATTAGCGCGTATTCCCAGGTCATGTACTTCTCCCGTTATTTTGTGATTCCGTAGGGTGTGGGCTGCAAGCTCCTTGCCTGCGCCTGATAGTGCCACTATAACCGCTTCTGGTGTAGAAGTGGAATCCTGACAAATCATCGCGTAGTGTAGAACGGCCTTTTTTTCGTCAACCCTGTGGGGGCGGATCGATTTTCAAGGAACAACCATAACACCATGCAAAGCCTTACCCCGACATCGCGATACAACAGCGCCCTCAACGAGGGGAGCCATCAGCCGGATGATGTGCAAAAAGAAGCCGTTCAGCGGCTGGAACATATCTATCAAGAACTTATTACCCGCAGCGACAACAGTGCACCGACAAACGGTGGTTTGCTGGCGAAGTTCGGCAAACTGCTGGGAAAACGAGAACCGCGTGAAAGCGCGCCAGTGCGCGGTCTTTATATGTGGGGCGGCGTTGGCCGTGGCAAAACCTGGCTGATGGACATGTTCTATCAGAGCCTGCCGGGTGAGCGTAAACAACGTCTGCACTTTCACCGTTTTATGCTGCGCGTGCACGAAGAACTGACTTCACTTCAGGGGCATAGCGATCCGCTGGAAATTGTTGCCGATCGCTTCAAAGCTGAAACCGATGTGCTGTGCTTCGATGAATTTTTCGTTTCGGATATTACCGACGCCATGCTGCTGGGCGGGCTAATGAAAGCGCTGTTCGCCCGTGGTATCACGCTGGTGGCGACGTCGAATATTCCGCCGGATGAGCTCTACCGCAACGGCTTGCAGCGTTCGCGCTTTTTACCTGCTATCGATGCCATCAAGCAGTTTTGCGATGTGATGAATGTCGATGCGGGCGTCGATTATCGTCTGCGCACATTAACCCAGGCGCACTTATGGCTGACTCCACTGGATAGCGAGACCGCGCGGCAAATGGAGACGTTGTGGTTAGCGCTGGCGGGCGCAAAGCGTGAGCATGCGCCACAACTGGAGATTAATCACCGTGCGCTGCCGACGCTGGGTGTGGAAAACCAGACGCTGGCAGTGTCGTTTGCCACGCTCTGCGTCGATGCGCGCAGCCAGCACGATTACATCGCGCTCTCGCGATTGTTCCATACCGTAATGTTGTTCGATGTGCCGGTAATGACGCCACTGATGGAGAGCGAAGCACGACGTTTTATTGCTTTAGTGGATGAGTTTTACGAGCGCCATGTGAAGCTGGTGGTGAGTGCGACTGCGCCGCTACATGAGATTTATCAGGGCGAACGGCTGAAATTTGAGTTTCAGCGCTGTTTGTCCCGCCTGCAAGAGATGCAGAGCGAAGAATATCTCAAGCGCGCGCATATGCCGTAATCGGTAAATCCCTTTCCCACCGGGAAAGGGATTCGCCTTGCACAAAAGCCGCGCCAAATCACAAAAAGGGGTCGATCTTTGCCCACGACTTCTCTATAATCCTGCGACCCCACGTTACTACAAGGTTTTTTTCCCGAAACTCTTGTGTGCCGGCTAAACATATCCGAAGGGGTAGGTTTACTGGACAATGTCGTGTGAACCTCACTTGTATTTAGGCGTTTGGGTGTTCACCAACGTGTAACTTATTATTTGGGTAAGCTTTATAATGAAAACTTTTACAGCTAAACCAGAAACCGTAAAACGCGACTGGTATGTTGTCGACGCGACCGGTAAAACTCTGGGCCGTCTGGCTACCGAACTGGCTCGTCGCCTGCGCGGTAAGCATAAAGCGGAATACACTCCGCACGTTGATACTGGTGATTACATCATCGTTCTGAACGCAGAAAAAGTTGCTGTAACCGGCAACAAACGTTCTGACAAAATGTACTACCACCACACCGGCCACATCGGTGGTATCAAACAAGCGACCTTTGAAGAGATGATTGCCCGCCGTCCTGAGCGTGTGATTGAAATCGCGGTTAAAGGCATGCTGCCAAAAGGCCCGCTGGGTCGTGCTATGTACCGTAAACTGAAAGTTTACGCGGGTAACGAGCACAACCACGCGGCACAGCAACCGCAAGTTCTTGACATCTAATCGGGATTATAGGCAATGGCTGAAAATCAATACTACGGCACTGGTCGCCGCAAAAGCTCCGCCGCTCGCGTGTTCATCAAACCGGGCAACGGTAAAATCGTAATCAACCAGCGTTCTCTGGAACAGTACTTCGGTCGTGAAACTGCCCGAATGGTAGTTCGTCAGCCGCTGGAACTGGTCGACATGGTTGAAAAACTGGATCTGTACATCACCGTTAAAGGTGGTGGTATCTCCGGTCAGGCAGGTGCGATCCGTCACGGTATCACCCGCGCTCTGATGGAGTACGATGAGTCTCTGCGTTCCGAACTGCGTAAAGCTGGCTTCGTCACTCGTGACGCTCGTCAGGTTGAACGTAAAAAAGTCGGTCTGCGCAAAGCACGTCGTCGTCCGCAGTTCTCCAAACGTTAATTGCTTTCTGCTTCGGCAGAACGATTGGCGAAAAAACCCGGTGCAAGCCGGGTTTTTTTATGGATAAAAATCGTGTTATCCACAGTAATCAATCGCTTATTGCGTCTTTTTCAGCATTTGCAGAATCCCCTCACCACAAACCCCGCAAAATCTGGTAAACTATCATCCAATTTTCTGCCCAAATGGCTGGGATTGTTCATTTTTTGTTTGCTTCCTGAACGAAAGTGACAGTACGGGCGGGTAGGTAACTCACATCTGACCGGTCGAGTAAGTCCGGTAGCAGTAAATTCTTGAATATACCTGGAGGTTTTCATGGCTGTCGCTGCCAACAAACGTTCGGTAATGACGCTGTTTTCTGGTCCTGTGGACATCTATAGCCATCAGGTCCGTATCGTGCTGGCCGAAAAAGGTGTCAGCTTCGAAATTGAGCACGTGGAAAAGGATAATCCTCCTCAGGATCTGATTGACCTCAACCCGAATCAAAGCGTACCGACACTTGTAGATCGTGAACTCACCCTGTGGGAATCACGCATCATTATGGAATATCTGGACGAGCGTTTCCCGCATCCGCCGCTAATGCCGGTTTACCCGGTCGCGCGCGGTGAAAGCCGCCTGTACATGCATCGCATTGAAAAGGACTGGTATTCCCTGATGAATATCATCCAGAACAACAGCGGCGCACAGGCCGATGCCGCCCGTAAGCAACTGCGTGAAGAGCTGCTGGCAATTGGCCCGCTGTTCACCCAGAAACCTTACTTCCTGAACGACGAGTTTAGCCTCGTTGACTGCTACCTCGCACCGCTGCTGTGGCGCTTACCGGTACTGGGCATCGAGCTGAGCGGCGCAGGCGCCAAAGAGCTGAAAGGATATATGACGCGTGTATTTGAGCGTGATTCCTTCCTCGCATCTCTGACTGAAGCCGAGCGCGAAATGCGCCTTGGCCGGGGTTAACTGAATGGATTTGTCACAACTGTCTCCACGCCGTCCGTATCTGCTGCGGGCCTTCTATGAATGGTTACTGGATAACCAGCTAACGCCACATCTGGTTGTTGATGTGACGTTGCCGGATGTTCGCGTGCCGATGGAGTATGCGCGTGACGGTCAAATCGTGTTGAACATCGCGCCGCGCGCGGTAGGCAATCTGGAACTGGCGAACGACGAGGTGCGTTTCAATGCGCGCTTCGGTGGCGTGCCGCGTCAGGTTGCGGTACCGATGGCGGCCGTACTGGCTATTTACGCCCGTGAAAACGGCGCGGGTACCATGTTCGAACCGGAAGCTGCCTACGATGAAGACGTCGCCATGATGAATGACGACCACGAAACTTCAGCGCAGGAAAGTGAGACGGTGATGTCGGTTATCGACGGTGATAAACCCGATCACGCTGACGATCAGGACAACGACCCTGATGACGATCCGCCGCCGCGAGGTGGACGCCCGTCGTTGCGGGTAGTGAAGTAATCAAACAGGGCCGAATGGCCCTGTTTTACTATCTGCGATCCGCCAATAAAAAAGGAGGCCGAAGCCTCCTTTTGGGTCGCTACATGGTTATTACACTTCGAGGTAGTTCATGATGCCGTCAGCCGCTTTACGGCCTTCGGCAATCGCGGTCACCACCAAATCGGAGCCACGTACAATGTCGCCACCGGCAAAGATTTTCGGGTTGCTGGTCTGGAACGGATTTTCGCTGCCTTCCGGTGCGATAACGCGGCCCTGAGCGTCAAGTTCAACGCTGTGCTTCGCCAGCCACTCCATACTGTGAGGACGGAAACCAAACGCCATCACCACAGCATCGGCCGGAACCACATGCTCAGAACCCGGGACGATTTCCGCACGGCGACGGCCTTTAGCATCCGGCTCGCCCATTTCGGTCCGCGCCATCTTCACGCCGCACACTTTGCCGTTGGCATTGATTTCGATGCCCAGCGGCTGCACGTTAAACTGGAATTCCACGCCCTCTTCACGCGCGTTTTTCACTTCGCGGCGGGAACCCGGCATGTTCTCTTCATCACGGCGATAAGCACAAATTACGTGCGTTGCGCCCTGGCGAATAGAAGTACGCACGCAGTCCATTGCGGTATCACCACCGCCAAGCACCACGACGCGTTTGCCTTCCATGCTGATATACGGCTCATTTGGCGTTTCGCCAAAGCCCATAATCTGACGTGTATTAGCGATGAGGAACGGCAGCGCGTCGAATACGCCCGTAGCGTCTTCGTTCTCCAGCCCGCCGCGCATTGACTGATAGGTACCGACGCCGAGGAACACCGCGTCGTAATCTTTCAGCAGTTCGTCGATCTGCACATCGCGACCCACTTCGGTATTGAGTTTGAACTCAATGCCCATACCGGTAAAAATCTCACGGCGGCGGGTCATCACCTCTTTTTCCAGCTTGAAGGCCGGGATACCAAAGGTCAGCAGGCCGCCGATTTCCGGATGACGGTCGAAGACGACAGCTTTTACGCCGTTGCGGGTCAGTACATCGGCACACGCCAGACCTGCCGGACCTGCACCGATAATCGCCACGCGTTTACCGGTTTGCTTCACGCCGGTCAGATCGGGACGCCAGCCCATTTCGAACGCTTTATCGTTGATATAGCGCTCGATGTTGCCGATGGTGACTGCGCCGAACTCGTCGTTCAGCGTGCAGGAACCTTCGCACAGACGATCCTGCGGGCAGACGCGTCCGCATACTTCCGGCAGGGTGTTAGTCTGGTGCGACAGCTCTGCTGCTTCAAAAATACGACCTTCGTTGGCCAGCTTCAGCCAGTTAGGAATGTAGTTATGAACCGGACATTTCCACTCGCAATACGGGTTACCGCAGGAGAGGCAGCGATCGGCCTGCGCTTTAGCTTGCCCTTCAGAGAAGGGCTCGTAGATTTCAACAAATTCAATTTTACGCAGCTTGATCGGTTTCTTGGGCGGATCAACACGCTGTAAGTCGATAAATTGGTAAACGTTCTGACTCATCTCAATTCCTTACTGCGCCTGCACGCGCAACTCTGCCGCGCTACGACTACGGTGACCTAACAGGGCTTTCACATCGCTGGACTTCGGTTTCACCAGGGCGAATTTCGATGAGAATGCCGGCCAGTTCGCCAGGATCTCTTCGCCACGCTGAGAACCGGTATGGTGCACATGCTCGGTGATCAGACCGCGCAGATGCTCTTCATGGATGGCGAGGTCATCGACGCTCAGCACTTCCACCAGTTCCGGGTTAACGCGTTTACGGAATTCACCGTCTTCATCCAGTACATAGGCAAAGCCGCCGGTCATCCCTGCGCCAAAGTTGACGCCGGTTTTACCCAGCACGCAAACAATGCCGCCGGTCATATATTCACAACCGTTGTCGCCGATGCCTTCTACAACCGTGATGGCGCCGGAGTTACGCACCGCAAAACGCTCGCCTGCGCGGCCCGCAGCGTACAAACGACCGCCGGTTGCGCCATACAGGCAGGTGTTACCGATAATGCTTGCTTCATGGCTACGGAAGGCCGAACCCACCGGCGGACGCACCGCCAGCAAACCGCCCGCCATACCTTTACCGACATAGTCGTTGGCATCGCCGGTCAGATAGAGCTCAACGCCGCCGGCGTTCCACACGCCGAAGCTCTGGCCTGCGGTGCCGCTGAAATGCGCTTTAATCGGATCGGCTGCCAGCCCTTGATCGCCGTGAGACTGCGCGATATAGCCAGACAGTGAAGCACCCACGGAACGATCGGTGTTGCGGATATCGAACCAGAAAGTTTTGCTCTGCTTCTCATCGACATACGGTTTCGCCTGCTGCAATAACTGCGCGTTCAGCACGCCATTATCAAACGGCGGGTTGTTTTCCGTGCAGTACAGCGCTTTGCCTGGGTGCGGCTCGGCGGTTTCCAGCAGTTTCGCCAGATCCAGCTTCTGCTGCTTGGCGGTAAAACCGTCCAGCTCTTTCAGCAGATCGGTGCGGCCAATCAGATCGACCAGGCGTTTCACGCCCAGTTGCGCCATTAACTCGCGAGTTTCACGGGCGATAAATTCAAAGTAGTTGGTCACTTTGAACGGCAGACCGTGATAGTGATTCTTACGCAGTTTGTCATCCTGAGTCGCTACGCCGGTTGCGCAGTTATTCAGGTGACAAATTCGCAGGTATTTACAGCCCAGCGCGACCATCGGCCCGGTACCGAAACCAAAGCTTTCGGCGCCCAGAATGGCGGCTTTGATGATGTCCTGGCCGGTTTTCAGACCGCCATCCACCTGCAAACGGATCTTGTGACGCAACCCGTTCGCGACCAGCGCCTGCTGGGTTTCCACCAGCCCCAGTTCCCACGGACAACCGGCATATTTCACCGAAGAGAGCGGGCTTGCACCAGTACCGCCGTCGTAGCCGGCGATAGTGATCAGATCGGCATAGGCTTTCGCCACACCGGTAGCGATGGTACCGACGCCCGGTTCGGAAACCAGCTTCACGGAGATCATCGCTTTCGGGTTGACCTGCTTCAGGTCGAAAATCAGCTGCGCCAGATCCTCGATAGAGTAGATATCGTGGTGCGGAGGCGGAGAGATCAGCGTTACGCCGGGTACGGAGTAGCGCAGTTTGGCGATGTACGGGGTGACTTTGTCACCCGGTAGCTGGCCGCCTTCTCCCGGTTTTGCCCCCTGGGCGACTTTGATCTGAATGACATCAGCGTTCACCAGGTACGCCGGGGTTACACCAAAGCGGCCAGAAGCAACCTGCTTGATACGCGACACTTTATTGGTGCCGTAGCGCGCCGGATCTTCGCCGCCTTCACCGGAGTTGGAGAAACCGCCGAGGCTGTTCATTGCTTCTGCCAGCGCTTCGTGAGCCTCCGGGCTGAGCGCGCCGATAGACATCGCTGCGGTATCGAAGCGTTTAAACAGCTCGGTCGCCGGTTCCACATCTTTCAGACTGACCGCTTCACCGTTCGGCGTGATGGCCAGCAAATCGCGCAGCGTAGCTGCCGGGCGTTCGTTAACCAGCTTCGCATATTCCTGATAATCGCTGTACTCGCCGCTCTGTACGGCCTGTTGCAGCGTGCGTACGACATCCGGGTTATAAGCGTGGTATTCACCGCCATGGACATATTTCAGCAGGCCGCCCTGCGACAGCGGTTTACGCGCCAGCCAGGCCAGTTTAGAGAGGTTCAGCAGATCTTGCTGGAAGTCGCTAAAGCCCGCGCCGCCAATACGGCTGATAACGCCCTGGAAGCAGAGCGCAGCAACGTCATCGTGCAGGCCCACGGCTTCAAACAGTTTTGAGCAACGGTATGAGGCGACCGTCGAAATGCCCATTTTGGACATGATTTTGTACAGCCCTTTATTGATGCCGTTGCGGTAGTTCAGCATCACTGTACGGTAATTTTTCTCAATGGCATTGTTGTCGACCAGTTTCGCCAGCGTTTCATACGCCAGGTACGGGTAGATGGCCGTCGCGCCGAAGCCGAGCAGCACCGCAAAGTGGTGCGGGTCACGGGCACTTGCTGTTTCAACAATAATGTTGGCATCGCAGCGCAGGCTCTTATCCACCAGGCGTGTCTGGATCGCGCCCACTGCCATCGGCGCCGGAACCGGCAGGCGATTTTTGGCGATGTTACGATCAGAGAGCACCAGCAATACAGTACCATTACGCACCATCTGCTCTGCTTTATCACACAGCGCTTTGACGGTCTCTTCCAGCGACGTTTCAGTCACGTCGAAGGTGATGTCCAGCGTGTCGGCGCGGTAGTGCTCCTCTTCCATCGTCGTCAGCTGCTTGAAATCGGAGTACAGCAGGATCGGTGATTTGAAGCTCAGGCGGTGCGCCTGGCCTTCCGCTTCGCAGAAGACGTTCATTTCGCGACCGATGCTGGTAGCCAGCGACATAACGTGGGCTTCACGCAGCGGATCGATCGGCGGGTTGGTGACCTGCGCGAACTGCTGACGGAAGTAGTCATAAATAATGCGTGGCTGGCTGGAAAGCACCGCAAACGGGGTGTCATCGCCCATGGAGCCGACCGCTTCCTGACCATTTTCTCCCAGCACGCGGATAACCGAATCCAGCTCTTCAAAGCTGTAGTTAAACTGCTTCTGGTAGCTTGCCAGCAGATCGTCGTCCATCTCGCGGGTACCGACTTCTTCATCAGGCAGATCTTCAAACGGCACCAGACGGCGAACGTTTTTCGCCATCCACTCTTTATACGGGTGGCGGCTTTTCAGATCGTCATCGGTTTCGGCAGAGTGCAGAATGCGCCCGTCTCGGGTATCGATAACCATCAGTTCGCCCGGGCCGACACGGCCTTTTTCGACCACTTCGTCCGGCTGATAATCCCAGATCCCCACTTCTGAAGCACAGGTGATCAGCTTATCTTTGGTAACGACATAGCGCGCCGGGCGCAGACCGTTACGGTCGAGGTTACAGGCAGCGAAACGCCCGTCAGACATCACGATGCCCGCCGGGCCGTCCCACGGTTCCATGTGCATGGAGTTAAAGTCGAAGAAGCTGCGCAGGTCCGGATCCATATCCGGGTTATTCTGCCAGGCTGGCGGCACCAGCAAACGCATGGCGCGCACAATATCCATCCCGCCTGCCAACAGCAGCTCGAGCATGTTATCCATTGAGCTGGAGTCAGAACCGGTTTCGTTGACGAACGGCGCGGCATCATGAAGATCCGGGATCAACGGCGTTTTAAATTTGTAGGTACGCGCGCGCGCCCACTGGCGGTTACCGGTAATGGTGTTGATTTCACCGTTGTGCGCCAGGTAGCGGAACGGCTGTGCCAGCGGCCAGCGTGGCACGGTGTTGGTGGAGAAGCGCTGGTGGAACAGGCAAATGGCCGATTCCAGGCGCAGATCCGCCAGATCCAGGTAAAAGCGCGGCAGATCCGCCGGCATACACAGACCTTTATAGATGTTCACCAGATTGGAGAGGCTACAAACGTAGAACTCTTTATCTTCCTGCAGGCGTTTTTCAATGCGGCGACGAGCGATAAACAGACGACGCTCCATATCGCGCGGGCGCCAGCCTGCAGGGGCGTTCACGAAAATTTGTTCAATACGAGGCAGCGAGGAGAGGGCGATTTCACCGAGTACCCCTTCGTTGGTTGGCACATCGCGCCAGCCGACGATCGACAGGGTTTCTTGTTGCAGCTCTTCTTCAACAACGCGACGCGACGCGCTGGCTTTTTCTGGATCCTGATTCAGGAACAGCATGCCCACGGCGTAATTTTTGGCTAAGCGCCAGCCGCGCTCTTCCGCCACAATACGGAAGAAACGGTCGGGTTTTTGCAGCAGCAGGCCGCAACCATCACCGGTTTTACCATCGGCAAGGATTGCGCCACGGTGCTGCATTCGGGCCAGTGCGTGAATAGCGGTACGCACTACCTTGTGGCTAGGTTCGCCTTCTATGTGGGCGATCAGGCCGAAACCACAGTTATCTCTCTCGAGAGATTTATCGTACAACATATCAGTGAACCTCCCCAGGCTCTACGAGACACCCTCCGTTGATCGATACGCACAGGCGCAAAAAGAGCATGGCGACGGGGCATATGCCTCGCATGTCGCCCTCTTTAATTTCCTTTTCGCATCGATACACAAGTGTTGAGGACTTGCTTAAGAGGGAATCTCAATTACTGCATAAATATGATGAGCAGACTGCTCATCCAGAAAGCTTCCAGCGGATTCCCAAGTTATCGGGAATCCGTACACAGGTCAAATGCCGAGCTTATTTATACAAAAATGTGCTAAAGATGTATTATCTGTTTGATATTTATATTTATTTAAGGTTTTTTACATTCATGAAGCGCAGCGACAAGCGGTAGCGGAGTGTGATCTGACTCACTATACCAAAGCGTAGTTTCTGATGTTCTGTCCTGATTGTGTCTTTAACGGCAGATTTTTATTCTGCTGTGCGGATGAGAGTTGCATGAAGACACTGTTTTTTACTTCCACACGTATTTCTGCAAAATAAGGCAGGAGTATAAGGAAAAGTAATCACCTTTTGGGTGAATGAAATTGCGGTTATATTGACTGTTTATGCAATGGATAAAAGCCTTCCGGGGCGATTGATCCAGGTCATCGCCGATGAAAGCTAAAAATGGCAGGCTACACCCTTTCGTCAGGGCGGCCTTTCAGATTATGCAGTTACAGAAATTAGTCAATATGTTTGGTGGGGATCTTGCTCGCCGATATGGAGAAAAAGTCCATAAACTCACTTTGCATGGCGGTTTTAGCTGCCCAAACCGCGATGGCACCATCGGACGCGGCGGGTGTACGTTCTGTAATGTCGCGTCTTTTGCCGATGAGGCACAGCAGCATCAATCCATTGCTGACCAGCTTGCTCATCAGGCGAACCTCGTCAATCGCGCACGTCGCTATCTCGCCTATTTCCAGGCTTACACCAGCACCTGGGCGGAAGTGCAGGTGCTACGGTCGATGTACCAGCAGGCGATAAGCCAGGCGAACATTGTGGGTTTGTGCGTCGGCACGCGCCCTGATTGCGTGCCGGAAGCGGTGCTGGATTTGCTTTGTGAATACCATCAACAGGGTTATGAAGTGTGGCTGGAATTGGGCCTGCAAACTGCTCACGATAAAACGCTGCATCGCATCAACCGTGGGCATGATTTCGCCTGCTACCGGAAAACGGCGCAACAGGCCCGTCAACGCGGTCTGAAAGTCTGCACGCATTTGATTGTCGGGTTACCGGGGGAACGTCGCGTGGATTGCCTGGAGACCCTACAGCGCGTTACAGATGCTGGCGTTGATGGCATTAAGCTGCATCCGCTGCATATCGTAAAAGGCAGTATTATGGCGAAGGCATGGGAAGCTGGCCGCCTGAATGGTATTGGCCTGGAAGAGTATACCGTTATTGCCGGAGAGATGATTCGCCATACGCCGCCGGAGGTGATCTATCACCGCGTTTCCGCCAGCGCGCGCCGTCCGACCCTGCTGGCGCCGCTGTGGTGCGAAAACCGCTGGACCGGCATGGTGGAGCTGGATCGCTATCTGAATGAGCAGGGCGGACAAGGTTCGGCGCTTGGGCGCTGCTGGCAATTGCCCGTCTGAACCGGCGACGAAACTCTAACTCTCACCGCATTTTTCACACAAGCTTCAATCCCTTGCCCAGAATTGAGTATTATTGAGCGCAATTGTCCGAGGGAAACTCTATGAAGCAAATCCGTTTACTGGCGCAATACTACGTCGATCTGATGATGAAGCTTGGTCTGGTGCGCTTTTCCTTGCTGCTGGCTTTAGCGCTGGTGGTGCTGGCAATCGTCGTGCAGATGGCGGTCACCATGGTATTGCAGGGTCAGGTGGAGAGCATTGATGTTATCCGCTCGATCTTTTTTGGTCTGCTGATCACTCCGTGGGCGGTCTACTTTTTATCGGTGGTGGTTGAGCAGCTGGAAGAATCCCGTCAGCGCTTATCGCGGCTGGTAGAAAAACTCGAAGAGATGCGCGATCGCGATCTGAAGCTCAATGTGCAGTTAAAAGATAATATTGCCCAGCTTAACCAGGAGATCAGCGATCGTGAAAAGGCTGAAGCGGAGCGCCAGGAGACCTTTGAACAGCTAAAAATAGAGATGCAGGAGCGCGAGCAAACGCAGATCCAGCTCGAACAACAATCCTCCTTTCTGCGCTCTTTCCTTGATGCCTCACCGGATTTGGTTTTCTACCGTAACGAAGATAAAGAATTTTCCGGCTGTAACCGGGCGATGGAACTGCTGACTGGCAAAAGCGAGAAGCAGCTCATTCACCTGAAACCGCAGGATGTCTATTCTGAGGAAGCCGCAGCGAAAGTTATTGAAACCGATGAAAAAGTCTTTCGTCATAACGTATCGCTGACCTACGAACAGTGGCTGGATTATCCGGACGGGCGCAAAGCCTGTTTCGAAATCCGTAAAGTGCCTTATTACGACCGAGTGGGTAAACGCCACGGGCTGATGGGCTTTGGCCGCGATATTACTGAGCGTAAACGCTACCAGGATGCGCTGGAGCGGGCCAGCCGGGATAAGACCACCTTCATTTCCACGATTAGCCATGAACTGCGTACACCGCTGAATGGCATCGTCGGCCTGAGCCGGATCCTGCTCGACACGGAGTTAACGCAGGAGCAAGAGAAATACCTGAAGACCATCCATGTTTCCGCCGTGACGCTGGGAAATATCTTCAACGATATTATCGACATGGATAAAATGGAGCGCCGTAAAGTTCAGCTTGATAACCAACCGCTGGATTTCACCAGCTTCCTTGCCGATCTGGAAAACCTTTCCGGTTTGCAGGCGCATCAAAAAGGGCTGCGTTTTGTACTGGAGCCAACGTTGCCGCTGCCGCACAAGGTGATTACCGACGGTACGCGTCTGCGGCAGATTCTGTGGAACCTGATCAGCAATGCGGTGAAATTTACTCCGCAAGGTCAGGTTGAAGTGCGCGTTCGCTACGATGAAGGCGAAATGCTGCACTTCGAAGTGCAGGATTCCGGTATCGGTATTCCGCGCGACGAGCAGGATAAGATCTTTGCCATGTATTACCAGGTCAAAGATAGCCACGGCGGCAAACCGGCCACGGGAACGGGTATCGGGCTGGCCGTTTCACGTCGCCTCGCCAAAAATATGGGGGGGGATATCTCTGTCAGCAGCCAGCCAGGCGCCGGGTCCATCTTTACGCTGACCGTTCATGCGCCCGCAGTGGCGGAAGAAGTTGATGACGCTTTCGAAGATGATGATATGCCGTTGCCAGCGCTGCATGTGCTGCTGGTTGAGGACATTGAGCTGAATGTCATTGTCGCGCGCTCGGTGCTGGAAAAGCTGGGTTGTAGCGTCGATGTGGCGATGACCGGAAGCGCCGCGCTGGAGATGTTTGCCCCTGGCGAATACGATCTGCTGCTGCTGGATATTCAGTTGCCGGACATGACCGGGCTGGATATTTCCCGCACGCTAACCAGCCGTTACCCGCGCGAAGATCTGCCGCCACTGGTAGCACTGACAGCCAACGTGCTGAAAAACAAACAGGAGTATCTCGATGCGGGCATGAATGACGTATTGAGCAAACCGCTGGCGGTCCCGGCATTAACTGCCATGATTAAAAAGTTCTGGGATACAAACGCCAATGAGGAGAAGCAGGTGACGACTGTCGATAACAGCAAAGTACAAACGGTGCTGGATACGGCCATGCTTGAGCAATATATCGAGCTGGTTGGGCCTAAATTGATCACCGATGGGCTGGCTGTCTTTGAGAAAATGATGCCGGGCTATCTCAATGTGCTTGAGTCAAATCTTACGGCCCGCGATCAGAAAGGCATAACCGAAGAGGGACATAAGATTAAGGGCGCGGCAGGCTCTGTCGGTTTACGTCATCTGCAGCAACTGGGGCAACAGATCCAGTCTCCCGATCTTCCGGCGTGGTGGGACAATGTCGGCGAATGGGTGGAAGAGATGAAACAGGAGTGGCAGAACGATGTGGCGGTACTGAAAGCCTGGGTTGCGGCGGTGGACGCTGGAAAAAAATGACCCCGGATTAACCGGGGTGCGCGAATACTGCGCCAACACCAGGGAAACCGTAGCTGCGCCGTAGTTTTTACTCTTTTTTGCAAGGGCGTAGCCTGAAAAAATTCGACCACACGCACATAAGATAGCAAATCTTAAATGATTTGTTACATCAATCAGTGAAATGTGTGAAGCAAGGCTCCCTTATCAAAATTTTTAATTATCGACAGTACGCTGCATAAAGGATGAGCAAAATGAAAAAAGTAGGCGTGATTCTTAGCGGCGCGGGTGTCTATGACGGTGCGGAAATCCATGAAGCGGTGATCACGTTACTGGCGATCGCCCGTTCAGGTGCTGAGGCAGTTTGTTTCGCGCCGGATAAATGGCAGAGCGATGTGGTGAATCACCTGACGGGTGATGTCATGACGGAGAGCCGCAATGTGCTGGTCGAAGCGGCCCGAATTGCGCGTGGAGATATCCGGCCGCTGGCACAACTATCAGTAAATGATCTGGATGCGCTGATTGTGCCTGGTGGTTTTGGTGCGGCCAAAAATTTGAGTAATTTTGCCAGCCAGGGCAGCGCGTGTGTTGTCGATAATACGCTTAAACAGCGAGTGCTGGAGATGCATCAGGCGGGTAAACCGCTGGGATTTATGTGTATCGCTCCGGCGTTGCTGCCGAAAATTTTCGACTTCCCGCTGCGTCTGACAATCGGTACGGATGTCGATATCGCTGAAGTGCTGGAAGAGATGGGCGCGGAACATGTGCCGTGCCCGGTGGACGATATTGTGGTGGATGAAGAGAATAAAGTGGTAACCACGCCAGCGTATATGCTTGCTGAGGATATTGCGCAGGCTGCGGCGGGGATCGAAAAGCTGGTTGCGCGCATACTGGTGCTGGCGGAATGAGAAATGGCTTTCGCGGCCCGCTGAAAACTATGCTGAAACGTATTGCGCTGCGGGTTTTACTGGTACTGGCCATTTTCTGGGGCGGCGGCATTGTGCTGTTCAGCTTTCTGCCGGTGCCATTTTCTGCCGTGATGGTCGAGCGGCAAATTGGGGCCTGGCTGACAGGTAACTTTGGTTATGTTGCTCATTCCGACTGGGTCAGTATGGATGAAATTTCGCCGTGGATGGCGCTGGCTGTTGTCGCAGCAGAGGATCAGCGTTTCCCCGATCACTGGGGGCTGGATTTTGGCGCGATCCAGAAGGCACTTTCACATAATGAACGCCATGAGAACCGTATTCGCGGCGCGTCGACTATCTCTCAGCAAACGGTGAAAAACCTGCTGTTATGGGATGGAAAAAGTTGGGTGCGAAAAGGGCTGGAAGCCGGGCTGACGCTGGGGATGGAAGCGGTGTGGACGAAACGGCGTATCCTGACGGTGTATCTTAATATTGCGGAGTTTGGCGACGGCGTGTTTGGCGTGGAAGAGGCGGCTCAGCGCTATTTTCACAAACCGGCCAGCCGGTTAACCATGTCGGAAGCGGCATTGCTGGCGGCAGTACTGCCAAACCCAATACGTTTCCAGGCGGCAGCGCCATCCGGCTATGTCCGCAGCCGTCAGGCGTGGATCCTGCGCCAGATGCGCCAGCTCGGAGGCGAAGGCTTTTTGCAGAACAATAAGCTGTACTAACTCAGTCTTCGTCAAAGCCCGCGTTAAACAGGGCAATCACGGCTGCCAGGGCTTCTTCTTCCTGCGGGCCGCTGGCTTCGACTTCAATTTGCCGCCCTTTTGCGGAATCCAGCATCAGCAATGCAATCACGCTGCTGGCTTCCGCTTCGGTGCCTTCGTCGTTACGCAGTAACACTTCTGCGTCAAACCCCTGTACCAGCTCAAACAGTTTCATCGCCGGGCGCGCATGCATGCCCAGTTTATTGGTGATCTCAACGGTTTGTTTTACGGTCATGTTTTGCGTTTTTCCAGCGTACGGTGACGGGACTGAACGTTTTTACCGCGCGAGCGGAAATAATCTGCCAGCTGTTCGGCGACATAAACAGAACGATGCTTACCGCCAGTACAGCCGATAGCGACGGTCAGATAGCTACGGTTGTTGGTTTCCAGCATCGGTAACCACAGTTCAAGATAACTGCGGGTCTGGTAAATAAAATTGTGCACTTCGGTATGCCGGTCAAGGAACGCCGCGACAGGTTTGTCGAGACCGGTCATCGGGCGCAGTTTCGGATCCCAGTGCGGGTTGGGCAGAAAGCGAACGTCAAAGACGTAGTCAGCATCGATAGGAATCCCGTGCTTAAAGCCGAACGACTCAAAGACCATGGTCAGTTCGCGCTCGCGCTTGCCGAGCAGGCGAGTGCGCAGCATTTCGGCCAGCTCATGTACCGACATTTCGGAGGTATCGACAATCAGGTCCGCGCGGGAACGCAGTGGCTCCAGCAGGTTGCTCTCTTCATCGATAGCACTTTCCAGCGATAAATTTTTGCTGGAGAGCGGATGTAAGCGGCGCGTATCACTGTAGCGACGAATCAGCGTGTTGCGGTCAGCATCAAGGAACAGCAACTGCGGCGAGAAGGCGTCAGGCAGGCTGCTCATCGCCTGTTCAAAAATTTCCGGTGATTCCGGCATATTACGCACATCAATACTGACGGCGGCAGAGGTCTGACGATCGGCGAGTGTCTGCGCCAGTTGCGGCAGCAGCACTACCGGCAGGTTATCGACACAATAGAAGCCCATATCTTCCAGGGCGCGCAGGGCCACGGATTTGCCTGAACCCGAACGACCACTTACGATCATCAGGACCATGAACCGTTTCTCCCCATAACGACAAAAAAGGTGTTCTTCCCGTTACGCATCGTCGCTTTCGCCTTCTGTCTGCGTGATTATCTGATACAGCTCTTCATCGTTCTGCGCACTGCGCAGGCGACGGCAAATGGTTTTATCCGCCAGCCGTTTGGCCACCAGCGAGAGCGTATGCAGATGCGTTTTGGTTTGATCGGCCGGCACCAGTAGTGCAAACAGCAGATCGACAGGCTGATTATCGATAGCGTCGAAAGCAATGGGCGTTTCGAGTTGTACAAAAACGCCGACGGCGCGCAGCGTGTCCTCTTCCAGCTTACCGTGGGGGATGGCTATACCGTTACCAATACCGGTACTGCCCATCTTCTCACGCGTAAGAATGGCTTCGAAAACGACCTGTGGCGGCAGGCCAAGCTGTTTTGCCGCCAGTTCACTGATGATTTCCAGAGCACGTTTTTTGCTCTGGCAGTGAACGCCGCTACGTGTACATTCCTGGTTAAGGACATTGCTCAGTTGAAGAGCGGAATCGTTATTCATCATAATTTCACCTAAGCGCCGTCAGAGCCACGCACCCTACCGGGTTGCGGTAGGGTGCAACGCGCCAAACGAACGCCCGGACAATTAGTGTTGTTTCAGTTTATCTTTATGTTTCGTGAGCTGCCGCGACAGTTTATCGATCAAACCGTCGATGGCAGCGTACATATCCTGTCCTTCCGCGCTGGCATGCAACTCGCCTCCATTAACATGCAGGGTTGCATCCGAGGTATGGATCACTTTCTCCACTTTCAACACAATATAGACCTGATTAATCCTTTCGAAATACTGCTCAAGCTTGGCAAATTTGCTGTTCACAAATTCACGTAAGGCATCAGTGATTTCGACGTTTTGTCCTGTGATGTTAAGCTGCATAGTGTCTTCCTTATCGGTTGGGTCACACCAGCTGTTTACGCTGGTTAGACGGCGGAATGGATAAAGACTCTCGATACTTCGCAACGGTACGCCGCGCTACCATAATTCCTTGATCGGAAAGGAGCGTCGTCAGCTTACTGTCGCTCAGTGGTTTTGCAGGGTTTTCTGCGGCGATTAATTTCTTAACCAGTGCGCGAATGGCTGTTGACGAGGCTTCGCCGCCGCCTTCCGTATTCACATGGCTGGAGAAGAAATACTTCAGTTCAAAAATGCCGCGAGGACTGTGCAGGTACTTCTGCGTTGTCACACGGGAAATCGTGGACTCGTGCATTTCGACGGCCTGAGCGATATCCGCCAGCACCATCGGTTTCATAAACTCTTCGCCCTGTTCAAAGAATGCCTGCTGCTGCTCGACGATGCAGCGGCTGACGCGCAATAGCGTGTCATTACGGCTTTCAAGGCTTTTGATCAGCCACTTCGCTTCCTGCAAATTACTGCGGATAAACTGGGTGTCGGCGTCATTGCGCGCGCCGCCGCCCATTGAAGCGTAGTGCTGGTTGATTTGCAGACGCGGAATGCTGTCGGAGTTCAGTTCTACCGTCCAGCGCCCGTTGTGCTTACGCACCAGCACATCCGGGATGACATATTCTGGTTCACCGGTCTGGATCGACTGGCCGGGGCGCGGATCCAGCGACTGGATCAGATTTACTGCTTCTTTCAGCACATCCTCTTTAAGACGTGTGACGCGCATGAGAGAGCGGAAATCATGGTTAGCGAGCAGATCAAGGTGATCGCTGATAATCAGGCGAGCCTCTTCACACCAGGGCGTATCTTTCGCGAATTGGGACAGTTGGATCAACAGGCAGTCGCGCAGATCGCGCGCAGCGACGCCAACCGGATCGAAACGCTGAACGCGCTTTAATACCGCTTCAACTTCATCGAGACCGATTTCTTCATCGCCCATGCTTTCCAGCACATCCTCAAGCGACACGGTAAGGTAGCCGGTCTCATCGACAGCATCGACAATAGAGGTTGCGATTGCGCGATCGGTATCGGAAAACGGCGTTAACTCTACCTGCCACATCAGGTAATCCTGAAGAGACTGTGTCGTTTCACCCTGATAAATCGGCAGTTCGTCATCAATATAATCGTGGCTGCTGCCGGAAGGCGTTCCGGCGGTATAAATCTCATCCCAGCTGGCGTCCAGCGGCAGCTCTTCAGGCATCTCTTTCTGTTCGAGCGCGTCTACAGTATCCAGGCCTTCATTTTCCTGGGTTTGTTGGCTATCCACTTCTTCATGAAGATCGGCTTGTTCCAGCAATGGGTTACTCTCCAGCGCTTGCTGAAGTTCCTGCTGAAGTTCTAACGTAGACAGCTGCAACAGACGGATAGCCTGTTGCAGTTGCGGCGTCATAGCTAGCTGTTGGCTAAGCCTTAATTGCAAACCTTGCTTCATATTCAGAGCAGCACTCTCCGCCAAAATACCTCAATAAACTCTACCCTATCAGAGTCTGAAGTCTTCCCCAAGATATACGCGCTTAACGTGTTCGTCTTCAAGGATTTGCTGCGGTGTACCATGAGCAATTAAATGCCCCTGGCTGACGATATAAGCACGTTCACACACCGCCAGCGTTTCGCGAACATTGTGATCAGTAATTAACACGCCTAACCCACTGTCACGTAAGTGTTCAATGATGCGTTTGATGTCGATAACCGAAATAGGATCGACGCCCGCAAAGGGTTCATCCAGCAAGATAAATTTAGGATTTGCCGCCAGTGCGCGCGCAATTTCAACGCGGCGACGTTCACCACCGGAAAGGGACTGTCCCATATTGTCGCGCAGATGCTCAATATGGAACTCTTCCATCAACTCGTTAGCGCGATCCTCGCGCTGTTCGGAAGTCAGATCGTCACGGATCTGAAGCACCGCCATCAGGTTGTCGTACACGCTCAAACGACGAAAAATAGACGCTTCCTGCGGCAAATAACCGATGCCGCGACGTGCGCGCGCATGCAGTGGCAGTAAGCTGATATCGTCGTCATCAATAATGATATTGCCCGCGTCACGCGGAACAATCCCGACCACCATATAGAAGGTGGTCGTTTTCCCTGCGCCGTTAGGGCCAAGTAGCCCAACAATTTCGCCAGAGTTAACGGTCAGGCTGACGTCTTCAACCACGCGGCGACCCTTATAGGCTTTCGCGAGATTCTTTGCAGTTAATGTTGCCATAACGAATTAGTTACTCTTCTTAGGAGCCGGGGTTTGGGTGTTGCCCTTGTCCTGCAACTGCGACGGCACCAGTACGGTGGTGACGCGTTTACCTTTGTCGCTGAACGCCTGCATTTTCTGCTCTTTCACCAGGTAGGTGATCTTGTCGCCTGTGATGTTGCTGTCCAGCTGCTCGAGATAGGCCTTACCGGTCAGCACGACAAAATCTTTTTCCAGCTCGTAGTGCATCTGTAAAGCGTGGCCTTTCACCGGTTTGCCGTTGTCCTGCATCTGATAAAACGTAGCCGGGTTGCCATAACCATCAATGATCTCTTTGCCTTGCTGGCCGCCCGGACGCGTCACCACCACTTTATCGGCGTTGATTTTAATGGTTCCCTGCGTCACCACGACATTGCCGGTGAAGGTGACAATATTGCCCTGCATATCCAGCGACTGCTGATCGGAGTCGATATGGATCGGCTGTTCGGTATCACCGGTCACGGCAAAAGCCGGAAGCGCAGCGGCAAAAAGCGTACTGGCAAGAACCAGGTTAAGGCTGAGTTTGTTTGTTTTGAATTTCATAGGAGCTTCTAACCTTTTCAATCAGCTCGGCGTTTTTGCTGCGTAAGTTGCCGCGCATTTTCAGGCCGGTGGAATTAAATGTTGTTCCGTACAATGTTACCTGATCATCGGAAGTAACATCCTGCGTTACCAGATTGATCTGGGCGTTATCCGTGGTGATTTTTCGTAGCTGTGCATCTGCTGTCAATGCGTTGACCTCAACATGTCCGTAAAGGTAAAGCATTCTGTCGCTTGTTAATTTCGCTTTATCTGACTTAATTGACCAGGTCGGTATTTTGTTCTGGTCAAAGGTTGTCAGCACCGGTTTCGCGTACCAACTCACGCCATCGACGGAGTAGTATTCGACATTTTGCGCAATCAAGCGGTAGTTGAGCGCACCTTCCGGGCTATAAACCACCGTGTCGGTGTGTTTGCTGGTGTAGGTTGGCGCTTTGTCGTCAGTTGTGGTTTGTTCAGGTTCATCCTGAGAGGTCAGGTTAATACCAATCAGTACCAAAGCGACCAGCGCCAGTAGAATAATGACCCAACGTCTGGTTTTACTCATATCGATTGCCCTTTGGCCTCATCCAGCTTGCCCTGCGCCAGCAGCAACAAATCACACACTTCACGGACTGCGCCGCGGCCTCCATTGATGCGCGTAACATAATCGGCACGCGGAAGCAGCAAGGGATGCGCATCGGCGACGGCAATGCTTAGACCAATTTCGGCCATCACCGGCCAGTCAATTAAATCATCACCCACATAGGCAACCTGCTCCGGCGTTAGCGCCAGCCTGGCCAGTAATTCATGGTAGGCCAGTAGTTTATCCGACTGTCCCTGATACAGGTGCTTAATCTTCAGGGTTTCACAACGATCTTCTACCAGTTTAGCTTTTCGACCGGTAATAATGGCGATCTCAATGCCGGAAGTTAATGCACAGCGGATCCCGTAGCCATCGCGAACGTTAAACGCTTTTAGCTCTTCCCCATTGTTGCCCATATAGATGAGGCCATCGGATAGCACGCCGTCCACATCGAGGATCAGCAGGCGAATTTTTTCCGCTTTACTCATGACTTGCGCGCTAACCGGCCCATAACAGGTTGGAAGCGACGCGCCAGCATTACTCATTCTGATGTCCTTCTTTACACTACGCCAGCGCGCAGCAAATCATGCATATGTAACACACCCAGCAACTGGTCGCCATCGGCAACCATCACCGAGGTAATGTGGCGGGACTGCATCAGGTTCAGCGCATCAACCGCAAGCGTATTAGGCCGTACGCGAATGCCGCCCGGTGTCATCACGTCAGCAATACCCATGTTGCGTACATCTCCGCCCATATCAAACACGCGACGTAAGTCGCCGTCGGTAAAAATGCCTTCGATCTTCATCAGATCGTCGCAGATCACCGTCATACCTAAATTTTTGCGTGTGATCTCCAGCAGCGCATCGCGCAAACTGGCGGCCTTGCTGACATGCGGGATCTCATCGCCGGTGTGCATGATATCGTTGACGCGCAACAACAGCTTGCGTCCCAGCGCGCCGCCAGGGTGAGAAAGGGCGAAATCCTCTGCGGTAAACCCACGCGCTTTCAATAGCGCAACCGCCAGCGCATCACCCATGACCAACGCGGCTGTGGTACTGGAAGTCGGCGCCAGGCCAAGCGGGCAGGCTTCTTTAGGCACCTTCACGCAGAGATGAATATCCGCCGCGCGCGCCATACTGCTTTCCGGGCGGCTGGTCATACAGATCAGCGAAACTTTTAGCCGTTTCAGTACCGGGATCAGCGCCAGTATTTCGTTTGATTCGCCAGAGTTAGACAGGGCGATCACCACATCCTGCGGGCTGACCATACCCAGATCGCCATGAGCCGCCTCGCCGGGATGGACAAAAAAGGAAGGGGTACCCGTGCTGGCGAATGTGGCCGCCATTTTTCTGCCGATATGGCCAGATTTTCCCATCCCCATCACCACTACTTTGCCGGCGCAATAGAACATTTTCTCGCACGCCTGGGCGAAGTCATGGTTGATGTATTGATCAAGCTGTGCGAGGCCTTCACGTTCAATCTCGAGGACGTCTTTGCCTGCTTGTTGAAAGTCAAAACCCGGCTGCAAATCTATTTGCGACATAATGCGTATCCGATTATCCAGTCAAAAGCGGCGACAGCCAGTACAGCATCGCCAGCCATACGATAAACCCGCTAAACAGCAGCGCGCCCACGCCCTTACTGATCTGCTTACGTTTCCAGCAGGTAAGGGCAAAAATGGCGCTGACCAGTAGCATCACGCCATAATCACGCGTAAAAGCCATCGGGTTAAACGTGCCCGGCGCAATCAGCGCGGGCAAGCCAAGCACGATAGCAATATTAAAAATGTTGGAGCCAATGATATTGCCTATAGCAATATCGTCTTCCCCCTTGCGTGCTCCCGCAATGGCTGTTGCCAGTTCCGGAAGCCCGGTGCCGATGGCAATAACCGTCAGGCCAATGGTGAGTTCGCTGATCGCAAAATAGTTCGCCACCACGGTGGCGTTATCCACCACCATGCGTGTTGCCATCGGCATAATAATCAGCGCGACGCCCAGCCACAGGCAGGCGACAGAGAGCGTGCCATCGCGTGGCAATTCAGCCAGTTGCTCGCGTGTCAGGCTATCATTGCCCTGACGCTCGGCGTGGCGGGCAATTTTAACAATGAACACCAGCCATAGCACGGCTAATAACAGTAAAATAATGCCATCTACGCGCGTTAGCTGCCCATCGTAAAGCACAGCGCCAGCCAGCAAGCTGGCTAACAAGGTTAGCGGTAATTCTCGACGCAGAATATCGGAATGCACGGTAAAAGGGTGCAGCAGCGCCGCGACGCCGAGAATCAATAAGATATTGGTAATGTTGGAGCCGATGGCGGTACCGATAGCCAGATCAAGCTGGCCATGAAAGGAGGCTGCAACCGAGGTGATAATTTCTGGTAATGACGTGCCGATACTGACAACGGTCATCCCGATGATTAAAGGGGGTACGCCTAATGCCCGGCAAAGTATCGAAGCTGCGAACACCAGACGATCGGCGCTGTAGACCACCAGGAGTAAACCAATTATCAATAGCGCCGTGGCTAAAAGCATCTAACGTCCTTTCTTAAGGTATAATTCTGCCGGTTTGCAGGCCGCCATGTCGTGCGAAACCGGACGTTACGCATAGCGTAATGATTCCTAATTTTGACTTTATGCGGCTCAAAAGTAAAACAAATGCCAGCTTTCGCTAACCTCCGCGGGTAATATTCTGTAAAAATATTGGGTTTTAGATGTTAGCAAGCGTCATGCTTATATCCGATAAGGTCGAAAGGAAAAGAAAATGAGCCAGACTGTGGCGAATCTGGTCGATGTCCGTGGCGTGAGTTTTTCCCGCGGCAATCGATCCATCTTCGACAATATTTCACTGACGGTACCGCGCGGTAAGATCACCGCGATCATGGGGCCGTCGGGGATCGGCAAAACAACGCTGCTGCGCTTGATTGGCGGCCAGATCCCGCCAGACAAAGGCGAGATATTGTTTGATGGCGAGAACGTGCCGGCAATGAGCCGTTCGCGTCTTTTTACCGTACGTAAACGAATGAGCATGCTGTTCCAGTCTGGCGCGCTGTTCACGGATATGAACGTTTTTGACAACGTTGCTTATCCCTTGCGTGAGCATACGCATCTGCCCGCGCCGCTATTGCACAGCACGGTGATGATGAAGCTGGAAGCCGTCGGTTTGCGCGGCGCCGCATGGCTGATGCCTTCGGAGCTCTCTGGTGGCATGGCGCGACGTGCTGCGCTGGCGCGCGCTATCGCGCTGGAGCCGGATCTGATCATGTTCGATGAGCCGTTTGTTGGTCAGGATCCAATCACTATGGGCGTGCTGGTAAAATTAATTTCTGAACTCAATAGCGCGCTTGGCGTCACATGCATCGTGGTTTCTCATGATGTGCCTGAAGTGCTGAGCATTGCTGATTATGCCTACATCGTGGCTGACCGTAAGATCATTGCCCACGGTAGTGCGCAGGGGTTACAGGAAAATAGCGATCCTCGCGTGCGTCAGTTCCTTGATGGCATTGCCGATGGCCCGGTGCCGTTCCGCTATCCGGCTGGTGATTACCAGCTCGATTTATTAGATTCAGGGAGTTAAGACGCTCATGCTGTTAAATGCACTGGCGGCGCTAGGACATCGCGGCATCAAAACGATCGCCACATTTGGGCGTGCCGGTTTGATGTTGTTCAACGCGGTGATTGGCAAGCCAGAATTCCGTAAGCATGCGCCGTTGCTGGTTCGCCAGCTTTATAACGTCGGCGTGTTATCCATGCTCATCATTATTGTCTCCGGCGTGTTTATTGGTATGGTGCTCGGCCTGCAGGGTTATCTGGTGCTGACGACTTACAGCGCAGAAACGAGCCTTGGCATGCTGGTGGCGCTGTCGCTGCTGCGTGAATTGGGGCCGGTGGTTGCTGCACTGCTGTTTGCCGGCCGCGCGGGTTCTGCGTTGACGGCCGAGATTGGCCTGATGCGCGCTACTGAGCAGATCTCCAGCCTGGAGATGATGGCGGTTGATCCGTTACGTCGCGTGATTTCTCCCCGTTTTTGGGCTGGTGTTATCTCGCTGCCGCTGCTGACGATCATTTTTGTCGCGGTCGGGATTTGGGGCGGTTCGCTGGTTGGGGTTAACTGGAAAGGTATTGATAGCGGCTTTTTCTGGACGGCGATGCAAAACGCCGTTGAACTGCGGCGGGACCTGGTTAACTGCCTGATAAAAAGCGTGGTCTTTGCTATTACCGTAACCTGGATTGCGTTGTTTAACGGTTACGATGCAATCCCGACTTCTGCCGGGATTAGCCGTGCGACAACGCGCACCGTTGTGCACTCCTCGCTGGCCGTACTCGGTCTTGATTTTGTGCTCACCGCATTGATGTTTGGGAATTGAGTTCATGCAAACGAAAAAAAGTGAAATCTGGGTAGGTGTTTTTCTGGTGCTGGCGCTGCTGGCTGCACTCTTCATCTGCCTGAAGGCGGCGGATGTCACGTCAATGCGTACTGAACCGACCTACCGCGTTTACGCGACATTCGACAATATCGGCGGCCTGAAAGCGCGCTCGCCGGTCCGCATTGGTGGGGTAGTGATTGGTCGCGTTGCTGATATCTCCCTCGATCCTAAAACCTATCTGCCGCGCGTGGCGCTGGATATCGAAGATCGTTACAACCAGATCCCGGATACCAGTTCGCTGGCTATCCGTACGTCGGGTTTGCTGGGGGAACAGTATCTGGCGTTGAATGTCGGGTTTGACGATCCAGAAATGGGAACCTCGATGCTTAAAGATGGCAGCACAATTCAGGACACCAAGTCCGCGATAGTGCTTGAGGATCTCATCGGACAATTCCTTTACAACAGTAAAGGCGGTGACAATAAGAATTCAGGCGATGCGGTAGCGCATGGTGAAGGGAATACTCAAGCCGCACCGTCTGCTGGTCAGACGAATTAAGAGGAGAATCGAGTTATGTTTAAACGCTTATTAATGGTTGCCCTGTTGGTAGTGGCGCCGCTGGGTGCGGCAGTCGCTGCCGATCAAAGCAACCCGTATGCTGCAATGAAAGATGCGGCGCAGAAAACGTTCGATCGCCTCAAAAATGAGCAACCGCAGATCCGCGCTAACCCGGACTACTTGCGTGATGTCGTCGATCAGGAACTGCTGCCGTATGTACAGGTGAAGTATGCTGGTGCGTTGGTGCTGGGTCGTTACTATAAAGAAGCTACGCCGGCGCAGCGCGACGCGTATTTCGCCGCTTTCCGCGAGTATCTGAAACAGGCTTATGGCCAGGCGCTGGCGATGTATCACGGCCAGACTTATCAGATTGCACCGGAACAGCCGCTGGGCGATGCCACGATTGTGCCGATCCGCGTAACCATCATTGATCCGAACGGCCGTCCGCCTGTGCGACTGGATTTCCAGTGGCGTAAAAACACGCAGACCGGAAACTGGCAGGCCTTCGACATGATTGCCGAAGGGGTCAGCATGATCACCACTAAACAGAATGAGTGGAGCGATCTGCTGCGTACGAAAGGTATCGATGGTCTGACTGCGGAATTGCAGTCTATTTCCCGCCAGAAAATTACCCTGGACGAGAAGAAACAATGACGCCGCAGCTCAGCTGGTCGCGCGAGGGTGAAAGCCTGACGTTGCATGGGGAACTGGACCAGGATGTCCTCAACCCGCTGTATAATGCACGCGTCGAGGCAATGAAAGGTGTAACGTGCATCGATTTACAGGGCGTAACTCGTGTTGATACGGCTGGTGTCGCTTTATTGATTCATCTTATCGCTGAGGGGAAAAAGCAGGGCACCGCTATTTCGTTGGCTGGTATGAGCGATAATGTCACAACGCTCGCAGCACTGTATAACCTGCCCGAGGATATACTCCCTCGCTAATTTTTTCAAAGCGTTACTATCTAAAGCCCCATCCTTTATATTGATGGGGCTTTTTGCTTGTTTAAGACCGCGTCACTTTCCTCTAAGATGTGTGACTGTTTTCACTATCAGATGATATTTACACCCATGGAAAATCATGAAATCCAGACAGTGCTTATGAACGCACTCTCTCTCCAGGAAGCCCACGTCACTGGCGATGGCAGCCACTTTCAGGTTGTCGCTGTGGGTGAGATTTTTGACGGCATGAGCCGGGTAAAGAAACAACAAACCATCTATGGCCCGCTGATGGAATACATCGCGGATAACCGTATTCATGCCCTGTCGATCAAAGCGTATACACCGCAAGAGTGGGCTCGCGATCGCAAATTAAACGGCTTTTGAGCGTAGGTGGGGCTCGTCCCGCTGCGCGTGTGAATTCTTAACAGAGATCAGATGAATGGATAAGTTTCGTGTACAGGGGCCAACGCGTCTCCAGGGCGAAGTGACAATTTCAGGTGCGAAAAATGCCGCACTGCCGATCCTCTTTGCCGCCCTGCTGGCAGAAGAACCGGTCGAAATCCGCAACGTTCCGAAACTGAAAGATATCGACACCACCATGAAGCTGCTGAGCCAACTGGGTACGAAGGTGGAGCGTAATGGGTCCGTATGGATCGACGCCAGCAAAGTGAATGTGTTCTGCGCGCCGTACGATCTGGTGAAAACCATGCGTGCCTCTATTTGGGCGCTGGGGCCGCTGGTTGCCCGTTTCGGCCAGGGGCAGGTTTCACTGCCAGGTGGTTGTGCAATCGGCGCGCGTCCGGTTGATTTGCACATTACCGGCCTGGAGCAGTTGGGGGCCGAGATCAAACTGGAAGAGGGTTATGTAAAAGCCTCTGTCAATGGCCGCCTGAAAGGCGCACATATTGTGATGGATAAAGTGAGCGTCGGCGCGACGGTTACGATTATGTCCGCAGCCACGCTGGCGGAAGGTACAACCATCATCGAGAATGCTGCCCGCGAGCCGGAAATTGTCGATACGGCAAACTTCCTCAACACGCTTGGTGCGAAAATCTCCGGTATGGGTACTGACCGCATTACTATCGAAGGCGTACAACGCCTTGGCGGTGGTGTTTATCGCGTGTTGCCCGACCGTATTGAAACGGGGACTTTCCTCGTTGCAGCGGCGATCTCCGGCGGCAAAATTGTCTGTCGTAATGCTCAGCCGGATACGCTGGATGCAGTGCTGGCGAAACTGCGTGATGCAGGGGCTGAAATCGAGGTCGGTGAAGACTGGATTAGCCTCGATATGCACGGCAAACGCCCGAAAGCAGTGAATGTGCGGACTGCGCCGCATCCGGGGTTCCCGACCGACATGCAGGCGCAATTTACGCTGCTGAATCTGGTCGCTGAAGGAACCGGCGTCATCACTGAAACCATTTTCGAAAACCGTTTCATGCACATTCCGGAGCTGATCCGCATGGGCGCGCATGCGGAAATCGAAAGCAATACGGCGATTTGCCACGGGGTAGAAGTTCTCTCCGGCGCTCAGGTAATGGCGACCGATCTGCGTGCTTCCGCAAGCCTGGTGCTCGCGGGGTGTATTGCTGAAGGGACAACCATCGTCGATCGTATCTATCATATCGATCGCGGCTATGAACGCATTGAAGATAAGCTCAGCGCTCTCGGTGCAAACATCGAGCGCGTTAAAGGCGAGTAAGCGACAGTTAGCGACAAAAAAGGGAGCCTCTGCTCCCTTTTTTACTGGCCGGTTTTACTTACTTATCGCCGCGCTTTTTGCGCATCAGCTTTGTTTTATCAATAAAAGCATGCGTGACGGGATCGTAATAGCGCGATGGCCATATTACCCACGGCTCTGTTCCCAGCGCCCTGGCGATAATCAACTCTCCTTTCGGCCAGGAACGGGTCAATGCATTCGCAAGGGTGGATGAGCTTAACCCGTTTTTTCGCGATTCTGCGGCCAGCGATGTCCCTTTTTTACGCAGCCCTGCAATAATATCGGCTTGATGCCAGTCGATAAATTTCGTTTCCATAACATCTCCCTGATAGAAGTTGATACCAATCCTTTTGTGATACTTACTATACTCATACAGGAATTTTTGTTCTAAAAAGTTCATGTATATTTTGTGTTTTAGGATTTTGACAAAGCAATGATGTCAGGTGATTTGAAAGGTTTTGATTTATTTATGGAAACTTACAAGAACTTTCCCGCGACAAAGCGCGGGAATCTGGAAGGATTAACGATCGCGCTGCACCGCGATATGGGCCAGGCCGATCAGTGCCTCTCTCCATGGGGTATCAGGCAGAACCTGTAGAGCAGAAATCGCTTTATCCGCTTCCTCTTCGGCGCGACGACGAGTCCACTCCAGTGAGCCGCAAGCTGCCATTGCTTCCAGTACAGGTTCCAGAAGATGCCGACCATTACCTTGCTCAATGGCTTCGCGAATCATCTGCGCCTGTTCCGGAGTACCGTGATGCATAGCATGCAACAGTGGCAACGTCGGTTTCCCCTCGTTCAGGTCATCACCGGTGTTTTTACCTAATGTCTCGCCATCAGCGCTGTAATCCAGCAAGTCGTCGATCAACTGGAATGCGGTTCCCAGATAACGGCCGTAATCCTGTAACCCTTTTTCCTCTGCTTCGTTGCAGCCGGCCAGCAGACCGGAACACTGCGCCGCCGCTTCAAACAGACGTGCGGTTTTGCTATAGATGACGCGCATGTAGTTTTCTTCGGTGATGTTCGGGTCGTTGACGTTCATCAATTGCAGCACTTCACCTTCGGCAATGACGTTCACGGCTTCTGACATCAGTTCCAGCACCCTCAGCGAACCGAGACTGGTCATCATCTGAAAAGCGCGAGTATAGATAAAATCCCCGACCAGCACGCTGGCTGCATTACCAAATGCGGCATTGGCTGTCGCTTTGCCGCGACGCATGTCAGATTCATCCACAACATCGTCATGCAGAAGTGTCGCAGTGTGAATAAATTCGATCAGCGCTGCGATCGTGATGTGTGAATTGCCTTCATATCCAACGGCGCGCGCCGCCAGTACTGCTATCATTGGGCGGATGCGTTTGCCACCGCCGCTTACGATGTAATAACCCAACTGGTTAATTAACTGAACATCCGAGTTGAGTTGTTGCAGGATCGTCGCATTCACACCCGCCATATCTTGCGCGGTTAACTCATTGATTTTTTCTAAATTCATCGCAAAAGCCGGGCTTTCAGTCCTGTTTACCACATATCAAAATGGGATAACAAAGGGTTACGGGTTAGAATAGTATTGTTGATTGTACTGTAAAAACGCGCCAGATAAACGATACCTTACAAGTTGTGTTTTTTTTCTTCGTTGAGTGACGATCTCTCTTGTCAAAGGCTCGCGATTTGCGTAATATTCGCGCCCTATTGTGAATATTTATAGCGCACTCTGATTGATCAGAATATGTGCGCGGAAGCGGAGTTTTATATGTACGCGGTTTTCCAAAGTGGTGGTAAACAACACCGAGTAAGCGAAGGTCAGACCATTCGCCTGGAAAAGCTGGACATCGCAACTGGCGAATCTGTTGAATTTGCTGAAGTTCTGATGATCGCAAACGGTGAAGAAGTCAAAATCGGCGTTCCTTTCGTTGATGGCGGCCTAATCAAAGCTGAAGTTGTTGCTCACGGTCGTGGCGAGAAAGTTAAAATCGTTAAGTTTCGTCGTCGTAAACACTATCGTAAGCAGCAGGGCCATCGTCAGTGGTTCACTGATGTGAAAATTACTGGCATCAGCGCCTAAGACCTGAGGAGTAGATTTAAATGGCACATAAAAAGGCTGGCGGCTCAACTCGTAACGGTCGCGATTCAGAAGCTAAACGTCTGGGCGTAAAACGCTTTGGCGGAGAAGCAGTTCTGGCAGGTAGCATTATCGTTCGTCAGCGTGGCACCAAGTTCCATGCTGGCCCTAACGTAGGTTGCGGCCGTGACCATACTCTGTTCGCTTTGACTGACGGTAAAGTTAAGTTCGAAGTTAAAGGCCCGAAAAACCGTAAATTTATCAGCATCGTTGCTGAATAAGTTTTTCGCGTCCCGGTAACGGAAGAAAGCCCCGCACAGGTTGCGGGGCTTTTTACATTAGAAGTCCGGTAAAATTTCTGGCAGGGAATACGGGCATGAAACAGCAGGCAGGCATAGGTATCGTCCTGGCGCTCATCACTGCGATGTGCTGGGGGGCGCTACCTATTGCGATGAAGCAGGTGCTGGAAGTGATGGAGCCGCCTACGGTGGTATTTTATCGCTTTTTAATGGCAGGGATCGGCCTCGGCCTGATTCTGGGCTACAAGAGGAAATTTCCTCCACTGCAAATGTTTCGTAAGCCGCGTTGGTTAATTTTGTTGGCTATTGCCACTGGTGGGTTGTTCGGAAACTTTATTCTGTTCAGCTCTTCCCTGCAGTATGTCAGCCCGACGGCCTCGCAGGTGATAGGTCAGCTTTCTCCCGTAGGTATGATGATTGCCAGCGTCTTTATTCTGAAAGAGAAGATGCGTGGTACTCAAGTGATTGGTGCATTGATGCTAATCAGTGGTCTGGTGATGTTTTTCAATACCAGCCTGGTGGAGATTTTTACCCGACTGACCGATTACACCTGGGGTGTTATTTTCGGGGTCGGTGCGGCAATGGTGTGGGTGAGCTACGGCGTCGCGCAAAAAATATTATTGCGTCGACTGGCGTCTCAGCAAATCCTCTTTTTGCTGTACACTTTATGTACGATAGCATTATTGCCGCTGGCAAAGCCCGGTGTACTGTTCCAGTTGAGCGAATGGCAACTCGCTTGCCTGATTTTTTGCGGGCTGAATACGCTGGTTGGGTACGGTGCGCTGGCGGAAGCAATGGCGCGCTGGCAGGCGGCGCAGGTAAGCGCATTGATTACGTTGACGCCGCTGTTTACGTTGTTATTTTCAGATGTGTTATCAATGGCCTGGCCCGATGTTTTCGCCAGACCGATGTTAAACCTGGTCGGTTATCTCGGTGCGTTTGTCGTGGTTGCGGGCGCCATGTTTTCCGCTATTGGCCATCGTCTGCTGGGACGTTGGCGCAGTCGTGAAGTGGTCGTCACTGTGCCCCGCTCAGGCGAATGAGTTACGGAGAGTAAAATGAAGTTTGTTGATGAAGCTACGATCCTTGTCGTGGCGGGCGATGGTGGTAACGGCTGTGTAAGCTTCCGCCGCGAGAAATATATTCCGAAAGGTGGCCCTGACGGCGGCGATGGCGGTGATGGTGGTGATGTCTGGCTGGAAGCGGACGAAAACCTGAACACGCTGATTGACTACCGTTTTGAAAAATCTTTCCGCGCAGAGCGTGGTCAGAACGGTCAGAGCCGTGATTGTACCGGGAAGCGCGGTAAAGACATCACCGTGAAGGTGCCTGTTGGTACGCGTGTTATCGATCAGGGCACTGGCGAAACCATGGGTGATATGACCAAACATGGTCAGCGTCTGATGGTCGCCAAAGGCGGCTGGCACGGTCTGGGCAATACCCGTTTTAAATCATCCGTTAACCGTACTCCGCGTCAGAAAACGATGGGTACACCGGGTGATAAACGCGATCTGCAACTAGAGCTGATGCTGCTGGCGGATGTGGGAATGCTGGGGATGCCGAATGCGGGTAAATCAACCTTTATTCGTGCCGTGTCTGCTGCAAAACCGAAAGTGGCGGATTATCCGTTTACTACTCTGGTTCCGAGCCTGGGCGTTGTCCGTATGGATAACGAGAAGAGCTTTGTGGTTGCTGATATTCCGGGGCTGATTGAAGGGGCTGCCGATGGCGCAGGTCTTGGTATCCGCTTCCTGAAACATCTGGAACGCTGCCGTGTGTTGCTGCATCTGATCGATATCGATCCGATCGATGGTTCCGATCCGGCTGAAAACGCGCGCGTTATCGTCGGTGAACTGGAAAAATACAGCGAAAAGCTGGCTTCTAAGCCGCGCTGGCTGGTGTTCAACAAGATTGACCTGATGGACAAAGCCGAAGCGGAAGAGAAAGCGAAAGCGATCGCTGAAGCACTGGGCTGGAAAGATAAATTCTACCTGATTTCTGCTGCCAGCCAGCAGGGCGTCAAAGAGCTGTGCTGGGACGTGATGACGTTCATCATTGAAAACCCGATCGCGCAGGCACAGGAAGAACAGCAGCCTGAGAAAGTTGAATTTATGTGGGATGATTATCATCGCCAACAACTCGAAGATGCTGAAGCGGTTGCTGAAGATGATGAAGAGTGGGATGACGACTGGGACGAAGACGACGAAGAAGGTGTCGAGTTCATCTACAAGCGTTAATACCTGAAACGCCCCGGTTTAGCGGGGCGCTGTAATCTGTGAAATGCCGGGACAGTGTGAACTACCCCGGCATTTTTTATTAGTTGTTCTGGTAGATATCTTTGTACAAACGGCTCTCAAAACGAACCAACGGAATACGACGGTTTCGTTGATCCGCAGGTTCTACCGCATAGCCTGAAAGGTACTGCACAAAAGCCATCCGTTGACCGCTGGCGGTAGTAATAAATCCGGCCAGGTTATACACGCCCTGCAATGACCCGGTTTTCGCAGAAACCTTACCGTCCACGCCTGCTTCATGCAGACCCGCACGGTATTGCAGCGAACCATCATAGCCAGCCAACGGCAGCATCGAGATAAAATTAAGCTCAGTATCATGCTGCGCAATATATTGCAGTACCTGCATCATGGTTGACGGCGCCAGCAGATTATGGCGCGACAGACCTGAACCATCCGCAATAATCGTATTTCCCAAATCAACACCGGCCTGCTGGCGCAGAATCTGACGAACTGCATCTGAGCCCGCTCTCCAGGTGCCGGGCACGCCAAAACGAGCATGTCCGATCATGCGAAAGACGGTATCGGCAATCATATTGTCCGATTTCTTCAGCATGATCTTCAGCAGGTCGTGTAATGGGGCAGATTGCTTACTGGCGATCACCGTGCCTGGCTGGTTTTCCAGCGTTTGTCGCAGCAGTGTGCCGGTGTAAGTGATGCCTGCGGTTTTGAGTTCGTCTTTAATAATGGCACCAGCATAGCTGGCACCGTCCTGGATGGCGAAAGCCAGCGGGAGTGGGTCTGCTCGTTGTGGCAGGCAGCCGGTGAGTGTGAAGCGGTTTAAATCGCCGGGCACAACGTCGAGTTCACAATATTGTGCTTCTGATGAACCACGCGCGAGGGTGCGAACCTGGCTGAACATATTGACCGGGTAGTAAGAGGCGATACGGATATAGGCCAGATCGCCTGGTTTTTGCGCACTATAAAGTGATATAGAGAAGCAGTTTCGATCGATAATCGCCGCAGCCGGGGGAGCGCTAAAGCACTGCGTCATATCATTCCAGGGCCAGCCCGGGGCTTTATCGTGGCTGGCGAAAATGGAAGTATCAATCAGTACATTACCCTCGATTTTCTGCACGCCTGACTTTTTCAGAGCGTTAATCATATTGCGAACATCCTGGCGTTTTAACGTCGGATCGCCGCCAAATCGTGCAATTAAGTCGCCTTTTAATACCCCATTCTCGACAGAACCTTTGCTTTCCAGCGTGGTTGTAAAGCGAAAGTCCGGCCCGAGTTGCAAAAGTGCCGCCAGTGCGGTGATCACCTTTTGCGTACTCGCGGGAAGCGCCATTTGCTTACCGTGGTAATCAATCTCGGGCGCCTGCGCGCCTACCTTTTGAACCATCAGTGCTAAATTCGCGCCGTCCGGAAGTTGATTAATATATTCGTCAACATTCGCGGCCTGAGCAGTCAGGGCTATACTAGTGGTCAATCCGATGATAAAGCTAGAAAATCGCATAATCTCGCGCTAACAACCTGGAAACAAGCCGTCATACTACGGCGCAACGCCCCGGAAAGTAAACGATGACCCATAGTGAACTTCCGGGTAAAATACGTATCAAATTGAAAAATTGTAGCTGACCTGGGGCTTTGTCCCCGGGTCAGTTTTCTTTTGCTCCTGCCCGGCGAGAAGCCCTGTCCGCGGGGAGACAGAGCAGACGGGGCGGGTTAACGCTCCTTACAGGAATGTTTAAGAGGTATAACAAATGCAAGCTATTCCGATGACCTTACGTGGTGCCGAAAAACTGCGCGAAGAGCTGGAGTTTCTGAAATCCGTTCGCCGCCCTGAAATCATCGCCGCTATTGCGGAAGCCCGCGAACATGGCGATCTAAAAGAGAACGCTGAATACCATGCTGCACGTGAACAGCAGGGTTTTTGCGAAGGCCGAATCAAAGACATTGAAGCGAAGCTCTCCAATGCGCAGGTTATCGATATCACGAAAATGCCGAAAAACGGCCGCGTTATTTTTGGCGCAACGGTTACTGTTTTGAATCTGGATAACGACGAAGAACAGACTTACCGCATTGTGGGTGATGATGAGGCTGACTTTAAACAGAACCTCATCTCTGTAAATTCACCGATCGCGCGTGGCCTGGTAGGCAAAGAGCAAGATGATGTTGTGGTTATCCGCACACCTGGCGGCGAAGTTGAATACGAAATCATCAAAGTGGAATACTTATGATGACAATACAGGTCACGTTTGTTGATCTATTGTAAAGAAAAGAAAAAGGCCGCATCGCGGCCTTTTATCAATACCAGGAGCGTGGCATTTTGCTCGTCTGCTGGCGGAAACCCCTCGTTTTACACAGCTTTTGTGTTCAATTCAGGATATCCTTAGCGTGGCAGCGAAATTTTACGCTCCGCGGTTGGGCGATAAAGCACCAGCGTTTTACCGATGACCTGTACATTGCAGGCGCCGGTTTCGCGAACGATAGCTTCCACAATCAAGGTCTTAGTTTCTCTGTCTTCAGAGGCGATCTTCACCTTGATAAGTTCATGGTGCTCTAACGCTTGTTCAATCTCGGCCAGTACCCCTTCGGTCAAACCATTATTGCCAAGCATAACTACCGGCTTGAGCGGATGTGCCAGACCTTTCAGGTGCTGTTTTTGTTTAGTACTCAGATTCATCGTATATTTTGCTTACGTTGGGATTGAAAACGGGTCATTCTACCGCCATCTCCTGTGTATCGCCAAATTGCGCGTCGAAATTTATCGATGTCGACGATGAACCCGGATGGAAAGTTAAATGACAGGTAAAAAGCGTTCTGCCAGCTCGAGCCGCTGGCTTCAGGAACACTTTAGCGATAAATATGTTCAACAGGCGCAGAAAAAAGGGTTGCGTTCCCGTGCCTGGTTTAAACTTGATGAAATACAGCAAAGTGACAAACTTTTTAAGCCGGGGATGACAGTTGTTGATCTCGGTGCGGCGCCTGGTGGGTGGTCGCAATATGCGGTCACGCAGATTGGCGGCAATGGCCGCATTATCGCTTGCGATCTTTTACCGATGGATCCAATCGTTGGTGTGGACTTCCTTCAGGGCGATTTTCGTGATGAATTAGTCCTGAAAGCATTACTGGAACGTGTTGGCGACAGTAAAGTCCAGGTTGTCATGTCTGATATGGCGCCGAACATGAGCGGAACGCCAGCGGTGGATATTCCCCGCTCGATGTATCTGGTTGAGTTGGCGCTGGATATGTGCCGCGATGTGCTGGCACCAGGCGGAAGTTTTTTAGTTAAGGTGTTTCAGGGCGAAGGTTTCGATGAATATCTCACGGAAATTCGTTCCATGTTTACGAAGGTAAAAGTGCGTAAACCGGACTCTTCGCGTGCGCGTTCACGCGAAGTGTATATTGTAGCGACCGGGCGAAAATGATACCCCGTTGATTTCGGCCTTTGGTTTGAAAGAAACTGGATATGTTGTATCCTGACGCTGTTTTTAACACAGTTGTAATATGAGGTTAATCCCTTGAGTGACATGGCGAAAAACCTAATACTCTGGCTGGTCATTGCCGTTGTGCTGATGTCAGTATTCCAGAGCTTTGGGCCCAGCGAGTCTAATGGCCGCAAGGTGGATTATTCTACCTTCCTGCAAGAGGTCAACCAGGACCAGGTTCGCGAAGCGCGTATCAACGGACGTGAGATCAACGTTACCAAGAAAGATAGTAACCGTTACACGACTTACATCCCGGTCAACGATCCGAAACTGCTTGATAACCTGCTGACGAAAAACGTCAAGGTTGTTGGTGAGCCGCCTGAAGAGCCGAGCCTGCTGGCTAACATCTTCATTTCCTGGTTCCCGATGCTGTTGCTGATTGGTGTCTGGATTTTCTTTATGCGCCAGATGCAGGGCGGCGGTGGCAAAGGCGCCATGTCGTTCGGTAAAAGTAAAGCGCGCATGCTCACGGAAGATCAGATCAAAACGACTTTCGCTGATGTTGCTGGCTGCGACGAAGCGAAAGAAGAAGTTGGTGAACTGGTCGAATATCTGCGTGAGCCGAGCCGGTTCCAGAAACTGGGCGGTAAGATCCCCAAAGGCGTACTGATGGTCGGTCCTCCGGGCACTGGTAAAACGCTGCTGGCGAAAGCTATTGCGGGGGAAGCGAAGGTTCCATTCTTCACAATTTCCGGTTCTGACTTCGTTGAAATGTTTGTGGGTGTTGGTGCTTCTCGTGTGCGCGACATGTTCGAGCAGGCCAAGAAAGCGGCACCGTGCATTATCTTCATCGATGAAATCGACGCCGTTGGCCGCCAGCGTGGCGCTGGTCTCGGCGGTGGTCACGATGAACGCGAACAAACGCTGAACCAGATGCTGGTTGAGATGGATGGTTTCGAAGGTAACGAAGGTATTATCGTTATCGCTGCAACGAACCGTCCGGATGTGCTCGACCCTGCGTTACTGCGTCCTGGCCGTTTTGACCGTCAGGTTGTGGTTGGTTTGCCGGATGTTCGCGGTCGTGAACAGATCCTGAAAGTCCATATGCGTCGCGTGCCGCTGTCGCCGGATATTGATGCCGCGATTATCGCGCGCGGTACGCCGGGCTTCTCTGGTGCCGATCTGGCGAACCTGGTCAACGAAGCTGCACTGTTTGCCGCTCGCGGTAATAAACGCGTGGTTTCGATGGTCGAGTTCGAAAAAGCGAAAGACAAAATCATGATGGGTGCGGAACGCCGCTCCATGGTGATGACGGAAGCGCAGAAAGAGTCCACGGCCTACCATGAAGCTGGTCATGCGATTATCGGCCGTCTGGTGCCGGAACACGATCCGGTGCATAAAGTGACGATTATCCCGCGTGGTCGTGCATTGGGTGTGACGTTCTTCCTGCCGGAAGGTGATGCGATCAGCGCCAGCCGTCGGAAACTGGAAAGCCAGATCTCAACGCTGTACGGCGGTCGCCTGGCTGAAGAGATTATCTATGGTGTTGAACATGTTTCTACCGGTGCGTCCAACGATATTAAAGTTGCGACCAACCTGGCGCGTAACATGGTTACCCAGTGGGGCTTTTCCGACAAACTCGGTCCGTTGCTCTACGCCGAAGAAGAGGGTGAGGTTTTCCTTGGCCGTTCTGTAGCGAAAGCGAAACATATGTCCGATGAAACTGCGCGTATTATCGACCAGGAAGTGAAAGCGTTGATCGAGCGTAACTACGATCGTGCACGTCAGATCCTGAACGATAACATGGATATTCTGCATGCAATGAAGGATGCTCTGATGAAATATGAGACCATCGATGCACCGCAGATTGATGACCTGATGGCGCGCCGCGAGGTACGTCCGCCGGCAGGTTGGGAAGATCCTGGCGCGAACAACTCTGACAACAATGGTACTCCGCGTGCACCGCGTCCGGTTGATGAACCGCGTACGCCGAACCCGGGCAACACCATGTCTGAGCAACTGGGCGACAAATAAGTTATCCGTTGCTGGACCTGTTCTAACTGAAAAACCCTGGGGCATGCTCCGGGGTTTTCTTTATTGTATTAACCGCAACAACGCAGGGACTTTAAGTCATGAAACTCGACGCCCATGGCACCATACTCGATCTCTCCCACCCGCACGTGATGGGGATCCTCAACGTTACGCCGGACTCATTTTCCGATGGCGGCACGCATAATACGTTGGTTGAGGCAGTCAAACATGCCAATTTGATGATCAACGCCGGGGCGACAATTGTTGATGTGGGTGGGGAGTCCACAAGGCCGGGTGCGGCGGAAGTTAGCGTTGAAGAGGAGCTGGAGCGTGTGATCCCGGTGGTTGAGGCGATAGCCCAGCGTTTTGAGGTCTGGATCTCTGTTGATACGTCGAAGCCTGAAGTGATCCGCGAATCCGCGCGAGCAGGCGCACATATTATTAATGATATCCGCTCGTTGACGGAGCCGGGTGCAATAGACGCTGCCGCTGAGACCGGTTTACCGGTGTGTCTGATGCATATGCAGGGACAACCAAAAACAATGCAAGAAGCGCCGAAGTACGACGATGTGTTTGCTGATGTAAATCGCTTCTTTGTCGAACATATTGCCCGTTGCGAAAAGGCAGGTATCGCAAAAGAGAAATTGATACTCGACCCGGGATTCGGTTTCGGTAAGAATCTCTCGCACAATTATGCGCTGCTGGCCCGCCTAGCGGAATTTCATCACTTTGGGTTGCCGCTGCTGGTTGGGATGTCACGTAAATCCATGGTAGGACAACTGCTCAATGTCGGTCCTTCTGAGCGTTTAAGTGGGAGTCTTGCGTGTGCGGTGATTGCGGCAATGCAGGGCGCGCAGATTATTCGTGTTCACGATGTAAAAGAAACGGTAGAAGCTATGCGGGTGGTTGAAGCCACGCTGTCAGCGAAGGAAAATAAACGCTATGAGTAATCGTAAATATTTTGGCACCGATGGCATTCGTGGCCGAGTAGGCGACGCACCGATCACCCCGGATTTTGTTCTCAAGCTGGGTTGGGCTGCCGGAAAAGTACTGGCACGCCACGGTTCACGGAAGATTATTATTGGTAAGGACACCCGTATTTCCGGTTATATGCTGGAATCCGCTCTTGAAGCCGGGCTGGCGGCAGCGGGGTTGTCCGCCTCCTTTACCGGGCCGATGCCGACACCGGCTGTGGCCTATCTGACCCGCACTTTCCGTGCTGAAGCCGGTATTGTTATTTCCGCATCGCATAACCCGTTTTATGACAACGGTATCAAGTTCTTCTCAATCGATGGCACTAAATTGCCTGATGCGGTTGAAGAGGCGATTGAAGCAGAAATGGAGAAAGAACTGACCTGCGTCGATTCCGCTGAACTGGGTAAAGCAAGCCGCATTGTTGATGCTGCAGGACGTTATATTGAATTCTGCAAAGCCACATTCCCCAATGAACTGAGCCTGAATGAGCTAAAAATCGTCGTTGATTGCGCTAACGGGGCAACTTACCACATCGCACCGAATGTGTTCCGCGAGCTGGGCGCGAAAGTCATCGCCATGGGTTGTGAACCTGATGGCGTAAATATCAATGAAAAATGCGGTGCCACGGATGTCAGTGCATTGCAGCAACGCGTTCTGGCAGAGAAAGCGGATCTTGGCATCGCTTTTGATGGCGATGGCGATCGCGTCATCATGGTGGACCATGAAGGTAACAAAGTGGATGGCGACCAGATCATGTATATCATTGCGCGTGAAGGTTTGCGTCAGGGGCAATTGCGTGGCGGCGCTGTAGGCACGCTGATGAGCAATATGGGGCTGGAGCTGGCGCTCAAGCAATTGGGCATTCCTTTTGCTCGTGCCAAAGTAGGCGATCGCTATGTCCTCGAAAAAATGCAGGAAAAAGGCTGGCGCATTGGTGCAGAGAACTCCGGGCATGTGATCCTGCTGGATAAAACGACGACCGGAGATGGTATCGTTGCTGGTTTGCAGGTTGTGGCGGCAATGGTACGCAACCATATGTCACTGCACGATTTATGTAGCGGTATGAAGATGTTCCCGCAGGTGCTTGTCAACGTGCGCTTTACGGCTGGCAAAGGTGATCCCCTGGAAGATGAGCATGTAAAAACGACGACATCTGAGGTGGAAGCTACCCTGGGTAACCGTGGACGCGTGCTGTTGCGTAAGTCGGGGACCGAGCCGTTAATCCGTGTGATGGTGGAAGGCGAAGACGAAGCTCAGGTGACGGAGATGGCAAATCGCATTGCCGACGCGGTGAAAGCCGTATAATGGTGTGATAAGTGCTTAAAAAGGCGGCTATTGCTGCCTTTTAACGGGACAGAAGTTGTAGTTTTGCTGTTTTTTTCCGCACTTGATAAAATGCACTGAAATTGCCCTTGCGAAGGTCATTCGCTTTGGTTAGTATTCACACCCGCTTCAGTGGGAAAGCAGAAAACGCCCCACTTTTATTGGTTGAAGCATTTGCTGCGGCAATACCGCAAGGAACAGGTTGATTATGTACGAAGCTCTTTTAGTTGTTTTCCTTATTGTGGCACTGGCGCTTGTTGCCATGATTATGCTGCAACAAGGTAAAGGCGCTGATATGGGAGCCTCCTTTGGCGCTGGCGCGTCTGGCACGTTGTTCGGTTCAAGTGGTTCTGGCAACTTCATGACTCGCACGACTGGTATACTGGCAACCCTGTTTTTTATCATCAGCCTTGTGCTGGGTAACGTTAACAGCAATAAAACCAATAAAGGAAGCGAGTGGGAAAATCTGAGCGCACCGGCGAAGAGTGAACAAACTCAGCCTGCAGCGCCGGCGCAGCCGACAAGCGATATCCCGCATTAAGTAAGTCGTGCCGAGGTGGTGGAATTGGTAGACACGCTACCTTGAGGTGGTAGTGCCCGATTGGGCTTACGGGTTCAAGTCCCGTCCTCGGTACCAATATTCCGGAAAAAAGACATCGTAAGATGTCTTTTTTTTCGTCTGTAATCCGGAAAGAGAGACAATAAAAAAGACGCCATCAGGCGTCTTTTTTAATCCGTCAGCGATTATTTCTTCTCGCTGTTCTCCTGATTCTCTACCTGCGGCAGACCATTGCCGGAAGTGGTGGAGATCAATCCGGTTTGCACGTAATTGAAGAGTTTCTCGCGGGTATCAGTGATATCCAGGTTGCGCATAGTTAACTGCCCAATACGGTCATCCGGAGAGAACACAGACTCGCCTTTTTCCATCGTCAGGCGTTCTGCTTTGTAAGTCAGATTGTCGGATACGGTATTGAGGATCGAGTAATCATTGCCGCGACGCAGCTCCAGCGTTACCTCACCCGTGATCGCACTGGCCACCCAACGTTGTAAAGAGTCACGCAGCATCAGCGCTTGCGGATCGAACCAACGGCCCTGATACAGCAGACGACCCAATTGACGGCCATGAGCGTGATACTGCTCGATGGTATCTTCATTGTGAATACCGGTTAACAGACGTTCATATGCGATATGCAGTAGAGCCATCCCCGGTGCTTCGTAAATACCACGGCTTTTCGCTTCGATGATACGGTTTTCAATCTGGTCACTCATGCCCAGACCATGACGTCCGCCAATGCGGTTCGCTTCGAGCATCAGTTCAACGTCATCGGCAAAGGTTTTACCATTCAACGCTACCGGATGACCACGTTCAAAACGGACAGTCACTTCTTCGGCCTGAATTTTGACGCTCTCATCCCAGAATTTAACGCCCATGATTGGGTTGACGATTTTAACGCTGGAGTTAAGGAATTCGAGATCCTTCGCTTCATGCGTCGCGCCCAGCATGTTGGAATCGGTTGAGTACGCTTTTTCTGCTGACATTTTGTAATCAAAACCGGAGGCAGTCATGAATTCAGACATTTCCTGACGACCGCCCAGTTCATCGATAAAATCAGTATCAAGCCATGGCTTGTAGATTTTCAGCTCCGCGTTGGTCAGCAGCCCGTAGCGATAGAAACGCTCAATATCGTTTCCTTTGTAGGTGCTGCCATCACCCCAGATATTCACGCCATCTTCTTTCATTGCTGCAACCAGCATGGTACCGGTAACTGCGCGGCCGAGCGGGGTGGTGTTGAAATAGGTCAAACCGCCCGTGGTATTGTGGAACGCGCCGCACTGAATGGCTGCGATGCCTTCAGCGACCAGTTGCTTGCGGCAGTCGATCAGGCGGGCATTTTCCGCACCATATTCCTTCGCGCGACGGGGAATCGCGTCATAGTCATCCTCATCCGGTTGACCCAGATTTGCGGTGTATGCATATGGAACCGCGCCTTTCTGGCGCATCCACAGCAGCGCTGCACTGGTGTCCAGGCCGCCGGAGAAAGCGATACCAATACGTTGACCTGTAGGAAGATGCTTGAGAATCGTCGTCATAAAAAAATCCCTGCTTGATAGACAGATGGTGAGAGGCTTAACAGCCACGCCATACTATTTGCCACTCATTTTGAAAATCTCAGTGAATGGTTATGCAAAATAAATGAGTTTTCATTTAATCATTTTTTGGCGATGACCGGAAGAGAAGAGTGCAATTTTCATCGGAATTATTGGTATAAGACATCTTTTATACAGGCATAATTTGCCGCAATAAAATGCATAGTCGGAAGTGTACAGGATGCACATAACATACGGTTGACAGATAGTTATATTTATCAATATAATGTAGGCCGATTTTACGTCCCGTCTTCGGTACCAAATCCCAGCATTATTTGCAAATTCGCGCTCAACCGGGTAGAATTTGCCACGTTTCAGGCGCGGGGTGGAGCAGCCTGGTAGCTCGTCGGGCTCATAACCCGAAGGTCGTCGGTTCAAATCCGGCCCCCGCAACCACTTTCCCTAAGTGTTTTTTTTCAAATATACTATGAAGACTTAACGCCTTCGTAGCTGGATTTGAGAAAAATACTCACGGAAGGTTCTCCAGGCCGCAGTTGCGGCTATAGGGTTCAGTTATTTAAAGCCCCGATTTATCGGGGTTTTTTGTTATCTGAGTACGAAATAACTGGGCTATACGCCCTTTTTTTATGTCTTGGGGGTGGACTTGTCCACATTAGAGCAAAAATTAACAGAGATGATTACGGCGCCGGTTGAAGCACTGGGCTATGAACTGGTCGGTATCGAATTTGTGCGTGGTCGCACATCTACGCTGCGCATCTATATTGATAGTGAAGATGGCATCAATGTTGATGATTGCGCTGATGTCAGCCACCAGGTCAGTGCGGTACTGGATGTTGAAGATCCGATTACCGTTGCTTACAACCTGGAAGTTTCCTCACCAGGTCTTGAGCGTCCTTTGTTTACGGCTGAGCACTATGCGCGCTTTAAGGGCGACGAAGTCTCGCTGGTGCTACGTATGGCGGTACAGAACCGCCGTAAATGGCAGGGCATCATTAAAGATGTCGATGGCGAGATGATCACCGTTACGGTCGAAGGTAAAGATGAAGTGTTCGCATTGAGTAATATTCAGAAAGCGAACCTGGTCCCCCACTTTTAACAGTCTGGATTGAGGTGAAAGGCCCCCGATGAACAAAGAAATTTTGGCTGTTGTTGAAGCTGTTTCTAACGAAAAGTCGCTTCCGCGTGAAAAAATCTTTGAAGCGCTGGAAAGTGCTTTAGCTACAGCAACCAAGAAAAAATATGAACAAGAGATCGATGTACGCGTAAGTATCGATCGTAAAAGTGGTGATTTCGATACTTTCCGTCGCTGGATGGTTGTTGAAGAGGTAACTCAACCGACGCGTGAAATCACGCTTGAAGCGGCACGCTACGAAGACGAAAGTCTGAATGTCGGCGATTACGTCGAAGATCAGATTGAATCCGTGACCTTTGACCGTATCACCACGCAAACTGCGAAGCAGGTTATCGTACAGAAAGTGCGTGAAGCTGAGCGCGCTATGGTGGTCGATCAGTTCCGTGAACACGAAGGCGAAATCATCACTGGCGTGGTGAAGAAAGTTAACCGCGATAACATCACTCTTGACCTCGGTAACAACGCTGAAGCCGTGATCCTGCGTGAGGATATGCTGCCGCGTGAAAACTTCCGTCCGGGCGACCGAATCCGTGGCGTACTGTATGCAGTGCGTCCTGAAGCGCGCGGCGCTCAACTGTTCGTCACGCGTTCCAAACCGGAAATGCTGATCGAATTGTTCCGCATCGAAGTGCCGGAAATCGGCGAAGAAGTGATTGAGATTAAAGCTGCAGCCCGCGATCCGGGTTCACGCGCCAAAATCGCTGTGAAGACCAACGATAAGCGTATCGATCCGGTCGGCGCTTGCGTTGGTATGCGTGGCGCGCGCGTTCAGGCGGTTTCAACCGAGCTGGGCGGCGAGCGTATCGATATCGTGCTGTGGGATGACAATCCGGCTCAGTTCGTGATCAACGCAATGGCGCCGGCAGATGTTGCTTCTATCGTTGTGGATGAAGACAAGCACACCATGGATATCGCCGTTGAGGCGGGTAACCTGGCGCAAGCTATCGGCCGTAATGGTCAGAACGTGCGTCTTGCGTCTCAGCTGAGCGGCTGGGAACTCAACGTTATGACCGTTGAAGATCTGCAGTCCAAGCATCAGGCTGAAGCGCATGCGGCAATTGATACCTTCACCCGTTACCTGGATATTGACGAAGATTTCGCTACCGTCCTGGTCGAAGAAGGTTTCTCTACGCTGGAAGAACTGGCCTATGTGCCAATTAAAGAGCTGCTGGAAATCGACGGTCTGGATGAAGACACCGTTGAAGCCCTGCGCGACCGTGCGAAAAATGCCCTGACTACTCTGGCATTGGCGCAGGAAGAGAGTCTCGGCAATAAAGAGCCGGCTGAAGACCTGCTGAATCTGGAAGGTCTGGATCGTGCATTGGCTTTCAAACTGGCTGCTCGTGGTGTTTGTACGCTTGAAGACCTCGCCGAGCAAGGCGTGGATGACCTGAGTGATATCGAAGGGTTAACCGACGAGAAAGCAGGTGAGCTCATCATGGCCGCACGTAATATTTGCTGGTTTGGTGACGAAGCGTAATAAACTGTAGCAGGAAGGAACAGCATGACAGATGTAACCGTAAAAACGCTGGCCGCTGAGATTCAGACCTCTGTGGACCGCCTGGTACAGCAATTTGCTGATGCAGGGATCCGCAAGTCCGCTGAAGACTCAGTGACGGCACAAGAAAAGCAGACGCTCCTGGCGCACCTGAACCGTGAACATGGTTCGTCGCCTGATAAGCTGACGCTGCAGCGCAAAACGCGCAGCACATTAAGTATCCAGGGCACCGGTGGTAAAAGTAAATCGGTGCAGATCGAAGTCCGTAAAAAACGCACCTTTGTAAAACGCGATCCACAAGAGGCTGAACGTCTCGCTGCGGAAGAAGAGGCGATGCGTGAAGCGGAAGAGAAGGCCCGTCGTGAAGCAGAGGAAGCCGCTGAGCGCGAAGCCGAGGAAAAAGCGAAGCGTGAGGCCGAAAGTCGCCTGAAACGTGAAGCTGAAGAAAAAGCTAAACGCGAACATGCTGAAAATGCAAAACGCGAGGCTGCGGAAAATAGCAAAGTGAGCAACCAACAATCTGACGAAATGACCAGGGCAGCCCAGACGGAGAAAGCCCGTCGCGAAGCTGAAGCGCAAGAACTCAAGCGCAAAGCGGAAGAAGAGGCTCGCCGCAAACTGGAAGAAAATGCGCGCCGCGTAGCGGAAGAAGCTCGTCGTATGGCGGAACAAAATGAAAATGGCTGGGTAGCCAGCAGCGATGAAGAAGAGACTGTCGGTGATTATCACGTGACCACCTCTCAGCACGCTCGTCAGGCGGAAGATGATAGCGATCGCGAAGTTGAAGGCGGTCGTGGTCGTGGTCGTACCGCTAAAGCTCCGCGTCCGAAAAAAGGTAACAAGCACGCTGAAAGCAAAGCCGACCGTGAAGAAGCGCGTGCAGCCGTACGCGGCGGTAAAGGCAACAGACAGCGTAAAGGTTCCACTCTGCAGCAGGGCTTCCAGAAGCCGGCGCAGGCGGTTAACCGTGACGTGGTAATCGGTGAAACCCTCACCGTTGGCGAACTGGCGAACAAGATGGCCGTTAAAGGCTCTCAGGTCATCAAAGCTATGATGAAACTGGGTGCGATGGCCACCATCAACCAGGTTATCGATCAGGAAACCGCGCAGCTCGTTGCTGAAGAAATGGGCCACAAAGTTATCCTGCGTCGTGAAAACGAGCTGGAAGAAGCGGTAATGAGCGACCGTGATACTGGTGCAGCGGCTGAACCGCGCGCGCCGGTCGTGACCATCATGGGTCACGTTGACCATGGTAAAACCTCTCTGCTGGACTACATTCGTTCGACGAAAGTAGCTTCCGGCGAAGCGGGCGGCATTACTCAGCACATTGGTGCATACCACGTCGAAACCGACAACGGCATGATCACCTTCCTGGATACCCCAGGCCACGCCGCGTTTACCGCAATGCGTGCCCGTGGTGCTCAGGCAACGGATATCGTTGTTCTGGTTGTTGCTGCCGATGACGGCGTCATGCCGCAAACCATCGAAGCTATCCAGCATGCGAAAGCAGCTCAGGTGCCGGTGGTGGTTGCAGTGAACAAGATTGATAAACCTGAAGCCGATCCAGATCGCGTTAAAAACGAGCTGGCTCAGTACGGCATCATCCCGGAAGAGTGGGGCGGCGAAAGCCAGTTCGTACACGTTTCCGCGAAAGCTGGTACAGGTATCGACGACCTGCTGGATGCAATCCTGCTGCAGGCCGAAGTCCTGGAGCTGAAAGCTGTCCGTAAAGGTATGGCGAGCGGTGTAGTTATCGAATCCTTCCTGGATAAAGGTCGTGGTCCGGTGGCTTCCGTTCTGGTTCGCGAAGGTACACTGCATAAAGGCGATATCGTTCTGTGCGGCTTCGAATACGGTCGTGTGCGTGCGATGCGTGACGAGCTGGGCCGTGAAGTCACTGAAGCGGGTCCGTCTATTCCGGTGGAAATCCTCGGTCTTTCCGGCGTTCCGGCTGCGGGTGATGAAGCAACCGTTGTGCGTGACGAGAAGAAAGCGCGTGAAGTTGCGCTGTATCGTCAGGGCAAATTCCGTGAAGTTAAACTGGCGCGTCAGCAGAAATCCAAACTGGAAAACATGTTTGCCAACATGACTGAAGGCGAAGTTCATGAAGTGAACATCGTACTGAAGGCTGACGTTCAGGGCTCTGTGGAAGCGATCTCCGATTCTCTGCTGAAACTCTCTACTGAAGAAGTGAAAGTGAAGATCGTGGGTTCCGGCGTAGGTGGTATCACCGAAACCGACGCGACTCTGGCTGCTGCGTCCAACGCTATTCTGGTTGGCTTTAACGTTCGTGCTGATGCTTCTGCGCGTCGTGTGATCGAAGCTGAAGGCCTGGATCTGCGTTACTACTCGGTCATCTATAACCTGATCGACGAAGTGAAAGCAGCGATGAGCGGTATGCTCTCTCCAGAACTGAAACAGCAGATCATCGGTCTGGCGGAAGTTCGTGATGTGTTCAAATCACCGAAATTCGGCGCGATCGCAGGCTGTATGGTTACTGAAGGCGTGGTTAAACGTCACAACCCGATCCGCGTCCTGCGCGACAACGTGGTTATCTATGAAGGCGAACTGGAATCCCTGCGTCGCTTCAAAGATGACGTGAACGAAGTCCGTAACGGCATGGAATGTGGTATTGGCGTGAAGAACTACAACGATGTGCGCACTGGCGATATGATCGAAGTGTTCGAGATTATCGAAATTCAGCGCACAATCGAGTAATCCGCATCGCCTTTCGGGCTGCTGCGTTGGTGGCATGTTTTGTACCCCAGTTAGAGAGGTATCTGTGCTCCTGGGGGGCACGAAGTTGCCGCACTGCTGTAACCCGCAATTCATCGTGGATACAAATATTGTAGGCCGGGTAAGCGAAGCGCCACCCGGCAGTATATCAAAAGGGGCTACGGCCCCTTTTTAGTCTGGAGAATTATTATGGCGAAAGAATTCGGTCGCCCGCAGCGCGTAGCCCAGGAACTGCAAAAAGAAATTGCGATTATCCTGCAGCGTGAAATCAAAGATCCGCGACTGGGGATGATGACCACCGTATCCGGTGTTGAAGTTTCCCGCGATCTGGCTTATGCCAAAGTGTTTGTTACCTTCCTTAACGACAAAGATGAAGCTTCTGTTAAAGCGGGCATCAAAGCGCTACAGGACGCTTCCGGTTTTATTCGTACCCTGCTGGGTAAAGCGATGCGTCTGCGTATCGTGCCGGAATTGACCTTCTTCTACGACAATTCGCTGGTGGAAGGAATGCGTATGTCCAACCTGGTGACCAGCGTGGTGAAGCACGATGACGAACGTCGTGTGAATCCGGACGACAGCAAGGAGGACTGATGAGTCGTCCTCGTCGTCGTGGTCGCGACGTGCATGGCGTGCTGCTGCTTGATAAACAGCAGGGCGCGTCGAGCAATGATGTGCTGCAAAAGGTCAAACGCCTCTACAATGCTAACCGTGCCGGGCATACCGGGGCGCTGGATCCGCTGGCGACCGGTATGTTGCCGATTTGTCTGGGCGAAGCGACAAAGTTTTCCCAGTATCTGCTGGATTCTGATAAACGCTATCGGGTCATTGCGCGGCTGGGCCAGCGAACTGATACTTCTGATGCGGACGGGCAAATTGTCGAAGAGCGTCCGGTAATCTTTACCGACGAGCAATTGGCTGCGGCGCTGGAGAGTTTCCGTGGTGATACGCAGCAAGTGCCGTCAATGTATTCCGCGCTGAAATATCAGGGAAAGAAACTCTACGAGTATGCACGCCAGGGTATTGAAGTGCCGCGTGAAGCCCGGCCTATAACCGTTTATGAGCTGCTATTTATTCGTCATGAAGGTAATGAGCTGGAGCTGGAAATCCACTGTTCTAAAGGGACTTACATCCGCACCATTATTGACGATCTGGGTGAGAAGCTGGGTTGTGGCGCGCATGTTATCTATCTGCGTCGTCTGGCGGTGAGCAAATACCCGGTTGAGCGGATGGTCACCCTGGAGCACCTGCACGAGCTGGTTGCCCAGGCTGAGCAGCAGAATATTCCGGCGGCGCAGCTACTGGATCCGCTGTTGATGCCGATGGACAGCCCGGCATCCGATTTTCCTGTCGTCAATATTCCTTCTGTCGTGGCCGCGTATTTCAAAAACGGTCAGCCGGTACGTGCATCAGCCGCGCCCAAAAAGGGCCTGGTACGCGTGACGGAAGGTGATGAAGGTAAATTTATCGGTATGGGTGAGATGGATGATGATGGCCGTGTGGCGCCGCGTCGTCTGGTTGTAGAGTATCCTGCTGTATAACGGGCTTACCTTGCGAGAACCTGTCACTACGAGTAGAATATTGCCGCTTAACGTTGGGCCATGTATTTAACATTGCCCGGCGCTAAACCCTGGAGCGCTGAATTAGAGATCGGCGCCCTTTCATTTATAAATACTTTGGAGTTTTAAAATGTCTCTAAGTACTGAAGCTACAGCTAAAATCGTTTCTGAGTTTGGTCGTGATGCAAACGACACCGGTTCTACCGATGTCCAGGTTGCTCTGCTGACTGCACAGATCAACCACCTGCAGGGTCACTTTGCAGAGCACAAAAAAGATCACCACAGCCGTCGTGGTCTGCTGCGCATGGTTTCTCAGCGTCGTAAACTGCTCGACTACCTGAAACGCAAAGATGTTGCACGCTACACCTCGCTGATCGAGCGTTTGGGTCTGCGTCGCTAAGTCTGGCGAGTTTCAAGAAGGGGCCTTTATGGCCCCTTTTTTCAACCAGGCGGCAGCAATTGGCAGTAAACTAATGTATTGTTGCCATGTATGTCTTCACTGCAGAGGTTCGCGCGGCTAATGAGAGGCTTTATCCGCAATGGGGCGGGTTAGGGTTGTCATTAGTCGCGAGGATGCATGAAGATTCGGTTTAATTGTCAGCACGCCTTTGGTGTGCTGACATTCATTAAGAAAGGACAGAATTTTGCTGAATCCGATCGTTCGTAAATTCCAGTACGGTCAACATACCGTTACGCTGGAAACCGGCATGATGGCGCGTCAGGCCACCGCTGCCGTAATGGTAAGCATGGATGACACCGCGGTATTTGTGACCGTTGTTGGCCAGAAAAAAGCGAAACCAGGTCAGGACTTTTTCCCGTTGACCGTTAACTATCAGGAGCGTACCTACGCTGCTGGTAAAATCCCCGGTGGTTTCTTCCGTCGTGAAGGCCGTCCGAGCGAAGGTGAAACCCTGATTGCGCGTCTGATTGACCGCCCGGTTCGCCCGCTGTTCCCGGAAGGCTTCGTTAATGAAGTTCAGGTTATTGCCACCGTCGTTTCCGTTAACCCGCAGGTTAACCCGGATATCGTCGCGATGATCGGTGCCTCCGCAGCCCTGTCTCTGTCCGGTATCCCGTTCAATGGTCCGATCGGCGCTGCTCGCGTGGGCTATATCAACGACCAGTACGTGCTGAACCCGACCCAGGAAGAGCTGAAAGCGAGCAAGCTGGACCTGGTTGTTGCCGGTACTGAAGCGGCTGTTCTGATGGTGGAATCCGAAGCAGAACTGCTGAGCGAAGATCAAATGCTGGGCGCTGTGGTATTTGGCCACGAGCAGCAGCAAGTTGTTATCCAGAACATCAACGATCTGGTGAAAGAAGCCGGTAAACCGCGTTGGGACTGGCAGCCGGAAGCGGTAAACGAAGCGCTGAACGCGCGCGTTGCTGCTTTGGCAGAATCTCGTCTGAGCGATGCCTACCGCATCACCGACAAACAGGAACGTTACGCTCAGGTTGATGTGATCAAATCTGAAACTATCGCGACTCTGACAGCCGAAGACGAAACGCTGGACGCTAACGAGCTGGGCGAAATCCTGCACGCTATCGAGAAAAATGTCGTCCGTAGCCGCGTACTGGCTGGCGAACCGCGCATCGATGGCCGCGAAAAAGATATGATCCGTGGTCTGGACGTTCGTACCGGTGTTCTGCCGCGTACTCACGGTTCTGCACTGTTCACCCGTGGTGAAACTCAGGCGCTGGTAACGGCAACGCTGGGCACTGCGCGTGATGCTCAGATCATCGACGAGCTGATGGGCGAGCGCACTGACTCTTTCCTGTTCCACTATAACTTCCCTCCGTACTCCGTAGGGGAAACCGGGATGGTTGGTTCGCCGAAGCGTCGTGAAATCGGTCACGGTCGTCTGGCAAAACGCGGCGTGCTGGCAGTAATGCCGGATGCGGAAAAATTCCCGTACACCGTTCGTGTGGTTTCTGAAATCACCGAATCCAACGGTTCTTCTTCCATGGCTTCCGTGTGTGGCGCTTCTCTGGCGCTGATGGATGCGGGCGTGCCGGTGAAAGCAGCCGTTGCAGGTATCGCAATGGGTCTGGTGAAAGAAGGCGACAACTTTGTTGTTCTGTCTGACATCCTTGGCGATGAAGATCACCTGGGCGATATGGACTTCAAAGTAGCGGGTTCCCGCGACGGTATCTCTGCACTGCAGATGGATATCAAAATTGAAGGTATCACCAAAGAGATCATGCAGGTCGCGCTGAACCAGGCTAAAGGTGCACGTCTGCATATCCTGAGCGTGATGGAGCAGGCGATTAACGCGCCGCGTGGCGATATCTCTGAGTTCGCACCGCGTATCCACACCATTAAGATCAACCCGGACAAAATCAAAGACGTTATCGGTAAAGGCGGTTCTGTTATCCGTGCATTGACCGAAGAAACGGGCACCACTATTGAAATCGAAGACGACGGTACCGTGAAAATCGCGGCCACCGACGGTGAAAAAGCGAAATTCGCTATTCGCCGTATCGAAGAAATCACCGCTGAGATCGAAGTGGGCCGTATCTACAATGGTAAAGTGACCCGTATCGTTGACTTTGGTGCGTTTGTTGCCATCGGCGGCGGTAAAGAAGGTCTGGTACACATCTCTCAGATCGCTGATAAGCGCGTTGAGAAAGTGACCGATTATCTGCAGATGGGCCAGGAAGTTCCGGTGAAAGTTCTGGAGGTTGATCGCCAGGGCCGTATTCGTCTGAGTATCAAAGAAGCGACTGAACAAACTCAGCCTGCTGAAGCGTTAGAAGCGCCGCAAGCAGAGCAGGGCGAGTAAGGTTGCCTTTGCCCTCCGACATCAGGCGGAGGGCTTATTTGCAGGCAGGACGCCATGTTTGCAGCCGGGGGACAGGACGTTCATCCAATTGTTGTCTTCGGGAGTGGGAAATGAAGCCTTTTTTGCGCTGGTGTTTCGTTGCGACAGCTTTAACGCTGGCAGGATGCAGCAACTCTGCCTGGCGTAAGAGCGAAGTCCTCGCGGTGCCATTGCAACCGACTTTGCAGCAAGAAGTGATTCTGGCACGCATGGAACAAATTCTTGCCAGTCGGGCTTTAACCGATGACGAACGCGCACAGCTTTTATATGAGCGCGGAGTGTTGTATGATAGTCTCGGTCTGAGGGCCTTAGCGCGGAATGATTTCTCACAAGCGCTGGCAATTCGACCGGATATGCCCGAAGTATTCAACTACTTAGGCATTTATTTAACGCAGGCAGGCAATTTTGATGCTGCCTATGAAGCGTTTGATTCTGTACTTGAGCTTGATCCAACTTACAACTACGCGCACTTAAATCGCGGGATCGCATTGTATTACGGCGGTCGCGATAAGTTAGCGCAAGATGATCTGCTGGCGTTTTATCAAGACGATCCTAATGATCCTTTCCGTAGCCTGTGGCTTTACATCGTTGAGCGAAAGCTTGATGAGAAGCAGGCAAAAGAAGCACTGAAACAGCGCTTCGAAAAATCGGATAAGGAACAATGGGGATGGAATATTGTCGAGTTCTACCTCGGTGACATTAGCGAAGCAACGCTGATGGATCGCCTGAAGGCAGACGCAACGGATAACACCTCGCTCGCTGAGCATCTCAGTGAAACCAACTTCTATTTAGGTAAGTATTACCTAAGTCTGGGGGATAAGGACAGCGCCACGGCACTGTTCAAACTAACGGTTGCCAACAACGTCCATAATTTTGTTGAGCACCGTTACGCATTGTTGGAATTAGCGCTCTTGGGCCAGGAGCACGATGACCTGGCAGAATCGGACCAGCAATAGCTGACGAACATATCAGCCCGTAATCTCTTTTGATTGCCATCATCTTCGCGGGTGAGGGCTTCATTGTTCGTTAATTAACCTACTTTGAGCCGGTTCACACTTTTCAATGAAAATTGCTAATCATTTTCACGATGAGTTATGTAGACTGGCCGCCAATGACATAGAGGCACTTGTACTACATGGCTGAATTCGAAACCACTTTTGCAGATCTGGGGCTGAAGGCTCCTATCCTTGAAGCCCTGAACGATCTCGGTTACGAAAAACCATCTCCGATCCAGGCTGAGTGCATTCCGCACCTGCTATCTGGTCGTGACGTACTGGGCATGGCCCAGACTGGTAGCGGTAAAACCGCAGCGTTTTCTCTTCCGCTGCTCCATAACATCGATCCGGACCTGCGTGCGCCGCAGATCCTTGTGCTTGCTCCGACCCGCGAACTGGCGGTTCAGGTAGCTGAAGCAATGACCGATTTTTCTAAACATATGCATGGCGTAAACGTGGTTGCTCTGTACGGCGGCCAACGTTATGACGTGCAATTACGTGCCCTGCGCCAGGGGCCGCAGATCGTCGTCGGTACGCCGGGGCGTCTGCTGGATCACCTGAAACGCGGTACGCTGGATCTCTCTAAACTGAGCGGTCTGGTTCTGGATGAAGCCGACGAAATGCTGCGCATGGGCTTTATCGAAGACGTTGAAACGATTATGGCGCAGATCCCGGAAGGTCATCAGACCGCGCTGTTCTCTGCAACCATGCCGGAAGCGATCCGTCGCATTACCCGCCGCTTTATGAAAGAGCCGCAGGAAGTGCGCATTCAGTCCAGCGTAACCACTCGCCCGGACATCAGCCAGAGCTACTGGACGGTGTACGGCATGCGCAAAAACGAAGCGCTGGTTCGTTTCCTCGAATCGGAAGATTTTGATGCGGCGATCATCTTCGTTCGTACCAAAAACGCGACGCTGGAAGTGGCTGAAGCCCTGGAGCGCAGCGGCTATAACAGCGCTGCGCTGAACGGCGACATGAACCAGGCGCTGCGTGAGCAGACCCTGGAACGCCTGAAAGATGGTCGTCTTGATATCCTGATCGCAACAGACGTTGCGGCGCGTGGTCTGGACGTTGAGCGTATCAGCCTGGTCGTTAACTACGACATTCCGATGGATTCTGAATCCTACGTTCACCGTATCGGCCGTACCGGTCGTGCGGGTCGCGCTGGCCGCGCACTGCTGTTCGTTGAGAACCGCGAGCGCCGTCTGCTGCGCAACATTGAACGCACCATGAAGCTGACCATTCCGGAAGTTGAACTGCCGAACGCAGAACTGCTTGGCAAACGCCGTCTGGAAAAATTCGCCGCGAAAGTACAGCAGCAGCTGGAAAGCAGCGATCTGGATCAATACCGCGCGCTGCTGGCAAAAATCCAGCCTTCTTCTGAAGAAGAGATGGACATTGAAACGCTGGCCGCTGCGCTGCTGAAAATGGCACAGGGCGAACGTCCGCTGATTCTGCCGCCGGATGCGCCGATGCGTCCTAAGCGTGAATTCCGCGAGCGTGATGACCGTTTCGAACGCCGTGGCGATCGCAATGACCGCAGCCCGCGTGGCGAGCGTTCCGAGCGCGGTGGTGAAGATCGCCCGCGTCGTGAACGTCGTGACGTTGGTGAAATGGAACTGTACCGCATTGAAGTGGGCCGTGATGACGGTGTTGAAGTTCGTCATATCGTCGGCGCGATTGCTAATGAAGGCGATATCAGCAGCCGTTATATTGGTAACATCAAGCTGTTTGGTTCCCACTCCACCATTGAGCTGCCGAAAGGTATGCCGGGTGAAGTTCTGCAGCACTTCACGCGTACGCGTATTCTCAACAAACCGATGAATATGCAGTTGCTGGGCGATGCACAGCCGCGCGAGCGTAACGAACGTCGCGGTGGCGGTGCCGGTGCCGGTGAGCGCCGTGGTGGCTTCGGTGGCGAACGTCGTGAAGGCGGTCGTGGCGAAGGCCGTCGTTTCAGCGGTGAGCGTCAGGAAGGCCGTAGTTTTGCTGGCGAACGTCGTGCGCCGCGCCGCGATCGTGACGAAAGCTCCAGCCGTCGTCGCAACGACGCATAATTTTCCTTACGATCTGTAAAGAAAAAGATACAGCCCCGGTCAAAACGATCGGGGCTTTTTTTATCTGAAATGTACTCTTGTACTGGTACAATGCGGCGGCCTGAATCCAGGCTTTGAATCCACAGGAGAATATTTCAGATGTCGACACTGACAACCACACAGGCTTCCCCTTCGCTGTTCGGCGGGGTGGTAATTATCGGCGGCACCATCATTGGCGCAGGCATGTTCTCATTGCCCGTAGTGATGTCCGGCGCGTGGTTCTTTTGGTCACTGCTGGCACTGTTGTTTACCTGGTTCTGTATGCTGCACTCGGGTTTAATGATCCTTGAGGCCAACCTTAACTATCACAGCGGGGCAAGTTTCGACACCATCACCAAAGATCTGCTGGGAAAAAGCTGGAATCTGGTGAATGGCGTCTCGATTGCCTTCGTGCTCTATATTCTGACTTACGCTTACATTTCAGCGAGCGGCTCCATTCTGCATCACACCTTTGCCGAAATGTCGCTGGACGTGTCGCCGCGTCTGGCGGGATTGTGTTTTGCGTTGGGTGTTGCTTTTATCGTTTGGCTCTCCACGCACGCAGTCAGCCGCATGACGGCGATTGTGCTGGGGGCGAAAGTGATCACTTTTTTCCTCACCTTTGGCAGCCTGCTCGGGCACGTGCAGCCCGCGACGTTATTTAATGTGGCGCAAAGCGACGCATCCTATACGCCCTATTTGCTGATGACGCTGCCGTTTTGTCTTGCCTCATTTGGCTATCACGGCAACGTTCCAAGCCTGATGAAATACTACGGCAAAGATCCGCGCACCATCACCCGTTGCCTGGTCTACGGCACGTTACTGGCGCTGGGACTGTATGTTGTCTGGCTGCTGGTGACGATGGGCAATATCCCGCGTCCGGCATTTATTGAGATTGCAGCGAAGGGCGGCAACATTGATGTACTGGTGCAGGCGCTCAGCGGTGTGTTGAACAGCCGTAGCCTGGATCTGCTGTTAGTGATTTTCTCAAACTTTGCGGTTGCCAGCTCATTCCTGGGTGTGACTTTGGGGCTGTTCGATTATCTGGCGGATCTGTTTGGGTTTGATGATTCACCGGCTGGACGTTTCAAAACGGCTTTGCTGACGTTCGTACCGCCGATTGTCGGTGGTTTACTGTGGCCGAATGGTTTTCTGTATGCCATTGGCTATGCGGGGCTGGCGGCGACGATTTGGGCGGCAATTGTTCCTGCGCTGCTGGCGAATGCGTCACGTAAACGCTTTGGCAGCCCGGCATTTCGCGTCTGGGGCGGCAAGCCAATGATTATCCTGATTCTGCTGTTTGGCGTCGGTAACGCCGCAGTACACCTGCTTTCCAGCTTTAATCTGCTGCCGGTTTATCAGTAATTTCAGTCCGGGTGGCGTTGCGCTTACCCGGCCTGCAAATCCACCGTGCCGGATAAGGCGCACGCCGTCATCCGGCACGACAAAAACTACCCGAGCAGTGCTTCTTTCACCTGCATCGCCAGTTCAAACGAATAGAGCCGCGCCTGGTGATCGAAAATTTGCCCGTTAACCATAATCTCGTCCGCGTCGGTTTCCCGCAGGATCGACTCCAGCCCGTGGCGCACCTTCGCTTTATCCCCGACCAGCGACATGCTCAGCGCTTGCTGTACACCGTACTGCTCCGACGGTGACCAGAACTGATCCATATTGGCGATCGGCGGTGGCAACTGCGCTGTTTCACCCCGACGCAGTTTCACAAACGCCTGCTGCATGGAGGTAAAGAGGAATTCCGCATCGCGGTTGCTGTCGGCGACAACAATGTTGATGCACACCATCGCATAAGGTTTCTCCAGCCGCGCGGAAGGTTTGAAATTCGTGCGATAGAGATGCAGAGCCTGGAACAACATATCCGGCGCAAAGTGCGAGGCAAAAGCAAACGGCAGGCCGAGTTGTGCGGCCAGTTGCGCACTGTACAGGCTGGAACCCAGCAACCAGACCGGGATCTGCTCGCCGTAACCCGGCACAGGGCGGACATGCGGGTTCGGATCGCGGGCGTCAAACCAGTCCACCAGTTCGGCTACATCGCGCGGGAAGTTATCGATATCGCCGCTCATATGGCGACGTAACGCCATCATGGTGCGCTGATCGCTACCCGGCGCGCGGCCGAGACCCAGATCAATGCGTCCCGGATAGAGCGTATTCAGCGTGCCAAACTGCTCGGCAATCACCAGCGGCGAATGGTTCGGCAGCATCACGCCGCCGGAACCCAGGTGCAGGGTTTGCGTATTGGCGGCAAGGTAGCCAATCAGCACCGACGTCGCGGCGCTGGCGATGCCAGTCATATTGTGGTGTTCGGCCAGCCAGTAACGGTGATAGCCACGCTTCTCAGCCAATTTCGCCAGATCCAGCGAATGGGTAAACGCCTCGCGGGCAGAGGAGCCTTGTGGGATCGGCGCGAGATCCAGCACCGAAAAGGGAATTGTTTTCTCAGACATAGAAACTCACTTTGCTACAGCATCGTCATCAGATTGAAGGTCTTCTTCCAGCCTGGCCCAGAGTGGCGGGACAGGCCAGAAAAGCTGTAACTTTTATAGTGCATTAACCTTTGCTGAAAGCTGTTAACAAAGTGAGCTTTATTAAAGTTCTAACTGCAAGCCGGGCAGCCTGCGCCAGTAGCCATTACAGTCGCTGTGAGCGGCGAGCGGCAGCGGCGCGTTGCCCGTTTCATTCGCTTTAAACGCGTCGAGCATGGCGAACGTTTCCGGTCCCATCGGCGACAGCCGCACGATATCGACAACCCCGTTCATTGAGGTCAGTTCATTACCAAGGTTATAGACATAGCCGCTCATCGTCTGGATGCCATTGAGAACAAATACTTGCTGGTTCTCCTGCGACACCATGCCGCGCCCGTTCGGGTATTTAATGCAGCAGGTTTCGCACTCATCTTTTGGTCTGTCTTCCGAGCGAGCGGTAAAGCAGCGGGCGGAATACGCCAGCGGCAGGTGGCCGTAGCTCAACACTTCTACCTCAAACTGCCGACGAATGCCCAGCGTTTCACACTGTTCGAGCAGATTGACCAGCCAGTCCCGGGAAAGCTCGACCGGCATACACCAGCGCACCATGCCTTGCTTGAGCAGCAGACGCAGCGTCACGGCGTTATAGCAGTTAAGGGCATGCCCGGCGACGAACGGCAGTTTACGGTCGGCGCACATGTTCACTACGCCCAGATCGCTGGCTTCCAGCAGAAATTCGCCGTTATCAACATAGCGCTTCAGTTCATTTAATTCTGAAGAGGCTTGCACCAGCGCCAGCGTGGAGAGCACCACCTGTTTGCCGCTACTGGCGAGCGCTTTTGCCATATCCAGCCAGTCGCCCACTTTGGTCGCGCGACGCTTGCTGCACACCGCCTCGCCAAGATAAATCACATCAGCGCTGCTGGTAGCCGCCTGGCGGTAAAAATCTTCCAGCGTCTCTTTTGGCCAGTAATAAAGGACCGGCCCTAATGAATATTTCATTGTCTACCTACTGCCATTTACGGTGATATGCGCCGAGCGTGGTTTGTGTGCCTTCCGACATGGCTCCTAACGTCTCCATCCATGCGGATTGCGGGACAAAGTCCTGCGGCGCGGCTATGCAACGATCAATAGCCTGACGCCACACCTTCGCCACCTGGCTGACGTACGCCGGGCTGCGCTGGCGGCCTTCGATTTTTACCGAGGCGATATTTGCTGCCAACAATTCCGGCAACAGCTCCAGCGTATTCAGGCTGGTAGGCTCTTCCAGCGCATGATAACGCTCGCCATCCACCAGATAACGCCCTTTGCACAGCGTGGGATAACCCGCGTTTTCACCCTCCTGATAGCGGTCGATCAACACGTCATTCAGGCGGGATTCCAGCCCTTGCGGCGTTTGCTGCCAGCGGACAAAACGCGCGGGCGAACAGGCGCCAACGGTATTGGGCGATTCGCCGGTGAGATAGGAGGAGAGGTAGCAACGGCCTTCGGCCATAATGCACAGGCTGCCGAAAGCGAAGACCTCCAGCGGAACGGGCGTTACGCGCGCCAGTTGTTTCACCTGATGAATGGATAAAACGCGCGGCAGTACCACACGTGCGACATCAAAGTGACGATGATAAAAGCGAATTGCTTCTTCGTTAGTGGCGGAGGCCTGCACGGAGACATGACGCTCAATATGCGGATAACGCTCGGCGGCGTATTCCAGCATCGCCAGATCGGCGAGGATCAGCGCATCGGCACCAATCTGTGCGGCCATATCCACGGCCCGCTCCCAGCGCTGGTAACCATCCGGGTGCGCAAAAGTATTAATGGCGATATGCAGTTTGCGGCGGTGCTGATGAACAAAACTCACCGCCTCCTGGAGTTTTTTCTCCGTAAAGTTGAGTCCGGCGAAATGGCGGGCGTTCGTATCATCTTTCAGGCCGATATAAACCGCATCGGCACCGTTTTCGATAGCCGCCTTCAATGCCGGAAGGTTTCCGGCAGGGCAGAGCAACTCCATAGTGTATCCTGCAATCAGCGGGCCAGATGGCCCGGACGTACCCCGCAGGGTCGCCAAATTGTTAACGAACTGGGATTTTAGTTAACCTGCTGGCGACAATTTTTGATTTGAGGCAGTTAAATGCGTATTGATGGAGCCATAACCGCCGTCTATTTATTGCCTGATTGTTGATTTGCGCCGCTATACCATTACGGGAATGTGGCAAAATAGCCGCAATTATCATTTCTGGGAGTTAAGCCCGTGTTGGATTCATTGCGCTCACGTCTTGTTCACTTCGGCCCGGCATTACTAAGTGTTCCGGTTAAGCTCACACCTTTCGCCATCAAGCGTCAGGTGCTGGAGCAGGTGCTGCGATGGCAATTCCAGCAGGCGCTGGCGGACGGAGAGCTTGAGTTTCTCGAAGGGCGCTGGTTAAGTATTCAGGTACGGGATATCGGCCTGACGTGGTATACCTCTGTTGAGAATGGTCAGTTGATTGTTCGTGAGTCAGCTGATGCTGATGTCAGCTTCAGTGCGGACGCCAGCGATTTGCTAATGATTGCCGCGCGCAAGCAGGATCCGGACACGCTCTTTTTCCAGCGTCGGCTGGCGATTGAAGGCGATACGGAGCTTGGGCTGTACGTAAAAAATCTGATGGACGCCATTGAACTGGAGCAGATGCCAAAACCCCTGCGGGTGATGCTGCTGCAACTGGCGGATTTTGTTGAGGCCGGCCTGCAAGCGCCGCCCGCAACGACACAACCTTCTATAGGTGAGCCATGCTGATTAGAGTTGAAATTCCCATTGATGCACCCGGTATCGACGCGTTATTGCGTCGTAGTTTTGGTGGTGAAGGCGAAGCCACGCTGGTGCACAATCTGCGTGAGGATGGTTTGATCACGCTGGGATTTGTCGCAACCGATGATGAAGGTCAGGTTGTGGGCTATGTGGCCTTTAGCCCGGTTACGGTTGCCGGTGAAGAGCTGCAATGGGTTGGGCTTGCGCCGCTGGCAGTCGATGAGCAGTATCGCGGCCAGGGCATTGCGCGCCAGCTTGTCTATGAAGGGCTGGATTCGCTGAATGAGTTTGGTTATGCCGCAGTCGTCACGTTGGGCGATCCGGCGTTCTATAGCCGTCTGGGGTTTAAAAATGCCTCGCAGTACGATCTGCGTTGCCGCTGGCCGCAAACGGATGAGGCGTTTTTAGTTCACCCTCTTGCTGATGATGCGCTGAATGGCGTCAGTGGGCTGGTGGAATACAGCGATCACTTCAATCGCCTTTAACGACGGTTGCTTGCAGGCTTTCCCATAGCGCCTCGAACGTGCCATCTCCGGCGACGAGGCGCTCTTTCTGGCGTTTGGTTAACTGCTTGATGCGATACTCCAGCCGTAACGCCAGCGATCTTTCTCCTACCTGAGCTGAAAAAACCAGCGCCAGTGCGCCTTTTCCCCGCAGCGCTTTTGCCCCTTTCCCGTTTTGATGCTGCGTAAAGCGACGCGCCACATCGGTGGTAATGCCGGTATACAGCATGTTGTCGGCGGTGCGGATAAGATAAAGAAACCAGAGCGTCATGGCATTATTCATTGTGTTAATGTGAACGAAAAAATAACACGAGGAAGAGAAAAAATGGAGACGCTTACAGCCATTAACCGCTGGCTGGCGAAACAGCATGTTGTCAGTTGGTGCGTGGCGAACCGGGGCGAATTGTGGTGTGCTAATGCGTTTTACGTTTACGATGCGCAGAAAGTGGCGTTTTATATCCTCAGTGAAGATCATACGCGCCACTCGCAGATGACAGGGCTTCAGGCGAAGGTGGCGGGAACCGTCAACGGCCAGCCGAAAACCGTAGCGCTGATTCGCGGCGTGCAATTTACCGGCGAGATCCGTCGTCTGGAAGGGGAGGAAAGCGAGGTGCCGCGTGCGCAGTACACCCGTCGCTTTCCTGTTGCGCGCATGTTGTCAGCCCCTATGTGGGAGATTCGCCTTCACGAATTGAAATTCACTGACAACACGCTGGGTTTTGGTAAAAAATTACACTGGATCCGCGACTCAGGCACCCAGTAAACGCAATGCCTCGCGGTTAAACGCAGGCAAATCTTCGGGGGTGCGGCTGGTCACCAGTTGATCCTTATCGATCACCACTTCCTGGTCATAGAACTCACCCCCGGCGTTTTTCACATCGACGACAATAGGTTTCACCGCTGTCAGCTTGCGTCCGCGGATGGCGTCCGCGCTGATCAGCAACTGCGGGCCGTGACAAATGGCGAAGACGGGTTTACCGCTGCTGATAAAATCGCGGGTGAAGGTAACAAACCGGTCGTCGCCGCGCAAATGATCGGGTGAGTGGCCGCCCGGTAGCAGCAGGGCGTCAAAATCCGCTGGCCGCACCTCATCAATGGCTTTATCAATCACCACTTCAGCTTCGCCTTGTTTGCCGTGGATGGTTTTCCCCGCCTGTTTCTCTATAGTGATCACCTCATGGCCGGCCTGACGAAATTCCTGTGCCGGAGAGGTGAATTCTGAATCTTCAAACTCGTCGGTGATCAAGACTGCAATTTTCTTGCTCATAATTCCTCCGTTGTTTTGGCTTCAGCGCTCGTTGTTATCCATACTGATAACCCATCAGACTACTAAGCCTGGTTTAGCTGGCGGGTATTGCAAGACAGATTCATCTGCAAAAGGAGAGTAAATGCCACGCGTAATGATCACTGGTGCAACGGGTCTGGTTGGCGGACACCTGCTGCGATTACTGAGTAACGATGCGCGAGTCGGCACTCTTGTTGCGCCAACTCGCCGCCCATTATTGGGCTTCTCCGACGTGGAGAACCCGCACGATCCGCAGTTAAGCGATGCGCTGGCGCAGGTAACAGGAGCGGTGGATACGGTTTTTTGCTGCCTTGGTAGCACGCGGCGTGAAGCAGGAAGTGAAGAGGCATTCATACATGCGGACTATACGCTGGTGGTCGATACGGCATTAACCGGGTTGCGGCTTGGCGCCCGGCAGATGCTGGTGGTCAGCTCGATGGGCGCAAACGCGCGTTCACCATTTTTCTATAACCGGGTAAAAGGCGAGATGGAAAAAGCGCTCATCGCGCAGGAGTGGCCCCGGCTGGTTATTGCCCGTCCGTCGATGCTGCTGGGGGAGCGCGAAAAGCAGCGCTTCAGTGAATCTCTGCTCGCACCGCTGTTTCGTCTGCTGCCGGGCAACTGGAAGTCGATCCGCGCGCAGGATGTCGCCCGCGCGCTGCTGACATTGTCCTTCACGCCCGCGGAAAATCGCGTCGAGGTCGTCTCCTCTGCGCAGTTACGCGCGATTGCTGCAGGCTCGCAATTGGCAAAATAGTTTTCCCGGCGTACTATTCCCCGGCTTATCACCTATTTCCCCGGGGAATGTTATGACTGGTCAGTCTTCACCTCAGGCGGCAACACCCATTCAGTGGTGGAAACCCGCGCTATTCTTTCTTGTGGTTATCGTTGGTCTTTGGTACGTGAAATGGCAGCCTTATTACGGTAAAGCCTTCACTGCTGCCGAGACGCACAGCATTGGTAAATCTATTCTTGCTCAGGCCGATTCCAGCCCGATTCAGGCGGCGTGGGATTATGCGCTGGTCTATTTTCTTGCCGTCTGGAAAGCGGCAGTACTGGGCGTAGTGCTGGGCTCGTTGATTCAGGTTTTGATTCCGCGCGACTGGTTACTGCGCACGCTGGGGCAAAAACGCTTTAGCGGCACGCTGTTTGGTACGCTGTTCTCTCTGCCTGGCATGATGTGCACCTGCTGTGCCGCGCCGGTGGCGGCGGGCATGCGCCGTCAGCGCGTCTCAATGGGCGGCGCACTGGCATTCTGGATGGGCAACCCGCTGCTTAACCCGGCTACGCTGGTGTTTATGGGCTTTGTTCTTGGCTGGCATTTTGCCGCAATCCGTCTGGTTGCAGGTCTGGTGACGGTGCTGGGCGTTGCGATGCTGGTACAGGCGCTGGTCAAAGAGGGCCAGCAGCAGGCTGAAGCGGTGGATATTACGCTTACGGAGCCGCAGGGCAGCTTTATGGCGCGCTGGGGCAAAGCCTTATGGCAACTCTTCTGGAGCACCATTCCGGTCTATATTCTCGCTGTTCTGGTGCTGGGTGCGGCGCGTGTCTGGTTATTCCCGCATGCGGATGGCGCGATCGATAACACGCTGTTGTGGGTGATTGCGATGGCGATTGTCGGCTGCCTGTTTGTGATCCCGACGGCAGCCGAGATCCCGATTGTGCAGACCATGATGTTGGCGGGTATGGGAATGGCGCCTGCGCTGGCGCTGTTGATCACGCTACCGGCGGTAAGCCTGCCGTCGCTGATCATGCTGCGTAAATCGTTTCCATTAAAAGCGTTGTGGCTGACCGGCGGGCTGGTGGTGCTGTGCGGGGCGATCACTGGCGCTATTGCGTTATTCTGAGTTTTGACAGAGTAAAAAAAGCCCGGCGAATTTGCCGGGCTTTTTTGTTATTTCAGCAGGGTAAATGCCGTAGTTACGTGTTTCACACCGCTGACGCGGCTGGCGATATCTGCCGCTGCCTGGCCTTCACGCTGGGTGACCAGACCCATCAGGAACACTTCGCCATTTTCGGTGGTCACTTTCACGTTAGAGGATTTCACCTGATCGCTGCCCAATAGTTGCGAGCGGACTTTAGTGGTTATCCAGGTATCTGAAGACGCCGTACCGAGGCCGATCGGCTGGCCCTGGCGAATTTCGTTGAATACTTCGGTTGCACCCTCAACGCCCACGGCAATCTGTTTCGCTCTGGAAGAGAGTTCGGTATTCGGGGCCTGCCCGGTCAGCAGAACTTTCCCCTGATACGCGGTAACGTTGACACGCGCTTCTTTTTTAAGCTGCTCATCTTTGGACAACGCGCTGTTGACGCGCAGTTCCAGCGTGCTGTCATCCACCTGGGTGCCAACGGTTCGCGGATCCGTCGCGGCTTTAGTGCCAACGGCGGCAGAACCGACCACGACTGCGCCAACACAACCTTGTAACAGCAGCGCGGAAATAAGGACTGCGAGGGGCGTGAATGCCTTCATGTGTACTCCTTAATCATCCTGGTGAGGAAAAAGCGTGTTATCAATCAGATCGCATAAGCAATTCACTGTCAGCATGTGCATTTCCTGGATGCGCGCGCTGCGATGGGAAGGAATACGGATTTCGACATCCTGCGGCCCCAGCAGACCCGCCAGCTCGCCACCGTCGTAGCCGGTCAGCGCTATGATGGACATATCACGCGTTACTGCCGCTTCCACGGCTTTAACGATATCGCGGCTGTTGCCGCGCGTGGAGATGGCCAGCAGGATATCCCCGCTGTGGCCGAGCGCGCGAACCTGCTTGGCGTAAATCTCATCATGCAGACGATCATTTGCTATCGCGGTTAAGACCACATTATCGGTATTAAGTGCAATGGCAGGTAAACTGGGACGTTCTGTTTCAAAACGGTTGATCATGCTGGCAGCAAAATGCTGTGCATTGGCGGCAGAAGTGCCGTTGCCACAACAGAGGATTTTGTTGCCGTTAAGCAGGGAGTGAACCATCGTCATGGCTGCGCGGGAAATGGCATCAGGCAACGCTTCCGCCGCCGCAATTTGGGTTTGAATGCTTTCCGTAAAGCAGGCTTTAATTCGTTCGAGCACAGTAATCCCTATCATTTTGCAATTATGAGTGGTCGTTAAAGGCGTTTTGTATCCACTCAACGTCATTTTCGGTGCAGGCTACCACATCAAACCGGCAATCCACAGTATCAAAACTCCCATTGTGCCGGGCGAGCCACAAACGGGCTGCTTGCAGGAGCCTGACCTGTTTCGCGCGTGTGACACTGCTCGCAGCGCCGCCAAAACGTGACGATCTGCGATAGCGCACTTCAATAAAGACGGTGGTAGTTTTGTGCCGCATTATCAGATCTATTTCGCCGCCGCGCTCGCGCACATTGGCGGCTAAAAAATGCAGTCCTTTGCTTTCCAGCCAGCGACGCGCTTTGGCTTCCCACGCGTCGCCGGTCTGTTTACGGGTTAACTGGCCGGGACGATTTGTCCCTGCTGGTATTTGAGCCATGACAACTTCCTGTTGATCACGCAATCCTGGGTGGCGGTTAAATCACCGGTATTTCCGTTCAGTTCAAACCCCGGAACCTGGCGCATCTGCGAGAAGTTATTCGCCAGCGACCAGGCATCCGCGCCCATGGCATACAGGCGCGCCAGTGAGTAGTCATTGTTAACGCTTTTCAGCGCCTGCTGCATTAACGATGGGTTCGCGCCTGCCAGCATCGGGATTTCGTTAAATTGCAGGCCTTCCATCTCCAGACGGAAATCCGGGCCTGCGCCGCCCTGCGCGCTGCGCGAGCTGGCATAGAGCATCACGTTGCTCTGGCTGCCGGTGCGCAGGGTAATCATCGGTTTAATCAGCGCGATCTCATCCTGCGTCGCCACGATATAAACCGAATCCACGCTGCCGCTGCCGCTGATTTGCGCGTCGGTCGGCGGAGCCGGAATGTTCAGACCGCCAATAGTCACGCCCTGCTGCTGCGGCAGGCTGGCAACCACCGGGCTGCCGGTCATAGCAATACCGGAACCGCCATTCAGGCCCATCCGCAGTTCGGCGGTGGAACCAAATTTCTGCTCCAGCACCACGCCGCCGCCGAGTTTCAGCCACTCTTCGGCAAAGGCTTTACTGATTCGTTCGCCCAGATTGCTACGCGGCACCAACAGTAGCGGCGCATGACGGCCCTGTTCATGGATGTGGCGCGCGGCATCGTGTGCTTCATCTTCCGGCGAGAGTGCGAAGTAGCAGATATTTGCACGGTTTTCGACGCTTTCCGGCTGGTTGAGCGCCAGCACGTTCAGCGTGGTGTGGCTGCGCATCAACTCTTCAACATTGTTTTTCAGCAGCGGGCCGACCACGATACTCGCGCCATCTTGCTGCACCTGATTGAGGATCTGATCCATCGGCTGCGCGCTGGTATCGTAAATTTTCAGTTCAGCGCCCGGGTTTGCTGGCGTACCGGCAACGGCTGGCGCGGCAACCGGCTGCGTCGCATTGGCATCGGCTGGTTGAGGCGGCGTTACCGCTGCGGGATCCTGCTCTGCTGTGGTGTTGGATTGCGTGTCTGTTTCGCTCTGCGCGGCGCTATCCGGTGCCTGCACCTGCTGTGCATCCGGCGCAGCAGCGCTGGTTAAATCATTAACGCTGGTCTGCGATGGGCTAACCACCGCAGCATTGGCTGCCTGCGCCACCTGCTGCGGAACGGCCGGGCCGGAAACGGTGGAAACACCGTTTTTAGCGGCTTCAAACCCCTGCTGAATCGCCCGGCCAAAAACAGCGGCCTGGCCATTTAATGGCAGCAGCAGCGCGATTTTATTGGCCGATGCCGGTTTGAAGTTTTGCAGATTCGACAGTTGGGTCGGCAGCATTTTCGCCGCCGGGTTTTGCGGGTAGCGGGTCTGCCAGTCGGTGATGCCCGCTTTCAGCATGTTGGGATCGTTGCGGTTATCAAACCAGACGCGTTGCAGATCGAGCCAGCCCTGCAGGGTGACTTCATCGGCGTTGATCACCAGCGCTCTGGCTTGATCCTGCGTCATCGAAGCCAGCGCCTGCCAGGTGGCATCGATGTTTTTCTGCTTCTCTTCGGGTTTCGTTAACAGTGGCTCCTGGGCAATCAGCGCGCGCAGCAATGTCAGGGACGGCTTGCCTTGCGCGGCTTCAATCCCTAACTGCCAGTAACGCGCCTGCTGATTTTGCTCCAGATCGGCAGGATCGATCTTACTCAGCAGCGCCTGTGCGCCGGCGAAATCTTTCTGCACCAGTTTCATTTCGGCGGCGAGCAGAGAATATTCTTTACGCTGATTGTCGTTCAGATTCTGCGGTAGCTGGCTGAAGAGTTCGCTTGCCTGCTGGGTTTTACCCTCTTTAAGCAGTGCACGAATGGCGAGTAATTGCCAGTTGGTCTTGCTATCATCTGTGCTTTGCTGCATCTGCTGCAGGTAATAGCCAGAATCGGCTTGCGCCGCGCCTTGCAGATGCGTGGTGCTCTGGTCTGTCGACTGGGTACCGCATCCTGCAAACAGCAGGGCGGCCAGCACCACAGGCACGCAGCGCGTGGCTTTCGAACGTAGAAATCTTGACGGTAGCATACTGTATCCAGTGATAATTTTTACGCAATGCTCAATATTAAATCGGCAATACGGATGAAACAATGAAACAACACGAATCGGCGGAGAATTCTCAGGGTCAGCTTTATATTGTACCTACTCCCATTGGGAATTTGGCTGATATTACGCAACGCGCCCTCAACGTGTTGCAGGCCGTTGATTTAATTGCGGCGGAAGATACCCGCCACACCGGTTTATTGCTGCAACACTTTGCTATTAATGCCCGCCTGTTCGCCCTGCATGACCATAACGAGCAGCAGAAAGCGGAAACGCTGGTGGCAAAGCTGAAAGAGGGGCAGAACATTGCCCTCGTCTCGGATGCCGGAACGCCGCTGATCAACGATCCGGGCTATCACCTGGTGCGCACCTGCCGTGAAGCGGGCATTCGCGTTGTACCTTTGCCTGGACCGTGCGCTGCGATTGCCGCGTTGAGCGCTGCGGGATTACCGTCGGATCGTTTTTGTTACGAAGGGTTTCTGCCTGCCAAATCGAAAGGGCGTCGCGATACGTTAAAAGCGCTGGAAACGGAAAGCCGCACGCTGATTTTCTATGAATCCACCCACCGTTTACTGGAAAGCCTGGAAGATATGGCTGCAGTGTGGGGCGAGAGCCGTTATGTCGTGCTGGCCCGCGAGCTGACCAAAACCTGGGAAACCATTCAGGGCGCGCCAGTAGGCGAACTGCTGGCATGGGTGAAAGAGGATGAAAACCGCCGTAAAGGTGAGATGGTGCTGATTGTCGAAGGCCATAAAGCGCAGGAAGATGAGTTACCTGCCGATGCGCTGCGTACGCTGGCGCTGTTGCAGGCTGAACTGCCGCTGAAGAAAGCCGCAGCCCTTGCGGCGGAGATCCACGGCGTGAAGAAAAACGCGTTGTACAAGTACGCGCTGGATCAGCAATAACCCGAGCAATACAGGCGCTGGAGAGCCGCATCAGCGATCGCAGCGCCGTAGACCCGCTTTTTACACTACCGCCAGTTCCTTCTCCATTTTGCGAAACGCGGCTCTGTCCTTGTCGCTGATGCTGTCATCGGTGATCACCACATCGATTTTCTCCATCGGCAGCACCTGATTAAAACCGCGACGATTGAATTTGCTGGCATCCACGACTGCCACGACTTTATGCGCGGCGGCGGCCATCACGCTGCTAATGGAGTAGCCTTCATTAAAGGTGGTGATGCCGTTCGTCGTATCAATGCCATCCGCACCGACGAACATTAAATCTGCGCTGATGCCCTGCAAAGAGCGTTCGGCAATGGTGCCGTGCATGGAGTGCGTTTTATGCCGCACGGTACCGCCGCAAACCACAAGGGTGATGTCTTTGTTTTCCGACAGGGCAAATGCGGCGGGAAGGCTGTTAGTAATAACGGTAATGTTGGTTCTTTTCGTCAGGGCCTCAGCAATCAGCATGGTGGTGCTGCCGCTGTCGAGGATCACCGTCATACCCTCTTCGATCATGCTGGCGGCGGCCTGGGCGATACGTTTTTTCGGATCGCTCGCCAGCCGGTAGCGTTCTTCCAGCACCACTTCCTGATTTTCGTTATCCAGCACCGTTGCGCCGGGTTTCGCGGCGCCGCCGTGAAAGCGTGTTACCAGGCCTTTCTCTTCCAGCAGACGCAGATCTGCGCGGATGGTGACTTCAGAAATGCCAAAGCTGTTCGAAAGGTCAATCACCAGCACACTTCCCTGTGAGTTAACCAGTTCGACGATCTTATTCCTTCGTTCAAATGAGTTCATATTAATTTGCCTGATAATTAACTTCCTCTAGTGTAATCGAAGGATTGTGAAAGTTGAACGCTAACTTTCGAAAGGAAATGTGAGCCAGCGCAGGTTGCTGGCTCTCTCGCTTAATCGAGCCGTAACAGGATTTTGCCCTGCATCGGCGCACCGTTAAGGTTCTGTACTGCACGGGCGTAACTGTCCGGATCGCCGCGATGGGCGATCAACGGCTCCAGCATCAGTTTTTTCTCTGTCAGCAGACGTGTAGCCGTTGTCCACTCTTCCCCCGGCCACGGGCCGGAGTAGTTCATCCAGCTGCCAATCAGGGTCATCTCTTTGCGCAGAATTTGGCCGAACACGGGCGCGGTTAACGTCAGGTCATGATGCAGCGTCCCGACCAATGCCAGCTGGGCGCGCGGCCCGGCGATTTCGATTGCCAGTGAGACGGTTTGCGGTGTTCCTGCCGTTTCCAGTACCAACTGGTCGAAACGCGCCTCTTCCAGGCCTGCGGTAATCGCCCTTACATCCTGCTTGCTGCTATTGAAGGTGAAGGTTGCGCCGAGTTCGTTTGCCAGTTGCAGCTTGTCGGGGTTGATATCGATAGCGGTAACGCTTTTGGCACCAAGCGCCCGTGCGCACTGCATGGCCAGCAGGCCAATGGTACCGGCACCGACAATGATCACGTTTTTGTTTTCACAACCGCCAGCAAGGTGGAAGGCATGCAGGCCGACGGTGATGGGTTCAATAAATGCGCCATCTTCAATCGTCATATCCTTCGGCAACGCGATCAGATTCGCCCGTTTCACTACGATGTATTCGGCATTACCGCCATCGCTGCGCGAGCCGACAAACTGGTAGCGCTTGCACAAGGAGAAGTACTCGCGGCGGCACTCCGGGCAATCAAAGCAGGGCAGCAGCGGCACGCATGCCACTGCATCCCCGGCGTGTAAATCGTTGATTGCCGCGCCACAGGCTTCAACATAACCGCTGAATTCATGTCCCAGGGTAATTGGGTAAAAATGCGCGCCACCAGCAAAGATACGCGGGATGTCAGAACCGCACAGGCCGGAGCTGACAACCCTGACTTTGACATCATCATCGTGCTGCAACTGAGGTTCCGGGCGTTCTTCAACGCAGACGTGGCCCTCAGCATGGATAACCACTGATTTCATAATACTCTCCAGGAACAACAAAGGGGGAGCTGGGCTCCCCGGGGATCAGGATACGGTCTGGCTTTGTGCGGCGAGCGAGGCCTTTTCGGCCGCTCTGAAGTTGCGTGCTCTGCGCCATGTCAGCAGCACACCGGCCAGATAAAGGGTGGCAATCACCACAAAACCCACCACGTTTTGCCAGGTGAAAAGCTGAATAAGCAGCCAGGTGAATGGCGAACCGCCCTGGTCCATTGATGCCACCAGACTGCCCGATTTCAGCGCGCCTGCGTTGGCGGCAAGTTGCGTATGCAGGCCGATGGTTTGCGTGGCGACCCACAGCGTGATGCTCATAATAATGATGCCGGAGATCAGCGTGCGGAACAGGTTGCCCTGATGTACCGCAACCGCCATCGCCACAAAGAACCCGATGGTTGCCAGGTCGCCGAAGGGCAACACCTGGTTACCCGGCACCAGCACCGCAATCAAAATGGTTAGCGGAATAAAGATCAAACTGGCGGAGACCACTGAGGTGTGGCCAAGCAGCAACGCCGGATCGAGACCAATCAGGAATTCCTGGCTGCCAAATTTAGCCTGTAGCCGTTTACGCGCCTGTTTCGCGATAGGCGTTAGCCCATCCATAATCGGTTTGATGACGCGCGGCATCAGCAGCATCACGGCAGCCGTTTTCACCGCCAGTTGCAGCACGCCTTTCAGGTCGTAGCCTGCCAGCAGACCAATGACAATCCCCATCACAAACCCCACGGTGACCGGCTCGCCAAACGGGCCAAAGCGCTTCTGAATATCGTCGGCGCTAAAGTGAACGCGGTTAAGGCCGGGGATTTTTTCGATGATTGTATCAACCAGCACGGCAATGGGGCCGAGGTAAGCAGAGGTACCGTGTGGGATGGCAATCCCTTCCAGCCCAAAGAAATCCCGCGTGTCCTTTGCAAACCAGTCGCCCAGCTTGAAGACGAACGCCGCATGCGCCACGACGCCGAGTATGCCGATCCAGTAAGAGCCGGTAGCGAGGTGCAGCATGGCGCCGGTAAAGGTCATGTGCCAGATATTCCAGATATCGACGTTCACCACGCGCGTCATGCGGGTGACCAGCATCAGGATATTCACGGCAATCGCGACCGGGATGGCGACCAGCGCGATCTGTGACGCCCATGTCATCGGTGACGAGCCAGGCCAGCCGACATCAATCACATGCAGGTTAATCTGGAAATGTTCAGCCATTGCTTTTGCCGCCGGGCCTATGGAGTCCAGCATCAGGCCAATCACCAGCCCAATACCGACAAAGCCAATCCCGATGTGCAGGCCCGATTTAAAGCAATCCCCGAGCTTCATCCCCAGTAATTTCGAGAAGATGATGATCACCGCCGGCAGCATGACGGTAGGACCTAAATCGAGGATATAACGCATAATTTCGCTAAACATCGCGTTACCCCCTGAGGATCGTCAGGATTTTTTGTTGCAGCGCTTCAATGCCCACGCCGGAGACGAAAGGCATGCCGTGCACAACAGGTATATCGCCAAAGGTACGATCGACTCTCGCAGTGGTGCAGATCATATCTGCGCCATCCATATAGGTTTCAATTTCATTCACCCGACACTGCACGAGGTCGAGTTCGATCTGGTGGTCGGCGCAGAGCTCTTTGATCTCTTCCGCTGCCATGGTGGAGGTGGCGACCGCACCGCCGCAGGCGACGATTACTTTACGTTTCATAGGGTACTCCTTTTATTATCAGTATGTTACTAAGCCTGCTCGCACTTCTCAGGCTCCAGGATCGTGTCCCGAAAAAGCGTCGCCAGGTTATCGGCAGGCGTATCCAGCAGCGCTTCCAGCGTGTTCGGGTTTTGCAGCTCACTAAAAAGACGTCGTAACAACTTCAATTGCTCGGCCGGGTTTTCCACAATCAGGGCGATAATTAGCGAGACGGCGATTTCGGCATCATCGTCAGCTTGTTGAAAATAAACCGGTTTATCCGGGCGGATCAGATACAGTGCCGGGGACTTAGCATGTACCGCCTCGCAGTGCGGGATGGCCACCGCGTGGTGTTCAAGGGCAATGCCGGTCGGGTAAATCGCTTCGCGCGCCAGGAGGGCTGCCGGATAGCTTTCATGCACGACGCCCTGCGCCAGCATCTCCTCGCCAATATGCGTCAGCACATGCTGTCGCGAGGTAAATTCAATTCCGGTACAGACAAACAGTTGGCTCATACATTCTCCGGTCATCAGGCAATTTCAGGGGCGCATCCATAGCGATAGGCGCGCAATACATCCTGTATTTTGTCAATGATCAGGCTGTGCGGCGTTGCGGCGATCTCATTTAGCGACGCGCGTTCCAGTTGTACGGGTAAATACTGGCTAATCAGCCCTAACGGCAGCGTTGTAGCGCTGAGGTTCGCCAGCAGTTTCCCGACGCTCTGGCGAATGCGCGGGTGCGGCCAGTAGTAGCGAATACGATCCGAAAGGCTGAAGTGGATATCCACCATCGACTGGCTCCAGGTCGGACGGTAATACTTTTTCCAGTAATCCGGTTCGTTAAGCATCACTTCATCGATCACCTCCAGCACGCGGCTGCGGTTTTCCGGCGCAATCAGTTCGTTTTCCATCTGCGCCAGCGCAAAAATGGCTTCGCGCAGCGCAAAGGTCAGCGCGGGACCCACTTTCAGAATGGCGAAATGGTCGCGTACCAGCGCGCGGTAAGCCTGGCGGGACTGGTAATCAGTGGAGTGCGCTTCGTAGACCATCGGCGTCTGGCGGATCCAGCCGGAAAGCGCTTCTGCTGCCTGCGGCTGATAGTGGATCACCTGGGTATGATCGAATTCAACGCCTGGCTGCACGACGATAGCAATAACGCGGTTCATCGCGTCATCCAGCCCTAATGCATGGAAAGCGACACGGTGTGTTTCCAGCGTACGAGCAGCATCTTCGACGCGTGTAACGTGAACCGTATTGATACTGCTGGCTTCGCCGCCGGGAACCGGAACTTCAGTACCTATCACGTAGGTCAGGTTTTTTTTCAGCGCGTCGCTGGCGGTTTCTTCCGCCGCCTGGCACAAACGTGCGGCGCGTTCGGCGACAACATGCGGTTCCAGCGGAACCGGATCGTCGGCGCAGGACATCGATGCATCCAGATGGATCTTGCTGAAACCGGCAGCCACATAGGCTTTGATCAGCGCCACGGATTTTTCCATCGCGGCGGTAGCGGTTTCGTTTTGCCAGCAGTTAGGCCCAAGGTGATCGCCGCCAAGGATCAGCCGCTCCCGTGGAAAGCCGATCTCATCGGCGATGCGGTAGACAAAGTCGCGGAAATCGGCGGGTTTCATGCCGGTATAGCCGCCAAACTGATTGACCTGGTTCGAGGTTGCTTCGATCAATACTTTCGCGTCGGTCGATAAATCAAAGCGCAGCGCGGCTTCAATGACCAGCGGGTGCGCTGAGCAAACAGAACAGATACCGAGGTGCTCCCCCGCTTTATGGCGGGCAATAATCTCTTTCACGTCTTCCTCCGGTTATTACGCAATATTTTCAAAAGGTTGTGGCGTTACAGCTTGCCTTCGCAGCCGCAGACGCCGATCACTTTGCGCACCACCTCTTTCATGGCCGTTTTGGCCGGAACCATGTAGTGGCGCGGATCGCTGGCATCCGGGTGTGAAGCAAACCAGGCCTTTAACGCGTCCGAGAAGGCGATTTTCAGTTCGGTAGCGACGTTCACCTTGCAAACGCCCAGCGCGATGGCACGGCGAATATCCGCTGCGGGCAGCCCGGATGCGCCGTGTAAAACAAGAGGAATATCAACCTGTTGGCGTATTTCCGCCAGCCGTTCAAAATCGAGTTTCGGCTCGGCGGTATAAAGGCCGTGTGCGGTGCCAATCGCCACTGCGAGCGAATCAATACCGGTTTTCTCGACGAAATCTTTAGCCTGTTGCGGATTGGTGTAGCGGGTGTCTTTTGCATCGACAATCAGATCGTCTTCCTGTCCGCCGAGGCGGCCCAGCTCCGCTTCCACGCTGGCGTCGTAGCGATGGCATAAATCCGTTACCGCTTTCACCAGCGCAACATTGTCGTGGTAGGGGAAGTGGGAACCGTCAATCATCACCGAACGAATACCGGCCTGAACTTTGGTTTCTATGTCGCTGAATGTTTCATGGTGATCGAGATGAATGGCCAGTGGCTGGTTGAAGTGGCTGGCCAGATTACCGGCGATAGCGACCAGATTGCCGACGCCTGCATAACTGAATGTCCCTGGTGTGCCCGCAACAATCAGCGGAGAGCGCAATTCGGCAGCAGTTTCGACTACCACTTGTAAGGTTTCGAGATTGTGGATATTGAAGGCGGGCACCGCGTAACCTTCACGTTGTGCTTTGTTAAGCATGGTTTTCGTCGAAATAATATACACACAGCCTCCGAAATCTTTCGTTTGTTTTCTTCGAAAGAATCTATAGGCTTTCGTAATGTTTTTTTGTGATTGGTGTCTGGAAAATGAAAATTTCGAAAGTGAAAGGAAGTTTGTGAAAGGAAAAGCAGGCAAAAAAAAGCATGGCCGAAGCCATGCTTAAAAGTGAGGTTTACGTTTTTGTTATTAAAATCAAGTCACCGGAGCCGGGTTAAACACTGCCAGCTGGTTATGCAGCCCCCACTGATCGGAGAAGGTTTTCTTACGACCGCTGGCGACATCAAGGATAAAGTGGAACAGCTTCCAGCCCACATCCTCGATAGTCTCTTCGCCGGTGGCGATCGTCCCGGCATTGATATCCATTAAGTCATACCAGCGATTTGCCAGCTCGGTGCGGGTCGCCATTTTGATTACCGGTACGGCAACCAGGCCGTACGGCGTGCCACGCCCGGTGGTAAACACTTGTACGGTGATCCCGGAAGCCACCTGCTGCGTACCGCAGACGAAGTCGCTCGCCGGTGTTGCGGCATAAATCAGCCCGCGTTTGGTCGGACGTTGTCCCGGAGAGAGCACTTCAGAGATGGCGCTCTTACCGGATTTCGCGATCGAACCCAGCGCTTTTTCCACGATATTCGCCAGGCCGCCTTTTTTGTTCCCCGGAGAAGGGTTGGCGCTGCGGTCGGTTTTACCCATATCGAGATAGTTATCGTACCAGGCCATCTCTTCCAGCAGGCGTTTGCCCACTTCTTCGTTGATGGCACGCGGCGTCAGCAGGTGAATCGCATCACGTACTTCGGTCACTTCGGAGAACATCACCGTACCACCGCAGCGAATAATCAGGTCGGAGGCATAGCCCACCGCCGGGTTCGCCGTCACGCCGGAGAATGCATCGCTGCCGCCACACTGCATACCGACTACCAGTTCAGAAGCCGGGCAGGTTTCACGTTTACGCTGGTTCAGCTTCGCCAGGTGGCGCTCGGCAACCTGCAGAATATCGTCAACCATTGAGCGGAAGCCCACATGCTGCTCATCCTGCAAACGAACAATACTGGCGCTGTCAACCGGAATGGCTTTCACATCCTCGGTCCCTTCCAGCAGACGTTCCGGCTGCAATTTTTCACAGCCCAGGCCAATTACCATGACTTCGCCGCCGAAGTTCGGGTTCAGCGAAATGTTATGAATGGTGCGAATGGGAATGACTGCCGCCGGTGCATTAATGGCTACGCCGCAGCCATACAGGTGATTCAGGCCGACCACGCCGTCAACGTTCGGGTATTTCGGCAGCAGATCGCGCTCAATGATCTTCACGACATAATCCACCACGCCCGCAACGCAGTGCACGCTGGTGGTCAGGCCGAGCAGGTTCTTGGTGCCGACGCTTCCATCCGCGTTGCGGTAACCTTCAAAGGTATACCCTTCCAGCGGCGGTAGTGGCTCCGGGACTTTCGTCGCCAGCGGCAGTGTATTCAGCGGCGGTGCTTTTGGCAGCTCAACCATGGATTCATCAATCCAGCTACCGCGGGGGATATCACGCATGGCGTAACCAATGATCTCACCATAGCGCACGATTTCGCCGTGATGGGGGATATCAACCAGCGCCACTTTATGGCCTTGCGGAATATGCTCAATTAGCTCGAGACCGTCCGGAAAACGGGTTCCCGCCTTTAAGCCATTGTCATTGACGATGATAGCGACATTATCCGTGTCGTGTACCTTAATATAAAACGCCCCTGGCGGTTGCTGTCTAATTTCAATGTTGGACATTGTCAAGTAATCTCCAGCTAACTTATACGATGCATTGCTCTATAAAAGCGGAATCATTCTTTATTCTGGAATTAATATCGGGAATAAAAATCTTGTTTGCTGAAATAAGAATGTCAGGAGTTTAAATATTAAAATGTGATCTAAATCACTTATTATCTCGATTCCCCATCTGGCGGGGCTGCATATTGCAAGATCTGTGCATCAGCGCCCAGGCTTATGTGCAAATGCTCAAAATAATCTTTTCAGACAATGTTAAAATTGAGCAACCCACCAGTGTGTGGTGCCTTGTCGGTGATTATACTGAAGGCTAATAAAATCAAAGTGCCATTATCTGATAATAAGTTTCGAGTGCTTAAATAAAATCAGATAAGAAACGTCTCAATAATTATATTTTAAAGTTAGCGGCGCCCAAGGAAATTAAAAATGACTATCGAAGATTCTGTCGTGGAAACAAAACGGGGGTTGCCGACCCGTTATTTAATTCTGCTGATTATATTTATTGTAACCGCAGTGAATTATGCAGACCGCGCCACATTGTCCATTGCCGGGACCGAAGTGGCGAAAGAGCTGCAACTTGACGCTGTATCGATGGGCTACATTTTTTCGGCTTTCGGCTGGGCTTACCTGCTGATGCAAATCCCTGGCGGCTGGCTGCTTGACCGCTTCGGCTCTAAAAAAGTGTATACATGGAGCCTCTTTTTCTGGTCGCTCTTTACTTTCCTGCAAGGTTTTGTCGACGTTTTCCCGATCGCCTGGGCCGGCATTTCCATGTTTTTCATGCGCTTTATGCTGGGCTTCTCTGAAGCGCCGTCATTCCCGGCGAATGCCCGCATCGTTGCGGCCTGGTTCCCGGCGAAAGAGCGCGGCACGGCATCAGCGATTTTTAACTCTGCGCAGTACTTCTCACTGGCGCTGTTCTCGCCGTTGCTGGGCTGGCTGACCTTTGCCTGGGGCTGGGAACATGTCTTCACTGTGATGGGCGTGATCGGTTTTGTGCTGACCTTCGCCTGGGTGAAATTTGTTCACAACCCGACCGATCACCCGCGTATGAGCCGCGAAGAGCTGGAGTATATTGAGAAAAATGGCGCGGTTGTCGATATGGACCACAAAAAAGCCGACGATGGCAAAAATGCGGGTCCAAAAATGGATTATATCAAGCAGTTGCTGTGCAACCGCATGATGCTCGGCGTCTTCTTCGGGCAATACTTCCTGAACACCATTACCTGGTTCTTCCTGACATGGTTCCCGATTTACCTGGTGCAGGAAAAAGGCATGTCGATCCTGAAAGTGGGATTTGTTGCTTCCATTCCGGCGCTGTGTGGTTTTGCCGGTGGCGTACTGGGCGGGCTGTTCTCTGATTATCTGATCAAGCGCGGTTCAACCCTGACGATGGCGCGTAAATTCCCGATTGTGGTCGGGATGTTACTGGCTTCCAGCATCATTCTGTGTAACTACACCGATAACACGGTGATGGTGGTCGCACTGATGGCGCTCGCTTTCTTCGGTAAAGGTTTTGGCGCGCTGGGTTGGCCGGTTATCTCCGACGTCGCGCCGAAAGAGATTGTCGGTCTGTGCGGTGGTGTATTCAACGTATTTGGTAACGTGGCTTCTATCGTGACGCCGCTGGTCATCGGATACATGGTTAAAGAGTTGCATTCTTTCAACGGTGCGTTGGTGTTCGTAGGCTGTTCAGCGCTGATGATGATGGTCTGCTATCTGTTCGTGGTCGGCGACATCAAACGTATGGAATTGAAGAAATAAGCAACGACACATTTAAGGTACAAAAGATGAATAACGATATCTTCCCAAACAAATTCAAGGCCGCGCTGGCGGCCCAACAGATTCAAATCGGTTGTTGGTCTGCGCTGGGTAGTCATATCAGCACTGAAGTTCTGGGCCTGGCAGGCTTTGACTGGCTGCTTCTGGACGGCGAACACGCCCCAAACGACGTGCTCACTTTTGTACCGCAATTAATGGCGTTGAAAGGCAGCGTCAGCGCACCGGTCGTGCGTGTACCGACTAACGAGCCGGTGGTTATCAAGCGCTTGCTGGATATCGGCTTTTACAACTTCCTGATCCCGTTTGTGGAAACCGAAGAGGAAGCGGTAAATGCGGTAGCGGCAACCCGTTATCCGCCGGAAGGCATTCGCGGCGTGTCGGTTTCGCATCGCGCCAATATGTTCGGCACCGTGCCGGATTACTTCCGTCAGTCCAACGCCAACATCACCATCCTGGTACAGATCGAAAGCCAGGCCGGTGTGGATAATCTTGATGCAATCCTTGCCACCGACGGCGTGGATGGCGTGTTTGTCGGCCCAAGCGATCTGGCGGCGACGCTGGGTTATATCGGTAACGCGGCGCACCCGGAAGTCCAGCGCACCATTCAGCACATTTTTGCCCGCGCTAAAGCACACAACAAACCGAGCGGCATTCTGGCGCCGGTGGAAGCTGATGCTCGCCGCTACCTGGAATGGGGCGCGACCGTCGTTGCGGTTGGCAGCGATTTGGGCGTGTTCCGTTCGGCGACGCAGAAACTGGCCGACACCTTTAAAAAATAACCAAACCACCCTTTAAAAGAGAGACGCAATTATGACGATGAAAGTTGGTTTCATTGGCCTTGGCATCATGGGTAAACCAATGAGTAAAAACCTCATTAAAGCAGGTTACTCACTGGTGGTCGTGGACCGTAACCAGGAAGCGGTGGCTGAACTTATCGCTGCAGGCGCGGAAACGGCAGCGAACGGGAAAGCGATTGCTGAGAAGTGCGATGTCATCATCACCATGCTGCCGAACTCCCCACACGTGAAAGAAGTGGCACTGGGCGAGGGCGGCATTATTGAAGGTGCTAAAGCCGGTACCGTGCTGATCGACATGAGCTCCATCGCACCGCTGGCCAGCCGTGAAATCAGTGACGCGCTGAAAGCGAAAGGCGTGCAAATGCTTGATGCGCCGGTAAGCGGCGGCGAACCGAAGGCGATCGACGGTACGCTGTCTGTGATGGTTGGCGGCGACAAAGCTGTCTTCGACAAATACTACGACCTGCTGAAATCCATGGCCGGTTCTGTCGTGCACACCGGTGATATCGGTGCGGGCAACGTCACCAAACTGGCAAACCAGGTGATTGTGGCGCTGAACATCGCTGCGATGTCTGAGGCGCTGACACTGGCAACCAAAGCCGGCGTTAATCCGGATCTGGTGTATCAGGCTATCCGTGGTGGTCTGGCAGGCAGTACCGTGCTGGATGCGAAAGCGCCAATGGTGATGGATCGCAACTTCAAACCGGGTTTCCGTATCGATCTGCACATCAAAGATCTCTCCAACGCGCTGGATACGTCGCATGGCGTGGGCGCTCAACTGCCGCTGACCGCTGCAGTGATGGAAATGATGCAGGCGCTGCGCGCTGATGGTCTGGGCAACGCCGACCACAGCGCCATTGCTTGCTACTACGAGAAACTGGCGAAAATCGAAGTTACTCGTTAATTAAGAAGGGCGCGGCTCTGCGCCCTGGATTTCTTGTACATCCACATCTTCGGGCCGCAGTGGGCCTGAAGAGTGAAGTGCGCGGCACTATCAGGCTCACAATTATGAAAATCGTAATCGCCCCAGACTCTTATAAAGAAAGCCTTTCCGCTACTGAAGTAGCTCAGGCGATAGAAAAAGGATTTCGGGAAATTTTTCCTGATGCTCACTACGTGTCAGTTCCGGTTGCCGACGGTGGTGAGGGAACAGTTGAAGCCATGATTGCTGCCACTAAAGGTATTGTGCATACCGCGCACGTTACAGGCCCGCTGGGGAATGATGTTGATGCCCGGTGGGGGATGTCCGGCGACGGGAAAACCGCTTTTATTGAAATGGCGGCGGCCAGCGGTCTGGCGCTGGTGCCACCGGAATTACGTAACCCTTTGATTACCACTTCGCGCGGCACCGGGGAACTTATTTTGCAGGCGCTGGAACATGGGGCGAACAATATTATTATCGGCATTGGCGGCAGTGCGACCAACGATGGCGGTGCGGGCATGGTACAGGCGCTGGGCGCCAAACTGACCGATGCGAACGGCACCGAGATTGGTTACGGCGGCGGCAGCCTGATGAGCCTGAATGCGATTGATATTTCCGGGCTGGATCCGCGCCTGAGCGATTGTACGATTCGCGTGGCCTGCGATGTGACTAACCCGCTGACCGGCGAGCAGGGCGCATCGCGTATTTTTGGGCCGCAAAAAGGGGCCACCGAAGCGCTGATCGTTGAGCTGGATCGAAACCTTGGTCACTTCGCCGACGTCATCAAAAAATCGCTGCGAGTGGATGTGAAAGAGGTGCCAGGCTCCGGCGCGGCAGGCGGTATGGGCGCGGCGCTGATGGCTTTTCTCGGCGCGGAACTGCGCAGCGGTATTGAGATTGTGACCCAGGCGTTGAATCTCGAAGAGCATATTCATGACTGTACGCTGGTGGTGACCGGCGAAGGGCGTATCGACAGTCAGAGCATTCACGGTAAAGTGCCGGTCGGCGTGGCACATGTTGCTAAAAAATACCACAAACCAGTCATCGGGATTGCCGGCAGTCTGACCAGCGATGTTGGCGTGGTTCACCAGTACGGTATCGATGCGGTGTTCAGCGTGTTGACCGGCATTACCACGCTGGAAGAGGCGTTCCGCGGCGCGTTTGATAATATTTACCGCGCGTCACGCAATATTGCGGCCACATTGCAGGTCGGAATGCTGACGGAAGGGTGACAGGCGCGCGCAAACCCACTATACTGCGCGCCGAAGCTGACCAGACAGTCGCCGCTTTGTTGCAGTCCTCCTTCGGGGGAGACGGGCAGAGGGGAGGAAAGTCCGGGCTCCATAGGGCAGGGTGCCAGGTAACGCCTGGGGGGCGCAAGCCTACGACCAGTGCAACAGAGAGCAAACCGCCGATGGCCCACGCAAGTGGGATCAGGTAAGGGTGAAAGGGTGCGGTAAGAGCGCACCGCGCGTCTGGCAACAGTTCGCGGCACGGTAAACTCCACCCGGAGCAAGGCCAAATAGGGGTTCACAAGGTACGGCCCGTACTGAACCCGGGTAGGCTGCTTGAGCCAGTGAGCGATTGCTGGCCTAGATGAATGACTGTCCACGACAGAACCCGGCTTATCGGTCAGTTTCAATTTTTCAGGCAAAACCCGCTTCGGCGGGTTTTTGCTTTTTTGCTTTTTTGCTTTTCTGCGGCTCTGCGGCGAGAGATGAATGACTGTCCACTCCGCTTTCTATGTAAAGAACGCGGCTTACCGGTCAGCTTCAGTTTTTCAGGTAAAAACCCGCTTCGGCGGGTTTTTGCTTTTCTGCGGCCTTGCGGCGAGAGATGAATGACTGTCCACTCCGCTTACCCGGCCTACGCCCGGACCTGCAATCCCACACTCCCGCTACGCCAGGCGCATGGCGATATTCCACTGAACAGAGCATGCGAATTAAATCTCTTGCGCTTCTGCCTTCCCCGTTTTGGGAAAACAGCTTTATTGTCGTAGAGAAGTATCGCTGGGGAAATGTATAAAGATGCCCCGGCATAAACCGGGGCGGGAGATTAGGCGGCGTCTTCTTCCGCCTGCCGAATTTCGGCTTCGGCGACGATGGCTTCCAGCTCGGTCAGCATCTCTTCAAACCCAAAGGCCGGAAGCGGTTCATGGAGCGTAGGCTGTGTGTGGACGCTCTCAACAGATATTTTAGTTACGCTGCTATTCATATACTCACCTGCTAAAACATAACTGTCACACTGGTAAATCTATCAGCAAAGCGCGCAACGGCGTATCGGCAACTAACGTTATGTTAGCCTCATCACGAATAAAAGCGCCGTCGCCGCAGGTCAGGGCTTCCTTCGCTTCGCAATGCGTAACCGCATGCACCGTGCCGTGGATCGATTGCAGATAGGCGCGCGGGCCATGTAACTGAATTGTCAGCTCTTCGCCTTTTTTCAACTCGATATGGTGCAGCCACACTTGTTGGCGCAGTTGCAAACTGCCCTGGTTGCCATCCGGCGAAGCCAGCAGTTGTTGCGCTGCATCGGCAATCGTCATTTTCTGCACTGGCGGATTTTCGCGCTCCGGGCAGGCATCAAGCCACAACTGCATACGCGTTAACGACTTGTCTTTGCTCAGGTTATGTTCGCTATAGCTGATGCCTGGCTGAGTGGCAATAAGCAGCGCTTCACCGGCTTTCGCCTGGACATGGTTCCCTTCGCTGTCGCGGTATTCCGCTTCACCTTCAAGGATCAGGTTCAGAATATCCACTTTCGGGTAGGCCCGTGGCTGGAAGGAGGCACCTGGAGCAAGGACTTCCTGGTTCAGTACACGCAGGGAGGCATAACCTAACAGTTTCGGGTCAAAGTAATGTCCAAAAGAAAAAGTGTAGCGGGCCTGAAGCCAGCCGAAGTCAGCTTGTCCGCATTGTTTTGCAGTACGGGTAGTAATCATCGTTATTGACCTCTCTTTACTTAAAACAATGTTAAAGGTATGGACGATGCATTGTTAGCCAGATATTCTGCCCGGTATGTTCAAATTTACTGAATGAGAACAATAAATGGCGAAAGAAAGGGCACTTACGCTGGAAGCGTTGCGCGTGATGGATGCGATTGATCGACGCGGAAGCTTTGCCGCTGCGGCGGATGAGTTGGGGCGCGTTCCTTCCGCACTCAGCTACACCATGCAAAAACTGGAAGAAGAACTGGATGTGGTGCTGTTTGACCGCTCCGGCCACCGGACCAAATTCACTAACGTCGGGCGTATGCTGCTGGAGCGCGGGCGCGTGCTGCTGGAAGCGGCAGATAAACTGACGACCGATGCCGAAGCGCTGGCGCGCGGTTGGGAAACGCATCTGACGCTGGTCACCGAAGCGCTGGTGCCGACGGTTGAACTCTTCCCGCTGGTGGAGAGGCTGGCGGCGAAAGCCAATACGCAATTATCGATTATTACCGAAGTGCTGGCCGGGGCGTGGGAGCGTCTGGAGCAGGGGCGTGCGGATATCGTTGTCGCGCCGGATATGCACTTTCGTTCCTCCTCGGAAATTAACTCCCGCAAGCTCTACTCGGTAATGAATGTGTATGTTGCCGCGCCGGATCACCCGATTCATCAGGAGCCGGAACCGCTGTCGGAAGTCACTCGCGTGAAATACCGTGGCGTGGCGGTGGCGGATACCGCTCGCGAACGGCCGGTATTAACAGTACAACTGCTGGATAAACAGCCGCGTCTGACGGTCAGTACCATTGAAGATAAACGCCAGGCGTTGCTGGCCGGCCTCGGCGTGGCGACAATGCCTTACCCGCTGGTGGAACAGGATATTGCCGAAGGCCGGTTGCGGGTGGTGAGCCCGGAATATACCAGCCAGGTGGATATCATTATGGCGTGGCGTCGCGACAGCATGGGTGAAGGGAAAGCCTGGTGCCTGCGTGAAATCCCCAGGTTGTTTGCCGGTAAATAACCGCTTTCAGGGAAACGCTTTCAGCTGCGGCCCAAAACGGTTCTCCTCCGGCGTACTGCGCTGGCTGTAAAAGGCCAGCAACATTAACCAGCCCAGCACCGGAAGCAGGAGCAACAACAACCAGCGACCGCGGCGATCGGTATCGTGCAGGCGGCGAACCTGCACCGCCAGCGAAGGCACCAGTACCAGTAACGTGTAAATCAGGCTCAATGGGCCAAACCCGCCGTCAAAGTGCCAGCCAAGAATGTGGTCCACCGTCATCAGCACGCCGCAAAGGATGATGTTGACCAGCGCGAACATCCAAAACTCGCGTCGGTGCGCCCGTCCGTGGAAGGTGGCATAGTTACCCAGTACCTTAAAATACCAGTCCATTTTTAACCTCGATCAACGGTCAATTCGTTGTTTTCTAAACGATCAAAGTAAGAATAGACGGCAAAAATACAAAGCGATAAATCCGGCGGGAAATAATTTGGGCGCGCTAACGCGCCCGAAAGATCAGGCGAAACGAATGTCGCGCCCGTGAGGTTCATCCAGATCCTGCCATGGCCCGACAGAGATAATCCCGGTTGGGTTGATGGTTTTGTGGCTGCGGAAATAGTGATTGCGGATATGCGCAAAATCGACGGTTTCCGCAACGCCCGGCATCTGGTAAATATCGCGCAGAAAACCGTGCAGATTGAGGTAGTCGCTGATGCGGTGTTTATCGCATTTAAAATGGGTGACATATACCGGATCGAAGCGGATAAGCGTGGTCCACAGGCGAATATCAGCTTCTGTCAGCCGATCGCCGGTCAGATAACGGTGCTGACCCAGGATCTGCTCCAGCCGTTCCAGCGAGGTAAAGACATTCGTTACGGCTTCGTCGTATGCCTGCTGGCTGGTGGCGAAACCCGCTTTATAAACGCCATTGTTGACGTTGTCGTAGATCCAGCTATTAAGCTCATCGATTTGCGCGCGCAGTTCCGGCGGGTAGTAATCCCCGGCTCTGGCGCCCAGCCCGTCAAAGGCGGTATTGAACATGCGGATAATTTCCGCTGATTCATTACTGACAATGGTGTGATTCTTTTTATCCCACAGCACCGGCACGGTGACGCGGCCGCTGTAGTGTGGATCGGCATGCAGATAAAGCTGATAGAGAAATTCGTGCTGATAGAGGGTATCACCGGTCGCTGCCGGGAAATCGTCATCAAACGTCCAGCCATTTTCCAGCATCAAAGGGTTAACTACGGAAACAGAGATAAACGGCTCCAGGCCTTTCAGTTTACGCAGGATCAGAGTGCGGTGCGCCCACGGGCAAGCCAGCGAAACATAGAGATGGTAGCGATCTTTCTCTGCGGCGAAGCCACCTTCGCCGGATGGGCCTGGCGCGCCGTCGGCAGTGAGCCAGTTGCGAAATGCGGAAACAGAGCGCTTAAACCGCCCACCGGTGGATTTGGTGTCATACCAGGTGTCGTGCCAGACGCCGTCAATCAGTTGTCCCATTTTGCTTCCTCCTTCTGATAGCAAAAAAGCGAGGAGTGAACTCCTCGCTTTGATCTCTTTACTCAGTATAGAGTGCTTACCATTTTTTATTCAGCACGCGGTCGATGCTGATGGCACCCGGACCGGTGATGCCCAACAGCAGATAGCCGCCAGCGATGGTCAGGTTTTTCATAAACATCAGAGAGTTCACGCCTTCCGCAAAGTTGCTGTGGAAGATGAATGCGGTCAGCAGTGTGAAGCCCGCAGTGAACAGAGCGGTGGTACGGGTCAGGAAACCGAACAGAATTGCCAGACCGCCGCCGAACTCAAGCAGGATGGTCAACGGCAGCAGGAACCCCGGCACGCCCATTGCTTCCATATATTGCTGTGTACCTGCATAACCGGTGATTTTTCCCCAGCCAGCCACGATAAACAGAATCGGCATCAGGATACGTGCGACCAGAAAACCAACATCTTCTAATTTTTTCATCTTTCTCTCCAGGGGGCCACTACCGCGGCTATCAGTAAATAGTGTGCAATTACGGGCATATGCCGCGTGCTTGCTGTTGATGGAGAGGATAGTAATCGTGGCGGGAAAAGATTGTTAGCAAGGAAAACTGTCGAATCTTTTCAAAAAAACTGAGTAAGAAGAGAAGGGCGGTCGTCGCGACCGCCCTTAACGCATTAACGCGGTGAGTTAAGCGTGGTTTTAACCAGGCGCCACAGGCTCCAGATACCGAGACCGCGTTTACCCCAGCGCACCAGCATATTAGGATGGCGAACCGACCAGACAGCGAGCGCGCTGCTGCCAATTAATGCCCATGAACGCAGGCTGAGCAAGGTATTCCAGCCGCGATCGTAAGGGCTGGTCGCTTCAAGCCAGTCACGACGCCCGGCGGTGAGATCCAGCCGTTGCTGCTGGATCTCGCTGAGCAGGCGCGCTTTACGTTTCAGACGCTCTGCTTTGCTACTCACGATTTATCGTCCTCCAGCAGGGCGCGGTCATTTTCAAGCTCCTGCCGGGTATGGCGCAACAGTGTTGATGCGCGCGCTTTGCGTAGCGTCCAGATGCCGCCAATCAGCGCCAGCACCAGTAACACTACCGTGGTGGCAATCATCGCGTTCAGGCGATATTGCGGATCAATGGCCCAAATAATCAGCACCATCAGACTCATCAGGCCAAATGCGGCAAAAAGCATGGTCAGACCCAGCATCATCAACAGCTGGAACAGATTGGCTTTCTCTTCTTCCAGCTCGACAACCGCCAGCCGCAGGCGGGTCTCAACCATCTCTACAAGGATCGTCAGAATACGCTGACCAATCCCCAGTGCGCTTTTGCCTGGCCCCTGCGCGTGTCGTGGCTCCGTCATATCAACGACGCGTCAGCAGCACGCCCAACACCACCCCAATAGCGGCACCGATGCCTACACTGGCCCATGGGTTTTCGCGGACATATTCATCAGTACGGGCGGCGGCTTCACGCGTTTGTTTGGCGATAACATCGCCCGTTTCGCCGAGGCGATGACGGCTCTCACGCAAAGCCTGCTCAGCTTTCCCCCGCAATTTACTCAGCTCTTCTTTCGATTTTTCACCAGAATTACTCAGCACTTCTTCCAGCGTATCCGCGAGGGATTTCAGTTCAGCGCGCAAATGATCGGCATTATCTTTTGACATAATTTTCTCCAGGTGAGTGAGTGGTAACGTCCTTAAAAATCAGTAATCGCGAGCCTCCAGCTCTTTCAGTTCAAGCTGTGCTTCTTTCAGCTTGTGTTCGCGTTTGCTTATTTTCTCCGCATCGCCTTTCTGCTTTGCTTCCGCCAGATCGCGACGGCGCTCGGCAACCTCTTCTTTCTGCTCGGCTATTTTTTTCTGGTGGGCGGCGCGGAGTTGGGTATCTGAACAGTTAGCGCGCATTTCATGCAGCGCCTTTTTCAGCCCCTCAATTCGGCTCTGGTTGTTATGCTTTTCGGCATAACTGATTTCGCGCTGGATATCATGTTCTTTCTCCTGACAGGGGCTTGCAGCCTGTGCAACAGCGCTCAGAGAAAGAAGAACCAACGCCAGTGCGATGCGGTTTTTCATCATCGAAACCTTCCATTGTTGGCCAGCGAAACGGTCGTTGCGCCAGCATCCAGTTGTACAAAGTGAACCCTGGTTCCGTTTACTCAAGCATAGTAAGTAAACCAATAAACACCAAAGTGAGTGAAAAGATTCAGAATCCTGGAAGGATTAACCGAATCGGTGAGTGGTAGTGCGCAGAAGCGCCAGCCACGCAGAGGGTTGGCCGTTTTCATCATCCTGGGCGGCGATGATATAGCCACGGGGCAAGGTACGATCGAGGACGGCTTTCGCCGCTGCGCTTTGGTCGCTGGATTCGAAAGTAATCAATAACGTATCGTTTTTCGGCGTAATACTTTTGAATTGGATGCCGTTGGCATCCAGATGGTGCCAGACGGAGAAACCATCCGGCACGCTGACGTTCTGCGTCGCCGGGCGAATCGCCAGCGTGGATTCACGGTTTTGCAGCGTCGCCCAGGCAATAAACATGACGCTGAAAATCGCCATCGTAATGAAACCCATTAATAACCGGCGCAGGAAGGGACGTTGCAATTCCATGTTTCTTAGCCTCGATCGCGATATTTTTTCTTCCACAGCACCACCAGTGAGCCGACAAGGCCAATCACCAGCAATACGACCGGAAGCAACATCAGGCAGGACATCAGCGCGTCTTCATACTTACGAAACACTGGCGTCTTACCCAGCAGGTAACCGAGCGATGTCAGAATCAACACCCACAGCAGGCCGCTCATCCAGTTGAAGAACTGAAAGCGTGCATTACTCAGACCAGAAAGTCCGGCAATCGTTGGCAACAAGGTGCGAACAAAAGCAATAAAACGCCCGATTAACAGTGCGGAAAGGCCATGCTTATGGAACAGGTGGTGCGCGCGTTGGTGATAATGCGCGGGCAGATGCGACAGCCAGTTTTGTACGATGCGCGTATTGCCAAGCCATCGTCCCTGGATGTAGCTCAGCCAGCAGCCAAGGCTGGCCGCAACGGTCAGGAGGAGGATGGTTTGCGGGTAGCCCAGCGCGCCTTTGGCAATCAACACGCCGATCAGCACCAGAAGACTATCACCAGGCAGAAACGCCGCCGGAAGCAGACCGTTTTCCAGAAATAAGATGACAAATAAAACAAAATAGAGCATGCCGATCATGCCGGGATGCGAAAGCGTTTCGAAATCCTGGCTCCAGAGGGCATGAAGTAATTGGCTTAAAAGTTCCATTCGGTGTTCCTGGTACATCGGTTTACGTCACGTCTGTTACTGGCACAGAACAACACGGCGGCGGGCTCTAATATATTATGACCGCGCATGGCACATCCGGGTGCGATTGTTATGCAGCTAAAAGACGCTGTGAGTAAGCGCTAACTCATTCAATGGCGAAATGCATCTAATTGTAACAAAAGCTGACCATGTGCGTCAGTCAGAATAACGCTCGCAAACGATTTTGCTTGCCAGGAGAGGGGGTGGCGAGGGTATTTACAAAGGCTGACACTCTATACCATTCACTGACCCAAAAAGGGGGCGGCGCAGCGTAAGTGTGCGCCTGCATAGCGGTTTTTATTTCGTGCCGGTAGCGGCAGCATCAAGATGGACCACCGGGTTTTCGGCAAACAGGTAGCGGTCAGCGTTGAACTCAAAATCATCGCTGGTTTCGTTAAACAGCATCTGCTTGGTATTTTCCAGGTGTTGCCACATCGCCACTTTCGCCGCGTGCGGATCTTTGCGGATCAGCGCCTTCAGAATTTGGTCATGATCGTCACACCAGTTATCTACGGTGCGTAAATCAATATGATCGTGCAGTTTTTTCCAGTACGGGTTATGTACGCGCTGCGTCCACATTTTCTCGACAATCGCCGCCAGTGCGCTATTTTGCGTTGCCAGTGCGACCTGAACATGGAATTGCAAATCCCATTCTGAATCGCGGAAGCACTTCTCTTTGCGGGCATTATCCTGGATTTCCATCAGCTTCATAATGTCCTGTTTCGTCACCTGAGTGGCGGCGAACTCAGCGATATTACTCTCGATAAGCTGACGAGCCTGCAACAGTTCAAACGGGCCGTAATTGGCAAACTCCAGGCTCTCATCCGGCGCTTGCGTATGGCGCGGCTGGTTGGAAATGACATGGATGCCGGAGCCTTTGCGAACTTCAACGTACCCTTCCACTTCCAGCATAATGATCGCTTCGCGAACCACGGTCCGGCTGACGCTTTTCTCATCGGCAATAAAGCGCTCAGCGGGCAGTTTGTCCCCCACAAGATACACGCCTTGCTCAATACGGCTCTTAAGCTCGGCGGCAAGCTGCTGGTACAAACGACGTGACTCGGAAATTTCCATATAGGCTCCAGGGAAAAGAAAGGCGAGAGTAGATTTGTTATACCACTTTTACCGCATTCTCACCATCATCTGTGACGAAAAAGCCGCCTTGAGGCGGCTTTTACATCGTTCTGTCATACTTCCGTGAATCGCTAATTTTGCGCAGCGGTTCCGCCAACAGTATGATTCACCACCTCTTCGGCGGTCTGGTTTTTCAGCACCGTCCAAATCACCACGGCGCCCATCAGGTCAAACAGTGCCAGCACGGCGAACAGCGGGCTGAAACCGATGGTATCCGCAAGTGCACCGACGACCAGAGCGAACAGCGTACTTGCGGTCCAGGCAGCCATACCGGTCAGGCCATTTGCCGTTGCCACTTCATTACGACCAAAGACGTCAGAAGAGAGCGTAATCAGTGCGCCGGACAGAGACTGGTGAGCAAAACCACCGATGCACAGCAGACCAATTGCAACGTACGGGCTGGTGAACAGGCCGATCATGCCTGGGCCGATCATCAGCAGTGCGCCCATGGTCACCACCATTTTACGGGAAACGATCAGGTTGACACCAAACACGCGCTGGAACAGCGGCGGCAGGTAACCCCCCACGATGCAGCCCAGGTCAGCGAACAGCATCGGCATCCAGGCGAACATGGCGATTTCTTTCAGGTTGAAACCGTACACTTTAAACATGAACAGCGGGATCCAGGCGTTGAAAGTACCCCAGGCCGGTTCTGCCAGGAAGCGCGGCAGTGCGATACCCCAGAACTGACGGGTGCCCAGAATCTGCCAGACGGACATTTTCTTGCCGTTGTTGGTCTGGTGCTGTGCTTCCTGACCGCCAATGATGTATTCGCGTTCTTCTTCGCTCAGTTTTTTCTGGTCACGCGGGTGTTTATAGAAGAACAACCAGGCCATTGCCCATGCGAAACTCAGCACACCAGAGATGATGAACGCCATTTCCCAGCTGTGCATCACAATTGCCCACACCACCAGCGGCGGAGCGATCATAGCACCGATAGAAGAACCGACGTTAAAGTAGCCAACGGCGATAGAACGTTCTTTCGCCGGGAACCATTCAGACGCGGCTTTCAGGCCTGCCGGAATCATGGCTGCTTCAGCCGCACCTACCGCACCACGCGCCAGCGCCAGGCCGCCCCAGCTGCCTGCCAGCGCTGTAGCGCCACAGAATACAGCCCAGGTGATCGCGAAGAAGGCGTAACCAATTTTGGTGCCCAAAATATCCAGCACATAGCCGGCCACAGGCTGCATAACAGTATAAGCCGCGGAATACGCTGCAATGATGTAAGAATATTGCTGGGTAGAAATGTGCAGCTCTTCCATTAATGTTGGAGCCGCGGCTGCCACTGTGTTACGTGTCAGATAGCCCAATACGGTGCCGACCGTCACCAGAGCTATCATGTACCAACGTAATCCTTTGATTTTACGCATGTAAACCTCATCGTTATGTTATTACCGCTAGCGCGGTCACCCTTCGATCGTGTTCGGAGGATGAAAACGGGAGGACGTAACCGGGAGAGTCCCCGGTACGGCCCAAACCTTGCCACAAGTAAGCGTTTTTTTAATCCGGCATCCGTACCGTCAAGACCGATTTAATGAGTTATCGGGAATGCATTCCGTCGGCTATGTGTTCGACGGCTGAAAGATAACTTGTCATACAACTTGAAAGGGTGAGTGATATCACAAAAGTGTTTTTCTTTGTGTGGTCTTTAACTTTGCCGGGAGAAGCCAGATTTGGCGCGGTCTGGCGGGGTATTTATCGCGCAGAAGCGTAAATTTTTGTCCGTTTTTATTGATCCAACTCACGAAAATATCTTCGGTCTATAGAAATTGGTGTGATAACTTTGTCAGCATCAAAGGTAAGCATCAGACGCACTCGTTGAGAGGAAGACGATAATGACCCCGTTTATGACTGAAGATTTTCTATTAGATACCGAATTTGCGCGCCGCCTGTACCACGACTACGCCAAAGACCAACCGATTTTCGACTATCACTGCCACTTACCGCCGCAACAGATCGCTGAAAACTACCGTTTTAAAAACCTGTATGACATCTGGCTGAAAGGTGACCACTACAAGTGGCGCGCGATGCGTACCAATGGTGTGCCTGAGCGCCTGTGTACCGGCGATGCGTCCGATCGTGAGAAGTTTGACGCCTGGGCGGCGACGGTGCCGCACACGATCGGTAACCCGTTATACCACTGGACACATCTTGAGCTGCGTCGCCCATTTGGTATTACAGGTAAGCTGTTTTCTCCGGCGACTGCGGATGAAATCTGGGAGCAGGGCAATGCACTGCTGGCGCAGGATAAATTCTCCGCGCGCGGCATCATGCAGCAGATGAATGTGAAAATGGTCGGCACCACCGACGATCCGATCGACTCTCTGGAGCATCACGCATCTGTCGCCAAAGACAAAACCTTTAACGTCAAAGTGCTGCCAAGCTGGCGCCCGGATAAAGCGTTCAACATTGAACAGGCGACCTTTAACGATTACATGGCGAAACTGGGTGAAGTGTCCGATACCGACATCCGCCGCTTTGCCGATCTGCAAACTGCACTGGCCAAACGTCTGGATCACTTTGCGGCGCACGGTTGTAAAGTTTCCGACCATGCGCTGGATGTTGTGCTGTTCGCCGAAGCCAGCGAAGCAGAGCTGGATAGCATCCTGGCCCGCCGCCTGGCTGGTGAAAGCCTGAATGAAAAAGAGATCGCGCAGTTCAAAACCGCAGTACTGGTCTGGCTGGGTGCGGAATACGCGCGTCGCGGTTGGGTGCAGCAGTACCACATTGGCGCGCTGCGTAACAACAACCTGCGCCAGTTCAAACTGCTGGGGCCGGATGTTGGCTTTGACTCCATCAATGACCGTCCGCTGGCAGAAGAGCTCTCCAGATTGCTGAGCAAGCAGAATGAAGAAAACCTGCTGCCGAAAACCATCCTCTACTGCCTGAACCCGCGCGACAACGAAGTGCTGGGCACCATGGTCGGTAACTTCCAGGGTGAAGGTATGCCGGGCAAAATGCAGTTCGGCTCCGGCTGGTGGTTTAACGACCAGAAAGATGGCATGGAACGTCAGATGACCCAGCTTGCGCAGCTCGGCCTGCTGAGCCGTTTCGTCGGCATGTTGACCGACAGCCGCAGCTTCCTGTCTTACACCCGTCACGAGTATTTCCGCCGCATTCTGTGCCAGATGATTGGCCGCTGGGTGGAAGCAGGCGAAGCGCCGGCAGATATCCAGCTGCTGGGCGAGATGGTGAAAAATATCTGCTTTAACAATGCGCGTGATTACTTCGCAATTGAACTGAACTAAGGCCGTTTGAGGTTGATATGCAATACATCAAGATCCATTCGCTGGATAACGTTGCGGTAGCACTGGCGGATCTCGCCGAAGGGTCGGAAGTCGTTGTCGACAACCAGACCGTTCGGCTGCGCCAGGCAGTGGTGCGCGGGCATAAGTTTGCTCTGCAACCCATTGCCGAAGGTGAAAATGTTGTCAAGTATGGTCTGCCAATTGGTCATGCGACATCAGATATCGCGCCGGGCGAGCACATTCATTCCCATAACGCGCGTACCAATCTGAGCGATCTGGACGAGTATAGCTATCAACCTGATTTTCAGGATGAAGGCGCACAGGCGGTGGATCGGGACATTCAGATCTACCGTCGCGCAAAGGGTGAAGTCGGGATCCGCAACGAACTGTGGATCCTGCCGACCGTGGGCTGTGTTAACGGCATCGCCCGCCAGATCCAGAACCGTTTCCTGAAAGAGACCCAGGATGCCGAAGGTATCGACGGCGTTTACCTGTTCAGCCACACCTATGGTTGTTCCCAGTTGGGCGACGACCACATCAACACCCGCACCATGCTGCAAAACATGGTGCGTCACCCTAACGCCGGAGCGGTGCTGGTAATTGGTCTGGGTTGTGAAAACAACCAGGTCGATGCCTTCCGCGAGACGCTGGGTGAGTTCGACCCGGAACGCGTTCACTTTATGATTTGCCAACACCAGGACGACGAAGTGGAAGCCGGGCTTGAACATTTGCATGAGCTCTATCAGGCAATGCGTAACGACAAACGCGAGCCGGGTAAACTGAGCGAGCTGAAATTCGGTCTGGAATGCGGCGGCTCAGATGGCCTGTCCGGTATTACCGCGAACCCGATGCTCGGTCGTTTCTCCGATTATGTGATCGGTAACGGCGGTACTACCGTGCTGACCGAAGTGCCGGAAATGTTCGGTGCTGAGCGTATTCTGATGAGCCATTGCCGCGACGAAAGCACCTTTGAGAAGACCGTCACCATGGTGAATGACTTCAAACAGTACTTTATCGCTCATAATCAGCCGATTTATGAGAACCCATCGCCGGGTAACAAAGCAGGCGGTATCACCACGCTGGAAGAGAAGTCCCTCGGCTGTACACAGAAAGCAGGGGCCAGCCAGGTCGTGGATGTGCTGCGTTACGGCGAGCGTTTGAAAACTCACGGCCTGAATCTGCTGAGCGCTCCGGGTAACGATGCCGTTGCCACCAGTGCACTGGCAGGTGCTGGTTGCCATATGGTGCTGTTCAGTACCGGTCGCGGTACGCCGTACGGTGGTTTTGTGCCAACGGTAAAAATCGCCACCAACAGCGAACTGGCCGGGAAGAAAAAACACTGGATCGACTTCGATGCAGGTCAACTGATTCACGGCAAAGCGATGCCGCAACTGCTGAACGAGTTTGTTGATGTGATTGTCGATATCGCTAACGGTAAGCAAACCTGTAACGAGAAGAACGATTTCCGCGAGTTAGCCATTTTCAAAAGCGGCGTTACGCTCTGATTGGCCTTTATCTTTCGCGCCCGGGGTCGCCGTTGTAGCCCTGGCGCGAAATATTTTGGTAAATACGTTAGCGCTGGCATGTTGTAACATCTTCTCTTTTGGACCTGACAAGGATTTTTCATGACCACGTATTGGCTTGCCCAGGGCGTTGGTGTCATTGCCTTTCTGATTGGTATTACAACCTTCATCAATCGTGATGAGCGCCGCTTCAAAAAGCAGCTCTCGCTCTACAGCGCCATCATCGGCGTGCACTTTTTTCTCATGGGCGCATTTCCCGCCGGATCGAGCGCCATGCTCAACGCAATACGAACGCTAATCACGCTGCGCACCCGCAATGTGTGGGTGATGGTGCTGTTCATTGTGCTGACCGGCGGGTTGGGGCTGGCAAAATTCCACAATCCGATTGAGTTGTTGCCGGTGGCGGGAACGATCGTCAGTACCTGGGCGCTGTTCCGCTTTAAAGGTTTACCGATGCGCTGTGTCATCTGGTGTTCGACCGGATGCTGGGTGATCCACAACTTCTGGCTCGGATCGATTGGCGGTACGCTGATCGAAGGCAGTTTTCTGGTGATGAACGGGCTGAACATTATTCGTTTCTGGCGTATGCAGCGACGCGGTATCGATCCGTTTAAAATCGAAACCGCGGTGCATAAAGAGCCTGCCGCCCGCTGACGGCAGGTTTGCTATTCCTGCGCTTTTTTCTTGTCGTTCTGGTAGTTAACCCAGGCGTTGATCAGCAGCGTCAGCGCCAGGATCCCGCCGACCACCCCCAGCGAAATGGCGATAGGGATATGGAAGAAATCCACGATCAGCATCTTGATACCAATAAACACCAGGATCACCGACAGCCCGTACTTAAGCATTGAGAAGCGCTCCGCGACGCCCGCCAGCAGGAAGTACATGGCGCGCAGACCCAGAATCGCGAACAGGTTTGAGGTCAGTACGATAAAGGGATCGGTGGTCACCGCAAAGATCGCCGGAATGCTGTCGACGGCAAAAATCACATCGCTCAGTTCCACCAGAATCAGCACCAGCAACAGCGGCGTGGCGAACAGCAGGCCATTTTTACGCACAAAGAAGTGCTCGCTTTCGATGCGATCCGTCATGCGCAAATGCCCGCGCAGCCAGCGCACCAGCGGCTTATCGCCGATCCCGGTTTCATCTTCTTTCGCCAGCGCCATCTTCACGCCGGTAAACAGCAGGAAAGCGCCAAACACATACAGCAACCATGAGAATTGCGAGATCAGCCAGCTACCGGCGAAGATCATGATGGTACGCAGCACAATCGCGCCGAGTACGCCGTAAACCAGCACCCGCCGCTGGAGCGCCGCCGGAACCGCAAAGTAGCTGAACAGCATCAGCCAGACAAAGACGTTATCCACCGCCAGCGCTTTTTCAATCAGGTAACCGGTGAGAAACGCCAGCGCCTGCGTATCTGCCACTGCGCGCCCTTCGGTTTGCGTCAGATACCACCAGAACGCGGCATTGAAGAGTAGCGAGAGGCTAACCCAGACGATCGACCATACGGCCGCTTGCTTCATGGACATGGTGTGCGCGCCGCGTCGTCCCTGAAGCAAGAGGTCGATGGCCAGCATAATCACGACCACGACAGCGAACCCGCCCCATAACATCGGTGTGCCGACTGTATTCATAATGAATTCCTTACCTAAAACAAAAAACGGCTAACGTCGAAAGACGTCAGCCGCTTGCTTTAGATGCAGGGAGTCTCGCCTTCCGGCAAGGTCTCACTTACGTCTGCGAAGACGCCCGGCGACCGGATGCAATAACGCATCGTAATGACGATCCACCGGCAATGAAGTTACTCCCCTTTGCGAGTAACAAAATATGTCAGTCTATTCGTGCCGTCAATGATTCGGCTTGCCTGGTTTACGAACCTTTACGCAGTGAGTTCGACGCCAACGTCATCTGCCGGGAATTTCACGCCGGTCTGACGGCGGATTTCCGTTTGCAGTTTGGCCGTGGTACGGCTGATAGCCAGCCCCGGATGGTTGATCTCATTCTCTTCCACCAGCCGCGCAAAGGTCTCCGCTTCATAGAGCATGGTGTTGATATGCTGCGGCTGCGTCAGCTCCTGCGCTTTACTGCCGCGCGGCACGAACGACACTTTCTGGCATTCGGAGATCTTTTCCACCACCAGCGAACCGGCTTCACCCTGGATCTCGCTTGGCAAAACGGAGTCGCTCACTTTCGAGTGTTGCAGCGTAACGCTGAAATCGCCGTAATCCATCACCACCACGCCGTGCGCATCAACGCCGCTGTCGAGCAGGCTGGCGGTGGCCTGTACGCTGTGCGGCTCGCCCCACAGCGCTACCGCAGATGCCAGGCAGTAGAAGCCGATATCCATAATCGAACCGTTAGAGAACGCCGGATTAAAGGTATTCGGGTTTTCGCCATCCAGATAACGCTGGTAGCGCGAAGAGTACTGGCAGTAGTTGATAAAGGCTTTTCGCACTTTGCCCACTTTCGTCAGCGACTGTTTCAGCAGGATGAAGTTCGGCAGGCTGGCGGTTTTGAAGGCTTCAAACAGCACCACCTGATTTTCCCGCGCACAGGCAATCGCCGCTTCGACTTCCTGTAAGTTCGAGGCCAGCGGTTTTTCACAGATCACATGCTTTTTGTGGCTCAGAAACAGCCGGGTCTGCGGGAAATGCAGAGAGTTCGGGCTGGCAATATACACCGCATCAATGGCATCGCTTTTCGCCATCTCTTCCAGAGAGGTAAACAGATGTTCTACCGGGTAGTCGTTGGCGAACGTTTGCGCCTGTTCAAGGCTGCGGGAAAAAACGGCGGTGAGTTTATATTTGCCCGTCTCATGGGCGGCGTCGACAAACTGGCGGGTGATCCAGTTTGTACCTATGACAGCGAAACGTATCATAAGGGCGCAATTTCTCCGTAAAGGGGGTATTTGTGCACTCTACCACGTCATAATGACAAAACCAGTGCACTGCTACGCAGAAGCACAAATGGCCTCAACCGGGGAAGAGACGCAGCGCAGCAATACGCGAAAGCGCGGTTTCGAGCGCCTCATCGCTGGCCGTCAGGCTGATACGAATAAACTGCTCGCCTCCTTTACCAAAGCCTGAACCCGGCGCAACCAGCACATGCGCCTCGTTGAGCAGTAAAGCGGAAAACGTAGCGGCGTTAAAGCCCGCAGGTACGGGCAGCCAGAGAAAAAACGTGCCTTGCCTTGCGTGTACCGGCCATGACATCGCGGCCAGCATTTCCAGCACCCATTTGCGTCGCTGATGGTAAACCGCCACCAGTTGCTGCGTACGCTGTGGCGGCAGCGCTAACGCCGCGATTGCCGCATCCTGTACCGCACCAAAAACGGTGCTGTAGCTGTGGGTATGCAGCTTTTTAAACGCCTGAATGACAGATGCATTGCCGACGGCAAAACCAAAGCGCCAGCCCGCCATGCTGAAAGTTTTCGACAGCGTATAGGTCTCTACGCCCCACGCTTTAGCGCCGGGCATCGCCAGCAGGCTTAATGGCGCTTCTTCCGCGTGGCTGCCAATCGCCGCATAGGCAAAATCATGCACCACCGGAATATGGTATTCGCGGGCGAAATCGAGCGCCGCCGAGAACAACGCTGGCGTGGCCAGCGCGCCGGTGGGGTTGTGCGGATAATTGAGCATCAACAAACCGGCATGACGGGCGACATCGGCGGGCACGCGGCTGAAGTCCGGTAAAAAGTCACCGGCTTCCTCCAGCGGGATGCCATAAAAGCGAGCCTGCGCCTGTAGCGCGGCTGAGCGATAAATGGGGTAACAAGGATCGGTGGAGATCAGGTATTGCCCGGGCTTGAGCAGCGCGCGCGGCAGACCGCTGACGCCGATATGCGATCCCTGAAAAACTGCCACTTCCCGCCCCGGATCCAGTTCGACGCCATAACGTTGCTGGTAAAAATCGGCAATCGCCTGGCGCACCTGTGTCTTGCCCCAGAACGAGGGATAACCGTGGTTCTGCTCGTCGGCAACGGCGTGTTGCAGGCGGGCAATGATTTCCGGCGGTGTGGGTTGCCCTGGGCTGCCGCTGGAGAGATCCACGAGCGGCAACGCGGCGGTATCAATGGTTGCCGCCACCTTTTCCAGCGCGCTAAACAGGTTCTCTTCCAGCGCATCGATCAACGGTGAAGGGGAAAAATCAGGCATAGTTTGCTCAACATAGTATCCATTATTCCCTATGGCATAACAGCAAATGGCGGATTCGCTAAAGAATAAAAGCGGCAATGTTTTTTTATTTTTTGAATATTCTGTGGGCAATTATCGTTATGACAAAAAAGCAAAATAAAAATATATCGCCTGTGATTTAATCAGATCGAAATTTACTCTGATGGGGACATTATTAATGAGCAGGCCAGTCATATTGGGTGTTATCTTTGCATTATTAGCCACTTCCTCTTCGCTGGCGCTGGCGGCGGATGCACAAACCAAACTCATCCGCGTGGGTTTTAACCCTGGTCCTTATAAAGAACAGTTTGAAAAAGGTGTTGTCCCTTTCCTGCAGGCCAAAGGCTACACCGTCGAATTTAAAGATTTTAGCGACGGTATTCAGGTGAATGATGCGGTGGCGCGCGGGAATATTGAAGCCAATATCATGCAGCATCCGGTGTATCTAAAATCGGTGAATGAACGGTTAGGCATCGATAATATCGGCATTGTGCAAGTGCCGACACCGCCGATGGGCCTCTATTCCGCGAAGATAAAACAACTGGTGAAACCCGAAGCGGGCACCACGGTATCGGTACCGAATCAGCCCTCGAACGAGTATCGCGCCGCGCTGGTGCTGCAAAGCCTGGGCTGGATAAAGATCGATCCAAAGAGCGATCCGGCAACCTTCTCCCAGCGCAATATCAGCGAAAACCCGTATAAAATCGTGTTGAAAGAGATGGATAACGCCCAGCAGGTTCGCGCCCTGCCGGATGTGGATTATGGATTAATTCAGGGGAATTTTGCGGTCTCCAGCGGAATGAAACTGGCTTCGGCATTAAAACTGGAAGATCCCACCAGCAACTTTATTAATGTGGTGACCATCGCGGGCAAAAATAAAGATGCGCAGTTTGCCAAAGATATTATTGCTGGCTATCACTCGGCCGAATTCAAAAATTATATTCACGGACAATCGCAATATAGCGGCTATCTGTTGCCTGATTACTTTAAATAAATAATCCGATGATTGAGTTTCGTAACGTCAGTAAAACCTTTGCGCGTAACGGCCACCAAATCCAGGCGCTGGATAACATTACGCTGAAAATTGAAAAGGGCGATATTTTCGGGATTATTGGTTACAGCGGTGCAGGGAAAAGTACCTTGCTACGTTTAATCAATCGTCTTGAATCGCCAGGGAAAGGCGATGTCGTGCTGAATGGAGAATCACTGCAGGGCGTAACCGGAAAGCGCTTGCAGGCGATCAAAAAAAACATCGGCATGATCTTTCAGAATTTTAATTTGCTGAATGCGAAAACCGTTTTCCATAACGTGGCCATCCCGTTGATTCTGCAAGGCAAAGATAAAGCTTTTATTCAGGCGCGTGTTACGGAACTGCTTGATTTCGTCAGCCTTGGCGACAAGGCGCACAGCTATCCGGACGAGTTATCCGGCGGGCAGAAACAGCGCGTTGGCATCGCCCGTGCGCTGGCAACCAACCCTTCAGTGCTGCTGTGCGACGAAGCGACCTCGGCGCTGGATCCGCACACGACCGTACAGATCCTGCTGCTACTGAAAGAGATCAATCAGCGCTATGGCATCACTATCGTGTTGATTACTCATGAAATGTCAGTGGTGCAAAAGATTTGCAACAAAGTGGCGGTGATGGAGCGGGGCCGGGTCGTGGAGCACGGCGAGGTGTTTACGTTGTTTGCTGAACCCCGTCACGCCGTAACCGCCAGCTTTGTGCAGTCGGTGATCCATGACCGGCTTCCGGCGCGCGTTGATGCATTACTTCAGGCGCACGGGCGCGGGTTGCGGCTGGAGTTTGTCGGCAGCACCGCGCAACAGCCGATCATCAACCGCATCATTAAAAGTTATGCGATTGAAATCAATATCCTTTTTGCCAGCATGTCAGAAGTCCAGAACCGCATTATCGGTTTTATGATTGTGCAAATTCAGGGAGACGACGCGGCGATAACCAGCGCGATTGCCGATCTTCACGAGGCGGGGGTAAAAATCAGCGATGTTTGAGTTATTTGATACTGCCGTGACCGGCGATCAGTTTGTGCTGGCGCTGCATGACACGCTGGTAATGGTGTGCGTGTCGTTAGGGTTTGGCTCCCTGCTCGGCATTCCGCTGGGGATTGTGCTGGTGATTTGCCGACCCGGCGGCATTGTGCCTAATCGCGTGGTTCATCAGGTGCTAAACCCGGTGATCAACGTCGTGCGCTCGCTGCCTTTTATCATTTTGCTGATCACCATTCTGCCTTTCACCCGTTTGCTGGTTGGCACCACCATCGGTACTGCCGGGGCGATTGTGCCGCTGATTGTCTTTATCGCCCCGTACATTTCGCGGCTGGTGGAGAGCTCACTGCTGGATATTGATGACGGCATTCTGGAAGCGGCGGATGCGATGGGCGCTTCTCCGTTGCAAACGATCTGGCACTTTATGCTGCCGGAAGCCGCCTCTTCGCTGGTCCTCGCATTAACGACTGCCACCATTGGCCTGCTGGGCGCCACCGCGATGGCCGGAACGGTCGGCGGCGGCGGCATCGGCGATCTCGCCATTACTTACGGTTACCAGCGTTTTGATGCGTTTGCCACGCTGGTGACCGCCCTTGTTCTGATTGTCATTGTGCAGTTAATCCAGACCCTCGGCACCCGCCTGGCGCGCCGTCTGCGCCGCGAGTCGTCGCAGTAACCCTGAGGAGAAAATCATGCCTGTTGTTGAAAGCTTTACGCTCGACCACACCAAAGTAAAAGCCCCTTACGTTCGCGTTGCCGGTGTTGAACGCCACGCGCTGGGCAGCGTGGTGCAAAAGTTTGATTTGCGTTTGCTGCAACCGAATACCGACGCCATTCCGACAGCGGCGCTGCACACCCTGGAGCATCTGCTGGCCTTTGGCCTGCGCGAGGAGCTGGACGGCATTATCGATATCTCACCAATGGGCTGTCGTACCGGTTTCTACCTGATCCTATGGGATGAGCACAAACCTGCTGATGTGGCTGCCGCTCTGACGCGCGTCCTGCGCCGCGTACTTGACGCGACAGATGTTCCGGCTGTGACGCCGCTGGCCTGCGGCAACTATCGTGACCATTCGCTTTTCTCGGCGCAGGAGTACGCAAAACAGGTGCTTGACGCCGGGATCAGCGATGACCCGTTCCGGCGTAACTAACCATGATTGCCCTCGACTTTAGCGGGCAAACCGCCGTGGTGAGCGGTGGGTTACAGGGGATCGGCAAAGCGATTGCCGATCTGCTGCATCATGGCGGCGCGAATGTTGTTGTCGGCGATATCGCTGCGACAGCCGCACAATTGCATTCACGCTATCTGCTGCAACCCTGCGATGTGGCTTCGCGTCCGCAGGCGGAGGCCTTGATCGACGCTGCGATGAGTACGTTTGGCGGGGTGGATATTCTGGTCAATAGTTGCGGCGTTTCGGCGATGAGTCCGGTAGATGCAATGCGCGACAGCGACTGGCAGCGGCTGCTGGACATCAATGTTAAGGGGCTGAGTTACCTGTCAGAAGCGGCGATCCGCGTGATGAAACCGCAATCCGCCGGGCGCATCATCAATATTGCGTCGCAGGCCGGGAAAAACGGTTACCGGTTGATGGGGCAATATGTCGCCACCAAGCATGCGGTGCTGGGGCTGACGCGGGTGATGGCTATCGAACTGGCGCGGCATAACATTCTGGTGAACGCCGTTTGCCCCGGTATTGTTGAGACCGAAATGAAGTGGCGCGAACGCCGCGAAGGTGCGGTTTTGCGCGGTTTAACGGCGGAAGATATCTACGCAGAAGATTGTTCGCAAGTGCTGCTGGGGCGCACCGCGCAGCCGCTGGATGTCGCCAACGTGGTCGCCTTTCTCGCCAGCCCGTTAGCCTCGTATATGACCGGGCAGGCCATCAATGTCACCGGTGGCATGACCATGCATTAACAAACCGGGTTCCGCGTCCTTGCGGAACCCGCCAGGGATTATTGAACGACGGCGAACGCCTGCGCCACGCGGGCGATATTGTGGTGGTTCAGCCCCGCCATGCAAACCCGGCCGCTGGCGATCAGGTAGACGCCAAATATTTCACGCAGTTTTTCCACCTGCTCAGGGCTAAAACCGGTGTAACTGAACATGCCGCGCTGGCTTAGCAGGAAGCTGAAATCCTGCTGCGGTAACGCGGTTTTCAGCGCCGCCACCAGCGCGTGACGCATCTCGCTGATACGGGTACGCATCGCTTCCATTTCAGCACGCCAGAGTACATTCAGTTGCGGGTCGTTAAGCACCAGCGAAACCACCTGTGCGCCGAAATTAGGCGGGCTTGAGTAGTTGCGACGCACCGTGGCTTTAAGCTGCCCAAGCACGCGGGCGGCGGCGTCCGCATCTTCACATACCACTGACAATCCGCCGACGCGCTCGCCATAGAGTGAGAAGATTTTCGAGAACGAGTTGCTGACCAGCGCAGGCAAACCGGCGCTGGCAATGGCGCGAATGGCATAGGCATCGTCATCCAGCCCGGCGCCAAAGCCTTGATAGGCGATGTCGAGGAACGGGATCAGTTCGCGGGCAATCAGCACTTCAATGACCTGATCCCACTGGTTACGCGTCAGATCCGCCCCGGTTGGGTTATGGCAGCAGGGATGCAACAGCACGATACTGCGCGGCGGCAGCGTTCTCAGCGTGTCGAGCAGAGCTGCGAAATCGACGCCGCGGCTGGCGTTATCAAAGTAGGGATAGCTATGCACCGTGAACCCGGCACCGGCGAAAATCGCGATATGGTTTTCCCAGGTCGGATCGCTGACCCAGACTTCGGAATCCGGGAAGTAGCTTTTCAGAAAGTCCGCACCCACTTTCAGCGCCCCGGAACCGCCCAGCGTCTGGATGGTTGCGATACGCCCGGCACGCAGCGCCGGATGTAACTCACCAAACAGCAGCGTTTGCACTGCACTGCGGTAAGGCGCAAAACCTTCCATCGGCAGATAGAGGCTGGCGCTTTGCGGCTGGCTTTGCAGGCGCTCTTCCGCCTGCTGTACGGCCTTGAGGCGCGGAATGATCGCCTGCTCATTGTAATAAAGACCGATACTGAGATTGACCTTGTCGCTACGGTTATCCTGATGGAACGCTTCCATCAGAGAGAGGATCGGATCGCCCGCATAGGCATCAACATTCTGGAACACGTTACAACTCCTGGGGTTGGTCAGAGGTTCAATCCATTACACCGCGTAGCGTCCGGGGCGGTGGTTCATGGCGATAATCAAATTGAGGATGGTTGCGCCGACAACCGACACCACCAGCATCGGCCAATTCACCACAAACAGCGAAGCGGTGACGATGCAGGCATCCACCACCATCTGGAATTTCCCGGCGCGGATGCCACTCTTTTCCTGAAGCCAGAGCGCCAGAATATTCATGCCGCCGAGGCTGGCTTTATGGCGGAACAGCACCACAAAACCAATACCCATCATGATGTTGCCAAACAGCGTGGCGTAGAACGGGTTGAGCTGATCGATATGAATAAAGCGGCCATGCAGATCGGAAAAGAGCGATACCATCGCCACCGCGCAGAAGGTCTTCAACGTAAACTGCGCGCCCATGCGGCGCACGGAAAGCCAGTAAAACGGCAGGTTAATCAGGAAGAACGCCACGCCAAACGAAACATGGGTGGTGTAGTGGATCAAAAACGCCAGCCCTGCCGTCCCGCCGGTCAGCGCGCCGGACTGACGAAACAGCACGACGCCAAAAGAGATCATCAGCGTACCAAACAGCAGCGCCAGCGCATCTTCCAGCCAGCTATGGGCGAGTTTATTTGGGGTAAGGACGTTATCCATAAGTGTGCACAATTATTTCAGTGATAAAGATAAGTATCACCTGCAATAAATACACCAGATGGCAGGGTTGCGAAGCGCTAATGGCGAATAAACCGACGACACACTCGCTAACATCTTGAAATGTCGGAAAAGAGAATTTTGCACGTTACGTGCGTATATGGCGTTACTTTCGGGTGATACGTGCGTATTAGCTATGATTTATGCGTGAAAGCATCGCCATGTCGCACCAAAAAAAGGCGTTATGCCCCATTTCAGGGCAATGCGCTGCTGCCTGGCATCAGCAAACCGTTCTCTTTCAGGCGATTCAGTACCACCGAGGTTTTCAGATGCGCGACGCTTTTATTTTGCGCGAGGATACCGCTAATTAAGTGGTTTAACCCCGGCAGATCGGCAACCGCCACTTTGAGTAAATAATCCGCGTCACCGGTCGTTTTATAGGCGTCAATGATTGCATCCACGCCGCTGACCATCTGATGAAAGCTCGCCACGCACTCCGGCGTATGGTTCAGCAGACGCACCTCGATCAGGCCCAGCATCTCCTGGCCTGCGGCATCCGGCGCGAGTCTTGCGTGATAACCGAGAATCAACTGTGCCTGTTCCAGCGCAATACGGCGGCGGGAACACTGCGAGGCGGAGAGGCCAATCAGTTCGCTCAGCTCCTGGTTGGTTAAACGGCCGTTGGACTGTAGCAGCGTCAGGATCTTCAGATCGAAGTCATCAATGTTGTACATAGGTCTGCCTGGCGGACAAAAAAGAGTGGCTAACAGACTACCAGTTTTTTGCCCGGTGCAAAGGCGGGATTATTTCAGCGCCAGGTGCGTCAGCCACAGGCGGGTATCAAACTCAAGCTGGTGGTATTGCGGCTCCATATGGCAGCAGAGTTGATAGAACGCTTTGTTGTGATCTCTCTCTTTCAGATGCGCCAGCTCATGCACCACAATCATCCGCAGGAACGCTTCCGGCGCTTCGCGAAACACTGTCGCTACGCGGATTTCCGCTTTTGCCTTTAGTTTGCCGCCCTGCACGCGCGAGACTGCCGTATGCAGGCCAAGCGCATTATTCAGCACATGAATTTTGCTGTCGTACATCACTTTATTGACCGGCGCGGCGTTACGCAGATACTGGTTTTTCATCTCCTGCGTGTACTGATACAGCGCTTTATCGGTGGTGATGCCATGGCTGAGCGGATAGCGTTTTTGCAGCACCTCGCCCAGCCGGTTCTGTTCAATAAGCGTGGTTACCTGCGCCAGCAGGGATTCAGGATAGCCCTGAAGGTAGGTAAGCGTGTTCATGGCGAAATGTGTTTACATCTCCGGATAATTAAGCGATAAAACGCGCGAATTTTAGCACTTCGGAGGGGCGATGAGCCAGGTTGAGTTAAACGGACAATCATTTACTTTAGACCGCTTTCCTGTCGGCGTGGAAGAGGCGTCATTACAGGCGTGGGACGCGGCGGACGAATATCTGCTGCAACAGGTGAATGAGGTCGAAGGCCCGGTTCTGATCTTTAACGACAGCTTCGGTGCGCTGGCCTGCGCGCTGGCGGAGCATCACCCGGTCTGCATTAATGATTCGTACATTGCCGAATTAGCGACGCAGCATAATCTGCGTATCAATGCGATGGATGAAAACGCCGTCACGCTGCAAGACAGCCTTAGCCCGCTGCCTGCCAACCCGGCGCTGGTGCTGATCAAAGTCCCGAAACAACTGGCGCTGCTGGAGCAACAACTGTTCGCGCTGCGCGATGTGGTGACGCCGAATACGCGGATTATCGCCGGGGCGAAAGCGCGCGATATTCACAATTCGACGCTGGCGCTGTTCGAGAAAATTCTTGGCCCAACGACGACCACGCTGGCATGGAAAAAGGCGCGTTTGATCAACTGCACTTTTACTGCGCCTGCGCTCGCCAGTGGGTTGCAGCTCGTCAGCTGGAAGCTGGATGGCACCGACTGGACTATCCATAATCATGCCAATGTCTTTTCACGCAGCGGGCTGGATATCGGCGCGCGCTTCTTCCTGCAACATCTGCCGGAAGGGATAGAAGGCGAGATGGTGGATCTCGGCTGCGGCAACGGGGTGATTGGCCTGCAACTGCTGGCGCAAAACCCTGGCCGCGTGCTGTTTGCCGATGAGTCGGCAATGGCTGTGGCATCCGCGCGGCTGAATGTGGAAAGCAATCTCCCGGAAGCGAGCGCGCGCAGCGACTTTATGATCAACAACTCGCTCGCCGGGATTGAGCCGGATCGTTTTGATGCGGTGCTGTGCAACCCGCCGTTTCATCAACAAAGCGCCATCACCGATCATATTGCCTGGCAGATGTTTAATGATGCGCGCTTTTGCCTGAAATATGGCGGCGAGCTGCGGATTGTCGGCAACCGCCACCTGGATTACTTCCGCAAGCTGAAGCGCGTATTTGGTAACTGCGAAACGATCGCGACGAACAACAAATTCGTGATCCTTAAAGCAGTGAAAGTGCGTAAGAAGCGCTAACGGTTAAATGAACCGCATGCCTGATGGCGCTTCGCTTATCAGGCATGCGATATTTGCCGCTGTTCCAGGCCGGGTAAGGCGAAGCCGCCAATTAAATCTCCAGCGCCAGCGTGGTGCCCTGGGCAATCGCCCGGCGAGCGTCCAGCTCCAGCGCCACATCGCAGCCGCCAATCAGATGCACTATTTTGCCCGCCTCACGCAGCGGTTCTGCCAGCTCGCGCTTTGGTTCCTGACCGGCGCAGATCACGATATTATCCACCGCCAACAGTTGCGGTTCGCCACCAACCAACAGGTGCAGCCCGGCATCATCGATCTTCTGATAACTGACCGACGGGATCATTTTCACCCCGCGTGACAGCAGCGTAGCGCGATGGATCCAGCCGGTCGTTTTACCCAGATTTTCTCCCGGCTTACCGGCTTTACGTTGCAGCATCACAATGCGCCGCGGGCTTTTCGCCAGTTGCGGCCCTTCCGGGCGCAACCCACCGACTTCCTTCAGGCTGGTGTCGATCCCCCATTCCACGCAAAACTCGGCAATGTTCTGGCTGGTCGGTTCGCCTGGCTGGCTTAAATACATCGCGGTATCAAAACCGATCCCGCCACAGCCGATGATCGCCACACTTTCGCCGACCGGGACTTTGTCGCGCAGCACGTCGAGGTAGCTCAGCACCTTAGGATGATCGATGCCTTCGATCGGCGGAATGCGCGGTTCAATACCGCAGGCGAGGATCACCTCATCGAACAGCATCAGCATCGAAGGATCGACGCGCTGGTTCAGGCACAGCGCCACGCCTGTCAGTTCAAGCATGCGCCGGTAGTAGCGCAGGGTTTCGTAAAACTCTTCTTTGCCGGGGATCTGTTTGGCAACGTTAAACTGCCCGCCGATCTCCGCCTGGGCGTCAAACAGCGTCACGCTGTGCCCGCGTGCCGCGGCATTCACGGCAAACGCCAGCCCGGCGGGACCAGCGCCGACAACGGCAAGGTTTTTCTTGCGTAATGCCGGAAGTACCGGCATTTGCGTTTCATGGCAGGCGCGCGGGTTGACCAGGCAGGAGGTTACCTTGCCGACGAAGATCTGATCGAGGCACGCCTGGTTGCACCCGATACAGGTGTTGATCTCATCTGCGCGACCACTTTGCGCTTTAGAAAGTAGCTCGGCATCGGCAAGGAACGGACGCGCCATCGACACCATATCAGCATCGCCGTTACTCAGGATCGTTTCGGCAACCTGCGGATCGTTGATGCGGTTAGTGGTGACCAGCGGAATGCCCACTTTCCCTTTCAGCTTGCGCGTCACCCAGCTAAAGGCTCCACGCGGAACCGGCGTGGCGATCGTCGGGATCCGCGCTTCATGCCAGCCGATGCCGGTATTAATGAGGTTCGCGCCTGCCGCTTCGACTGCCTGCGCCAGCGTGATGGTCTGTTCCAGCGTGCCGCCGCCTTCGACCAGATCCAGCATCGACAGACGGTAAATAATAATAAACTCGCGGCCGACCCGTTCACGCACCTTGCGCACCACGTCCAGCGCAAAACGGCGGCGGCGGGCTTCATCGCCTCCCCATTCATCTTCCCGCTGGTTGGTACGGGCGGCGAGGAATTCATTAATCAGATAGCCTTCGGAGCCCATAATTTCCACGCCATCATAACCGGCCTGCTGCGCCAGTTGCGCACAATGGGCGAAGTCATCGATCAGCGCGAGGATCTCGTCGTGGCTCAGGGCATGCGGCGTAAAGCGGTTAATCGGCGCCTGTAACGCCGAGGGCGCCACCAGATGCGGCTGATAGCTGTAACGGCCGGTATGCAGAATTTGTAGCGCGATTTTGCCGCCTTCCTGATGCACGGCATCGGTGATCAGCCGATGATGTGGAAGCTGGCTGGCATCCTGCAACACAGCACCGCCCTCCATCGTCACGCCGGAGAGCGCAGGCGCGACTCCGCCCGTCACAATCAGCGCTACGCCGTGGCGTGCGCGTTCCGCGTAGAAGGCCGCCAGCCGTTCAGCGCCGTCCGGGCGCTCCTCCAGACCGGTGTGCATCGATCCCATCAGCACACGGTTTTTCAATGTGGTAAAGCCCAGATCGAGTGGGGCGAATAACGATGGGTAATGGCTCATGCGCGCTTCCAGTGTAAAATTATTGTTATGTGGTCGGATGAGTTCTACTGTAGCCGTCGCCGCCAAAAAGGGAAAAGCGGGAGGTAATGATTGTGATGGGATTCAAAATAGTGACCCCGCTTCCCGCAGGGAAGGAGCCAGGTGAGAAGGGACGTCAGGCTTTTTCCGCAAGGCCGGGCGCGCGCCACATTGATGTCGTCAGCCCGCTATCGACCAGACCCAGCTGATCGGCATAGATTTTTTGCCACTTCAGCATCATGTTGTCGTACAGCTCTCGATGCGCCGGGTTTGGCATGTAGGTCTGGCTCCAGCGCACCAGCCGCTCGCCGGTTGCCGCCATGTCGTCATACAGCCCGGCACCGAAACCGGCCGCAATTGCGCAGCCCAGCGCAGTGGCCTCTTTCACTTCCGGCACGCGTACCGGCAGGCCGGTAACGTCACTTAAAATCTGGCTCCACAGCGCCCCTTTTGCGCCGCCGCCAGCGAACACCAGGCTGTCGAATTGCACGCCGGAGAAGCGTGAGATCTGCGCCAGGTTACAGGCCGAGACGATGGCGGCATTCTCTTCCAGCGCGCGAAACAGCGTGGCTTTATTGCATTTTTCCGCATCGATGGAGAGGTTAATAAACGACGGCGCAGCGTGATACCACTGCTTAAAATGCATAGCGTCGGAGAAGATTGGCATCACGCCCCACGAACCGGCGGGTACCCGGCTGGCCATCTCTTCCAGCAGGTGATACGCATCGGTGCCGAGACGTTCGGCGATCAGCTTCTCTTCCGCGCAGAACGCGTCGCGGAACCAGCGCATGGTCAGCCCGGTAAAAAAGCTGATGGATTCCGCCTGCGCCATGCCGGGGATCACATGCGGATTCACGCGGATATTCATCTCCGGATCGGTACGCACCTGCGGCAGATTAACCACCTGCTGCCAGAATGTGCCACCGAGCACCGCAGTTTGCCCGGCGCGAACCACGCCAAGCCCGAGGCAGCCAAGCTGCACATCTCCGCCGCCCATGATCACGGGCGTTCCTTCGCGCAGCCCACACTCTTGCGCCGCCTGCTGCGTCACTTCGCCGAGCAGGCTGCCGGTCTCTTTCACCGGCGACAGAAGATCCGCGCGCAGCCCGGCCATATCCAGCAGCTCTGGTCGCCAGTCGCGGGTGAAGAGATCCAGCATGCCGGTGGTTCCGGCGTTGGAAGGATCGACCGCCAGCCAGCCGGAGAGGCGCGACGCCAGCCAGTCGCTGATCATGGTCATGGTCGCGGTATCGCGGTAGATATCGGGACGATGGTGCGCCAGCCACAGCAGGCGCGGCATGGCGCTGAGCGCCAGCGTCTGCCCGGAGACGCTGTAGACTTCGGATTCAAACTGCCAGTCGTGGATCTCTTTGAGCTCAGCCACTTCGTGGCTGGCGCGGGAATCGACATTGGCGCAGGCCCAGATGGCATCACCGTTGCGATCGTAGAGCACAATGCCTTCACGCATTGAGCAGCAGGCGATGGACTGAATATCGGCACCACTCAGGCCCGCGCTGTCCAGCGCCTTGCGGATGCACTGGCAGGCGAGTTGCCAGTTGCTGTCGAGATCGAACTCCATTGATCCCGGCACGTTTTCGATGCTCAGGTGTTTCCATTCGGCCTGGCCGGCGGCGATTTGCCGCCCGGATAAGTCGAAGATCACTGCGCGAATGCTGCCGGTTCCTGCATCCAGTGCCATCAGGTAACTCATGGGTTTGGCCCCCTCGACCAGCGTTATAGATAAAACTGTGATCCTCGTATGGTCGAAAATATAGTTCAGCGCCTACGCTTTTGAACAATCTTCAATCACAAAATCAACAGTTCAATCACAGCTTTGCGCGGGAGGAGAGATGGCGGACCTGGACGATCACAAAGAGGGGAAGGATTTTGGCGTTGGCATACCGCAACAGAATGTGCCCTTTACCCTGAAAGGCTGCGGCGCGCTGGACTGGGGCATGCAGTCGCGACTGGCAAGGATCTTTAACCCGAAGAGCAATCGCACGGTAATGCTGGCCTTCGATCACGGATACTTTCAGGGGCCAACCACCGGGCTTGAACGTATCGATCTCTCCCTTGCGCCGCTGTTTGGTGAAACCGATGTGCTGATGTGTACGCGGGGCATCTTGCGCAGCGTGGTGCCTCCGGCCACCAACAAACCCGTGGTGCTGCGCGCCTCCGGCGGGAATTCGATGCTGACGGAGCTTTCCCATGAATGCGTCGCGGTGGCGATGGAAGATGCGCTGCGCCTGAATGTATCGGCCGTAGCGGCACAGGTGTATATCGGCAGCGAATATGAACATCAGTCAATCGGCAATGTTATCAAGCTTGTCGATGCGGGGAGCCGCTATGGTATTCCGGTGCTTGCGGTGACCGGCGTTGGTAAAGAGATGACGCGCGATGCCCGTTATTTCTCGCTTGCCAGCCGTATCGCCGCTGAAATGGGCGCGCAGTTTGTGAAAACCTATTTTGTGGAGCAGGGGTTTGAAAAAGTCACCGCCAGTTGCCCGGTGCCGATTGTGATTGCTGGCGGCAAGAAATTGCCGGAGCAGGAGGCGCTGGAGATGTGTTTCCGCGCCATCGATCAGGGCGCATCCGGCGTGGATATGGGGCGCAACATCTTCCAGTCCAGCGCGCCGCTCGCCATGCTGAAAGCGGTGAAAAAAGTGGTTCACGACAATATGAGCGCCCATGAGGCTTATCAGTTCTGGCTGGAAGAAAAACAAGGAGAGCAACCATGAATGTGACGCTGGTGGAAATCAATATTAAACCCGATTGCGTGGAGGATTTTTTGCACGTGTTTCGCGCCAATCATGAAGGCGCAATCCGCGAGCCGGGCAATCTGCGTTTTGATGTGTTGCAGGATCCCAAAGTGAAGACCCGCTTTTTTATTTACGAGGCCTATCAGGATGATGCGGCTGTTGAGGCGCATAAGAAGACACCGCATTATCTGGCGTGCGTGGAGAAGCTGGAGGCGCTGATGTCCGAGCCGCGCAAAAAACGCAGTTTCATTGGTTTGCTGCCGGAATAGCATCAAAAAAATGCCGGAGAGCACCGTTGCCTCACCGGCATTCATGATTTGCAGGCCCGGTAAGCGCAGACGCTACCGGGCACCGGATTACTCAGCGTTTACCGCCACCCGCAGCGCTGCCAGCGCATTGCTTGCCGCTTTCAGCACCTGCTCACACTGCTCAATGGTCAGTGTCAGCGGCGGTTCGATGCGAATGGTTTTCGCGTTGTTGAGCGTTCCGGCAACCAGCACGCGCTGGCGGAACATTTCGCTGGCGAAGTTGTAGCCCGTTTCGTTATCGACAAATTCGATTGCCATCAGCATGCCACGACCCCGCGCGGTGTGTACCAAATCCGGGTACGCGCGAGCCAGCGCCAGGAAGCCATCCAGCAACATATCGCCTTTCTGCTCCGCCTGCGCCGGGAGGTTCTCCTCCAGCAACACATTGATGGTCGCCAGCGCCGCCGCACAGGCCAGCGGGTTACCGCCAAAGGTGGTGGTATGCAGGAACGGGTTATCAAATAACACAGAGAAAACCTCTTCCGTGGCGATCGTCGCGCCAATCGGCATCACGCCGCCGCCCAGCGCTTTGGCGAGGCACAGAATGTCCGGCTGCACGTTTTCATGTTCACAGGCGAACATTTTACCGGTGCGGCCCATGCCGGTTTGCACTTCGTCGAGGATCAGCAGTGCGCCAAACTCGTCGCACAGCTTGCGAACCGCAGGCAGATAACCGACAGGCGGCAGGATCACGCCGCCTTCACCCTGAATAGGTTCCAGGATCACCGCCGCCACATCGTCGCCGGTTTTACGGCATTCGCTAAGCAGGGTACGCATTGCCTCGATATCGCCGAACGGCACGTGGCGAAAGCCCGGCAGCAGCGGCATAAAGGGTTTGCGGAAGGTGGATTTTGCGGTCGCGGACAGCGCGCCTAATGATTTGCCATGAAACGCGCCGCTGGTCGCGACAAAGGTGAATTTGCCGCGCGGCGACTGGTACGCCTTGGCGAGTTTCAGGGCGGCTTCGACGGATTCCGTCCCGCTATTACTAAAGAAGCTGTATTTCAGTTTGCCTGGCGCAAGGGCCGCCAGCGTTTTTGCCAGCATCGCCCGCAGTGGGTCGAGCAGTTCCTGGCTATGAAGAGGTTGTTTGGCGAGTTGATTCTGTACGGCGGAAACCACAACTGGATTACGGTGCCCCACATTAAATATTCCAAAACCACCCAGGCAATCTAAAAACTCCTGTCCCTGGGTGTCGACAAGCGTATTAAGACTGCTCGCTTGCCACTCTACGGCTCCGTAATCCCCGCCGGCGGTAACAGATTTGCGGTACTCCAAAAACCCCGGATTGACATGCTCTTTAAAGTAATCCACTACCTCTCGGTTTAATGCTTTCATCTCCTCATGATCAAGCGTTCGCTTCTCAATGAGATTCAGGGCGTGAGCGCTGCACGCTAATGCCGATGCGCTGGAAGGTAACCTGTTCAAAATGGCCTCCGGGGGCTGGCGTATCACATGATACCGATTTAAGTATTGCAGGGATTGCGCCACATCGGCGTGGGCAGGTGAAATCGGGATAAACACCAGGGGAAAACGCGAGCGTACAAAATTTAATCATGCCGCTACGTTAATATTTTGTATCTTTTGTGATTAAAAGTTGTACGTATTTAGCCGGGTTATCGCGGCGTTGCGCCAATATGGTGCGCTTAATGCGCGATGATGGAGCAATTATGTTAAGGCCATTTAGTGGTAACATAGTGAAACTATTAAAATCAGAGAGTTAACGAACCCATAAAAACCAGGGTTTTATTGCGAATTGCGATCTAAATCAAATTTAACATCTAAAGATAAATTCATTATCGCCGAAATAACATTCGCACCAATTTTTAACAGCAATATAACCCGCACAGGACGCAACCATGTCTTCTCCTCCTTATGTCAGCCAGCAGCGTTTTATGCTGGATGCTGATACAACTCTGATGTCAACGACTGACCAGCAAAGCTACATTACTCACGCGAACGATGCTTTTATCCATGCCAGCGGTTACACCCTGGGCGAACTGCTCGACCAGCCCCATAACGTGGTGCGGCATCCTGATATGCCCAAAGCGGCATTTGCCGATATGTGGTACACCCTCAAACAGGGCGAGCCGTGGAGCGGTGTGGTGAAAAACCGCCGCAAGAATGGCGATCACTACTGGGTGCGCGCTAACGCCATACCGATGGTGCGCAACGGTAAGACTATCGGCTATATGTCGATTCGTACCCAGGCGACCGATGAGGAGATTGCCGCGGTTGAACCGTTGTACAAGGCCCTGAATGAAGGGCGCTGTAATAAACGGGTGCATAAAGGGTTGGTGATCAGCAAAGGCTGGTGGGGGAAACTCGCTTCCTTATCGCTGCGCTGGCGTACGCGCAGCGTGATGTCGCTGCTGTGGCTTGCGCAGATGGCCGGGCTGTGGCTGAGTGGCGCAGGCGGGATGGCGCTGGCGATCGGTACGCTGGCGATGCTGGTGGGCTGTATGGCCGTTGAATGGCAGATTGTCCGTCCGGCGGAGAATGTTGCCCGGCAGGCGCTCAGCGTGGCTACCGGCGAGAGCAACAGCATACAGCCGCTGAACCGTAGTGATGAACTCGGGCTGACGTTACGCGCCATCGGCCAGCTTGGGCTGATGTGCCGCTGGTTGATCAATGATGTTTCTGGCCAGGTTAACAGCGTGCTTAACGGCAGCGAGACGCTGGCGAAAGGCAATGATGATTTGAATGAACGCACCCGCCAAACCGTGGTGAATGTGCAGCAGACAGTGGCGACCATGAGCCAGATGGCGGCATCACTGCAAACTAACTCGGAAACTGCTTCGGCAGCCGATGAGCTCTCCAGTTCCGCCAGCAGCGCAGCAACCCACGGCGGTAAAGCGATGGAGACGGTGGTGAAAACCATGGATGAGATTGCCGACAGCACGCAACGTATCGGTTCCATTACGACGCTGATTAACGACATTGCTTTCCAGACCAATATCCTCGCACTAAACGCGGCGGTGGAAGCGGCGCGGGCCGGGGAGCAGGGTAAAGGCTTTGCTGTGGTGGCGGGTGAAGTTCGCCATCTCGCCAGCCGCAGCGCCAGCGCGGCAAACGACATCCGTAAGCTTATCGATGCCAGCGCCAGCAAAGTGCAGTCGGGTTACGATCAGGTGCATGCCGCTGGCCGTACGATGGAAGATATTGTCAGCCAGGTACAGAACGTGACGTCGCTGATTGGGCAGATTAGCCGCTCCACTTCCGAACAGGTTGACGGGCTTTCCGATCTGACGCGTGCGGTCGCTGAGCTGGATGCAATCACCCAGAAGAATGCCGGTTTAGTAGAAGAAAGTGCTACCGTCTCGGCGATGGTGAAACATCGCGCAGGCCGCCTGCAGGACGCTGTATCCGTTTTGCATTAATGTTTTGTTGCCCTATTAAAAACCGCCATGTAATGCCGTGGCGGTTTTTTTATCTCTCCAGAGTAAATATCTATACGCATATGTAATTATATTTTTTGTTTTTTGTTAAAATATTATTAATTTATTGTTGTTGATATGGGCCATTAATATATTTCACACCTTTCTGTTTAATCCTGAATTAAATTCATTTAAGTGGCGTTAATATATGTTGCGCAAATCATTCTTCTCGCGAATATAACGATCGATAAACAGCGATTAATAGTTCTTAACTATCAGATTCATCAATAAATAATTAAAAAAACGATCAAACTCATAAAGTTAGCGATTTGGTTACCGATAACGTGTTTTGGCTGCATATGTTTAATTTGCGCCAGGGACTTAAGCGGGCCTTTAGGGTTAAGCGCCCGACACTTTCGTCGGTAAAATAATCAAACCCATGGAGAAAATATGTTTTTACATAATGTAAAAATAGGCACGAAATTATTTCTGGCGTTCGGCTTTTTTATTGTGTTGATGGTGGTGAGTTCCTCAATGTCACTCACCAGCCTGGATCGCGCAAATAATGGAATGCAAGAAATCGTGCGTGATGACTATCCAACCACTGTTAAAGCCAATCAGCTGATCGATAACTTCAACTCTTTTGTCAGCATTCAGCAACTGATGCTACTTGATAGCGAAGGGAAGTGGACCTCCGAGTCGCAGAAGCAGCTTTCTGAGATCAGCAGCCACATTACCGCGTTGCTCGAAGATCTGGCGAAAAACCTGCATGATGACAAGTCGCAGAAAATCCTTGCTGAAATCCGCACCGTACGCCAGCAGTACCTTGATTCTCGCTTTCGTATCCTCGACGCCGTGAAAAATAACGATCGTGCGGCTGCGATACAGGAGATGATGAGCAACACGGTGAATATCCAGAACGCCTACAAAGCAAAGGTGCTGGAGCTGATTGCTATCCAGGATGCGCAGATGAAAGGGGCGGGTGAGGTCGTGCAGCACGATTTTGCCGCGAGCCGCTTGATCCTCATTCTGCTCGCAGTCTTGAGCATTGGCTTCGGCAGCCTGATCGGCTGGATCATTGTCCGTATGATCACGCGTCCATTGCGTGAGGCTGTCACCTTCGCAGAAGCCATTGCTAATGGCGATTTGACCCGCTCGATCGACTCACACCACCGCGACGAAACGGGGGTTCTGCTACAGGCATTAATGGAGATGAAAGAGCGCCTCGTGGAGATTGTTCATCAGGTACAGAACGGTTCGGAGAGTATCTCCAGCGCGGCGGCGCAGATTGTTGCCGGTAACCAGGATCTGGCGGCAAGAACGGAAGAGCAGGCAAGTTCGGTGGAACAGACTGCAGCATCGATGGAGCAAATCACCGCCACGGTAAAAAATACCGCCGATCACACCTCAGAAGCCACGCAGCTTTCCGCGGGCGCAGCGACAGTGGTGAAAAATAACGGCGAGATGATGAAACAGGTCACGGAGAAGATGCGCGTCATTAACGACACCTCAAACCGGATGTCTGACATTATCAACCTGATTGATTCCATTGCGTTCCAGACCAACATCCTCGCGCTGAACGCAGCCGTTGAAGCTGCGCGCGCAGGGGAACACGGACGTGGTTTTGCGGTGGTTGCGGGCGAAGTTCGTCAGCTGGCGCAGAAAAGCGCCTCGTCGGCGAATGATATTCGCCATCTGATCGAAAATTCCACCAGCCAGACCCGTGAAGGGATGGCGCTGGTGGAAAAAGCCAGCGGATTGATTAACGGCATGGTGAGCAATGTGCAGGAGATGGATGTGATCCTGCGTGAGATCGGCCAGGCGAGCCGCGAACAGACCGATGGCATTTCGCAGATTAATAGCGCCATTGGCCTGATTGACTCAACCACCCAGCAGAACTCCAGCCTGGTGGAGGAGTCGGTTGCGGCGGCGGCGGCACTGAACGATCAGGCGCTGCACCTGCGCGAACTGGTTCAGGTCTTCCGTCTGCGCGATACGCCAGAAATGGCTTAATCGAGTTGTGAAATATCCAGCGCCGCGCGGTCGATAATGCCAATTATCTGCTTAAGCTGTGCGGCGCTGAGTTCCCCCTGATTTACCCGTAAATCCAGCACTGCTTTAAAGTTATCCAGCGCCCGCTTCATTTGCGGGTTTCTGCGTAGCTGATAACCGACGTTACGCACCCGGATGCGTTCCTGAATCTCCGCAATCTGCGCCTGGCTCTCTTCCAGCCAGCGCAAACCCTGCGGCGTTATCGCAATAGTTCTGCGCCCATTCTCTTCATCGCCAACGGTAATGAACCCCTGCTCTTGCAGGTAATCGAGCGTGGGATAAATCACGCCAGGGCTGGGCGTATAGTTGCCCTGAGTCAGGGATTCGATGGCTTTGATCAACTCATAGCCGTGGCTGGCGTTGCTGCTCAGCAAGTAGAGGATGACCAGACGTAACTCACCGTGACCAAAAAAGCGCTGGCGTCGTCCGCCGCCGTGGTGCGGATGTTCGCGGTCGGCCCGCTCGTGATGATGGCGCATGCTGTACTCCTGATAAATTGATATATCTAATTTATATCTAAATTAACTATTTAGACAGTGCTGGAGTGAGGTTTTTTTTATTTTATTGATAATAAACGAAATTATTTTATGCTTTGGCAATCGGTGCTTTCCATGTGTTTATATCATAAAAATGCCTTGTCTTCTGCACAATCAACAATCATTATCATTTGCACAACATTTAGATATATCGTATTCACTTTCACGAAGGCCGATTATGACAACTCATTCTCCACGTTATCCCCAACGCGTACGCAATGAACTGCGCTTTCGCGAGTTAACTGTTCTGCGCGCGGAACGCGCTGGCAGTGGTTTTCAGCGCATTGTGCTGGGCGGTGAACAACTGGAAGGCTTTACGTCGCGCGGTTTTGACGATCACACAAAAGTCTTCTTTCCGCAGCCGGGATCGCACTTTGTACCGCCGACGGTGACTGACGAAGGCATCGTTTGGGGCGATGGACCACGCCCGGCATCCCGCGATTACACGCCGATCTATGACGCCAGCCGGCACGAACTGGTGGTGGATTTCTATATTCACGACGGCGGCGTGGCGAGCCACTGGGCGGTGAATGCGCAGGCTGGGGATACACTGACGATCGGCGGGCCGCGCGGTTCGCTGGTGGTGCCGGAAGATTACGCCTGGCAACTCTATGTGTGCGATGAATCCGGTATGCCTGCGCTGCGTCGCCGTCTGGAAGCGCTAAGCCTGCTCGCAGTTCGCCCGAAGGTGACGGCAGTGGTGACGGTTGCCGATGCGGTGTATCAGGATTATCTGGCGCATCTGAGCGGCTTTGATATTCAATGGGTGGTTGGCCATAACCCGCAGGCGCTGCACGATAAACTGGCTTCGCTGACCGTCGCCGATGAGGACTATTTTATCTGGCTGACCGGGGAAGGTGAGGTGGTGAAATCGCTGATGGAGCGCTATGCGACCGACAATATCGATCAGCAGCGGGTGCGTGCGCAGGCGTACTGGCACAAGAAATAATGACGAAGCCCGGTATTTCACCGGGCTTGCTGCTTTCAGGCCACTTCGTCGTATTCAGCTTCGCTGACTTGCTGCTCCAGCGTCTGGCGAATTTCACCCAGCGCTTTTTCCTGCTGGCGGAAGTAGGTTTCCCGATCGCCCAGCGACGACACAAGTTGCCAGGACTCCTCTTTTTCGAGCGTTGCCAGCTCTTCAATCAGGCTGGCAATATGCTGCTTCACTTCAGCAATACGCTGACGCAGGCGCTGCAGATCGTTTAAACGATCGCTTGCCATCAGCGGCTCCAGCCCTTTCTGCAGGCGGGTCAGAATGGCACGGATAGCGCTAAGATCGCCGCGCTGGCGCGCCTGGTTGAGCTGCACCATCATGCCGTGCGCTTCATTTTTTAAATCGTTGTCCACCAGATCCGGGTGGCAGAGTTTGCTGGCCTGGCGCCACAGGCGCTTCAGCTCGTGACGCTCATCCTCTGACATCTTCTGCTCGAAGCTGAAACGTTTTTCGGCATCGTGCTGCTGTTCCTGATAGCTCTCGTATTCCTGACGTGCTTCGTCACGCGCCTGGCGTGCCGGTTCTTCTTCACGCGTAAGACCGCGTTCCAGCTCCTGCGCTTCGGCCAGCAACGAGGCTATCAACTCGCTTTGCTGTTGCAGATGTTTACGCGCTTCGGCAGCCTGCAATGAGTGCGGCGGCATGCTTTGCCAGCGCTGCGTCAAGGTAACCAGCACTTCCACCGCCTGCGACAGATACTTCTGGCAGCGCAAATAGTCGGCTTCGCGACGGCGCGCTTCCGCTTCCTGGCGGCGAACGGCGGCTTCTGCCAGGGTTTTGCGCAGGCGCAGGATCTGTGACATCAGCGGCCCAAGGCGGGTTAAGTAGAGATCGTTGAACTCGTCGAGCAGTTGGATGCGCGCGTTACGTTTATCAATCAGTTCGCGCAGTTGTTCTTCCAGTGCTTTCAGTTCCAGCTTACTGGCGGCCACTTGCGGATCCTGCCAGCTTACGACGGAACGCTGGCTTTGCAGCCAGTTCGTTATGGCGCGCATCGCTTCGCTGTAATTCTTCTCTTCAAGCGCATGGACGATAAACGCTAACTCCGGATCCGTAACTTCATTTTTCAACAAAGGAAGCTGACTGAGGATGATGCCGTCATCCTCCAGTTCGATGGCGTATTTGATGATTTCAAGCCGTTTTATAGGTTTGTTCATGGCGTTTCGTCAAAGCGCTTAAGAGTTTATTAAGGGGTGTGGTTATTCATCAAATCTGGACTATAGATGTGAATCTCGCAATAGTCTGCATCCATATTACATTGGACATATTTCAATGCGTTAGTGTTTCTGTGAAAATTGCGCTTATGGGGGCTTAAATCGGCGAAATACGCGAAAAAGTGCGCGCATTGCGGCTTTCAGGCCACTCTGCTGACATGCTTTGCGGCCTGAAAGGATCCCTTACACTTGCGTTAACCCGCCATCGACACAAATCTCGGCACCAGCGATATAGCTGCTTTCGTCACTCGCAAGAAACAGCGCGGCGTTGGCCACTTCTTCCGGCTGGCCCATGCGACCCAGTGGAATTGCCTGCGTTAATCCCTGACGAACATTTTCCGAGGCCGCAGCCATCATTTCCGTATCAATAGGGCCGGGCGCGACGACGTTAACGCGAATGCCTCTGGCTGCCAGTTCGCGCGTCCAGGTTCGGGCAAAAGAGCGCAGCGCGGCTTTGCTGGCGCTATAGACACCATAACCTTCCGTTCCGATAACATCGGCAATCGACCCTATCAGCACCACGCTGGAACCGGGTTTGAGCAGCGGCAGCGCAGCTTGCAGGGCAAATAGCGGCGAGCGGACATTCAACCCGAAGGTGCTTTCAAAGTGCGTTTCTGAAACCTGCTCCAGGGTGGCGTACTCTGACATGCCGGCATTAATCACCAGCACATCCAGTTGCTGAATATTTTCCATTATGCGCGCCAGTTCGCTGTGCTGGCTGACATCAGCACGCAGCGGCAGCGCATTTCCTTCGATTTTAGCGGCAGCGTTCTGTAACTCTTCCTCGCGGCGGGAGGTAAACCAGGTCGTGGCGCCTTCATGGGCAAAACGCTGGGTTATCGCCAGGCCAATTCCTTTTGCGCCACCCAGTATGAGGGCCGTTTTGTTGTGCAGTCTGTTCATGATGATTCTCCTGTTGAGTGGAAAATCGATGATATAAGTTTTATATTTAGTATCAATTACGCACTTTGTTTATATTAGATATCATTGGATATACCGCTATGACAAAAATCGATGACTGCGTTTTAGGAAATGTGGGCAAAACGCGCCCGATACTTGAGCACATCACCAATAAATGGTCGATTTTGATCCTGACTGTGCTGTGTACAAAACCTTCTCGTTTCAATGAGATCCGTCGCAGGCTGGATGGTATCACCCATAAAGCGCTGGCCGACGCTCTGAAACGGCTGGAGCGCAACGGGCTGGTGCACCGGGAAGTGTTGCCGACAATGCCGGTGGGTGTTGAATACCGTATTACGCCGCTTGGCGAATCACTTCGACAGCCATTTGAGGCACTGTATCGCTGGGCGCTGGAATATGGGCCACAATTGACGGCGGCGCAGGATGAGTATGATCAAAAATCTGCAGAGGCTGAAAGAGCATTAGCCTCCTGAAACGGGGCGTTCTGCTTGTCGGAACGCCCCTGCGAAAGGTCAGCGGAAAGTATGACTGACAAGTGAGCGGCGAATATCTGGCGCCCCTGGAATTCGGCGGGCCCTGAATTCTGTCTGGCTGTATGTTACTCCGGCGCCATGGTATCCGGTTACCTGAATGCTGTTGTAACCGAGACGCTGGAGCTCTCTGCTTATGGTTTGCGCCAGAGGTTGAGTACCTTTCAGGGAGATGAATTTTCCTATTATTCCTTTTCTTTTTGCACCTGACGATGCTTCCAGCTCGACAGCAGCAAAAGACGTTGGCTTGAAAGAATCAGCGCTATAACAGGCAGTTATACGGATATCCTCGAATGTTTTAGGTAGCCCGCATGAATGCAATTGTTCAGCGAGGGTTGCGGCCGTCATCAACCCCAGGGTTGCCGCTTCATCGGCTGCCAGTACGTCTGCACCGGCCGTTCCGTGCCCAAGAATATAGAGTTTATCCGTGGTGGCGGATAATTGACTTAATGGTATATGTGTAAAGTTTGTATTTTTTAATACAACCAGTTGTTGTGATAATCTCGCAATACTGGCTGTGAATTTATCAAATATATCCGGTGACAGCGCTTTTCTTAATGTCTCACCATTCCAGTCCTCATGCACTTGTAAACCAGCATCGACCTCCTGCAATTTATCGCTGACAGTGTTTATCTGAGTAACCAGGTTGTTTATTTCTGCAGCACGTAGTTCCATTATTTCATTTCGAATTTTCTGATTTGGCACAATTAGTGGATAGAGGCTTTTTCCCTTCAGGTGGCGGATTAAATTTAAGCCCAGACTTTGATGGATCATATCCTCTGCTGCAAAAGGAATATACAGATAACCTTGTTTGGGAAAACCACTGTGCATCACCGGAGGCGCGCCATATCTCGCTTTAAATTCAGGTTGATTGGCCGGGGTTCCTGGCGGCGTATTGTTTCCGAATATCATTTTCTTCATTGAATCATCCTGGATATATTTTATATGAATGGTTATCTCAATACGGATAGCTAAAAGCATTATAGCGATACATTATACGTTTCTGCCTTATAACATGGTACGTGGGAGAATAATCTATAATTCATGCCGCTGGAGCGATTCATACAGTGCTAAGGCATTTATTCTAGCGTATGCAATGGTGGTTATTAATAGTTGTTGTCACGTTTTTATTATATTATTTGTTCTATTAAGATATATCAGAGAGGTAATTTATTAAGGAAATTATAGTGCGGAGAGTAATTATTTATAGTAAAGCGTTGATTAACTTTTTATGTTGGTGCCGGTAATACGTTATTCTCGTGTGAAAAGATGCGGATCTTATTAAGATTCGGAAGGCACCGCATGAAAAGTGTTGTCGCTTGAGTGATGGCTTCATCGGGAAGGAACGCATTGCGCCATTCTGCGACTGTTGTTGTAGCGATAGAAGCGACAGAGTGATGGGGATTATCAAAAGTTGGGGCGATACTTTTGGGACATTCAGGATTTAAAAAACAAAAAAACCACCATAAGAGGTGGCTTAAGTATCTGTTTCTAAATTTAAAATTTGGTGGCCCCTGTTGGGTTTGAACCAACGACCAAGCGATTATGAGTCGCCTGCTCTAACCACTGAGCTAAGGGGCCACAGCGGGGGGATTATAAAGTAACTTACCCCTGCAATCCAGCATGAATATCCTGGCTGATGTTTTTATAAACAGCGGATTTTCAATCCCTTATACTGGTGTTTATGACAATTGACCAGGAATAACTATGATCAATGATATTCTCGCTCCCGGGCTGCGCGTGGTGTTTTGTGGTATCAATCCGGGTAAATCTTCCGCGCATACCGGCTTCCACTTTGCGCATCCTGGCAACCGTTTCTGGAAGGTGATCCATCAGGCCGGCTTTACCGACAGGCTGCTGCGACCGGAAGAGGAGATTCATTTGCTGGATACGCGCTGTGGCATCACCATGCTGGTGGAACGCCCGACGGTACAGGCCAGCGAAGTGGCGCTGCATGAGCTGCGTACCGGCGGCAGAGAGCTGGTTATGAAGATCGAAGAGTATCAGCCTGCAGCGCTGGCGATCCTCGGTAAACAGGCCTTCGAGCAGGCATTCAGCGTCAGAGGTACTAACTGGGGCAAGCAGACGATGAGCATCGGCGTAACACAGATTTGGGTACTGCCGAACCCCAGTGGGTTAAATCGCGCGACGCTGGATAAACTGGTAGCCGCTTACCGCGAACTGGATGATGCGCTGGTGACAAGGGGGCTATAGTGCGGCGGAAATAAAAAAGGCTCCCGTGGGAGCCTTTCGTTATAACGATGCGATAAATTAATCGTCGAGGAAGCTACGCAGCACTTCAGATCGGCTCGGATGGCGCAGTTTACGCAGCGCTTTCGCCTCGATCTGACGGATACGTTCGCGGGTAACGTCAAACTGTTTACCCACTTCTTCCAGCGTGTGGTCGGTGTTCATATCGATACCGAAACGCATACGCAGTACTTTCGCTTCACGGGCTGTCAGACCAGCCAGCACGTCGTGCGTTGCCGCACGCAGGCTCTCGGTGGTGGCTGAGTCCAGCGGCAGCTCGAGGGTGGTATCCTCGATAAAATCACCCAGATGCGAATCTTCATCATCACCAATCGGTGTTTCCATGGAGATTGGCTCTTTGGCGATTTTCAGCACTTTGCGGATTTTATCTTCCGGCATCAACATGCGTTCGGCCAGCTCTTCCGGCGTCGGCTCGCGACCCATTTCCTGCAGCATCTGGCGGGAAATACGGTTGAGTTTGTTAATGGTCTCAATCATATGCACCGGAATACGGATGGTGCGCGCCTGATCCGCGATGGAGCGGGTAATCGCCTGACGGATCCACCAGGTTGCGTAGGTGGAGAACTTGTAACCACGGCGGTATTCGAACTTATCAACCGCTTTCATCAGACCGATGTTGCCTTCCTGAATTAGATCGAGGAATTGCAGACCACGGTTGGTGTATTTCTTGGCGATAGAAATAACCAGACGCAGGTTCGCTTCCACCATCTCTTTCTTCGCACGGCGCGCTTTCGCTTCGCCGATGGACATACGACGGTTGATATCTTTTACCTGCTCGATGGTCAGGCCGGTTTCTTCTTCAATCTGTTGCAGTTTTTGCAGGCTGCGCTGAACTTCTTCTGTCACTTCATGCAGCTTTTCGGACCACGGTTTGTTCATCGCCAGCGCAGCATTGAACCAGGTTTCGCTGGTTTCATTGCCGGTGAACAGCGTAATGAAGTTTTTCTTCGGCATTTTGCACTGTTCAACGCACAGCTTCATGATGATGCGTTCCTGAGTGCGCACGCGATCCATCATGATACGCATGCTGTTCACCAGGTAGTCGAACTGTTTCGGCACCAGACGGAACTGCTTGAAGACTTCAGACAGCTTGAGGATCTCTTCCTGTGCTGCAGCGTGGCTGCGGCCTTTGGCTTTGATCGTGTCGCGGGTCAGTTCGTACTGGGTACGCAGCTCGCCGAATTTTTCACGGGCCAGTTCAGGATCGATGCTGTTGTCATCGTCGCTGCTGTCATCGTCGTCTTCATCTTCGTCATCATCGTCGTCATCCATCTCTTCGCTGGAGAGCTCAGAGCCGACATGCGTTGCCGTTGGCGCAAGATCTTCTTCCGCATTTGGATCGACAAAGCCGGTGATCAAATCGGACAGACGCGCCTGTTCCGCTTCGACGCGGTCGTATTGTTCTAACAGATAGGTAATGGCTTCCGGGTACTCGGCAACGGAGCACTGAACCTGGTTAATCCCGTCTTCGATACGTTTGGCGATGTCAATTTCGCCTTCACGGGTCAGCAGTTCAACGGTACCCATTTCACGCATATACATGCGAACCGGGTCGGTCGTGCGCCCGATTTCAGATTCCACGCTGGAAAGCACTTGCGCAGCCGCTTCGGCAGCGTCATCGTCCGTGTCGGCAGTGGTCTCAGCCAGCAGCAAATCATCAGCATCCGGTGCTTCTTCCATCACCTGAATGCCCATGTCGTTGATCATTTGGATGATGTCTTCGATCTGATCGGAGTCGACGATATCTTCCGGCAGATGGTCATTGACCTCGGCATAGGTCAGATAGCCTTGCTCCTTACCACGGGTGACAAGTAGCTTCAGCTGTGACTGCGGGTTTTGCTCCATAAGACGGTATCCACACTTAAATTCATGAGGGTTGGTGTCGGTCGGCGAAATAAACAGCCAACATTTAACGCGAGGGTGTATTTATATTTTTGCCGCTGGCCCTCATCGCGGCTGTCGGGATCAACCCGATCGGTTATCGGCACTTAAGCCGTTGAATTCATTTTTTCGCCAGTTCCTGGTTTAACTGCCAGAGCTCCCGGCGTTCTTCGCTGCTTAAACCGTGCGTACGATCGCGAGCTATCAGCTCTTCCTGTCGCCGTTCAAGCATCGAATCAAACATATGATTGAGCGAGTCGGTAAACGCTTCTTCTGCGATTTCCTTATCTGCTATATCGTCCCACATCGACAGTTTTTCAAGGGTTGCCGCCTCTTTGGTGCCGCGATAGTGCTCCAGTAGCTGTCCGGTAGTCAGGCCTGGCTGAGACAAACAAGTGTTGACCAGTTCTGCGAATAAGCCAAGCCCGGGGAGCCTGGATTGATCCAGCCCTTCTAATGACGGAACCGCTGATGCCAGCTCCGGGTTCTGGATCAATAACCCTATAAGTATACGCATGGTTGTGCGTTTTAGCTGCGGAGCGGGGCGCGGAGCGTTGTTTTCCGCTTGTTTTGGCATTAAACGATCAAGTTGCGCATCGTCGAAAATACCAATCTTGTTCCCCAGCAGCTGTCGCAACTGAATGCGTAACGTCTCACCTGGCACCTGATTGATTAACGGCAGCGCCAGCGCTGCAAGTTGCGTGGTACCATCCGGCGTCGTCAAATCCGCCTGCGGCAACAGGCTGTTAAACAAAAACGTGGAGAGCGGCTGAGCCTGCTCCATCCGCGCTTCGAACGCTGCTTTGCCCTCTTTACGCACCAGCGTATCCGGATCTTCACCATCCGGCAGGAACATAAACCGCAGTTGACGACCGTCGCTCATATAAGGTAGCGCGGTTTCCAGCGCACGCCAGGCAGCATCACGACCAGCCCGGTCACCGTCATAACAACAGATGACGTTTTTCGTCACTCTGAACAGCAACTGGATATGATCCGCCGTGGTGGAGGTGCCCAGCGAAGCAACCGCATAGTTGATGCCGTACTGCGCCAGCGCGACCACGTCCATATAGCCTTCGACGACCAACAGACGCTGAGGTTCATCGTTATCCAATTGCGCTTCATAAAGGCCATACAACTGGCGGCCTTTATGAAAAATATCGGTCTCCGGGGAGTTGAGGTATTTGGGCGTATCGTTACCTAAAACACGCCCGCCAAAACCAATCACCCGGCCACGCTTGTCGCGAATGGGGAACATTACCCGTTCACGGAAGCGATCGTAACTGCGCCCCTGATCGTTCGTTACCAGCATGCCGGCATCGATCAGAGATTTGCGGTTTTCGCTATTGCCGCCAAAACGCTTTAACACGTTGTCCCAGCCGGGAGGGGCATAACCAATGGCGAAACGCGCAATAATTTCGCTACTCAAACCGCGCCTTGCCAGATACTGGCGCGCCGGTTCAGCAGCAGGTTGCGTCAGAGATTGCTGATAAAATGCGTTGAGCCCGTCCATCAACTGGTAGAGCGTTTGTCGTTGATGGCGCTCTATCAGGCTGGGCCCGCTGCCTGCTTCAAAAGGCACTTCAAGGTTGTGCATGGCGGCCAGTTCTTCGACGCTTTCCACGAACTCGAGCTTGTCGTAGTTCATTAAAAAGTCGAGGGCGTTACCGTGCGCGCCGCAGCCAAAGCAGTGATAAAACTGTTTTTCACCGTTTACGGTGAAAGAAGGGGTTTTTTCATTATGGAATGGACAACACGCGTGGTAGTTCTTGCCCTGCTTTTTCAGCTTTACACGCGCGTCGATGAGATCGACGATGTCGGTGCGCGCCAGCAGGTCATTGATAAAAACACGTGGGATTCGTCCAGCCATAGGCCCCGTTTTGATCTTTTATAGCCCTCGTTCTTCAGGCCGCAGAATGTGGCACAAATCACGCTGGTTATATCAGGTTATAAACGAAAATAAGCCGCGCATTCCTTTCGGAAGCACGGCCTTACAACTACAACTCGGTCTAAATCTGAGAGCGTGCCGCTCTCCAGAGATTAGTACAGACGAGTACGGCGTGCGTTTTCGCGAGCCAGTTTCTTCGCGTGACGTTTCACTGCGGATGCTTTAGCGCGTTTGCGTTCGGTAGTCGGTTTTTCATAGAACTCACGACGACGAACTTCCGCCAGAACACCTGCTTTTTCGCAGGAACGTTTGAAGCGACGCAGAGCTACGTCGAACGGCTCGTTTTCACGTACTTTAATTACCGGCATGTGCCTCTCACCTTTGATTAATTCGGTTTGCCGCTGGCGTTCACACCAGCATATTTCAAAATGGTGCGGAATTTTACTGCAACTACTGCTGCTTTGTAAAGCACCGACGCGCTTTTTGAAAGGGACTTTTGTAAGGGTGAGGAGTATACACGAACTCCTCACCTGGGGTGAGCAAAGTTTTACATCGACCGGTATTCGCCCTACACTGCGCGGTATTGCAAAGAGGTAAACAGATCCATGCGCGTACTGGGCATTGAAACATCCTGCGATGAAACTGGCATCGCAATTTATGACGACCACCAGGGGCTTTTAGCCAACCAACTGTATAGTCAAGTAAAACTGCACGCGGATTACGGTGGCGTGGTGCCGGAACTGGCTTCCCGCGACCATGTGCGTAAAACCGTGCCGCTGATTCAGGCTGCGCTGAAAGAAGCCGGGCTGGCGGCAAAAGATATCGATGCTGTGGCCTACACGGCTGGACCAGGCCTGGTTGGCGCGCTGCTGGTTGGCGCGACGGTCGGACGTTCGCTGGCTTTCGCCTGGGATGTCCCGGCGATTCCGGTTCACCATATGGAAGGGCATCTGCTGGCGCCGATGCTGGAAGAAAACCCTCCGGCTTTCCCGTTTGTAGCACTGCTGGTTTCCGGCGGGCACACGCAGCTCATCAGTGTCACCGGTATTGGTCATTACGAACTGCTGGGCGAGTCAATTGACGATGCCGCCGGTGAAGCATTTGATAAAACTGCCAAACTGTTGGGGCTTGATTACCCCGGCGGGCCGATGCTGTCAAAACTGGCGTCGCAGGGCACTGAAGGCCGTTTTGTCTTCCCGCGCCCGATGACCGATCGTCCAGGGCTGGATTTTAGCTTTTCCGGGCTGAAAACGTTTGCTGCAAACACCATTCGCACCAATGGCGATGACGAGCAAACCCGTGCCGACATTGCACGAGCATTTGAGGATGCCGTGGTTGATACGCTGATGATCAAATGCAAACGCGCGCTGGATCAGACCGGTTTTACGCGTCTGGTGATGGCGGGCGGTGTGAGCGCCAACCGCACTCTGCGGGTAAAACTGGCGGAAATGATGCAAAAGCGTCGCGGCGAAGTCTTTTATGCGCGTCCGGAGTTCTGTACCGATAATGGTGCGATGATCGCCTATGCGGGCATGGTACGTCTGAAAGCAGGAAATGATGTCGGGCTTGGCGTAACGGTTCGTCCGCGCTGGCCACTGGCGGATCTGCCGGCGGCGTAAACTGCAACAGCCCGGTTGCTGAGATGCCGCCGGGCTTACTCTTCTTTTTTCTTCTTCAGCTTCGACCAGATTTTGGTTTCCTGGCGGCGCCACAGGCGCTGAATATTGTCATGATGGCGCAGCAGAATCAGACAGGAAAGCATCGCCACCGGGAAGGTGAACTGCGGTTTGAACCACCAGACATAGAACGGCGCGATCAGTGCGCTGACAATCGCGCCCAGTGATGAGTAACCGCTCAACAACACGGTTAAAAGCCAGGTTCCCGCCATGACGCCCGTTAAATCCCAGCCTATCGGCGCAATCGCGCCAAACGCCGTTGCTACGCCTTTACCACCCTGAAATTTAAAAAATACCGGCCAGATATGACCAAGACAGGCGGCGATAGCAATAAGCCCCAGCCAAAACGGGGTTACGCCAAGCGCATAAGCGCCCCAGACGGGCAGCATTCCTTTCAGAATATCGAAAATCAATACCGTTACGGCTGCTCCCTTGCCGCCAATGCGTAAAACGTTGGTCGCTCCGGGATTGCCGGAACCGCTTGCTCGCGGATCGGGAAGACCGGCGAGGCGGCAGACCAGAATGGCGCTGGAGATTGAGCCACAAAGGTACGCAAGGAGGATCATTCCAGGCGCGATTGCACTCATGACGCTGTTCCGTTGTGAAAAAGTCGTTTTATTCTCTGCATCGATGGATAATACGCATAAATTCTGGAAAGTGGTATCCAGTGAATGCGCAAAATCTGCCAGACCGCAGGAAAGATCGGGCCTGGCAGCACAGTGTTGAAACAAACTGCGGGTGGAATGTGATGGATATTGTATTTATTGAGCAGCTTTCGGTAATCACCACTATTGGTGTTTACGACTGGGAACAGACCATTGAGCAGAAACTGGTGTTCGATATCGAAATGGCCTGGGATAACCGTCAGGCGGCGAAAAGTGATGATGTGAATGATTGTCTCAGCTATGCCGATATCGCCGATGCGGTTGTCGGTCATGTGGAAGGGGGACGTTTTGCGCTGGTTGAACGTGTTGCGGAAGAGGTGGCCGAACTGCTGCTGGCGCGTTTTCAGTCGCCGTGGATACGCATCAAACTGAGCAAACCAGGTGCCGTGGCGCGGGCGCAGAGCGTCGGTGTAATCATTGAGCGTGGGTTAAATCTGAAAGAAAGTATTTAAATTCATAATAGTTAAACCAAGCGCTAGTATTCAGGTCATAGATGATGGCCATTCACGGCTACTCCTCGGGGGGCCGTTTTTTATATCTTTTTTAGGGGTTTATTGATGAGCGATCTGCATTCGCTGCTGGTGGCAGCCATTTTGGGTGTCGTTGAAGGATTGACGGAGTTCCTGCCGGTTTCCAGCACTGGTCACATGATTATCGTCGGACATTTGCTGGGATTTGAAGGTGATACAGCAAAAACGTTCGAGGTTGTGATTCAGTTGGGCTCGATTCTGGCGGTTGTCGTGATGTTCTGGCGACGCCTGTTTGGTTTGATTGGCATTCACTTCGGCAAGCAACCGCATGAAGGCACCGGTACGGGACGCCTTTCGCTGATTCATATCATTTTAGGTATGATTCCAGCGGTGGTGATGGGTCTGGTATTCCATGACACCATCAAGTCGCTGTTTAACCCGCTCAACGTGACTTATGCGCTGGTGGTCGGCGGCTTCCTGCTGATTGCCGCAGAAGTGCTGAAGCCGAAAGTGCCGCGCGCGCAGGGTGTGGATGATATGACTTATCGCCAGGCGTTCATTATTGGTTGTTTCCAGTGTCTGGCGCTGTGGCCTGGATTCTCCCGCTCCGGGGCGACCATTTCCGGTGGGATGCTGATGGGCGTTAGCCGCTATGCCGCATCAGAGTTCTCTTTCCTGCTGGCTGTGCCAATGATGCTGGGCGCAACCGCACTGGATCTCTATAAGAGCATGGGGTTTCTCACCACCGGCGATATTCCGATGTTTGCCGTGGGTTTCATCACCGCTTTTATTGTCGCGCTGATCGCCATCAAAACTTTCCTTGAGCTGATTAAACGTATCTCTTTTATTCCGTTCGCGATTTACCGTTTTATCGTCGCAGCGGCAGTGTATCTGGTCTTCTTCTAAGGCTCGCGCCCTCAGTCTGCGGGCTGAGGGCAACGATGCGCTTTCCACTGCGCCAGCGCGGCTATCCGGCGGCGCGTCAACTCTTCGCGAACTTCCTCCCCCTTAAAACCGGCTTCAATCACCGCTTTGGTTGGAACGGCACGAGCCACTTCCCACGCTTCACGCAGTAAACGTCCTTGCGGATAGTCGCAGGCTTCAAAACCGGTACGTCCACGCACATCGGCTTCGCTGGTCAGGGCTATTTGCTCTACGCGCTGCGGTTTACGCCACGCATCAATTGAGTCGAACAACTTCACAATGGTTTTGGGCTGCAAAATGGGGAAGGTGTGGATCAGATCGTGAAACTCCGCCACCAGTTTTGCCAGATCGCGGATCTCGTTTGGTACGCGCAGACGCTGGCACAGCCCTGCGACCAGTTTGACGCCCGCCGGGCCGTGACCATGATGGCGCGGCCAGAGCTCTTTTGGCGTCAGCGCTTTGCCCAGATCGTGACATAACGTGGCGAAACGCACGTCCACTTCCGGGCTGAGCATCGCGGCCATCGTCAGTGTCATCAGCGTGTGAACGCCGGTGTCGATTTCCGGGTGCCACTTCGCCGGAGCGGGCACGCCAAACAGCGCATCGACCTCCGGGAACAGCACCTTCAGCGCGCCGCAGTCGCGCAGTACCTGGAAATAGACCTGAGGATTACGGGCATGCAGCGCGTTCTCGGTCTCTTTCCAGACGCGCTCTGTGGTCAGATGCGCCAGTTCGCCAGCATCGGTCATGGCGCGCATCAGCGACATCGTTTCGTCGGCAATCCGAAAACTAAGGTGAGCATAGCGGGCTGCGAAGCGGGCTACGCGCAGTACGCGCAGCGGATCTTCGCTAAAAGCCGGGGAGACATGACGCAAAATGCGGTTACGTAGATCGTGCTGACCATTAAACGGGTCGATGATGTGCCCGTTTTCGTCCTGCGCCAGTGCGTTGACGGTTAAATCCCGGCGCAGTAAATCTTGTTCAAGGGAGACATCGGGGGCGGCATGAACGATAAACCCGGTATAACCCGAGCCGGATTTACGTTCGGTGCGGGCCAGCGCATACTCTTCGCGGCTTTGCGGGTGGAGAAACACAGGGAAATCGCGACCTACCTGCTGGTAGCCCGCGTTGAGCATCTCTTCCGGCGTGGCGCCGACCACAACCCAGTCTCTGTCTTTGACTGGCAGGCCTAACAACGAATCACGTACAGCACCACCGACCAGATAACTCTTCACACCACTCTCCTCTACACATAAGTCGACAGATAATACGTAAGTGTAGAGAAGATGGCGAATGTCCTTAGCTCATCCAGCGATCTTTGCGCTTGCGGCTTGGGATCATGTGCGGCAACAGCAGGCCGAGGATTAAACCCGCGCCCAGCACGCCGCCGCCATACATAAACCACTGCATAATGATGGTGCGCTGCTTGTCGTCCAGTTGCAGATTCGCCGCGTTCACTTTCTTCTGCGCGACGATTAACTCATTTTTCAGCTTCTGGTTTTCGTCTTTCAGGCCGTTGATCACCCCGTCGCTCTGCGCCACTTTTTGCTGCATTTCAGCCGTGCGCTGGTTCCAGGTGTTATCGATATTGTTCAGTTTATCGGTCAACGTTTTGACCTGGTTCTCCAGCTCCGGTACGCGAGTACGCAGGCTTGGCTCTACGTTCAACTCTTTCAGCGGGATCCAGGAGGTGCGCCCGGTGCTGTCGCGCACCTGGCCGTAATCGTTGTTTTGTTGCAGCAGAGTCACTTCCTCGCCGGCATTTACCGTACCGACAAGGCGATAATTATCGCCAGGGCCACTACGTACCCAGGTATTCAGTTCGTCGGAAACATACCGTTTTTCTTCAGCGTGGATCCCAACGGACACACTCAGTGCAACCAGGGTCAATCCAATCAGGCGTAATTTTGGCATCAGGCAGTCATTATTTTCGTTAAATGTGAATGGGAAACAGTGACATCAGTCTGACGACACCTGGCAGGTGGCATCAATCGGAATCTTCCGGGTCAAACTGCGCGCTTATACGAACTTTTGCACCCAGCAAATTGCGCATTGCATGGCAATTTGGCACACAATACTATCTACTGACAAACATCAGGGGCGTTAGTTCGCCGAAATTTTCACTGATGTGACATAACCATAAGTGCAAGGCCATGGCTCAGGAAATCGAATTAAAGTTTATCGTTAATGCCGACAGCGTGGAAACGCTTCGTCACCATCTACATACGCTGACCGAAGAACATATCGCCGCCAGCCAGTTACTGAATATTTACTATGAGACACCTGACAACTGGCTGCGCGGCCATGATATGGGGCTGCGCATCCGGGGTTTTGACGGTCAGTATGAGATGACGATGAAAATTGCCGGACGGGTGATTGGTGGTTTACATCAGCGTCCTGAATACAATATTCCGCTTGCCAGCCCGGAGCTTGATCTGTCGCGCTTCCCTGCCGAAGTATGGCCCGATGGCGAGCTGCCTGCCGATTTACAAGCGCGTACGCGTCCGCTGTTCAGCACCGATTTTTACCGTGAAAAATGGCTGGTCAATGTAGGTGAGAGCCGAATTGAGATTGGCCTTGATCTCGGCGAAGTGAAAGCCGGGGAATCCGCCGAGCCGATTTGCGAGCTGGAGCTGGAGCTGCTGAGTGGCGATCCTGCGGATATCCTTAAGCTGGCGCGCCAGCTAGTGACGCTCTCTGTTTTGCGTCAGGGAAGTCTGAGCAAAGCCGCGCGTGGTTACCATCTGGCGCAGGGCAATGCCCCACGCGAGCGCCGTCCAACGGACATTCTGCAAACCGTCCCGAAGGCCAGCGTTGAGCAAGCTTTTGCTGCCGCGCTGGAACTGGCGCTTTCCCAGTGGCAATACCATGAAGAGTTGTGGGTGCGCGGCAACAACGCGGCAAAGCAGGATGTACTGCGTGCGATTGCGTTAATCCGCCATACGCTGGCGCTTTTTGGCGGTATTGTGCCGCGTAAAGCGAGCGCTCACTTACGTGATTTACTGACGCAGGTGGAAGCCACGCTGACTTCGGCGGTTTCTGCCGACACTGCGGTATGGGATGCGCCTTCGGCAATGGCAAAACTGCTGTTGACCGAGTGGCTGGTAACGCAGGGCTGGCGCGCCTTCCTTGATGAAAAAGCGCAGGCAAAATTTGCCGATTCATTTAAACGCTTCGCCGATGTACATCTTTCACGCAGTGCGGCGGAGCTGAAAAAAGCCTTCGCACAACCGCTGGGCGACAGCTATCGCGACCAGTTGCCACGCCTGGCACGTGACATCGACAGCGCATTGCTGCTGGCAGGCCATTACGATCGCGCGCTGGCAAACGAATGGCTGGAGAACTGGCAGGGGCTGTACCACGCCATTGAAACGCGCCAGAGAATCGAGATCGAACACTTTCGTAATACCGCAATTACGCAGGAGCCGTTCTGGCTGCACAGCGGAAAACGCTAACTAAAGGATACTTCGGATGCCGCATGCCTCGCCGTTATCGCAGCACTGGCACACTGTGCTTTCCCGTCTGCCGGAGGCGCTAACCGCGCAGCCACTCAGTGCGCAGGCGCAGTCAGTACTCACTTTTAGTGATTTTGTTCAGGACAGTATCATCACACATCCTGAATGGCTGCCCGAGCTGGAAAGCGCGCCGCCGCAGGCAACTGAGTGGCAGCACTACGCGCAATGGCTCAGTGCGGCACTGCGGGATGTCACAGATGAAGCGGCACTGATGCGCGTTCTGCGCCAGTTCCGCCGTCGGATAATGGTGCGTATTGCCTGGGTGCAGGCGCTGCGGCTGGTGGCAGAAGAAGATGTCTTGCAGCAACTGAGCGTGCTGGCGGAAACGCTGATCGTCGCCGCGCGCGACTGGCTGTACGACGCCTGTTGCCGCGAATGGGGAACGCCCTGTAACCCGCAGGGCGTTGCGCAGCCGATGCTGATTTTAGGCATGGGCAAACTTGGCGGCGGCGAACTCAATTTCTCTTCCGATATCGATCTGATCTTCGCCTGGCCGGAAAACGGGGTAACCCGTGGCGGCCGGCGCGAGCTGGATAACGCTCAGTTCTTCACCCGCCTGGGGCAACGGCTGATCAAGGTACTCGACCAGCCGACGCAAGATGGTTTTGTCTACCGTGTGGATATGCGATTACGCCCCTTCGGCGATAGCGGCCCGCTGGTGCTCAGCTTTGCCGCGCTGGAGGATTATTACCAGGAGCAGGGGCGCGACTGGGAGCGCTATGCGATGGTGAAAGCGCGCATTATGGGCGATAACGACGGTGAACACGCGCGTGAGCTACGCGCTATGCTGCGCCCCTTCGTTTTCCGCCGCTACATTGATTTCAGCGTGATCCAGTCGCTGCGTAATATGAAAGGCATGATTGCCCGCGAAGTCCGCCGCCGTGGCCTGAAAGACAACATTAAGCTGGGCGCGGGCGGCATTCGTGAAATCGAATTTATCGTGCAGGTTTTTCAGTTGATTCGCGGCGGCCGTGAACCGGCGCTGCAATCCCGCTCACTGTTGCCAACGCTGGAAGCCATCGATCAGCTGCACCTGTTACCTGAAGGCGAAGCTGGCAGGTTACGGGCGGCCTACCTTTGGTTACGGCGTCTGGAAAACCTGCTGCAAAGCATTAATGACGAACAGACGCAGACCTTGCCGGGCGACGATCTCAACCGCGCCCGGCTGGCCTGGGGAATGGGCGTGGCAAGCTGGGATGAACTCAGCAGTACGCTGGAAACGCATATGGCCGCTGTACGCCGCGTCTTCAATGAGTTGATCGGCGACGACGAGAGCGACTCGCCGGAAGATGTGCTTTCCGAAAACTGGCGTGAACTGTGGCAGGATGCGCTTGCGCTGCAGGAAGATGACACCACGCCGGTGCTGGCACATCTTTCCGATGACGATCGCCGCCGCGTAGTGGCGCTGATTGCTGATTTCCGTAAAGAGATGGATAAGCGCACCATCGGCCCGCGCGGGCGCCAGGTGCTGGATCATCTGATGCCGCATTTGCTGAGCGATGTCTGCTCGCGAGACGACGCGCCAGTGCCGTTGTCGCGCCTGACGCCGTTGCTGACAGGCATCATTACGCGTACCACTTATCTTGAACTGCTGAGCGAATTCCCCGGCGCGCTGAAGCATCTTATTTCCCTTTGTGCGGCATCGCCGATGGTGGCCAGCCAGCTGGCGCGTTACCCAATCCTGCTCGATGAGCTGCTCGATCCCACTACGCTTTATCAGCCGACGGCGATGAACGCCTACCGCGACGAACTGCGGCAATATCTGCTCCGCGTGCCGGAGGATGATGAAGAGCAACAACTGGAAGCGCTGCGGCAGTTTAAGCAGGCGCAGTTGCTGCGCGTCGCCGCGGCGGATATTGCCGGTACGCTCCCGGTAATGAAAGTGAGCGATCATCTGACGTGGCTTGCGGAAGCGATTATCGATGCGGTAGTGCAGCAGGCATGGGGACAAATGGTGGCGCGTTATGGTCAGCCAATGCATCTGCGCGATCGGGAAGGGCGTGGGTTTGCCGTCGTTGGTTACGGCAAACTGGGCGGCTGGGAGTTGGGTTACAGCTCCGATCTCGACCTGGTCTTTTTGCACGATTGCCCGATGGATGTGATGACCGACGGCGAGCGGGAGATCGATGGCCGCCAGTTCTATCTGCGTCTTGCCCAGCGCATCATGCACCTGTTCAGCACACGTACTTCGTCCGGTATTCTCTATGAAGTGGATGCGCGCCTGCGCCCGTCCGGCGCGGCGGGAATGTTAGTGACGACCACCGAATCCTTCGCGGATTACCAGAAAAATGAAGCCTGGACGTGGGAACACCAGGCGCTGGCGCGCGCGCGCGTGGTGTACGGCGATCCGCAACTGGCCGTGGAGTTTGATGCCATTCGCCGCGATATTCTGATGATCCCGCGCGATGGCGCAACATTGCAAACCGAGGTGCGCGAGATGCGCGAGAAGATGCGTGCTCACCTTGGTAACAAGCATAAAGATCGCTTCGATCTGAAAGCCGATGAAGGCGGTATCACCGACATTGAGTTTATCGCTCAGTATCTGGTGCTGCGCTATGCGCATGACAAACCGAAGCTGACGCGCTGGTCTGATAACGTGCGCATTCTGGAAGGGCTGGCGCAGAACAACATCATGGATGAACAGGAAGCGCTGGCGCTGACGCAGGCTTACACCACGCTGCGCGATGAGTTGCACCACCTGGCATTACAGGAGTTGCCGGGGCATGTGGCGTTGTCGTGTTTTGTCGCCGAACGCCAGCTGATCAAAACCAGCTGGGACAAGTGGCTGGTGGAACCGTGCGCTCCGGCGTAAGTATGATATTATCGCGCGCAAATTTTGTATCTCTCAGGAGACAGGAATGAAAGTGACGCTGCCAGAGTTTAACCAGGCGGGTGTAATGGTGGTTGGCGATGTGATGCTGGACCGTTACTGGTACGGGCCAACCAGCCGCATCTCTCCGGAAGCCCCGGTGCCGGTGGTGAAAGTCGATACGATTGAAGAACGCCCGGGCGGCGCGGCGAACGTGGCGATGAACATTGCTTCGCTGGGCGCAACGGCGCGTCTGGTGGGTCTGACAGGTATTGATGATGCGGCTCGCGCACTGAGCAAGGCGCTGGCGGATGTCAATGTAAAATGCGACTTCGTTTCTGTTCCCACTCATCCCACCATTACCAAACTGCGCGTTCTGTCGCGCAACCAGCAACTGATCCGCCTGGACTTTGAAGAAGGGTTTGAAGGCGTCGATCCCCTGCCGATGCATGAGCGCATCAGCCAGGCGCTCGGCAGCATTGGCGCGCTGGTGCTTTCTGATTACGCCAAAGGCGCGCTGGCCAGCGTTCAGCAGATGATTGCGCTGGCGCGTAAAGCGGGCGTGCCGGTACTGATCGATCCGAAAGGCACTGATTTTGAGCGCTATCGCGGCGCTACGCTGCTGACCCCGAACCTGTCGGAGTTTGAAGCGGTGGCCGGGAAATGCAAAAACGAAGACGAGATCGTTGAACGCGGCATGAAAGTGATTGCCGATTACGACCTTTCTGCGCTGCTGGTGACCCGCTCCGAGCAAGGTATGACGCTGCTGCAACCGGGCAAAGCGCCGCTGCACATGCCGACCCAGGCACAGGAAGTGTATGACGTGACCGGTGCCGGCGATACGGTGATTGGCGTGCTGGCAGCAACGCTGGCGGCGGGTAATTCGCTGGAAGAAGCCTGCTACTTTGCGAACGCAGCCGCAGGCGTAGTGGTCGGTAAACTCGGTACCTCAACGGTATCGCCTATCGAGTTGGAAAACGCCGTGCGCGGCCGTGCAGAAACCGGCTTCGGCGTGATGAGCGAAGAAGAGCTGAAAGCGGCAGTCGCTGCGGCGCGTAAGCGCGGTGAAAAGGTGGTGATGACGAACGGTGTCTTCGACATTTTGCACGCCGGGCATGTCTCTTATCTGGCGAATGCGCGCAAGCTCGGCGATCGCCTGATTGTTGCGGTTAACAGCGACGCTTCCACCAAACGGCTGAAAGGCGAAACCCGCCCGGTGAACCCGCTGGAGCAGCGCATGATCGTGCTGAGCGCGCTGGAAGCGGTGGACTGGGTTGTATCGTTTGAAGAAGATACGCCGCAGCGTCTGATTGCCGGAATTTTGCCGGATCTGCTGGTAAAAGGTGGCGACTACAAAGCGGAAGATATTGCGGGCAGCAAAGAAGTCTGGGCTAACGGCGGGGAAGTGCTGGTGCTCAACTTTGAAGATGGTTGTTCAACCACCAATATCATCAAAAAGATCCAGAAGCAGGGCGATTAAACCTGTTATCGGGCCTGCATAATGAGCAGGCCCGGAAAGCGCTCGCGCCATTCGGCGCAAAAGCTATTACGCCTGATCGTCTACCGGTGGAATGGCCGGAGCGGGTTTGACTTCTGCGCTTTTCCCCTGATTTTCGAGTTCACTCAGGCGTTGCTCCAGCAGCGCCAGTTTCTCGCGGGTGCGCAGCAATACCTGCGTTTGCACGTCAAACTCTTCGCGGCTCACCAGATCCAGGCGAGTTAACTGTGCCTGTAACGTCTGACGAATTTTCTTTTCCACATCTTCCCCGAACTCACGGATCCCCTTGGGCATGGATTCGTGAACCTGACGCGCAATCTGTTCAATTTTCTTTGGGTCAATCATTTTAGGTTCCCTGCTCGGATAGGCTCAATAAGTCATTGTAGTGTGATAAACCCAGGTGATAAACCAGAATTGTTTGAAGCTTATGCATTGCCGAAGATTATCAATGGCGTTATAGTTATCCCGCTTATTCTCAGGGCGGGGCGAAATTCCCCACCGGCGGTAAATCAGCAGATGCTGAAAGCCCGCGAGCGCTTCAGGCTAACGTTTGAAGGTCAGCAGATCCGGTGTAATTCCGGGGCCGACGGTTAAAGTCCGGATGGGAGAGAGTAACGAATCTGTCGGGCAATGACGCCCGCTCGCGTTATTTTTTTGCCGCATTGCGACACTCCTAAGACTGCCCTGATTCTGGTAACCATAACTTTATTGAGGTCTTTTACCATGAATCAGACGCTGCTTTCTTCTTTTGGCACGCCTTTCGAACGTATTGAACATGCTCTCGCCGCGCTGCGCGAAGGCCGTGGTGTGATGGTGCTCGACGACGAGGACCGTGAAAATGAAGGCGATATGATTTTCGCCGCAGAAACCATGACCGTTGAGCAAATGGCGCTGACTATTCGCCACGGCAGCGGCATTGTTTGCCTGTGCCTGACCGACGAACGCCGGAAACAGCTCGATCTGCCGATGATGGTCGAGAACAATACCAGCGCCTACGGCACCGGTTTTACCGTTACTATCGAAGCGGCGCATGGCGTAACAACCGGTGTTTCGGCGGCTGACCGTCTTACCACCGTTCGCGCGGCGATTGCCGATGGCGCGAAACCTTCCGATCTGAACCGTCCTGGCCACGTTTTCCCGCTGCGCGCGCAGCCTGGCGGCGTATTGACCCGTGGCGGTCATACTGAAGCAACGATCGATTTAGTGACGCTGGCGGGTTTTAAACCGGCGGGCGTGCTGTGTGAATTAACCAATGATGATGGCTCAATGGCGCGTGCGCCGGAGTGCATCGAATTTGCTAAGCAACACAATATGGCTGTTGTGACCATTGAAGATCTGGTGGCTTACCGCCAGGAACATGAGCGTAAAGCCAGCTAACTTGCGTTAGTGATAAAAAATCCGCGGCCGAAAGCTGCGGATTTTTTTTGCCTGTCCTGCGTCAATGTTTGTCGCATTTATAATATTCACGCATTGAAATTTCGCGGTGCTACTTATAAAGTGGTACCTGCTCTACGGACATAAAAAACAGTTTTAAAGTATTATAATTCATTAAGTTAACGCTATTTTGTCATTGGTTTGTTAACCAATGTTTGCCGGAAATAAGGGAGGCAATATGTTTATCTCATGGTACTGGCTTCTGGCGATTATCATCGTCGTTTTCGGCTATGTCCACGTACTTAAACGCCATTGCAAAGCCTGCCGCCACGATCGCGAAGCGATCTATAAAGCTTATCAACGGGTGCTCGAAGAGCTGAAGAAAACTCGCCGCGTCGGGCAGGGCGAATAAGACGCGCCTGCCCTCTGCAAGAGCGTCCCGATCCTCAGCCGCTAAATCCCATCGCCTGCAACGCCACAAGGCTTAAGCCCATCACCGACATACCGCACAGCACGCCATAGCTGGGATTGTTGTTGGGATCGATCTCTTTCGCCAGCGGCATCAGTTCATCCACCGACAATGCCACCATAATCCCGGCGACGGTTGCCATAATGGCCGCCATCACCACTGGCGAGAGCAGACTGCCGAGGATCAACCATGCTAGGACGCCGCCGAGGATCTCCGCCATCCCTGAGATTCCCGCCCAGAATACTGCGCTGCGTTTTGAACCGGTTGCCGCGTAAACCGGCCCGGCAACCGCAAGTCCTTCAGGAATATTGTGCAACGCGACCGCAAAGGCGATACCGAGGCCTAATTCCAGGTCGTTACTGGCGGTGACATAGGTGGCGATGCCTTCCGGGAAGTTATGGAGACTGATACCCATCGTCAGCAAAATGGCGGTACGGCGCAGGCCGCGCGGAAAGGTTCGCTGCGTACCCTGCATTAAATCCTGCGGGTGTGCATGGGGTAACATGCGATCCAGCGCGAAATACCCCAGCAGGCCCACGACAAACATGCCATAGCCGAGCATCGGTGACATATTTTCCGTCGCCAGTGCAGCGGGCAACATCTCCATTAACGAAATCAATAACATGATTCCGGCAGCAAAGCCGAGCGAGAACGCCAGTACGCGGTTTGATGGTTTCTGACCTAACACGCCAAGAATCGCGCCGATAAAGGTCGCTGCGCCAGCCAGAATGGTCAGAATCAACGGTACCGACATGAATTACTCCTTTGTGATAATCATTCTCATTAATGTAAGAGTTTGTTACCTTAAAAGCGAGGCCGGAGCCTTATCTTTACTTGATGCTTACATTCAAAATTACTGAAGATCTTCATCATGGTTATCTGAGTTCTTCGCACCATGAAAAGGCGTAATGTGTCGTTATCAAATTGACACACTCAGTAAGGATATCACCATGTCTGCACCTCGTATGCCAGCACTGTTCCTGGGCCACGGTAGCCCAATGAATGTTCTGGAAGATAACGTTTATACCCGCGCCTGGGGAATGTTAGGCGAGACGCTGCCGCGCCCGAAAGCGATTGTGGTGGTATCCGCCCACTGGTTTACCCGTGGTACTGGCGTTACCGCGATGGAAGCGCCGAAAACTATCCATGATTTCGGTGGTTTCCCGCAAGCGTTGTACGATACTCATTATCCGGCACCGGGTTCGCCGGAACTGGCTCAGCATCTGGTTGATTTACTGGCACCTGTGCCCGTTGTGCTTGATAAGGAAGCCTGGGGCTTTGACCACGGCTCCTGGGGCGTGCTGATTAAAATGTACCCGAATGCCGACATCCCGATGGTGCAACTCAGTATCGACAGTACGAAACCCGCAGCATGGCATTTTGAGATGGGCCGCAAGCTGGCGGCGCTGCGTGATGAGGGCATTATGCTGGTGGCCAGCGGCAACGTGGTGCATAACCTGCGTACCGCGCGCTGGCATGGCGAAAATACGCCGTATCCGTGGGCCACATCGTTCAACGATTATGTGAAAGCGAACCTCACCTGGCAGGGCCCGGTTGAGCAGCATCCGCTGGTAAATTACCTCGATCATGAAGGCGGATCGTTATCTAACCCAACCCCGGATCACTACCTGCCGCTGCTGTACGTGCTGGGCGCATGGAACGGCACCGAGGCCATTACTATCCCGATAGACGGTATTGAGATGGGTTCGCTGAGTATGCTTTCGGTTCAGGTTGGTTAAAATAAAGGGTGGCTCTGGCAGCCACCCTTTTCATTCTCCTGGATGTGGAAAAATTCGAGGAAGATCGCAAAAAATCACATCTGAAATACGGTTTTTTTGAAAATAAAAAGACCTGTGCTGCAAAAATAAAACGCTGTGCTGAATTTACTCTTTTTTGTGAACATTATCGTCGCAAGAATCCCGCCGAGTGACTACTCTCAAAGAGTCTAATGTCTCAGACAATCCCATAAAAATTATCTGGTGTTGTACCTCGAACCCCTGTTCGTGGTCGCTCTTATTTACCTAAAAAGCAGTAAACCTCTGGAGACACGGAAATATGAATTCAGCGAAAACCTTACTAAAAGTCTGTATTAGTTCCGCTCTGCTGTTTATCTCTCACGCCTCTTTAGCCCAAACTTTTCGTGCAGCCGATGTTCACCCGGCAGATTACCCCAATGTTGTTGCGGTAAAACATATGGGAGAAAAACTCAGTGCAGCTACGGATGGTCGACTGGATATTAAAACCTTTCCTGGCGGTGTGTTAGGCGATGAGAAACAGGTTATTGAACAGGCGCAAATCGGTGCAATAGATATTATTCGCGTGTCGATGACGCCAGTGGCAGCAATATTACCGGAGATCAATGTCTTTACGCTGCCCTATATTTTTCGCGATGAAGATCATATGCATAAAGTGCTCGACGGAATGATTGGCCAGGAGATTGGCAATCGCCTGTCGGAAAGCAGTAAATCGCGGTTGGTTTTCCTTGGCTGGATGGATGCCGGTACGCGTAATTTGATTACCAAAGCGCCAGTCACGAAAGCGGAAGACCTGAAAGGGATGAAAATTCGCGTGCAGGGCAGCCCGATTGCGCTTGATACGCTGAAAGCCATGGGAGCCAACTCGGTCGCCATGGGCGTTAGCGAAGTATTTAGCGGTATGCAAACCGGCGTGATTGATGGCACAGAAAATAACCCTCCAACCTTTGTTGCGCATAACTATTTACCCGTTGTGAAGAATTATACCTGGAGTAAGCACTTTATTATTCCGGAGCTGTTTTTATTTTCTAAAGTTAAATGGGATAAGTTGAAAAAAGAGGATCAGGAATTGATCCTCAAGCTGGCGAAAGAAGCCCAGGACGAACAGCGTGAATTGTGGAAAACCTACAATCAGAAGTCGCTGGAAGCCATGAAAGCGGGCGGCGTGCAATTCCATGATATGGATACCACCGCCTTTTACGAGGCGACACAATCGGTACGCGATAAATACGGCAAAGACCATCAGGATCTGATGACCCGCATTAAAGACGTGCAATAACAGCTACGGGCAGGGGAAGCCTTGCCCCGATAATTATTTTGTCTGTTATATCTTTATTTTCTGCTGCGGGAAAATCGTTATGGCTGAACGCTATTCGTTGTTGATGGATATCCTTTACCGAATATCAATGTGGATCGCCGGAATTGCGCTGCTGATTATGGTGGCGATTATTCCGCTGGGGATCTTTGCGCGCTACGTAATGAACAGCGCTTTATCCTGGCCGGAACCGATCGCCATTATTTGCATGGTGACGTTTACCTTTGTCGGCGCAGCGGTAAGTTACCGCGCGGGTTCACATATCGCCGTCAGTATGGTCACTGACCGCTTAAGCGAACGCGCGCGTAAGATCTGTTTTGTGGTCGCCGACCTGATGCTGATGGCGATTAGCCTCTTTATTTTCTGGTACAGCAGCGCGCTGTGTGCGGAATTATGGGAGCAGCCTGTTGCTGAATTCCCGTTTTTTACCGCCGGTGAAACTTATTTGCCGCTGCCGATCGGCTCAGCAATCACGTTGCTGTTTATTCTCGAAAAGATGTTGTGTGGCGCGCAATATCACCGATCGGTGGTGATGGTGGGCTCGTCGGGTTAATCCGATCATCCAGTAAGGAACGTTTATGGATGCATTTATTCTCGTTTTTACGTTAGCCATTATGCTGGCGGTGGGGGTTCCGGTCGCTTATGCCGTGGGGATCAGCGCGGTACTGGGCGCATGGTATATTGATATTCCGCTGGAAGCAGTGATGATCCAACTGACCAACGGCGTCAATAAATTCTCACTGCTGGCGATCCCTTTCTTTATTCTCGCCGGAGCGATTATGGCCGAGGGCGGTATTGCGCGTCGGCTGGTGAATTTTGCTTATATATTTGTCGGTTTTATTCGCGGCGGCCTGTCGCTGGTGAATATCGTTGCATCGACATTCTTCGGCGCAATTTCCGGATCATCGGTTGCAGATACTGCCTCGATCGGCTCGGTGATGATCCCGGAGATGGACAAAAAAGGGTATCCGCGCGATTTTGCTGCGGCCGTAACTGCCAGCGGCTCGGTACAGGCGATCCTGACGCCTCCCAGTCATAACTCGGTAATCTATTCGCTGGCAACCGGCGGCACAGTCTCGATTGCTGCGCTGTTTATCGCCGGGATCCTGCCGGGATTGCTGCTGAGTTTTACTCTGATGGTGATGTGCGTGGCATTTGCCCACAAACGCGGTTATCCGAAGGGAGAGCGCATACCGTTTCGCCAGGCGTTAAAGATTTTTGTTGATACGTTATGGGGGCTGATGACGGTAGTGATCATCATGGGTGGCATTCTCTCGGGGATCTTTACCGCCACGGAGTCAGCGGCAATTGCCTGCCTGTGGGCTTTCTTCGTCACTATGTTTATTTACCGCGATTACAAATGGTCGGAGTTACCGAAGCTGATGTATCGCACCGTAAAAACGGTGAGCATTGTGATGATCCTGATTGGTTTTGCCGCTGCATTCGGCGCGATCATGACCTACATGCAGCTTCCTGCCCGCATCACCGAAGCGTTCACCAGCATCTCAGATAACAAGTACGTTATTCTGATGTGCATCAATATCATGCTGTTACTGATTGGCACGCTGATGGATATGGCACCGCTGATCCTGATCCTCACGCCGGTGTTGTTGCCGGTGACAAATGCGCTGGGGATCGATCCGGTGCACTTCGGCATGATTATGCTGGTCAACCTCGGCATTGGGTTGATTACGCCGCCGGTGGGATCGGTATTGTTTGTCGCCAGCGCGGTGAGTAAACAGAAGATCGAGCAGGTGGTGAAAGCGATGCTGCCGTTCTATGCGATCCTGTTCTTCGTGCTGATGCTGGTGACTTATATTCCGGCGATCTCGCTGTTTCTGCCGAAACTGTTTGGCGTACTTTAGGGATGTCGACTGGGCCTGTAAAAACAAACCCGGCGCGTTTGGCCGGGTTGTTATTGTCACCATGTAGATGCTCTTTTACGTTATTCGGTAAAGATATGCGGATAGAAACGTGACAGATCCTGGGTGATCAGCGCGCGATCTTCACGAATGCCGATTCCTGCGGGTTGATCGTTGATCAGCCAACTGCCGATCAGCGTATAACTGTCGCCGAATTTTGGCAGCGGGTGGAACTGCTGCACAATCATGCCCTCTTCGCCGTACGGCCCTTCAACCGCCTCGACCGTTTTTCCGTTCTCAACGATCGACACATTTGCGCCTTCACGGGAGAAAATCGGTTTCACGACGTACTTTTCCATTTGCGGATAATTGTCTTCGGCAAAGTACGCAGGCAGCAGATTGGGATGATTGGGGAACATCTCCCATAGCAGCGGCAACAGCGCTTTATTGGAAATAATGCTCTTCCAGGCGGGTTCCAGCCAGCGAACACCGGCATCTTCCAGCTTGGTGGAGAACATTTCGCGCAGCATGTATTCCCACGGATAAAGCTTGAACAGGTTGCCAATCACCTGATCCTGAAGGTCGGTAAACTGGCCTTTCTCGCCAAGGCCGATATCCTCGATATAGAGGAACTCCGACGCCAGCTCCGCTTCTGCCGCGCAATCCTGCAAATACTGCACGGTACCGCGATCTTCAACGGTATCCCGGCAGCAGGTGAAGTGCAGCAACTGGAAACCATGCTGCTCGCGAAGCTCGGCGAAACGCGCAATGAGCTGCTCTTGCAGGCTGTTGAATTGATCGCTGCCCGTTGGCAAGTTTCCGGCGTTAAGCTGGTCTTCCAGCCAGATCCACTGGAAAAAAGCGGCTTCATACAGAGACGTTGGTGTATCTGCATTATTCTCCAGCAATTTGGGTTCGCCCACGCCATCCCAGGCGAGATCGAGACGCGAATAGAGCGACGGTTGCTGCGTTGCCCAGGACTGGCGTACAAAGCCCCAGGTGTGTTTTGGAATGCGGAATTTGGCCATCAGCTCGTCGCTGGCAACCACTTTTTCCACCACTTTCAGACACATCTGGTGCAGCTCAGCGGTAACCTCTTCCAGCTTCTCAACCTGAGCAAGCGTCAGCTTGTAGTACGCTTCTTCACACCAGTACGGTTCTCCGTACATGGTGTGAAAATTAAAACCATATTCGGTGGCTTTTTCGCGCCAGTCCGGGCGTTCGGTAATTGCGATTCTTTCCATGACCATCAACCGCCCATCGAGCGGGTCGGCGTACCGCTTACGCGGCGCTGCATCGTGTTCTGCTTCGCAACAGACTCACCAAAGCCGCCACGGGTCACCGTGGTTGTGGTCGCCGGTTTTGGCGCCATCGCTGTTTTCGGTACGGTCATGGTGCGGCCCGGCTGCGCTGCGCCATAGCCTTTACCGGATGCATCAGTGTACTGGCCGTAAGCCGGGCTTGCCGGATTACGCGAGCTGAACAGCGGCTGCTGGGCAAAACCTGCGCCACCGCCCATCAGGCGGCCCATCATATAGCCCGCCATCAGCGGCATCCAGAAGCTGCCGCCGGACTGTGCCTGTGCCTGATTTTCCGGCGTCATGCCCGCCTGAACCGGCGTCTGCTGGCACTGGCCTTCACCGAATTCTGCCACGCAGTCTTCGCGCGTCGCGTATTTCGGCGCCGTACGCTCAGCTTCTTTCAGCGCGTTGTTGTACGCGGTTTTACACTCAGCGCTTTTCCCCGGGTTTGCCGACGAACAATCGTCCGCATTCTGGTACAGGGAAACCGTTTCGTCGCTTTTTTCACAGCCTGCCAGCATGAAAACGGCAGTCACCGCCAGTGCGACAGGTGTTAAATGACGTGCGCTCCAGCTTTTGCGGAACGTCGCGTGTTGGATGTTTTTTGTCCGTTTCATTGTTATCTTCCTGGATCCCAAAGGCATATGTAAAACGCTCAGGATAGAGGATGAGTGGTTGAAGTTAAAGCGAGGAGGGGAGGCCTTTACGTTGCCTTACGTAAAAACGGGGGCTGGATTGCCCCCGTTGCGGATTGGTGCTGATTAGCGTTTAACGCTGGTGCGTGCTGCGGCAGGCTGTACGTTGCCGTTGAAGTTATCAACGCTTGCATCCTGCTGCGGGTTCTCCGGTGCGACGCTTTCCGGTGTCGTGGAGACGTTTTTACCCAGCGAGTTGTTCAGCGCCTGCAAATCCTGCTCGTTCAACGTACCCAGCGCTGATTTGATATTCAGCTCATTGATCAGGTAGTTATAACGTGCGCTGGAGAGCTGCTGTTTGGCGTTATACAGCGTGGTGGTCGCATCCAGCACATCAACAATGGTACGCGTACCCACGGAGTAACCTGCTTCCATCGCATCCAGGGAGCTTTGGGCAGAAACAACCGCTTGTTTGTAGGCGTTGATGCTGCTGATAGACGCGTTCACGTTGTTGAAAGAGGAGCGCACGTTCTGTACGACGCTACGATGCGCGCTTTCCAACTGTTCGCTTGCGCCAACAAAGTTGTACTGCGCCTGTTTAACCTGTGACGTTACCGAACCACCGCTATAAAGCGGCAGGCTGAAGCTCAGGCCAACAGAGTTCTGACCGATGTCCCGATCCGCATAGGAGGAGGAGGAAACTGCGTTGCCACGTGTCGCGGAACCGCTGTATTTGGTATTCGAAACGCTGGTGGACGCCGTTAAATTAAGTGTTGGCAGATGGCCGTCCTGCGCCTGGCGGATTTGCTCACGCGCCAGATCCTGGCTCAGACGCGCCTGCAGCAGCGTCAGGTTACGGCTTTCCGCTTCCTTCAGCAGAGCGTTCACCGGTTTCGGTTTGTCGGTTTTAAAGCCGTCGACATTCAGTGACGCCAGCTCCGGATAGTAGTTGCCGGTAACCTGACGCAGTGATTCCAGGGCATTGTCGAGGTTGTTGCGGGCGGTCACTTCGTTCGCCAGCACGCTGTCATACTGGGAACGGGCGTTCTGTACGTCGGTAATGGCGACCAGGCCAACGTTAAAACGCTGGGTGGTTTGATCCAACTGACGGTAAATCGCCTGTTTCTGCGCTTCCGTGTAGGAGAGCGCATCAATCGCGCTCAGCACGTTAAAATAGGCAGTCGCCGTGTTCAGAATCAGGGTTTGCTGATCGGTTTGCCAGGTGACATCCTGAATGCCAGCCGTTTTTTCTTGCAGCGTCAGCGCGCGCCATTTCGACATATCAAAAATAGTTTGCGTCAGTTGCAAAGAGCCACTGGTTACATTCGAATCGACACCATTACTATCACGAAAGCCATTGGTATACGTATAATCAGCGCCCAAACCGAGCTGAGGTAATAAAGGGCTGCGCGCTTCATTAATTTTCTCAAAGGCGGCATCGCGATCAGCGGCGGATTTACGCAGATCCGGGTTACTCAAACGAGCCTGCTGGTATACCTGAAGCAGGTTTTCTGCCTGGCTCATGGTGCTGAAACCGGTGAGGCTCAGACCGATAAGGAGGGAGAGCAATTTCTTCATTTGCATTCCTTGTTGTGAAGCAGTATTAGCGCTGGTCTAAATTGGGAAAAATAATCGCCGATTCTAGCAGAAACGGGCATCGCCTCAGCTTGGCGTTCCGTGCCATTGGCATAAATTTGCACCAATGTACCATATAGCGCTTGCAACAGTAATTAAACGGGTCTGAAATCCAGATTTTTGTCATTATTTTCGAATGAGATGCCGCCAATGAGTAAGCCAATATCACCCGAAATGACTTTCACAAAAAACGATGTAGAAATTATTGCACGAGAAACACTCTATAGCGGTTTTTTTTCGCTTGATCTTTACCGCTTTCGCCACCGTTTATTCAATGGTGAGATGAGCGGCGAAGTACGTCGTGAAATTTTTGAACGCGGTCACGCCGCAGTCTTGCTACCCTTTGACCCAGTGCGCGACGAAGTTGTGCTGATCGAACAGATCCGTATTGCGGCATTCGATACCAGCGAAAGCCCATGGCTGCTGGAGATGGTCGCCGGTATGATTGAAGAGGGCGAAACCGAAGAAGACGTTGTGCGCCGCGAAGCTGTTGAAGAGGCGGGGTTAACCGTCGGGCGCGCAAAAAAAGTATTGAGCTATCTGGCAAGTCCTGGCGGCACCAGCGAGCGTTCCGCCGTCTTTGTCGGTGAAGTGGATGCCACTCAGGCCGAAGGTGTTCATGGTCTGGTGGATGAAAACGAAGATATTCGGGTTCATGTGGTGAGTCGGGAGCAGGCTTACCAGTGGGTAGAAGAGGGGAAAATCGATAACGCAGCATCTGTCATCGCCCTGCAATGGCTGCAACTGCATCATGAGAGCTTACGAAACGAGTGGAAAAAATGAAGCGCTATACACCTGACTTCCCTGAAATGATGCGCCTGTGCGAAACCAATTTCGCTCAGTTGCGTCGTCTGTTGCCGCGTAATGATGAAGCGGGCCAAACGGTGAGCTATCAGGTGACTAACGCACAATATCGGTTAACGATAGTAGAAGCGACGCGTTATACGACGCTGGTGGAAATTGAACAGACGGTGCCTGCCGTGAGCTACTGGAGCCTGCCGTCCATGACGGTGCGCCTGTACCACGACGCGATGGTCGCTGAAGTGTGTTCAAGTCAGCAGATCTTTCGTTTCAAAGCGCGTTATGATTATCCTAATAAAAAGTTGCATCAACGCGACGAAAAGCATCAAATTAATCAGTTTCTGGCCGATTGGCTACGTTACTGTTTAGCACATGGAGCAATGGCGATTCCGGTTTGTTAGCGTCATGAAACCTAAGGACACCATTTGGAAAGCCTGTTAAACCTCTCTCTGGCCGGTGAGTCCAGAGTCAGGGTCTTACAAATTACTGATTCTCACCTGTTTGCCGAAAAGCACGAGACGCTGTTAGGGGTCAATACCTGGGAAAGTTATCAGGCGGTACTGGAGGCTATCCAGGCCCAGCAGCGCCCTTGCGATCTGATCGTCGCCACCGGCGACCTGGCACAGGATCACTCCGCTGCGGCTTATCAGCATTTTGCTGAAGGCATCGCAAGATTCACTGCGCCTTGCGTCTGGTTACCGGGTAATCACGATTTCCAGCCCGCCATGTACAGCGCGTTGCAGGATGCGGGAATATCACCGGCAAAACGCGTATTTATCGGCGATCATTGGCAAATTCTACTGCTGGATAGCCAGGTGTTTGGCGTCCCTCATGGCGAACTGAGCGAATTTCAGCTTGAGTGGCTGGAGAATAAACTCTCCGACAGCCCGGAGCGGCACACTTTGCTGCTGCTTCATCATCATCCGCTGCCATCCGGTTGTAGCTGGCTCGATCAGCACAGCCTGCGTAACGCGGGCGAACTGAATAATGTGCTTCAGCGCTTTCCGAAAGTGCGCCACCTGCTGTGCGGGCATATTCACCAGGAGCTGGATCTCGACTGGAATGGCCGCCGCCTGCTGGCGACGCCGTCAACCTGTGTGCAGTTCAAACCGCACTGCGCTAACTTTACGCTCGATACCATTGCACCGGGATGGCGCTGGCTGGAGCTCTATGATGACGGAACGCTGCATACCGAAGTCTGCCGGCTGGAGAGCACGCAGTTCCGCCCCGATACGGCTTCAGAAGGCTACTAATGTCCACTCTTCTCTATCTGCATGGCTTTAACAGTTCGCCGCGTTCGGCGAAGGCCACGCAGTTGTCGCAATGGCTGTCGCAGCACTATCCCGACATCAACGTGCTGGTGCCGCAATTGCCGCCTTATCCCGCTGCTGCAGCTGAATTGCTGGAGTCGCTGGTGCTTGAGCAGGGCGGGCGGCAGCTTGGCGTCGTCGGATCGTCGCTGGGCGGTTACTACGCAACCTGGCTCTCGCAATGCTTTATGCTGCCAGCGGTGGTGATCAACCCGGCTGTGCGTCCGTTTGAGTTACTGGCCGATTACCTCGGCAATAACGAGAATCCCTACACTGGGGAACAATATGTGCTAGAGTCTCGCCATATTTACGAGCTCAAAGTGATGCAAGTTGACCCGCTTGAAGCGCCGGATCTTATCTGGCTGCTGCAACAGACCGGGGACGAAGTGCTCGATTACCGCCAGGCGGTGGCCTATTACGATGCCTGTCGCCAGACTGTAGAAGAGGGCGGGAATCATGCCTTTGTGGGCTTTGAGAATCATTTCACACAGATTATCGATTTCCTTGGGCTGCATTGAGCCAACAGGGAAACGATGCGGTCACTATCTACGAACAAACCATGACGCAATCCTATAACGCTGATGCCATAGAGGTACTCACCGGGCTTGAGCCGGTTCGCCGCCGTCCGGGGATGTACACCGATACCACTCGCCCGAACCACCTCGGGCAGGAAGTCATTGATAACAGTGTCGATGAGGCGCTGGCGGGGCACGCCAAACGCGTGGAGGTGATCCTGCACGCCGACCAGTCGCTGGAAGTTATCGACGACGGGCGCGGCATGCCGGTGGACATTCACCCGGAAGAGGGCGTTCCGGCCGTTGAGCTGATCCTCTGCCGCCTGCACGCGGGCGGTAAATTCTCAAATAAGAACTATCAGTTCTCCGGTGGCTTGCACGGCGTTGGCATTTCCGTGGTGAACGCCCTGTCGCGTCGCGTGGAAGTGCAGGTTAAACGTGACGGACAGATTTATAGCATTGCGTTTGAAAATGGCGAAAAGGTCGAGGATCTGCAGGTTATCGGTACCTGCGGCAAACGCAATACCGGGACCAGCGTCCATTTCTGGCCGGATGAGTCCTTCTTTGATAGCCCGCGTTTCTCGGTTTCCCGCCTGACGCATCTGCTGAAAGCAAAAGCCGTACTCTGCCCCGGCGTGGAAATTATCTTCAAAGATGAAGTGAACAACGCCGAGCAGCGCTGGTGTTATCAGGATGGCCTGAACGACTACCTGTGCGAAGCGGTCAACGGCCTGCCGACGCTGCCGGAAAAACCGTTTATTGGCAATTTCTCTGCTGAAACCGAAGCGGTGGACTGGGCGCTGCTGTGGCTGCCGGAAGGCGGTGAGCTGCTGACGGAAAGCTACGTCAACCTGATCCCGACCTTGCAGGGTGGGACGCACGTTAACGGCCTGCGCCAGGGGTTGCTGGATGCCATGCGCGAGTTCTGCGAATACCGCAATATTCTGCCGCGCGGCGTGAAGCTTTCGGCGGAAGATATCTGGGAACGCTGCGCGTACGTGTTGTCGGTAAAAATGCAGGATCCACAGTTCGCCGGGCAGACTAAAGAACGCCTTTCTTCTCGTCAGTGCGCCGCGTTTGTCTCCGGCGTGGTGAAAGATGCGTTCAGCCTGTGGCTGAACCAGAATATTCAGACTGCTGAACTGCTGGCCGAAATGGCGATTTCCAGCGCCCAGCGTCGTATGCGCGCCGCCAAAAAAGTGGTGCGTAAAAAGCTGACCAGCGGTCCGGCGCTGCCGGGTAAACTGGCGGATTGCACCGCGCAGGATCTGAACCGTACCGAGCTGTTCCTCGTGGAGGGTGACTCGGCGGGCGGCTCCGCTAAGCAGGCGCGCGATCGTGAATATCAGGCGATCATGCCGCTGAAAGGTAAAATCCTGAACACCTGGGAAGTCTCTTCGGACGAAGTGCTGGCCTCGCAGGAAGTGCACGACATTTCCGTGGCGATCGGCATTGATCCGGACAGCGACGATCTCAGCCAGCTACGCTACGGCAAGATCTGTATCCTCGCCGATGCGGATTCCGATGGTCTGCACATTGCCACACTGCTGTGCGCGCTGTTCGTGCGTCACTTCCGCGCGCTGGTGAAGCATGGTCACGTCTACGTGGCGCTGCCGCCGTTGTACCGTATCGACCTCGGCAAAGAGGTGTATTACGCGCTGACGGAAGAAGAGAAAACCGGCGTGCTGGAGCAACTTAAGCGCAAGAAAGGCAAACCGAACGTGCAGCGCTTTAAAGGGCTGGGCGAGATGAACCCGATGCAGCTTCGTGAAACCACGCTCGATCCGAACACCCGCCGTCTGGTACAGCTGATCATCAGCGATGAAGATGAGCAGCAAACCACCGCCATGATGGATATGCTGCTGGCCAAAAAGCGTTCCGAAGATCGCCGCAACTGGCTGCAAGAAAAAGGCGATATGGCCGATATCGAAGCCTGATAAAACCCATCACGAAAAAGGGATGCTTAGCGCATCCCTTTTTACTTAGCGGCTCAGGTTCTGTTCGCCCCATGCAAGCGCCGTGTTTATCAGGGCGCTCAGCAGCTCGCGAAAGCGTTCGCTCTTCTCTTCGCAGAACGCAAAGCTCGTCTCATCCATGTAGCAGCACTGCGCCACTTCCAGTTGTACCGCATGAATGTTCTGTTGCGGTGCGCCGTAATGGCGGGTGATATACCCGCCTTTAAAGCGGCCGTTGAGCACTTTGCTGTAGTGCGGAAACGCCTCGCAGCAGTCCAGCAATGCGCGGCTCAGCTCCGGCGCGCAGCTTGCCCCATCGGCAGTGCCGAAATTCAGATCCGGCAGTTTGCCTTCAAACAGACGCGGAACCACCGATTTGATGGAGTGCGCATCCCACAGCAACGCGTAGCCAAAGGTATCACGCAACCGCGCCAGTTCCTGCGCCAGCGCCTGGTGATAAGGCTGCCATACGTTGTGCAAAATGGCGGCTTTCGTGGCGTCATCCGGCGCTTTGCCCGCTTCGAACAGCGGCTCGCCGTCAAAAAAAGTCCCCGGAAACAGGCCGGTGGTGGCCGTGCTGTATAGCGGTTTGTCATCCGCCGGGCGGTTTAAATCCACGACATAGCGGGAATACCTGGCGCTCAACACACTGGCGCCAAGCTCGCGAATCGGCTGATACAGCAGCGGAATATGCCAGTCCGTATCCTCCAGGCGCTGCGCCCGCGCAGTAAGACCGCGGGCGATCTCCGGCGTCAGGTGCGTGCCAGGATGGGGCATGCTGACCAGCAGCGGCAGCCGACCCTGATGTAATTCGAATCCGTTAGTCATGCCACACTTCCTCCCCCTGATAAATAACCTGTTTCGACAGCGTTCCACCCAGCCAGTAGCTGAGTTCTGCCGGATGAGCAACATCCCACGCGACAAAGCTGGCCTCTTTACCTGCCTGTAGCGTACCGCAGCGATCGCTGATACCTAATGCGCGGGCGGCATGACAGGTCACTCCCGCCAGCGCTTCTTCAGGCGTCAGACGGAACAACGTGCAGGCCATGTTCATCATCAGGCGCAGAGACAACACGGGCGACGTGCCGGGGTTCAGATCGCTGGAAATGGCCATCGGCACCTGGTGCTGGCGCAGCAGCGCCACCGGTGGCTGCTGGCTCTCGCGTAAAAAGTAAAAGGCACCCGGCAGCAGAACAGCTGTGGTGCCATGCTCCGCCATCAGCACGATATCCTCTTCACACAAATACTCCAGATGATCGGCGGAAAGCGCGTTGTAGCGGGCGGCCAGCCCTGCGCCGTGCAGCAGTGAAAGCTGTTCGGCATGCAGTTTTACCGGTAAGCCAAGTTGCTGCGCTTTATGGAAAACCCGTTCCACTTGCTGCGGTGAAAAGGCCAGATGTTCACAAAAAGCATCGACCGCATCGACCAGCCCTTGTGCGTGCCAGGCGGGCAGCCAGTGCTGGTAAATCTCATCGATATAGTCGTCGGCGCGCCCCTGATACTCGCCCGGTAATGCATGCGCCGCGAGACAGGTGCTAAAGATAGTGAGTGGCATTTCTGCGCCAAGCGCGCGGATCACCTGCAACATTTTGCCTTCATCGGCAAAGCTGAGGCCGTAGCCGGATTTGATCTCAAGCGTGGTAACGCCATCTTTGCGCAGCGCGTGAATGCGCTTGCGGGCGCTTTCCAGCAGTTGTTGCTGGCTGGCGTTGCGGGTGGCATTCACGGTACTGATAATGCCACCGCCGGCTGCGGCGATCTCCGCGTAACTCGCGCCGTTGAGACGCATCTCAAACTCCTGGCTGCGATCGCCGCCAAATACGCTGTGGCTATGGCAATCGATTAGCCCTGGCGTAACCAGCCGTCCGTGCAGATCCACTTCACGATCAATCGCATCGTCCGGCTGCGTTCCCTCTTCGCCCAGCCATACAATGCGCGGGCCATCGGTGATCATCGCCGCGTGTGGAATCAGGTTATATTTGCCCGCTTCCATGGTGGCAATCTGGCAGTGACGCCATAAAATGCGCATCCGCGTTCTCCCGTCATGGTTCGGCGCGGCCATCGCCGCGCCGCCGGTTTTACTTTGCAATCATCGGCAGGTTGAGGCCGTGCTCTTTGGCACAGGCGACAGCGGAATCATAGCCTGCATCGGCATGGCGCATCACGCCCGTCGCCGGATCGTTATGCAGTACGCGGGCGATACGTTCTGCCGCTTCATCCGTGCCATCGCAGACGATAACCATCCCCGAATGCTGTGAGAAGCCCATGCCGACGCCGCCGCCGTGGTGCAGGGAAACCCAGGTTGCGCCGCTGGCAGTATTAAGCAATGCGTTCAGCAGCGGCCAGTCGGAAACTGCATCGGAACCATCTTTCATCGCTTCGGTCTCGCGGTTCGGGCTGGCAACGGAGCCGGAGTCCAGGTGATCGCGGCCAATGACAATCGGCGCCGAGACTTCACCGCGACGCACCATTTCGTTAAACGCCAGCCCCAGACGCGCGCGCTGCCCCAGACCCACCCAGCAAATACGTGCTGGCAGGCCCTGGAAACTGATGCGCTCTTTCGCCATATCCAGCCAGCGGTGCAGATGCGCATCATCCGCGATCAGCTCTTTCACCTTTTCATCGGTGCGATAGATATCTTCCGGATCGCCGGAGAGCGCGGCCCAGCGGAACGGCCCGATACCGCGGCAGAACAGTGGGCGAATATAAGCGGGTACAAAACCCGGGAAATCGAAGGCGTTGCTGACGCCCATCTCTTTTGCCATCTGGCGAATATTGTTGCCGTAATCGAAGGTTGGGATGCCCTGCTGCTGGAAGGCGAGCATCGCTTTAACGTGCTCCGCCATTGAAGCTTTCGCCGCCTGAATCACTACCGCTGGCTCCGCCTTCGCGCGTTCGCGATACTCTTCCCACTGCCAGCCAATCGGCAGATAGCCGTTCAGCGGGTCGTGGGCGCTGGTTTGATCGGTCACGATATCCGGACGAACACCGCGTTTAACCAATTCCGGTAAGACTTCCGCCGCATTGCCGTGCAGCGCGACAGAGATAGCTTTGCCTTCGCGGGTGTAGCGTTCAATACGCGCCAGTGCATCATCCAGATCCGTTGCCTGCTCATCCACATAACCGGTACGCAGGCGGAAATCGATGCGGGATTGCTGACACTCAATGTTCAGCGAGCAGGCGCCCGCCAGCGTGGCGGCCAACGGCTGTGCGCCGCCCATACCGCCCAGACCAGCAGTCAGCACCCAGCGACCAACCAGTGAACCGTCATAATGCTGGCGACCCGCTTCGACGAAGGTCTCATACGTGCCCTGAACGATCCCCTGGCTACCGATATAGATCCAAGAGCCAGCGGTCATCTGGCCGTACATCGCCAGCCCTTTAGCGTCCAGTTCGTTGAAGTGCTCCCAGTTAGCCCAGTGGGGAACCAGGTTGGAGTTGGCGATCAGTACGCGCGGCGCATTGCTATGGGTTTTAAACACGCCGACCGGTTTGCCGGACTGCACCAGCAGCGTTTCGTCATCGTTAAGCTGTTTCAGCGCTTCCACCATTTTGTCAAAGCACTCCCAGTTACGCGCTGCCCGTCCAATCCCCCCGTAAACCACCAGCTCTTTCGGGTTTTCCGCGACTTCGGGATCAAGGTTGTTCATCAGCATGCGCAGCGGCGCTTCGGTCAGCCAGCTTTTCGCATTCAATGTCGTGCCGCGCGGCGCTCTGATCTCAACATCACGATAACGGGAAAATTCACTACTCATGCGGTTTACCTTCTTTGTTTGATAGCGGAATAAATGCTTACTGATGTTGTCTTGTATATACATGATAAGCACATATGGTGCCACTTTGATCGATTTATTTATTATCTATATAAAACAGTTAGTTGTAATTATCTGTTTTTTGCGTGGTGTTGGGGGAAGAGATTTTAGCGCGCTTTACTGCACTATTATTGTGCTTAACGGCAGAAAAACGATCATTTTAAGTGCATTCATGCGCTGTTTTATGGCGAGAGAGCAGGGCAATAAAGCAGGACTAATCCGCCAGGTTAGACTGATTTTAGTAACGAAATATAATTATCTTATTGTTTTTGATGAATTTTAATTTATCGATATATGTTGCAATTACGTTATGGCACATGGCTTGCAAGTTGTACATACAAGGATATACATAAAGCATTTTTGCATCGCCGTCATAACGGGACGGCAAATGATGACCATAAGGCGTAACGATGATTACTTTCAACAATGTGACCAAGCATTACGACGACGGTACCGTCGTGGTCGATGGCCTGAACTTTGTCGCGCCAGGAGGCAAAATTACCGTGCTGGTAGGGCCGTCGGGCTGCGGCAAAACCACCTCATTACGCATGATCAACCGGCTGGTCGAACCCTCTTCCGGCACGATTTTGCTCAATGGCGAATCCACCGCGCAGATGGATGTGGTGCAGTTGCGTCGGCGCATTGGTTACGTGATCCAGAATGCCGGGTTGTTCCCGCATAAAACCATCATCGATAACATCGCTACGACCGCCATTCTTAATGGCGCGGCGAAAAGCAAAGCCAGGGCCAGAGCGGCGGAATTACTGGAAGTGGTCGGCCTGGCGCCGCAACTGGCGAAACGCTATCCGTGGCAGCTCTCCGGCGGGCAACAGCAACGCGTCGGCGTGGCGCGCGCGCTGGCTGCCGACCCGGAATTTATGCTGATGGACGAACCCTTCAGTGCAGTCGATCCCGTTGTGCGTGAACAATTGCAGGAAGAATTTCTGCGCATTCAGAAAGAGGTCAGCAAGACCATCATTATGGTCACCCACGATATCGATGAAGCGATGAAACTGGGTGATTGCGTTGCGGTGCTGAAACCCGGCGGCAAGCTGGCGCAACTGGCGACGCCGGGCGAATTGCTGAATGCGCCGCAGAGTGAATTTGTTGCCGATTTCATTGGCCGCGACCGCGGTTATCGCAAACTCAGTTTTCACACCTCCGCACCGCTGACGGCGTTGCAGGCGGAGCCAGCCATCGAAATGGGCGCAACCCTTGCGCAGGCGCGTGGTATCAGCGCGCAGCGCTGGCTGCTGGTGACGCAGCAGGGCAAAGCCTGCGGCTGGTTTGACACGCATCAGCAGGTAGCGGTGATTACGCCGGAGAACGTGAATCTCGGCGCGACGTTTTCTCCGCAGGGCGGCACGCTGCGCCAGTTGCTGGATTCGGCGCTCAGCTCTCCCTGCCATCGCGCTGTGGTGGTTGATGAACAGCTTGCCCCGCAGGGATCGCTGGCGCTGGAAAATGTGCTGGATGCCTGCAAGTCGCTGACGCAGGAGGCGCTATGAGATTTGACTGGCTGTGGGGGCAAAGCGACAGGATCCTCAACCTGCTGCTCTGGCACTGCTATTTGTCGATTACGCCGATCCTGATCGGCCTGCTGCTGGCGATCCCGGTGGGCTGGGCGGTTAATAACCTGCCGAAAGTGAAAGGGATCGTGCTGAACCTGTTCGGCTTGCTGTACACCATTCCTTCGCTGGCGCTGTTCGTGCTGCTGCCGCCGCTGCTGAATACGCAGATTCTCGACCCGATCAACGTGGTCGTGGCGCTGACCATTTACAGCTTCGCGCTACTGGTAAGAACCGTGTGCGACGGGCTGGATTCCGTTGCCGAAGATACCCGCCAGTCCGCTTTCGCGCTGGGGTACAAACCGCTACAGCAATTTTTGCAGATCGACCTGCCACTTGCCGTGCCGGTGATCGGTTCCGGGCTGCGCGTGGCGGTGGTTTCTAACGTCAGCATTGTTTCGGTGGCTGCGCTGATTGGCGCACCGCAGTTAGGTTCGCTGTTTACCCAGGGCTTTCAGCTTCAGTTCCTCACCCCGATTATCGCCGGGATTGTGCTGTGCATCGCGCTGGCCTTCATTCTGGATTGCCTGGTGGTGGCGATAACCCGTTCTTTAAGCCGCTGGCAACCACAAAGGGGATAACTGATGAGTGAATGGTTTCTCGATCTCAGCCACTGGTATGGCGACGACGGCATTGTGCCACTGCTGTTGCAGCATATCGGTTACAGCGCTGCGGCGCTGGCGATTGCCGTTGCCATTGCTTTTCCGGTCGGCTGCTATACCGGCCATACCGGGAAAGGGGAGGCGCTGCTGATTGGCACCACCAACGCCCTGCGTTCGCTGCCCTCTTTTGGCCTGATTATTTTGCTGGTGATCCTGCTGGCGGGTTATTTCGAATCGGATATGGCCTTTGTTTTGCCCTGCATTATCGTGCTGGTGGTGCTGGCGCTGCCGCCAGTGGCGCTGGGCGTACATGCCGGGATCCGTTCTGTCGATCCCAGCGTGCATGACGCGGCAAAAGGGATTGGCCTGACGCCGCTTCAGGTGCTGTTGCAGGTCGAGTTGCCCTGCGCAATGCCGCTGATACTCTCCGGGATCCGCAGCGCCGCACTGCAAATTGTCTCCACCGCGACCATCGCGGCATATGTTTCACTCGGCGGCCTGGGACGATTGATTATCGACGGGCGTGCCGCCAACGACTTTGCGCAGATGACCGCCGGGGCCATCCTCGTCGCGCTGCTGGCATTGATCATTGATCTCTTTTTTTCGCTTTCAGGGAAAGTCGTGGTTTCACCGGGCATCACCCGGAAAACCAAAAACCAGTGATGTTGAGTCCTTTAATTACAGAAGGTTAATAAGATGATTAAGAAACGCTATTTAACGTTGTTCAGTGCCGCGCTGCTGTCTGTCGCTTCTTCTGTCTGGGCTGCTGATGCCGGCCAGAAAGTGATTATTGGTTCGGCGGATTTTCCGGAAAACCAGCTGCTGGCGACCATCTACGCCGGGGCGCTGGAAGCACAAAATATTCCAGTTGAGAAAAAACTCAATATTGGTAGCCGTGAAGTCTATATCCCGGCGCTGCTGGACGGTTCCATCACCGTGATCCCGGAGTACAGCGGCGCGCTGCTGAGCTATCTGGATGCGAAAAATGAAGCGCACAGCTCGGAAGATGTGGCAAAAGCGCTGGCCGCTAAGCTGCCGGAAAAACTGAAAATGCTCAACACTTCTACGGCGCAGAACAGCGATGTACTGGCGGTAACGAAGAAAACAGCAGAAAAATACAAACTGAAAACCATCGATGACCTGAAGCCTGTCGCCGGGCAATTAGTGCTTGGCGGCCCGGCGGAGTGGAAAACCCGTCATGAAGGCGTTCCCGGCCTGCGTGAAGTATACGGCCTGAATTTCAAAACTTTCAAGGTGCTGGATGTCGCTGGCCCGCTGACGCTGACGGCGCTGAAAAACAACCAGATTCAGGTCGCTGACCTGACTTCCACAACGCCGGAGATCAAAAAAGATCACCTGGTCGCGCTGGAAGATCCGAAGCACCTGTTTGCCGCGCAGAACATCGTGCCGATTGTCGCCAGCAGCACGCTGAACCCGACCATTGAAAGCACGCTGAACAAAATCTCCGCGCAGCTTACCACCGAAGATCTGATTTCCATGAACGAACAGCTTTCTGAGTTCGCCAGCATTGATGATGTGGCGCACCAGTGGCTGGTTAAACACCAACTGAGCAAGTAAGGAACGGCTGCGAGATGACGACGACAACCCGTTCTTCCACGCCGCAGGCGGATGCGGTCACCTTAGGCACTGTTGCCACTACCATTGATGAACTGGTACGCATTGCCGATGGCGCGCCGGTTGTTCTGGCTGATGATGCGCTGGCGCAAATGGATAAGGTCAGCGGCTACATTCACAGCGCGATTGCTGAAGGGAAGGTGATTTATGGTCTGACGACCGGCGTGGGAGACCTGGTGACTGAGCGTCTCTCTGCGGATCAAATTGCCAGCGTACAGCTCAATATGCTGCGCAGCCACGCCTGCGGGATGGGGCCGGATCTGTCGGTGCGGGAAGTGCGGGCGATGATGGCGGTGATGCTGAAATCGTTATTGCAGGGTTACAGCGGCGTCAGCGCTGAACTGGCGCAGCGGATGTGCCTGATGCTGAACCGGCAGGTGACGCCGTGGTCACCTGCCAGCGGTTCCGTAGGGTATCTGATTGCTACCGCACATATCGGCTTATCGCTGTTTGGCGAAGGGCAGTGCTGGTATCAGGGGGAGTTGTTGCCCTCCGCCGAAGCGCTGGCGAAAGCGGGCATTGCGCCACGCATTCCCGGCCCGCGCGAAGGGCACGCGCTGATCAGCGGCACCTACGAAATTACCGCACTGGCCTGTCTGGCGGTGCGGGATTTCGAGCAGTTGCTGCCGGTCGCGGATATGGCAGGCGGCATGTGTCTCGAAGCGCTGAAAGGCAACACCCGCGGCTATGACGCGCGTCTGCATGCTTTGCGTCCCCATGACGGGCAACAAGAAACGGCGCAGATTTTGCGCCGCTTACTGCACGGCAGCGAGATCCTTCAGCGTTACCGCGACCACCGGGTGCAGGATGCTCTCAGCTTGCGCTGCATCCCGCAAATCCATGGCGCAGTGCGCGATCAACTGGCGCACTGCCGTCATATCGTCACCACCGAACTCAATTCGGTGACTGACAACCCGGTATTTTTAATCGAAGACGATGCGCTGGTGATTTTGCCTGGCGGCAACGGTCACGGTGCGCCGCTGGCGCTGGCGCTCGATGCGCTGGCGGTGGCTATCGCGCAACTGAGTACCGCGTCGCAAGCGCGTTCTGACCGTATCACTAACGTGCATCTCAGCGGTTTACCGGCGTTTCTGGTCGGAAAAAGCGGGGCTAATTCCGGGATGATGATCCCGCCGTATGTCGCCGCCGCGCTTGCCGGGGATAACCGCAGCCTGGCGGCGCCCGCCAGCGTACATACGGTTTCCACCTGTGCCGGGCAGGAAGACCATATCAGCATGGGTGTCTCTTCGGCGCGAAAAGCGATGCAGGCGGTGGCAAACGCAGTGGATATCGTGGCTATTGAACTGCTGTGCGCTTGTCAGGCGATTGAATTTCACCGCCCGCTACGCGCCTCGGTGGGGGCGGAACTGACGCTGGCGAAGGTGCGCCAGCAAGTGGCATTTCGTGAAACCGACACGCCGCTGTACACGGATATGCACGCCGTCCGGGATCTGATTGCTGATGGCGAACTGAGCCGCCAGCTCACTTTACTGATTCAGGAGGGAGCTGATGAGTGAAGCCATTAAGCCGCTCAGTGGTGTACGGGTACTCGATCTGTCGCGCGTGTTGGCGGGCCCGTGGTGCGCCTCGCTGCTTAACGATCTTGGCGCTGAAGTTATCAAGATCGAGATGCCAGGCAGCGGCGACGATTCCCGCGCTTTTACGCCGCATATCAACGGCGAGAGCAGCTACTTTATGCAGCTCAACCACGGCAAAAAAAGCGTCACGCTGGATCTGAAAAGCCCGCAGGGCTTAGCGATCCTCAAATATCTGGTCGCCTGTTCGGACGTGCTGGTGGAGAACTTTCGCCCCGGTGTAACCCAGCGGCTGGGGATTGATTATGCGACGCTACAGGCCATCAATCCGCGTCTGGTTTACGTCAGCATCTCCGGTTTTGGTCAGCAAGGCTCGCTGGCGCATAAAGCGGCTTACGACCATATCATCCAGGCGATTGGCGGCATTATGCAGGTCACCGGCTGGGCAAACGGCGAACCCACGCGCGTTGGCGATGCGATTGGTGATGTGGTCGCCGGGCTATATGGCAGTTGGGCGGTACTGGCGGCGCTGCTTCAGCGTGGCATTACCGGCAAGGGCCAGCATCTGGATGTTTCGATGCTCGATACCATGGTGACGCTGCAAATGGTGTCGTTAACCCAGTGGATCGGCGGCCAGCCCAGCGCAGGGCGGCTTGGTAATGCGCACCCGATCAGCGCGCCGATGGACAGCTACCGGGCGCAGGATGGACATATTGTTATTGCCGTCGCCAACGACAAACTCTTCCGCCAGCTTGCCGGCGCAATGGGAAATCCCGCGCTGGTGGACGATCCTCGCTTTGCCAGCGATCCGCAGCGGCTGGCGCATCAACAGCCCTTGCGGGAAGAGATTGAACGCTGGCTGGCAGATAAAAGCGTCAGCGACGCGCAGGCGCTTCTGGATAGCGCTGGCGTTCCGGCCTCGCCGGTGCTGCGCCTCGACCAGATCCTCGACAGTGATTACGCCCACGAACGTGAGCTGGTGAAACAGATCCAGCACCCGCGAGCAGGCGCGATCTCCATTGTGCCGCAGCCGGTGAAAATGAGTGGTGCGCCGGGCGAACCGGCGCTGATCCCGCCGGTGCTGGGGGAACATACGCTTACAGTATTGCGTGAAGTGTTGGGTATGGATGAGGCAACGCTTGCGCAACTGCAAACGCAGGGTGTGATTTAGGGGAGAACAGCATGTCGCAAATTAATAAAGTGGCGGTGATTGGCGCCGGAACCATGGGCGCACGCATTGCTGTCGTCATGGCCCGCGCGGGTTATCGCGTCAGTCTCTATTCCCGCTCGCAGGAAACGCTGGATAAAGCTCAGGCGATCGTTGAATCGCGGGTCGCCCAGGCCGATGTGCAGTACAGCACGTCGCTGGAAAGCTGCCTGGCGGGCGCGGATATGGTGTCGGAAAACGTGGCGGAAGAGGTGGCGCTCAAACAGCATCTGTTCAGCCTCATTGAGCCACAGGTTTCCGCTGACTGCCTGCTGACGACCAATACTTCCAGCGTCTCCATCACGCAGCTGGCATCGGTACTCAGTAACCCGCAGCGGCTGATTGGTATGCACTGGTTTAACCCGGCGGATACCATGCCGATGATTGAAATTGTGCGTGGCGAGAAAACTGCCGACGACGTTTGCCAGCGCGTTCGCGATTTGTGCGCACAGCTTGGTAAAGAGACCATCACCGTGAATCAGGACATTCCGGGCTTTATTATCAACCGTCTGCAATACGCCATGCTGCGCGAGGCGCTCTACCTGGTGAGCGCCGGGATTGGCTCGGTTGAGGATGTTGACCGTGCAGTGCAGCGTACGCTGGCACCGCGCTGGGCGGCGATGGGGCCAATGAAACTGATGGATTTCGCCGGGCTGGATACGGTTGAGAAAGTCGCCGGGATATTGCTGCCCGCGCTGGATAACAGCACGACGCTGCCGCCCTGGCTGCTGGAGAAAGTCGCCGCGAAACAACTGGGGGTGAAAAGCGGGGAAGGCTTTTATTGCTGGGACGGGCAAAGCGCGGCGGCGGCAATGCGTCACCGTGAAGCGATCGTCACCAGCCTGACGGCAAGGGGTACAGACGATGAGTGATGTTGTGTGCCGTCATGAAGATGCCGTCGCCGTGGTGACGCTGAACCGCCCGCAGAAATATAACGCCCTGACCGCAGAGATGCTGGATGCGCTGGTCACCACGCTTCAGCAGCTTGAGCAGGATCCGCAGGTGCGTGCCATTGTGCTGTTGGGCGGCCCGAAGGCCTTCTCCGCCGGGGCAGATACCGGCACGCTGGCGTCGGCTTCCGCCATCACTTTATGGCGCAGCGGTTTTAGCGAGAAATGGGATCGCATTGCCGCCATCGAAAAACCAGTGATTGCTGCCGTTTCAGGTTATGCGCTCGGCGGTGGGCTGGAGCTGGCGCTGCTGTGCGACATTATTATTGCCGACACCACGGCACAGTTTGGGTTACCGGAAAGCCACATCGGCATTATTCCCGGCGCCGGAGGCACCCAGCGGCTGGTGCGTGCGGTAGGGAAATCACTGGCGATGGAGATGCTGCTTTGTGCCAGACGCATCAATGGCGAGGAGGCGCGCCAGGCGGGGCTGATTAGCCAGTTGGTTCAGCCTGACGAACTGGAAACGCAGGCACTAAGCGTTGCGCGACAAATCGCCAAAGCCGCGCCGCTGGCGGCCGCGATGATCAAAAAAGCGGTGCTGGCCAGCTACGAAATGCCATTAAGTGCGGGAGTGGCTTATGAGCGGGCGCTCTCGGCGTTGATTGCCGATAGTGAGGATCGTGCCGCCGGGCTGGCGGCGTTTCAGAACAGGCTGACGCCACAGTTTAGCGGGCGTTAACGGGATGTCAGCGTCACGCAGGCGAAAAGCGTGTCGCTGCCTGCGTGGACGGCAACCGTCGCCGGGTTATCAATTAGCAGGCTGTCGTAATGTTGCAGAGTATGGCGTTCACCCTCGACGATAACATCAAGTAAATTCCCGGCATTGAACAGCAGCATTGTTCCCTGTTGATGTTGCCATGCGCCATCACGCAGCCAGCGCACTGTTGCCTGAGTGGTTTCACGGCGATAAATCACGTTGAAATCGAGTAACGGCCCGCCGACAACCTCGCAAAACACCTCGCTGTCGCCGTTGAAATCCGTCGCCTGAAACGGTGGAATTAACGCGCTGCGCTGGCCATCAACCGTCAGAAACATACCTTCGCCTTCCAGCACGCTGATATTTCGCAGGTAACCGGAGAAACGTGAGAACGCACCGTCTTCGCGGATCGTTGCAACCGATATACGCCAGTCATACTGTTCGCTGGCGGGAAAACGGCACACTTCACGGGTGACGCCCAGGCCATTTTTCCAGCGCATCTCAGCGTAGCCGCTATAAGGTAGGCGCTTCATTTGCGCATACTTCCTTCCAGGCGGTAGCGCGAACCGGGATAGACCAGGCGCACGCTGGTGACGATTTTTTTGTCCTGACGACCGGTCCAGGTGCGGCGGTTCACTTGCAGGCAGGGGGTGTGCTCATCAATTTCCAGATAAACGCACTCGCTGCGGGGCACGTTCACGGCTTCGATTATATGCTCGCCCTCGACAATCGGCGCGATGGAAGAGAGATAGGCATTCGGGGTGATACGGGTGAAATCCTGTTGCAGATAGTCCGGCACAATCAGCGCATTCACCAGCCTGTCTTCCAGCATCACCGGAACGCCGTTTTCATAATGGCAAATTAGCGAATGGAACAGGCGGCTGCCTTTCGGCAGATTAAAAGCCAGCGCTTGCTGGGCATCTGCATGCAGTTGGGTCAGCTCCAGCACTCTGGCGTGATGGCGATGGCCGCGGCTGGCAATCTCATCGGCAATGTTGTTAATTTCCAGCAGCGCCGACTGCCCGCGCACTTCGGCGACAAAGGTGCCCACGCCCTGCATGCGCACCAGCAGCCCTTCGGCGGTCAGTTCACGCAACGCGCGGTTAATGGTCATCCGGCTATAGCCAAACTGACTGACCAGCTCGCTTTCGGAAGGCACACGGTAGTTCACCGGCCAGGCACCGCTGTGGATATTGGTTTTGATCATGCTCTTCACCCTTTCATAAAAAGGGGCGGGCTGATCGAGATGCGTCTCGCTTGCGGCTGCTTTAAAAATTTCGCTTTGCTCCATTAACCCTTTCCTCGGCCGGATGACCGTTGAAGTTTACTCTACGCACAATTGGATGTATATATATAAACATGTATATACATCTTAAATAACGGCAGGCGGTGAGGGGATATATGACGGTATATTTCGCGGCAAAAGCATTGTTGCCGCAGGGCTGGGCGGAGAATGTCCGCATTACGGTTTCCGCACAGGGCATCATCACCGCGCTGGAAAGCGGTAGTCAGCCAGACGACAATACGATTCGCCTGGACGGTTTCCTGGTGCCGGGCATGCCAAACCTGCATTCGCACGCCTTTCAGCGCGCAATGGCCGGGCTGACCGAAGTGGTGGGCGATCCAGCAGACAGCTTCTGGACATGGCGCGATTTGATGTACCGGCTGGTGGATAAAATCACCCCCGAGCAGCTGGAAACCATCGCCAGCTATCTGTACATCGAAATGCTGAAAGCTGGTTATACCTCGGTTGCCGAGTTTCACTATTTGCACCACGATCGCGGCGGAAAACCTTATGCCCAGTCTGCCGAGCTGGCGTTGCGTATTTCGCAAGCGGCGAAAACGGCGGGCATTGGCCTGACGTTACTGCCGGTGCTTTACAGCTTCTCCGGATTTGGCGGGCAGCCAGCGACCGCCGGGCAGAGCCGCTTTATTCACGATACGGAAGGCTATCTCGCGCTACATGAGGCGCTGACGTCGCAGCTTGCCGCTGAGCCGATGCAGCGTACCGGGCTGTGCTTCCACTCGCTACGGGCCGTTACGCCGGAGCAGATGCAGCGCGTGCTCAACGCCTGCCCGCAAGCGCAGCCGGTGCATATTCATATTGCCGAGCAGCAAAAAGAGGTCGATGACTGCGTGGCATGGTCCGGGCTGCGTCCGGTAGAGTGGCTTTACCAGCATATGCCGGTGGATGAGCAGTGGTGTTTGATTCACGCCACGCATCTTACGCCGCAGGAAACCCAACAGATTGCCGCTTCCGGCGCAGTGGCGGGCCTCTGCCTGACCACCGAAGCCAATCTTGGCGACGGTATTTTCCCGGGGCCGGACTATCTTGCGCAGCAGGGGCGCTGGGGGATTGGCTCCGACAGCCATATCAGCGTCAGCGTCAGCGAGGATTTGCGCTGGTTTGAGTACGGGCAGCGGTTAAACAAACGGCGGCGCAACTTGCTCCATCTGCCGGATGAACCTTATATCGGCAATGTGCTGTATCAGGGTGCATTGCAGGGCGGGCGCCGCGCGCTGGGGCAGGCGATTGGTCAACTGGCGACCGGCCATCGCGCGGATATGCTGTTGCTCGACAGCCGCGATCCTTTCCTTGCTGCCGCAGGCGATCGTGAACGTCTGAATCGCTGGATTTTCGCCTGTTCGACGAACCCGATAAAAAGGGTGATGACCGGAGGACGCTGGGTGATTGAAGCGGGGCGTCACGCGCAGGAAGAACAGGTGACAGCTGCGTTTATCAAAGTCATGCAGCAACTGGTGGCGTAAGACAAGGGATGCCGGGCGGCATCCCTTTTTGTCTCTTAATCTACGCGGTTAAGCAGCGGCAGCAGGAAGTTCGCTGCTTTCATCGCGCCGTTCGCCGTAATGGTGTGCGGCACGCCAGGCTCAAAATAGGTATCAACATCGACACCCGCTGCGCCAAGCTGTTCGGCAGCATGCTGGCTCTGCTGATAGTGAATCACCGGATCGCTCGCTCCATGCACCAGCAGCACCGGCGTGTGCGGCGCAGGCTGCCATGGCTGTGCCGAGGCCAGACGACCGGAAAACGCCACCACCGCTGCCAGCGGCCACCGGGCGTTGACCAGCGCATCCAGCGACATAATCGCCCCTTGCGAAAAACCGCTCAGCACCAGCTTGTCTCGTCCGGGCTGCACATCGTGTTTCTCCAGCAGGCCATTAATAGTGGCGTTAAAGGCACTGCGGGCTTCGGCAATCCGCGCGGCGCGCGTTTCATCGGTGATGCCGTTAACGCTGAACCACTGGAAACCCGGCCCCATATCAAAAGGCGACGGCCCGTCCGGCGTGGCGATAATCACATCGTCGAGAGTTTGCGACCAGTATTTCCCCAGACCTTGCAAATCCGAGCCACGGCTACCGACGCCATGCAACAGCACAATCAATTTTTTCATTATCGCTTCCTGTCACAGCCCGTAAGCGCGTAAATCCGGCCCTTGCGGAACAATACCATTGGGGTTGAGGGCTTTAATCGAGTAATAACCCTGCTTGATATGGTCAATATTCACCGTCTCGCGAATACCAGGAACTGCCAGCATCTCGCGCAGATAGCGATCCAGATTCGGATACTCCGTCAGCTTACGAAGATTGCATTTAAACAATCCGTGGTAAGCCGCATCGAAGCGAACCAGCGTGACGAACAGGCGAATATCTGCCTCGGTAAGCTGCGTGCCGCACAGGAACGTGCGCTGGACGAGGTGGTTTTCCAGCTTATCAAGCTGGCTGAACACATCGTTCACCGCTTCTTCGTAACTCACCTGGGTGGTGGCAAAACCTGCGCGATAGACCCCGTTATTGAGGTTCGGGTAGATCTCCGCATTCAACTGGTCGATCTCATCGTGCAGGTGCGCCGGATAGAGATCGACCGCGTTATTTGCCAGCGAACCAAAGCCGCTGTTCAGCATACGGACAATGTCGGCCGACTCGTTATTGACGATGGTGTGGGTTTGCTTATCCCACAGCACCGGCACCGTTGCGCGCCCGGTAAAGCGCGGGTCGGCGCGGGTATAGAGCTGGTGCAGCCATTCGGCCTGATTCAGTGTGTCACGGTCGGCGCCTGGGTAGTCGCCAAAGTGCCAGCCTTCATCCAGCAGCCACGGTTCAACCACTGACACGCTGATCACCGATTCCAGCCCTTTCAGCTTGCGGGCAATCAGCGTGCGCGAGGCCCAGGGGCAAATGAGCGCCACATACAGATGGTAGCGGCCAGGTTCGGCGATAAATCCGCCTTCGCCGGTGATACCGGGCGCCCCGTCCGGGGTCACCCAGTGGCGAAAGCTGGAGGTCTGGCGAACAAAACCGCCTTTCTCGTCGGTGGCCTGAACCGGGTGCCAGTCGGCCGTCCATTTACCCTCAATCAGCATGCTGCCTCCGTTAGCCTTTTACCGGGGTGGGCTTCAGGGCAAATTTGCCGTCGCCCGTCAGCGCCAGTGTTAACAGACCAACAATCCAGAAGGCCGGGAACTCCCAACCGCCGTTCGGGTTAGTAAAGAAGAAACCGGCCGGGCCATGAACGGTGAAGATCGCGCCGAGCAGAATCGGGATCAGCACAATCGCCACAATACGTGCGTAAACACCGAGGATCAGGGCAATCGCCCCTACCAGTTCAACCGCCATGGTGACATACGCCAGCCAGCCTGGCAGACCGAGCGAAGCGAAGAACTTCGCGGTGCCCGCTGGGGTGAAGGCGAAAAATTTCAGACTAAAGTGCGCCAGAAACAGAATACCGAGCGCCAGGCGCATAATCAGTGCGGCATAGGGGGTTGTGCGTTGGTCAAACATGGTGGTGTTCCTCTCAGTCAGTTGATGAGAGGAGTGTAAAGTCTTTCCAGCCGGAAAATTATCCGCGTAAAACAGGGATGTTTATTTCCATTTTGGAAATTATCACCATCCCTGTTCCCATTCCGGCTGCAGCGAGAAAACCTCCACCAGAAAATCGATCAGCACGCGGGATTTCTGCGCCAGGTAACGAGCGGGCGGATAAACGGCGAACAACGCCAGCGGCGGGGCTTCATAGGCAGTAAGCACCGGTTTTACGCGCTGCTCTTTCAACGCTTTACCGGCGACAAACACCGGAATGCGCGCTATGCCCAGGCCGGCGCAGGCGGCTTCAAGGCACACTTCAGCGTTGGAAAATTTAATATGTCCGCGCACCGGCTGAAGATGCTGTTGTTTGTGCTCATCGAGAAAAGGCCAGTGCCAGGGATCGCGGAAGTTGGTATCCACAATCAGGCTGTGTTGCTCAAGCTGCTGCCAGTGCGTGGGCTCACCCTGTCGGGCAAGGTAATCCGGCGAGGCAACCACCACATTGCGGATTGCGCACAGGCGGCGGGCCACCAAGCTGCTGTCGGAAAGCGCGCCGATGCGCAGGGCAACATCGAACCCTTCATCCACCACGTTGACCAGCCGGTCGGCAAAGCTGACATCCAGTTCGATTTCCGGGTAGTGACGGGCAAACGCCACCAGATGCGGCGTGAGCTGGGAAGTACCAAACGTGACGGGCGCAGAGATGCGCAGCAAACCAGAGGGGGCATTGGCGATATTGCGCACTGCATCGTTAAGCGCATCGTAATCAATCAACAACTGGCGGATACGGTCGTAATAGGCCAGCCCCACTTCGGTTGGCGTCAACGAGCGGGTGCTGCGTCGCAGCAGATTAACGCCCAACTCCTGTTCCAGGCGGGAGATGAGTTTTGACGCCTGGCCGTGGCTGGTACCGCAGCGTAGCGCCGCACCGGTAAAGCTACCCGTTTCCATCACCGCCACAAACATGCGATCGCAATCCAGCCGTTCCATACGTCTTTTTCCGCAGAATTATCAGTGCCTCACCATAGCAAAAGCGCGCCACGGGCAACAGTCAGCGCCGTTGCGACACGTGATTTTTACGGTATTGCAGCGGTGTTTCACCGATACCTTTCCTGAAAGCGCTAATAAACCAGGTGACGTCAGAAAATCCCACCAGTGCGGCGATGTCGCGAATGCTGTGCGGGCTGTGCAGCAGATAGTCGCAGGCTTTGCGCAGGCGAATGGTGTTGAGATAGTGATTAATCGGCTCGCCGGTTTCTTCATGGAAGCGGCGCGAGATGTAGCTGCGCGATTTCCCCAGCTCCTGCGCCAGCTTTTCCAGGCTGAATTTTTGCTGGTAGTTCTCTTCCAGCCAGAACATCACTGGCGTGGCAATGCCGCAACCTTCTTCCGGCAATTTCTCACTCTCTTCCGGCAACATACTTAGCAAATTCAACAACAGGCAGGCGACTTGTTCGCCGTTCAGTTTCGCGCTGGCGGCCAGCCTGGCGTAGCCGCTGAACAGATGGTCGATATGGGCGTGAATAGTTGCTGCATCCATCACCACCGCCGCGCCGCCGCGCTGAGAAAGTCGCTGCAAACGGCTGTGATTGTGCGGAAAATCGCGGAAATAACGGAGGATCGCGTGGTGATCAACATGAATGATAGTGCGGCGATAACTCGCCTGCGCCTGCTCATCGACCATCACTTTATGGATGGTGAGCGGTGGAAAGAAAAACAGCCGTCCAGGGCGCATGGTGTACTGGCGGTTATCGACGATCACCACGCCAAACCCCTCCTCGACGTACAGCACTTCCAGGCACTGATGCCAGTGGTGATAGCGCACCGTATTGGCAAACAGGCGGCTGAACGATGCAACCGCATCGTTGAGGGTGATCAGTTCCAGTCTCTCTGTTTGCCAGTTGTCTGCCATAGTGCAACCAAACTCAACTTTTGCCCCGATGTCGCTATTTATAAACCACAGTTTTAAATTTCCTCAACAACGGGTTCAGCTAAAGCTTGGCGGTGTGACAGAGCTAACATTTCCCCTTCCTGGCGATTCACTATGCTTCTGCCACACGATACGGGAGAGAAACCTATGCAGGCGGCGGAAGTGAAAACCTCAAATCCATTGTCATCCCGCGCGGAGGTAGCCTGCGCGTTGACGCAGATGCTGGACGCGCTGGATAAGCAGTTTCCACAGGGCGCAGCGCGATTTTCGCTGGGAGCAACCAGCGCGCATTACAGCGTAGATATTGCCGAAATGGAGGGGCTGTCCCGCGCGTTGTGGGGGTTGTTTCCGTTGATGGCGGGCGGCGATGTGGAAACGTTCAGCGATAAATATCTGACGGCCATTAAGCGCGGTACCGATCCACAATGTGCCGGTTTCTGGGGGAAAACAGGGCCGTACGATCAGCGGCTGGTGGAGATGGCCGCTTACGGTCTGGGGCTGGCGTTACTCGGCGATAAGCTGGCGGTGAAATTCAGCGAGACTGAGGCCGATAATCTGCATCAGTGGCTTAATCAAATCACCGATGCTGAGATGCCCGACAGTAACTGGAATTTCTTTGCCATCATGGTGCAACTGGGGTTTAAACGCGCCGGATTACCCTGGGAGCCAGCAGCTATCGCACACCGTTTTCGCCTGATGGATGCCTATTACCTTGGCGACGGCTGGTATTCCGATGGTCCTGGCCGACCAAAGGATTACTACATTTCGATGGCGTTCCATTTCTATGGCCTGATCTACGCCACGCTGAATGGGGAAGAGGATGCAGAACGCGCGGCGATTATCCGCCAGCGAGCCAGCCTGTTTGCACAGGACTTTATCTATATGTCGGCGGCAGAAGGGGAGTCCGTGCCGTTTGGCCGCAGCCTGACCTACCGTTTTGCGATGGTGGCTTTCTGGAGCGCGGTGGCGTTCTCCGGGCTGGAGGTCTTTTCACCTGGCGTGGTGAAAGGGCTGATCCTGCGCCATTTGCGCTGGTGGCTACGGCAGCCGATTTTCGATCGCGACGGCATCCTGACGCTCGGTTTTGCTTATCCGAACCTGGCGATGTGCGAAGACTACAACTCGCCGGGCTCGCCCTACTGGGCGCTGAAAGTCTTTTTGATCCTTGCGCTGCCGGAATCCCATACCTTCTGGCGGTCGGAAGAGCTGCCGCTGCCCGCGCTGGCTCCACAGCGCGTTATTCCGCCTGCGGGGCAGATCCTCGTGCATACCGATCAATCACGGCATGTCTGGATGCTGACATCCGGCCAGCTGGAACTGAATAACTACGTCAATACCGAGGCGAAATACACCAAATTTGCCTACTCCAGCCGGTTCGGTTTCACCATTGAACGTGGGCGCTATGGCATCAAGCATGCGGCCTGTGATTCGATGCTGTTACTCAGTGAAGGTGATAACTACTTCCGCGGTCGCCGCGAATGTGATGAGGTCGTGGTCAGCCCACAGGCGATTTTCTCCCGCTGGTCACCGTGGCATGACGTGCAGATCTCGACGTGGCTTATTCCCTGTGAAAACTGGCATTTACGCGTGCATAGCATTGATTCACAACGCCATTTACAGAGCGTCGAGGGCGGTTTTGCGGTGCTGAAAGCCCCGCATCGTCATGAGCAAAACGGCAGCCTGGTAGCGGCGGAAAATGGCGTCAGCGGTATTTTCGAACTGCTGGCTGATAATCCGCGGGAAGCTGACAGCGTGGTAACGCCGCCGAACAGCAGCATTATGTTTGCTCCTTGCGCCTCCATTCCTGTGCTGCGCGGCACGATAATGCCGGGCCGGCAATGGCTGGCCTGTGCGGTGCAGGCGGCCGTGACAGAGCAGGTGTTTCATTCGCACTTACCGCAATTATCCATAGAAGAAGATGCGCTGGTGATCCATTCGCCCGCGCAGGAAAAAATCGTCATTACATTTTAATTAAACGCCCGGCTGCGGCCGGGTAAATATCTCTGAACCCTACATGCTTTCGTCGAGGATAGTATGGAAAGAATAGCCATTAATAATAAAGCAGAGTATTACAAAATCAGCAGCTTTATATTTCTCTACTTTTTTACCTGGTCCGCCAGTATTGGTTTGCTGGCTATCTGGTTGGGGCAAAAAGCCAATCTTAGCGGAACGGTAATTGGTACTGTATTTGCTATTAATGGGATATTTTCAGTGATCCTGAAACCAATATATGGTTATATCCTGGATAAAATCGGCATGAGCAAATATTTGCTCTATTTTGTTGTGCTGATGTCTGCGCTGATGGCACCATTTTTTATCTACGTGTATCAACCGCTACTTATTTCCAATACCTTAGTGGGCATTATTGTCGGCGCGATTTATTTAAGTTTTGCCTGGTATGCCGGGGTTGCTGCCTGCGAATCCTATACCGATCGTTACAGTCGCTTAAACGGCATGGAGTTCGGGCAAATCCGCATGTGGGGATCGCTCGGCTGGGCTGTTGCATCGTCGTTTTCCGGCCTGCTGTTTAACCTCTCGCCAGCTTATAACTTCATCATGGGTTCTGTTGCCTCGCTGATCATGCTGGTGGTTCTACTGAGCCTGAAAGTGAATGTCCACTCCGCTCACGCCAGCGATGTGCTGACGAAAGAGAAAATCGTGCCAGCGGATGTTTACGCGCTGCTGCGTAACCGCAAATTCTGGGCTTTCTGCCTGTATGTTGCAGGCGTGGCGTGGATGATGTTTATCGCGGAACAGCAGTTCTCCCGCTACTTTGTCACCTTCTTTACGGATATCCACCAGGGCAACGCGGTGTTTGGTTACCTGGGCACGGTGCAGTCCGGCATGGAATTTGTCATGTATATGGTGATCCCGCTGTTCGTTAATTTTATCGGTGCAAAGCGCGGGTTGCTGATTGTCGGGTTGGTAGTGGGCGCGCGGCTGATTATTTCCGGGCTGTGCGAATCGCATCTGCTGATTTCGGTATTAAAACCGCTGTACGGTCTGGAAATCTGCCTGCTGTTGGTGTCGGTATTTAAATATATCGCCGAGCATTTTGATAAGCGGGTTAACGCCACCATGTATTTATTAGGTTATCAGGCCATGCTGTATGTCGGTAATGTGGTGGTCTCTTCTCCGGCCGGAATATTATATGACCGTATCGGCTTTGAAAATACCTACATCATTATGGGCTGTATTGCACTGAGCTTTACTTTTATTTCGTTATTTACCTTGTCTGCCTGCCAGAGCAAATGGCGACAACATGGACCATTAGATATTGCCCGCGATAATGCAGCGCGCTGATCTTATTTTCTGTAACAACAAGGAACCGAAATATGTTAAGTAAAATCGTTGAGGAAACGTTACGCGATTATCCGGGCACGCCGATGGATGTGCAGTCGTTTAAAGATGAACTGGATTCCGCGCGTGCGCATACCCTTGAACTGATTCGCCGTCATTTAACGGATTTCGGTGATAAATTCCCCGCCGAAACCTGCGTCCACGGCTATTATCCGCTGACCGAAAATGTTGAGTGGACCACCAGCTTCTGGACCGGGCAATTGTGGCTGGCGTGGGAGATGAGCGGCGATGACGGTTTCCGTGCGATGGCGGAGCGCCACGTGCGCTCGTTTGGTCTGCGCATTGCCGGACGTCACGATACCAACACACACGATCTGGGCTTCTTATATACGCTCTCCTGCGTGGCGGCCTGGCGTCTGACCAGCAATCATGAGGCGCGCGGGTTTGCCCTGCTGGCTGCCGAAGCACTGCTGGAACGCTTTCACGAGAAAGCGCAGATCATCCAGGCGTGGGGCGATTTGCAGGATCCTGAGCAGGCCGGGCGCATGATTATCGACTGCAACATGAATCTGCCGCTGCTTTACTGGGCCAGTGAGCAGACCGGGGATCGGCGCTTTGCCCAGGCTGCGCAGGCACATGTACAGCAAGCGGCGAAATACCTGATCCGTGAAGATGCTTCCACTTTTCACACGTATTATATGGACGTGCAAACGGGCGCACCGTGCTATGGCAACACGCAGCAGGGGTATGCCGATGACTCCTGCTGGTCGCGCGGCCAGGCGTGGGGGATTTATGGTTTCCTGCTGAGCTTTATTTACACCGGTGATAAAGAGATGGTGGCGCTGTCGAAACGGCTGGCGAATTACTTCCTCAACCGTCTACCGGAAGATGCGGTGTGCCACTGGGATCTGGCGCTGGTGGGCAGCGATGCGCTGCGTGACTCCTCTTCGGCGGCGATTGCGGTGTGCGGCTTGCTGGAACTGATTAAACATCTGCCGGTGACCGATCCCGATCGCGCGCGCTATCAACAATGGGCGATGCGCATTATGTCGTCGCTGGGTAAGCACTACCTGGCCGGGAAAAATGAAGCCACGACCGGGCTGCTGAAACATTCGGTCTACCATCTGTCGGGCAATAAAGGGGTGGATGAGTGCTGTAGCTGGGGGGATTACTTCTATGTGGAGGCGCTGGCGCGCTTTTCGCAGAGCTGGAAACTGTACTGGTAGAAATAAAAATGCCGGATAGCGGCTGCGCTTATCCGGCTTTCGTCACTTCCCCTCGCCGTGCGGTGAGGGTCGCATGCTCAAAGACCCGCTTGCAGAATGCGGATATGCGTTTCCAGCACGTCGCCTTTGACCGCTTCGCTCCACGCTTTCATGTGCGGCGTTTGCAGGTGCGCTTCAAGATGCGCCACGCTTTCCCACAGCTCCACCATCATAATGGAATCCGGCGCAGTAGCCTGGAAACTAACGCCCGCAGCGTGATCGACCAGCGGCTCATAGCCGTGACAACCCTCTTCCTGCAACACAACAGGAACGATTTTCGCGAACTGATCGAGCACCGCCTGGCGATGATGCTGCCCGGGACGGGTACGGATTTCGGCAATAACTGTCAACATAATTGGCTAACTCCTTCTAAGTCCAGCTACACAGTTAAGCAAAAATCTCCGCCAGATGCTTGCGATATTCTGCGATATAGCGCGGCACGTCAGGCATTTTAATCACGTCATTGGTGATAAAGGTCGGCAGCGCTTCCATGCCGAGGAACTGATTCGCTTTGTGGAACGGCAGGTAAACACCATCAACGCCGACACCGTGGAAGAACTGATCTTTCTCGGTGAACGCTTCCATCGGCGCATTCCAGGTCAGCGACAGCATATAGGTTTTGCCCTGGATCAGACCGCCGGAACCGTATTTTTTGGAGGCATCGGAACGGGTACGGCCATCGCTGGCGTACAGTGAACCGTGACCTTCGGTGAACACGTCATCCATATATTTCTTCACCGTCCACGGCGCGCCCATCCACCAGCCCGGCATCTGCCAGATAATGGTGTCGGCCCACAGGAAGTTCTGCACTTCCGCCTTGATGTCGTACTCGCCGTCGGTACGCACGGTTTTAACATCATGTCCGAGGTCGCGCAGATAGCTTTCCGCGACTTCGGTCAGGGTGTCGTTCAGTTGACCATTAGAGTGCGCGAATTTTTTCGCACCGTTGATAATCAGAATATTGCTCATGGGATGTCCTCAATCAAAATCGAATGACGGCAATGTTACCCTGAACATCGGCACGGAAAAATTGGCAAAAAGTGCAAAGACTTTTACGTTGGGGGCAATAATCGCGTTACCACGTTATTTGCGCGACAAAGCCTCCCTCAGGATGATTGCTGAAGGAAACCGACATGTGATGCAGCCTGGCGATGCGTTTAACAATCGACAAACCGAGCCCGCTGCCGGTGGCGCTTTGCCCTGGCGGGCGGTAGAAACGCTCACCGGCGCGCTTTTGCATCTCATCGCTCATGCCGGGGCCGTTATCCCGCACGGTCAGTGAGTGGCTATCGAGCGTGACATCCACCGTGCTTCCCGGCGGGCTGTAGCGGATCGCATTATCCAGCAGATTGCGGATCAGCAGGCTGAGCAACAGCGGCTGGCCTTCGCGGCTGACGGAGGGCGTATTCAGATGTAAACGCACTTCAATACCCGCTTGTTGCGCCGGGTGATAAATATCCATGATGGCCGATTGCAATACGTTCTCCAGCGCAACGGTTTCGATATCCGCCAGATTATCCAGCGAATCCAGCCTTGATAAGGTGAGTAACTGATCAACCAGGCGTGTGGCGCGATCAATACCGCGATGCAGCTGGGAGAGCGCCTTTTGCAGCGCTTCGGGGTCGTCATCGGAAAGCTGCGCCACTTCGGTTTGTACTTTCAGCGCCGCCAGCGGGCTACGCAGCTCATGCGCGGCATCTGAGGTGAAGCGCCGCTCGCGCAGCATCATGGTGTGCGTGCGGGCAAAAAGCTGATTCAGCGCATCGACTAGCGGCCGCACCTCGCTGGGCACGCCTTGCGTATTGAGTGGTTGAGCGAGATCCGGCGCGCGATGCCGCAGTGCCAGCGCCAGTTTTTTCAGTGGCCGCAATTCAATACTCAGCAGCACGATCAGTAAGATCAGCATTAATGGCAGGGCCACCAGCCAGGGCGTGAGCTGGGAGGTAATGATCTCCAGTGCCATCTCCTGGCGATATTCCCACTCCTGGCCGACCACAATGCGGAAGGTATTGTCCGGTGCGGTCAGCCAGAGAAAACGCCAGCGTTCGTCATCATCGCGCAAATGACCATTATCAAAGCCTTCTCGCCGATAGCTGTAAGGGATCTCTTTGCCGTTTTCGCCGTCGTGCAGCAGCATTTTGCCGTCGGTTGAATAGATGGCGAATGCCAGCGCATCATCGTCCAGATGACCGTGTTTGATCTTCTTGCTGGCGATCTGCGGCGCGGGATTTTTAAGCTGTTCAAATTCCATCACGCTTAAGCGTTTGGCAAACAACATTTGCTGCGTATCGAACAATTTATCGAGCTTTGAACGCGTCTGATCCCAGGCCACCAGGCTGGCGCACAGCCAGGCCGCCATAGCCAGCAGAAAGAAGAGTAGGGTCAGGCGCAGACGCAGACTCAGTGGACGGGCAATTTTCATGCGTCTCCCAGCGTATAACCGATGCCATGAACGGTGCGGATAAACGCGCTACCGAGCTTGCGCCGCAAGTGGTGGACATGCACTTCAACCGCGTTGCTGGAGACTTCATCGTCCCAGTTATAGAGTTTCTCTTCGATTAATTTACGCGGCAACACGCGTCCGGCGTTGCGTAGCAACAGCTCCAGCAGGGCAAACTCTTTCGGCTTTAACACCAGCGTTTCGCCCTCAAGCGTGGCAATCAGGCTGACAGGATCAAGGGTTACCGGGCCGTGTCGCAGCACGCTTTGCGTCTGCCCGTGGGTGCGGCGAATAAGCACTTCCAGCCGGGCGGCGACTTCGACCAGCGCAAAAGGTTTGCACAGATAATCATCCGCGCCCAGGCGCAAACCTTCGACACGCTGGTCAATGGCATCGCGGGCGGTGAGGATTAATACCGGTTCGCTGCGTTTTTGGCTGCGCCAGTGGCGAAGAATATCCAGCCCGTCAATGCCTGGCAGCGTTAAATCCAGGATCACCACATCGTAAGGCGCGGCAAACAGCGCGGCCTGACCCTGCTTGCCTTCGGTGAACCAGTCAATGCTAAATCCTTTTTTGCTCAGCCCGGCTTTGATGCCATCGCCGATGAGCGTGTCATCTTCAATCAATAAAATGCGCACATGGCCTCCTTTCTCACTAGACTCTCACGCAGTTAAACCGCTTGCGACAGGTAATGTACAGCGGAAATTTTTCTTTTCTCCCCTTAAGAAGTTGTTAAGAAGTTGCAGGTTAAATGAGCGGAAACCACAGGAAAAGGGAGAGAAAAGATGAAGAAGATTTCTGCAATTATCGCCGCTATTGCACTGTGTTCCGCCCCCGCTTTCGCGGCAAATCAGGGGGGCTTTACCGGTCCGGGATCTGCGCAGCAGAGCGGTGGATTTACCGGCCCGGACAGCAGCAAAGCGACCGTCGAAAGCTCTAAGTCGCTGCGTGACGATGCCTGGGTTACGCTGCGTGGCAACATTGTCGAGCGCCTCTCTGACGATACTTATTTATTTAAGGATGCAACCGGCACCATCAATGTCGATATCAACCGTAAACGCTGGAATGGCGTGACGGTCGGGCCACAGGATGTGGTCGAAATTCAGGGCGAAGTCGATAAAGACTGGAATTCAGTGGAAATCGACGTCAAAGAGATTCGCAAAGTCACTCAGTAAGCGCCTGTTGTGCGCGAAAAATCGCTCATCGCTATGACTCTTCGCCGCAGATAAGGTAGTATCTGCGGCAATATTGCCGCCGCACAGGCGGCCGCATACGTTGAGGAATCTCGATTAATGAGCGATATGGCAGAGCGCCTTGCGCTGCATGAATTTACGGAAAACGCATACCTGAACTACTCCATGTACGTCATCATGGATCGTGCGTTGCCGTTTATCGGTGATGGCCTGAAACCGGTTCAGCGCCGCATCGTTTACGCAATGTCAGAGCTGGGGTTGAACGCCAGCGCGAAGTTTAAAAAATCCGCCCGTACGGTCGGCGATGTATTGGGTAAATACCATCCGCACGGCGATAGCGCCTGTTACGAAGCGATGGTGCTGATGGCGCAGCCGTTCTCCTACCGCTATCCGCTGGTGGATGGCCAGGGCAACTGGGGCGCGCCGGACGATCCGAAATCCTTCGCCGCCATGCGTTATACCGAATCCCGCCTGTCGAAATACGCCGAACTGCTGCTCAGTGAACTGGGCCAGGGCACCGTTGACTGGGTGCCGAACTTCGATGGTACGTTGCAGGAGCCGAAAATGCTGCCTGCACGGTTGCCGAACATCCTGCTGAACGGCACTACCGGTATTGCGGTTGGGATGGCGACAGACATTCCGCCGCACAACCTGCGTGAGGTGGCGAATGCCGCCATCGCCCTGATTGAACAGCCGAAAACCACGCTCGATCAACTGCTGGATATTGTGCAGGGGCCGGATTATCCGACTGAAGCAGAGATCATCACCTCCCGCGCTGAAATTCGTAAAATTTACCAGAACGGTCGCGGCTCGGTGCGCATGCGCGCGGTGTGGAAAAAAGAGGATGGCGCAGTAGTGATCACGGCGCTGCCGCATCAGGTTTCCGGCGCGCGCGTGCTGGAGCAGATTGCCGCCCAGATGCGCAATAAAAAGCTGCCGATGGTCGATGATCTGCGTGACGAGTCGGATCATGAAAACCCGACGCGTCTGGTGATTGTGCCGCGCTCTAATCGCGTGGATATGGAGCAGGTGATGAATCACCTGTTCGCCACCACCGATCTGGAAAAGAGCTATCGCATTAACCTGAACATGATCGGTCTGGATGGTCGCCCGGCGGTGAAAAACCTGCTGGAGATCCTTACCGAATGGCTGGCGTTCCGCCGCGATACCGTACGTCGCCGTCTGAACCATCGTCTGGAGAAAGTGCTTAAACGCCTGCATATCCTTGAAGGTTTGCTGGTGGCGTTTCTCAATATCGACGAAGTGATCGAAATTATCCGTACTGAAGATGATCCGAAACCGGCGTTGATGTCGCGTTTTGGCATCAGTGAAACGCAGGCGGAAGCGATCCTTGAGTTAAAACTGCGTCATCTCGCCAAACTGGAAGAGATGAAAATTCGCGGTGAGCAAAACGATCTGGAAAAAGAGCGCGATCAGTTGCAGGCGATCCTGGCTTCCGAGCGCAAGATGGACAATCTGCTGAAGAAAGAGCTGCAGGCTGATGCCACAGCATTTGGCGACGATCGCCGTTCGCCGCTGCATGAGCGTGAAGAAGCGAAAGCGATGAACGAGCATGACATGCAGCCGTCCGAGCCGGTTACTATCGTGCTGTCGCAAATGGGCTGGGTGCGCAGCGCCAAAGGCCATGACATCGATGCGCAGGGTCTGAGCTACAAAGCCGGAGACAGCTGGAAGGCGTCGGTAAAAGGTAAGAGCAACCAGCCCGTGGTGTTTATTGATACCACCGGGCGCAGTTACGCTATCGATCCGATTACGCTGCCGTCTGCGCGCGGCCAGGGCGAACCATTAACCGGTAAGCTGACGCTGCCGCCGGGCGCGACGGTTGAGCATATGATCATGAGTAACGACGATCAGAAGCTGCTGATGGCTTCCGATGCTGGTTACGGCTTTGTCTGCACCTTCAACGATTTAGTGGCGCGCAACCGCGCCGGTAAAACGCTGATCAGCCTGCCGGATGGGGCGAAAGTGATGCCGCCGCTGGCGATCGACAACGATGACGATATGCTGCTGGCCATCACCACCGCAGGGCGTATGCTGATGTTCCCGGTGAGCGAGTTGCCGCAGTTGTCGAAAGGCAAAGGCAACAAGATCATTGGCATTCCGTCGGCGGATGCGGCGAAAGGTGTTGATAGTCTGGCGCATCTCTATTTGCTGCCGCCGCTCAGCACGCTGACCATCCACGTCGGCAAACGTAAAATCAAACTGCGTCCGGAAGAGTTGCAGAAAGTGCAGGGCGAGCGCGGACGCCGCGGTACGTTGATGCGCGGCTTGCAGAAAATCGACCGCGTGGAGATTGATGCACCTTCCCGTCCGACGGTAGGCGATAGCGAAGAATAATCTTCCTAAAGTGTGCGCCTCTCCTTCCTGGAGGGGCGCATGTACACGTAAAATTTCCCGTAAAAGCGTTGTTTATTCGTGCATTGCGATTAACAATACGTTGTTTTAAAGGCCGCATAACAAAAAGTCCAGACCAGGTAATGGTCATTGGTGGCACAGCCTGTTTTAGCATCATTGCAGGCATGGATATTATGCTCAAAGGTATGGGCTTCAGAGGTCGCTATGCTATTCATTTTTCGTGTAATCATCGTTGTTATTTACTCCATTCTGGTGTGCGTATTCGGGTCAATCTACTGTCTGTTCAGTCCGCGTAATCCTAAGCATGTCGCCACGTTCGGCCATATGTTTGGTCGGCTTGCGCCGGTACTTGGGCTGAAAGTAGAAACTCGCCTGCCGCCGGGCGCTGAGAAATTCGGTAACGCGATTTACATCGCCAACCACCAGAACAACTACGATATGGTTACGGCGTCCAGCATTGTGCTGCCGCCAACGGTGACGGTGGGCAAAAAGAGCCTGCTGTGGATCCCGTTTTTCGGCCAGCTTTACTGGCTGGCTGGCAACCTGCTGATCGACCGTGATAACCGTGCGAAAGCGCACGGCACCATTGCTCAGGTGGTGAAACAGATCCAGAAACGCAATATCTCTGTCTGGATGTTCCCGGAAGGCACCCGTAGCCGTGGACGCGGTCTGCTGCCGTTTAAAACCGGCGCATTTCACGCGGCGATTGCGGCGGGCGTGCCGATTATCCCGGTTTGTGTTTCTACCACCTCTAACAAAATCAACCTTAACCGCCTGCGCAACGGGCTGGCGATTGTTGAGATGCTGCCGCCTATTGATGTGGCGCAGTTTGGTAAAGATCAGGTTCGCCAGTTGGCGATGCACTGCCATGATCTGATGGCAAAGAAGATTGAAGAGCTTGATAAAGAAGTTGCCGAACGCGAAGCAGCCGGCCGGGTTTAATCTTTCGTCACAAAGCAAGTCCGGCGGCGGTATCGCTTTCGGCGTATTGAGTTAGTTTTACACGGAGCAAATATGTCACTCAGTCGGCGTCAGTTTCTTCAGGCATCAGGAGTTGCGCTTTGTGCAGGCGCGGTGCCGCTGAGGGCAAATGCTGCCGGGCAGCAACCCCCGCTGCCGGTTCCTCCTCTACTGGAATCGCGACGCGGCCAGCCGCTATTTATGACGCTGCAACGCGCGCACTGGTCATTTGCTACCGGTACCCGCGCGCAGGTCTCCGGCATTAATGGGCGTTATCTGGGGCCGACCATTCGCGTCTGGAACGGTGACGACGTTAAGCTGATTTACAGTAACCGGCTGGCGGAGAATGTCGCCATGACCGTCAGCGGTTTGCAGGTGCCAGGCCCGCTAATGGGCGGTGCCGCGCGGATGATGACGGCGAACAACGACTGGGCGCCGGTGCTGCCGATCCGCCAGAGCGCGGCGACGCTGTGGTATCACGCCAACACGCCGAACCGCAGCGCTCAACAGGTTTACAGCGGCCTTGCCGGTATGTGGCTGGTGGAAGATGAAATCAGCAAATCGCTGCCGGTGCCGAACCACTACGGCGTGGATGATTTTCCGGTCATTATTCAGGACAAAAGGCTGGATAACTTCGGTACGCCGGAGTACAGCGAGCCGGGGAGCGGCGGATTTGTCGGCGATACCCTGATGGTGAACGGCGCGCAAAGCCCGTATGTTGAAGTCTCGCGCGGGTGGGTGCGCCTGCGCTTACTGAATGCCTCCAACTCCCGCCGCTATCAGTTGCAAATGAGCGATGGCCGCGCGCTGCATGTGATTGCGGGCGATCAGGGGTTTTTACCTGCGCCCGTTTCCGTGAAACAACTGTCGCTGGCGCCCGGCGAGCGTCGCGAAGTGCTGGTGGATATGACCAACGGCGATGAAGTGTCGATCACCTGCGGTGAGGCGGCGAGTTTGATGGACAGACTGCGCGGCATTTTTGAGCCGTCCAGCATTTTAATCTCTACGCTGGTGCTGACGCTGCGTCCGACCGGGCTGCTGCCGCTGGTAACTGATACGCTGCCGATGCGTCTGCTGCCGTCCGATGTCCTGGCCGGCACGCCGACGCGCAGCCGCGATATTACGTTGGGCAGCGATCCGGGCATTAACGGTCAATTGTGGGACACGCAGCGTATTGATATCACCACACAGCAAGGGACATGGGAACGCTGGACCGTGCGCGCAGAAATGCCGCAGTCGTTCCACATTGAAGGCGTAATGTTCCTCGTGCGCAACGTGAACGGCGCGCTGCCGTTCCCGGAAGATCGGGGCTGGAAAGACACGGTGTGGATCGACGGGCAGGTTGAACTGCTGGTGTGGTTTGGTCAGCCTTCATGGCCGCACTTTCCTTTTCAGTTCCAGAGCCAGACGCTGGAAATGGCCGATCGTGGCTCGGTGGGGCAACTGCTGGTCAACCCGTCGGCGTAAATTCCACAGCCTGATAAAGCACTTATCAGGCTTATGTTTCCTGAGCTTTTTGGGCACCGGAAACAAGCGCGTAATACTCCTTCATTTCCCGCTACAATCCGGCGTATAATCGCCGGCCTTTGATTATTTTTTTACCAATTTTGGAAGCAAAATGAGCGCAATATCCCTGATCCAGCCGGATCGTGACCTTTTCTCCTGGCCCCAGTACTGGGCGGCCTGCTTCGGCCCTGCGCCTTTTTTGCCGATGACGCGCGAAGAGATGGATCAACTTGGCTGGGATAGCTGCGACATTATTCTGGTTACCGGCGATGCGTATGTCGATCACCCGAGCTTCGGCATGGCGATTTGCGGCCGTATGCTGGAAGCGCAGGGTTTCCGCGTCGGCATTATTTCCCAGCCGGACTGGAACAGCAAAGACGACTTTATGCGTCTGGGCAAACCAAACCTGTTCTTCGGCGTAACCGCCGGAAACATGGACTCGATGATCAACCGCTATACCGCCGATCGTAAGCTGCGCCACGACGATGCCTACACGGCAGATAACGTTGCCGGTAAACGTCCGGATCGCGCCACGCTGGTGTATACCCAGCGCTGCAAAGAGGCGTGGAAAGATGTGCCGGTGATCCTTGGCGGTATTGAAGCCAGCCTGCGACGTACCGCGCATTACGATTACTGGTCTGATACCGTGCGCCGCTCGGTGTTGATCGATGCCAAAGCGGACATGCTGATGTTCGGCAACGGTGAACGCCCGCTGGTTGAAGTGGCGCACCGCCTTGCTGCCGGAGAACCGATCGCGGAGATCCGCGATGTTCGTAACACGGCGATCATAGTTAAGGAAGCGTTGCCGGGCTGGAGCGGGGTGGATTCCACCCGTCTGGATACGCCGGGCAAAATCGATCCGATCCCGCATCCTTATGGTGAAGATCTGCCGTGCGCGGATAATAAACCGGTCGCACCGCAGGCACAGGAAGTGAAGCGCGTCACCGTTCAGCCGCCGCGCCCGAAACCGTGGGAGAAAACCTACGTGCTGTTGCCTTCCTACGAGAAGGTAAAAAGCGACAAGGTGCTCTACGCGCATGCGTCGCGTATTTTGCATCATGAAACTAACCCCGGTTGCGCCCGTGCGCTGTTACAAAAGCATGGCGATCGTTATATCTGGATCAACCCGCCAGCGATTCCGCTCTCCACTGAAGAGATGGACAGCGTTTTTGCACTGCCGTACCAGCGCGTGCCGCATCCGTCATACGGTAAGAGCCGTATTCCGGCGTACGAGATGATCCGCTTTTCGATCAACATCATGCGCGGCTGTTTTGGCGGTTGCTCTTTCTGTTCCATCACCGAGCATGAAGGGCGCATTATTCAGAGCCGCTCTGAAGATTCGATTATCAATGAAATCGAAGCGATCCGTGATTCGGTGCCAGGTTTTACCGGCGTGATTTCCGATCTGGGCGGCCCGACGGCCAACATGTATATGTTGCGCTGCAAATCGCCGCGCGCGGAGCAAACCTGCCGTCGTCTCTCCTGTGTTTATCCGGATATCTGTCCGCACATGGACACCAACCATCAGCCGACTATCGATCTTTATCGCCGTGCGCGCAGCCTGAAAGGTATCAAGAAGATCCTGATTGCCTCTGGTGTGCGTTACGATCTGGCGGTGGAAGATCCGCGTTATGTGAAGGAACTGGCGACGCACCACGTTGGTGGTTACCTGAAGATCGCCCCTGAGCATACCGAAGAGGGGCCGCTGTCGAAAATGATGAAGCCGGGCATGGGCAGCTACGATCGCTTTAAACAGCTGTTCGATACCTATTCGAAAGAGGCGGGTAAGGAGCAGTATCTGATCCCGTACTTTATCTCGGCGCACCCGGGCACGCGTGATGAGGATATGGTGAACCTGGCGCTGTGGCTGAAACGCCACCGTTTCCGTCTCGACCAGGTGCAGAACTTCTATCCTTCGCCGCTGGCTAACTCAACCACCATGTATTACACCGGCAAAAACCCGCTGTCGAAAATCGACTACAAGAGCGAGGAAGTGGTGGTGCCGAAAGGGGATAAACAGCGTCGTCTGCATAAAGCGCTGCTGCGTTACCACGATCCGGCGAACTGGCCGCTGCTGCGCGAAGCGCTGGAAGCGATGGGCAAAAAACATCTGATCGGTTCACGCCGTGATTGTCTGGTGCCTGCGCCGACGATGGACGAGATGCGCGAAGCACGCCGCCAGAATCGCCAGTCGCGCCCGGCACTGACCAAACACACGCCGATTGTGCACCAGCGCAGCAACGGCAAGAGCGCCGCTGCGGCACCGGCGAAAAAGCGCGCACCGCGCGTTCGTTAAGCGCAATAAAAAACCCGGCAAAAAAGCCGGGTTTTGTTTATCAATAAACCGGATAAGACATTAACCACCGAACTGATCCGGATCTGGCCCCAGCCGTTTGCCCTGTTCCAGTTTGGCGATTTCCGCCAGCTCATCTTTGTCCAGACGGAAATCCCAGACATTGAAGTTCTCGGCAATACGCGCCGGCGTGACCGATTTCGGGATCACTATCAGCCCGCTGTCGAGATGCCAGCGGATCACCACCTGCGCCGGTGTTTTGCCGTATTTATCCGCCAGATCGCGGATAATTTTCTGATCAAACACCCCTTCGCCGCCCTGCGCCAGCGGGCTCCAGGATTCAGTCTGGATCTTATGTGTGGCATTCCAGGCATGGAGCTGGCGCTGCTGCATCAGCGGATGCAACTCGATCTGGTTGATCACTGGCACTACGCCGGTTTCATCGATGATCTTTTGCAGATGATGAACCTGGAAGTTGCACACGCCGATGCTCTTCACCAGTCCCTGTTTTTGCAGTTCGATCATGCCCTTCCAGGCGTCAACGTAATGATCGATCGCCGGAACCGGCCAGTGCATCAGCCAGAGATCGATATAGTCGAGCTGGAGTTTTTTCAGGCTCTCCTGCAGGGCTTCTGCCGGTCGTTTCTGATCGTCGTTCCACAGTTTGGTGGTGATAAAGAGTTCCTCGCGCGCCACGCCTGCACTGGCTAATGCTTTGCCAACGCCGTCTTCATTTTTGTAGGCCGTTGCGGTATCGATAGAACGATAGCCCACTTCCAGTGCTTTATGAATGGCGGTTACCACTTCCTCGTTGCTTGCTTTCCACACGCCAAGGCCGAGCTGCGGCATCAGGTTGCCATCGGAAAGCTTAATCACGGTGGGATGTGTCATGCATTTCTCCTTTCAATGGGCTTACCGGGACAAGCCCGGTAAGGTGGTTTGCCTTAAGTGTGGTCGAAAAAACCAAAAACGGAAGCCGGGCTTTTCAGTGCTTAGCGTGCCGCTTCGTAGATACGACGGCTGACATCCAGCGTAATATCGTGATGTTCGCCAAGTTGCGTCATGCCATGTTCTTCCAGTTTCGCCAGCAGCGCCGGGATGGAGCTACCGTCAAGGCCGTAGCCGGAAAGGCGCGTCGGTACGCCCATGCGTTCGAAGAAGTTGCGGGTGGCTGCGATTGCGGCATCAATGCGCTCATTTTCGGAACCTTCAGTGATATTCCATACGCGTTCTGCGTATTGCAGCAGTTTTTCGCGTTTGGTTTCACGTTTTTCATTCCACAGCGCCGGCAGCACAATCGCCAGTGTCTGCGCGTGATCCAGCCCGTGCATTGCAGTCAGTTCATGGCCCAGCATATGGGTTGCCCAGTCCTGCGGGACGCCCGCGCCAATCAGACCGTTCAGCGCCTGTGTCGCTGCCCACATCACGTTGGCACGAACATCGTAGTTTTCCGGTTCCTGCAATGCTTTCGGGCCTTCTTCGATAAGCGTCAGCAGAATACCTTCGGCAAAGCGATCCTGAATTTTGCCGTTCACCGGATAAGTGACGTACTGCTCAACGGTGTGCACGAACGCATCGACCACACCATTCGCCACTTGGCGCGGCGGCAGAGTGTAGGTATAAACCGGATCCAGCACGGCAAACACTGGCTGGACGAACGCCGAGTGGAATGCCTGCTTGTCACCCGTGGCTTTGCGTGAAACCACGGCCCCGGCATTGGATTCAGAGCCGGTAGCGGGCAGTGTCAGCACGGACCCCATCGGAATAGCGCTTTTGATTTCGCTACCGCCGGTTTGCAGGATGTGCCACGGATCGATGCCGTCAGCATAGTTTGCCGCAGCGGCGATAAATTTGGTGCCGTCCAGCACAGAGCCCCCGCCCACGGCCAGCAGGAAGGTAACGTTTTCTTCGCGGACAATTTTTACGGCTTTCATCAGGGTTTCGTACGTCGGGTTTGGTTCGATACCGCTGAATTCAAGAATGTCCAGCCCTTCCAGTGCGCTGTAAACCTGATCCAGTACGCCGTTTTTCTTCACGCTGCCGCCACCATAAGTGATCAGCACGCGTGCGCCAGTTGGGATTTGCCCACGCAGGTCGGCAATCGCGCCTTTACCAAACAGAATGCGGGTCGGGGTATGCAGATTGAAGTTGTTCATTGCTCGTTCCCTTCTAACTAGAGGTGAAAGAAAAAGGAGGCAGCGGACTGCCTGATGACGGTTATTGTGGGCGTGCGCGTCCACTCTCTCAATGCACATTCCTGCCGATGTCTTGCCTGTTTCTCCATGCGGCTGGAGAAAAAGCACAAAACTCTGCACACTGTGTTCGTCAAAATGTCTTGCCGGAGTAGCGAAAAATGAAGCGTGAAGAGATTTGCCTGCAACTGACAGAAAAAATTAAACGACTGAAAATTAATGAAAACCGTCTGGCTGAGTTATTGCCGGATATTCGCCTGCTGTATGGTACGCAGCCGGGAACCCGTACGCCGGTGATGTACCAGCCAGGGATCGTTTTTCTCTTTTCCGGCCATAAAATTGGTTATATCAATGAAAGGGTGTTTCGTTATGACACCAATGAATATTTGCTGCTGACGGTTCCGCTGCCGTTTGAGTGCGAAACCTTTGCTACGCCGGAGGTGCCGTTGGCGGGGCTGCGCTTAAATGTCGATATCCTGCAATTGCAGGAGCTGCTGATGGATATTGGTGAAGACGAATATTTCCACCCTGGCGCTGCGGCCAGCGGTATCAACTCAGCGGTGCTGTCGGAAGAGATCCTCTGCGCGGCAGAACGTTTGCTGGATGTGATGGAGCATCCGCTGGATGCCCGTATTCTCGGTAAGCAGATTATCCGCGAAATGCTGTACCACGTGCTGACCGGGCCGCGCGGCGAAGCGCTGCTGGCGTTGGTCAGCCGTCAAACGCATTTCAGCCTGATCAGCCGCGTGCTGAAACGTATTGAAAGCCAGTACACGGAAAACCTGAGCGTGGATCAGCTGGCGGCGGAAGCCAATATGAGCGTCTCGGCGTTTCACCACAACTTTAAGTCAGTTACCAGCACGTCGCCGTTGCAGTATTTGAAAACATTTCGCCTGCACAAAGCGCGGATGCTGATGGTGCATGACGGCATGAAAGCCAGCGCGGCGGCAATACGCGTAGGGTATGAAAGCCCGTCGCAATTCAGCCGCGAATTTAAGCGGTATTTCGGCCTGACGCCGGGTGAAGATGTGGCAAGGATCCGCCTGATACAGGGCGCGTAATTTACCCTCTCCCAAAGCGGAGAGGGGAGAATCAGGCGTTGCAATACTTTTTCTTCAGCACCACGGTGACCGCGCCGACAAGGCCAATCACCAGCAGGAACAGCGGCAGCAGCATCAGGAAGGTCATCACCTGGTCTTCATGACGTTTGACGAAAGGGATCATGCTGATGGCATAGCCCAGCGACATCACCACGCCAACCCACAGCAGCGCGCTCAGCCAGTTAAACAGCTGGAAGCGGCGGTTCGACAGGCCGGAAATACCCGCCATGGTAGGCAGCAGCGTGCGCACAAACGCAAGAAAGCGACCGGCCAGCAGCGCCAGCAGACCATGACGGTCAAACATATAAGTCGCCCGTTCGTGATATTTCACTGGCAGATGCGATAGCCAGCTCTTTACCACCCGCGTATTGCCGAGCCATTTCCCTTGCAGATAACTCAGCCAGCAGCCGAGGCTGGCAGCGGTGGTGAGGATCGCGAGGGTGGAGATGAAGTCCATGCAGCCGCGCGCAACCAGTGCGCCCGCGAGCAGTAAAAGGCTGTCGCCCGGTAAAAATGAGGCAGGAAGCAAGCCGTTTTCTAAAAACAACGTAGCAAACATAACCAGATAAACGACACCGACAACATGTGGATTTGCCAGCGCAGCAAAGTCGTGATGCCAGAGCGCAGCAATAATATCTTGAATAACAGCCATGGACTTTCCTGTGGTACTGCGTAGAGGAGGCTATTGTACTCCAACTCGCCTGAAACACCTTGATCCGGGGCGCAAGAAATAAGAAATTTCCCGCCTTGCTGCCCCGGTCGCCAGGTTTACACGATGCGCTGGAAGCCTGCCACTAAATCTTCAATCAGATCATCAACATTCTCTAAACCGATATGCAGACGGATTAATGTTCCGCTGAAATCGACGCCGCCATCCGGGCGAATCGCCGCGAGCTGTTCTGGCTGGTTCGCCAGAATCAGGGATTCATAGCCGCCCCATGAATAGGCCATGCTGAACAGTTTGAAGTGGTCGAGATATTGCGATAACTCTTCATTGCTCAGTCGTTTATTAAGCACGAACGAGAACAGACCGCTGCTGCCGGTGAAGTCGCGTTTCCAGTATTCATGGCCTTTACTGCCAGGCAGTGCGGGATGGTTAACGCGCGCCACTTGCGGATGCGTTGCCAGCCATTCGGCAATCTTCAGGCTGCTTTCATGATGCTGACGCAAACGGACGCCCAGCGTACGCAGACCCCGGCTGGTCATATAGGCGGTGTCGGCATCGACCATTTGTCCCATCAGGTAGGCATTTTCGCGCAGCTGTTCCCAACAACGTGCATTGGATACCGCCGTACCGATCATGCCGTCGGAGTGGCCAATCAGATATTTAGTGGCGGCCTGAATGGAGATATCAATGTCGAATTCCAGCGCCTTAAACAGGATCCCCGCCGCCCAGGTGTTATCGATCATGATGATCGCCTCTGGCGCGACGCTTCTTACCGCCTGAACGATGGCCGGAACGTCGTGGACTTCCATGGTGATTGAACCGGGAGATTCGAGAAATACCACTTTGGTGTTGGGCTGGATCAGCTTGACGATACTGGCGCCGATCAGCGGGTCAAACCAACTGGTAGTGACGCCCAGTTTGGCGAGAATTTTGGTGCAGAAATCCTGGCTTGGCTCGTAGGCCGTGTTGGTCATCAACACATGATCGCCCTGTTCGACAAACGCCAGAATGGTATTGGCCACCGCTGCCGCTCCGCAGGGGAAGAGCGCACAGCCCGCACCGCCTTCAAGTTCGCACATCGCTTCCTGTAATGAGAAGTGCGTCAGCGTACCGCGACGGCCGTAAAACAATTCACCATTGGCGCGATTGCGCGTGGCATGTTTTTTGGCTTCAACCGTGTCGAATACCAGTGAAGACGCGCGCTGGATAACGCTGTTCACCGAACCCTGCGTGTATTTTTTACTGCGCCCTGCGTTTACCAGAGCGGTATCTATATGCTTCGCCGTCATTGTTGCTCAACCTGTTTTTATACGTCTGGATGTCCAGACTACCATGATTGCGCATTGATGCATCGCCATGTTGGCGGCTGAGCGTTAATTTTTTCGCATTCCGTGCCTTGCGCGGCGGTTTGCTGTGTTAGCGCAAAGAAACAGGCTTCTCTTTACGGCACTATGTAAATACTAATGAGAACCACTATCAATTCGGTGGCATTTTGATATTATTACGCGCAGATTTTGTGATTTGCGTCTCGGAGATACACAGTGGGTAATAATTTGATGCAGACGGATCTATCCGTGTGGGGTATGTATCACCATGCCGACATCGTCGTAAAAATTGTGATGATCGGCCTGATTCTCGCGTCAGTCGTTACATGGGCGCTGTTCTTCAGTAAAAGCGCGGAGATGATCTCGCAGAAGCGCCGCCTTAAGCGCGAGCAGCAGAAACTGGCTGAAGCGCGTTCTTTGGATCAGGCCAGCGAAATTGCCTCCTCTTTCCACGCCAGAAGTCTGAGCCTGTCATTAATTAATGAAGCCCAGAATGAACTGGAGTTATCCGCAGGCAGCGAAGACAACGAAGGCATTAAAGAGCGTACCGGTTTCCGCCTCGAACGCCGTGTTGCGGCGACAGGCCGCCATATGGGGCGCGGCAACGGCTATCTCGCGACGATTGGCGCGATTTCACCGTTTATTGGCCTGTTTGGTACGGTCTGGGGCATCATGAACAGCTTTATTGGTATTGCGCAGACGCAGACCACTAACCTTGCTGTTGTGGCACCCGGTATCGCAGAAGCGCTGCTGGCAACGGCTATCGGCCTGGTAGCGGCAATTCCGGCGGTGGTAATTTATAACGTCTTTGCCCGCATGATTGGCAATTACAAAGCTATGCTTGGCGATGTTGCTGCACAGGTTCTGCTGCTGCAAAGCCGCGATCTTGACCTGGCGGCCAGCAATGCGCAGCCGGTTCGCGCCGCGTCGAAATTACGTGTAGGTTGATTCTCCATGGCAATGCGTCTTAATGAAAACCTGGATGATAACGGCGAAATGCATGAAATTAACGTGACGCCGTTTATCGACGTTATGTTGGTGCTGCTGATTATCTTTATGGTGGCCGCGCCGCTTGCCACCGTTGATGTAAAAGTGAATCTTCCGGCCTCTACCAGCCAGCCGCAGCCGCGTCCGGAAAAACCGGTCTACCTGTCGGTGAAAGCGGATAACACCATGTTCATCGGCAACGATCCGGTAACCGACGAGACGATGGTTAACCAGCTCAATGCCGTGACGGAAGGTAAAAAGGACACCACGATCTTCTTCCGTGCGGATAAAACCGTGGATTACGAGACGATGATGAAAGTGATGGATACCCTGCATCAGGCGGGCTATCTCAAAATCGGTCTGGTGGGCGAAGAGACGGTTAAAGCACACTAAACGCGGTGCTGATAAGCGAGAAAAGCTGGCAAAGGCCAGCTTTTTTTATATCGGATATATGAAGGAATAAAAAAAGCGACACGCTTATTTTAATTTTGTGCCTGCGGTTTTTTCTTGCTTCTCCGGCGCGGTTTTTTGGTTGCCTGATTCTGGCGCGACGGTGGTGACCGTCGTCGTATGGTATTCGCCGTCGCTGAGTTTGCGGCTCAGGCGCAGCGTCGCGGTTTCCCGCGCCAGTAAATGCTGGTAGTTAGCCTCCAGCCGCCCCATGATTTTGTCGCGCAGTTCCGGCTTTAGCTCGATGATGGCATTGATCACCGCGCCGTAAATTTCCTCTTTCACCTGTAACGGGTAGATTTCACGGCGGTTCTGCCATTTCAGGCGCACAAGCGCCGCAGGAATGGAAACCAGCTCATGGGCAATACGGGCAATGGTTTCATTTTTACTGAGTATCAGCGCCTCTTTATTGTGCTCTAAGATAAATTCATCGCTATTTTTGTCATTTAAAGTTAAATAAACATTATTATCGACATCGCTCACGTTATTCATCCCCAAGCTTATAAAATAGTGGCCCATCCTTTTCGCGAGTAATCAGGTTAAGCCAAATCTCATTCCCGTTTTCATTAATTTGCTGCGTTTTTTCGGTAATTATTTGGCTTAATGCCTGGGGTTCAATCTCGCCCTCTTCCTGTAAGTCATTAAGCAGACGAGCGAATGTCTCGATTTTTACTACCCGCAGCAGACGCTCTTTTATATGGCGATCACGCTCTTCAAGTAACATATTTCTTGACTGCCCACCGCGGCTGGCATTAGCTAATATATCGTTGGCATGATCGTCGAGGGTTGTTTTCCCCTGAGCTAAATTAGCTTCTGTTCCTTCTTCTCCAGGGCTGGTTTCAGCAGTAGAAATATGAAATCGTGCCGGGACAAGATTCTCGGGAAGCATTTCTAATGTCCTTTAATATCAATAAGGAAGAGGGAGTGCGGGCGTGAGGTTCGTTGACAATATCACGGCGCACTTTTAAAATCAAAAAAAAGGAGCCTGCTCATGAACAGTATTTTTTATTCTGTTATTGCTATATTGCTGCTGACGGGCGGCGTACTTTTATTGATGCGTGAGTACAATAAAAAAACTCCCCTTAGTGAAATTGACAATCGCCCTCAGCAGTATCAGCCATTGTCGAAAGAGGAGGGCGAAGATCATTTCTCGGTATTAATGAACGCGATTACTCCGGTATGGTACTGGCGCGTCAACCATGAATATATTGATTTTCTTCATGCGACAATTAAACGTATGAACATGGCGGAATTAAATAGTACGCCAGGTTTATTTGAAGCACAGCGTCGCTGTAGCGATCTCAATTCAGCGGTGTATAAGTATTACGACAATATAAAAAAACGCTGTATCAACGGTGAAAAAGTCTCGCAGTCCGATCTGGATGTCCTCAATCTGCGCCAGTGTTTTCGCGAGTTCAGTATGGAAGCTTATCCGGCGCTGGTGGTGCTGGTCTGGCCTGAGAATCAGCGGCCATGGGTGAACCCGGAGGATGTGTAACCCCGCCAGGCCGGGTGTTGCAAATTGTTTGCCATCCTGAGATATACTGGGCGTCGGTTTCGTTATCTGACAGGACACTAACGCCACATGGAACGCTTTCTGGAAAACGCAATGTACGCCTCGCGCTGGTTGCTCGCCCCGGTCTACTTTGGCCTTTCCCTCGCTTTACTTGCGCTGACGCTGAAATTCTTTCAGGAGATTATTCACGTCCTGCCTAATGTCTTCAACCTGGCGGAAGCCGATCTGATCCTGACGCTGCTGTCGCTGGTGGATATGACGCTGGTGGGTGGGTTGCTGGTGATGGTGATGTTTTCCGGCTATGAGAATTTCGTGTCGCAACTGGATATTGCCGAGCACAAAGAGAAGCTGAACTGGCTCGGCAAAATGGACGCGACTTCGCTTAAGAATAAAGTGGCGGCTTCCATTGTAGCGATCTCTTCGATTCATCTGCTGCGTGTGTTTATGGACGCGAAAAACGTCCCGGACAATAAACTGATGTGGTACGTGATAATTCATCTGACGTTTGTTTTGTCTGCTTTCGTCATGGGATATCTGGATCGCCTGACGCGCCATAATCACTGATAAAAACCGCAAGAGAGTTGAAAGCCGGGCAAGCAGCGCTACCCGGCTTTTTTGTTACTTATCTGACGATGCTTGCCACAGATTCAACTCGCCGTCGGCAACATGTTGATCGATTTGCGCCAGTTCCTCTTCACTGAACGTCAGGTTATTCAGCGCCAGTACGTTCTCTTCAATCTGCTCCGGACGGCTTGCGCCAATCAGCACGGAGGTAACGCGCTGATCTTTCAATAACCAGCTCAATGCCATTTGCGCCATCGACTGCCCGCGATGTTGCGCCATCTCATTGAGTAACCGCAGGCTATTGAGGTTGCTCTGTGTCAGCATTTTCTCCGTCAAACCGCGCACTTTCTTGCCTTCACGCTGCATACGGGAACCTTCCGGAATGCCGTTCAGGTATTTGCCGGTCAACAGCCCCTGCGCCAGCGGGGTAAACGCGATACATCCCACGCCGTTATCTTCCAGCGTATCGAGCAGGCCGGTTTTGTCGACCCAGCGGTTCAGCAGGTTGTACGAAGGCTGATGGATAAGCAGTGGGATCTTCCACTCGCGCAGCAACGCTGCCATCTGTTGCGTACGTTCAGTGGAGTAAGAAGAGATGCCAACGTACAGCGCTTTACCGCTTTGCACCGCCTGGGCGAGCGCTGCTGCGGTCTCTTCCATCGGCGTTTTTTCATCTACGCGGTGTGAATAAAAAATATCCACGTATTCAACGCCCATGCGTTTCAGGCTCTGATCGAGGCTGGCCAGCAGGTATTTACGTGAGCCGCCGGAACCATACGGGCCAGGCCACATATCGTAGCCAGCCTTGGTGGAGATAATGATTTCGTCGCGATAAGCGGCAAAGTCATCGCGCAGCAGGCGACCAAAATTTTCTTCCGCACTGCCCGCCGGCGGCCCGTAGTTGTTGGCTAAATCAAAATGGGTAATGCCAAGGTCAAACGCTTTACGCAGCAGGGCGCGTTGCGAGTCCCGCGCCTGCCCATAACCAAAACTGTGCCACAAACCGAGGGAAAGCGCGGGTAGTTGCAGGCCGCTTTTACCGCAGTATCGATACTGCATCTGTTCGTAGCGATTCGGATTGGCGAAACCGGGCATGATGTCTCCTTTCTTATCTGGCTTTTATATGAAAATCGAAACAGCGTTTTTATCTTACGTCCATTTTCAGCTTATCAAAAGGTTATGGTTATACCTGCGCATTTTTTAGGCAAAAACCGTAACGCTATGCTTTGCTTAGAATGGCTAAATGGAGGAGACAGAGAATGGCGCGTTTGACAGCGAAAGATTTCCCGCAAGAGTTGCTCGATTACTATGATTACTACGCGCACGGCAAGATCAACAAGCGCGAGTTTTTACAGATAGCTGGCAAATACACGGTCGGCGGCATGACCGCGCTGGCGTTGTTCAACCTGCTAAAGCCCAACTACGCGCTGGCAACGCAGGTCAAATTTACCGATCCGGATATTCTCCCCGAGTACATTACCTATCCCTCGCCCAACGGTCACGGCGAGGTTCGCGGTTATCTGGTTAAACCAACAAAAGCGACGGGTAAAGTGCCAGCCGTAGTGGTGGTGCATGAAAATCGTGGGCTGAATCCGTATATCGAAGATGTTGCCCGCCGCGTTGCCAAAGCCGGTTACCTCGCGCTGGCTCCGGATGGTTTAAGTTCCGTTGGCGGCTATCCCGGCAATGATGATGAAGGACGCGAGCTGCAACAAAAAGTCGATCCTACAAAACTGATGAATGACTTCTTTGCCGCCATTGAGTTTCTGCAAAAGCATCCGGATGCCACTGGTAAAGTAGGCATCACCGGCTTTTGTTACGGCGGCGGCGTTGCTAACGCAGCGGCGGTTGCTTACCCGGAGCTGGCCTGTGCAGTGCCGTTTTATGGCCGCCAGCCGCCAGTCGACGGGGTGGCAAAAATCAAGGCGCCGTTACTGCTCCACTACGCTGCGCTGGACAAAAACATTAACGAAGGCTGGCCTGCCTATGAACAGGCGCTGAAGGCCAACCACAAGGTGTTTGAAGCTTACATCTACCCGGCCGTTAACCACGGTTTTCATAACGATTCAACGCCGCGCTACGATCGTGCGGCGGCGGAACTGGCCTGGCAACGAACCCTTGGATGGTTTGAAAAATATCTGCATTGAGTGGATCGTTCCTGAAAAAATAGCAGGAAATCTCCATTAGCTGAATGTATCGTTAATCGGTAATTATTGATTTATAACTTTATAATATGGATTTATTGTCGATTTTTATGCTGTTAAGTGGCGAATGACACATTCTGTAAAGATAATGGCGCATTTTTATTATCCGGTTTGCAAGTAAAACTGCGCTATTAATTTACGTTAGGTGCTCTCGTTCTTCTGCGAAAATTCCTGGATAAATGTCTGCGAAAAATCTTTCGAGCGAAATGCCAGTGAGCGATCGGAAATAGCACGGATGCCGCGCTGAATATAAATATTTCTTCTCGCTGCGGCTGAAACCGGGCGTATGATAGCGTTCGTAAGTTCACTGCTGTATCGCTTCAGGCCTGTATTCATGCGGCTTACGGCGATGTTTCCGCGTCAGTAAGTGTGTAAAAACATCACAATGGTCAGAATGATAAATAATTAGTTAACCATACTTAAAATAAATTTTAATACTCCTTAATCATCATTTTTATTTGTTGTAAAAAACCTTTTTCCATTATTAATGGCATTATTTTCCTGCGTTTTTTTATTCATTTTTTAACTTTTTAAAAATTCTTATTTTAACTTTCGGTAACATTTTAATTTTTCTTTTTTTATATATAAACGAGGGAATTCTCTTTTCCGTCTTATTAATTAAAGATTTTTAAATCATTACCTAAAGAAATAATTAGCTGATTAATTTTTATTTTAATTTTGTTAAAAAAACAATAAGTTATGTTTATTTATTGTAAATAAATGCCGTGGTGATGACAACGATTAATAACCCAATGATGAGACAGAATAAGATTCTGTACGGCCCCGATGCAGGCTGACGAAAAAAGAGAAGGGTGAAATTTTTTTTATCATTTTTTTCACTTTTACCATGCAGAATTTTCTTGTCCATGCCGATAACGGAGATAACTCTCGCCCGCAGGCGAGAATGTACCTTCACCGCAAGGATAATATTATGAGTATGCTTCGTAACTTTACTATACGAGCCGTTATGCTGGCGATCCTCGGGATCTTCGGTCTGCTGTGGTCAGGCGTTGGTTTGTATAGCGTTTTTTCTCTGTCAAAAGTGGCCGACGGTAATGAGGTAGATCGCCAGTTAGTGTCACAGATGACTCTGCTTAGCCAGGGCAATGATCAGTACTTTCGGTTTGTGACTCGTCTCAGTCGCGTGATGGAAGCCAAAGCTGCGGGTGGCTCGCCGGATATGGCGCCGGTTCAACAGGCGCTGGACAATATGACCCGTTATCTGGCGGCGTTTAAAGCGATTTCACCAGGGCCGATAGATGCGAAAATCTCTGAACAAGTGATCAGTAACTGGCAGGCGCTGCTGGAGCAGGGGATCACGCCGCAATTTCAACTGGCGCAGCAGGGAACATCTGACGCTTATCGCCAGCAAGCGAATAATGTTACGCCGGGTTTAAGCCGCAGCTTTGGTTCAGCGACGGAAAACTTTAATAAAGCCGCGGGTGAGATGCTCGATCAGACGCGCGTTGTCGTTGATAGCCAGACGAAAACTACTCGCGTGGCAATTATTTCAGCGATGGTGATTGGCCTGTTGATCCTGCTCTTTACCGACCGCTATCTGGTCAACATGCTGGTGCGCCCGCTGGATCGTATCCGTGCGCATTTCACGGTGATGGCGCAGGGCGATCTCAGCCAGCCGCTGGAAGATTTTGGTCGTAACTGCGTCGGCAAAGTCGTGCCGCTGTTGCTGGCAATGCAGGATAGCCTGCGTGAAGCGGTTAGCAGTATCCGCAACGGTAGCGAAAATATCTGGCGCGGGGCGAGCGAGATCTCTTCCGGCAATAATGATCTCTCTTCCCGTACCGAAGAACAGGCCGCCGCGCTGGAGCAGACGGCAGCCAGCATGGAAGAACTGACTTCAACGGTCAAACTGAATGCGGATAACGCCAGTCAGGCCAGCCAACTGGCGGAAGTGGCGTCAGCCACCGCCAGTAAAGGCGGCGCGCTGGTTAAAGACGTTATCAGCACGATGGACGGTATTTCCGGTAGCTCGAAGAAAATTGCTGAGATCACCACTGTCATTAACAGCATTGCCTTCCAGACGAACATTCTGGCGCTGAACGCTGCGGTTGAAGCGGCGCGCGCAGGTGAGCAAGGGCGTGGCTTTGCCGTTGTCGCCGGGGAAGTCCGTAATCTTGCCAGCCGCAGTGCGGGCGCGGCGAAAGAGATCGAAACGCTGATCGCCGATTCAGTCAGCCGCGTCGAGAAAGGGGCGCAACTGGTTAATGACACCGGCACCACCATGGAAAGTATCCTTAAGGCCGTGACCGAAGTGACCACCATTATGAAAGAAATTGCCTCGGCCTCTGCAGAGCAGAGTAAAGGTATCTCTCAGGTGGGCGTCGCGATCAGCCAGATGGATAGCGTCACGCAGCAGAACGCCTCGCTGGTGGAGCAGATCTCTGCGGCAGCGGCGGCGCTGGAGCGCCAGACAGAAGAGCTGCAACGTTCTGTTCAGAAGTTCCGTCTTTCCAGTAACGAGCAGCATAACCCTGCGACGACAGCGCTGGTAAAACCGGATTTGTCGCGCAAAACCACTTCTAAATCTGCCGCATCGTCGGATGAATGGGTGGCGTTTTAATCAGCGCTATCACCCCCGCAATAGATCGTTATATAATTTTTTATATAGCGATTGGGGGTGATAACGATGGAAAACCATTTTGGTAAAGGTTTAATGGCCGGGCTGAATGCAGCGCAGGCGGATAGCGCCAGCAATGTGGCGCATTTCTGCCCGGACTATAAGCGGGGTTTTGTCCTTGGGTTTTCGCACCGCATGTTTGAAAAGACAGGCGATCGACAGCTCAGCGCGTGGGAAGCAGGTATTCTCACTCGCCGCTACGGGCTGGATAAAGAGATGGTGATGGACTTCTTTCGCGAGAGTCACTCAAGCATAGTGCTCCGATTTTTTATGGCGGGATACCGCCTCGAAACATAACAATACGCTTCGCTCAATATGTAGTTCTCTTTTGTGAAGGTCACTTTTGTCGAGGGTGACTTTCATTTTTTTTTGTTCATTTGTGCCCTAATACCCCTACGCTTAGTCCGTGTACTGTAATCCCCGTCTCATTTTTGCATAATGCCCCTGATTTTTATGTGCTTAATTGTCGGGGCGATCGCAGCACTCTTCTTCCTGTTGGATGGAGAATATTCTTAGTTCGGGCTGAGGAATAAAAATAAATGGCAGGAGATAATTTACATTTAGCATCCCAGGGTGTGAGTCGTCGTGATTTTATGAAGCTGTGTGCCGCGCTGGCGGCCACGATGGGACTGAGCGGAAAAGCGGCAGCAGAGATGGCAGAAGCCATCAGCCATCCGCAACGTCCTCCGGTTGTCTGGATTGGTGCGCAGGAGTGCACCGGATGTACCGAATCGTTGCTTCGCGCCACTCATCCCACCGTTGAAAACCTTGTGCTGGAAACCATTTCGCTGGAGTACCACGAAGTGCTTTCCGCCGCGTTCGGGCATCAGGCCGAAGAGAACAAACACCATGCGCTGGAGCAGTATAAAGGCCAGTACGTGCTGGTGGTTGACGGCTCCATTCCGATGAAAGACGGCGGCATTTACTGCATGGTGGCCGGCGAGCCTATTGTTGACCATATTCGCAAGGCGGCAGAAAACGCAGCCGCTATTATTGCGATCGGTTCCTGCGCCGCCTGGGGCGGTGTGGCGGCGTCAGGTGTGAATCCTACCGGCGCGGTCAGTTTGCAGGCGGTGTTGCCGGGGAAAACGGTGATTAATATTCCTGGCTGTCCGCCGAACCCACAGAATTTCCTTGCTACCGTGGCGCATCTCATCACCTTTGGCAAACCTCCGGCGCTGGACAGCAAAAACCGGCCCGCGTTTGCTTACGGGCGCTTGATCCACGAACACTGCGAACGCCGTCCGCACTTCGATGCCGGGCGTTTTGCGAAAGAGTTCGGCGATGCCGGGCACCGGCAGGGCTGGTGTCTTTATCACCTCGGCTGTAAAGGACCGGAAACCTGGGGCAACTGCTCGACGTTACAGTTCTGCGATGTCGGCGGCGCATGGCCAGTTGCTATTGGTCACCCTTGTTACGGCTGTAATGAAGAAGGCGTTGGCTTTCATAAAGGCATCTCTCAGCTTGCTCATGTCGAAAATCCAACACCGCGCGCTGAAAAACCTGACGTGCAACTGAAAGAGGGCGGCACGGTGTCAGCAACGGCCGTCGGTCTGCTGGGTGGCGTAGTCGGTCTGGTGGCGGGCGTTGGCGTGATGACGGTGCGCGAGCTGGGACGGCAACAGAAGAAAAACGACGCTGATTCGCAGGGAGAATAGCCGTGAACAGACGTGATTTTCTCAAAGTAGCGTCCGGCGGGGCGCTGCTGGTGGGGGGATCGTCCGCCAGTTTTGCCGCTGCGCAAAACCGGCCGCCGATCCCCGGAGCGCTGGGAATGCTATATGACTCGACGCTCTGTGTCGGCTGCCAGGCCTGCGTCTCACGCTGCCAGGCGATCAACTCGCCGGTGCCTAATCCGCAGGGTGAACAAACCTGGTCGAACAACGACAAACTCTCTCCGTATACCAACAACATTATTCAGGTCTGGCACAGCGGTAACGGGCAAAACAAAGACCAGACCGAAAATGGCTATGCCTACATCAAAAAGCAGTGCATGCACTGTGTGGATGCCAACTGCGTGTCGGTCTGCCCGGTACAGGCGCTGAAGAAAGACGCTGTCACCGGCATTGTTCATTACAACCCGGATGTCTGTACCGGCTGCCGCTACTGTATGGTCGCCTGTCCTTTCGACGTGCCGAAATATGATTACGACAACCCGTTCGGCCAGATCCACAAATGCCAGCTCTGCAATCAGAAAGGCGTCGAACGTCTTGATAAAGGCGAGCTTCCCGGCTGCGTGGAAGTTTGCCCGGCAGGGGCGGTGATTTACGGCACCCGCGAGGAGTTACTGGCCGAAGCCAAAAAACGCCTCACGCTGAAGCCGGGTTCCGAATATCGCTATCCCCGCCAGACGCTGCATGCCGACGATGTTTACCTTCACGATGTCCCGCACTACTACCCGCACTTGTACGGCGAGAAAGAGGGCGGCGGCACACAGGTGCTGGTGCTGACAGGCGTGCCTTATACGGATCTTGGTTTACCGGCGCTGGACTCCCTGGCGACCGGCGCGCGATCCGAACACGTTCAGCATACGGTGTACAAAGGCATGATGTTGCCGCTGGCGGTGCTGGCAGGTCTGACGGCGCTGGTACGGCGTAATACAAAGGCGCACCACGAGGAGGATGACCATGAGTCATGATCCACAAGCCATGGGCGGTAAGCTGCTGAGCAAACCCGTGCTACTGTTCGCCCCGCTGATCGTGCTGTGCGCGATCTTTATTCTCAAGCGTCTGATCTTCGGTCTTGGATCGGTCTCCGATCTGAACGGCGGTTATCCGTGGGGGATCTGGATCGCCTTCGACCTGCTGATCGGCACCGGTTTTGCCTGCGGCGGCTGGGCGCTGGCGTGGGCGGTCTATGTCTTCAACCGCGGCGATTACCATCCGCTGGTACGTCCGGCGCTGTTGTGCAGCCTGTTCGGTTACTCGCTGGGTGGGTTATCCATCACTATCGATGTTGGCCGTTACTGGAATCTGCCGTATTTCTATATTCCCGGATACTTCAACGTCAATTCGGTGCTGTTCGAAACGGCAGTCTGTATGACCATCTATATCGGCGTGATGGCGCTGGAATTTGCGCCTGCGCTGCTGGAAAGGCTGGGCTGGAAGGTCTCGCTGCGCCGTCTAAACAAGGTGATGTTTTTTATCATCGCCCTTGGCGCGCTGCTGCCGACGATGCACCAGTCATCGATGGGATCGCTGATGATTGCCGCCGGATACAAAGTCTATCCGCTGTGGCAAAGCTACGAAATGCTGCCGCTCTTCTCACTGCTGACTGCTTTTATTATGGGCTTTTCGATCGTTATCTTTGAAGGCTCCTTAATGCAGGCCAGCCTGCGCGGCAACGGCCCGGATGAGAAGCGCCTGTTCAATAAACTGATGGGCGTGCTAAGCGTCCTGCTGGCGCTGTTCCTGCTGCTGCGCGTCGGTGAAATCAGCTGGCGCGGCAAGTGGCATTACGCATTCGCCGGGGATTTTTACAGCCTGATATTCTGGCTGGAACTGGCACTGCTGGATTTCCCGCTGCTGGCACTGCGCGTTTCCCGCTGGCGCAACGATTCCCGCGTTCTGTTCCTGGCCGCGCTCAGCATGCTGTTAGGTTGCGCGCTGTGGCGGCTCTCCTATTCGCTGCTGGCGTTCAATCCCGGCAACGGATACGGCTACTTCCCGACCGGGGAGGAGCTGTTGATCTCTATTGGTTTTGTGGCAATTGAAGTCTGTGCATACATCTTACTCATACGTCTGTTGCCGATTATTCCTCCGTTAAAAACACCTGCGCGACATGAGGCGAGCGAAGCATGAGTCAACGTATCACCATCGATCCGGTGACCCGCATTGAGGGTCATTTACGCATTGATTGCGAAATTGAAAACGGCGTTGTATCAAAGGCCTGGTCATCGGGCACCATGTGGCGCGGAATGGAAGAGATCGTGAAGGATCGCGATCCGCGCGATGCCTGGATCATCATGCAGCGTATTTGTGGTGTTTGTACCACCATTCACGCGATCGCCTCGGTGCGGGCAGTAGAAAGTGCGCTGAAGGTTAATGTGCCGCTGAATGCGCAGTACATCCGCAATATCATTCTTGCCGCGCACTCGATCCACGATCACATCGTCCACTTCTATCAGCTTTCAGCGCTCGACTGGGTGGATATCACCTCGGCATTGCAGGCCGATCCGGCAAAAGCCGCCGCGCTGCTGAAAGGGATCTCTGACTGGCCGCTGAACAGCGAAGGCGAGTTCAAAGCGGTGCAGGATAAGATCAAAGCGCTGGTTGCCAGCGGCCAGTTGGGTATTTTTGCCAACGGTTACTGGGGACATCCGGCAATGAAGTTACCGCCGGAAGTGAACCTGATAGCCGTCGCACACTACCTGCAGGCGCTGGAGTGCCAGCGCGATGCTAACCGCATTGTGGCGCTGCTCGGCGGCAAGTCACCGCATATCCAGAATCTGGCGGTCGGCGGTGTCGCCAACCCGATCAATCTCGACGGTATTGAAGTGCTGAACCTTGAACGCCTGATGTACCTGAAGTCGTTTATCGATCGCCTCGAAGGCTTTATTGAACAGGTTTATAAAGTCGATACCGCTGTCATTGCTGCGTTCTATCCCGAGTGGTTGTCGCTCGGCAAAGGCGCGGTAAATTACCTCAGTACGCCGGAATTCCCCACCGATGCGAAAAATGGCAGCTTCCTGTTCCCCGGCGGTTATATCGAAAACGCCGATCTCAGCACTTTCCGGGCGATCACCACCGGTGACGATCCGTTTATGGTGAAAGGGATCCAGGAGAGCGCAAAACACGCGTGGTACAAAGACGAGGCGCCACAGGAGCCGTGGCAGGGCACGACATTACCGCAGTACACCGGCTGGCAGGAAGAGGGCAAATATTCCTGGGTGAAATCGCCCACCTTTTACGGCAAAACGGTGGAGGTTGGTCCGCTGGCTAATATGCTCTGCAAACTGGCGGCGAAGCACGAAACCACGGCGACGAAGCTGAATGATATTGTCGCTATCTACCAGAAACTGACCGGCAAAACGATCGCCGTGGCGCAGCTACATTCAACGCTGGGGCGCATTATTGGCCGCACCGTTCACACCTGCGAACTGCACGGCGTGTTGCAAAATCAGTATCAGGCTCTGATCGATAATATCGGCAAAGGCGACATGCAAACCTATGCGAAAACCGACATTCCGCAGAGCGGCGAGTTTAAAGGCGTCGGCTTTCTGGAAGCGCCGCGCGGCATGCTTTCCCACTGGGTGGTGATCAAAGACGGTAAAATCGCCAACTATCAGGCGGTTGTGCCCTCGACCTGGAATGCCGGGCCGCGCAACTTTAATGATGACGCCGGGCCGTACGAACTGTCGCTGGTGGGCACGCCAGTTGCGGATGTGCAAAAACCGCTGGAAGTGGTGCGCACCGTGCATTCGTTCGATCCCTGCATGTCCTGCGCAGTGCATGTGCTGGACGCGGATGGCAACGACGTTGTGTCGGTGAAGGTGCTGTGATGTCGATTTTAGTGCTGGGCGTCGGCAACATTTTATTGACCGACGAAGCGATTGGCGTACGGGTTGTGGAGGCGCTGGCGCAGCGCTTCCATCTGCCTGAAGAGGTTGAAGCGCTGGATGGCGGTACCGCCGGAATGGAATTGCTCGACGCGATGGCTAACCGCGATCACCTGATTATTGCCGACGCGATCGTCAGCCGGAAAAGCGAGCCTGGAAGGGTCATCATCCTGCGTGATGACGAAGTGCCGACGCTGTTCAGCAATAAAATTTCCCCGCACCAGTTGGGGCTGGCGGACGTACTGTCGGCACTGCGTTTTACCGGTGAGTTTCCGGCGAAACTGACGCTGATTGGCGTTACGCCAGCCTCGCTGGAGCCGCATATCGGCATGACGCCAATCGTGGAAGCCAGCCTTGATAGCGCGCTGGCGGCGGTGATTGACGCGTTAGCTGAATCCGGCGTTGTGCTGACGCCACGGGAGACTGCTCATGCACAATGATGAATTACCAGGATTTGACGTTTCGCCGCACCGCGAAGTGCAGCAGGCTTTTAAGGCGATTGCCGCCCATGAAATGCAGGGGCTGCCGTTTGTGCACCCGCAAATGGACGTGTACGCCACGCCGTTTACTCTGTTTGAAAACCAGTGGCTTGGCTGCGTGTTGACGCCGTGGATGCTGAGTTTGCACATCTATCCCGGCCCGCAGCAATGCTGGCCGGTGCGGCGCGTCAGCGAGCGGCTGGGGTTGCAACTGCCCTACGGCGAGATGACTTTTTCCGTTGGCGAATTACCGGCGCTGGGGCAGTACCTGAGTTGTTCCTTGATGTCGCCATTAACGCCCGATCTCAGTCCGCAACAGGGCGTACAACTGGCGGATAACTGCCTGAAGATGGCGCTCTCGCTACCAGTAACGGATGCCAGCTTGAGCCGCCGCGCGCTGCTGTTCGGCCAGCGAGGCGCGCAGCATGCATGAGTTATCGCTGTGCCAGAATGCGGTGGAAATTATCGAACAGCAGGCGAAGCAGCATGGCGCGCAGCGCGTGACCGGCGTCTGGCTGGAAATCGGCGCGCTGGCCTGTATCGAAGAGAGCGCCCTGCGGTTCGGTTTCGATATTGCCTGTCGCGATACGCTGGCACAGGGGTGCGCGCTGCATATCATCCATAAACCCGCGCAAGCGTGGTGCTGGAACTGTAGCGCGTCGGTAGAGATCACCCGGCACGACGAGTGCCCGCGCTGTCACTGCCCGACGTTGCATATTGAGCACAGCGACGGCGTGCAGATCAAAAGTATTGAAGTGGAGTAAGACAACGATGTGTATAGGCGTACCGGGCCAGGTGGTGGCCGTTGGCGAAGATTTTCATCAACTGGCGCAGGTCGATGTGTGTGGTGTGCGTCGCGACGTTAATATCGCGCTGGTGTGCGAAGAATCGCCACAGCAATTGCTCGGCCAGTGGGTGCTGGTACATGTCGGTTTTGCTATGAGCATTATTGATGAGCAGGAGGCGCTGGCGACGCTTGCGGCGCTTCGGCAAATGGAGAGCGACGAGCTGGCGGCGGGATAAGAAACCGGGCGGCATTCCGCCCGGTGTGGAAGATTAGGCGTTGCGTTTATCTTCGGTCTGCGTATCGAAATCGCTGGCGTCATGGCGCTCGTGCAACTGCTCGTTCGGCGCGCCGAACGTACGGTTAACGATGCGACCGCGTTTCACTGCCGGGCGGGCGAAAATCTCCTGTGCCCAGCGCTGCACATTTTTGTAGGTGCCCGCATCGAGGAATTCGGCGGCGTCATACACATTGCCAAGTACCACGTTGCCGTACCACGGCCAAATCGCCATATCGGCAATGGTGTACTCATCACCCGCAATGAATTTATGGTTGGCCAGTTGTTTATCCAGCACGTCCAGCTGGCGTTTGGCTTCCATGGTAAAGCGGTTGATGGCGTACTCAATTTTAACCGGCGCATAGTTGTAGAAGTGGCCAAAACCGCCGCCGAGGAATGGCGCAGAGCCTTGTAACCAGAACAACCAGTTCAACGTTTCTGTGCGTCCTGCCGGATCTTTTGGCAGGAAGTGGCCGAATTTTTCTGCCAGATACAGCAGGATGGCACCGGATTCAAATACGCGCGTCGGCGGCGTCGTGCTGTGATCGCGCAGCGCCGGGATTTTGGAGTTCGGGTTGACGTCGACAAAACCGCTGGAGAATTGATCCCCTTCGCCGATACGAATCAGCCAGGCGTCGTACTCCGCCTCGCTAACCCCTTTTGCCAGCAGTTCTTCCAGCATGATCGTGACTTTCTGACCATTCGGCGTGCCGAGCGAATAGAGCTGGAGCGGATGTTTGCCCACCGGCAATGTTTTGTCGTGCGTCGGGCCGGAAACCGGGCGGTTGATATTCGCGAAAGCGCCGCCGCTGGATTTATCCCACGTCCAGACCTTCGGTGGCTGGTAGTTGTCTGACATTTTGGTCCGCCTTTTCGTTGATGTGTTGAAGTTCAGGTTAAGTGAGTATAAATGGTTGCGGGTTCAGGCAAGGATGCGCTGCGCCCAGACACTGATATCATCACCGCTGCCAAGATCGGTCTGCACCAGCCCATTGACCATAAAGGTTGGGGAAACATGAATGCCGTTCTGGCGCGCATATTTGCAGTGCCATTTGATTTCGGTTTGCAGCTCCGGACGGGCAAAAGCGTCTGCCAGTTTCACGCCACTGTAGTTTTCAATGCGCTCAATAATCTGCTGCGGTGTGGCATCCATATTCGGGCCGCTGCAATGATCCGTAAATTCAAACTCTTCACGATGATCGGCAACTGCACGCAGTACCTTATGCGCGGCGTTTTTGCCATCGGGCAGCGTCGAAGCCGCGAGGATACAGCGCACAATCACACCAGAGAAGAGATGCCAGGGTTGTGATTGCAGGCGAATTTTGACCGTCACGTTCTCTTCGCCGACGGTTTCTAACAGCGCTTCCAGTTTGTTAAACGCCCGGACGGAGAAGGGGCAGGTGGGTTCGATAAAAATCTCGAAAGTTCGGGGGCCGTGGCCCCAGCTTAGCGGTGCGGCATGTAAAGGTTGTTGGCTCATGATCACTCCTGCTGTTTTTCATTTTGTGAGAGTTTGAGAGTAGCAGCATGCCGCAGACGCGGGGAGTTCGTTTTGCGTCGGATGCGGTTATCGTGCGGTGTTCGATGGCTATAGCATTTCCACACATGAATGTTTTAACAATAAGAAATAAACACTGCTGCAATGTACATAATTAACTTTTAATAGATAACTTAAATAATATTAAAATTAATAAATCCACCTTAACGTAAATTATTATATTATTGATCGGTATCTGCTTATTTAAATTTTGTCTGTAGCGCTGATTATTTCATCATTATTTGTTATTAACCCGTTTCTCTCTGCTGTCGATAATCGTTATGAGGGTTTTTTTTCGACTCAGATCGGAGGAGTCATTAGCGGATTATCTGGGTAACCATCAGCGGAGATAATGATGCAGGAGATTCAGGCGATTCAGGCAACCACGCACCTTGCCAATGCAACACAAGAAAGTACGGCGGCCAAAGCCGATCCACACACCACCAGTGAAAGCGGAGCGGGTAACAAATCTCATCAGGATGAAAGTACTAAAGTGACGCTCTCCAGCCGCGCCGAAAGCCATAAAGAGGCGAAGGCTATAAAGGCGGAGCAGCAGCTCGCAGAAAAGAAAGAAGTCGAAAATCATCAAATTGATTATTCGCTGGCGATGACCGGCATTCCGCAATTTGGTGGACGTCTGGTAACAGTTGTTAAATATCCTGACGGTAGTACGGAAATGATTGACGCCTTTTCCGGCAAAAAAGTAACACAACAGGAACTGGACATCGCCCGGGCCGAGAAAGAAAACAGCGAACATGTACAACGCAAGCAGGAAGCCAAAAAAGTCGCGCAGGAAGTGCAGACATTCACGCCTGGAGAATCGCAGCCAACGGATCTGGAATAATCCTCTGGCGGTAAATTTGTAATAAAGGCGAAGGCTATTCAGAATTTATCCATAAAATATATCTTATATGTTATGGGTGGCCTGAGCTGAATATCATAGCTGTGTTGTTGTGTATTTAGTTTAAGTCAGTATCGGTGCCATTTTGCTTCAGCAATTTAATGCTGAGGATTGCGGCTGTCTGGCGTTTTGCTGCGAGAGAGGGCACATCGCTGCCGTTTTTGGGACGACAGAATGCGCCATTTACTTAGCATGCTTAATATTGGCTTTATGAGGAATTTGCCGGGATAAACGGTGGGTTATTATGATGAAGATGAGTGGTACAGCCACATTAATTATGTGGTTAATTTCTACGGTATCTGGCGTTTGGTTTTGTTGTGTTTTTCTTTGTAGTCGGCAATTGCCTGATTGATGTTTTCTGTTTCGATAACATCGACCTTTTCATCATTAAAGAACACTTCATAGTGGCCGGATACATATTTAAAAGTGAAAATTTTCCCCTGATAGCGAACGCGTCTCTCCTTCACCGACAAGCCTCTGCTGCGCATAGCCACTTTTGCCATTGTATCTATCTTTTTATTTTTCATAGCTATTTTCTTTACCTTTTCAGGCTGTTATGCGATGCCTGTATTTTATTCCGCGTGTTCAGGTGCTAATTTGTTATCCTCTCAAAGAAAATCAACAGTTGCCAGAACCTCATGCTTAATAATAGATGAAATATTTCTGCGTAACTTAAGGTTGTCTTAATCTTAAGAATATCCTGTAGTTAATAACTGGAGGATTAATTTAGTTAACCATATTTTTATGGGATTTAATTTCGAAACGCTCTTTTTGATAATTATTTCGATTCTCATTTCACCTTTGCTAGTATTAAACTTCTGGCGGCTCGCATGCGCTGACTATTACACTTATTTTAAAAGGAATGAGGATGAAGAATCGCTTTTTGCCGTTCTGTTCAATCGCACTGGTCATCTCTTCGGTTTTCGCCGCGTCTGCGGCATCTGCCGCCAATAACGACGACGGGATCGTGGTGTACAACGCGCAGCACGAAAACCTGACAAAATCCTGGGTTGATGAATTCACCAAAGAAACGGGTATTAAAGTGACGCTGCGTAACGGTGGCGACACGGAACTGGGCAACCAGCTTGTTCAGGAAGGAAAGGTTTCTCCTGCTGATGTCTTCCTCACCGAAAACTCACCAGCAATGACGCTGGTCGATAATGCCAACCTGTTCGCGCCGCTGGATGCCGATACCCTGAAGCAGGTTCCGGCGCAGTTCCGCCCGGCGCATGGCCGCTGGATCGGTATTGCCGCGCGCAGCACGGTGTTTGTTTATAACCCGACAAAAATCAGCGCGGCTCAGCTTCCGGCATCGATAATGGATTTAGCCAAACCGGAATGGAAAGGCCGCTGGGCGGCGTCTCCGTCAGGCGCAGACTTCCAGGCGATTGTCAGCGCGATGCTCACGCTGAAAGGCGAAAAGGCCACGCTCGACTGGCTGAAAGCCATGAAAACTAATTTCGTGCCTTATAAAGGTAACAGCACCGTCTTAAAAGCGGTGAATGCAGGGCAGATTGATGGCGGCGTTATCTACCACTACTACTACTTTGTTGATCAGGCCAAAACCGGCGAGAACAGCAAAAACACCCAGCTTTACTACTTTAAGCATCAGGATCCGGGCGCTTTCGTCAGCATTTCCGGCGGTGGTGTTTTAGCCTCCAGTAAGCACCAGAAACAGGCGCAGGCCTTCATCAAGTGGATCACCGGTAAAACCGGGCAGGATATGCTGCGTACCAATACCGCTTTTGAATATGCCGTCGGTGCGGGCGCGGTTTCCAACGCGAAATTGGTGCCGCTGAATCAACTGGATGCGCCAAAGGTCGAGCCTTCTGCGCTGAATAGCAAAAAAGTGAGCGAGTTAATGACCGAGGCCGGTCTCCTGTAATTGCGGTATGAATGAGCGTCTTATGTCCAGTTTGAGTCTTCCGGCGACACGCCGCGCGGCCAGCCAAACCGTCCGGCGCCGCCCTTCCGGGGTGCTGGTGGTATTAGCCACTTTTGCGGCACTGCTTGCTTTACTGCCCGTGGGATTTGTTATTGGGGTGGGTATTGATACCGGGTGGCCAACGGTGAAGGCGCTCATTTTCCGCCCGCGCGTTGGCGAGCTGCTCAACAACACCTTTTTGCTGATTGCCTGCGCTGTTCCGGCCTGTGTGGCGGCAGGAATTGCCATGGCCTGGTTGACGGAGCGAACCACGCTGCCTGGGCGACGCGTCTGGTCGCTGCTGGCCGTTGCGCCGCTGGCGATCCCGGCGTTTGTGCAAAGTTATGCCTGGGTCAGCGTCGCGCCGGGTTTCAATGGTTTGCCCGCCGCCGTTTTTCTCGCAGTGCTGGCCTATTTTCCCTTTATTTATATGCCGGTAGCCGCCGTATTACGTCGGCTGGATCCGGGTCTTGAAGATGTAGCCGCCTCGCTGGGCACACCGCCGTGGCGCATCTTTTTCCGCGTGGTTTTGCCGCAACTCAAGCTGGCGATTTGCGGCGGCGCGCTGCTGGTTGCGCTGCATTTACTGGCGGAATATGGCCTGTTCGTGATGATCCGTTTTGATACCTTCACCACCGCCATTTATGACCAGTTTCAATCCACCTTTAGCGGTCCGGCTGCCAACATGCTGGCGGGCGTGCTCGCCCTCTGCTGTCTGGCGTTGCTATTACTGGAGACCGCCGCGCGCGGTAAAGCGCGTTATGCTCGCGTCGGCGCAGGCGCGGCGCGTAAACAGCACCGCGTTGTGCTTGGCCGCGGGAGTTCAGCGTGTGGATTCGCGCTGATGCTGGTGATGGCGATCCTTGCGCTCGGTACGCCGATGATAGTGCTCGCCCGCTGGCTGTGGCTTGGCGGGTTGGCGAACTGGTCCAGCGCCGATTTGTGGCTCTCTTTGCGTCAGACGTTATTTCTGGCATTTTGCGGCGCGCTGCTGACAACGGCATTTGCGCTGCCGACGGCCTGGCTTGCGGTGCGCCATCCGCGTCCGCTGATTCGCGTGCTGGAGGGATGTAACTACGTCACCAGTTCGCTGCCGGGCATTGTTGTCGCGCTGGCGCTGGTCACCGTCACCATTCATTACGCAAGGCCAATCTACCAGACTGAAGTGACGCTGTTTCTGGCGTATATGCTGATGCTGATGCCCAGAGCGCTCATCAATCTGCGCGCCGGGATTGCGCAAGCGCCGGTGGAACTGGAACAGGTGGCGCAAAGCCTTGGTACTTCGCCCGGCAGAGCGCTACTGAGCGTCACGCTGCGGCTGGCGGCTCCTGGTGCTGCGGCGGCTGCAGCGCTGGTCTTTCTCGGTGTCAGCAATGAACTGACCGCCACGCTGCTGCTTTCACCCCTTGGTACTCGCACGCTGGCGACCGGTTTCTGGGCGCTCACCAGCGAGATCGATTATGTTGCGGCCTCGCCTTACGCGCTGCTGATGATTTTGATTTCCCTGCCGTTGACCGGCCTTCTTTATAAGCAATCACAAAAACTGTCGGGTCTTTAAGATGTTAGAACTGAGCAATATTTCCAAATCCTTTGGCTCCGCACGTGTGCTGGACAGTGTGAACCTGCTTATTCCTCCCGGCAGCCGTACGGCGATTGTTGGTCCGTCTGGCTCGGGGAAAACCACGTTATTGCGGTTGATTGCCGGGTTTGAGCGGCCGGACAGCGGACAGATAATGATGCACGGAAAGCCGCTATTTGCTGGCGATCAGTTTGTTCCCGCTCATCAACGTAAAATTGGTTTTGTTCCGCAAGAAGGTGCGTTGTTCCCGCATTTGCGCGTGGGGGAAAACATTGCCTGGGGGCTGAGCGGCTCCCGTCATGAGAAGCGTGCGCGCGTGGATGCGTTAATGGCAATGGTGTCGCTGGATAGCAAACTGGCCCAGCGCTGGCCGCATGAGATCTCCGGCGGTCAGCAGCAGCGTGTCGCTCTGGCGCGTGCGCTGGCGCAACAACCGGCGCTGATGCTGCTCGATGAGCCTTTCTCCGCGCTTGATACTGGTTTGCGTGCCGCCACGCGTAAAGCGACGGCAGATTTACTCACTCAGGCGGGTGTGGCGTCGATTCTGGTCACTCACGATCAGAAAGAGGCACTGTCATTCGCCAGCCAGATTGCGGTGATCCGCCACGGGCGCTTTGCCCAGATTGGCTCGCCCTTTGAGGTCTATTCGCAGCCTGCGGATGAAGAAACGGCGCTGTTTTTAGGCGACGCGCTGATTCTGCCAGCCGAGGTGGCGCAAGGGAAAGCGCGCTGCCAGCTTGGCGATATTCTGGTTGATGATGTATCTGCTTCCGGCACGCGGCGCATTATGCTGCGCCCGGAGCAAATCAGCGTTGAGCCGTGCGACAGCGCAGCGGGGCTGCCGCAGGCGCACATTGTGGATATCGATTTCGTGGGTTATCTCTCCGCGCTGACGCTCGCTTTTGCGCATACAGATGAACGCATCACCGTGCAGACCGTTACCCGGCCAGGCTGGTTGCCGGGTATGAAGGTCAATATCCAGATTAACGGCTGCGCGCGCGTGTTTGCTTTGTGATCTCCCGCCCGCTTTGCTGCGGGCTTGTTTGCCATCTGTCATATTTTTGAATCTGATCTCAAAACAGTGTTTTTTAATGTGTAAAACTTCGTTTCTTTTTTATCTCTATAATAATTAACACCTTCTTTTAGCCGGATATGCATTGCGCGCTCCGGCATTTTGTTAAGTTCGCATTTTCCAGGAAACAGAAATTTTCAATTACACCGGGCTGTAAGGCCGGGAGGATCTGTTTCAGGAGAATACCTATGCAATACCCTCTGGGATTTACTGCGCTGTTGGGCTGTCTGCCCGTAATGGCAAATGCTGTCACGCTGGTGGCCCGGCAAATTCGCCAGACACCTTCGTTGTGCGTGCTGACTGACACACTGAAAAACGAAGGAGAGTTTTGATGAGGACACTGCACTATTCCGTGCTGTTGCTGGCTTGTATTGGCACCAGCCCGTTCTCTGCACTGGCAGAAGAGTGGAACGCGGTCGTTTCCGCCACACCGCAGGCGGGCGAGTTTGCCACCATCAGCCAGGCGTTGGCCGCTGCGCCGAAAAGCGGTACGCCGTGGCGCATTCTGATCAAAGAGGGACGCTGGAACGAGCGGCTGGTGATTGAAAAACCGGTCACGCTGGTGGGGCAGTCAAAAGATCGGACGCAGATTGAAGCGAATACCCCTGCGGGCGCGCTGGATGCCAGCGGGAAAAAGTGGGGAACCGGGCGTACCAGTACGGTGGAGATCCGCGCCACCGGCGTGACGATCGAGAACCTGACCATCCGCAACAGCTTTGATTTTCCGGCCAATGCCGCTCTGGCGGATACCGATCCGAAAAAACTGAAAGATACGCAGGCGGTAGCGCTGATGATTTCAGAAGGTGCAGATAAGGCGCGTTTCCGCCATGTCCGGCTGGAGGGGTATCAGGACACGTTTTACAGCAAAAGCGGCAGCCGCAGTTATTTCACCGATTGTGAAGTTAGCGGTCATGTCGATTTTATCTTTGGCCCTGGCATTGCGGTGTTTGACCGCTGCGACATTATTGCCCGCAACCGCAATGATATCGACCCGCCGTACGGCTATATCACCGCGCCCGCCACCCAACAGGATCAGAAATTTGGCCTGTTTATTATCAACAGTAAATTAAGCAAAGAGCCGGGCGTGCCGGCAAACAGCTTTGCGCTTGGGCGTCCGTGGCATCCAACCACTGAATTCAGTGACGGGCGTTATGCCGATCCGCATGCCATTGGCCTGGCGGCATTTATTCACTGCGAGATTGATGACCATATTTACGGCTGGGACAAAATGTCCGGCAAAGATAAAGCCGGGAATAAAATCTGGTTCTACCCGGAAGATAGCCGTTTTTATGAATCCGATAATCGCGGGCCTGGCGCCGGGCAGGGCGGCGCGCGCTACCAGCTCACGAAGGCGAACGCAGCGCAATACAGCCTGGCTGCGATTTTCGATGGCTGGGATAAAACCCTGCTGGAGTAAATTTTCAGGCATTGCCCCCGGCAACGGGGGCAATTTTCGTTATCAGTTGCCGTATTTAACGTTAAAGCCCAGCGCATCACCGACCGTGTCGTATTCGCGGAAATTAAAAATAAGCGGCTTCCATTGGGTGGAATCGACAATGCCGTTTTCACCTAAGAGTGGGTTTTCTACCCACAGATTGACAATATCCAGCTCGGCGAGAATAAAACGGCCTTTATCGCTGATGGACACTAAACGGCATTCCGCCTGAATCGGGCATTCAGCAATGCGCGGCGGCGCCACGTCAATTGAGGCTTCCGCAGTCAACCCGGCTTTGGCGAATTTATCATGGCAAATTTCCACGCCCCATTTGGTCTGGTTTTCCGACAGCGTATCGCCGCCAGTCAGCCTGCCAACCTGCTCGACTTTCTCCCACAGGGTATGATCGGGAATATTGATGACCGCATCGGAACCGGCAATTAAATTGCTATGTGTTTTGCTACCTTTACTTATTCCAATAATAATTTTCTCGCCAAGTGAAATTGATGATGAAGCTGCGCAAATGTTATTTTTCCCTTCGCTATCTTGCGTTGTGACCATAAAAACGGGAAAGCCGTAATAGAATGAATTGAGTTTTGATTTGCTTTTCATTGTCCCTTTTCTCTTATATTTAAAGCCGTAATGAGACTATTTTTCACCCTGTTTATGGTCTTTTACAATAACCCTTTTTGAGTAGCGAAAATTAGCAATAAATAACCACTAAAAAAAGTAGTCTACAAATCATAAAAGAGGTATATGATATGCAACATATGCTTTTCCCCCTCCCGGTGAGCTCCGCTTGCTGAGAACTTTGAGGATGAAACATGCAACGTATCACCATACCCGCAAACTATGTTCACACTCGTACGACGCCATTCTGGACGAAAGAAACCGCCCCGGCGTCTATCTGGAAACGCCATCTGGACGCCGGTACCCGGCAGGGTGTTTACCCGCGACTGAGCGTGTCGCAAGGGGCGATCCGCTATAACGGTTACGCGGATGAAACCAGCCCGCAACCGGTGGAAACCGTGACGATCAATGCCGGGGAATTTGCCGTCTTTCCGCCGGAAAAATGGCACAACATTGAAGCATTAACCGACGACACAATATTTAGCGTCGATTTCTATGTTGACCCGAAAATTTTGCTGGAAGAGTGAGATATTTATCATGACGACTGAAAATAAAGGATATTCTTTAGCGGTTTCTCATTCCGGCAAGCATGAAACGAAAGAAAAAATATGGCTGAAGCCGATGTCGTTATATGTACCGGATGTCGCCGCAGAAGCGGTTGCGGAGCTGACTTTCGGGTTTAGTGAAAATAACAGTGAATATGTTCTGACGGTCACGAACAATAATAATGGCGTTTCTGTTGATAAAGAATTTTCCAGCCTTGAAGCGTTGAAAGATCCGCTTAATGCCGCCGATTCGGTAAAAGAGTTGATTAACATTGTCCGTGGTTACGAATCGGATGAAGAAACCAATGTGTGCGGCTGGTAATACGTCACTTCAGGAGATTCACGATGGCATATCAAATTCCGGTTCACTTCCGCCATACCCGCTCCACGCCTTTCTGGACGAAAGAGACGGTACCGCAGGCGCTGCTCACCCATCACAATACGAAAAAGGGCGTTTATGGCCGTTTATCGGTAATGCAGGGCGCAGTGAAGTATTTCGGTTTTGCCGGTGAGTACGACACCACGCCGGAAGTGGAAGTGGTGATTGAGGCCGGGCACTTTGGCATCAGCCCGCCGCAATACTGGCATCACATTGAATTACTTACCGATGATACGTGCTTCAATATCGATTTCTTTGCCGATCCGCACGAAGCGCTGGAAGGAAAAGGGATCGGTCAGGTGGTCAATACGCATCGCAGCTAAATGCCACGCGCCCGGCGCAGACCGGGCGTTTTTGTTCAGAAGTTATCAATAAACCGCTTCACCGCCGGTGAACGCTCGAATTTTCTCCACGCCAGCGCCACGTCTGTTTTCAACACTTCACCTTTGATGCGGTGGAACGTCACCAGCGGATGACTAAAGCAGGACATGGATTGCGGGACAATGGCGAAACCAAATCCTGCGCTGACCATGCTCAGCGATGAAGAAAATTGCGATGCCTGCTGCGGGTGGCTCATATTAATGCCGGCACGCAGACAGGCGTTGTAAATCAGTTCGTACAGCCCAGGCGCCACCGCCTGCGGGAAGATCACCAAAGGCGTATCACGCAGCTCCGACAGCGCGAGATCGGCTTCATCAGCCAGCGGATGTGAGCGGTGTAACGCAATCAGCATCGGCTCTTCATCAATCAATTTCAGATTAAAGATTTTGCTGTTTTCACAGGGCAGGCGCACAAAAGCGACATCGATCAGCCCTTCATCCAGCTCCTGCATGAGCGTCGCCATATTGTCCTCTTTCTGATGGAGCATGACCTGCGGATAGTCATGCTGAAACTGGCGCAGCACGGCAAAAATGCGGATGTGAAAAGCGTTGGAACTGGTCACGCCGAGATAGAGTTTGCCGTTGATCCCCCGCGCGATACCTTTGGCTTTTTCCAGTGCGGCATCACTTAAGGCGAGGATCTGGCAGGCATCTTCGTAGAAGGCTTCGCCCGCCTCGGTAAGCTCCACACCGCGCGTTAAACGGTGAAATAACGGCGTCCCCACTTCCTGCTCAAGACGGCGAATTTGCTGGCTCAGCGGCGGCTGCGACATGCCCAGCATTTCTGCCGCGCGGGTGAAATGTTGCGTCTGCGCAACGGCGACAAAATAGCGTAGATAACGAAGTTCCATATCGAAAACATCTCAAACCTTGATGGTTTGTATATTGGAATCTCTCGCTGAAGCGAGTCAATATTTAATCAGCTTTTCTAAAGGTCTACTCAATGAGGTATTAGAGGATGACTAATCTAAATGATTGTTCCTGCAAAGAAAATTTAAGTGAAACAATTCGTGCTTTTTCTAAAAGCAAACCTGAATGTGTGATATATCAAACATCGCTAATGAGTGCGCTATTAAGTGGGGTTTACGAAGGAAATACCACGATTAAGGATTTACTCAATCACGGCGACTTTGGACTCGGCACGTTTAATGAACTGGATGGCGAACTGATTGCCTTCAACAGCGAAGTCTATCAGTTGCGTGCAGATGGCAGCGCCAGGGAGGCGCGCCCGGATCAAAAAACACCGTTCGCCGTGATGACCTGGTTCCGGCCGAGCTACAGCCAGCAGTTCGATGCTCCCGTCAGCCGACAACAACTGCACGAGATCATTGATAAACAGATTCCTTCCGACAACCTCTTTTGCGCCCTGCGCATTGAGGGCCATTTTCGCCACGCGCACACCCGCACCGTGCCGCGCCAGACGCCACCTTATCGGGCGATGACCGACGTACTCGACGATCAGCCGGTCTTTCGCTTTAACAGCCGCGCGGGCGTATTGGTTGGTTTCCGCACACCGCAGCATATGCAGGGAATCAATGTTGCCGGTTATCACGAACACTTTATTACCGACGATCGACGCGGCGGTGGTCATTTGCTGGATTATCAGTTGGATCACGGCACGTTGACCTTCGGTGAGATTCACAAACTGATGGTTGATTTGCCAGCGGATGAGGCGTTTCTTCAGGCCGATCTGCACCCGGATAATCTCGATGCCGCAATTCGTTCGGTAGAGAGCTGAGACACGGACAAAGGAGTGACTAATGAGCAATGAAAACCATACGCAGCAGTGGGCGCATGGCGCCGACATGGTGGTGAAACAACTGGAAGCTCAGGGCGTTAAACAGGTTTTCGGCATTCCAGGCGCGAAAATCGATAAAGTTTTTGACTCCCTTCTGGATTCATCCATCCAAATAATTCCGGTTCGTCACGAAGCCAATGCCGCCTTTATGGCGGGTGCAGTCGGACGTATTACCGGCAAAGCGGGTGTGGCGCTGGTAACCTCCGGGCCCGGCTGCTCCAACCTTATCACCGGCATGGCGACCGCGAACAGCGAAGGCGATCCGGTGGTGGCGCTGGGCGGCGCGGTTAAACGCGCCGACAAAGCCAAACTGGTGCACCAAAGCATGGATACCGTCGCGATGTTTAGCCCGGTAACCAAATACGCCGTGGAAGTCCCTTCTTCTGATGCCATTGCAGAAGTGGTGTCGAATGCGTTTCGCGCCGCAGAGCAGGGGCGCCCGGGCAGCGCTTTTGTCAGCCTTCCGCAGGATATTGCCGATCAACCCGCCAGCGGCGCGATCCTGCCTGCCGGCTCGCCTCCTGCGTTAGGCGCTGCGCCGGATGCGATGATCAACGACGTGGCAAAAATGATCTCCGCGGCGGAAAACCCGGTGTTTCTGCTGGGGCTGATGGCCAGCCGACAGGAGAATATCGAGGCGCTGCATCTGCTGCTGGAAAAAAGCCACATTCCGGTCACCAGTACTTACCAGGCGGCAGGCGCAGTCAACCAGCAACATTTCAGCCGTTTCGCCGGACGCGTTGGCTTATTCAATAACCAGGCCGGGGATCGGCTTCTGCATCTGGCGGATCTGGTTATCTGTATTGGTTACAGCCCGGTGGAATATGAACCTGCGATGTGGAACACCGGCAACGCCAGACTGGTGCATATTGATGTGCTGCCCGCCTATGAAGAGCGCAACTATATTCCGGACGTTGAGCTGATTGGCGACATCGCCAGCACGCTGGACAAACTGGCGGCGAAGATTGAAAAACCGCTGATCCTCACCCCGCGCGCGTCGGAGATTTTGATTGATCGCTGCAACCAGCGCGATTTGCTCAACCGCAAAGGCGCGCAGCTTAACCAGTTTGCCATTCATCCGCTGCGCATTGTGCGGGCGATGCAGGACATCGTGAATAACGACGTGACGCTGACAGTCGATATGGGCAGTTTTCACATCTGGATCGCCCGCTATCTCTATAGCTTCCGCGCTCGCCAGATGATGATTTCTAACGGTCAACAGACGATGGGCGTCTCACTGCCGTGGGCGATTGGCGCCTGGCTGGTTAACCCCGGGCGCAAAGTGGTGTCGGTTTCCGGCGATGGCGGTTTTCTGCAATCCAGCATGGAGCTGGAAACCGCTGTGCGTCTCGGCGCGAATGTGTTGCACATCATCTGGGTGGATAACGCCTACAACATGGTGGCGATTCAGGAAGAGAAAAAATACCAGCGTCTCTCCGGGGTGAATTTCGGCCCGGTGGATTTTAAAGCCTATGCCGAAGCATTTGGCGCGAAAGGTTTTGCCGTCGGGAGCACGGCGGAACTTGAACCGACACTGCGTGCAGCGATGGACACAGAGGGCCCGGCAGTCGTCGCCATTCCGGTGGATTACAGCGATAACCCGCTGTTGATGGGCCAGCTCAACCTTAACCAGATTCTTTGAATAACCAAGGAGAAGTGATGAAAAAAGTCGCATTCGTGACCGGCGCCGGTCAGGGAATTGGTAAAGCCATTGCGCTGCGTCTGGCGAAAGATGGTTTTGCCGTCGCCGTTGCCGACTATAACGCCGCCACCGCCAAAGCCGTGGCCGACGAGATCAATAGCCATCAGGGCAGCGCGATTGCTGTAACAGTAGATGTTTCCGATCGCGAACAGGTTTTTGCCGCGGTGGAAGAGGCCAGAAGCAAGCTAAAAGGCTTTGATGTCATCGTCAATAACGCAGGCGTTGCGCCTTCAACCCCCATTGAATCGATCACCCCGGAAGTGGTGGATAAGGTTTATAACATCAATGTTAAAGGTGTGATTTGGGGGATTCAGGCTGCGGTCAGCGCTTTTAAAGCGGAAAAACACGGTGGCAAAATCATCAATGCCTGCTCGCAGGCGGGGCATGTCGGCAACCCGGAACTGGCGGTCTACAGTTCGAGCAAATTCGCCGTGCGCGGTTTAACCCAGACCGCCGCGCGCGATCTGGCGCCGCTGGGCATTACGGTTAACGGTTACTGTCCGGGGATTGTGAAAACCCCGATGTGGGCCGAAATCGATCGCCAGGTCTCTGATGCCGCGGGCAAACCGCTCGGTTACGGCACCGAACAGTTCGCCAAACGCATCACGCTTGGGCGCTTGTCAGAACCCGAAGATGTGGCAGCTTGCGTCTCATATCTTGCAGGGCCGGATTCAGACTATATGACCGGTCAGTCCCTGCTGATTGATGGTGGTATGGTATTTAACTAATACGTTTGATGGCTCGGACACAGCCTTGCCTCTGCGATCGTGCAGGGGCTTTTTTATATCCCGCAATGAAGGTCATTCTCATCAACAAACACTGTTAGCGACAATGATCTGCTGTGGTATATGCGATTTTCGGCAATCCAGCGCAAAAATTCTCGTTTTGGTTATGGAAGCGTTTGCGCTTAACTGAAAAGGTCAACCTTAGCCGGAGAACTCGCGGATGAAGAAAATATTGCAACAGTGGCTTGAGCGCCTTGCTCCCGTGCTGCCTGTACACGTGGAGGAAGGGGAATATGATTCTGGTCGCCATGTGGCGCTGATGATCCCATTCGGCCTGCTCTACGGCCTTGATTATCATCCATCTGTATGGATTTACGATGAAAAATGAGCGCTTCCATCTGGTGATGCGCTACAGCTACTGGAATGAACTGTGCGTACCGGATTAGAACCCGCCCTAAAACAGGCGGGTTTTTTATTTTCTTACCCCACCAAAATCCATTTTGAAATTGCGTTTCACCTCTCATTTCCGTCTTTTTAAGGGATTTTTTTCTGTACCCTTCGCCCCCGGTCACAATTCAGACACCTTATCTTGTATGGTAGTAGACATAAAAACCGTAAGGGAGATACCGTGAAAGCCGTGATGTATTTGCCTTAACGATCCCGGCTTTACGCTGGACATGGTTGAATGAAGATTCGCTTATGGAGTTTTGATGTCCATGAAAAATAAACAACAAACTCATTGGGTTAACGGTTTCCCGCTGGCGGGTAAGCTGCATAAACGCGGAGAGACGCTATGATCCGCAAAAACCGGAAAGTCACTATTCCCGTCAGTATCGGCTATGGCATGACGGATATTATGGGCGGCGGCGCATTTACCGTTATTGGTGCATGGTTACTCTTTTTCTATACCACCTTTGTTGGCCTGTCACCGATTGAAGCGGCTTCGATTGTGGCGATTGCCCGTATTGTTGATGCTATCGTCAGCTTATTTATGGGGCGCTTCACCGACCACTTTTACAAAAACTATTTCGGCAAGAAATTTGGCCGCCGCCGGTTTTTCTTGCTAATCGGCGCACCATTAATGCTGGTTTATATTTTGTTATGGCTCGACGGGATGAATTTTCTCTTTTATCTCGCCGTGTACCTGGCATTTGAAGTGATCGCGGCAATGGTGCTTATTCCCTGGGAAACGCTGCCCTCGGAAATGACCAAAGATTTTAATGAACGCACTAAACTTTCCACCTGTCGTATGTTTCTTTCCGCTGCTGGTACATTCCTCGCCACGTTTATTCCCGGCGTGTTGATTGGCTGGCTGGGGGAGAAAAATGCCGATGCCTATCTGATTAACGGTATCGTTTTTGCCGTGCTGTTTATGCTCTGTGTGTTTATTTCCTGGCGAGTCACCTGGGAACGTGAATTAACGCCGGAAATGCTGGCGGAGATGGAAAAAGGCTACCAGCCGACCAGCGCGAGCCAGAAATTGCAGGCGTTTTTCACCCTGTTTAAAGATTACGCTTCAACGCTTAAAGTGCGGGCTTTTCGTAAACATCTGGCTATCTATCTGTTCTCATTTACGGCAAAAGATGTCTATAACACAGTGTTTGTTTTCTTCTGTGTCTACTGCCTGCACGTCTCCTCTTCACTGGCGGGAACCCTGTTGTCGATGAGTATCGTCGGGCTGCCGGTAACGCTGGCGGCGGGTGTGGCGATGATTAAATATGGCCCATCGCGGCTTTATGTTTTCGCCTACAGCGTAATGATCCTGTGTCTGGGCGGTTTCTTCCTGGTGTACCAGTTCCCGACGGAGAACAAGGTGCTATTGCTGGTGATTCTTGCCGGGGTGTATCAGGTTGGCCGCTGTGTGCTGGAGTTCACGCCGTGGAACGTTTTCCCGTTCATTCCGGATATTGACGAAATGATTTCCGGCCAGCGCCGGGAAGGGCTGTTTGCCGCCGTAATGACCTTCTCACGCAAAACCACCGTCGCGATTGCCACCTTTATTGTCGGTCTGTTACTGCAAAGCGGTGGTTTCGTTAAAGGCAGCCAGGTACAGCCGCAGGAAGCGGTGACCACCATTGTGCTGCTGCTGTTTGTCGGCACCGTTGGGTTATTGCTGGTGGCATTGTGGCAGGCGCTGACATTCCATTTGAACAAGCGCACGCATAAGATTTTCGTTGATGAACTCGATCGTCTGAAGGCGAACGGTCTGAAACAGAATGTTGCGCCGCAAGCGCGGGCGGTGGTGGAAGATCTGACCGGTTATACCTATGAAAAACTGTGGTGTAAAGATTCTGCGGGCCAGTCTGAACCGGTCACGCTAAATAACGCGATAGCACTGCGGAAATAACAAGTGTAAGTAAAGACCCGCCCGGAAAATAACAGGATGGAAAGTCTTCCGGGCGGCGATAAATATCGTCAGCGCCGTCAGTCGCGAATTGTAACGATACGGTCATGTGTAGAAAAATACGCTTACACTCTTTTGGGGCTTTTGTCATATAGCTGCGATTTTTTCACTATCTAATAATCCCCGGCTACTGCAACTTCGCCCAATCTATGATTGCCGGGTTGCACATTTTAACCCTTAGGTTAATTTCATTTTTATTTTGCTTTTCATTCACTCCTCCGGGTAATTGCCCGGAGGTTTTTTTCTGCTGATTGATACCGCTCTATTTTTTGTCATGACACAAAATTGTCATATAAGCGCTCTATCCTTCCCTCCGTCCGCAAAATTATTCAAAAATCTATCAACTTTTTCGTTTTTGGAGAGATTATGGCAACGTTTAATGCATCTGTTCGCCTGATGGCCGCAGCACTTGCGCTTTCTACGACTACCGTTTTCGCAGCAACCAATGTCACTGGCGCAGGCGGTACCTTCCCGGCCCCGGTATACGCAAAGTGGGCCGCTGAATATCAGAAACAAGTGGGTTCTCAGGTCAACTACCAGGGAATTGGTTCGTCTGGTGGTATCAAACAGATCATTGCAAAAACCGTTGATTTTGGCGCATCCGACGCCCCGATGAGCGATGAAGATTTGGCAAAAAATGGCCTGTTCCAGTTTCCGACTGTGATTGGCGGTGTGGTGCTGGCAGTGAACATCCCGGGCGTGAAATCCGGCGAGCTGACTCTGGATGGTAAAACGCTGGGTGATATCTACCTGGGCACCATCAAAAAATGGAACGATCCGGAAATCACTAAGCTGAACCCAAAAGTAAAACTGCCGGACACCAATATCAACGTTGTGCGTCGTGCAGATGGCTCCGGCACGTCATTCGTCTTCACCAGCTACCTGTCTAAAGTGAACGCAGACTGGGCAAGCAAAATTGGTAAAGGTTCAACCGTTAACTGGCCAGTCGGTCTCGGTGGTAAAGGCAACGATGGCGTAGCCGCTTTCGTACAGCGTCTGCCTGGTTCCATTGGTTACGTGGAATACGCCTATGCCAAACAGAACAACCTGACCTGGACCAAACTGTTTGATGCCGACGGTAAAGTGGTTGAACCGTCGCAGCAGAGCTTCAGTAACAGCGCCAAAGGGGCTGACTGGAGCAAATCTTTCGCCCAGGATCTGACCTTCCAGAAAGGCAAAGACGCGTGGCCGATCTCCTCCACGACCTTTATCCTGGTCTACAAAAAACAGGATGACGCAGCGAAAGGCGCAGAAGTGCTGAAATTCTTCGACTGGTCTTACAAAAACGGTAACGCGATTGCGAGCAGCCTCGATTATGCGCCGCTGCCGGAGTCTGTAACCAGCCAGGTTCGTGCCGCCTGGAAAGCGAATGTCAAAGACGCTTCGGGTAAAGCGCTGTTCTAATTTTTTATCACCACGGAAAAAGCCCGATACTTGCGTACCGGGCTTTTTTATTGTCAATGCTCGCTATTAACGAGCGCTTTCAAGCTTCCAGAGTGCCGGAACGCTGACCGGATCCCAGCCGACAATAGCGCTATGCGCTTGCAGGCAGGAATAGGTTTTGCCGTTGAACGACACGCGATCGCCGACTTTATATACGGCGCCCTCTGCCCATGGCGTAACATCACCCGGCGCTGGCGTTTCTTCCGCATCATCCGCTAACGTTTTCACATTCAGCGAAGCGCTGAGGTCGGACACTAAACCGTTGCTGAACTCTGCTGCGACCTGGTAAACGTATGCAGTGCCTGGCTTCAGATTGCTGTCGGTAAACGACTCTGACTGCGGGCTTTCGAGCAGCTCGCCATTACGGTATACCTGATAGCGAGCGACATCACCGGCCACTTTTTTCCAGCTTAAGGTCACAGTGGTGGTGGTGATATTGCTGGCCTGAACGTTCTGCGGAATGCCCGGTTTTTCGGACGGGGTTTCATCCCCTTCCTGGCTGATCGAGCACTGGCCATTCTCCTGCTGCATGAAAAGATGCACCGGTGCCGTGCCGTCCAGGCTGCTGAGCTGATCCTGGATCAGCGTTGCACAATCCATACCTGCGCCATTTTCAAATGCGGCCTGCTGCACCTGGCTACCCGGCATCAGCGCGATTTTAGCATTCGGCTCCAGCCAGTCGTGCGAGACGATCGTACCCACATTATCCGCCACGGAGAGGAACAGACGTTGGTCGTCACTGTTAGTCAGCGTAGAAACCAGCGACTCGTCAATAGGGCTCTTCTCTGCAAACTGGGTGACCGGCAGTTCCACCATCAGCGCTTCCAGAACTTTGGCAAAATCGTGAGACCAGGAAATCTCGCCGTTTTTCGCCAGTTCATCGAAGCGGGCCATCGCGGCAGGCTTGGCTTTCGCCATCTCCGCATTGCTGTAGAAACCATAGCGGGCCAGCAGGTCAAAGTAGTTGCTGACATCAAGGCGCGTCAGTTGCGTTTCATAGCGGGTTTCTTCTTTCAGGCTTGCTTCGTTAAGCATTTGAGTGACATATGGGATCTGGCGAATATAGCGAGTCCCGAAATCATTCAACTGAACGAAACAGGCCGGATCGCTTTCCAGATGGTCTGTCAGAGCCATACAATGCTGGAAACTTTGCTCGCTTTTCAGCAGCAATTCTTTAACGGAATAGGGGCCACGGTTGTACATGTAGCTCATTACCATCGCTAATGTATCTTTATCCTTACTGTCCTGAATAAAATCCTGAATACGCACTGTCGTATCGGTCTTATTTTTATCCCACGGCAGAGAACCGGTGTTAATCCCAATCACCGAACCGTTATAAAAGCCGCTGGTTACGGCTGAACCAATAATATTGCGTGCCGGGCCGGAGAAGGAGTCGAGGATTTTTTTCGGTTGCATCATACCAAAAATACGCGGGAAACCGCCGCCGCCAGTTCCCTGTAATTCACTCCAGGCGCTGCCCGGATATTCAATTTGTAGGACGCCGTCATCTCCTTCTTCCGATGGAGCAGGAAGATCGCGGCCTAATGAACTTTCCTGAAGCCCTTTAGAGACAAAGTAGTTCGGTCCCATATTACGCGCGAAATAGTTACCAAAGCTCTCGCCCACGCCGAAAGGACGCTGCAAATCAAAGGTACCGTTCTCTTTGTCCAGCCCGAACTGCATCTGGATCATGGTGCTGACATAGGCCTGCGCGAAGGCCATTGCCCACAGTTTGTGTTCAACCATGGTGGCACCGGAGCTATCACCCAGCAGATCCAGTTTCACCACGCCGGAACGATCTTTTTTCCAGTTAAGATCATGATGTTCGCAGTTATCCAGATCAATTTCATAACGGCCTTCACTGTCTTGCTTAATATTGCAGTGATACGGCAGTGATAATTTATCTGCCAGATGTAGATCATAATCAATCTGGCCAGAGGAATCTTTGGGTAATAACTGGCGATACATATCAAGAGAGATATTTTCGGTAGCCAATGCATTATTGGCACTGAATAGCGCCACGGCCAGTGCGATAATTTTAATTTTCATGAATAACCCTTTCCTTGCGTTAAATAATGATGGGAGTTTACTGGCAAGGAAAACGAGAAAGTATGAGTGGAAGGCGCTATGAATATCAGTAATTTCTTCAGAGTGATAAGAAATATAATTATCGACAGGGAACTATTCTTTTGTAGTCAGGTAACGAGCTTAACGATTGTCTGTCTGTCGTGGGAAAGACCGGTTCGCGGCACGGCATGAAAAGTAGCGGCGTACTATAGGGCCAGGAAGTGACCCCGGTGAAAAGTTTAATTCTGTTTTTTCTGAGTTTTGTTGCCTGCGGCTGAATGGCGTCTTTTTTTAACCAAAAAATAAATAATGAGCACAATTGCTGCACCGGTAATCATTCCTAACGTATGCATTTTTCCTCCTGATTGATTAATGTTGCTAATGGTCGAAAGCCATCGCGTTTGTAAACACTGTGGAAGTAAACTTGTTATTCCGACATACCACAAGTTCAATTGCAGCCAGTATTAATTTTTAAGCTTTTTCATGCCGCGGCTCAGGGGGTAATAGTCAATAAGAGGAGCGTAATGGCAGACTCGCAAAATTTACAGAAAGAGGTTAAACAATTCAGCGGCCTTGCCGATGATGGTGTTACCGATAACACGAGGGTTTACGGAACACGCAGGTAAGGATGTATTAATGAAAAACATTTCTGTCAGGGTGGCGCTGTCAGGCGCAATATCGATATTTGTATTGATTATTGTGGCTATCTCATCCGTGGGTTTTTTCGCATTTACCCGTTCAACAAACACGACTGAATTTATTCACAATTCTGACAGTCGGGTGATCCTGATTAATGATATCTACAAAGACTCAGCCCGTACGCGTGCTGGTTTTGCGCTGGTCTATGCAAGCTTGTTAAAAGAGGGAAAAACCGAGGCATGGGTATTTAAAAATATTCAGACCACCCACGAAAGGATGCTGGTCAACCTGCGAAGATTTGAAACTCTGCCGGTGATGGATAGCCGGGATGAAGAGATAAAAAACGAGTTGGTTACCTCGGCTGGCGCGCTGAATACACTCCTTGATAAGGCTGAGCAATTACTTAAGGCTGGGGACGTACAAGGTTACTACGATGTTAACGTGCAGCAAATTGATAAAGCTGGCGGGCGTTTCTCAGCCGCACTGGAAAAATATCAAAAAAGCACCAATGAAATTGTTAATAATTTGGTAGATGAGCAACAAAAACAATACCGTCAGTTATTATGGGTTATGTTTGTGGGATTGTTGCTCGCTCTTTTAATTAGTGTTGCTGTTTTGTATGTTCTTCGTAATGTAATATTACGGCCTCTAAATTATGCTATTGAACATCTTGATACTGTCGCCAAAGGCGATTTAACAACAAATATTCAGATGGCCGGTAATAATGAAATCGGCAAACTTCTCAACGCTATTCGCGGTATGCAGGAGAGTCTGCGTAATTTAGTGGCGCAGGTTCGAAACGGGGTGGATGAAATACATGTGGGTTCCCGGGAGATTGCTGCAGGGAATTTGGATCTTTCATCCCGCACGGAAGAACAGGCATCCTCGCTTGAAGAAACGGCGGCATCAATGGAACAGCTTGCCTCCATCGTGAAGCAGAATGCTGACAACGCGTACCAGGCGAATTTGCTGGCCCTTAAGGCGTCAGAAATTGCCGAATCGGGCGGAAAAGCGGTATCGGAAGTGGTTCAGACCATGGATGAAATTGCGACAAGCTCCAGCAAAATCGCTGACATTGTCTCCATGATTGACAGCATCTCTTTCCAGACGAACATTCTGGCGCTCAATGCCGCCGTTGAAGCCGCCAGGGCCGGAGAGCAAGGGAAAGGTTTCGCGGTCGTCGCCAGTGAAGTGCGTACGCTGGCTCAGCGTTCCGCTTCAGCCGCTAAAGAGATCAAAGATTTGATCCAAAACTCAACGGACAGGGTGAATGCGGGAACTGAGCAAGTCGGGCGGGCAGGGGCTGCCATGCTCGAAATTGTGACATCCGTTAAACATGTTACTGATACCGTTGCGGAAATATCCCACGCTTCGCGCGAACAAGCCTCCGGGATAGATCAGGTTAATCTTGCCGTTTCGCAGATGGATAGTGTCACTCAGCAGAACGCCTCGCTGGTTGAACAAGCCGCTGCCGCAGCCAATTCACTGGAGCTGCAAGCCAGCGCGCTGGCGGAGGCGATATCCACTTTTCGTGTCAATCATGATACGACCAGCCGTTCCAGCGGCAGATTAACTGTGGCTTAGACTCCCTCATAACTTTCCCGTTTCTCGGTTATCTGTTCCGGCATGGGTTGTTTGTCATCACCCGTGCCGTAGGAGAATTACCGTCGTGTGGCAAAAAACTTAACGGTAACTGGGATATGTGGTTTGGTGCGACGTAATAAAAAGCTGGTATACCTGAGCAAGGTGCCATAGCTGCAGGCCAGGCAGCAGGAGGCAAATCCTGGCGCTGGTACCATCGGGGGCATGGTTTCTGTATCTATGATTTTTTTGAGCAATGTCCGTACCACATGGCCTGCGCAAAGTACTGTTTACCTTCCGAAAACGTCATCTGAAGTACAGTATCCGGAATGCCAGAATCACCTGATTCGGATGGTGCAGGATATTCCCCTGACAGAGAATGAGCGGCTGTAGTAGATGACGGGATGGAAGCCGAGGAAGGTCAGGAGAAATCACAGTGATTGCCAGCGACCATGTCATAAAAATGATTTTCATCACATGGTCCTGAACGAAAAGTGGTTACCTCATTCCACCGATAGTGAAACCGCCATCCACCATAATTTCCTGCCCTGTAACATAACTGGCATCATCAGAAAGTAACCATGCCACTGTCCCTGAGATGTCTTCAGGAACACCATTGCGTTGTAATAATGAACGTGAAGCCAGCGCGTTAACCGTTTCTTCGGGTAGTGCTGATGCTGCCATCGGGGTGAGAATAACTCCGGGGCTGACAGCATTGACTCTTATACCTCGGGGGCCACATTCCACGGCCAGTGTACGCATTATTGCAAGCAATGCTGCTTTCGTTGCTGCATAAATCCCGGCGCCGGGCATCACACTTCCGGTGGTCCAGGAAGCATTGATCAGAATTGCGCCTTTCTTTATCAGGGGCAGACAGTGGCGGATCGTCAGAAATGTTCCATTGAGATTGGTTTCCAGTGGCTCACTGAAGTCCGCGATATCTGCTTCAGCCAGCGGTTTAAAAGCCCCGAGATACCCTGCATTCGCAAACAGGGCATCAACTTGCCCGCAAACAGAAGCAACAGCGGTAAAGGTCTTTTCCACCTGGCTTTGGCTTCTGATATCACAGGGGAAAACATAAGAAAGGCCATCTGCTCGTTTTATTTCATCACGTACTTCTTCGAGCATCCCTGCCTGCCGGCCAAGGAGCATAACCTTTGCGCCTTCTGATGCCAGCCTTATTGCTGCTGTCCGTCCCATCCCACTACCGGCACCGGTAACCACAACGGCTCTGTCCACGAAACGCAATCTGTTCATAAATTCTCCGGGTGTCATTAAGTTCAACCGGGATAGTAATAAAATAGTTTTTTAAGGATAATCAGCCTATAAATTTAATGACTTTAAAGTAAAGGTATCGAATGGATCTTTTCCGGGCGATGACGGTTTTTGCTGAAGTGGCCAGATCCGGATCGATGAGTGCTGCCTCAAGAAAGCTGCTCATTACTCCGGCGATGGTGGGTCAGTATATAGCGGCACTGGAGGATCGGTTGGGAATGCGATTGCTGAACCGGACAACGCGGAAGCAAAAGCTGACCGATTTTGGCCTCAGTTATCTGGAGCAGTGCCATGACATTCTGGAAAGGGTGGCGGCCTCCGAAACGCAGGCTGAAGGATTGCAGCACTCCTTTGCCGGGAAACTGAGGCTAACCGCTCCCATATCTTTTGGTACCGAATGTCTCATACCCGCGCTGCAGCGTTACAGGAAAATGGCACCGGATGTTGAGATTGACATTACTCTGACCGATCGGGTTATCGATTTGGTTGATGAAGGGATCGACATTGCTTTCAGAATTGGGGAGCTGAATGACAGCAGTATGATTGGCAGACCATTGATGCCATACCGGATGGCAGTCTGTGCATCACCGGAATATCTGCAAGCATATGGCACACCGGCACATCCTTCTGAGCTTTTCGAGCATCAGTTGCTTTCTCTCTCGACGTCGTCCCGTTCGCCATGGAGGCTGAGCAGAGGTGAGGAAAAAATTGAAATCCCGGTAAACAGTAAACTGACGATTAACAATGGACAGGCGCTGAGGGTAGCGGCCCGGTCAGGTCTTGGGATTGTTATGCAGCCAGAAATACTTCTGTCGGAGGACATGATTTCAGGGAGACTGGTACGCCTGTTTCAGGAATGGCATATAAGAGAAAGACAGGTATGGCTGTTATATCTCAGGGATAAAAGAATGACACCCAAGATTCGCGCCTTTATTAATTTCTCACTTGAGGCGTTTTCTGCCGGTAAAGTTGAGGCAAATCCACATAATCAGCCCCTGACGCCATAAGCAGTCTGACCGTAGCCAGAAAAGCAAAAACCGCCTTTTGAGCGGGTTCTTTGAAGAAGTGGTGCCCGGACCCGGACTAACGCCGTCAGGCGTTGAACAGCGCGCTTGTCGCGCTGGCCCCGAAGGGGTGAGCCGCTTGCGGCGAATAATCGAACGGAGTTCGATGGAGAGTCCGGAAGCAGAAAAGCAAAAACCCAGCCATAGGCTGGGTTCTTTAAATAGTGGTGCCCGGACTCGGAATCGAACCAAGGACACGGGGATTTTCAATCCCCGTGTTCGGATGTTAAATTTCGATAGTGAATGTTAAATGTTTGTTTATCTCACCTGAATAAATTTCAGGTGTTATAAATGCATTTAAAATCAGAAGCATACGAAAGCGTTGGGTTAAATCCTAAGATTTTGCCTGTTGTCTCCACCAAAGGTGGCGAGGGGAAATCAACCCAGACCGCTAATCTCGGCGGTTTTCTCGCCGATGCAGGCATAAAAACCCTCATCATTGACGGCGACCATGCCCAGCCCACTGCCAGCAGCATCTATCCCTTAGAGTACGAAGCACCCTGTGGCCTTTACGAGCTGCTGATGCAGTCCGTTGACCTCTCCCGGGCCGAAAACATCATTTCCCGCACCGAGATCGATAATCTTGACGTCATCGTCTCCAACGACCCCCGAAACCTTTTACCTACCTACATGCTTAATGTTGCTGACGGACGCGTGCGTCTTCGCAATGCACTGTCAAATCCGGTGTTCAGCCAGTATGACGTCATCCTGATAGATTCTCAGGGTTCACGCTCAGTGATGTCGGAGCTGATTATTCTGGCCGCGACCGGTGAAATGATTGGAATGGTCAAGCCAGTGCTGCCTGACGTGCGTGAGTTCATGCGCGGGACGGTTGCTTTAATGGAGGAACTGCTCCCGTACATGGCTTTTGGTATTAGTCTCCCGCACATACGAATGCTTGTGAACTGCATGGATTATACGCTTCTTGCCAGGACAACTGTTGAGCAGGCCGAAAGCATCATCATGAGCGGTGATTACAGCCTGCATGCGGATAAAATTGTCATCGATATGCTCCAGACCCGCATTTATGACCTTGATGTTTACAAGCAGGGGCACGCATCCGGATTACCTGTTCACCGCCTTGAGAAGAAAACATCCCGCAAGAGTGATTCCGCATTTGACTCGATGCATAAACTCGCCTGCGAACTGTTCCCGGAGTGGAAACACAGGTTCGATGTGCTTGCCGGGGAAGGGGACATGAAATGACTTTTACCCGAATCGTTACCAGTAAAGTCAGAAAAATCAATGCCGGATGGCAGTTGTTCGTCAGAATTCATAGAGATTCCTTAGACAAAGTTGATATGAATGTGCTGTCCGCACTTTCTGGCCGGGGTCGCCAAACTTACCGGTCTGAAATCGTGCAGGCAGTCTCAGGGAGTTTACTCCCGGCAACTGTTCGTCCGGCGCCATTTTACACAGCTTTAAACGACTCCTTATCGCAAACGGGGGGCGCTTATGTCTGAACAAAAACAAGTGATTAGCGGTCTCTTTTCAAGGGATGCTGAGCAGTCGGTTCTTGGTGGTCTGATGCTGGATAACGAATGCTGGGACGAAGTTGCGTTGCTCGTCAGTACCGATGATTTCTACTACCACGTTCACCGCACGATATTTCGTGAAATGACCCGTCTTATCAGCAGAGGCAAGCCAATTGACCTGATTACTCTGGCAGAGAGCATTGAGAGTCAGGGGACTAATGTCCTGGAGCAGCAGGGTGGTTTTGCGTACCTCGCCGAACTGTCCAAAAACACCCCCAGTGCTGCGAATATTCGTGCCTACTGCGAGATTGTGGCGAAGTACAGCCAGGCCCGGCAACTTGCCCGTATTGGTGCGGATATTACCGAAAACGTGCAAAAGCCCGGTGCTGATATCCCCGCGGTAATGGAAGAGGCCGAACAAAAAATCACTCGCCTGGCAGAGCGTGCAGAACCGGAACAGGCACACACGCTTATTGACGGTATGGACAGGTTGCTGACCGAACTTGAACGTCGGTGCAACACGCCGGATGGTATTACCGGTGCAGCGACCGGGTTTAATGAGTTTGATGACCTGACCAGTGGGTTGCAGGCTGGTGATCTGGTGTTGGTCGCCGCCCGACCATCAATGGGGAAAACAGCATTTCTTATCAGTCTGCTGCTTAACCACATGATGAAAACGCCTGATTCCAGAGGACAATTCTACAGCCTGGAGCAACCGGAAGAGCAGATTCTTATGCGCATGGTGTCCTCGTTGAGCAGTCTGGAACTCCAGCGCCTGAAGAGCGGCCTGATGGATGATGAAGACTGGGCCCGGGTGTCTGAGGCATACAAGATTTGTACTGAGGATTTTAATGCGCGCCTGGTTATAGATGATACCAGTGGCCTGACTCCTCAGATGCTGCGTATTCGTACCCGCCGTAATGCGCGCCGTTATGGTGCGCCTTCAATTATTGGCCTCGATTACCTGCAGCTCATGCGCTCCCCTGAACAGGAAAACCGTACCCAGGAAATCGCTGAAATCTCCCGGTCTCTTAAGGCATTAGCGAAAGAAATGGCCTGCCCGATAGTGGCGCTTTCTCAGCTCAATCGATCGCTTGAGAGCCGACAGGATAAACGCCCCAATAACGGTGATTTACGTGATTCCGGTGCGCTGGAACAGGATGCTGACGTCATCGTCTTTATTTATCGCGATGAGGTCTATCACGAAAACACCGAGGATAAAGGGATTGCTGAAATCATTATCAGTAAACAGCGCCAGGGACCCACGGGGACGATCCGCCTGCAGTATGAAGGTCGTTTTACCCGTTTTTCTGACATCGCGGGCCGACCGGGGAGGAGCGCATGAGCAACGTCCGTAATCTTAATCTTGGCGCGGCCATGCTGCAGCGCGGCAAAACCCCGGCTCAGGGTGATGCGGTTCCCGCCGCAGTCCCCCTGCCAGTCAGCGAGATGGCAATGGTCCTCACCCTTGACCAACTGCGCCCAAATCCGGACAACCCCCGCAAGAGCCGTAACCCACATTTCGATGAAATCAAGGCTTCCATCAGGGCCTGTGGGTTGGTCCAGGTACCGAAAGTGACACGCGATCCGGACGGCGAAGACGTTTACATTTTCAGCGACGGGGGTAACACCCGGTATCAGATCCTCTGCGAACTGTGGCAGGAGACTGGTGATGAGCGTTTCTATCGCGTTCACACTATTTTTAAACCCTGGCCAGGACGGTTGAAATGTCTGGTCGGGCACCTGGCAGAAAACGAAGTCAGAGGAGACCTGAGTTACATAGATAAAGCATTCGGGATTCATAAAGCTAGAACTATTCAGGAAGAGCAAATGGGGAGATCGGTTTCACTTCGCGAGTTGTCTGATCTCCTGAATGCTGAAGGCTATCCTGTTCACGCATCCAGTATTAGTCGGATGGAAGATACTCTTAAATATCTTCATCCGTACATGCCTGATCTTCTGGAAAACGGTCTAAGTCGTGGACAGGTCCTTCCGATACTCAATCTGAGATCGCTTGCTGAGAAGGTATGGTCTAAATATGACATATCCGATAACTCTGCAGATGAATTCGAGCGTGTATTTGGTGAGGCGTGCCGCAATTTCAATGATCCTGATGGCTTCTCATTTGATCATCTGCGTGATGAACTGATAGGTCACCTTGTCAAAGCGCTGCCACATCCCAGCCTGAACTATGACCGCTGGATGATTGAACTGGACCCCCGCGAGCAGAAACGCCGTGAGCAGTTTGGTGAGCCGCCTCCGCTGCCCGTACTGACACCACCACCGGAAAGAGCGGCAGGTCGTGAACCCCCGGAGCCGCAGGTGACTGTCCTGCCTCCGGATACTGCATCTGAAACGCCGGTCACGGGACTTCGCAGCGGCACGCTGACCACGCCCGGACGCCCTGAGCCGGCACCGGAACTGCCCGCAGATGCTGAACTGCCTGTGAACGCACTGATGACCGCCGGCAGTGAACCACGTCGTGAAGTACAGAATGATCTGTTTGGCGGACGGCCGGTCATTTCCGGTGAAACGGCTGACCCTGACAGCATTTCTCTCCCTGATTTCAGCCCGGGCACACTGATGTCAGCATTTGGCGAGGAGAATGCGTCCCCGGCAGCGTCCGTCAGTTCGGTCGCCTTTGCCGCAACCGGACTTGAGCCCGTCAGTGATATCTGGCACATCCCGGCACTCCAGGATGATATTGAGCACCTGCAGGATATGGCTTACCGGCTTGTCTTCGAGATTGCTGAGGTGATGGGCTGCGCGGACAATGTGCGGGAGGATAAAAACCCTCAGTCAGCAGGCTTTGCCGTCTCCGAAACCGGCAGCGAATTTGTCCTCTTCCTGGCGGGCCTGTCCGGCTCGCTCCCCAACAGGCAGTTCAATATGTTTATGTTCTGCCTGAATTTCTTCGGTTCTCAGTCACCGGCTGACATGGCCGTATTCGACGATATCACGGTCGTGAAAACAATGCGCCTTATCCGCGTTATCCGCCGTCTGCGTGAGCTGCAGCGACTCGCTGCGAAAGGAGGGGAAAATGTCTGATGATCTGAATGATGAAATGGCCCAGGCCAGTACAGCTCTGTTCATCCAGCACGGCATCGATGCCATCCGGGCAACGGTAAACTCTGCAACACCGTCGAAAGCGTTCTGCGAATGCTGCGGTGCGGCTATTCCGGTTGCCCGTCAGCTTGCGGTTCCGGGCGTGGAGCTCTGTGCCGGTTGTCAGGAGGTAAAAGAGATGAAAAACCGTCACCGGGCTGACGGTGGCAGGGGGATGCGCCATGTCGGATAACGCAAAAATCACTGCCCGTATCCGGCGCCTGATGGCGCTGGGCACCCGCAACAGCAACCCGCATGAAGCCGCGCGTGCGGTGGCGCTGGCACAGCGGCTGATGCAGCGCCACGGGCTGACGCCGGACATGCTTTCCCTCAGTGATGTCAGTGAGTCAGTCTGTTTCAGCCTGACCAGTGATGCAGAAAAGGTGCCGGCCTGGCTGAGCTCGCTGGCAACCGTGGTCTGTATGGCCACGGGCTGCCGTTGCTGGTTTGGGTGGCATGTTCATGTCAGTCCACAGGGCGTGAGCAGCGTGCGCCGTTCACTGCACTTTTATGGATTCAGCGAACGACCGGAGGTGGCGCTCTACATCTATACCGTTCTCCAGCGGCAGCTGCGTGCCGCCACAGACGCACATATGTCCGGGTATCGCACGCGCCGCATTCTTCTGCGCACGCGCCGTCGCCGGGCAGACCAGTTCCGTGAGGGCTGGGTATCCGGCGTCTGGCAGGTGTTGCAGTCCTTTTCACCCTCCGGGGAAGAGAACGCCGTACTGCAGCGCTGGCTGGCCCGGCGTCATGCCGGCGAGCCGCTGGCAGATATGGCGGTCCGGTCTGCGGGTAAATGCCGGGGTGACAGAACGGCCCGGGTGGCCGGTTTTTTCGCAGGTCGCGATACCGACCTCCATCATGGTCTCAGTGGCGCACAGGCTTCCCGGCAGATAACAGCGGGAGGGCATGCACATGACTGACGTTCTTTTATGGAGTGCCTGCCTGTCGGGCTGGCTTTTTGATGTTCTGCTCATCGCTGACCGGGCGATATCAGGAGGTGGCCTGTGAGCCAGCATAATCTTTCTCAGGCCACCACGGCCATTCTGTCCTCACTGCTGATGGACGTCAAAAACGGCAATATCCGCCGCTGTGAGTCACTGGGTATGTCGGTCGAGGAAATCCGTGCGCTGAGTCATCTGAGCCTTGATGAACTGCATTACCTCAGCCAGTCACATGTTTCCGTTCTTGATGTCACCCTGAATCATGAAAACTTCTGGCTGATGCTGAATCAGGCCCGCAATGAGCAGAAGCGCTTCATGATGATTGACCGCGCACTGGAGCTCGGTGGTTCGATGGAGCTGATTGACCGGTATTTTGGTCTGTCTCCTTCGGAGGTGAGTGCCCGCCGCCGTCTGATGGGCATTGAATCCCGGCAGGGCCGAACCCAGGCCCTGACAGAGCCACAGGACGCCGCGCTCTGGGCCGAGTGGAAAGCGGCAGGGTTGTCATCACCGGACTCCCATCAGGCGCTGGAGGCGATGATGCTGGCGGCCGAGCAACTGGGTCTTTCACTGACGGCCGTATGGAGCCGGGTCTGCCAGTGGTGTCGGGAGGCGAATGCCGCAGGCCGCCGGGCTGAAATACCTGTTCGTAAGGAGGCGTGATGGAGATGGGTGATTTCTCCCCCCGGCAGCAGGTGTCACCGGCAGTACGCCGCCGCGCGCAGCAGCTGTTCTGCGCTGTCTGCGGTGGACAGAAGGTGTTCCGCCGGCTGACCATGAACGGCTACCTCAAGATAGACGTGGGGCCGTTCTGGCGCATCCTGAGCAAGGATGGCGGCCGGCAGTGGTGGCTGATGGACCATGAGACCTACAACCGTGAAATACGGCGGTAACGGACTGCTGCTGATGACCAGACAGTGCCGGGTTTATCCCGGCACTGTGCTGTCTCAGGCTGAAGAGGAGAGCATAAAATGACCATTCCCGCCGACAGCATCGTGGCACACACGCTCGCCAGAATGCAGCAGAATCTTGAGCGGCGCACCGATACCGGCGATGTCAGCCAGGAGCGCAGCGGGCTGCTGTTCATGGGCAACGTGCACGATGCGTTCCCGCGCAGGCTGTTTCTGGATACACGCCTTTCACCGCTGGATAAAACCGCCTGGGTGATGATAAGACTTTATGCCCAGCAGAACGAAGGCGCCATCTTCCCGACCTACGATGAGCTGCAGGTTCAGCTTGCCTCCGCGCATTCAGAGAAGGCATCGAGGGATACGGTCAGCCGCGTCCTGCTGATGCTGCGCCTGACCGGCTGGCTCAGCCTGTGTAAGCGGGTACGCGATGACCGCGGGCGTGTGCGGGGCAACATTTACGCGCAACATGACGAGCCGCTGGGTTACCGTGACGCCGAAACCTTCGATCCGGGCTGGCTTAAGCTGGTTGAAGAGAGCTGCCTTAGCCGTAATAAAGCGGTCCGCATGACCGCGCTTGCCGTGGTGAATGACATACTTCAGGACCCCGGAATGCGTCACCGTCACAGTCGCCTGGCCCTTATCGAAAGTCGCCTGAGCGCGCCGTCCACACCTGAAAAAATGGTTCGCCAGAGACCGGCAGTGAACCGGAGTCCGGAATCCGGACTCAGTCAAAAAAGCACCAAAAACGCCCCGGAATCACTGAGTCCGGAAAACGGACTCAGTACCCCGACAGCGGATAAAACACAGAGTCCGGAATCAGGACTCAGCCTGAAATCAACGAGTTACACCGGAGTCCGGAATCCGGACTGTAACGTACGTTCTTTCACACAGAGTGTGAATAAAAAAACGTACATACCGGGCGGGGAACATTTTCTGCCTGACGATTTTGTGAACGGACTGAACAGCGATGACCGGCAGATGCTGACCACACAGATGGCCTCACTGCCTGAGGCGGTGGCGAAGACGCTGGCTGACATGCTGCGTGAGCAACTGCGGCTTGGCAGGCTGAATAACCCGGTGGGCTGGCTGTTCACGATGCTGCGGCGTGCCCGGAGCGGTGAGCTGAACCTGCCGGAAGCCGCAGCACCTGCCCCTGCCGGTTCCGGCAGCAACAATCCCCGGACAACCGGTACACCTGCTGTACCGGCGGCGATCATCCCCGTGCAGCCTGCCAGACGGCCTTCCCGCGATGAGATTAGTGCGATGATTGCTGCCATTCGGAGCAAGATAACTGTTTGAAAATATATTGAAAATTTAGTTTCGGTATGGCAGCAATTGTACGTTGTGCAGTGTTGTAGAACAGAATTGGGGCTGAAAATTAAGCAGTGTTGCGGGGCGCAACAGCGGCTAAAAAATAAGCAGTGTTGCGGGGCGCAACAGTGACTAAAAAATAAGCAGTGTTGCGGGGCGCAACAGTGACTAAAAAATGAGCAGTGTTGCGGGGCGCAACAGTGGCCAAAAAATGAGCAGTGTTGCGGGGCGCAACAGTGGCTAAAAAGTGAGCAGTGTTGCGGGGTGCAACAGCGGCTAAAAAATAAGCAGTGTTGCGGGGTGCAACAGTGACTAAAAAATGAGCAGTGTTGCGGGGCGCAACAGTGGCTAAAAAGTGAGCAGTGTTGCGGGGCGCAACAGTGGCTAAAAAGTGAGCAGTGTTGCGGGGCGCAACAGTGACTAAAAAATAATCAGCGTTACGGGGCGCAATAGCGGATAACAATTGAAAACTGATAGATCATAATTTCATCCGGTTAATTATGAGTTTCACATTGTTAGTGCCACGGGATATTCACGACTATGCCTGTTCTTCTTAACTGAATACAGGTAATGACAACGATGGCAGAAAAGCAAAAACGGGCCGGGGCGCTCCAGTCTGAACTCCATATCGAATTGCATACAAACTACGCGATAGGTTTATGGGAGGGACGTAAACGGGAGAGTCGGGAGGATGGTAAAAAAGGAAAGCAGCCGATTATGGGCATGCCCCAGTTCCTTTACCGCGCTACGCTCATTAACAAAGACTCAATTCAGAACGATCCCTGGGCAGATATGGCTATGCTGGCTCTGGAGGAAAAAATTGAGTATGCCGGCAGGCAAATGAACTCTCTGATTGCGAGCCTGGACAAACAAATGAGCTTTATCCCGGCGGGTGTGACTATCAGCGATGCTCAGGCGACGGAACCTCTGGATCTGACCGTATTCAGCGGTACTCCGCTGGGGTATCGATGTGTATTCCTGCTGATGGGGTTCGATCAGTTTGCCAAAAAAGTCCTCCAGGCGGCGCATTATGGTGTCATTTCACGCACGCAGCGCTATGAACTGCTGGGTGATGGCAGCCGGCTTCTGCGTGAAATTTACGGATGTGTGCTGCGTTATCGTAAAACCGGCGCAACACGTCTGGATGCGGTGGAGAATAATGAAGTCTGGCAGAAAGCCTGTCAGGAGGCGGGTGAGCCCGATCGTGCCGTGCTGCTCGGAGAAAAACGTTCAGCATTTTCCCCTCCCGTTAATGAAGCGAGCGTGAACCTGCTGCGCCTGCGTTATCAGACAGTCTGAGTCGCCGGAGGCTGGTCATGCGGCTATATATCTGTGAAAAACCCTCGCAGGGACGCGATCTGGCCGGGGTTCTCGGTGCCACCCGGCGCGGTGACGGCTTTCTGACCGGCAGCGGTGTCACCGTCACCTGGGCAGTGGGGCACCTGCTGGAAACCGCACCGCCCGAGGCGTACGGTCAGCAATACGGTAAACCGTGGTCACTTTCGGCACTGCCGATCCTGCCTGCCCCCTGGCAGGTTGTGGTCAAAAAAGAGACGCAGGATCAGTTCAAAGTCATCGAGCGGTTGCTGCGACAGGTTGACGATGTGGTGATTGCCACTGATGCAGATCGGGAGGGCGAGGTCATTGCGCGTGAGCTGCTGGAATACTGCCGCTGGGAAGGTCCGGTGCAGCGGCTCTGGCTGTCTGCGCTGGATGAACTCAGTATCCGCGCGGCGCTTCAGGACCTGCGTCCCGGTCAGGCCACGCTCGGGATGTATCACGCCGGACTGGGTCGTGCCCGGGCCGACTGGCTGATAGGTATGAACCTCTCCCGTCTTTATACCCTGCGCGCAGCGGAAGCCGGTTTTGATGGCGTGGTCTCCGTGGGGCGTGTTCAGACGCCCACGCTGGCGCTGGTTGTCCGCCGGGACCGGGAAATCACAGCATTTGTGCCGAAGCCGTTCTGGCAGGTTAAAGCGCTTATTTCCGCCGGTGGCCTCACCTTTCCGGTGCAGTGGGTGCCGGCGAAGGTGTATACCGACGAGGAAAAGCGCTGTGTTCACCAGAACATCGCGCAGCAGGTGGCACAGCTCTGCCGGCAGGCAGGTCACGCCGTGGTGACCGAATGTGACACAAAGCGTGAAAAAGCCGCCGCGCCGCTGGCTTTTTCCCTCGGGTCCCTGCAGCAGGCGTGTGGCAGGCTGTGGGATATGTCCCCGCAGCAGGTGCTTGACACTGCCCAGAGCCTGTATGAAAAGCACAAGGCCACGACCTACCCCCGAACCGACTGCGGTTACCTGCCGGAATCGATGCGGGAGGAGATTTCCGGTGTGCTTGATGCCATCGGCCGTACCGACCCGGAATGTGCGCCGGTGCTGGCACGCCTCGACAGGGCATTTGTCTCGCGCATCTGGAACGACAAAAAAATCACGGCACACCACGGCATTATCCCCACCCGCAATGCGTTTCAGCTGTCCGCGCTGACGGAGACCGAGCGTAACGTCTATCTGCTTGTCCGCCGTAACTATCTGGCCCAGTTCCTCCCCCTGCATGAGTCCGATTTCACACGGCTGCAGTTCGACACTGGCGGGCAGCTGTTCCGTGCCACCGGGCGAACGGAGGTGATAAAGGGCTGGAAGGTTCTGTTTGAGAACGCGGGTGATAATGAAGTTGATGGCGGCGATGAAGCAGACGTTGCCCTGCCGCCGCTGGCGCAGAATGACCGCTGCGCGGTGACGGGGGCTGAGGTGGTGCAACTGATGACCCGTCCGCCGGCGCACTATACCTTTGCCACGCTGATTGGCGCCATGATGAACGCGGCAGCATTTGTCACCGACGTCGCGCTGCGCAAAGTGCTGAAAGACAACGCGGGACTGGGCACCGAAGCCACCCGCGCCGGTATTGTTGAGCAACTGCTGAACCGTCACTTTATCGTGCGTAAAGGCAGCAAAATCATGGCGACCGAACTTGGCTCCGATGTGATTGATGCCCTGCCGCCCCAGCTGACCGAACCGGGCATGACAGCGCTATGGGAACAGGCGCTGGATGAGGTTGCTGCCGGGCGTATGTCACTTGATGACTTCCTTCAGCGACAGGCTGGATGGACGCGCAACCTGGTCAGTCAGGGATCACAGCAGCAGGTCCGCATTCGTGTCCCCCCCACGCCTGCCTGCCCGCTCTGCGGCGGAAAAACCCGTCTGCGCAGGGGAGAAAAAGGGGAATTCTGGAGCTGTCAGCACTATCCGGAATGCAAAGGTGTCATTAACATCGGGGGCACCAGAAAGAAACGATCGCGCAGGGCTAAGTCTCCTGAATCAAAGAAGAATTAATCCGCTGTCCCCGATTGCGGGACGTTGTGGGCTCTGCTATTGTGACCCCGGCTCTGAAGCCGCACCCCGTGACTGCGGGTTTCGTCAGCATCTAATGCATGTGCTGCCGGAATACAGTCTGACCGGCCCTGTCCACACCTGAACAGGAGCCGGTAAGGCACAAAAACTCCGTGAAACCTGTGCCGGGCCCTTTCAGCCAGCGGAGCCACTGCGATAAGCAGGTTTACCTCAGGTCGATGGTGCAGACCTCAGAAGGCGGTGCCGCAGGGCACCGCTTTTTATTTTTGTGTACTGATGATTTTTTGCACGCTGCGGCGTTGACATCCGTGGCGTCTGAATGAATGATAAAGAGGCTAATCGTTGTCTTTCCGACAACTGCCAATGCCTGGGTGATTTGAGACAGGCGCCTTCGGGTAATCACATGCCAATGCCACATTAACCTGAGAGTGGCGCCTTCGGGTGGTTCAAACCTGTTAACCTTTGCAAACAGGGACCTGATAACCAGGTTAAGGTCCATTTCACCAATACAGCCAGTCGGCAACCCTTGCTGACCTCCCTGCGGGAAACACTTCCCGTAAGGGACTGATGTTTCTCCGCAACCTGTTCAGTTTTACTCCGGAGAAACCATCATGACTGCAACAACTCAGACCCCTGCTTCAAACGGCTCTGCTTCTGGTACTCAGCAGAAAAAAGAGTTTTTCAACCTCAATGTCAATGGTATCGGGTATCTCAGCTCGATACGCCGTGTACAGGGTGGTAATGGTGAATTCACCTGCGCCGTTATCAATGCCCTCACCGGTCCGACAGACAATGCGTCTTATACCCGTTTCGATGTCACCATCGCGGGTGCGGAGACCACCAAACTCATCAACCGCTGTCAGAAAGCCGTTGATGAAGAAGAAAAAGTGCTGATTGGCTTTGTGCTGAGCGGGCTGAAAGCCGATGTGTTTACCCTGCAGACGGGTGATCACGCCGGTGAAAGTCGCCCTTCCCTGAAAGCCCGCCTGATTAAGGTGGAGTTTATCAAGAAAGGTCAGGACGTCGTTTATCAGGCACCCAATGCTTCCCAGACGCCGGAATCCGGTTCATCGGCTCAGAAAGAGTACGATCCGAATTCGTTCTAAGCGTCACGGACACACCACCGGAACACACCCCGGTGGGTGTGCTCCTCTCAACCCTATTCATAAGAGGAAATCATTATGTCCGCACGCGGCGTCAACAAAGTGATCCTGGTCGGTCATCTCGGTCAGGACCCGGAAGTACGTTACATGCCAAATGGTAATGCAGTGACCGGATTAAATCTGGCCACGTCGGAAACCTGGCGTGATAAACAAAGCGGTGAGAACCGCGAAAATACCGAATGGCATCGTGTCGTGCTGTTTGGCAAGCTGGCCGAGGTTGCCGGTGAATACCTGCGTAAGGGTTCACAGGTATATATCGAAGGCCAGCTGCGCACCCGCAAATGGACGGATAACAGCGGCACCGATCGCTGGACAACCGAAATTATTGTCGGGGTTAACGGAACGATGCAGATGCTGGGCGGTGGCCGTAATAACAGCACCAGTACCAGTGGAAATAATGCGCAGTCAGGTCAGCAGGGCGGCCGGGGCCAGCCTCAGCAACCGCAGCAGACACCGTCAGCGCCACGAAATCCGCAGAATGAACCGCCGATGGATTTTGACGATGACATACCGTTCCTCGGGCACGGTTATGGCATCTGCCGGAAAGCTATTTACGCCATTTCGTAACGGATTCAGATGATTATATACTTTTATGCGCCGGTTCAGTCTGGCGCTTTTTTCTTCTATAATGATGTTCATTAATCAGGAATGTCACTGGAGATCAACCATGAACACACGATATGAAGCTGACGTCGTTGCCTGGGCTCAGGAGCAGGCAGCTTTACTCCGTGCCGGTCGGTTCTCTGAGATTGATATTGCTAATATCGCCGAGGAGATCGAGGACGTGGGTAAAAGCGAAAAGCGTGAACTCGCCAGTCGCATGGCCGTTCTGCTGGCGCATCTTCTCAAATGGAAGTTCCAGCCGGGGCGTCGTGGCTCCAGCTGGCAGCGAACCATTAAGGAACAAAGAAAAGCACTGGCACTTCATATAAAAGGAACACCCAGTCTTAAAACTGCGCTCTCTGATACTGACTGGATTGCGACAGTCTGGGCCGATGCGGTGTCTTCTGCCGCGCAGGAAACACAGCTCGATGTTTTTCCTGAAGATTGCATCTGGGATATGGGACAGATTTTGTCGCAGGAATTTTACCCGGAATGATCTGTCAGCCTTTCTGACCACAAAGCGCCTGAGGGCGCTTTTTTTTGGGGATTTTAAATACCCATCGGTTTTGCCTGGCCTCCCGCAGGCCGTAAAACCTTCCTGACAGTCTGACGGGCCCGGCGTCCCGGCTTTTTTCTTTAATTGGCAGTCAGAGTTTCACGTTGTCCGTTTTTTCTTCACCGCCAGAATAGCACTCCTGATTAAGACTAATCCTGGGGTGAATCCTGATGGCAGTACCTTCCAGACGTGTGGCAACGGGCGCCGCCCTCCTCGCCTGTTCCGTTATCCAGGCGGGCTGCAGCAGCGCCGTTTCTGATCCCGCGCCCTTTGCAAACGGCCGCTATCAGCAGCCCACCCGCTTCGATGATATTTACCGCAACCGGGCCCCCGACGTGGTTCGCTATGACCGTTATACGCTGGTCAGCACGCGCCCGGACGATGCACAGCGCGATCCACTCAATCAGATTGTCGATATCACCATGCCGGCGCAACTGGTCAAAACGGTCGGTGAGGGCTTTCGCTATCTGCTGCTGGAGTCCGGATATTCACTGTGCTCAGCCACAACCTCCGCATTTTCAGAACTTCTCAGCCGTCCACTGCCGGCCGTTCAGCGTGATATCGGTCCGGTCCGGCTCAGTGAAGCCCTGCAGATTGTGGCCGGCCCGGCCTGGCGACTGAAGGTGGATGATGTTAACCGTGAAATTTGCTTTGAACTGCGGGACCAGTATCGCAGCTTCGCCGCACCGTTGCCGGCTCCGGTCTCACTGGTGTCACAGCATGCACCCGTCAGTCTCCCCCCGGTCATACAGCCAGCCCGGACTGGCGGGGCCGCCGGCACTGTCAATGCTGTGCCGCGTAATCCCTTTACCGGTGATACGCGTATTAACAGCACCCCGGGCACCGTGCAAAAACCGGTACTTACGGCGCAGAACCCGTCCGTCCCGTCACCGGTACTGACAGTGGCGAAGACACCTGCAGCACAGAAGTCTGCTGCGCTGTCGCCAGCCGGGCGCCCGCCGGTGCCACTACCTGCAGTTGCACCGAAAGCAGCCTCATCTCAGAAAACCCCTGTTACAGCCGTTCATCCGGTTACCGTACAGCCAGCTACAGTGAACGCTGCCCGGCAGACTGTGCCCGTCCGGCCCGTCACCTCACTGCCGCCGGCTCCCCCCGTCTCCGGTCAGACCGCTTCTTCATATATACCGGGGGCGCCGGTCACTCCTCAGCCAGTTGGCCAGACGTGGCGCGCCGAACCGGGTTCCACACTGAAAGAGACCCTGACGGGCTGGGCATCAAAGGCGACGTGCAGCAATGGCGGAAACTGGGTGGTCATCTGGCCGGTATCACTGGATTACCGTATTGATGCGCCTCTGGTGTTTCACGGCAACTTCGAATCCGTCCTGGTACAGGTCTTTGACCTCTACCGCAAAGCGGAAAAACCGCTGTTTGCCGAGGCTAACCGCATTCAGTGCCTGATTTCGGTGAGCGATACCCCGACGGGCGGAGGGCACTGATATGGGCTATGCGCTGCCCGTCTTTGTTTTCTGTCTGGTCATTGCGCTGATGGCCGGCGATGCGCAGCGTCACTCCGCTGAACACGTCCGGCTGTCGCTGCAGCAGACCCTGCCTGACCAGCTTGCCACCGACATGCTGCGCACCGCGGATGCGGTGAACAACTGGCGCCACGGCCGGACGGTCGCTGACGGCACGGTGACACCTGCACAGGCCGGCATCGTCCCCGCGCCTGACAGCCGTATTCAGACCGTGATTCAGGGGGGACGCCTCTGGGTCTGGGTGCCCGCCACTGATGGCGTGTATGCGGCGCTGCGTACACAGTCCGTGACCTCGGCGCTGGCGCTGACCGTCAGCGGCGGGCGGCTGCGGATGGCGGACGGCACCGATATGAACCTGCCCCTGCCGTCCGGCGTGACGGAGGGCAGCATTGTTTACCTCAACTAACCTCATCAGGGAGCTGCGGATGCCGCGTTTACCTTTCTGCCTGACAGCGCTGGCCGCCGCGCTGGCGCTGTCATCATGTTCGCTGAATGAAATCAGCAAAATGGACAAGGAGGCCTCGGGGCAGGCCGATACCGCTCAGCGCGTACTGCAGAGTCGCCAGACCCTGACTCAGCCCACCGTTGTCTGGTCCGATAAACCCTGGGTGAACCTGCAGCCGGTCACGCCGGTCATCTCCACGCCGGATGAGAAGAACCTGCCTGCCTGCCAGATTACGATTAACCGGCCGGAGGGGATTTCGCTGCCGGAGCTGGGGCAGCGTATCACCGCGCTCTGCGGCATCCGCGTTTCCATCACGCCGGATGCCTTTGCCGCACTGAGCAGCATTTCCACCGGCAGCGTGGTGACGTCGCAGATGAACGGTCAGTTGCCGGCACCGGATGATAATGGCCGCGTACCTCTGTCACAGATGGGCACCACGTCTGCGCAGCCCGTCTCCGTTCAGTCATCTCCTTCGCTTATCCGGGGCCTGAAATATCAGGGCGATATCCGCGGGCTGCTGGATATGGCAGCGAGTGGTCCGGGACTGTCATGGCGCAGCGACAGCAGCGGCGTGTATTTCTACCAGCAGGATACGCGTACCTTTCAGCTCGTCATCCTCAATACGAAGGTGAACAGCAGTGCCTCCATCAACTCCGGCTCCGGTAACCAGCTCGGCAGCGGTGGCGGTACATCCGGGGGGACCACCGGCGATATCAGCTCGAACCAGAAGACCGACTATGGCATGAACAGCGACCTGTACGATGACATCAAAAAAACGGTTGAGCAGATGGTGACGCCAAAATCCGGCCGCTTCTGGTTGTCGTCTGCCACCGGTACGCTCAGCGTAACGGATACACCCGATGTTCTGAATCGTATCGGTCGCTATATCGAATACCAGAACAAGGTTCTGAGCCGTCAGGTCCAGTTGAATATCCAGATTGTCAGCGTCAACCAGACGCGTAACGAGCAGATGGGACTGGACTGGGGACTGGTCTATAAATCGCTGCAGAACGTGGGTGCCAGCCTGACCGGTTCAATGGCGAACGCCTCCTCATCCGCCGCCAGCGCCGGTATCTCCATTCTTGATACGGCCAGCGGCAATGCTGCTAAATTCTCCGGCTCCAGCCTGCTCATTCATGCCCTGTCTGAGCAGGGTAACGTCAGCATGGCGCTGAACCAGACTGACCCGACCGCCAACCTGACGCCGGTGGCCTATCAGCTCTCGAAATCCACCGGGATGCTGACCAGCTCCAGCTCGACGGCCACCGCCAACGTGGGGGTGACGTCAACGATGACCACGACCAACGTCACCACCGGTCTGTTCATGACCATGCTGCCCTTCATTCAGGAAAACGGTGATGTGCAGCTGCAGTTTGCCTTCAGTTATACCAGCCCGCCGGATATCAAAAGTTTTGTCAGCCGGGACGGTAATACCCGCAATGATACCGCAGACACCTCTACCGAAGGGCTAGCCCGTAAGGTCAACCTGCGCTCGGGCCAGACGCTGGTCCTGACCGGTTCTGAACAGCAGAACGTCTCGGCGGATAAGCAGGGCACCTTTACGCCGGGCAACTTTATCCTGGGCGGCGGTCAGACCGGCTCGCGGGGCCGTACCACGCTCGTCATCATGATCACCCCTGTTCTGCTGAGGTAACGATGTCATCACAGAAAAAAACAGCACGCCGCACCGGTATTCGTCTCACGCACCACCGGCGCGACTGGATGGCCGGTCTTCACTGGGCGCCGCAGCACAGCGCACTCAGGGTTCGTCTGCGGGGCAGGGCCTCGCCGGACACCCACTGCGTGACGGCCGGCAGAGGCAGCGCTTCCATGGCGGGCGTTGTCTCACCGGGACGCGTGCGTCACCGCCTTTATGCCCTTGCCGTGGCTTTTCAGTTGTCCGAAGGCGGTAATGCCTGGGGTATTTACCGTCTGAGCCGCGATGAAGACCTGTGGGTGTTCTTTGCCGCCAGTGGGGGGCAGCTTTCCGTGATGGGCGACGTGACCGGCACGCGGGCATTCATTGAGTCAGCCGCACAGAATTTTCTGCGCTTTAACGATGCCGATGCGCCGGGCCTGCGCTGTGCAGCTACGGCTGAGGATGGCCGCGATGCCACCACGCTCACGGACAGGCTGAGTGGTGCACAGCTCAGGCGCTGCCGCCTGCGAAAACGCCTGGCGCCGATGTCGCTCATCCTGCCGGCTGTTGTGCTCACCCTGGCGACGGCTGCCGGCGTTTACTGGCACGACACCGTGCAGCAGCAGGCAGACCAGGATGCTGCGATGGAGGCGTTTCGCTCCCGTGTGGCGCCGAAACACGATAAACCAGCCCTCCCGGCCCGTGCACCTCACCCGTGGGCCTCACAGCCTCCGGTGTCAGTGCTGCTCAGCAACTGCTGGCTGACGCGGGAGCCGGTCTTTGCCTCGGTGGCCGGCTGGCGTTTTACCGACGGTGAGTGTGTGCCGGAAGGACTGCGGCTGCGCTTTGTCGCCACCCCCGGCTCAACAGTGGAAGACTTCTCCCGCCGCGCCCGTGAACTGCTGGGGCATGCGGCCGTTTTTAACCTGCAGGAAGGCGGGAAAAATGGTGATGTTTTCATTCCCTTCCGTAAATACCTCGCAGGCGAGTACACCGATGAAGCGCTGCCGGGTGCCGAGGCGCAACTGATGCGGTTTATCTCTCACCTGCAGCGCCGCAACCTGGACGTGAAATTCACGGAGGTGAAGCCGCCTGCCGTCGCGCCGGGTCAGGAAAAAAACACGCCCGTCCAGGACTGGCGGGAATTCACCTTTTCCGTCAGCTCGCGTCTGCAGCCTGAGCGCCTGCTGCAGGATTTTGATGCCGCCGGGCTTCGCCTGACCAGCGTGTCCATCACCATGAGCCCGCAGGGGCAGTTCGGATACACCATGAAGGGGAGCATTTATGCGCAGAATTAATCCCGCCCGGACGGGGCTGCTGCTGTCCGTTCTGCTCAGCGGGCCCGCGCTGTCAGCCACCACCGCCGATGCGCTGCCACCGAACGTCACCCTCGGGGAACTGGAAGCCGCACAGGCCAGGAACCTGATTCTGGAGCAGAAAGTCCAGACCGCCCGTCTGGAACAGCAACTGCGCGAAAGCCAGTCCGGGCAGAGTACCGACCGTAATTATCTGGCGACATCCCTGCAACCGTCAGCCCCTCTCATGACGCAACCCGTCCCGTCACAATCGGCCGCGACGTCTGGCACGGAGAAGCGTGCCGGCAGTGTGCGCCTGCAGGAGATTTACGGTCGCGGCACACAGCTGCGCGCCCGCATTGTGCTGCCGGACGGGGGCGTTACCGAGGTGGCGAAAGGTGACCAGATCCCCGGCACTGCAAAACGGGTCACGGAGGTCACGTCCACGCTCGTGCGCCTCAGCGACAATTCTGAACTTTCCTTCTGAGGCAACGATGACGCCCGATAAAGACATTATGGATTTTGTGTTTGCCGAACAGCATCCGTCCGGCGGCGTGACGCTGCTTATCGACGGTAACCGGCGAAAAGAACCGGCCATACAGCGCTGGGTGATGGATGTCACCCGCGAGTATCCGACGGCAAAGACCGAGTTTGTGACGCTGAGCGAGCTGAACCGCCGGCGCGAAGTGGCAGAGCAGCGCGGTCTGGCCCTGTCTCAGAGCGTCAGTGAAAGTGATCTGAACTGCCGTGATATCAGCGTGTCGCAGGATAAGGTCATCAGTTATATGAAACTGGGAAACGAGTTCAGTGCGTCTGATATCCATATTGAAATCAGCGCCGACCGTAAGCTCAGCATCGTCCAGTTGCGGATTCACGGCGAGCTGGAAGTGGTGGATGAAGTGAAAGATGTGGAGGGGATGACACTGGCCTCCACCGCCTATCTTTCCATGTGCGACGTACGCGAGCAGTCATTCTTTGCCGGCCGCGAGCAGTCAGGGCGCATCGATGCGAAGTTTGCACGCCGTGCCGGTCTGTATGGTGCCCGTTATGAACATCGCCCCACACCCGATGGCCTTATCGTCGTAATGCGTCTTATCCCGGACGACGGAAACAACATACCGACGCTGCCGCAGCTGGGATTCTTGCCGGAACAGATAAGGCTTATTATGCAGATCCTTCGACTGCCGGAAGGCATGGTTTTGCTGACCGGGCCTACCGGTTCAGGGAAGAGCGCCACACTGCGTGTGTTCAGTGATATCTGGCTGAAACTGACCGGCGGGAAAAAGCGCCTGCTGACACTGGAAAACCCGCCCGAGGGGCGTATTCCCGGCGCCATCCAGACGCCGGTCATGCCGGCTGATAACTCGCCAGAGGCCATCAGCCGCGCCTGGAATAATGCCAATGCTTCCGCACTACGACTCGATCCGGATGCCATCCTGAACGGCGAGATGCGCGACCTGCATTCACTCATTGCAGCCATCTATGCAAGTGAAACAGGGCATCTGCTTCTGTCCACGACCCATACACAGAGTGCAATAGGTGCACTACGTCGAATGGAACATTTTGGCATTGATCGCCATCTTCTTGCAGATGCTTCACTCGTAACGGGTCTGGTAGGTCAGCGGCTCGTCCCACTGCTGTGTGAAAAATGCCGTATTCCCTGGCAGGTAAAAGCGCCTGAGCTCGACGATGAAACCCGCGCGCGCCTGGAAAAATACTGCACCGTGGAGGGTATGTGTGACACCGGCAAGCTCTTCTTCCGTAATCACAATGGCTGTCCGCATTGCCAGAAGACGGTGCCGCTGACTGGCCGCATCATCAGCCGGGGCGTAACCGGTCGTACGGCTGTTGCCGAAGTCGTCAGAACGGATGCCCGTCTGATGCAGCTCTGGTTGTCTCACGGCCCGGCCGTTGCCCGTCAGTACTGGGTAAACCAGGGGGGTATCACCCGCCGTATGCATCTGCTGCGTTATCTCGCGCAGGGGCGCGTTGATCCGGTGGAAGGCGATCTTATCTGTCCGCTGGACGAGGACGACATCATGCAGTGTGAGGTGCCAAATGTCGGTTAAGACACGTTTTTCGCCTGAGCGTGATATGTCGCTGGCGGAAAAGCTGCGGTATCGCGTGGTCAGGGCAACGTTTACCGGACAGTATCGCCAGCCGTTTTACGAAACCCTGCGCTTTCTGCTGGAAAACCGCAAAGCACTGGAAGAGGCGCTGACCATGATTGGTGAGGTGCATACCGACTTTGGTCGGCGCTGGCACCCCTATTATGAACTGGTGCAGGACTGCCTTGAGGGTGTGAAAGACAACCGTGAGGGCCGCTCCCTGAAAGATGTGCTGGCTGCCTGGGCACCTTATGAAGAGGCGGCGCTTATCAGCGCCGGTATGGAAACCGGCAATATTCCCGGTGCGCTGATGCAGGCTGACAAGCTGATTGTCGCCCGCCGGCGCATCCTCGGTCAGGTGGTTTTTGCCTCGGTCTTTCCGTCAGCGCTGGCCCTGCTGAGCGCGGGGCTGCTGCTGGCCAACAACATGGCACTGGTGCCCACCCTGAGCAAAATGTCTGACCCTGTACGCTGGACCGGTGCACTCGGGCTGATGAACGGGGTGGCACAGTGGACCGACAGGTGGGGTGTGACCGCAGCAGGTGCCACAGTCGGGGGCGTCATTCTGGCGTTCTGGTCACTGCCACGCTGGCGAGGCCGGCTGCGTCGTGTTGCCGATTTTCTGATGCCCTGGTCGGTTTACCAGGATCTACAGGGGGCGGTTTTCCTGATGAATATCGGGGCCCTGCTGGGGGCCGGCGTGCAGGAACTCAAGGCGCTGCAGATCCTCAACGAGTTCGCTCCGCCCTGGCTGCAGGAGCGTATCGAAGCGGCAATCGAGTGTATGAGCGAGGGGGACTCGCTGGGCATGGCGCTGCGCCAGAGCGGTTACGACTTCCCCAGCCGCGAAGCGGTGAACTACCTCTCGCTGCTGGATAAGGGGAATAGCGCCGGGTCACTCATCACTAACTATGCCGACCGCTGGCTCGAACAGGCGCTGACACGCGTTGCCCGTAAAGCGAATGTCACCAGACTCTTTTCTCTCGTTCTGATTATGAGTTTCTTCTTACTCATCCTGCTGATGGTGATGCAGATTCAGGACATGAACACCTTCAACATACATTAAGGAACGACTATGTCATCTCAGACATCACATTATCACCAGCGCCAGCCAGACCGGGGCTGGGGTATCCTTGAGCACGGCAGCATTGCCCTGTTTACGGTTATCGTCATCTGCATTGTCGGGGCGCTTGTCTGGAGTCTCTCTGGCAAAAAGTCTGTTGCGGTGGAAACCTCAAATATCCAGACCGTTGTGACCAATGCCTGGCAGCTCAAGCAGACCCAGGGCGGGTATAACTTTACCAGCGGCACCACCATGACCGGTACGCTGATTCAGCAGGGAGGCGCGCCAAAAGCTGGCTGGACGATTCAGGGGACGGCCAGTTCCGGCACGGGGACGATGTGGAACAGCTACGGTGGCCAGGTTGTCATGGCACCGGTGGCATCAAACGGATTCAATAATGGTTTCTCCGTCACCACGCAGAAAGTGCCGCAGGCCGACTGTATCTCCATTGCCACCCAGCTCGGCTCCGGTGGCGCGTTCAGCGCCATCAGCATCAACAGCACCGATTACAGCGACGGTCTGGTCAGCGCCGAAGATGCCGGCAAAGCCTGTACCGCTGACACCGGTATGACGGGTAACAACACCCTGGTCTTCACGCACAACGGCTGATGACATGCTGCGCCTGACAGTCCTCCTGCTGTTTATCCTGCTCAGCCCCCGCGCGGGGGCATTCTGCTTTGACGCAGCCGGGGCAAAGTACCACATCGATCCGCTGCTGATTCAGGCCATTGCCACCGGCGAAAGCAGTCTGCGCCCGGGGATTACGAATGTTAACCGCGATAAAAAGACCGGGCGTGCGCTCAGTACTGATTACGGGCTGATGCAGGTCAACTCCTCACACATCCCGGCGCTGATGGCTCAGGGGGTTATCCGCAGCCCGCAGGATCTGCTGGCCCGTCCCTGTCTCAATGTGCAGATTGGCACCTGGATTCTGGCGAAACATTTTCAGGTATGCGGTATCAGCTGGAACTGTCTGGGTTCTTACAACGCCGGGTTTCGTCAGGATCGCCATGAAACGCGCGAATCCTACGCCAACCGGATTTATGCCATTTACCGGCGCCTTTTACTGAAAGAGCGGGGGATCAGACTGTGACGCTGCTGACGCTGAGTATGCCGTGGCCAACGCTTGGCATCCTTTTTCCCCTTAGTCTCGGTTTGTTTAATGTTATGGCGATCCTCGTCCGTATTAACCTGGTGATATCGGGGCACCGGAACGGGCGCAGTTCTCCTGTGCCTCCGGCGATAGTCTGGCTGTATGCCGCTGCTGTCAGTGTCATGCTGCTGGCGCCTGCACCGGCGATGCTCCGCCTTCTGTCCTTTTTCCTCAGCCTGTTTCTTTTCAGAATGACGCTGACCGATGCGCTGACGGGACTGCTCCCCCGCGAAATGACGGTGAGTTGCCTGACTGCGGGGCTTGCTGCCGCACTTCTGCACCCGGGATTTACGGAACATCTCCTTTCTGCGGTCATTACGATGTTGATATTTGGTGGCTGGCGATATGGCTCAACGAAGATTCAGGGGCGCGAGTGTCTGGGGCTTGGCGATGTGTGGCTGGCCGGTGCCATTGCCGCATGGCTCGGTGGAACCAGCGGGCTTTATGCCCTGCTGACCGGTGTGATGTTTTTTGTCCTGTGGCAGTTAACGGTGCGTCGCATCCACGAGGGCGGGCCGATGGGCCCCTGGCTGTGTGCCGGCGCGATGTCAGTGACACTGCTTAAACTTTATCAGCCGCTTATTACATGGTGATACCAGTGAACGTTACAAAAACAACCGATCGTGGCTGGGCTATTCTCAGCACAGGTGCGGCTTTAGTGATCCTGCTGCTGGTCAGCGTATGGGGATATTCGCTTATCAGCGACTGGATGCAGAGACGGACCTGGATGAACACCTCCGCGCAGGTGTCCCGCTTCACGCAGGCCGTAAAGAGTTATACCGGGCGTTATTACGATACGCTGCTCGCCAGTGCCACCACCACCGCGCCGGTCATTGTGACCCCCGCTATGCTGAAAAATACCGGTTTTCTGGAGCAGGGCTTCAGTGAGACCACCATTGACGGTCAGGCTTATTCCGCTGCGGTGATACGCAATGCCACCAACACCGACCAGCTGCAGGCGATGGTCTACACGCAGAACGGATCTGCGCTGCCGTTTCTCGCGCTGCGTCAGATATCAATGGATATCTCTGCCGGCATGGGGGGCTACATCTGGACGCCCGGTATCGCCACCGGTGCAATGGGGAGCTGGACTGTTCCTCTCGCACAGTTTGGTGTCAGCAGCACGCAGGGGCATATTGCCGCCCTGCTGACTGCGGATGAACTGGGGGTGGCACGCGGTGAAAGTGACCGGCTTTACCGTTTTTCGGTCACCGGCAAGCCCGATCTCAATACCATGCATACCAGCATCGATATGGGCGGCAACAACCTCAACAATACCGGAACCGTCAATGCCGTAACGGGGACGTTCAGCGGCAACGTGACCGCCGGTGGCAATATGACGGCAAACGGCACGGTAACGGGACAGAACGTCGCTGCAGGGACAAATGTTACCGCCGGCAATACCATTACAGCCAATAACGATATCCGTTCGAATAATGGCTGGTTCATTACGCGGGACGGGAAAGGCTGGCTGGATGAAACACATGGCGGTGGTTTTTATATGTCCGATAATGACTGGGTACGGGTTGTTAATAACAAGAATATTTACACCGCCGGTCAGGTTCGCGGTGGTAGCGTACGGGCAGATGGTCGTCTGTCCACCGGTGAGGTTCTGCAGCTCGATGGGGTGAACACAGCGGGCACAACGTGTTCACCAAACGGGCTTGTAAGCCGTGATGCGTCTGGCGCAATACTTTCCTGTCAATCCGGTGTGTGGCGAAAAAGCACAGTTGCACTACAGCGAACCACATGGACAGTATCAGGAACGGGTGAGAATTATGGCGATGTGTGTCAGGCATATATTCAGTCATCCGGAATGATTAATGATGGGTGGGTAGCTTCTGGTTCTGATGCGTGTACGGAGGATGGTGAATACTGCACTTACGATAACGTCCGTTGTTACGCCGTCCGTTTGCAGTGACTGTCAATCTTACACCGGCCATATTTTCCTACCACTTGAACCGGAGATGAACCTAATCGCACGGAATTACATAGTTAGACTGGACAGGTGTATCTATGGCCATCCAGGTATATGGTCGGCCAGTATGAAATGGATCATGCTGAGGATTTTGGTCCGCGCAAATTCCAGTAAGTAGTCCCCCAACATACGAAAGGACAGTACAGCGCGTAATGCCTATAGCACCCGGAAATGTATTCGATAAACACATAGAATTTGACTGTTTGGTCCACACACCGGATTGACAGGAAGATAATTTACCTTGAGCAATAAGCTACTGCTGCAAGACATTGACCATTATTATTCCCCCCTCCAGTGACTATCCGCCATGTATTGGCGCTACCAGGGATACTTTGGTCGGGAGAGTTATGACCGTCATTTCCAGACCATCCGGTTAAAGTCCAACCGCCAGAAATGACTCGCATCCCATTAGGGCAAACAGCAGTTGATAATGTATTTGCTCCGCATGCGCTATTCCCCTGTACCATTTGGAATCCCCCAAGACTGGTGCTTTGCCACACACCGGATTGACAGTCAGTTAATGCTGCAGAAAACAGGGGTTAACCAATTCATGGAATATCCACCGCCACACCCCTCTCCCAGGGTGTTCCAGGATGACCAGTCTCCATCATGGTTAACTTTTCCAACTTCCAGCGGCCATTTCCCTCCACAGTAGTTTGCACACACCCTGAGGCCTGATCCTCCACTGGATTGCCACACACCGGATTGACAGTGATGTCTGACAGCAGTGTGATATCTTTCCTGATTTTTCAGGGGAATACGATGGCGGTCAGGAATCGGATAAAAAAAATGCCACTGGCAAAAGCACTGGATAAATATTTCAGTGCGGTCTCTGTCCACAAACGTGGTCATCTTCAGGAGTTTTACCGCATCAACGTTATCAAACGTTCAGCGCTGTCACTGAAGTGCATGGATGAGATTACCTCCGTGGATATCGCTGATTACCGTGATATGAGGCTGAATACGGTGAGCGACCGTACAGGTCGTACTGTGAGTCCCAATACGGTCAGGCTTGAACTGGCCTTACTTTCGGCGCTGTATAATCTTGCGCGTATCGAATGGGGAACCTGCTCACACAATCCCGTGGAACACGTCCGTAAACCTGCGGCGTCCCCCGGGCGTACGCGCCGGCTGACCTCCACCGAAGAGCGCCGGATTGTGCGCGCCCTCCGCCAGAAAAATCCACAGCTTCTCGCCATTTTTCATCTGGCGCTGGAAACAGCCATGCGTCAGGGGGAAATTCTGTCCCTGCGCTGGGAATATGTGGATCTTCATCTGGGCATTGCTCACCTGCCGCTCACGAAAAATGGCACCGCCCGTGATGTGCCTTTGTCATGGAAAGCACGACAGGTCCTGAAAGAGTTTGTGGGGCCGGTGACGGGGCCGGTTTTTGATTACACCTCAAATGGTTTTAAAAGCGCATGGCGGGTTCTTCTGGCTGAACTGGAGATACATGATCTCCATTTTCACGATCTGCGTCATGAAGCGGTCAGCCGCTTGTTCGAGCTCGGGACGCTGAATGTCATGGAGGTGGCGGCGATCTCAGGCCATAAGAGTATGAATATGCTGAAACGGTATACACACCTTCGGGCCTCTCAGCTGGTCAGCAAACTGGATGCCCGACGCCGTCAGGCACAGAAGCTGGCAACGTTATTTGTTCCCTATCCGGCAGACATTTCAGAATCCGGCGGCCTGTACCGGGTGCAGTTCAGTGACCTGGAGCACACGGCTATTACCGCAGTAAATCGTGATGAAGCCCTGGCAAATGCAGCCTCACATCTTCTGCGAATTCAGGCTCTGGCAGCGCGAGCCGGTAAAAGGCTTCCGCCACCAGGTGAAACTGGCGTCCGGGAAGCTCATCGCGTACTGATTAATCCCTTCCATAAAGGGGGAGAGGCAGCAGGCACTGATAACGGAACTTAATCGGTGATCCCCTCCCCGGAATAATTTTAAAAAATGGCTGATGAGTTAATCATCGCCATTCACGGCGTGTTTTAGCACCTTATGGCCGTTCTGCTGTGCAGCCATAAGGAATCCCTGTATGTCACTCAGTCATGCCTCGCCCGATGAACTGCTCCCTGAAGCTCCTGAGCATCAGGTCAGTGCGCCGGAGGTGCAGTCCGCTGCTGCGGTTAAGCCACGTATCCGGCTTCCGTTCAGCCCCCGAAAAATTCTTCAGACTGGCAGCATCATTTTGCTGACTGTCAGTCTGACGGGTTCCCTGATCGCGCTGGTTGTCATGGGGCGTCAGGTTTCAGACCTGACCATACGTGTTAACACACTCGATGCGGCATTCCGCAGCGGCCAGATAGGCCAGCTCACCTCAAATATTTCAGCGATGGAAGCGCGCCTGAAGACGCTCGAACAGCAGGCGGCCACGCTTGCCTCACTTCCTGCTGCCATGCAGTCGGCCGATGAGCAGCAGAGTGCCCTGAGAACATCCGTCAGTCAGCTTCAGGAGGCCGGCAACGACAACACCCGGGCGGTGACTCAGCTGCAGTCACGCGTGGGCTCTCTTGAACACGATGTACAGCAGTCCCGGGCCGAGCTTGATGAGATTAACCGTAAGGCGGAATTGACGCAGAAAACGCCGGCGCCTGAAAAGCCCCGGACCAGCACTGGCGCAGTGACCCCCACGGTGGCCGCCACTGTAAAAAAGACTGACCGGTCAGCCAGGCGTGCGGTGACGCCGGCTGCACCGTTTGTGCTGACCGGCATTGAACGCCGTGGTGGTCAGACCTTCGCCGTCGTCATTCCCCGCGGTGTCTCGCAGATATCGGCCATGCGCCTGCTCTCACCGGGGGATGCCATGCTGGGCTGGACGCTGCGCTCAACGGAGGGCAGCGGTGCTGCTGTCTTTCTGGTAAACGGCCGCGAACACCGGATTCAGGTTGAATAAACGGAGATAACGCTTTGATGAAAAAAACACTGATGGCCTCACTGTTTCTGGTGCCGCTCATGACCTCCGCTGCCACGGTCAGGACTTCCTCCGCGCAGAGCAGCATATCCACATCGCAGGAGTCCTCCACCGGCGTGCTGAGTGCGCAGCAGCAGGCGCAGCAGTGGGGACTGTCTGACAGCGACTGGAGCCGTTATCAGACCCTGATGAAGGGGGATCGCGGCATTATGTCACCGGGCCTTGACCCGCTGACGGCGCTGGGTGTGGAAACCGATAACAGTGCTGAACGCCGTCGCCTGGCTGAACTCTGGGTGAGGCACGAATACCAGCGAAGCGAAAAGGAGCTGGCCTTTCAGCGCGAAATCAATGCTGCCTGGCTGCGACTGTATCCGGAGACGCTGGCCGTCAACATGGGCAGCAATGCGGCGGGTATCGCGCACGACACACAGGGGCGTCTCGCCCTGTTTGTGAAAGAGAACTGCTCGCGTTGCGATGCGCGTCTGGCGGCCGTGCTCGCCGACGACCGTCCCGTCGATATTTATCTGGTCGGCGGAAACAGCGATGAGGCCATCCGTACCTGGGCCATCCGTCACAACATCCCGGTGGAAAAAGTCCGCAGCCGCCAGATAACGCTCAACCACGACGGTGGCCTGTGGCTGCGCTACGGGCAGGGCCAGATGCCGGTGATTCTGCAGCAGGGGGAAAACGGATGGCAGCTCGCCGCATTCTGATGCTGGGTGCCGGGATTCTGTTTGCAACAGCGGCGTCCGGCGCCACAGACCTGCAGGTTATTCCTGATGCGTACCGGCAGATAGCCGCCGCTGAGCGGGTGCCGGCGGAGTCACTGTATTCGCTGGCAATGGCCGAAAGCACCCGCAAAACTGCCTGGGGTGCGAAGCCGTGGCCCTGGACCATTAACGTGGCAGGCAGGGGTTACCATTACAGCACGCGTGAAGAGGCCTTTACGGCGCTGCTCGGGTTTATGCAGCGCTGGCCGCTGAAAAATATTGATGTCGGTGTGGCCCAGGTGAACCTGGGCTGGAACGGGCATTTTTTCCCGACGTACCGTGATGCGTTTGATCCGTACACCAATCTTCGCGCAGCGGCCCGTATCCTGCGGGCCTGCTATGACGCCCGCCCCGGCAGTTGGCTTCGTGCGGCGGGCTGCTACCACCATCCGTCAGGCGGTGCGCACGCGGCAACCTATATGGCCATTGTGCGACGCAAGCTCAGTCAGATAGCCATGACCGGTACACCGGCGGCCGTCGGTCAGCCCGGTTTACTGGCCCGAAATTCTCTTTCCTGGATTGAACCGCAATGAAAAATACGCTTCGTTATACCCTTGTTTTCACGCTTTTTTCAGGGCTGCTGACCAGTGCCTTTTGTGCCTCTGCCACGCTGACCGTGGTGGGCGACCTCGGCGGTGAATCCACAGGACCGCTGTTTGACGCCATCAATGCCGGTCCGGGTCAGTCTGCAACGGAGTCGCCCGTTCTCCCGCCACCGCCGGCATCGCTTTCCCTGTCCGACATGCTGCCGGTCAGCACGCCTGAAATGTCACCAGGCGCTGTCGCCGCCCGGCCGCTGAATCTTCCCGGCATGCCGCCGGTGTTTGTACTGGGTGACGATGCGTCTTCCCGTCAGTGGCTCACGCAGCACGCCACCACGCTCAGCCGCATGCAGGCAACCGGCATGGTTATCAGTGTCAGGGATGAGCAGGGATTAAACGCACTGCGTCAGCTGGCGCCGGGGGTGGCAATGGTGCCTGTCAGCGGCGGTGACCTGGCCCGTCGCCTGGCACTGACGCATTATCCTGCCCTCATCACCGCAACGGGGATATCACAGTGATGCCGGCCTCCCTTATCGCTGAGTTGCTGAACCCGCACAGGGGACTGTCTGTCCTGGCAATGACGGGGGCGGTAGTGCTGGCATTCCTGGTATTAAAACCGCGCACTATCAGTCAGCGCCGCCATCGGCGCTATCAGAAACAGGCCGCACGGGCGCTGCTTCGCCTGCCACAGCTGCGCGACGAGGCGGCAAGGATGGCCTGGTTGCGTAAGATGAACCCGTATGTGTTCGAGGAAATGCTGCTGACGGCACTTTCCCGGCAGGGCCTGCGCATACAGCGTAACGCCCGTTACAGCGGTGATAACGGCGCAGACGGTCAGGTCTGGATCAACGGTCGTCGCTGGCTGATTCAGGCCAAACGTTACAGCGCCACCATCAGTGCCGCGCATGTTTCGGTATTCGGGTTACTGACAGAGCGCGAGGGGTGTCCGGGGCTGTTCGTTCACACCGGCCGGACCGGCGAGGTCAGCCGGGAAGCCTTTCGCCGCTATGACGGCATCATCCTTATCAGCGGGCAGCGCCTGCTCTGGCTGCTGTCCGGTGACCGGCGCTGGATGGACACACTGACCAGACCGCCACACCGCTCCCTCACCCCACAAAGTCAACGTAAAGAACCGGCACCATCCCCCGTCATCCGCGATTAAGAAGGAACATTGCTATGCCCAGAATGCTGTATTCCCTGACAGACCGCATCGTCGACCTGGTTACCTCTCAGGCGGCAAAAACGGCCTCGATGGTCATTTTCGTCCTCGTGCAGTGTGTGCTCAGAATATGTATTCTGCGTCCCCTCATTATCTTTTGCTGCATGGTACTCGCGGTACTGATCGCCGTGCCTGTTGCGGTTTTTATCAGTCCGTCGTTCACCCCGGATGTGCTGGCTCAGGGCCTCTTACGGGTGATTCACCTGCTCCCCGGGGCGTATACCCCGCTGTGCGTAGCCGGTGCACTGTCTGAACTGGTTTACCTGATTCGCCGTTTTACGGTTCTCCCTGATTTCTGGCCGGATAATGCGGCTCAGCGAAAAGGGAGATAAGCGATGAGTGATTTTCTGGCGAGAACGGATGCTAACCCGCCACACTGGGCGGGGGAGGTTATCGGCAAATGGGATGACCATAAGTTGCGCCTGTACGGTGGTTTTCTCCGCCGGCATTACTGGACCGATCAGGGCAGTATTAATGTGTTCTGCATAAAAGGCACCGACCATCCTGACTATCAGGGGCTGACCTGGCATGAGTTTCTGCACCGGGGTAAACGCATGGACCGGAACATACCGATGCTGGAACGTAACCCGGGTTACTACCTGGAGACTGACCGTAAAAAACCTTCCATGTATTACAACAGCTATGACGGTATTGACTGGTATATCGGTGCTGACGGCAATCACCGCAGCGGTCTGGCACGGTTTCTGTTTCATGAGCGGGAAATGGCGTATCTGCATGGCGTGCATCTGAACCATTATGAGTTCGATGAACCCCTGCTGGCCGTGTATCTGGCCCTTCGTGAGGAACTGAGCCAGCATGCGGCACAGGGCTTTCACATGGACCTGAATGTCAACCGCGTTCATCGCGCCCGGGAGGATACCGCAGGCTGGAAAACCGATATCTATTCCACGTCGCTGTATTTCAGTGTGGGGTCATGGTGCAGGGAACACGCTGACAACCTGGACATCAGCGCACTGTCTGCACCGCGTGATTTTTCGTGTCCGGATGAGGGATGGCAATTGCTTGTGTCTCTGATGGCATGGCGGGATAAGCGTACTGCAACAAAACGTCCCGGATTTTTCAGCCGGCTGACCAGCAGGGGGCGTACATGAGCGATCGCTATGTGATGGAATCCCTGCTGCGCCCGGCTGTGGAACTGTATTCCGCAACGGTTGCGGCCAGTGCGACCTGTATCTGCCTGACCGCCCCGTGGGCGGTGGCACTCTCGCCTTCTGTCAGTTGGGTGACGGCCGCCGGTTTCGGCGTTCTGGCCCTGAAGCGCACCCGCGAGGGCATGAAAATTCTGCGCTACCGGCAGAATATCCGCCGTCTTCCCCGTTATGTACTGACCAGCGAACAGATACCGGTCAGCCGGCGCCATCTGTTTCTGGGGAAAGGTTTTCAGTGGTCTGTGCGTCATACCCAGCGGCTGATTGAGGCGCGTCGGCCGGAGTGCGAAATCTATGTGCAGCCCTCCGTGCTGTACCGCATGGCGCGTGAGATGGAAAAGAAGATGGAGTACAGCCTCCCCTGGCTGTGCCGGCTGACCCGCACGGATTCGGCGCTGAACCCTTTTCGCCCTTTACCCCCGGTCGGCGGCAGCCCGGTGTATCACGGTGTCGAGCCTGATGAGACTACGGTGACCTACGATCTCGGCGAACGTGTCGGGCATATGCTCGTTATCGGCACGACCCGCGTGGGCAAGACCCGACTGGCGGAGTTGCTTATCACCCAGGATATCCGTCGCACAAACGCCGCCGGTGAACACGAGGTGGTCATTGTGTTTGACCCCAAAGGGGACGCGGACCTGCTCCGGCGGATGTACGCAGAGTCGCACCGCGCGGGGCGTCAGGATAACTTCTGGGTGTTCCACCTCGGCTGGCCCGATATCAGCGCCCGTTATAACGCCGTCGGACGGTTCAGCCGTATCTCCGAGGTGGCCTCCCGCGTGGCCGGTCAGCTCTCGGGGGAAGGTAACTCCGCGGCCTTCCGTGAATTTGCCTGGCGGTTCGTCAATATCATCACCCGGGCGCTGGTCGCCCTCGGACAGCGCCCGGACTATGGCCTCATTCTGCGATATGTCACCAATATCGGTGAGCTGTATGAGACTTACGTGGATAACCTGCTGAGCGAAAAGGCGCCGCAGCTGATGAATACAACGGAAGCCATGATGCAGAGCGGGATCAGCGATAAGGACCTGCCGCGTCATCTGCAGGGGCGGCCCAACGGCGCGAAAATCTGGGTGTCAGAGCAGGTACTCGGCAGCCCGGAGGGGAAAAAACTCTGGGACCCGGTGCTGGACGGCCTGCGCAGCGCGGTACAGTACGATCGCACCTACTTCGATAAAATTGTGGCATCCCTGTTGCCGCTCCTGGAGAAACTCACTACCGGCAAAACGGCCGCGCTTCTCGCCCCCGACTACACCGACCTGGACGATCCGCGTCCGATACTGGACTGGCACAACATTATCAAGTCCCGCGGTGTGGTGTATGTGGGTCTCGATGCACTTTCTGACCCGGTGGTGGCCGCCGCCGTTGGTAACAGCATGTTCGCAGACCTCGTGTCTGAGGGAGGCCACATCTATAAGTTCGGTCTCGGTGATGAGGAGGAAGGGAAATCCGCAAAGGTGGCCATCAACCTTCACTGCGATGAGTTTAACGAGCTGATGGGGGATGAATTCATCCCGCTCATCAACAAAGGCGGTGGTGCCGGTTTTCAGGTGACGGCTTACACCCAGACGCTTTCTGACATCGAGGCCCGCATCGGCAGTACGGCCAAAGCGAACCAGGTGGTGGGTAACTTCAACACTCTGGTGATGCTGCGCGTGCGCGAGAAAAACACCGCCATGCTGCTCACTGATCAGCTCCCGGAAGTGGACGTCTACCAGAAGACACTGACATCGGGTGTCACCGACGTCTCGCGTCCCGGGGAAGGCACGGACTTTAACAGCAACGTTAACGACCAGGTGAGTCTGGTGAAGGTGCCGATGATACGGCCCGCCGATATCATCAATCTGCCGAAAGGCCAGGCCTTTGCACTGCTGGAGGGCGGACGGTTGTGGAAAATCCGTATGCCGCTGCCGGCGGATAACAACGACCCACATATGCCAGCCAGCCTGAAGCATCTGGCTGACAGCATGGAGAAAAACTACCACACCGGTGAAACCTGGTGGACCGGTGGTGACATAACGTATGCAGGAGGGCCGGATGCCACAGCAGGACAGTGAGAACGGGCAGCGCAGCGCGACGCCCCGACAGCGACAGTCCGGTCCGATTGGCCTGCTGCTCTGGGATTTCCCGATGGGCCTTATCGGTGTGTTGCTCGGTTCACTCCTGGTCAGCCTGCTTATCGAGTATGTCTGTATAGCGCTGTTGTGGCCGGAAGAAGGCGCGGCCCACAGCTATCAGGTGATGGTGGCAGAAAGCCACTGGCTCTCGGAAGGGTATACGCGCAGCCTGCTGATGGCCGCCCCGGTTGAGACAGTCAGCCGGTGGGTGCACGTTGCCTGGCAGTGGCTGTTTGTGGACAGCGGGTTCAGTGGCTGGCTGCAGTCATTTAAATCCCTGAGTGAAAAAGGCAGCGGGCTTATTCCGGCGCTGAATGGGGTGGGTGCTTCACTTGTGAGCTGGCTGGGGGTGTACCTTCAGGCGACGGTCTGGGTCACGCTGATATTCTTCATCCGGGTGATGATCCTTTTTCTCAGCCTGCCGCTGTTCGCGCTGGTTGTCATCACGGGCGTGGTGGACGGGCTGGTCAGGCGTGACCTGCGCCGCTACGGCGCGGGGTATGAATCGAGCTTTGTGTATCACCATGCCAAACGCTTTATCAAACCCGCGCTGTATGGCCCCTGCATGCTCTATCTGGCATGGCCCACGGCGGTATGGCCGAATCTGCTGTTGCTGCCATCAGCGTTGCTGGTTGGTGCGGTTCTGGCCATCACAACCGCAACCTTCAAGAAATATTTATAGCGCCTTTATGCTGTACGGAGCTGTATCAGGAAATACCTGCGAGGACACATGATGAACAAAAATAATGCTGGCAACCTGTCTGAACCGAATCAGGCCCGGCCAGTGGCAGCTATCAGACCTTCGCCAGAGATGCAGGAGATGCACTTTGTTCTTCAGGACAGGTGTCACACTGTCCTGATGCCACTGGAAACGCTCCTGCGATGCCTGCGTGAAGCAGAGAAACTGGGCGAGGTACCAGTCATTCCTGAGGCATGGTGGTCACTGCTGAACTGCAAATACCCTGAAATCAGTTAGTGAGCAGGTGTGGACCCAGAATGTCAGCCGCGTGTGCAAGAAGTTTCTGTCCAGCGGCTGAGCTTTCCCACTCAGAAAAATTCACGATATTATTGAAATAGTTAAAGTCGAAATCTATTTTTTGACGGTAAATTTCACGCGGGGCTTCATAACCACACTTTAGCGTGACCACCATATCCATTGTCTCGCGGAGCACATCGTTGGTCACAACAGCGCTGTGACAAGTGTAATAGGCCCCCAGAGTCAGGTAATCAGTGCAGGACGGGACTTTGACAAGAAAACTATTCTCGTTCAACAAAAGCCTTTCCGGCTCAGCGACCATCAGTGCCTGAGCCATCTCCTTATTCTCCAGTTTTTTGTAAAAAATATCCTGCCAGTCTGCCATATACGCGAATATCCAGGGAATGTTCATTAACGTTGCCCGGGAATACAGCCACCCTTCCTCACGGGCGTACTGCCGAAGCATGGACACAGCCAGCTTCTCATCAATTCTGATGCCGATAGTTTTACTTAGCAGCCAGATCACTTTATCAAAATGTTCGATAAGCAACTGAAGTATCAGCCGTGAAAGTGCGCCAGGTGCTCTTTTGCCTTTATCTGAGTCAGAGCTCTTAGTTTTGTCGGCATAAGGGCAATGTTCGTATGCTTCCCTGTCGTAGATCCCTACACCAGGCAGTGCCGTATTATAGTGTTTTGCATAGGGAGCGGAGACATTGGCGGGGAGCCTGTAGATACCTATTATCTGGATCGGATTATTGCAGGCCGGGCAGACTGCAAAATAACGGGGGGAACCAGAATCACTTACTTTATACCAGGGGGAACGACGAGCAGTGCGCTGTTCGTAACCATCTTTATCGAGTAACCAGTATCCCTGTTTTTTTACATCCAGCTTATAAACATTCACCTTCCAGCGCGTCCTTTCTCAGTCATATTGTTCATTTTTATAACATACCTGTTCTGGTGTCTTAAACATCGGCGATTAAAGAGGATGCCGTTAAGGGATTATTTTCGTTGGAGCATAAATAATTTCCTGCTGTAAGACTTACGCCTTTGCGTCACTCTCCCGACGACCCGTTAACCGGAGAGCCGCAGAATGCCTCATACCCGAATCCTCACAGCCCTGCTGATGGCCGTCCTGCCCGCGCTGCAGTGCCACGCTTCAGAGAAAGATGAACTCGCGCTGGTCATGCGCCAGCTCGACCAGGTGCAGGCCGGGCTGGACCGCGCCCGCGTGGTGGCGAACCAGACCCAGGATGCCCGCTTTTACTTCGATTACCAGCAGGCGACGCGCGATATCACCACCATGAAGCAGGGGATCTCAACCTATCTTGAACCCTCCCGCGCTCAGCCTGCGTCACCGTCGTCTTCTGTCACCGGACAGTACCGCGCACAGGCACCGGCATGGCGATGAACGGTGCACAGCTTAATGGCTGGAGCGCCGGCACCGGCAGCAGCCTCACGCCTTCGCAACTGAACACGCTCATCCTCGGTACGCTCGCGGTCGTCATCCTCCTGTTCAGCGCCTGGGCGCTGGTGCAGGCCTATCGCGGGGTTGCCTCGAAATCCGTGACATTCCGTCAGTTCAATGAGCTTGCCGTGCGACTGATCGTGCTTTACCTGGCAATGCTGTTTCTGTTTTTCCACTGAAAGGACCATATAAATGCTATCCACATTACTCAGGCGTTACCGGGCTATCCGGGCCCGTGCAAAACACATACTGCTGACAGGGCTGTTCTTTACCGGTAATGCCCTGGCTGACCTTCCTCCCATTGAACAACCCACGACCGGCGGCGGTGGCGGGACGTACAACATTATGATGGGTTACGCAAAAATGGGCGGTCTCGCACTCGGACTGCTTGTCAGCGTGGGGGCATTTCTGGCCGTGGCGCATGCTGTCATCACGTCTTTCCATGATATCCGCAAGGGCAAAGGCTCCTGGACGGAATTCCTGCTTTACGGTGTGGTGGGCATCATTCTTATCCTTGTAGTTATTTTTCTGGCGACCAAAGCGTCAGACATTCTGTAAGGAGACTCTATGGCCGTCATCGATTTCCTTCCTGACCGTCTGAACAACCCGCCTGTGGTGTGGAAAGGTTTCACGTCCGGTGAATTTCTTCTGGCGGCCATCACCGGCGTCATTGCCGGTATTCCGCTGGCGGTGCCGCTGGCTCTGGTACCTTTTATCGGCTGGCTGGCCTTTCCCACCTGTATGCTGCTGATGCCGATGTTCGTCATCTTCTTCGGCGGGGGCTGGATTGCGGGTTACAAGCGCGGTAAGCCGGAGAATTATATCTGGCAACGCCTGGAGGAAATCCGCTGTCGTACCGGTCTGTCCCGCGCCCTGATCCTCAACAGCCGGGCATGGGAGATGAAACGTACCACAGCGATAAAACGCGGAGGTCTGTCATGAGTCGTTTCCGCAATGGCATGACCGCGCGGGATAATCATATTTTCTCCCTGCGCATCGCCTGTGCGCTGCTGTTCGCCGGCATGCTGATGGCCGGTATTGGCTGGATGCGTGCACCGTCAGAACTTACCATCCACAATCCGCCGGATCTGCGTTCAGGCAGCACCCGTAAATGGTGGGAAGTGCCGCCTTCCACCGTGTACAGCTTTGCCTTCTATATCTTTCAGCAGCTCAATTCCTGGCCAAAGAACGGCGAGGTGGATTATCCGGCAAAAATTGCCCAGATGAGTCCTTACCTGACGCCGTCCTGCCAGGATTTTCTCAATAAAGACGCGGAGATGCGTAAAAACAGCGACGAGCTCCGGGACCGCGTGCGCGTGGTGTATGAGATCCCGCGCCGTGGCTACAGCAGCCGCAGCGTCACCATTCTCGATCAGGACCACTGGATAGCACAGCTCGATCTGGTGGCGGATGAGTATTACCACACTGAGCCGGTAAAACGTGCGCTGGTCCGCTATCCGCTGAAAGTGGTGCGCTGGGAGGGTGATCCGGAACGCAATCCCTTCGGACTTGCTCTGGACTGTTATGCGGCCACCCCGCAGCGGCTGGAGGCCGTCACGCTGCCTGAGCCGGAGAAAAAGTGATGAAGAACCCGTTAAAAAAATGCCGTCTGCTCCTGCTCGCCGGACTGATCCTGTCGGGGGCGGCAGACGCTGTGGAGCTGATGAAGTGGGAACGTATCCCGCTGCAGGTTCCCCTGACGGTGGGTCAGGAGCGTATCGTTTTTGTGAATAAAAACGTGCGTGTCGGCTTTCCACCCGCGCTTAACAATAAGCTGCGTATTCAGAGCACCGGCGGCGTGGTGTATCTCGATGCGAGTGAGGCGTTTCCGGTGACGCGGCTTGAGCTGCAGAACAAGGAAAACGGGGAAATTATTCTGCTCGATGTATCAGCCGCACCGGGAAAAACCACGCGTGAACCCGTGAAAATTGTCTATGACGGCGAAGTGGCCACCGCAACCGCCAGTGACAGGCAGTCCGTCAGCAGCGAGGGTGACAGCACCGGCCGCAGTGCTCAACAGGCTGATACGGAAACCACAAAGCCGGACCGTAAGCCCGAGAAACTGAATGCACCGCTGCCGGTGGTCCTGACCCGCTATGCGGCCCAGAACATGTACGGCCCGCTGCGTACGGTTGAACCGGTGCCGGGTATCAGCCCGGTGTCACTGAAGCTGCCTTCCGTCATCACCACACTGATGCCTGCTGAACCGGTCACCGTCACGCCGATGGCCGCCTGGAGTCTGCAGGGCAGCAGCGTCGTCGCGCTGCAGGTCCGTAACCGTTCTGCCGGCAAGGTCATTCTTGATCCCCGCGCGCTGGAAGGTCAGTTTACCACGGCCACCTTCCAGCACCGCTGGCTGGGGCGCGCAGGCACACCGGAGGATACAACGGTCCTCTATCTGGTGACGCCCGGACGCCCGGAGGGTGCCTTCATTGCTGAGCCACCCTCGCTGCAGCCCGCTGACGGACATAAACGGAGAGCGAAAAAATGAAGGCACCCTCCTCAAATCTTCTCGTGAAAGTCGCCGTTCCGGTGGTACTGGCCAGCGCGGTGGTGGTGGGCGTGAAATCCTGCTCAGGGGGGGGGAATCAGACGGCTGCACCACATACTGCCAGTAATGTTGCGCTGAAGGACCTGTCGCCGGAAGATCTCAAAGCGCTGGGTATTGAAGGTGACACGCCGCAGGACACACTGCGCACGGTGGTGGGAAATTTCCGCAAAGTGCAGGACCGTCTCGATACGCTCGCGGACGATAACAAAAAGCTCAGCGACGAAAATAAAGCCCTGAAAACCACCAACAGCAATGTGGACACGCAGATTAATCAGGCAGTAAGCAATGCCCGTGCCGAGGAGGCGCAGAAACGCCAGCAGCTCAGTGCAGAGGTCACCGATCTCAGTACCCAGGTCAAACAGCTGATGGATCAGTTGCGCAATGGCGGTGCCGGCACGGGATCCGGAAAAAACAGCGGCTCCGGCAGTGATATTCCGATCGGGCTGGGCTATGACAGTGGGCTGAACAGCGGCGCTTCCGGTGTCTCGTCTTCCTCCGATGGTCTGCAGTGGGTTGAACCCAGAGACGGTGTCTCCGTGGATGCCAGCGGCCGGCCGGTGACTGACAGCAACAGGAATAACGCCACCGGCTTCTCGTTTGCCACGTCGTTTGCTGATACCGCTGATGCCGGTAAACAGGCCGTCGGCAACACCGCAGCAGCGGTACAGACGCAGCTTACGGATGCACAGAAGGCCACCGACCCGGTGTACACGCTGCCGGAGAATTCCACCCTCGTTGGCAGTCGCGCGATGACCGCACTGCTGGGGCGTATCCCCGTGGATGGCAAAGTGACCGACCCCTATCCCTTCAAGGTGATGATTGGCAAAGACAACCTGACGGCAAACGGCATTGAGCTGCCCGACGTGCAGGGGGCCATTGTTTCCGGCACGGCGACGGGCGACTGGACGCTGTCATGCGTGCGGGGCTCCATTACCAGCATCACCTTTGTCTTCAGCGACGGCACGGTCAGGACGCTGCCTTCGCCTGACGGTCAGGGGCAGAACGGAAACAGCAGTAATCAGAACAGTCAGGGCGGTAATAACAGCAGTATTGGCTGGTTGTCCGATGATAACGGTATTCCCTGCATCTCCGGGACGCGCAAGAGCAATGCTTCGACATATCTGCCGACCATCACCGCACTTGCGGCCGCCAGTGCGGCGGGGGATGCCGTGGCGGAAAACCAGAGTACCGGCCAGACCAACGCTTACGGTGGCGTGACCTCAACGCTCACCGGTAATGCGGGTCAGGCCGTGCTGGGTAAAGCGCTCTCCGGCGGCATGCGTGAGACCGTTGACTGGGTGAAGGCCCGCTATGGCCAGACGTTTGATGCCATCTACGTGCCGCCGGGTCAGACAGTGGCTTTGCATATCACGCGCCAGCTGGCCATCGATTACGAGGAAAAAGGCCGCAGGGTTAAATACGATTTCAGCCTGGCCGGCAGCGGCACGGGCATGGACTGACGGAGAGACTGATGCAAAACGATATCCCTGATACCGCTGTGATGAGGTGGCGCAGTCTGCGTCCCGTCACGCTTTTCCTGACCGGAGCCGTGGCACTGCTGCTTGCCGGCTGCAGCACATCAAAAGATGAGATGCTCCCGCCGGGTGACAGCACCATGCTGGAACTGTGGAATGATGGTGCTTCAGCCACCCATGCAACCGGTGAGAGCCGGACCACCCTGCGCCGTCCGGTTACGGACAGTGAGCGGGTTATTTCACGGCAGACCCGGGACAGCTACAGCCGCACCCAGGAGAATGAAATCCAGCAGACGTTTCCGCGCCTGCCCAACCCCGACCTGGTGATGTACGTCTTCCCGCATCTGGCCGATGGCAACACGCCGGTGCCTGGCTACAGCACCGTATTTCCCTTCTACAGCCAGGTACAGTACGCGTTGCCCGGCGAGCGCACGGAGGATTTGTAATGGCCTTTTCACTTTTCCGTCGCCGGACTGAAGCGCAGGAAGCACACCAGTACGGTGACGGGCCGTTTTCTGTTAACGGCCATGAACCCCTGACGCGCGAGGGACGTCTGACCCGCAGCGAGGAAGCGAAGTTGTATGAGACGGCTCCGTCCATCATCGATCACATTCCCTGGGGGGAATATCTCCCTGAACATCAGTGCATCCTGCTTGATGACGGCGTGTCGGTCGGGGCAGTTTACGAAATCATCCCGGTGGGCACCGAGGGGCGTCCGGATTCCCGCCTGGAGGAAATCCGCGACGTGGTCGAAAACGCCCTGCAGGACAGTCTGCCGGAGCTGGATACACATCAGTGGGTGGTGCAGTTCTACTGTCAGGACGAGTCTGACCTGATGGTGTATATGGATAAGATCCGGGGGTATGTGAAGCCCCGGGCGCAGGGCACCGACTTCACCGACGCCTGGCTGAAGGAACAGGCCCGTCACCTGCAGAATGTGGCCACTGAAAAAGGCCTGTTTGTCGATGAGGCCGTCACCGGTGCGCCGTGGCGCGGTCAGATACGTCGTACGCGTATGGTCATCTACCGCTGGGTGGAGTCACCGTATCGTGATCCGATGGCCCCCGAGGTGCTGCTGAAGCAGGTCTGCGATCGCCTGACGGCCGCCATGAGCGGTGCCGGTATTCAGTGCCAGCGCCAGAACGGCGAGCAGATCCACAGCTGGCTGTTGCGCTGGTTCAACCCTGAACCAACGTGGGTGGATAAGGCCACGTTGTATCGCTGTGCCAGACACACTGACGACGCGCCTGGTGAATTGCCGTTGCTGAATGATTTCAGTGAAAGCCTGTGGTTCACCCGCCCGCGCAGTGATGCGGAGAAAGGCGTATGGTGGTTTGATGACGTGGCGCACAGGGCGGTGCCGGTGGCTCGTCTGCGCAGCGCACCCACCACGGGGCACCTGACCGGTGAGGTCCGCCGTGGCGATAATATCAACGCCATTATGGACCTGCTGCCGGAAGGTACGGTGCTCGTCATGACGCTGGTTATTCAGCCCCAGGACAAGCTGGAGGAGAACTTTGCCCGGCTGAGTCGCGACTCGATGGGGGAGAACGTGGATTCGCTGCGTGCCCGGGAGGATGCGGCCACCGCCCGCACTTACCTGGGTAATAAGCATAAACTGTATCGCGCGGCCATTACCCTGCTGATTAAAGCCCGCGACCTGCCTTCACTGGACAGTCGCTATCTCGACCTCAGCAGTAAGCTACTGAACTGCGGGCTGGAGCCGGTAAACCCGGAGCATGATATCGGGCCGCTCAGCACCTACATGCGTGCATTACCCATGTGCTTTAATCCGGAGCAGGACCGGCACAACTGGTATACCCGTCTGATGTTCGTGCAGCATTTTGCCTGCCTGGCGCCGGTGTACGGGCGTGATACCGGCACCGGCAACCCGGGCTTTACCTTTTTTAACCGGGGCGGTGGTCCGCTGTCCGTCGATCCCCTCAACAAAAATGACCGTACGCAGAACGCCCACCTCCTGCTGTTTGGGCCGACCGGTGCAGGTAAATCGGCTACCGCACTTGATAAGCTGGCACAAATGATAGCCATTTACCGTTCACGTATCTTTTTACTGGAGGCGGGTAACAGCTTCGGGCTGGCCGGAGACTACTTTGAGTCCCTGGGGCTCACCGTTCATCGTGTCAGCATCAAGCCCGGTAAGGCCATCTCGCTGGCGCCGTTCGGTGATTCGCATCTGCTGATGCAGGAAAAACCGGATGAACTCATTATCAGTGAAGACGCCCTGCCGGATATTGATGACGATGAGGACAAGGATGAAAAACGTGATGTGCTGGGTGAGATGGAGATTGCAGCACGTCTGATGATTACCGGCGGCGAGCCAGCGGAGGAGCAGAGAATGACGCGCGCCGATCGCGGGATGATCCGTGAGGCCATCATGATCGCCGCGCGGAGTACGTTTGAGGCCGGACGGCAGATGTTGCCTGAAGATCTGATGTTTGCGCTGCAGGGCATCGCCCGGGATGCCGGAATGGGTGAGGACGGGCGCGAAAAACGTACGGCCGCCCGCCGGGCCCGTGCTGAGGAAATGTCGGAAGCGTTACGGATGTTTACCGAAGGCTTTGAAGGTGAGCTGTTTAACCGTCCGGGTACGCCGTGGCCGGAGGCTGATGTGACCATCGTTGACCTCGGCACGCTGGCACGCGAAGGCTATGAGGCGCAGATGGCCGTTGCGGTGATTTCCCTGCTAAACACCATCAACAATATTGCTGAGCGCGAGCAGTACAGTGACCGGGATATTATCGTGTCGATCGATGAGGCGCATATCGTGACCGCAAATCCCCTGATGGGGCCTTATGCCACCAAGATTGTGAAAATGTGGCGTAAGCTGGGTGCCTGGCTCTGGCTGTTCACGCAGAACCTGGCCGACTTTCCGGATACGGCCAAAAAGATGCTTAATATGGCGGAGTGGTGGATTTGTCTGGTGATGCCCCCTGATGAAGTGGAGCAGATAGCGCGTTTTAAAACGCTGAACAGTGAACAGAAGGCGATGCTGTTGTCTGCCACCAAACTCCCTAAAAAATATACGGAAGGCGTTATTTTGTCACGTAAGGTGCAGGCCCTGTTCCGTGCCGTGCCCCCGAGCCTCTACCTTGCTCTGGGTATGACAGAAAAAGAAGAGAAAGCTGAAAGACGCCTCATTATGAATGAATTACAGTGCAGTGAACTTGAGGCTGCGTTTCATGTTGCGCGCCGGCTTGATGAAAATCGCGGACTGAGTATCTGACAGGGGAATTCATGAAGAAACTGACTATGGCACCGCCGATGGTCGTTGCGGACAAAGCGCTGATTGCGTCTGTCATTTTTACCGTACCGCCGCAGGGTATGGCCTCGATAGGGCAGTCTGACAGCGTGTCACTTGATACGCTGCTGCGGGAAATACTGAAACGTCTGAAAACACCGTTTTTGCTGTCGGTTTACCCGCACCGTGTTGGCCGTCGCAGTTGCGTGGCGGTACACCTGACGGATGAGAATGAAAAAAAACTGGATATCCTGATCACAGTGACCGGCAATACGCTGTGGCCCGGTGAAGCGGAGTTCAGAAATGGCCTGCGCTGGAATGTCTGCGTACCCGACGCCACCGACCTGCTGTGGGTACTGAAGGAGATTGACAGAGTTACGGGCGGGGAAATCTGCAGTTAACAGGACCTGCGTGTTTGTCGGACAGCGCAGTCTGCTGTCTGACAAATACGCAGGCTGCGGGTGCGGGCGGCAAAGAGCCCGCGTTGATTTGCCTTTCAGTCCTTCGGGAATATCGTGTCTGAAACATTACAGTCTGCCTCTTCGATGCCAGTCCCGAGTTGTCAGTAGCCATTGTTGTAGCGACTCTGCATTTTATACAGGCGTCGTGTTTCATTTCGTCGTCCGTCCGGTGCTATGTTTGCGCCCATACTGATGCAGTGTTCCCTGCGACGGGCAATGGCTTCCCGTACGGCATCGTCGTCCGACAGGTCCATCACAGCCAGCCACCGGCGGGCGGCACGGCGCCACTGCCCCCGGTGTTCCAGACTTTCAGCAATACTGTCTTTCAGTACCATATATCTCCATCGCCAGGCCGTCATGACATTGCCGGCTATTCTTCCACAGACGCAATCACAGTTCTTTATTTAACCCTCAGCGCTCTTCCGGAAAATGGCATCTGAACCCCCATATCGGAGACTTCTGATGCGCTATCCCTTTGAACTCGATCCACAGATTATCCATCACATTATTTACAGCCAGGCCGGTTCCATCGGCAAGGCCGTGATAGAACTCATCATGAACAGCGTCGATGCCGGCGCCGGCGCGGTGATTATCGATATTACCCCGGAAGGCTTCTCCTGCCGGGATGATGGCCGGGGTTTTGCGTCATACGATGATGTTAAGCGCTACTTTGGCCGGTTCGGCACCCCGCACCAGGAGGGCGATGCCACTTACGGCCGTTTCCGGCTCGGGCGGGGGCAGATTATGGCACATGCCCGGACGCTGTGGCGTTCGCAGCGATGGCAGATGTCCGTTGATACGCGTGAAATGGGGTATCACTATGATCTGGAAGAACTGACTCAGCCGATTCAGGGATGCATCATCAGCGGTGAATGGTATGAGCCGCTCACCAGCCAGGAGCGTATGTCCTGCCTCCAGGAAATCCGCGACCTGGTACGCTATACGCCCGTCACGGTACATCTCAACGGCACCATCATTACCCGGAATCCGGCGCTGGAAAAGTGGGATATGGAGGACGATGAGGCCTGGTATCGCCTGCGCGAAGACGGTGCCGTATCCATTTACAATCAGGGCGTCCTGGTACGACATGACCCGGCTCATATCTGGGGCGTGGGTGGCCTTATTGTCAGTAAAAAGCCGCTCGCGCTGAACGTCTCACGCACCGAAATCCTGCGCAAGACCTGCCCTGTGTGGACATCGATTGCGGCCCGGTTTGGCCGGCTTGCTGCCACTTTTTCTGACAATCAGGGTAAGCACCGTAAAACGGAAGCCCGGCGGGAGAAAACGGCGCGATCGCTGCTGTCCGGCGAGGGAGACATGCAGAGTCTTTTCAATGGTGAAGAGGTGATAACCCTGCTGCCCGGAAAGCAGCACGTCACGCTGGAGCACTTCATCCGCAAATGCTGCCATTACCCCTCTGCGGTGGATAAAAGTTGTTTCACTCTCATCCGCTATGCCGGTGAGGTGCCCCGGGGGGATCTCATTGCCCGCGCGGGGATCGCGCCGGTGGTGCATCCGGTCACGCTTTCCCGCTTTGGCTGTTATGAGCCGGAAGAGTTCATGGAGTGCCTGAGCCGTGTCCGGGAAAACCTCATGGCGTACCGGGACCCCCTGCCCCGGGAGCAGCGATGGGGTTCCGGCTGGCTGTCAGAGCTGGCGCTCGTGGACTTTGAAACGCTTAGCGCAAACTTTATCGATCGCACGCTGATGGTCAGCGAAAAGCTGCTGGATAAGGAGACCCGGCGGGCGTGGACGGCGCTGCGCTGGTGCCTGGCCCGGTATGCTGCCGTCTGTTCGGGTGGCGAGGCCGGTTATCAGTCACGTTCTTATGGGGGTAAACGCTTTCAGATCCTGCTGGGTGAGTCCACGTCCGCCGATGCCTGGACGGACGGAGAAACCTACATTGCCTACAACATTGATATCGTGCGCCGGCTGAAGTCTGATGCGCTGCGTACCGCCAGCCTGCTGTTCAGCATGACGGAGCACGAGGTGGCGCATGAGGGTGACAGCATGGACTGTGGCCATGACGAGGCTTTTTACCAGCGCTTTCATGATATCAGCATCCTGTGCGCCCCCGACAGGCAGCGTTACATGCACGTCTGGCTGATGAAGTACACCACGAGCCTGGAGGCTGAGGGTAAACGCGCCACCGGCACGGCATGGCGGGAGCGTTACCTGACCGAGCGCGCCAGCACCGGCCGGGAGAAAAAGGGACTGCCGGGCATCATCAGCGATGAGGGCCTGAGCGAGGCCGTCAGCGCGCAGCCGGCGCCGGAGGATGCGGCACGGCTCCGCTTCCTCAACCAGCAGCTGAACGGTGCGGTTACGGCAGCGCCTGCAGAAACAGACTGGAACAGCGTGGTGGCTGCGGGGATTGAGAAGACGCGTGAAAATCAGCTCGCGCGGCTGCGTGAGCAGCAGGCTCTGGAGGAAGGGTACGCTTCAGATAAAGATGAGACCGATATCCTGACGGATGAGCAACAGGCAGATGAAGCCGAAGAGCAGATGTGGCTGGAGTCCCGTAAATTGCATTACCTGTCCATTTTACCCGGGGCGACTGAGGAAAATCTGAATGACAGGGCTGTGGCGTTTCTTGCTTATATGACCGATTCAGAAGAGGAGGAACTGGCCGCCTGGGCCATGCGGGCCTGGGAAAACGGTGACCAGTGGTATGCCAGAAATACCCCGTCGTGCAGTGAGGCTGATTTCCTGTATGAACAGGATTTTGATCAGGCACTCGAGGAAAATGTCCCGGCAGACTGGCTTCCGTTTATGCAGGAGGGCGAAACCCGATGGAGCATTGAGCGTAACGCGGCAGCGGCCGGGTTTATGCAGGAGCTGGATTATCTGGAATGGCGGCGCGACAGCGACACTGGTCAGTCATCCTAAAGGTGCAGAATCCCAGTTTTGTCAACCGGCCGGATGGTGCAGATTCTGCATTCTGTCAACCAGGAAACCCGGTTAATAAATTATCAGCACCGGGCTCAGAGTTAATTACTGACCAGCTGTATCATTGACCGCACCCTGAGCGGGTTACTCACTCAGGGAGTGTTCTCCATGAAATTACCCGTCTGCTGCCTCGCAGCACTTTTCCTTACCGCCGGCGCCCATGCCGGCACCGTCATTTATACCGACAGCGCCCACCCGGTAACGGGCAACCCGGGCCCTGACGTGACTGTCATTCTGCTGGATGCCCCTGACCGGCTACAGTCCGAACTGTTCGGCTCTCTTCCGGCAGACCCGGCGCAGGCTGAACAGCAGGCGCGCGCCGTTATCAGTTCACCGGATTTTCAGCGACGCCAGCAGGACCTTGCCGGAACCTATGCCGGTCTCACGCGCGCCTGGTCACTGGGGGTTGAGAAATATCCCGCCGTGGTGTTTGACGATAAGTGGGTGGTCTACGGTACCACCGACGTCGGTGTGGCCACGCAGCAACTGACTGCATGGAAGGAGAGGGGACAATGAACATGATGCTCTCCCGTCCGCGCCGGCTGGCGATGGCCACGTTAATGGCCTGCACGGGCACGATGGCCAGCGTCAATACCGCCAGCCTGCTCTCCAGTGCCGCCAGTCCGGACTGTATCAGCTGGCGCATCAGCGGTATCTGTTACTGGCTGTTCTGTACGCCGTTCGGCTGCTCGGTGAAAACCTCCGTGAAGGTCACGCATTTTATTCCTGAAGCCGTGGTCTCGGCCTACCTCAGCCCGGGTGCCAATCCGTGGACCGAAATATCGGCTGTCAGCAGCCTGGCCGACAGCACCGAAAGCACGCTGCCCGGTAGTGCTGCAGGTGTGGCCACCGGCGGTGGCCGTCAGGAGATGAAAGCCCCGGGTGAGCGCAAGCAGAACCTGCACTTTTACTATGGCGATGCGTATGGCCATCCGGCCACCAGACTTATTGGCGGGATGGTGCCGGGGTATTCGTGCGACAGTGCCGCCACGCCCTTTATGCCGTACTTCACAAGTGCTCTCGATGCACTGGCCTGGCGCACCGGCGTGCCGGAATCACTCTACCCGGAGGCGCTTATCCCCGGACAGCGTGAAATCGGTAGTACCACCGGCGGCAATATGTGGAGCAACGTCTACCCCCGCAGCGGCTTTGTGACCCAGACCGACAGCTACAAATCGGCGGCCATAGTGGTGCAGCGCGTGGCTGACATCATTACCCGCCAGGGACAACTGCATGTTTACAGTCCGCTCACCGGCCAGCGTTCGCCGGGGTACTGGCCACCCGACCCCGTGCAGGAAAACACCGGTACGAAAAATCACAAGTGGCAGCGTCTTTCCCCGCAGTTGTCGCAGAGCTGCGCGGTGTTCCCGGACACCGGTGGACAGGAGGCTCAGGACGGCAACTACGCCTGGGCACTGTGGCAACCGTACAGTTGTTGTAAGCGACGCGGGCAGACTTTTCTTTACAGCACCGATTTCTCATGAGGATTATGCAGATGAAACAGCAATATCCGCAGCGGCTGCGCCGCCCCCTGGCGGCACTGGCACTTTTCGCCGCGCTTTCCCTGCCGGCACTGGCCGTGAATACATCACTTTCATCCGACGGTGCCTCGGTGAGCGGTGCCATCAACGACGGCCTTTTTTACTCCATTGGTGGCGGTTCGGTGATTTCTCCGCCGCCAAGCCGCAGCAACATGTCGCGTTTGGGGCTGAACGGCGGCTGGAGCAGTGACCTCATGTGCGGCAACTTCGACCTGAAAACCACTGTGGGCAACCAGCTTAACGGTATCACCAGTGGGTTTAAGGACCTGATGGGCAATGTGATTCAGGGGGCCACCGGTGCGGTCATGAGCATGCCGGCGATGGCCATCCAGCGTGCCAACCCGGGGCTGTATGAAATGCTGACCAACGGCGTGCTGCAGGCGGGACTCAGTTACGATAAAGCCCTGCTGAACTGCCAGAATATGTCGAAAAAACTCGCCGATTACACGCTGGGCAGCAAATGGCAGCAGGCTGCTGTAGCCGAAGAGTATAAAGACGTCGTGGCTTCGAGCGGCGGGGATGCCGTCTCCAGCGACCAGCAACTGCAGAAGGCCACCGGTGAAGAAGGTGTCACCTGGG
>NZ_PYTZ01000058.1:0-542 GCF_003028445.1 Kosakonia sp. H7A | reverse complement strand
CCATCGCCACCGCACGGGCGATCGCCGCGAACGGGAAGGTGCCGACCTTGTACGGGATGCCCTCGGCCTTGCACTGCTGCTCGGTCTTGCCGACCCAGGCGATTTCCGGGTTGGTGTAGGCCACCGACGGAATCACACGCGCCACCCACTCCTTCTTCTCGCCGGCGGCCACTTCGGCGGCCAGCTTGCCTTCGTGCGTGGCCTTGTGGGCCAGCATCGGGTTACCGACGATGTCACCGATGGCGAAGATGTGCGGCTGGCTGGTGCGCATCTGGCGGTCGACCGGGATGAAGCCACGATCGCTCACGGTGACACCCGCCAACTCGGCACCGATCTTCTTGCCGTTCGGCGAGCGGCCCACGGCCACCAGCACGCGGTCGAACGTACCCGACGCCAGCGCCGGCGTCTCGCCTTCGGCGGCCGCTTCGAAGGTGACGGTGATACCGGCCTTCTCCGCCTTGACGCCCGCGGCCTTGGTCTTGAGGTGAACCTCGATGCCCTGCTTCTTCAGCCGGTCCGCCAGCGGCTTGACCAGGTCCTTG
>NZ_PYTZ01000057.1:0-543 GCF_003028445.1 Kosakonia sp. H7A | reverse complement strand
CGTGTGCGGCCAATGCTGCTTCAGGCGCGTTCGCCTCGGGGAACACCAGGTGCCTGCCCGCCTGCTGCGCGGCCAAGGCCGCTGTCAGCACGCCCTCCACGCCGCGCAGCTCGCCGGTCAGCGCCAGCTCGCCGACGAATTCCAGGCCGGCCAGCGCATCGCGATCCAGCTGCCCGCTGGCGGCGAGGATCCCCAGCGCGATGGGCAGGTCGAAACGCCCGCCTTCTTTCGGCAGGTCTGCAGGGGCGAGATTGATGGTGATGCGCCGCGCGGGGAACTCGAACTGCGCGCACAGTAGCGCTGCCCGCACCCGTTCGCGTGATTCGCGTACCGCTGCTTCCGGCAGCCCGACGATCTGTGTCGACGGCAGTCCGCCGGACAGATGCACTTCAACCCTGACCTCCGGAGCCGCCACGCCCACGCGTGCACGACTGTGCACGAGCGCCAAGCCCATGCGGCTGCTCGGGGCGAAGTGTCAGCCGGGCTGGCTGTTGCGCGCTTCGAGCGCGGCGACGGTTTTTTCCAGCGCCTCGAGTTTCTCGC
>NZ_PYTZ01000056.1:0-547 GCF_003028445.1 Kosakonia sp. H7A | reverse complement strand
CCTGTCCGACACCGACCCGGAGCAGGCCAGGGCGTACGAGCAGGTGCTGCGGAGAATGCGCGGCGCCGGCCTGAGCGCCGAACGCAACGAGTTGTTCAAGCTGGCGCGGCGAGGGCAGATTTCCGACGAACTCTCGCGGCGACTGGTCCGCAACCTGGACCTGATCGAATCGCGGCAGCGCTAGGCATGGGGGGCGGTTGGGATGGATTCTCCCGCATGCGGGCCTTCAAACCCGCCGTCCGGGGCACTACGCTGTGCGGCCATTGCCCTTCCCATGGACACTTCGTGGATCCCATCGTTTCCATCCAGGGACTCAACAAGACCTATGCCGGCGGTTTCCAGGCGCTGCGCGGCGTGGACCTGCAGATCCGTCGCGGCGAGATCTTCGCGCTGCTCGGTCCCAACGGCGCCGGCAAGACCACCCTGCTGCGCGTGCTCGCCGGCCTGCTGCGCGCGGACGCGGGCAAGATCGAAATCGACGGCCGCCCGGCCAGGCGCGTGGACCGCTCGCGTTTCATCGCCTACCTCGGCCACCTGCCCGCCCTGA
>NZ_PYTZ01000055.1:0-556 GCF_003028445.1 Kosakonia sp. H7A | reverse complement strand
GTCGGACACGTACTCCTCGTACTCGCCCTGCCCCGCCGCCGGCGCCTGGAACGAGAGCTTGCCACCGGCCTGCAGGTAGAGCGGACGGGCCTGCGCCGCGCAGCCTTGCGCGCACGAGCGCGGCCACTGCTGCAAACGGTCCCAGTGGTTCTCGCCGGTGTTGTAGATCAGCACCGGCGGCGTATCGGCCTTGGGCGCGCCATCGACCAGGTACTGGTCGAAGAACGGCCGCAGCACATCGCGGCGGAACTGGCGCGCCGTGTCGCCGTCGAACTTCAGCGCACCCAACGAACTGCCGTCGTAGTTCACCTGGCTGTGCCGCCACGGGCCCATCACCAGGTAGTTGAGCGTGTTGCCCGTATCGCGTCCTTCCATCGCCTGGTAGCTGTGGTTGGCGCCGTACATGTCCTCCTGGTCCCACAGGCCCTGCAGCCACATCGTGGGCACCTTGAGCGGCGTGTTGGCCATCACCTTGTCCAGTGCCTGTTCCTGCCAGAACGTGTCATAGGCCGGGTGCTCGGTGAGCTTGTGCCACCACGGCAACTGCTCCAGGCCG
>NZ_PYTZ01000054.1:0-561 GCF_003028445.1 Kosakonia sp. H7A | reverse complement strand
ATCGACCGCACCGCGAACACCAGCCCGTGATCCTGCCGCGTGCTTTCCTGCCCGTAGCCGAGCGAACGCATCCATTCCGTGCGCGCCCGCTCCATGAAGGCAACGTAGCGCGCATGGTAGACCACGCCACCGGCGTCGGTATCTTCCCAGTAAACCCGTGTCGGCCAACTGAATCGCGGCACGACGGCATTGGCGTCGCTCAAAACAGGTCTCCACTCTCGCCGGGGGCGTCGGCGGTATCTCGCCGCGGCTGCAGGCCCAGGTGGCGGTACGCCTTGTGGGTGGCCATGCGCCCGCGCGCGGTGCGCACCAGGAAGCCCTGCTGGATCAGGTAGGGCTCGATGACGTCCTCCAGCGTGCCGCGCTCTTCGGAGAGCGAGGCCGCCAGGGATTCGACGCCCACCGGGCCGCCGTCGAAATGGTCGATCAGGGTGTGCAGCAGCCGGCGGTCGAGTTCGTCGAAGCCTTCCGGGTCCACCTTGAGCATCTTCATGGCCGCGTCGGCCACCGCCACGTCGATGCGGCCATCGGCGCGCACCTGGGCGTAGTCGCGCACGCGGC
>NZ_PYTZ01000053.1:0-583 GCF_003028445.1 Kosakonia sp. H7A | reverse complement strand
GCCACCGCCCTCGGCGTCGGTGGCGGTACGCACGCCTTCCGAGCTCACTTCGGTCCGCACGATGCGCACGCCGATGTTGCCGTCGAACGGCACCGAGGCGTCATCCACGCCGAAGCGCAGCAGGCCGTAGGCGGTATAGGTCTTCTCGCCCTGGGTGTTGATGTTGTTGGGGCCGAACACCAGCGGGTCGGCACCGAACGCCTTCAGCGTCTGGTCGTAGTTTTCCACCGCCGAATCGGCCGCGGTGTAGGTCGGCCCGAACAGGTAGCTGTCGCCGCGGAAGAAGTCGTTGATCGGGTTCTGGACCAACTGCACGCTCGGGTAGTCCGAGAACGCCGCGCCGGCGCAGCCGTTGAGGCACATGAAGCGCCACACGTTGCCCTTGTTGGTCGCGTCGCGGTCGGTGTAGCGCACGCCGGCCTTGAAGCTGCGCGCGAAGCCGTCGTCGAACGCCAGGTCCATGTCGGTGCGCCAGGCGAACTGCTTGGCCTTGTTGTCGTCCTTGTTGTCCAGGTGCCACTTCCAGCCGACGTAGTTGGCCGGGTTGCCCAGGTAGTTGGCGCTGCCATCCTTGCCGGTGAAG
>NZ_PYTZ01000052.1:0-593 GCF_003028445.1 Kosakonia sp. H7A | reverse complement strand
GAGCAGACGGCGGAGACGGTGAACCGGCTGGTGCGTGAAGCCTACAAGTGGCTCGTGGTGCCCAGCCAGGCGCCGAAGAAGGACGGCGGCCTGGGCGATATCGAATGGGAGGGATTTGTACTCAATCCGGCCAAGCCGGGTCTGGGCAAGGAAATCGACCAGGTGCTCACCGAGAACGAGCTGGTTATCCATGAGTGGGCCCCCGTCCACTTGCACAACCTGCTCAAGGCCTGGTTCTGGCGGGACGACGTAGTGGATGTAGCTGCGTTGGAGGTGTGGCAGAAGAGTTGCAGCTACCTGTACTTCCCAAGGCTGGCGAAATCCACGGTGATGCAGACAGCCGTGGCTGCAGGCGCTCCGAGCCGCGACTTCTTTGGTGTGGCTAGCGACAAGAGTGCAGATGGCTATCGGGGATTCTCGCTCGGCAAGGTCACAACGCCCTTCATGGATGCGCTACTGTTGATCGAGCCTTCGAGTGCGGCTGCGTACGAAGCTGCGCAAGTACAAGCTCAACCCCAGCCCGGATCTGAAGCGCGCGGTAGTGGAACTGGCAGTTCCGTTCCAGCTGCGGCTGGCACGCCAACGATCCAGAC
>NZ_PYTZ01000051.1:0-595 GCF_003028445.1 Kosakonia sp. H7A | reverse complement strand
CGTCAGCTCGGAAGTGGCTGCCAGCTGGCCCAGGCCCATCAGCGCGCCGATCACCGCGGCGGTCGGGAACAGGGTGTACGCACGCCGCGGCACGGTGTAGGCGACGTAGGCGATGGCGTGGCCGAAGCTGTAGCTGCCCTGGCCGATGTCCTTGGCTTCGCTGGAAAACGCGTTGACGATGTCCAAGCCCAGCAGCACCGCCCAGGTCAGCAGTACCGTGCCGATGACCGCCCGGCCGATGTACAGGTCATGGATGCGCGGGGTGATCCTCATGCCGCCGCCCTCCGCGGCCGCGACAGCCGTCCATCGCGCAGGTAGGCCCACACCGCCACCAGCAGCAGCGGCGCCAGCAGCCACCACAAGCCAAGCGCGGCGGGCGTCTTGCCGGCCGAGATCCACTGCGTGCCGACGATCATCAGGTTGGTGCCGACCAGGTAGCCAAGGAAAGCCAGCATGATGCGGCCGTAGCGCTGCTGCCGCGGCGAGCTGCGCGAGAGCGGCAGTGCCAGCAAGGCGAAGGACAGCGCCAGCAACGGCGGGGCGATGCGCCAGTTCAACTGCGCGCGGGCGGCCAGCCGCTCGTCGTCCAGCAGGC
>NZ_PYTZ01000050.1:0-613 GCF_003028445.1 Kosakonia sp. H7A | reverse complement strand
GAAGACAGCCCTGCCGACGCGGAGATGGCCATCGACGCCCTGCGCGAAGCGCGCCTGGCCAACCCCATCGTCCACGTCGAGGATGGGGTGGAAGCGCTGGATTATCTGTATCGCCGTGGCGCCTTCGCCCACCGCGAGGAGGGCTTGCCGGCCGTCCTGCTGCTGGACATCAAGATGCCGCGCCTGGACGGGCTGGAAGTGCTCAAGCAGATTCGCCAGGACGAGGCACTCAAGCGCCTGCCGGTGGTGATCCTGTCCTCCTCGCGCGAAGAGAACGACCTGGCGCGCAGCTGGGACCTGGGCGTGAACGCCTACGTGGTCAAGCCGGTGGACGTGGACCAGTTCTTCAACGCCGTGCAGACCCTGGGCACCTTCTGGGCGGTCATCAACCAGGCGGCGGGAACGAACTGACATGCCGCATGAAGGGGCCCGGCTCGGCGAACTGCGCATCCTGCTGATCGAGGATTCGCCGGAAGACGCCGAACTGCTGTCGGACCAGTTGCTGGAATCGGGGCTGGAAGCGGTATTCGAGCGCGTGGACGGCGAGGAAGGCTTGCGCCTGGGGCTGGAGACGTTCCGCCCGGACATCGTGCTCTCCGATTTGAGCATGCCG
>NZ_PYTZ01000049.1:0-619 GCF_003028445.1 Kosakonia sp. H7A | reverse complement strand
GCATGGTGAACGGCGCCGGCCTGGCGATGGCCACCATGGACGTCATCAAGCTCAACGGCGGCGAGCCGGCGAACTTCCTGGACGTGGGCGGCGGCGCGAACAAGCAGCGCGTGATCGAGGCGTTCAAGCTGATCCTGTCCTCGGACAAGGTCGAAGGCATCTTCGTCAACATCTTCGGCGGCATCGTCCGCTGCGACATGATCGCCGAGGGCATCATCGCCGCGGTGAAGGAAGTGGGCGTCAAGGTTCCGGTCGTGGTGCGCCTGGAAGGCACCAACGTGGAAGAAGGCAAGCAGCTGCTGCGCGACAGCGGCATGGCCATCATCCCGGCTGACAACATCAACGACGGCGCCAAGAAGGTCGTTGAAGCCGTCAAGAACGCCGCCTGATCCGACACCGAAGGAAAACCAATGTCTGTTTTGATCAATAAGAACACCAAGGTGATCGTGCAGGGCTTCACCGGCCAGCAGGGCACCTTCCACGCCACCCAGATGATCGAGTACGGCACCCAGGTGGTCGGCGGCGTCACCCCGGGCAAGGGCGGCACCACCCACATCGACCTGCCGGTCTTCAACACCGTCGCCGACGCCGTGGCCAGCACCGGCGCCGACGCCTCGGT
>NZ_PYTZ01000004.1:0-409712 GCF_003028445.1 Kosakonia sp. H7A | reverse complement strand
CACGCGCCTGTCCTGCGTTTTCAGCATTTTGTTTTACGGCTGCGGTGATCTCTTCCATGCTGGAGGAGGTTTTTTCCAGAGATACCGCCTGCTGATCGGTGTGCCCGGCGATTTCCTGATTACCGGCAACGATATCCTGGGTATTGGTGTTGATCCTCTCAGCACCATCGCGGATCTCTTCAATAACGGAAGTCAGTTGCTCGCGCATCACCCCCATCTCATGTAACAGGCTGGCGTTATCACTGGCTTTTTTATTCACGCTCTGCGATAAATCCCCGGCGGCAATTCTCGACACGACCTCAGCCGCATAACGCGGTTCTCCGCCCAGTGTTTTCAGCGTGCTGCGGTTAATCAGATAAACCAGTATCGAGAGCAGAATGCTGATAGCGATAAATTGCGCGATATTCTGGTAAAGAGAACTGAGAAAGACGTCCTGAATATCATCAACATAAAGACCCGTCGTAATAATCCATCCCCAGGGAGACCATGGAATGTTGTAGGCAATTTTGGGCTTCGGAACGGTGTCTCCCGGCCGCGGAAAATCATAGGCGGTAAAACCATCATGGCCATCCTCCGTCACCTTGACCATATCCCTGAAAATATAGACGCCATTCGCATCGGCAATATCCGGCCCTTTGCCAATTAACGCGGCATTAATGGGATGCATAATGACCTGTGCCTGGTTATTCAGAATAGTAAAATATCCTGTGTCGCCATAGCGTAAGTCTTTAATGATCTGGATTGAACGCTGTTGTGCTTCCTCTTTTGATATCAGCCCCTTATCAACAAGTGTAGCCTGCGTTTTCACCACGTTAAGGGCTAACTGGGAAACATACATTAATTCCTTTTTTCGTAGCGCCAGCTGGTCATCTTTAATTTTTACTGAGCCAAAGAATAATGACCCGGCAAGGCTTAGCAGTGCGACAGCAAGTGGAAGCCACAGTTTATGCGCAAAGGATAATTTCATAGCATGCTAACCTGTTGTTGTTGTATAGGGCAGGTATTGCGCAGGTCTGCGGGTATCAGACTGCGCTTAATTTCTTTATCGGGAGATGTAAGAGAAATAATTAATCGATAATATTGATATATGTGAAATTATATATTTCATTTTTGTTGTTGAGAGGTTAATGCCATGATAGATATAGAGTTATTCTCCGGAAAAATCATTGGCATGTTAAACTTTAGCAAATAGATAAACGTATTCACGGTAATCATTTCGGCCATAAGAACGAAATACTTATAGCCGCTTAACATGAATTAGCGCTAAGCGGTGTGATGGTTTTCACATTATTTCAGGCTGGCGCGGTGGAATCGCTCTCACTTATCATCACGCCCGATATAATACCCGCATAAACTATGTCGGGAAATAAAGCGCGGTTTGGCTGAACGAAATATATCTCATTAAAGTGCGCTAATTATCTCGCCCGTACTGGTGCAATAAGCATAATGATGTGATGCCTTTATTTATTCTGTAAGCAGGCGAAGAAATCCCTCTCCTCAAGACCCGCTGTTAAATATTTTCTCCAGAAGCTTTAGCGCCTTTTTCTCATCCATTTTCAAGGCGTTATTCAGGGATGTTTTGCCCGTCGGGGTAACATACCGGTTGGCCTGGGGGAGTGAGCCATTTTCATATGCGAACGCAGGGTTCCAAAACGATAAAAAGAGGCGGCGTTGTCCGTTATCACCAGGGCCAGCTGTTGTTCTCGTAATCGAGGAAGAGATGGCTTCTGGCGTTCCGGTGTTGCTCAATCACACTGACCATGCCGTTGACGCTGGTGCTCACATCGATCTCGGCATCCACTGTACCGTCCAGCGTGCCCATCGCTGTCGTCACCCAGCCAGGATGAATGGACAGAACCGTCTGCGCTCCCTGGCTGATATCCATATAAATGCAGCGAGCGAGCATGTTCAGCGCCGCTTTACTGGCCCGGTAAAGCTCAAGGCCTATTCCAGGTTCGGTATTGCTGGCAATACTGCCCCGGTGCGAAGACATAAAAACCAGGCTTCCATCAGGCTTAAGCATCGGCAGCAGGTGCCGGGCCAGGCGGGCAGGGCCAAAAGCATTGGTCATCATGATTTGCTGAAATTCAGCGTCAGAAGCCTGTAACACGGACTGATGCAAAGGGCCGTACATACCGGCAACCATAAAAATAATGTCAAACTGCCGTTCACGCATCTTGCCGATAAGCGGCCCGATATGGGACGTATCGGTGACATCAATCTCGCTGGTGGTGAGATGGCCTGGGTAAGTCTCTCCCAGGGCTAGCAGTGAAGAGGTGTCCGCCGCCGGTAAGTGGGTGGCAAAAACTTCCCAGCCGCGCTCCAGATAGGCTTCTGTCAGCCCCAGCCCCAGCCCTTTCTCAGACCCGACAATCAAAATGCTCTGCTTTTTCATCATTGTCTCCCGGTTATTGTGCGGTATAACCGCCGTCAGCCATTAATACTGTTCCCGTCACGAAGCTGGCTTTCGGCGATGCCAGCCAGATAATCGCTTCAGCAATCTCTTTCGGCTGAGCCACCCGCCCAAGTGGATGAACGTGGCCGTAGCTGGCCAGCGTGGCGCGGCTGTCTTCCACGATGCCGGAAAGAATATTCGTTTCGACGACGCCGGGAGCGACGGCATTAACCCGGATGCCATACTCAGCAGCCTCCAGCGCCAGCACTTTCGTCAGTTGGGCAATTGCGCCTTTAGAGGCCGAGTAAGCAGCCGTGGTTTTCATGCCCACCATGCTGACCACGGACGCCACATTGACAATCGCGCCTTGCCTGCGGGGCTGCATCACTTTCAGGCTTTCCCGGCTAAGGAGAAAATAGCCTCTGGCATTGATGGTCATAATGCTGTCCCATTCTTCAACGGAGGTTTCAGTCGCCAGTTTATTCAGGGTCTTGCCCGCATTGTTGATGAGAATATCCACGCCGCCGAATTCGGCCTGAGCGAGAGCAACCGCGCTGATGACTTCCGCTTCCTGGCTGACGTCGCAACGTTGTGTCGCCACCTGATTGCGCTGTGCCAGCGCATGAACCGCCGGGTTGATATCCAGCGCGATTACCTTCGCGCCATGGCTGACGAGAAGTTTTACAGTGGCTTTGCCAATATCCCCTGCGGCTCCCGTGACAATCGCCACGCGGTTCGCTAATCCCAAAAAATCTGCCATTTTTTGTTCCTCACATGCTGTGTCACGTTGTCCGCAAAAGGGTATGAGAGGCAGCGCAATGCAACAATGAAGGTTCCTGTACAAAGATTATCTATTTCTGTCAGAATTCGGTTTAGCAACCTGCTGATGGCGGGGAAATTTATCTTTTCATATACAGGAGGCGCAATGTCCGGCGTTACCTCAAGCCTTATGCGGAAAATGATCCCTGCTTTGCTGGCGCTGGCGCCTGATGAAGGCTACACGCGCACCGGGATGAAGGAGATAAAACTGTTGCGGGCCAATGAGTCGATGCCCCATACGCCTGTCCTTTATGAACCATGCATTGTTATTGTTCTGCAGGGAAAGAAAACCGGTTTGATGGGCGGGCAGGAATTTACCTACGATCCCGGGCACTATCTGGTTGTCTCGGCACCTCTGCCGTTCACCAGCCAGACGACGGCCAGCCAGCAAGAACCTCTGCTGGCGATGTCTGTATCGCTTGATGTCGCCACTATTGCCGAATTACTGATTGAAATGGGCGAAGGAAAAGGAAGTGAGAAGGCAGGGATCCTGTTTTCCACTCCGCTGGGAGAAGAGCTGGCCGATACGGTTTATCGCCTGCTGGTGGCACTTTCTGATGAAGAGCAAAGCAGAATTCTGGGGCCGGGTATTCTGAAGGAGCTTTATTATCGTGTACTGATTGATACTCAGGGGGCGGCAATCAGAGCGGCGCTCTCCGGAAAGGGGCATTTCCGGCAAATTGCGGGTGCTATCCGCACGATGCATACCCGGTTTATGGATCCTATTGACGTTGACATGCTGGCGAAAGAGGCCGGAATGAGCGCCCCCTCTTTTCATCGTCATTTCCGGGCATTCACCGGTACGACGCCAAAACAGTATCTGATTTCCATCAGGCTGCATCAGGCGCGTTTTTTAATGGTAAAGCGTAATGTCACTGCCAGTGAAGCCTCTTTTCGGGTTGGCTACGTCAGCCCGACACAATTCAGCAGAGAATTTAGCCGGTTCTTTGGTTGTCCGCCGCAAAAGGAAGCTCACCGTTTACGCCATTTATTAAAAGTCAAAGCTGAATCGTACTGGCCGGAATAACCCCTTTTCGGCCTTGACGTTGTGGCATTTAAAGAACGGATGGGCGCAATTCACTCCATCATTCATAGAGTATCCGTTCTAAAACAGCGCGATACATCGCGCTGTTACGAGCTCATATCTCACTCAGAATGCGGTTTCCAGTGAATCGGTGACGCAATAATCATCATCCACCAGAGGCAAATACCGCCATTTATCGAAGGCGGTGCAGGGGTGTGAAATACCGCAGCCTACCCAGTCGCCGGGCTTTAACGCATCCTCTTCCGGCAGCAACAGATACGCATGCTGATCATTTACCTCGCTGATGCGCATGCCAGAAGCTGCGCGCGGGGCGCTGCCATCGACATTCCGCACCCACAGCGGATTCGGCAGATCTTGATCGAACGGCACATCACGGCGGCCGAAATCAACAAACGCCAGGCCTGGCTCGGGGCGCGACAGCACTCGTCCCCAGATCTCCAGCGCGGCGGTGAAATGATGTGTGGCACCGGGCTGCGCGAAAGGCGCGATACGCGCGTAAAGCCCGCTGTCGTGCGCCATGTAGGCACCTGATCGAATCAGCGGCGTCATCGGCAGCGGCAGGTTCGCGGCCGTAAAACAGGCCGAGACCACGTCAAACCACGCGCCGCCGCCAGCGCTGAGGATAATATGCTGGCTGGCAAACAGCTGATGTTCGGCCAGCAGCGCCGCCGTGGCGATCAGCATCTGGCAGTAATCTTTTACCCGCTGCACGCCTGCGGCATCGCGTCCGGCACCGAGCGCGCCTTCATACCCCGCAACGCCCACCAGTTGCAGGACAGGGCTGGCAGCAATCGCGGCGGCAATCTCCAGCGCTTCAGAAGATGAGCGGCAGCCGGTACGCCCGCCGCTGACCGACATCTCCAGCAGTACCGCAATGCGGCTGTCGCCGAGATGTTGCTCCAGCAAACGAACCCCCTGCAGCGAATCGACGTAGCACAGGAAGCCATGATCGGGATGCTGTTTTTGCCATTCGCCGATCCAGCGAATGCCGCCGGGATCGACCAGTTCGTTGGCAAGGAAGACGTTACGAATGCCGAACTGGCGCAACGCGCGAACCTGCGCAGGTGTCGCGGCGCTCAATCCCCAGGCACCGCCTTCCGTGACGGCGCGGCGCAGGATCGCCGGAGACATTGATGTCTTGCCGTGTGCTGCCAGCATCACGCCTTGTTCGCGGCAAAAATCCGCCAGTTGACGCAGATTATTCTCCAGTGCTGATTGCTTCATCAGCATCAGTGGGGAAAACACCTCTGGGCTGCTAAAGATCGGCGTGCCGTTAGCCAGCGGCTGATTGCCGGAACCGGCGACTGATTTAAAACGCGGTGCAGGCTGCTGCGCATCCAGCGCGCCGTCCGCCTGCAATGGAAAGTGAATCGACATCATGCCTCCTGTTAGTGCTCAAGCACGCGTGATAAGAACTGCTGGGTGCGCGGATTCTGCGGATTAACGAAAATCTGCTCCGGCGAACCCTGCTCGGCTATCACGCCCTGATCCATAAACACCACGCGGTCAGCGGTTTTACGCGCAAAACCCATCTCGTGAGTGACCACCACCATGGTCATCCCTTCACGCGCCAGGCTGCGCATTACTTCCATCACTTCGCCGACCAGTTCGGGATCGAGCGCTGACGTCGCTTCATCAAAAAACATAATTTTCGGCTCCACCGCCAGCGCGCGAGCAATCGCCACACGTTGCTGCTGACCGCCGGACAACTGAGCCGGGTAGTGATGCGCGCGCTCGGCCAGCCCGACACGCGCCAGGGCTGCGAGGCCGCGTTTATTGGCTTCGGCCTCGGACAGTTTCTGCGCTTTAATCAACGCCAGCGTCACGTTACCGAGCGCGGTTTTATGGGGAAACAGATTGAACTGCTGAAACACCATGCCAACGTGGCCGCAGATTTCGCTGCTACGTTTGCGGTCATGCAGCGGCACTTCATTAACCCAGATTTCCCCGCCATCGGCGGTTTCCAGCCCGCTCATGATGCGTAACACGGTACTTTTGCCGGAGCCGGATGCGCCAATCAGTACCAGCACTTCGCCGGGCGAAACATCAAGGCTTATCTCTTTCAGCACCTGGGTTGAGCCAAAGGATTTGGTAATCCGGCTCAGCGTAATGGCGGATTTGCTCATGATAACTGGCTCCTGGTTTGATGATGTTGAACCCAACGGGAAAGCGGAAAGCAGACTACGAAGTAGAGCAGGGCGACGAGGCCGTAGATCACCACTGGCTGGCCGATGCGATCGACAATCGCCTGGCCCTGGTGCATCAATTCCGACATACCGATCATGCTGACAATCGACGTATCTTTAATCAGAGAAAGGTACTGGCCTACCAGCGGCGGCAGCACAATGCCACGCGTTTGCGGCAGGATCACGCTAAGAAACGTCTGGCGCTTCGACAGGCCGAGGATCCACGACACTTCCCACTGGCCCTTAGGTACGGCTTCAATACCGGCGCGGAATACTTCGGCGATGTAAGCGCCCTGATAAATGCTCAGGCCGAGGATACCGGCAGCGAACAGATTGATTTCATAGCCGAAGTACGCCACACCAAAATAGATAAACATCAGTGTGATCAGGACCGGTGTGCCGCGAAACAGTTCGGTATAGAACACAGCGATCTGTCTGGCGACCGGCAAACGGCTGGTGCGTAACACTGCCGCCAGTAAACCGAGCAGCGTACTGCCGACGATAGCGGCGATGGAGAGCAGTAAAGTGACGACCAGGCCTTTCAGCAGGATTGGCAGCGAGCCGATGATAAGTTCGCTCATAGCGCATTCTCCCGTTTCACTGGGTTAATCCATTTTCTTGCCCACCACCAGCCGGGCTTTTTTACTGGCGTTACCAGCGGCGGATGGAACATCCGGCGTCCTGCCATGTTGCCAAGCCACGAGAACAGGTTGCTCAGCACCAGATAAACCAGCGCGACGACGCTGAAGGTCTGGATGTACAGCAGGGTGCGCGCATTGATCACCGTTGCGGTACCGGTCAGCTCCGGCAGCGCGATGGCTGAGAGCAGCGAAGTGCCGAGCAGTAGCTGAATCAGGTTGTTGATAATGGCTGGCCACACTGCGCGCGCGGCCTGCGGCAGCACCACGCTGAGGAAGATTTGTCGGCGCGGAATACCGAGGATATACGCCGCTTCCAGTTGACCCTTCGCTACCGACTGAATGCCCGCGCGGAAGGTTTCCGCCAGGTAAGCACCCACGTTAATCCCCAGCGCCAGTACGCCTGCGGTAAAGGCGCTCATGGTGATACCCAGCGACGGCAGGCCAAAAAAGATGATGAAGATTTGCAGCAGCACCGGCGTGTTGCGGATGAACTCGACGTAGCAGTGGCTGAGCCAGCGTAGCGGCGCCAGCGGCGAGGATTTCGCCAGCGCGGCCAGCAGACCGAGCGCCACCGCCAGGGCAAACGCCAGCAGCGTGACCTGTAGTGTTAGCCACGCGGCTTCCAGAAAGGTGTCGGCGTAGCGCCACAGGGTTAGCCATTGATAACTCATGGTGTGACTCCTTCAGGCGGCGCAGCATCGGCGGCTGCGCCGTGGGCGAACAATCAGTATTGCGGATTCAGCGGGTAGCGCGGTTTACTGCCGAACCATTTCTCATACAACTGGGCGTTCTCGCCGGAAGCATTGATTTCAAAAAGGAATTCATTCAGATAGTTGGTCCATACCTGGTCGCCCTGTTTCACCCCGAAGGCGTTGTACTCCAGCGGCACCAGCGCTTCGTTGGTCACGGTCAGCGACGGATCGAGTTTCGCCTGATAGGCGAGGAAGTTGTTATCTTCGATCATGGCATCCGCCTGGCCCTGTTTCACCGCCAGAATTGCTGCCTGAGAGGAATCGTACTCCTGAATTTTCACGTCGATGCCGAGGTTACGCACTTCATCGCCGTTAGTGGAACCTTTCACGGTGGCAATGGTTTTTCCGGCCATATCATGCGCGGACTGAATACCGCTGTTTTTGCGCACCAGCATCGCTTCGCTCGCCACGACATAGGGGTTGGTGAAACCGATCTCTTTGGCGCGTTCCAGATTGCGGGTGAAGTTACAGAACACCACGTCAACTTTATTGGTTTGCAGGTTAGGGATGCGGTTGGCGCTGGTGGTATTGACCATTTCCAGTTTGACGCCCATCTCTTTCGCCAGCGCTTTAGCCAGATCGACATCATAACCATCCGGATTGCCGTCTTTATCGTAAAAACCAAACGGGGCAAAGCTCAGGCAGTCACCCACGCGCAGCGTGCCGCGCTGCAGCACGGTTTGCAGCGCAGACTGTGGCGCAGCACCCGCCTCTTTTTTCTCTTCGGTCGGCGTACAGCCCGCAACAGCCAGCAATACCAGCGCGCCCGCCAGTGCCTTGGCACTTAATTTCAGCGATGTTGCATTCATTTTTATGCTCTCTTTTAATGTTTAACGAGACGGTGTAATACCGTGTCATCCGTTATAAGTCAGACGATCACCGGCGCAGCGGCAGCGCTGATTATTTCGGGATATTTTAATGAACAAGCAAAAGCATCAATTAATAACAGGCTGTCCTGGTGTTGGCGAAGAAGAAATAGAAACGCTCAGCCTGTTTTAACGGTTTTAATTATTTGCGGTCGGCGCGGAAACATTTCATATCCACTTCCACTTTGCAGTCGACCACTAAATCCTGCACGCTACAAATACGCGCGGGCGGATTATCACTAAATATCTCTCTGAATACTTTATTAAATGAACTGAAATAGCGTGCGTCGGTTAATACCGCCGTCACGTGCACCACATCCTCCACGCGGTAACCTGCTTCCCGCATGATGGTCAGACAGTTGTCGAACGCCAGTTGCGTCTGTTCGATGATACCGCCTTCCACAACTTCGCCCTCACGCATCGGTGTCTGGCCCGAGATATAGAGCCAGCCATCGGCCTCAACGGCCCGCGCGAACGGCAGTTTCTGCCCACCTGTACCGGTGCCGCCTTCAATGCCATAACGCTTAATCGTCATGCAATGCTGCTCCTTTTTGTTCTGAGAATACCCGTTAGTACCGGGTGATAGTTGTCTGGTATATCGGACTGCTATCTGCAATACCGGATAGGGCAAGATTTGCACAGGTTTTTTATTTTTGCAATATATCGCGAGGAATTTAATTTCTCGTGATGTCGTTGCGATCGCAAAATAAAAAAGGAATGCCGAAATTTTCTGCCTGAAAATGTTATCGCTGTCGTGGTTTAAAAAAATAACCTGCATGCAATGCGCTAAAATGAGGCCCCAAAATAGAACAAAGAAATATAAACTCTGGCAATGAAATTTTAATTAACGGGGATGGGTTAACGGCGATGCTCGGTGTATGATGCTTTTCTTTTTTACTGTCTGGCGCGACCGCCCGACTGCATCAGGAGAATTTGCTTATGCCGGACGAGAAGCCATCGCGGGCGCGCGGTGTTGACCGTGTTATCGACATTTTTCGCCAGTTGCATATCGCTCGTCAGCCTATGGCGATGCGCGATTTGATCGACGCTACCGGTGCACCGCGTTCCAGCGTATATGAACTCGTTAACCTGCTGAGTGAGGCAGGGTTGCTTGAACTGGATGCCGACGGCGCGGTGTTTTTTGGCCGTGAAATGCACTATTACGGTGCGGACTACATGGCGCATAACGACCTTATCCGCCGCTCGCATCAGTTAATGGTTGAGATCGTGGCCCGTCATGGCGAGACGGTGCAGCTCTGTATGCTGGAAGGGAATAAGTACACCGTTGTGCTGTCGGAAAGTAATGCTCACCCGTTCAAAATCACTTCTGATATCGGGGTGCGGGTGCCGATTACCTGGACGGCCACTGGTCGTCTGCTGCTCAGTAATTGGTCGGACAGCGCCATTCTCGATCTTATCCCCGAAGAGGATTACCGACTGGCGAACGGGCAAGTCCTCGACAAGCAGGCATTCCTCGAAGATATTCATCGTGCCGGGCAGCAGGGATATTGCCTGACCGAAGGTTTGTCAGAGAGTTTTACCTGCTGTATGGCGGCGCCGATTCGTTCCCGTAGCGGGCAGGCAGTCGCCGCTATTTGCTTTATGGTAAGTCGCGATACGCCGGAGGAGCGCCGTCAGATGCTGCTGAAAGAGTTGATCGTTTCCGGGCAAAAATTATCTGACTTCACCTGAGCCTCTATTCCCTGTGATTGACAGGCATCTGAAATCTGGCTCACCGGGTTACACCAGCAGGTGAAAGGGCGTGTCGCTATCGCCGTTGAGCTGGAAAAGCCCGGTGAGGGACGCGAGCCAGAAGTCCCTATTTATCACCGTTTTTCCTGTGCATGCGTTGACTCGCTTTTTTGCCCGGTGGCGCAAAGGATGATCCGCAGAGAGTGAAGTCTTCAGGTGATTAATGATTATTCCACAATCTTAAATATAATAAGGTATATCCTATCTGACCAGAAAATATTCTGGCAGATTTGAATATCACCTGTGCATTATTCTGACATAAACTGTTTAATGGTTTTTTAATTCAGTGTGCTTACATACATTCGAATTTTTCTTTGTCATCAGAATAACAAGTCTTATATTTTTATTAAACGTTGCTTTTTCGAATTCTAAAATGCTTAGCGTTTTATTAATTAATTCAATGTATTTATAAAATAAAAATAAAATCATTGCTTCTTTTGTGACGGATGTCAAAAAAAAAGAATGAAAACTCAGTCCATTACCAGATCTTAATGGCGGTTGCCTGGGTGGAGTTCCTTATTCTTCGATGATAAAGTCTGATAAGGCAAAAGATGATGGTTATCATCAAGGGGATACGATGTATAGCAAATTATCAGTCCTTTTTAAGGAATTGATGGATGAAGAATATCATACCGCTCGCGAACTAGCCGCAAGGCTTAATGTTAGTGAAAAGACAGTTCGTGTCCGCTTGAAAGAACTGAATGATATCGTAATATCACATGGTGCCATGATCGCTTCGAAATCGAATATGGGGTATAGATTAACGGTTGACGATTATGATTGCTTTAACCAGTTTGCTCTTTCTGATAATAAAGAAAATAAGGTTTCCCGGCCAACGACATCGAATGAACGAATTACTTTTATTCTCGCTTTTTTATTAAATCGACACAGCTATATCAAACTAGATGATTTATGCGAGCAGTGTTATGTTTCCCGCAATACGATGACTGCAGATCTAAAAAAAGTTGAGTATATTCTGCACATACACAATCTGGTTTTAGAAAGACGGCCTAATTATGGTATTATTATCGACGGCAGCGAATTCAATAAAAGGGTATGCATAGCAAATAATCTCATCAAACGTGATGACTTTATGAATTCTGATGGAAAAAAAGAAGAAAAGCTAAAGGCGATTGGCAATATCGTTTTATCCGTTTTGCATAAAAATGAATATCGTATATCAGAGGTCTCACTGGAAAACCTTATTTCTCATATTTTCATCGCATCATATAGATCTAAACACGAACAATCCGTAGATATTGACGGTAACAGAATCGTGCAATTGGTGAAACCGGATGTTCTGGAGGCAACTAAAGAGATTGTGCTGCGTACCCAGAAAGAACTCCAGACCCTCATGCCAGAAAGCGAACAGTTCTATATAGCACTGCATATGGGAGCTAAATTATCGTCTGGCTCTTATAATCACCCCGGTGTAAATATTGTTATTTCCCGAAAAATTGATGAACTAACCTGGCGGATGCTGGAGATTGTACATAAAAGCTTTAACATCGATTTTATGGATAACCTGGAATTACGTATGTCATTAAATCAGCATATGGTTCCGCTGGATATACGGATGCAATACGGTATTCCACTCAGTAATCCATTACTGCATGAAATAAAGAAAGAATACGCTTTTGCCTATACAATGGCAGCAACGGCATGCATTGCTCTGTCAGAGCATTATGTTACCAATATTCCGGAAGATGAAATTGCTTATTTCGCTATTCTTTTTGAGCTTGCGCTGGAAAAAAAAGATAAGGAAATTGACAAAAAGAATATCATCGTTGTGTGTGTGTCAGGCAAAGGTACCACACAACTTTTTATGTACAAATATAAACAAGCATTTGGTAAATACATTGAAAATATTTATGAGTGCACTGCCTGGGAGCTGAATTCCTTTGATTTTGCTGGGCATAATATTGAATATATATTTACAACCATCCCGATCAATATTGACGTGCCGGTACCAGTGTTCGAAGTAAATTTATTCCTGGAAAATAAAGATATTATCACCTGCAGTGAAATCTTTGAAGCCAGCAGCAACGCTTTTTTGCATAGATATTATCTACCAGAGTTATTTCTAACAGATATTGTGGCAGAGAATAAAGAGGAAGCGCTCAGATTACTCTGCCAGCATACGGAAAAATACTTTCCATTGCCTGACGGTTTTTTAGATGCGGTAATGAAAAGAGAAGTGCTGGGGCAAACGGATTTTGGGAACCTGATCGCTATTCCTCATCCATTTCAGGTTATGACCAGAGAAAGTTTTGTCACGGTAGGCATATTACAGCAACCTATATGGTGGGGGCATAATGAGGTACAGGTTATTTTCCTCATTTCTATTTCTTCTGAAGAAGATACGGAGATCGGGCGCTTTTACCAGCTGACAACGAAATTGCTGTTTGATAGTGAGGCCTTACAGCAACTGCTTAAGGAACAACGATTTGAAGTGCTCATGACGTTACTGAAAGGGGGTGTCATATCGTGAGATATGGCAATTTTTACCAGATTAAAGATGGTAATTTTCCCGCTGGAGAACCTGAACACTGATGGTTAGTATCATCTGAAATAATCATAGTGAGGAGTGGTACAAGTGACGGAAATTAGCCTGGAAGATATTATCACCGAGTTGGTGGTGAATGGCGGAAGCGCAAAAAGTAAAGCAATGCAGGCAATGAAAGCCGCCAGGATGGGTGATTTCGCAACAGCAGAGGTGCGGATCTCGGAAGCAAATGCCTCTTTGCAGAAGGCACATTACTTTCAGACGGAATTGATTCAGGCAGAAGCGCGAGGAGAAAAAAAAGCCGCAGTATCACTTATTATGGTTCATGGGCAGGATCATCTAATGAATGCCATGACCACCAGAGATATTGCCCTGGAAATGATTGAAGTGTACAAACTTATTAAAAACAAATAATAATAAGGAATGCATATGATACATATTACTCTTGTTTGTGCTGCTGGTATGTCTACCTCTATGTTGATGGCTAAAATGCAGCAAAGTGCTAAAAGCAAAGGTATCGATGTCACTGTTATCGCAATGCCTGAAGAAAAATTCAAAACGTATAAAGGGCAAACAGAGGTTTTACTATTAGGTCCGCAAATTTCGTATCTTGAGGATGACCTAAAAGAAAAATATGAACCTCATGGAATAAAAGTTGCTGTCATCGACATGGTTGATTACGGCATGATGAACGGCGAAAAAGTGCTGGTTGATGCACTGGCCTTATTGAGCTAAAAATTCATAAGAAAAGCGTTGACTTGTATAGCCAATATACATTGGCAGGGGATCCCTATGTCCAAATTTGACAGAAAAACGATAGCCAATAAAATTCATCCTATAGTTAATAAAATTCAGACCAGCAAACTGGTGAATGGTATTACAGGTGGAATGATGGGGGCTATGCCTATTACTATCTTAGGAGCATTTGCTGCATTATTTCTGAACCTCCCGATTCCAGCATATAAAGAATTTATCGCCAGTGCAGGTATTGCTGCAGCGTTAAAAGTCATTATCATGTTTACTACTAATTTCCTGGCCGTTATATTCGGTGTCGCTATTGCTGGTAACTACGCAAAACAACATGATGAAGATGGCCTGTTCTGTGGGTTATTGGCATTGCTGAATTTCTTTATTGTTACGCCAGTGACGTTTTCGGAAAATGGCGCTCCGGTCATTCCCATGCAGTGGTTAGGCGGTACGGGTATTTTCACTGCAATTATTGTTAGTTTACTGTCTACATGGGTTTATATTTTTTTTAAACGGCAGGGCTTCACGATAAAAATGCCAGCAAGTGTGCCGCCTGTTGTTTCCAGTAGTTTCAGTAGTCTTATCCCTGGATTTGTCTCTATTCTGCTATTTTCTGCTATCTCTGTGCTTTTTGCGGTTACTCCGTTTAAAAGTATGCATCAATTTATCTATGCATTTTTACAATTACCTCTGCAGGGTGTCGGGGGCAACATTGCTTCCATCATAATACTTTGGACATTAGCTCAATTACTGTGGTTTATGGGCATCCATGGCACGATGGTTATTTACTCTGTTGTATTGCCGATTTTTACCGCAATGGATGCAGTGCAACTTGCGGCCTATTCTGCCGGTGAGGCACTGCCCAATATCACCGGACGCTCATTTGTCAGCACTTATACAATGTCTGCCAGCGCGATAGGTCTTACCTTACTGATGCTGTTTTTTGCAAAAAGTCAACAATATAAGACACTGGGGAAACTGACTACCATACCGGCGCTGTTTGGTATTAGTGAACCATTAGTTTTCGGTACGCCAATGGTTTTTAATTTCCGCTTTGCCATCCCTTTTATCTTTATGAATGCGATTAGCCTGAGCATCGCTTATCTCGCAACCTACATAGGACTTGTCCCCAGAGTTGCAGGGATTACACCGATAACCGGAATGCCGATTATTCTAAGCGGTATTATGGAGGGAAGTTGGAAAATCGCTGTGTTGCAGGTTTTCCTTGTGGGAATACAAATCATCGTCTGGTATCCATTCTTTAAAAAGGCAGATAAAGAATCCTATGCGCTGGAAATGAATGGCGAGGGGAATAATAAGTAAATATAAGGCGGCTTTCGATAATAAAAAGTTACTATCTGAATCAGATATCGCTAAAGTCGCCGCGCACTGAATTTTACCTATAAAAATTATAGCATCTATATATTTCTTTTTTTAAAGAACAACCTTCCCATGTACTATTATAGAGAATAACTATGATGGAAAATAAAAGAACAGTAGTTGCGCTTTTACTTCTGGCGTTTAGCGCATTAACAGCACAGGCCGCAGAAATTAACGATAATGAGGATGTATTAAGAGTTCGTCTTAAAAATGATTTTCGTCGTGCAGACAGACCCAGCGCGGGGGCATCGGCAAGAGATATTTATGGCTGGGTTCAGGGGGCCATGCTTGACGTAAATACACATTATTATTCCGATTTTATTGGCGCGGAAGCCGGGGCGTATTATGTTTATAAGCTAGGCGCAAAAGATCGCTGGAGTACGCGCGGTTATCTTGCCGATCACGATAGTTTTGGACTTGTTTCCGGCGCGGTTAAACTCAAACCCACTGATAACCTTCATTTTAAAATTGGCCGATTTGGGACAGATAATGGTTACGGTAGTCTGCCATACCGGGTCCCGCTTATTGCATCCGGCTCAACGCGAACGATGCCAACCCTTTCTGAGGGCGTGCTCAGCCGTTACGAGCCCAGCAATAATATCGATTTATGGGCTATGTACCGTACCCGCGTATTTCTTTGGCCGGATGCCGCCGTAGGCGTGCGTAATGAAGGGATCTATAACCCGACAACGGGTCATTATGATACGAAACGCGCACGTTCTTTTCTGGCTGGTAGCTGGCATGACAATAGCAGTCGCTATTCTCTGGGGGGCTCCTGGCAGGATGATGTCTCGTCTCAATATGAAGCTATTGTTGAGAAAAAAATCTTACTTGAGAATAAAGACACGATCAAAGTTGAGCTTCTGGCGTTTCACGCCCTGCTGGACGGCATTTCACGCTCCCGTAGTTTTCATAATAATACTCAGGTCTATTCAGGGCAGGTAACCTACAGTATGCCGAAAATAAGTTTTTTTGGCGCAGCCGGCATGGTGACGCATGCGATGAATAATATTGGATCGAACGTGGATACGGATATTGGCTACCCCAACTCTCTGAGTATTGATCGAAATAAAGAGGATATGTTTTCTTTGCAGGCGGGAGTGCAATATTTCTTCCAGCCAAATCTTAGCGTCATGGTCGCGCCACTAATTACCCACGGATATGAAGATCCCCAGAGAACGATTGAAATTAATGGTCAAGGTATCCTCACCGGTGTTTTCTACAACGTAACTGACGGGGCGCTTGCAGGAATGAAAATGTATGTAGCATCGGATATTGCAAAAGAAAAAAGAAATGGCAGCACGCTTGGTAATGAGTTGCACTACTGGGATGTTAAAGCGGGAATACAATATGACTTCATGTTGAAATAAATGTTGTTTTTTTTCCCATATATAGATGCAGATAGAAGGATTTTGTGATGTTAAAACCAATTGAAACCGAATCCCGGGAATGTAAATTACTTGATGGTCTGTGGGATTTTAAAATAGATACGGACCGCTGCGGATTTTCGCAAGCGTGGTGGAAAGACCGCCTTGATGGCGCGCGTAAAATAGCTGTCCCTGCCAGTTTTAATGATCAATTCGCCGATGAGACCGTACGTACACATGTTGGCGATGTATGGTATCAAACTGACGTTCGTATTCCCAAACGCTGGGATGGTCAGCGAATTGTGCTTCGTTTTGATGCCGTGACGCACCGCGGAACGGTATGGCTGGATGATGAACAAATCATGTTTCATCAGGGGGGATATACACCGTTTGAGGTAGATATCAGCGCGTTGGTCGGTGAGAAACGCGTGGTACGTGTCACAGTATGTGTTAATAACGAATTGTCCTGGCATACCATTCCGCCTGGCGTTATCGCGGAAGAGAATGGCGTACGCAAACAGCATTATTTTCATGATTTTTTTAATTATTCAGGCATTCATCGTCATGTGTGGCTTTATACGACCCCGCACCAATTTATTCGTGATATTGATATTGACACTCATTTTTTGGAGGATCTCAGTACAGGCTATGTGCAATATCGCATCAATGCTCCCGGTGAGGTGAAATGTCAGCTCATCGGGCGCGGAGGGAATATTGTTGCACAAAGTTCGGGCCGGGAGGGGGTACTTGAGGTCACGCAACCAACACTCTGGCAACCTGGTAACGCTTTCCTCTATCAATTGCTCATCACTGCTGGTACAGACTGTTATACGCTGCCTGTGGGTATTCGTACGGTCAAAGTCGACGGGGATTGCTTCCTGATAAACAACCAACCGTTTTATTTTAAAGGATTTGGCCGGCATGAGGATGCCGATTTACGGGGTAAAGGCTTTGATAATGTTCTGCTGGTGCACGATCATGCATTGATGTCCTGGATTGGAGCAAACTCCTATCGGACTGCTCATTATCCTTATGCCGAAGAGATGCTGGATTGGGCAGATGAGCACGGTATTGTCGTCATTAATGAAACTCCGGCTGTAGGGTTTAACGTTTCGTTGCCGATGATCCGCAATTTTACCCGACCAGAGAAACTTTTTTGCCCGGAAGCCATAAACGATGTGACTCAGCAGGCGCATCTTGATGCAATATGCGAATTGATTGCGCGGGATAAAAATCATCCCTCGGTGGTCATGTGGAGCATTGCCAACGAGCCGGACGCTCGTGAGCCAGCCAGCCGGGATTATTTCTTACCTCTCGTTAAGGCGACGAGGGAGCTGGATCCTCACCGTCCTGTTTGTTGTGTCAACATTACCAAGTCATCGCTGAATGAAGACAAGATAAGCGATCTTTTTGATGTCCTGTGCCTGAATCGCTATTACGGCTGGTATGAAAACCCTGCGGATCTGGTTGCTGCCGAGAAAACATTAGAAAATGAGCTGGTTGCCTGGCATGAGCGGCATCAAAAGCCCATCATTATTACGGAATACGGTACTGATACGTTGGCCGGACTGCATTCGGTTTATAACGAAATGTGGTCTGAAGAATACCAGTGCGCGTTTCTTGACATGTACCATAAAGTATTTGATCGGTTATCGTTTGTTGTGGGCGAGCATGTCTGGAACTTTGCCGATTTTGCGACCTCGCAGGGAATCATACGCGTTGGCGGGAATAAAAAAGGCGTTTTTACTCGGGACCGGAAACCAAAAGCCGCTGCCTTTCTGCTGAAGAAGCGATGGCTGGATAAACCATCACAAGCATAAAATTCTTTAATTGTTTATTGAGCAAGAAATTATACGTACCAGGCAGACGAGCTGAGTCCTGTATTAAACCGGACTCAGCTTTTTTATCGCCGCATGAAATGTTTGATATGTAATCATGGGTCTTGATTCGCCATTGACCGTAGCCACAGATATTGCCGGCTCTTTGCGTATTTCTTGCTCATTCCCAGCCCAACCCAGCCAGATGTCAGCCTAATGCTGGCCTTTTGTTAACAATAAAGATATAAATAACCCGGACATGGACATTTAGACATCTATACGTTTAGAAGGTGATATGCACGCACAACAAGAGAATGGAGAGCTTAAGCGCACCATGAAAACGCGCCATTTGATCATGCTTTCATTAGGCGGCGTCATTGGCACAGGGTTATTTTTTAATACCGGATACATCATCTCTACCACCGGCGCGGCAGGTACTCTGCTGGCATATTTGATTGGGGCGCTGGTCGTCTGGCTGGTTATGCAGTGTCTTGGTGAGCTTTCCGTGGCGATGCCGGTCACGGGCGCTTTTCATGTTTACGCGGCGCGCTATATTGGCCCGGCGACAGGGTATACCGTGGCATGGTTGTACTGGCTTACCTGGACAGTCGCTCTGGGGTCGAGCTTTACCGCCGCCGGGTTTTGTATGCAGTACTGGTTCCCGCATGTTCCGGTCTGGATATGGAGCGCCCTGTTTTGTGTGGTGATTTTTTGTCTTAACGCGATTTCAACGCGCTTCTTTGCTGAAGGGGAGTTCTGGTTCTCGCTCGTTAAAGTCGCGACCATCGTCGTCTTTATCATTCTCGGCTGCGGGGTGATTTTCGGGTTTATCCCGATGAAGGATGGTTCACCGTCGCCGGGGCTTTCTAACCTCACCAGCGAAGGCTGGTTCCCGCACGGCGGTTTGCCGATTCTGATGACCATGGTGGCGGTCAATTTTGCTTTTTCCGGGACGGAGCTTATCGGTATTGCGGCGGGCGAAACGGAAAATCCGCACCACGCTATCCCGGTCGCGATCCGCGCCACTATTGCCCGGTTAATCCTGTTTTTTATCGGCACCGTTTTTGTCCTTGCCGCGCTGATTCCGGCAAATGTGGCGGGGGTTGAGAAGAGCCCGTTTGTACTGGTTTTTGAAAAAATAGGCATTCCGTATGCGGCGGATATTTTTAACTTCGTCATTCTGACCGCTATCCTTTCAGCGGCGAATTCCGGGCTTTATGCTTCGGGTCGCATGCTCTGGTCACTGGCAAACGAAAAAACGTTGCCGGGCTGTTTTGCCCGCGTCAATAAGCATGGCGTGCCGTTGATAGCCCTTTCTGTCTCGATGATCGGCGGCCTGCTGGCGCTGTTATCCAGCGTGATTGCCCCTGATACGGTGTTCGTTGCGCTTAGCGCCATTTCTGGTTTTGCCGTCGTGGCTGTCTGGCTCAGCATCTGTGCGGCCCACTTTGTCTTTCGCCGCCGCCACTTACAGTCGGGCAAGCCGTCTGCGGCGTTACAATACCGCGCACCCTGGTATCCGCTGGTTCCCGTACTTGGATTCGTGCTGTGTCTGATGGCCTGCATTGGGCTGGCGTTCGATCCGGAGCAGCGCATTGCGCTCTATTGCGGTCTGCCGTTTGTCGCCCTTTGCTACGGTGCCTATTTTCTTACCCACAAAACCAAATTGAAGGAGGCGGACTATGCCGCAGATTAACTCCCTTGCCGCGCTGCTTGAACGTCATCCCTTTGTCGTGCTTGATGGTGCACTGGCTACCGAGCTTGAAGCGCGCGGATGCAACCTTGCCGATAATCTCTGGTCCGCCAAAGTATTAATGGAAAATCCACAAATCATTCGGGATGTGCATCTGGATTACTTCCGCGCGGGCGCACAGATAGCCATTACCGCCAGTTACCAGGCTACGCCCGCAGGCTTTGCGGCACGCGGTCTGACGGAGGCGCAGTCGAAAGCGCTGATTGAACAGAGTGTGAAGCTGGCAAAAGAAGCGAGTGAAATTTATCGCGCAGAAAACCCCAACGCCGGTCCGCTGCTGGTGGCGGGTTCTGTTGGGCCATACGGCGCTTATCTGGCCGATGGCTCTGAGTATCGCGGCGACTATGTGCGTAGCCACGAGGCGTTTCAGGTATTTCATCGCCCGCGGATTGAAGCGTTGCTCAATGCCGGTGCCGATCTGCTGGCCTGCGAAACGTTACCTTCCTTCGCTGAAATAAAAGCACTGGCTGACCTGCTGTCTGAATATCCCGATGCGCAGGCGTGGTTCTCATTTACCTTACGTGACGACAAGCACTTAAGCGATGGTACGCCGCTGGCTGAAGTGGTGAACGCGCTGTCTGCTTATCCGCAAATCGTCGCGCTGGGGATTAATTGTATTGCGCTGAGCAAAACAACCGCCGCGCTCAAACATCTGCAAAGCCTCAGTGCGCTGCCGCTGGTGGTCTACCCTAACTCCGGGGAAACTTACGACGCAGTCACCAAGGCGTGGCATGCGCACGGCGATACCTGCGGATCCTTAGCGGCACATTTGCCCCAGTGGTTAGAGGCTGGCGCAAGACTGATTGGCGGATGCTGCCGGACTACCCCACAGGATATTTCCGCCCTGAGTGAACACCGGTAACGGCGAAGAGGAATAAGCAGGGGCTGGAACTTATAGCCCCTGCGCCTTTTATCCTGCGCGGTATCGATAACATGATGAACCGTTTTCTGCGTTTTATCGCAACGCGATACGTTCCATTCATAAAAATGCAGTCCGTTAATACATACGGACTGCATTTTTCATTTTGACCATTCTCTTTAAGATAATTGTTGACCAGGGAGAACGATCGTTCTACCATCATCGCATGAACAAGAAAACGACCGATACCCGAGAAAAAATCCTGACCACTGCTGAGCAATTGATCTATCGGAATGGAATTCATGCCACCGGCATGGACCTTCTGGTCAAAACCTCAGGCGTGGCAAGGAAAAGTATTTATCGCTATTTCGCGACCAAAGATGACGTGGCAGCCGCCGCGTTGAATGAACGTGATGAACGCTGGATGCAGTGGTTCAGAACGGAATCTGATAAAGGCGCGACTCCCCAGCAACGCATTTTGAATATGTTCACGGTGCTCAGGGGCTGGTTTGAGTCAGAAGACTTTCGGGGCTGCGCATTTATCAACACCGCCGGAGAAGTGGGGGACCCGGCAGACCCCGTTCGCCAGATAGCAAAACTGCATAAACAAAAATTGCTCGATTACACGCTGGAACTCACTGAGCAATTAAACATTGAGCAACCGGCCGTTCTGGCCAGACAGCTGCTGATTCTGATCGAGGGCGCTATCACCATGTCCTATGTGATGGGCGATTGTAGCGCCGCCGACAGTGCAAGGGACGTTGCGAAACTATTGCTGGAACAGGCCTCTTCTTAAGGCCTGAGTATCAAAAACTGTTTCTACTGATATATCCATTTTTACAGGAGGCTTCACCATGCCCGCTACACAAACTCGCCCACCACTTCCGCCTTTCACTCGCGAGTCGGCGATTGAGAAAGTCCGGCTCGCCGAAGATGGCTGGAACAGCCGCGATGCCGAAAAAGTATCCCTGGCGTACTCACTGGATACCAAATGGCGTAACCGCGCCGAGTTCGCCAATAATCGTGAAGAAGCTAAAGCATTCCTTGAGCGTAAGTGGAAAAAAGAGCTGGAGTACCGTCTCATCAAGGAGTTGTGGGCGTTTGACGGTGACCGTATCGCTGTCCGGTACGCTTATGAGTGGCGCGATGACTCCGGTAACTGGTTCCGTTCTTACGGCAACGAAAACTGGGAATTTGGTGAAGATGGGCTGATGCATCACCGCTACGCGTGTGTCAATGATATGCCGATTAAAGAAAGTGAACGCAAATTCCACTGGCCGCTGGGGCGTCGTCCGGATGATCATCCGGGTCTGTCGGAGCTGGGTCTGTAAATTTGTCGGTTATCTCGCGAGAAGCCCCCGACTACTGTCCTGGCTTACGTGCGGCGCAGGCTTATGGAAAAGCCCGATCCTCATTCAACGCAGGCTCATGCGTTTGAGCGGCCCCATTCTGACGCCTGAAAACGCCCGGCGGAACGCCCACATATTGCGTGAAAGCCACGTTAAAGGCGCTCGCTGACTGATAGCCGATGTGAAAAGCAATCTGTTCGATTTTCTCTTTGCTGCTCACCAGCGCTTTTTTTGCTAACGACATGCGCCAGAAGAGAAGATATTGCCCTGGCGGCATGCCGACTGTCTCATTGAAAGCCGCGAAAAAAGCGGAGCGGGACATTGCGGCGTGGCGGGCGAGCTGCGCGATTTGCCACTCATCCCCCGGTTTTTCATGCATGAGATGCAGCGCGACGGCGATCTTTTCATGCTGCAGCCCCTTCAGGATGCCCGCCGCTTGCGGCAGTTCAGGATTACTGCGTAACGATTCCACTAACAGCAGTTGTAAAAGATGCATTAATACCACGTCACGGCCGGGGCGCCTGGCCCGGCTTTCCTCACGGAGAAGTTCAAGCAAGGTGACGAAACGTCGCTGTCCTTTAATCAGGATCTCGTTTGGCAGTAAAGAGACAATGAGTTGTTTATCCGGGGTATCGAATTCACAATGGCCGACATGCATGACCAGATCGGCTGGCCCGCTTGCTGCGCCAATTCTCACGTGCCCTTCGCTGATTATTGTTGGCATCGTGATTTCCGTGGGGCTGCATCTGCCCGCATTGGTGTTCTCGAAAGAGTAAGCGGCGGGTATCAGAATAAAATCACCGGCAACAAGTAACTTTGGTCCTTGCCCGTTCACATTAATCAGGCATTCGCCTTCCAGCACGGCGCAGTAAAAAGCCTCTCCGCCAGACTCCCGAACAATACGCCACTCTCCGCGCCCCTCAACGAGTTTTGAATGCGAAGGTTTGGGATTGAGCAGGGCAACGATATCGGTCAACGGATCTGACATTGGACGATCTCTAAAGTTTGCGGGACTTTTGATTATATATTGTCTGGATAGCGGCGGCTATGATCACTGTTCTTGCCATGAAAGAGGATCAAATATGCCTACTGTACTGATTACCGGTTGTTCTTCAGGCTTTGGCCTTGCCGCCGCAAAACTTTTTTTACACCAGGGCTGGGAAGTGATTGCCACGATGAGAACGCCTGACCCGAGTTGTTTGCCGGAAAGCGACAAGCTGACGATTTTGCCGCTCGATATTACTTCCGCGCAGAGCATTAGCCATGTGGTGAAAGAAGCGGGCGCGATTGATGTACTGGTGAATAATGCAGGTTTTGGCGCGCCTGTACCGGTCGAACTCACCTCTTTTGCCACCGCGCAGCAATTAATGAACACCAATGTCCTGGGAACATTGTCATTAACGCAGGCGTTTCTGCCGCTGATGAGAGAGGCAAAATCAGGCGTCATCATCAATGTCTCTTCGTCCGTGACGACTAAAGCGATGCCGATGATTGGGCTTTATCGCGCCAGTAAAGCGGCGTTGAATGCATGGAGCGAGTCTTTGTCCATTGAGGTCAGGCCTTTTGGTATTCGTGTTCATGTCGTATTACCGGGGCGCTCTCCGGAAACGAAGTTTGGCGAGAATGCGCGCGCGCATTTTGCCGGGATGGACGATCCCGCCTACGGACAAATGGTGAAGGAATTTATCCAGATGGTGGGCGAGAGCAACTCACCCGTGACGCATGCTGATGATGTCGCGAAGGCCATTTTCGCCATTGCTCACGATGCAAATGCGCCGCTATACACCGCAGCGGGTGAAGATGCCGGGCTTTGGCTGAAAGAGGCACAGCAGCATTCCCCCTTCTCTTACTGATGACGCCTGGTGCAGGACATTGCGCCTGCGCCAGGCGATTAAAGAGCAGGGCGCTGAGGAACGGAATCCTCACATCAGGAAAGGCGGTATCCCGTATCGGCCCTGGAAACGGTCGCAAACCCAGCCTGGCCCAGGTGCATGCCCGCAATAAGCAGTTTTTCCCGGACGGCTTGCGCCAGAACTTTTTTGCGGGTTGCTTCGGCCAACGCGGGATCGGCATCAAACAGAATGCTCACCGCCGGTTGTGCCGTCTGAATATGCGGGTAATGGACGATATCTCCCCAGATAAGTAAGCTTTTTTCCTCCGAGTCAATGCGAAACCCGGTATGCCCTGGCGTGTGACCCGGTAGCCATACCGCAGAAATGCCCTCTGTTATGGTGCCCTCGCTAAAAAAGCGGACGTTCCGTGCATAAGCCTCTAACGTCTGGCGCGCCAGCATGAAATTACGTTGGCCGCGTTCGCTGGCTATTTTTCGTTTTTCATCATCCCGCCAGTAGTCCGCTTCGCGATGATGCAGCAGAAGTTCCGCATGTTGAAAGACCGGTTGTTTTTCCGCATCAAGCAGGCCGCCAATATGGTCAGGATGACAGTGCGTTAATAACACGGTGTCCACGTCGTTGTGGCTGATTCCGATGGCTGCGAGGTTGGCTTTAAGCTGCCCGCCAGCGTTGTTCAGCCCTCCGGTACCGGCATCAACCAGGATGGTTCGCCCCCGCCCGCGAATGAGATAACCGTTGATATGGATATTACCGGGTTCAGCAATTCCGGCGCGATGCTGAATGAATGCGGCATCCTCTGTGGCAATACCTGACAGTAACTCCAGGCCGGCGGACATATTGCCATCACTCACCGCCGTGACCTGAAAATCGCCAATCTGGCGTGATGGAAAGGTAAGTGGGTTCATACATACCTCAGGATTAGTTTTTGGCGTACGGGTACGGAGCAGGGGAGCCAAAGCAGCGAATACGCGCCATTAGCCCCCAGGCCTGCTGCGTGGCGAGATCCAGTTCACGCATAAAGTTTTCCATCACTTCCTGCGTGCGCCTGGGTGTCAGCCGATAAAAGAGCTCGGCATAGACCGGATGCCCGCATCCCGGCTTTACCGTGACAAATATGATATGCACGTTGTCCGGCTCTGCGGCGAGAATGTCAGTGCAAAGGGCGCTACAGGTGCGGGTAAAATCGGGAAGATCGGTATACCTGTCAGCGTGTTCTTCCGAAAGGTAAAACGTCAGATTAGGCATGATTTAATGGCTCCCCTGCTGGTGGCGCTCAACAGGACATTGCAGCTGCGATGTCAGCGGTTCGTAAAGATATACGCCGGGCACCTCCGCCAGCGGCAAGGCGCTTTCACGTGGCAGAACCCAGGCAACGCGATGTTCCGGGGATCGTTCCAGCCCTGCCGCGTGCATTTCCATCGCCGGGTTCCCCAGCGCTGTGGCTAAAGCGCTTATCGGCTGCGCGCTGAGAAGCAGAATTTCATCTGACGAGACGGCCGGAGCCAGCGCTGCGCATGCATACAGATTACGATGCCAGTCAGTGATATATGCCTGCCAACGGGAGAAATTACCGCCCCCTTTGCGCCGATAATCATCACTGCTGAGTACCTCTGCATCTTTTACGGTGTGAAGGGCGAGATAAGCCGGGCAGCCGGGGTTTACGGCGCGAAAGCGCTGGGAAGTACGGAACCCATTCACAGAGACCAGCGCTGGTAATTTTTCCAGGCTGTAAAATGCATTCCATTCTCCCTCGCTTTGGGGATCGGTATATGAGCATTCCACGATATACAACATTGTCCTGCCTCCGCATGATAAACAGCGGACAACGAATAATCCGCTTAATGACTTTTGATCATGCTATAAGGTGTATTCCGGCCTGAAAATCGACAATATTTCATTGTTCAGTGACATTAACTCACTTGATGGCGTTATCAGCACAGAGGAAAGGCTCTTTTATGCGCAGAAAAATACCCAGCAGCACTTCTCTGCAGGCTTTTGATGCCGCCGCAAGGCACGGCAGTTTTGCCCGCGCCGCAGAAGAACTCTCCCTGACGGAAGGGGCTATTAGCCGTCAGATTGCACGCCTTGAATCGTTGCTGAACTGCAGGCTGTTTGATCGTACGGGAAGCCGCGTAAAGCTTAATCCTGCAGGCGCACGCTATGCGCGTCATATCCACGAAACGCTGGCGCGGCTCGAAAGGGATACCCAATACATCATGGGCTTGCCAGAGGGGAATAAGAGTCTGGATATTGCCGTCCTGCCGACCTTTTCCAGCCGATGGCTGATCCCGCGCCTGGGCAGCTTCAGATCATTGCACCCGGACATAACGTTAAATATTGCGGCCAGTACCGACCCTTTTATTCTGAGCGGAAGTGGCTTTGACGCCGTGATCCATTTTGAACATCCCGCATGGACCGGCATGCGCATGCAGTTTCTGTTTCAGGAAAAGCTGGTTCCGGTGTGCCACCCTGCGCTGCTGGTGCAAGGTGACGTTGAGGAACAGTTAAACGCGCTGCCACGGATTCACCGACGGCAGAATCCGGACGCGTGGCATCTCTATGCCCGCGAAAGTCAGATAAACCTGGATAATCCAGGGCTGGGAGTGCGCTACGACCTGCATGAAATGGCCATCGCTGCCGTTATGGCGGGGCAAGGCGTGGCACTGGTGCCGCGTATGTATATCGAAAATGAATTGAGGCGCGGTCTGCTTGTTTCACCCTGGCCAGAATCCGCCAGCCTGAGCAAAACATTCTGTTTGATCAAGCCGACGGAAACCGGAATGAATGAAGCGGCATTAGCGGATTTTGAACGCTGGCTGCTTGCTGAAATCACTCCCGTCGCAGGAGCATTGCAGCAAGAGGCTTAACGTTCATCATCGCCCTCTCAACACTGCCATCGCTAAAATAAGGGCGGCCTGACTCTTTTTCAGCGGGCCGCCTGTCGTGTCAGAAGGTAAACCGTTTTCTTCAGTTTTCGAGCCAAATAAACTCAGGTGGGGAATGCATCAGGAAGTTCTGGTGCGATATGTTCCAGGCGTAAGCGCCCGCCAGGCTGAACACCAGCCAGTCACCCGGTGCCAGCGCGGCAACGGGCTGCTGGCGCGCCAGTACATCTTTTGGCGTACAGAGTTGCCCGACCAGCGTCACACGCTCATCTTTTATCCATTCAGCATTTTGTTCGCGTCGCAATATGCTGAACGGGTGGTTATGGCTTTGCGCCGCCGGGGTGCGAAAATGGTGCGTTCCCCCGTGACCAATCGCAAACCATTCGCCGAGATTCTTTTTGACGTCCAGCACTTCCATGACGTAATAACCGCAGGCAGCGGCAATGAAACGACCACACTCAAAGCGCAGCGTCCAGCCTTGCGCCTGGCTGAATTGCGTCACGTCTGGCAGGCGCTGGCAAAAAGATGTCCAGTCAAAGTGATGCTGCGGTTCAAGGTAGTTAATACCGATACCACCACCGACGTTAATCAAGTCAATGTTCAGCGACCAGCGATCGCACCAGCTGCGAACCTTGTCCAGATACAGACGGATCAACGCCAGATGGTTATCCACATCCAGTTGGTGAGACATCAGATGGAAGTGAAAACCGCGCAGATTGATTTGCGGAGAGCTGGCGATTTCGCGTAATGCCGCGGGCAGATCATGCTCATCGAGACCAAAAGGCGTCGGTTTGCCTCCCATCATCAGACGCGTACCGCCGATCCCCTCCAGCGCAATGTTCATCCGCAACAGTACGGAGACCGTTCGATTCTCATCAAGCGCGATAGCCTGTAAACGACGCAGCTCGGTTAAACTCTCCACGTGTAAAACGTCCACGCCGAGCTGCACCGCCTGGCGCAGTTCACTCTGCAGCTTGCCGGGGCCGCCGAAAATCAGCGGCTTGCCAGCCACCTGCTCACGTAACCAGTTGAGTTCGCCACCGGATGCCGCTTCAAAGCCATCAACGTATTCGCATAATGTACGAAGTATGGGGGCTTCAGGATTCGCCTTTGCGGCGTAAAACAGTTCACAACCTGCTGGCAATGCATGACACATGCTGCGGATATGCTGGCGTAGTGCAACGAGATCATACACATAAGCGCAAAACGGCTCTGAGCGCTGTTGCTGCAACTGTTGCAGCGCCTCTCTGACTTTCGGCGTCATTGCGCGCTCCTCATTGGGTGTTGCAGCAGGGTGTAATCCGCGTGTTTATCCGCTTTGCGCAGCAGGCGGGTTTTCAGATTGTTTTTTGACGGGATAGCGCCGCCTTCGAGGATCGCAGCGATTTCCGGCTGATGCCGCCAACGGCCAAGTTGCGCCGCCAGTAAATCCCACAATTGCTGTTCCATTACCTGATCGTCATCGGCGAGGCGGAACAGCACTTCCGACAGGTGATTGATCAGCAGGCAATAGGCGACGCGACGCCAGCCCTGTTCACGGCTGTACCAGACGGACTCTCTGGCACGCCCGGACATCATCGCCAAATCGGAGGCTGACCAGCGCTCGGTGGTGAGTTTTGTGCCTTCCAGATCGCGTACCCACAGTTGCGTCGGCAGATGATTTTCAATGGAAACCAGAACGTTTTGCAGGTGTGGCTCAAACACCATTCCTTCCGTGAAGAACGCCTCCAGCACACCAGGGAGTAGCACCGAAAGATACCTGTCGAGCCACAATAAATTCGCCTGCTGTAGAGAAAGCCCCTGCGCGGCGCTCAACTGCTGAATTTGCAGGTGAAGAGGGCTGTGGCCCAGGTGGTCGAGTGCAAACAGCGATGCCGCCAGCCAGGGCTGTTGATCGGTGAGATTCTCACGATAAAGAATGCCGAAACACTCTTGTAAATGGCGCACTTCTTCCGCTTCGTCTGCTTGCGCCAGCGCGGAGAAATCAAGGCTGCTGGCGGCTGGCTCGCGCATGATATGAAAGCCAGGCACCGTGCTTTCCAGGCGCGCAAAACGTTCCTCAAGTAGCGTATTCAGCGCAACTGCGCTTTCCAGTTCATACCAGGCATTCTTGCGGACACAGTTGGTGAGCCGCACATGAATGGAGCATTTAAGGTAATAGGGCAGATCGGCGCGATACAACGTACGCACCGATGATGTCGCCGCGAATTCTGCACCCGTAAGCCCAAGCGGCGTGATGAGCCCACGGCTAACGGCACGCGCATAAAGCGGCGACTGCATGATGTGGCGAACCTCCCATGGATGGCAAGGATAGCAGTGCTCGCCATGGAGCTTATCCAGCATTGCCTTAACTGGCGCACTGCCCCGAACCTGTAACAGCGAGGGATGAATGCGGAACCAGAACAGCGGGAAGCGCGCTGCGACTTCGGGCGAGCAAGCCAGTAGCGCCTCTGGCGTCACACCCTGACGGCTTTTCGGGCTCGGATGCATCGGATGACCCCAAAGCAGACGCTCTTCGCTGTGGATGTAGCTATGCTCGCTGGCCTGCTTTGGCAGATGCTGCAGGAAAGAGGCAGTCACCTGGATGCTGTTTTCAATCTGATCCAGCAGTTCTACATCGGGTAATTGTCCGGTCTGCCGCACCATATCATTGACCAGCAGCGCCATTGCTTCACTACAACGGACGGCCCGCCACGGGCGACCAAACTCTTTCACAAACGAAGTACCGATAAAGTCGCCGCGATCCAATAAACTCCAGCGGGTAGCCCGGATGGCGAGTAACGTGCTGCCATCCTCTCCCATTTGCAGCAAAATCACTTTGCCCGAAACCATACGGCTGGCTAACGACAACGGAATATTGCCCTGGCGCACCTGTTTAACGCGTCCCGCCGGGCGGGCGAATTCGCGAATATAGCAGTTCAGCAGTGCTGTCAGTCCGGCAAATTCCGCCTGCTCCCTTTCCGGGGTGACTTTTACTGTCAGCAGTGGGTTTTCACGAACGGCGAGTGATACGGACATAACCTGATCCTCGTAAAGGGGAAATAACAAAGAGTAAGACGGCGCCAGAAGCCGCCGCCGCTGAAGCCAGGAAAGGCGCCTGTAATGACACATGCGAAACCAACCAGCCCGCACCAATACCGGCAGCCACTCCAGCCCACTTGCCAGCGGCATCGATCTGCCCGAACTGTTTTCCGGCGCTGTGTTGGCGAATGGTGTCGCTTAGCATCTGATTGGCGCCGCTGTAAGCCAGCAGCATGCCGCAACCAAACAGCGTGCGAGCCGCCAGCAGCGATGACGCTCCGGTTAATTGGCTGTGCCACCATGCCGCTATCGCAATCAGCGCCATGCCGGGTACAAAATAAAAGCTGCGTCCCGCCAGGCGGTGCCAGAGTGGCAAAAGCAGCAGATAGATCAGATGCGGCCAGCTATAGAACGTACCGATCAGCACTTCCGTAGGTAGCCAATGTGCGGCAAAGGGCAGAAAGTAGGGGAACGTCACCACCATGGCGAAGTTGAACAGGAACTGCATCGCCCACAGATAATGAAACGTGGATTGGATGCCGTTGTTCTGCACTGCACGGTGTGTCGGCTCAATGGTCGGATCGGCGGGCAGCCGCAGGCTAAGCAGCAAGCCGCACAGCGATAACATTGCCAGCCCCAGCCACAGACGCTGCCCAATATCGGGTAGCCACATCAGGATCCCGCCTATTAGTGGCGGTGCGCTCAGCAGCGCCAACCGGGCGGATGATTGCGTCCAGTTAAGGGCTTTCGCCAGTTGTTCACCGCGCAGATGCGTGGAAAGATAGCCATTCGCCGCAGCCAGGGTTCCTCCCGCTATGCCCTGCAACGCGAGTGCGACGATCAACCAGGGTAACGAGGGCGATACGCCGGCCAGTAAAAATGCGCATGTCAGCCCGAACAAGGCCCGCTGCAGCGACAACCGCCGCCCGTAGCGATCGGCAAACCGTCCCCACCATGCGGCAGAAATTGCCGTCATCACTGAAGGCAGGCTGAACAGCACGCCTGCCCACAGGCTGCGTTCAGCGATGCCAAATGAAACCAGCAGCCGTGGCAGATAGAGCGGTACGCCAAGTACGGTAAACGCGGCCAGGAAGTGGCAGGCCAGAACCACCTGCAACGTACTGCGCATTAGCGTTTTTCCCGCAGCAGGAAATTCGGCCCACTCTGGCCGTAGAATTTGTTGATATCTGCAGCGCCGGACGCCTGTTTGCTTAACAGACTGCCGCTCAGCAACAGGTATTTCACTGGCTGCGTGGGGGAGACAAACAACTGCTGTCGTGCAAAGGCGGTGTCGACGCCTTCACTCTCCAGACGCGCCAGACTCTGCTCAAGCGCATGTCGTAACGTTTGATAACCCGCTTCACGATCGAGCAGTGCGTCTGCGGTCAGACTTTCCAGCACCGCTGCCAGGCAGAGTTGCAGGGTGATGGTGATAAACATCTGTGCCAGCGCGGCTTCATCAGACACACAAATGCGCGGATCGCGCAGTGTGATGAGGCGCTCTGCCAGGTGCGGGCAGGCGGCTTTAAAACGCTCAGGCAGAATGCGCGCCGCATCGTTGTCTTTCATCACCAGTGTCAGGGCTTCATTTGGCGTAAGGCTCAGCACGGCATTCTGCTGATTGGATTCGAGGGCAATGCCGTAGCGTAACCACAGCGTCAGGTGAACATCCGCCATCAACTGGCAGTAATCACGCCACCACTCCGCGACGTCTGGCATACCGGGTTGTTCAAGCAGAGAAGAGAGATAATAACGACCGTCCGGCAGTTTGCTGCCAAGTGCCGCAACCGGTAATAGCGTTTCACCGGTGCGGGGCGCTGCGTAGCGCCGCAACAGAAAGGCTAACTGTTTATTCTCCGCAACATGGCCACAAAAACGCTCATCGACATGGCGATATTTGCCGCGCAGCAGGTTGTCCTGTTCACCCAGCATGGTCAGCACTTCAGCGAACCACTGGCCGTCATACAGTGTTGAGGGTTTGATCAGGCGGATATTTTTCTGCCCCAGTGTGCGCATGCTGAGCGGCACTTTGAGATGTTGATCCGGGTAGTCCGCTAACTGCACGGTACGTACTGATAAGGTGGGGTAGACATCGAGCCAGGCATCAGGCGCGATTACCGCTCCCTCGGGAAGGTCATGCAATTGGCTCAACGTAAGAGGATGCACAGGGATCAATGCATGCCGGGCGAAGTGCTGTGGATCCAGGCCTACCTGTGACGGCAATGGCCACCAGTCCGGTCTGGCTTCCGGTACCGTAAGGGTTAATTGCTGGTGGGGTAAAGCCAGCCAGCGCAGACGAAACGGCTGGCAAAACTCTGGCGCGTACTGGCGCAGGTCGGCTTCGCTAAAACCAAATTTAGCGCGCGCCGTAGGGTAGTAAGGATGATCAAGGAAGCTTGCCAGTTGATCGGCATGACGCAGGCGCTCACCCCAGTTCATCTCATGCGGTGAACGTAACAGTGATGCGCGCTGTTGTGTAAAAGCGAGGGCACAGAGTTCGCCTTGTGCCACGGCACTGTCGGCTTCCTCTTTATAGGTAGCAAAGAGCTCTCGCGTTTCTGGTTGCTGATCCGGCATTAACGCCGCCAGCCAGTTAGCATAGCCAGACTGCGAGTGCCATCCTTGCGCGGTTTTTATCTGCCATTCAGGGGATACCGCCCGCCATGGCTGCATGTAATCACAGGCATCCACCTGCAGGCGCAATGTCTGACTGGCCGACTGCCAGGTAAGCCACTGATGCTGAGAATCCTGTGTAATCTGCCCCTGGCTTATCAAACCACTGACGTTTTCGCGCAGGCAGGCGTTTATGATACGCAGCGTAATGTAGTCATGCTGATTCATCAGACAATCTCCCACTTTAGCGCGGCGAGAGTGCGGTTCGTGAGCTGTTTTAGCTGCGTGTCATCGCTGGCTTCAAGGTACAGCACGCCGAGGTAATCTTTATTCGAGTGGGTGAGTTCGATGCGATCGCCAGTGGATTTCAGTGGACGGTAGTGCAGACCCGGCGCGCTGAGCGGTTGAGGTGCGCTCTGCAAAGTGCCACTGCGATCGGCGACGAGATAGTGGATGAGTGCTTCACCCTGTTCCGTTTTTATCGGCGGCAGCGGTTCGCCAAGATGCAGGCGCAGGATCGGCGTGAACCACCCCTTCGGCAGCAGGCGGTCCAGCAGAAATTCGCGGCCATCGCCAATACTGCGGTAATTGATTTCAACTAAGACGGGGCCATTATCGGTAACGATAAATTCGCTGTGGCAAGCGCCAAACCCCACGCCAAACTCACGCAACTGCGCCAGCGCCTGCTGCTTCCAGCGTGTGCTATGTTCACCGGCCCAACGCGCACTCATCTCCACAAAGTGCGGCGGCGCGGAGAGTTCGACATCGAAACCGCCAATTGCCACCAGCTCATTGCCATCGCCGAGAGTTTCCAGCGTAAACAGCGGTCCTTGCATAAACGCTTCAACCAGCAATGTCTGGCGGACAGGCAGGGAGTCAAGGTAGTGCTGGCAACGCGTGAGATCCTCAATAAGCCGTACATCCATAGACGCCACGCCCTGGCCTGGCTTGATCACGACTGGCCACGGCCAGTCAGCGGCCGGTGATGTATCAGGAAGGAGTTGAGCAGACCAGACTGAAGGTTGCCCGAGTGCTTTCAGGCGCTGGCGCATGCGCCATTTCTCTTTCGCGGCGTAGCAAATTTGCCAGTTCTTGGCGGGCAGACCAAGTGCAGTGGCGGCAATAGCGGTAGCCGTTTGCAAGTGATCGCTATTGGAGAACAGCGCAGCAGGCGTGATCCCCCATTCGGTGAGCGTGTCGAGAATGGACAGTGGGTTAAATACTTCGCATTCGATAACCGTAACGCTGTCATCCACCTTGCTGTTATGCGCCATCGCGTGATCGGTAAGCAGGATCACCGAATAGCCCAGGCGTTGCGCTGCGGGAATAAAACCTTCTGTCACGGCCGCGTTAACAACGTGACTGATGATCACATAGGGTTTTTGGTTGAACATGTGTATACCTGTTTGGGTGTTGAGTAGGAAAGGTTAAAGAGACTGAACGTCAGTAAGCCGTTGCTTTAGCGCCCGAAACAAAAAACCGCGATCTTCGCCGCACAGCCAGCTGTCCACGCCCTGGCGTTGCCAGTATTGCTGCTGTTCTGCGGTGCGGGGGTTGGCGCAAAAAGATTTCCCTGCGGCTGCGCAACGTGTAGCCAGTTGGCGAATAAGCGCTTCAACCTCAGGATGCGTAGGCTGCGGGCCAAGTTGCATGCTCATTGCCAGGTCAAGCGCACCTTCCATAACCATCGTGACCTGAGGGATAAGCAATATGGCGTCAATAGCCTCAATGCCGGGCGGCGTTTCAATCATGGGTACCAGCCATAACTTCTCATTGACCTGGCGGATATAATCCTCAAGGGGCAAAGTACCAAAGCCGGTTACGCTGCCGCCGGTGATACCTCGTGTTCCAATGGGGGGAAAGAACATCGCATTTTTCAGGGCGTTAACCTGTTCCGCACTTTCCGCCCGTGATAGTACAATCCCGCCAGCTCCCATATCGAGCAGGCGTCCGGCACGCGGAATATCGTCACAGGTGAGGCGTATCAATGGGGTGCAGTGGTTGAGTTGTGCCAGTTGAATACAGTGGCTAAGAAGCGTTTCGTTATGGGGAAGATGTTCCAGATCGAGTATCACGAAGTCATACCCGGCAATGGCAATCATCTCAACAAGAGTTGGGTGGGGAACGGAGTTCAGAATGCCAAATAGCCCATTGCTGGACCTGCGGCGTTCCCCTGGTAGTGCAAGCGAGATCATATAACTAGTCCATGTTGGTAATGCTTATCATTTACATTATCATTACTAATGAACTAGCGCTTTTCAAAAGATTTAAACAAGATCATTAAATAAATTCACTAAGTGATAGTTGCTGAATCGAAGTAGTCTGATTGCGGTTTTGTTGTAACTTTTTGATATATATCTAATCTTTGATAAAAGGCTGTTTGGGGTTGCCATATTGATGGCAGCAAAAATTAAAAACACTTATGTGTGGTTTAGTCAGCGCAAGCTCAGTAAGGAAATCGCCAGAATGAAAGGCCAGTGGCTTATTATTATATTTACCGCTTTAGTGTGGCCGTGGGCGGCACAGGCACAATCGGTTACGGTGACCGATCTTGCCGGTCGCCAGGTCACGCTTAACGCACCCGCAACGCGCATCATTCTCGCTGACAGCCGGATGTTGTTACCGATGAGCCTGCTGCATCCTGGCGATGCGCTTAAAGGGATTGTCGGATGGGATGATTCGCTGCAAACCCGGGCGCCGGATATGGGGCGTTTTTTTACCCGGCATTATCCAGCGCTGCCTTCCATACCGGTATTTATTAACCCTTACCGTAGCAGCTTTAACGTTGAGCAAGCCGCGATGCTAAAACCGGATCTGATTGTTTTCGATACGGGGATCCTGAAGAAGCTCGAAAGTGAAGGGACGCTGGCATTACTGGAGAAAAGCGGAATTCCGGTGGTGTTTATCGATTTTCGCCAGCAACCCTTAACCCATACACCGGAGAGTATGCGGTTATTGGGGGAGGTGACCGCCGAACAGCAAAATGCCGGGCGTTTCATTCAGCGTTGGAATCAATTGTTGGATCGTACCCGCCAGCGAGTGGCAACAATCCCCCGCGAAGCGTGGCCTGGCGTTGTGTTTGAAAACCATGCCGGTATGACGGGCATGAACTGTTGTACCGTATTTGGTCGCAACAGTTTTGGCCAGTTCATTCCTGAAGCTGGTGGCCGCAATCTGATGGCGGACAAAGTTCCCCCTCAGGGAGCCGATATTAGCGCTGAATTGCTGATTGCGGTGCGCCCCGACGTATATTTAATGAGTGGCGCTGACTGGAGCCAGCGCGGGAGTTCTTCGCTGGCAGTACCGCTGGGATATGAAGCCAGCCGCGCCAGTACCTTACCGAAGCTGCAGAAATTGATGCAGCGAGAAGGGGTGAGTGTATTGCCCGTGGCGAAGGGCAAGCAGGTAATGGCCATCTATCACCAATTCTACGACAGCCCTTTCAACGTAGTAGCACTGGAAGCCATGGCTAAACTTTTCCATCCCCAGCAGTTTGACGATGTCGATCCGCAGGCCGATTTAGCATCGTTATACCGCGACTTTGTCGGCATTCCTTACAGCGGGTTGTTTTACGTCCAGCCTTGATGAAAGAAGCCCGTTCAACGTGACGGGCTTCTTTTGGCTATCAGAACTTCAGACTAACGCCCGCAGTGACTGAACGTCCCGGCGCTGGCTGACGTCCCCACGGGCTGGTATCAATACCGCGGAACCAGTAGTCGCGATTAAAGATATTGTTAATTCCGACATAGCCGTTCAGCACGGTACTGCCTGACTTAAACAGATCGCGGCTCACTTGAGCATTCCATACCCAGTAAGACGGCATTTGACCAACGGAACCGGTGCTGTTCTCCGAAACGGTATTCGCTGCATCCGAATAGGATTTACTAAAGTAGTAGCCTGCCAGTGAGAAGGTGGTTTCACGCCAGTCATAGCTTCCATCCAACGTCAGCTGCGTGCGCGAGGCATACGGCACTTCCTTACCACGGTTCACGCCGTTACGCTGTTCCGCCTGCAGGTAAGCATATCCTGCATGCAATTTGAGGCCTTCAATGGCTTGCGGGCTCCAGAACCCTTCCAGCTCAACGCCCTGATGGCGGGTGCGTCCGATGTTGAGATAGCTATCGGATACGCTGTCGTAGGAGATCTGGTCTTTATAATCAATGCGATACAGACCGGCATGAAGACTGACATTCTCGGTTGGTTTGTAACGTACGCCACTCTCGTAGTTCCACGCCAGTTCAGAGCTGACGTCGCCGCCTTTGACGATTTGCGTAGCCTGTGCCGGACGCAGGCTTTTCTGCATGTCTGCATACAGGAACCACTGCGAGGTAAGCTGGTAACCTACCGTCAGGCCGGGTAGCCACTGCGTGTCCGGCGTGGAGGTGCGCTGGCCCGTTTTTTTATCGGTGTATTTTTCGCTGATGTTCTCATAGCGCATACCCGGCGTAATGGTCAGCGTGTCATTGAACAGTTTGACGGCATTGCTGATATAACCTGCCCAGGCATTATTATCAAAGTCCCAGTCACGCGTTACCGCTGTCACGCCTGTAGCCAGCGTGCGCTGACGTACCTGGTAATCGATTTTTTCACTGACAAAGCGCCCACCCACAATCCATTGCTGGTTCACATTATCGCCGTTGATATCCATGCTGATACGCGGTTCAGTCCCCCAGACCCTGAAACTACGCGGCGAGTTTTGCACGATATCGGCAGGTAAGGCCGGGTTGAAGTTTTGACCGGCGACTTTACTCATGCCGACGTGGAAATCACGATCCGACTCATGACCAAAGAACATCCAGTTAAATTCTGCGTTATCAATAAAACCCAGTGAACCGAGTTGCTGGTTATAAACTGCGCTATAACGCTTGGTGTGACCGTCGTAATCATCCCATGGACGGGTGCTTTGACGGCGATCGCGATTATAGTCTGCGGTCGAAAGGGCACCCGCCAGATCGGCGTGTGCATCGTAGTATTGGTAGGAGAGATTTAAGGTTGTGTCTTCGTTGATATTCCACAGGCCGCGTACGCGGAAGTTCTGAACTTTGCTGTCGCTATGCTCGCGGAACGAGCTACCTTTTACTTGGTTAGCTTCGACCTGCAGCCCGAAGTCATCATTCAGCATGCCGCCGGTGCGAAGGTAGGTATCCCAAAGATTGTGTCCCTTACCGTAAAACGTGGCGCGCTCGGCAATCTCATTTTCCCATTTCAGCGGAATGGGTTTACTGATCAGATTGATGACGCCGCCAACGTTATTCGGGCCATATTGTACTGCCGCGCCACCGCGAACCACGTCAATGCGATCAATGGTCGAAAATGTTACAGGAAACAGCGACATACCTTCCTGGCCGTAAGGTGCCAGTACCAGTGGAATTCCGTCCTCAAGGATTTGTGCGCGGCCGCTGCGGCTGTCGTACAAGCCACGTACCGCAATTTGCGGAAGCACGCCTGTACCGGTTTCATCCTGAATCTTGACCCCAGGCACACGCTGTAACGCATCATCAAGAGTGCGATTGGCCCCTTTTTCCAATTGATCGTTGCTGATAACGGTGCGGCTACCGGCCCAGGTTTTCACTTCTTCTGCGCGTGAATCGCCAAGAATATTCCCTGACACCGTGATGGTTTGTTCTGCTGCATAACTGCATTTACCGGCCATGAGCATGGCCACTGCTGCGGCAATTTTTGTGCGTCTCATCGTCAACCCTGAATATTGGTAATTTATGGTAATGATTCTGATAAACATTATCATTATCAAACAAAACTTAATATTCCTGAATTGAACGTAAACCTATGTCAAGACAATAATATGGGTATTTTTCCGGGATAAAACATGAAAAAGCATGAGCAAAGGAATGCGGAAACCCAGAGAAGGCGCTGGCTGCAAGAGGGAAAAAGTAACCGGAATTGATGTCTGGCGTTAAAGTTCGAATTTTATGACGTTCATGTTTAATATTTTTGAATTAGTTACTGTGCCAACGTGACGTTTATTACCACTGCCACGATAAAAGAGGGGAGTTATCCTGTTGTCGGTAGGGTTTTGCCATTTCCAGAAGTACAGGGTGCCCGCAATAACGCGGTTATTTATGCTTCTCGCGCACAACCACCAGTGAGATCATTACTGCCGCTGTTTATTCCCGACTATTATTTCTTCCTCCAGCCAGGCAATAAAAAGAGCGACTTCCGGCTTTTTTTCTGCCAGTGGGGATGTCACAAGCCAGTAGTGCCAGGGATAAGGTGCGGTGACCGGAGTTATTTGTACCAGCTCTCCCCGTGAAATAGCGTCTTCAACCAGAGAGCGACGCTCCAGAGCAATGCCGGTTCCCCGTCGTACGGCTTCGATGACCAGGTTTGAATCATTAATGCGTAACCCGGCAGGCAGGATCTCTTTCTCCAGCCCTGCATTGAGGCACCAGCTTTTCCACGACTCCATCGAAAAAATAATGCTGCTCTTTGCCACCTCTTCTGGCGTAACAGGTAGCTTGCCATTGTTATAACCGGGTGCGGCGACGACAATAAGCTCATCAGAAAAAAGAAAGCGGCTTTCCATTCCTTCCCAGTCACCCTGACCCATACGAATCGCAATATCGATGCCTTCCTGTTGCAGGTTGGTCACCGTCAGACTGGCCTGCAGACGTAATGAGATATGGGGATATTTCTCGCGGAATCGCGAAAGGCGCGGCAATAACCAGTGACAGCCAAAAGAAGGCAATGTCGCCAGCGTCAGTTCTATTGCGCGCGGTTTCACCTGCACCAGCCTGGTGGCATCCGAGATCCGGTTCAATGCTTCGCGTATTTGCAAAGCATAAAGCCTCCCTTCTTCATTAATCTGTACCCCGCGCCCGTGACGGATAAATAGCTTTATGCCTACCATGCCCTCCAGCGTTTTAATGTGTTGGCTAATAGCTGAATGCGTCATGTTCATCTCGTTCGCGGCCAACGTGACGCTGCCAAGGCGCGCAACCGCCTCGAAACTTCGCAGAGCGGAGATAGGTGGGTAATCCGACATAGGGCATTTTTCTTAACGTTGTTTAATACGTTAACGTTACTACCATATAAACCTTTTTTAAATCTGGATTTAATGGCGGGATAAATTAACTTAATGATTTAAAATGGATTAATTTTCATCGTTGCCTTTTCATCCTGCGAAAGTGGAATAACAGGTTAGAAATACTAACACCTGAGGTAAGGAATCCATGATATTCGCCCCTGCAGATTTACGATAATGTGTGCCTGCCTGCTTTGCCGAATCACCTGATGCTGACAGGTAATCGATTAACGACAGTTGTGTAGCACGAACAGGAATAACGATGAAACTCATTGGTATGATGGATTCGCCTTACGTAAGGCGTGTTGCGGTATCCCTGGAACTCTATGGCATCGAATTCAACAGTATGCCGCTCTCGGTATTTAGCACATTTGAAGAGTTTTCCCGCATTAACCCGGTAGTCAAAGCCCCGACGGTCATTCTGGATAGCGGTTTGCAGTTGATGGATTCAACGCTCATTCTTTATTATTTTGAAGCCCTGTCCGGAGCAAATCACAAACTTTTACCCGCCAATACCGACGCGCTGGCAAAAGATCTGCAGATTTTGGGCATTATTCTCGCAGCCTGCGAAAAAGCGGTGCAAAATATTTATGAGCACAAGCTCAGACCAGAAGAAAAACAACATCAGCCGTGGGTTGAGCGAATTACCCGGCAACTGCTCGCAGCATGCCGTGAATGGGATACTCTGCTTGAAGGTCGCGCTATAGCACCCCGCCCTGACCAGGTCGCGGTAACCAGTACGGTGGTGTGGTCGTTTATTCAGTTCATGATCCCAGGGGTGGTAGCGGCAGACAATTTTAAAAACATTCAGTCGCTTGCTGAAGCATGTGAAGCCCTGCCAGCGTTTAAAAAATATCCCCTGGGTTAAAAGCGATGCTAATGAGCGGAGATTACGGTTATCCGATTTCCACAAGCGATCGCAATCGGCGCAAATGATGCGCCGATTGTGATACAGCGTTACACCGTCGGGATGGTGCCGCCATCGATGACATATTCGGTACCGGTGATGGCGGCTGCATGAGATGAGGCGAGGAAGGCAATGAGATTCGCCACCTCAATCGGCTTTGACGGACGCCCCAGCGGAATACCACCGAGTGCATTCATGATGATCTGTTTACCGCCTTCATAATCCGTTCCCGCCTGCTGCGCCAGCCGCTCCGCCAGTGCCACCGCCGCTTCGGTTTCGATCCAGCCGGGCGCAACGCGCACAACCCGAATTCCCTTTGGCGAAACCTCTTTCGACAGGCTTTTGCTGTATGCCGAGAGCGCCGCTTTGGCCGCTGCATAGCCGGTGGTCGATTCCGGCAACGGCAATTCGCGCTGGATAGAGGTGACGTGAATGATCACTCCGCTACCCTGTGCCAGCATTCCTGGCAACAGCGCACGATCTAAGCGTACCGCTGGCAACAGATTAAGGTTGAGTTCTTGCTGCCATTCCTCTTCGCCCAGCGCCGCAAAACCACCGGCGGGAGCGGTAGAACCGCCCACCACATGAATGATGGTATCGACACCGCCTAGGTGCGTCTGAACGGCTTGCGCTACTGAGGCGCACCCGTCGGCAGTGGTCAGGTCTGCCGCGACGAAGACATCGGCGAGACATTCCGCAGGAGCGTGGCGCGCCGTCGTTAACACCTTGGCGCCCAGCTGTTTTAATAACCCGACGACCGCTTTACCAACGCCTTTAGTGCCCGCCGTCACCACCACGCGCGTGCCCTGGAAATCAAGATCCCACGACATCAGACAATCTCCAGTGTGTTGATCTTGTCGCCGGCCAGGCCGAAAGTATGTTTCAGCACTACCGGGCTGCCGGGAAAATTACCGGCGACGTTCGACGTGACGGTCACCCGGTCGCCGTCGGTGAGAATCTGAACCGGCTCAACGCTGTAGTCAAACGCGGCCTGCGCGGCACGTTGCCATGCCTCGATCGCCGCATGTCCCTGATGGGTTTTACCTTCATCTTTCACGACGGCATCTGCGGTAAAGCAGTGCTTAACGTTGGCGATATCGCCACCATTGCTGATCGCGAAATAGGTAGAAATAGCGTGCGGTAGTGATAATGACATGGCTTTATACTCCCGTAATTTACAGTACGGGAATTTTCAACATAGACTGTGAAATTGACAAGTACGCACGAAAAAGTGAGTGACTATATTATGAGTAAGTTATATAGCCCGGAATCTGCTGCAAGCGGCGTGGAGCAAGTCCTGCGACTGCTGGAAGGGCGCTGGAAATTAATTATTCTTTTTCATCTCTTCGACGGAAAGGTGCAGCGCTATTCCGATTTCGAAAAACTGATCCCCGCTATTTCGCAGAAGATGCTGGCGCAGCAATTGCGACAGCTTGAAGCCGACGGAATCGTGTCGCGGACGGTATATCCCCAGGTGCCGCCGAAAGTGGAATATCGGCTCACTGAGTGGGGACAGGCGCTGTGCCCTGCTCTCGATGCAATGCTGAAGTGGGCAGAAAAACGCGAGGCTTAAGTATTAGCAGAACTTTTTTGTTGCTGAGCGAAAATCACGGATGCCTGCTTTTCGCTCTTTGCTGGCACGATGAAGGTTGTCGATGGTGAGTGCTGAAAAACAAGCCTGGGGCATATCCCGGCAGGGTAAATAGTGAAGCAGCTCAGCATATTATCGTAAACAGGCTTCACGGACAGTGCGAAACGATAATTAATAACACGCTATCAGCCACTCCAAAATATCCTTCGGATAGTGAAAACTCATTAATAGGTTTACGCCAGGCTATGGCATCAGAGAATAAATAACTTTGCGGGATCATCATTACCACGATAACCGCATAGTAATATGTAGACTTGCCCACATTATTTTTTGCAACGTTATTCATTTGTCTGGGATATATTTTCAGTGGATCTCTTTTCCCATTATTTTATTAAAAGAAATTGCGTAATTGACGATAAGTAAGTAGATGGCCAACTTCTCCTGAGTCCTCAAAAACAAGTGAATAAACCTGTGATCAGATAAGAAGTAAAAATGAAACCATCTTTCGAAAATTAAGAAAGATTACTGAGGATACCTCTATGTCTAAGCTGTTACCGTCAATAAAAAATCTGCCTGTGGCTGCCAAGCTGTTTGGCGGGTTCGCAGTTTTAATCGTTATTATTGTGCTGTCATCACTCATCAGCATACAGCAGTCTGCCAATATCCGTGACCATGCCTTAAAGGGCAAATTAATCAATGAAATCAGCACGGAGCTTAATACTGCGCGACGTAGCCGCTTGAATTATCAATTAAACCATGATGAAACATCACTTCAGGCGAATAAAGTCGCCATTGAAAAGATGGATCAAAAAGCAATCACTGGTCTGGACTTTACCTGGGACAGCGATGCCCGCGTTTTGTTTGAAGAATTGCGCAGTACTATTCCTGACTATGCCAGCCACCGCGACACGTTCGTTAAACTGGAACAAGTGACTGTCGGGAAAGCGCAGGGGTTGACCTCTCCCGAGCTGAAAACCTTGCTGGATAAATTCAGTACCCGCATAGAGCAGCAAGAAAATACGTCTAAAGATGAAATAACGTTACTCAATCGCCTCAATAATATCTGGGGTGCCGCTTATGCAATCCAGTCATCGGCAGGTAAGCAGGGGGTAGATGTTTTCAAGGCACAATCCGATGCCGCGTCGAAGATCGTCCATTCAGAAAACCTGAGCCTCAATGCGGAAGACAAAGCGATGGCACAGGCATTTCTTAACGGGATGCAGGATAACGTTGTCTCCTATGTTAATGCTCTGAAGGAGTCGCAGAAAGCCGCTACAGATCTCACTGGCGTCGCAGAAAAAATCAATACTATCACTGCCGATTTGGGGACCGGCCAGACCCAGAAAAATATCGATATTATTCAGCGGGTAATGATAATTATGGGTATCGTTGCCATTTGCGCCGTGCTGACGGGGTTACTGGTCGCCTGGCTGCTTACCCGGCAGATGACACGCCAGATAAAACATAATTTGACGCTGGCTGAACGTATTGCCGGTGGTGACCTGACCGCCATCATTGAGCCGCAGTCAACCGATGAACTGGGCCGCCTGACGCAGGCAATGGGCATGATGAATGACAGACTTCGCGACATGATCACCCAAATTAAAGAGTCGGTAATTCATGTGGCGAATGCTTCGTCGGACATTTCGGCAGGCAATATTGACCTGGCTTCCCGCACGGAAGAGCAGTCTGCTGCAGTGGTTGAAACTGCGGCAAGTATGGAAGAGTTGACCTCAACGGTTAAGCGCAACGCAGACAATGCGCGTGAAGCCAGTCAGCTCGCAGGGGTGGCGGCAGAGCATGCGCGTTCCGGTGGGAAAATTGTCTGGGACGTCGTCAGCACGATGGAAACTATCACTGAAAGCTCAAACAAGATCACGGATATTATCAGCGTAATAAATGGCATTTCTTTCCAGACCAATATCCTTGCACTTAACGCTGCTGTAGAGGCGGCACGCGCAGGTGAACAAGGGCGCGGATTTGCGGTGGTGGCGGGCGAAGTAAGAAGCCTGGCCCAACGCAGCGCTAATGCCGCTAAGGAGATCGAAGGGCTGATAAAAGAGTCCGTGCAACGCGTGATGACCGGTTCAGAAATGGCGAATAAAGCCGGTTCGACCATGGAGCAGATTGTATCCTCAGTCACCAACGTGAGCGGGATTATGAATGAAATTTCAAGTGCCTCAGAAGAGCAGAGCAGAGGTATTGATCAGATTGGTAAAGCAGTGACGGAGCTGGATTCAACGACCCAGCAGAATGCTGCGCTGGTTCAGGAGTCGTCTGCGGCGTCATTATCACTGGAACAACAGGCTGAACAGCTCACTCAACTGGTTTCCGTGTTCAAGCTGAGCTCAGAGACCGCGAAGCCGAAACACGCACCCGCAGCGGCTCGCAGCAAGGTTAGCCTGAGGCCCGCAACGTCAACAAGCAATGGGGCTGACTGGGAGTCTTTCTGACACTCACCCAATCAAAAAAGTGCCCTCCTGATGAGTGAGGGCACTGCTATTACAATTTACGCCGCGCTAAATAACCCCGTGAATAACTTGAATTTATATTTTAAACAGTCAGGTGATTGCGCTGAATTTTAACCCTCCCATTGCAGTAAAATGCAAATGGTTTATTTCATAAACCGATGTTTCAATATTTCCCCGCTATCGTTTATCCAGCCCGCTTCCACGTTTATTGCTTCGCTGCCGACATTGCGCTCCAGCAAGTAACGCCGCTGGCTGAAGGGTCTAATCATCATATCGTCCTGCTGGTGCGCTTTCGTCTGCCCGGTGTGGCCTGTCACGCTGATTGTGGTAAACGAAATGCCCAGCGGCGTTGGGTTGTTGAATTCGAGCCAGGACTTTTCACCCTCCGCATACAGGCGAAAGGTCAGTTTGCTGATCGCTTCCTCGGGTGTCAGGGTGAGGGTTTGTGGGCGGTAAAAGATCTTTAGCTGGGTATTCATTGCCAGCTTCAGAAACGGCTTGTCCAGGCCTGCGTTGTCCGGCGGCACTTCATACAGATTGAGCCAGAAAACCGATTCCCGATCCGTCGGCAGCGGATCGCGGTTATAAATGATGCGCAACCCCTGCGTGCTTCCGGGGGCCAGGCGAAAAACCGGCGGCAGAATGACAAAGGGCGCAGCGCCGTTATCCGGCGAGCCTTCGCCGTTATCTGCCCAGGTTTGTACTATCACCGGCCAGGCATTGGTGTTCACCAGCATCAGCGTTTTTTCACGCGCATTCGGTGGATAAATCACCCGTGTCATGGCCGGCATTACGCCAGCCAACGTCGCCGGTACGAACAGGACGAACAGCAGCATGAAAAACCGGCTCATTGCATTTTCACAATCACGTACGCGGTGGCATGAACGCGGCCTGCGGTAACCGTCATTCCAGGCAGTTTTTGCAGGCTGGCGATAAAGGAGAGGCTGTAATTGCTGAAGCCGGGGTATGAACTGCCGTTCGGCGTTGCGCCAGTGAGCACCGGATACCAGCCTGCGTTATTGCCTGCGGGCGTGGGCGAAAGCGGCACATTCGTGGACTGGCCGAGAAACGTCATTGGCTGGCCCGGGTTGACGCTGTTGGCAATGGTTATGCCCACGCCTTTCGCCATCTCCGGCGCATTATAGTTATCAGAAACCAGCGCCCTGACGCCGCCGCTGGCGTTGACCAGATTCAGACTCTGCGCCGCGCGGTAAGCGCCTTCGGAAACCTGAAAACCCAGCGCAACCTGGGTATCGTTCAGGCCGGAAACGACCGTGTTGTTGCATTCCAGTTGCACGTTGAAATTCGCGCTGCTTGCCATGCCAGCGTCCAGATCTCTCACGCTGATGGTGGGTAACAGCACCAGCGGCGTTGCGTTACGTACCGTGCAGGTGGGATTGTTATAAAGTTTGTTCGCCATGCGCATGCCGTAACCAAAACCATTGTCAGCAAGCCAAAAGTCTGAGTTTGTGGCGCTGTCCTCACCAGCTTCATCATGACCAAAAGGTACGATAGCGCCGGGGCCGGAAAGCTGGATATAGGCATTCGGTTGCGTGCAGGTATACAGCTCACCCGAGGGGGTGGCAAAGACAATGCCCGAACCGTTGTTATTGTTGTTGCCGCAATAGCTGGTTATTGCGCCCAAACCGGGTAACGTACTGACCCGGTAAAGCTCAGACTGCAACGGTGGAATATCCTGTAAGCGGATCTGAATTTTTGAGCCGACGGTGGCGTAAGTCGTCACGGGGATTTTTTGCCAGTTGCGCGTCAACGTTATGCCCGACATTGACTGCTTGATGCCAACATAGGCAAACCATGTGGCGTAGACATTCGTCAAATTGTCGTTTGCGCCGATGTTGTAATAGCCGCCCACTCGATCGTCACCATTGATCGCCACCAAAAAATGGATACTGGCCAGGTCGGCCTGATCGCACTCCCACAATACCGATGCGCCCGAAGCGCCGCCGGCAGTGTAGTTGGTTGGTGGCGTTACCGTGGTGGCAATTAATGTTCCGACGGGCGCGAAGTAGGTATCGATCAGGTTAATCTTGCCGAACTTGATCTGCGCGGAGTTGAAATCATCGGTCTGGCTAACATTGGTTTTGGTACATATGGCCCACGCCGACGCGTGCAGCAGTGCCAACAACGCGAGCAGGAGTTTCAGGAACAAAATAGCGTGCTTTGTCATGCCGGTTTCTCCCTTTACTGGCAGATTGCATTCAGGCGGATTAAAGGGCTCGCGGTATCTTTTCCGGAGAAGTCGTACGAGAGATAGCAACGATCCTGGGGGGCATCTCCCCAACGCAGCGTTAATCGCCCTTTGGGTCGATCGGTGCGCAAGTAAATTTGCCCGTTTTGCCCGGCGATGCCGATCAGGGTGTTGTTCTCATCAAGTACATCCGCGCCTGCTGGCGGCTCAGAGCCATCCGGCAGCGTCGATTTGATCAATAATGCTTTCCCGTTGCGGGTACGGAAGACGACTTTGGCCGACGCCCCGGCAATCGGCGCTATCTGTTTTTCGTTGTCGACCAGCTCGGCATCGCCCTCCATATCTTGCGGATCGAGTGTGATGCGATTGTAACGGTAGGGGGTAATGGCCGGGAGCAGCGCATAACCGCTGTCGTTGATCGCAAGATTTTCGGAATTGAACACTTTCGCCCCGGCAGCACCTTTGGCTTCGACCAGCGCAAAGGTGTCGCCGAGATATGGGCCAAATGTGATGCCGCCGGAATGCGCCACCACCGCGCCCTGGACATTAGCGGAAGCCTGCCAGTAGTCATTCCCGCGCGAGGCGTTCACGCCGACGGTGGTTTGAGAGAACCGTTTTTGCACACCGCCACTGAGCGTCGTCTGGTGATATTGCTGGTCGCGCATGACATCCAGGTTGTAGCTTGCGGTCTGCCCGGTATCGAGCATGCCGGAAAGCGAGCTTTGATATTGATCGCTGCCGTCCGTTGAGTGCATCCATGAATTACTCAGGCTGGGTACGCGCGGGCTGCTCCCGCCGAGCGGGAAAGAGAGGGAAAACGCGGTGAACGTCTGCATATCCCCGGCATTCTGATAGCCGCCGGTGTGCTGTCGGCCAACGGAAAGGTTTATTGAAATCCCGTAGCGGAAACTGTTGCTGTAACCAAGCTGAAGTTGCGTGTCGCGGCTTTTTCCGCCGCGATAATTCTGCATGGAGCCGGAGATAAAAACGTTGCCGAAATCTGCCAGGCTCTGGTTCATGGTCAGGTCAAAGCGCGATTGTTGGCGCCAGCTATCTGATTCCCACAACTGATTATTGCGCTGCGCTTCCCGCGCTCCCAGCACGTCCATCAGGTCGCGATAGCCGCGGGTGGAATAGCGATATCCCGCCATAGAAACCGTGGTGTTGGTCGGCTGGAAGGTTTTACTCCAGCGAAGCTGCGACATCCAGCCGTCGGTATAGCCGGTATCAGGTAGCCGTGCGTGTGACCAGGTTAGATCCGCGCCGATAGCGCCGAAAGCGCTGGCATAAACTCCGCCGAGCATCAGCGCCTGGTAACCGTCGGCAACGCGCGTCGCAGTGTTGAAGGTGACGGCATTGGTGAGGCCGTGCTGCCAGGTCATATCGCTGAAAAACGAATCATCGCCGTTGTCCTGGGTTTTGCCCATTTCGAGATTGAAGCGGGAAATGTCCGGCCGCATCGATTCCGGAACGGCGGAGAAGGGCACGCTGAAGCGGCTCACGGAGCCGTTGGCTTCAGTTACCGAGACATCAAGATCGCCACTAAAGCTGGTGGGATAGAGATCGGTTATTTCAAACGGCCCCGGCGCGACGGTAGTCTGATAAATTTCATTGCCATTCTGCATGACGGAGACGCGGGCATTGGTCGTCGCCACGCCGCGAATAACAGGCGCATAGCCGCGCATCGAATCCGGCAACATTCGTTCGTCGGTGGCGATGCTGGCGCCACGGTAGTTCAGTCCGGAGAAAAAACGCCCTTTGGTGATGAGCTGGCCGAACATCAGTTGGCTATTCAGGCCTGGGAGCGGGTGCTGGACGTAACTACGGATATTTTTCCAGCGGTTACCGTTTTGGTTATTCCATGTGAAATTAGATAATTGCCGGTATTGCCAGGAACCAAAATTCATACCGCCGCTTAACGACATCCACAACGAATGCTGATTCGGGGTAGTTGGCTCTGAATAGGAGACGTTGTAGTAATTCGCGAGGTAATTGATAAACGCCATCGATGCGCCATTATCGAGTTCATTCGGGTCAACGTATCCGCGCGGTTGAATGCGTATCTGGTTCTGCGGCACGGAAAGATCCAGACGCAGTTGCGGTAAATTTGTCCGGCTGGTGCCGCCCGGTGCGGCCTCCTGAATTAATACGCAATTATCTTCAGGCGAGGCGGAAGCGGGACTTTTGGCGTTTTTAATGTGCGTGGACTCAAGGATCTCCGGGCTCAGACAAGGCTGGCTTGTGCCGTCGGCAAAGCCTTTAAAATAGACATCATAGGTACCCGTCAATTTGTTATTGGTGTACACATCCATCTTGTAATTGCCCGGAACAATCGACTGCGGCGTGGCAAGCCGCGTTAATGAATCCTGGCTGAAACGGCTGCCACGAAAGAGTTGTGGATCAAAGGTGTAACGGTCTTCGCTGGCAGCCAGAGTTGCGGCTATTTCTTTACCCCAGGCGGGCAATAAAATAAAAAAAAAGGCGGTAGCCGAAAGTAAAACAGCGAATTTATTCATCGAAGATTGCCCATACCGAAAAGAGTCCTGCCTTAGCACAAGCAAACGTTATAAGGGGTGTCTGGAATCCACATTTACGCCGTAATCATTCACCGTCACCAGCGCGATAGATGCATTCCGGGTGTTTACCGTATTGGCGCGTAAAGGCCATTCGACTTTGCTTTTAGGGGGAACCATGACCGCATCGGCAAGTGGATATTTTGTGCCGTTAGCAATAAGCTCGGCGCGGCGAATAACGGAGTAATAACCGGTAGGATTTGTTACCTCAATGCCATGCGGCTTTAGCTGGAATGACAGCTTTTCTGCGGTTTCATACGAATTTCCGGGAATCGTATGCGGACGATAGAAAATTTTGAGGCGATTAGTTAGCGCCAGTACTAATTGATTGCGATCCTTATCTTTATTCTCCAGATAAGGTAATTGACTAAAACTGAAGTAAAAAATCGATTCACGATCCTGAGGCAAATTGTCCCCCGTGAAGATCAGTTTCACGGATTGCCCACTCTCTGGTTCCATTCTGAATATTTGCGGGGTGGTAATAAAAGGTGCTTCAGGATGTTTTGCTTTTTCAATACCGGAACCATCATCAACCTGAATACTGACGATAAAAGGCTGTGAACTGGTGTTTCTTAATTGAATTGTTTTTTCTTTGATATCATCAGGGTAGATGATTCGCGTCCCGGTCATGATCACGTTTGCGGCTGCGTTCACAGAAATGGTGATGGAAAATAAAAATACAGTAAAAGACATTAACCTATTCATTTTCACATTATCCCTGCGCTGGTTATTTATTGCGTAATATTGAATGGATTTCTGGCTGACGTCGTCACGCAGCCAGTTTTGATTTAGAGATAGCTCAGCGAATATTCAGCAATGGCGGTAATTTTACCGGCGGCGGCAGTGGTACTATTGAGGACATAATAGCGTGCGCCGTAATCATAACTGGCTTCAGTCTGGTTGGCCGGAAGGCTCAGCCCAGGCACGGAGGTGACACCGGAAAGCCGGATCTCGGTGCCCCCGGAACCTGCGTCCATCAACTGAATGCCGAAGCCTGTCGCCGCATCCCCACCCGAATAGCTGTTGCCAAGTACACCCGTAGGATCAACGTTATAACCAAGGAAATTGGTGTTGATATTGGTCACGCTGGATGTTGACTGGCAGCCACTAATTGAAACAGTAAAAGGAGTCTGGCCGTAAAATTGGCCCTGGGTTAACGGCGTGCCAGGAGGGCTGAAGTCGGTCAGAGACACGGTAGGTAATAAGACGACGGAATCTGTGCGGCCATTGATGAGTACGTCGCAGGTCTGGCCTGAGATTTCGCCCTGAAAGGTCACTGTCGGCGCGGCAAAAAGTGGTAACGGTAATGTCATAACGCCCAGTAACGGTAACGTTTTTTTAATTCCGGTTCGCATATATATATCCTTATGTTTTAAAACCCATTTAGAAATAATGATATGGCAAATAATATTTGCCGATGGCAGCTTTTGTCATTCCATCATTAATATCACCGCTTAGGGATTTTATTACATATTATTTAAAGTAAAGACTATAGGCAATATGTTGACTTTAATTATGGGATTATTCAGAAATGGCAATTATATTATTTGTTTTATCTTATTTTTCTATTAATTAATACGCGAAGCCAATAAAAAAGATGACCGCAAAAGGGGGAAAAATGTGATCTGTTTATCAACGGTGTGCTTGTGAAATAAGTGATTCGGGAGCGACATGTTGAAAAATCCTGGTTGGGGTACGAAATGGAAGTGGCGAGGGTTATGAAATGTGATGATGAGGAGGCAGGCGGTAGTCTAAAGGCTGTATTGTGACAGACAGTGTTTTTTTCACTATTTTCTGTTTTAAATCCTGGGAATCATTTTTGAATTTTATTTCAAGTTATTTGGTGTCATCTTTATCAATATAACTTTGTCTTTTATTTTTGCATTTTTAATTAATCTGAAAAATCCTATTTGGGTTCTGATATATTGTTTTGCCTTTCTTTTCCTGTTAGGTTTTCTCTGCCTTAAATAAGGTTTACTGCATCTGATTGTTACATCACTCAATAATATGAGACGCTTATTTTTAATAAGTCATGGTATTAATGTGGCTTGCGATAAGCCGCTTTTCTATTCATTGAAACTTCTTCGATATAACTGAATTATCAAATTAAATGTTACTTCGGGAAGATGTGTTGCGATATTCATTTAAAAGAATACAGCAAAAAAATATATATATTAAATTTTTAAACCAGGTAAAAGGAATTCAATAACATGAGTGCATTGGATAAAAAAGTTCAACGGTTTGTCAGGTCAAAACTCGGGCCGCTAACAGTTGCGATGATTTGCGCATTGCCGGCAGTGGCAAATTCAGCCGGATTAGTAATGAAAAATGGTACCGTTTATAACACCAATGGGGTGCCGGTCGTTGATATTAACACGCCAAATTCCAGTGGGTTGTCTCATAACTTCTGGGATGATTTGAACGTTGATAAAAACGGCCTCATTTTCAATAACGGTACTTCGGCCTCGGATACCGTGCTGGCTGGCCAGATTGCAGGGAACAGTAATCTGGTTGGCGGCCCGGCCAAAGTAATATTGAACGAAGTGGTTTCGAGAAATGCGTCCGTCATCAATGGCATGATGGAAGTCGCGGGCAATAAGGCAGATTTAATCGTCGCCAACCCGAATGGCATTACGGTGAATGGCGGTGGCTCTATCAACACCGGCAAATTAACGCTGACCACCGGGAAAGCGCAGCTGACTGATGGCGAACTGGCGGGATACAACGTCAATGGCGGCACCATTACCGTCGGTAAACTGAGCAGTGCCAGCCCGACAGAGATCCTGTCACGCAATGTTGTCATCAATGGAAAAGTAACCGCTGATGAACTGAACATCGTAGCGGGAAATAACTATGTTAATGCGCGCGGTGAGGTTGCGGGTACGGTTGCGGCATCCGGGCTGCGCAACTATTACAGCGTCGACGTTTCTGCGCTTGGCGGGATGTATGCCAACAAGATTAACCTGGTAAGTACCGAAGCCGGTGTCGGCGTTCGCAACCAGGGCACAATTGCTGGCGGCGTAAATGGCATCAAAATTGATACCAAAGGCATCCTGCTAAACAGTAATGCGAAAATCCAGTCTGCCGGGCTTATTGATATCAAAACCAATGGCAGGATTGATAATACGACCGGCGAAATCTCTTCAATTGATACTATTTCCATCAATACTAACAAGGGCGAGATTGTAAACAGCCGCGCAGGTCGCATTGCCACTAACGGTAATATCAATATTAACAGCGGCGCGCTGACTAACAGTAATGGCAAAATCGCTGCCGCCGGTATGCTGGCTGTCGATACCAACAAAGCTACGCTGACCAACACGGGTAAAGGTAAAACCGTGGGTATTGAAGCGGGTATCGTGGCGTTAAAAACCGGCAATCTGAACAGCCGCAATGGGCAGATTAGCGGTGGTTATGTCGGTATTGACGCGGCGTCAATCGATAACTCTGGCGGTAACTTGCAGTCCGCTGGTGATATCGACATCTTAAGCGCAGGCAATATCAATAATAACAAAGGGTTGATTCGCGCAGCTAACGGCCATCTCACGCTCGGTTCTGGCGGTACGATCAGCAATGAAACGACCAAAACGGCAGATACCAACAGTTCTGACTCTCTGGGGATCATTTCGCAGAAAGAGCTTTATATTGGCGCCAAAAGGATCGTTAACCGTGGCGGTCAGATCGCGTCGAACGACGTTGTCACTGTTAAGAGCACCGGTGATATCGATAACTACACCGGCAAGATCGTCTCCAGCGTTAAAGTATTGGCCCGTGGCACCTCTTTGAATAATGACCGGGGCGGCCTGAGCGCAGATCGTGGCGTAGATATTGCTGTTAGCGGTACGGTGAGCAACAACATCGGTGTTATCAGCTCGAACAAAAGTGATGTGGAGCTGAATGCTGGCGATATCGATAATGTTGGTGGTTTGATGCTGGGGGAAAATATCACCCTGAATGCTAAAAACAACGTCAACAATGATACTGCGCTGATTGTGGCCAGAAAATTACTGAACGTGAATGTATTAGGTACTATTTCTAATAACAACGGTAACGATTTTGGTGCCCGATATGGTGAATATTTCGGTATTCCTCAGCAAATCGGCGGCATGATTGGTAAAGAAGGCGTCTCTTTTTCTGCCCGAAATATCAATAGCACCAATAGTCGTATTATTTCCGACTTCGGCAATATGAAACTTGAAGCTGCCAGCACGCTGAATAATACGCGTGGTTTGCTGTACAGTGCGGGTGATATGGCGATTGACGTTGGTTATATGTTCTACAATAACTATGCGACAACTGCCAGCGCTGGCAACATGAATATCAGCACCGTTTCTCTGCAAAACTACAGTAACGGTTCCATTATTGATAATAATGCGACCGGGATTATTTCTTCTGATAAGAATCTGAATCTGAACGTGAATAATAGTTTCACGAACTACGGTTTTATTAATGCAGAAGGCGATCTGAAATTCAACGTTAGTAAAGGTATTCTGTATAACTCGAATACCATTGCCGCGGGTAAAGACCTGGCTATTGATGCGCTGAATGGTATTGATAATAACGGTGATATTGCTGGCGGTGAAATTCTGACGCTGAAAACGAAAGGCAGTGTGACAAACCGTACCAATCGCAATATTGTTGGTAAGCAGGTTATCATTTCTGCTGGTCAAAATATTACGAACCATGGCAATATCGTCAGTGATAATTATATGGATGTCACCGCTAACGGTACCGTCTACAACTATCTCAATATGCTGAGCTATGGTTCGGCAAAAATAACGGCCAATACTGTCACTAACAGCGGCAGAGATGCATTGTTAGGTGCGTATGAAGATTTCTCTCAGGATGTGAAGAAATTGAATAACACCGGCACTGTTCTTGGTATGTAAGGTGTAAAAAAAGGCAGTGGCAAACTGCTGCTGCCTTTACTTCTTTCAGAGTGAATTCATGGAATTGCGATTTATAGCTTTTTGTATGCTCATGATTGTGGGCACTCAGGTATCAGCAAAGGATAATGTTGATAACCTGATAAAACAGCAAAAGAATGCAGATGCCAGCGTGCTGCATGAACAACAGTTTGAGAAAAAAGATGTTTTCTCAAATACTGATCGGAAAGTATTTACTCTGCAAGATCTTCCCAGGGAAGAAAATTGTTTTACTGTCAAGAATGTTCTTCTTGAAAATGATTTTCTAAAAGCTAAAATTACGCAATCTATTAATGAGAACATTGCCGGGCGCTGTATCGGTGTTGCAGGTATTAATACAGTCGCATCAGCTTTGCAGGATTATTATATTGATGCGGGCTATGTAACTACGCGGGTTATCATTCCGACACAGAATATCTCTACCGGTGAACTCAAATTTACCGTCGAAGCAGGTAAGATTGAAAATGTCATTGTTGCTGGTGATGATATTCGCGCGTGGATGTTACCTTTTAAAAATGAAGATATTCTGAATATCCGTGATATTGAACAGGGGCTGGAAAACCTGCAATTTGTTCCCGGCGTGAATGTTAAAATCAATATAGAGCCGGGTAGCCAAAATGGTTACAGCAACGTCAGTATTAACACTAACCGTTTTAAAAAGTGGAGCGTCAGAGCAAGTTATAACAACTGGGGCGATGAAGCGACCGGTCAGTATTTAACCTCTGCGGTAGGCTATCTTTTTAATACGGCGAAATTAGGCGATCTCTTTTACCTGGCCGGCACCAGCAGCACCACCGGTAAGTATCAAAACATCAGTGGCTACTATTCATTCCCGGTCGGCTACTGGAATTACACATTTTTCTACAGTAAGAGTGATTCGCGACAAACGGTTCCGCTCTCTTACTTTTCGCTGGATTACGCCGGTAACAGCGAGTACCTGAGCGCGAAAGCAGCAAGGACGGTCTATCGTGATAAAAGCAGGAAGATCGCGGCAAGTGCCGAGCTTATCCGCAGAACCTCCGGATATACTCTCGACGGCGAAGAGCTGGTATTACAGAGCCGCGATATGGGGAACGTGAAGTTCGGGCTTAATTATAAGCAGCAGTTTGCCGATGCTTCTCTGGACGCCACCCTCTCGTGGCAGCGTTTCTTAACATGGTTTGGCGGCGAACAAACGCCGGATATGCAGTATGGTGAAGTCAGCCCAATAAGTCAGTTGTTTAACTTTCAGGGAAATTATACTCAGCTGTTTGCCAATGGTTACTACAACGGGAGCTTCTATGCGCAATATGCGCCGCGCCAGTTGACCTTGCAGGATCAGATGACCGCGGGCGATCGGTGGAGTGTGCGTGGATTTGAAAATAGCTATGGCCTGACAGGGAACAGTGGTTTTTATCTGCAAAATACATTCTATCGGCCCATAGGTACGGCTAATGCCAGACTCTATTTCGGTATGGATTTTGGGCAGGTGAAAGAAGATGGTTACTATGGCGATGAAACTATTGCTGGCGGCGCCATGGGTATCGAAGGGAATATAAAGAGCCTGGGATATGATTTCTCCATCACTACGCCGCTGAAATATCCTGGTGATTTGGTAGTGAACAAGGCTAACTTTAATTTCAACTTCTCGTATCAGCTATAATTTTGAGTGTGTAGTACGATGCGTATTGGTACGGATATTGTAGAAGTTGCGCGCATAAGTCGGGCGATTGCCAACGGGAAAATGGATTTTATTGAGCGCGTTTATACTGAAAAGGAAATCACAAAGATTAACCCTTCCGATATAAATTATGAACGCGCTTCCGGTTTCTGGGCGGCGAAAGAAGCGGTAGTAAAAGCGGTAGGCTGTGGTTTTCGCGATGGTATTCGCTTTCATGATATCGAAATTATTCATGACGAGTATGGTTGCCCGCAATTTGTTTTTACCGGAAGACTGAAAGAGATTCTTGCAGAGAAAGGGATGGAGAATGTATCCCTGAGTATTTCGCATTGCCGGACTCACGCCGTGGCGACAGTCATTATTTATTAACTTAAATTTTTATCATGAATATGTATAAATACAACGATCTTAATGAAAACACCGTGCTGGTGACGGGCGCGAGTGGCGATATTGGGCTGGGCATTTGCGCAAAGTATTTAGAGCAAAACTGTGTTGTTTATGCGCTTTATAAATCGAATGCTACACAGCTCAACGCGCTGAAAGCGTCACATCCGGCGGGTGACAAACTGCACATTATGCAGTGCGATTTGGCCGATCCGCAGAGCGTAGCGGCGCTATGCTCCCATCTCGCTGAAGTGGCCGGAAAGATTGATGTTCTGGTCAATAACGCGGGTATTGTCAAAGACAGCCTGTTTGCCTCAATGAGTTTTGAGGATTTCAGCCAGGTGATGGACACCAATATGCTCAGCGTCTTCCGGTTAATCAAAGCCGCGTTGACGTTACTGCGTTCAGCGCAGAGCCCGGCAATTATCAATGTCGCCTCCATTGCCGCCATTATCCCGAGCGTCGGGCAATCCAATTACAGCGCCTCCAAGGGGGCCATGCTGGGCTTTACCCGCACGCTGGCGGCCGAACTGGCCGCTTATGGCATCCGCGTCAACGCGGTCGCACCGGGTATGATTGAATCGCGTATGGTGAAAAAAGTCTCGCGCACCGTTGTGCGCAGCGTGGTTGGCTCCATTCCCTTAAAACGGCTCGGTACGTGCGAAGAAGTGGCAAACGCCATTGCTTTCTTAAGTTCCTCTGCTTCCAGTTATATCGTCGGCCAAACTATCGTTATCGATGGTGGTCTGGTAATGCGGTGATTTATGTCTAAATACACGATTCCCGCCAGGATCTTCCTTGAGATGGGCGGCTGGCGACAGCCCCTGATAATGGTCGACAAAATTGATGACTATAAATACGGTGAAAATGGCTACGTGAAAGTCGTCAAACATGTCACCTATAACGATCCGTGGTTGTCCGGACATTTCCCTGACGATCCGATTATGCCCGGCGTCATTATTTCAGAAATATTTGGTCAGGCAAGCGAGTATTTCTCCTTCCTGACGGATATTTGCGACATTTATCGTGAGAAATATCATGTCGAACTCACTTCGTTACGTGATATCCATGCGCGGATAAATGAGCCTGAAATGTTGGAGATTATTCGTACGCGGCGTGCGCAGGTGCGTGGTGTGCTTGCTGCGCAAAACCTGAAATTTAAAGAAATAGCTTTTCCCGGTGATTCTATTGAGGTCGTAAGTAAATTATCATTTTCCGATGCCAATGGTTTTAAACACTATTCTGTTACGGCCCATGCAGGGAAACGACTGATAAGCCACGGTACGATTATTAATTTTCGTGAATCTAAGTAATTAACATGGAGAGTTAGTTATGCTTACAATTAAAGACGATATTGAAAAGCGCAAAGATGTATTGCTGACCATCAAAACTGAAATTATTCAGCGATTGAATATTCAAAGGGATGAATCTCAAATCGATGATGATACAGCACTATTTGGTAATGGTTTGAAGCTGGATTCTGTGGATGCCACCGAGATTGTTGTTCTGCTGGATAAAGTATTCGATATTAAAGTCACGGAAAGCGACGATCCTTCATATATGAGAAGTATCAATAGCCTGGCGACATTTATCATTCAGAAGAAAAATTCGTAATCTGCATTTAAAAGGGAATTTAACAGGATGCTTATATGACATCTCTTAATGATATTCATTTGAAAAATAATGCCATGATGGGCATTTATAACGGTTATTCCATCCCCTTCGCCTATAACGAACCGATGGTCGAATATAAGGCGATGCGCGAAAATGCGCTACTGGTCGATTACTCGCACGTAGCGATTGTCAGCGTGATGGGCGATGACGCATGGGCGCTGGTTAACCATCTGGTTTCCGCCGATGTTTCGATTATTCGTGATGAGCAGGGCATCTACTCTCTGGTGCTGAATGACGATGGCACGATCCGTGGTGATGTGTATGTTCTCTGCGCTGCTGACGGTTATTACCTGCTTTCAGAAGATATTCCGGCAGGCGAACTGATTGAGCGTCTGAATAAAAGTCTGCAAAAAGCGGATGAACTCGATATCCAGGAGATCCCGGAAATTCGCGCCATGCGTGAAGAGAACTGGGGCGCTATTCTGCTGGAAGGTCCATACGCCTGGGAAGTCATGGCTGAAATTCATGGCTTCGATATTATCGGTCTGCCGTATTATGAGTATATGAGTACCGATGATGAGCTGATGATTTTCCGCTGTGGTAAACACGGCGAATTTGCTTACATGGCAATCGGTCAACAGCCTGCGCTGGCGGAACAGTGGCAGAAACTTGTCGATATCGGCGACAAATATCGCTTGCAGACCGGCGGCCTTGATTACCAGATCATCGCGCGGGTAGAGAATCCTTGCTGGGATGGTCGCAGCCTGGCGCACAGCACGCTGAATCCCATTGAGCTGCAAATGCAATGGGCCGTGCAATACGACAAAGAAGATTTTGTCGGTAAAGCGGCTGTCGAAGCACTGTCTCATGACACTCATCAACCGAAAATGATTGGTATGATCGCCGCAGAAGCGTGTGCGGGTATTTACGCTGGCGATCGCGTCATGGTGGATGGCAATGAGGTTGGTAAAGTTGTCAAAGCCCTCTTTTCACCCGCCTTACAACGATATATTGCTCTGGCGCTTATCGATAATGAATATGCATGGTCCGATATTAGCGGCTTCCATATTCAAACCGCGAATGAAAAGGTCGCTGCGCAAACGAAAGGTATGCCGTTTATTTATAATTTGAGCATGTTGGTTAGCCCAACTGAGCACAGTTATATCGATACCAGCAAAAGAAAAAGCGCAGTTTGATTATTGAAAATAACCAGCCGGGAAATAAAACGCAGGTAGCGGATATTTCCCGTACCTGGTTATTCCATGCCTATTCGTCGTTAACTCCAGGTAATATTTATGCAGACAAGCAGGAAAAGGGTTGTCATCACCGGCATCGGGATTTTGTCGTCGCTGGCAGAAAATGTCGCGGATTTCAGAGAAGCGTTGCTGAATAAGAAGTGCGGCGTTGCTGACAGTGAGCGTTTTTCAACATGGTTTGAAAACGCCAGAGCGGCGGAAGTGCTGCATGATATCGATTACTCCGGCCTGCCAGAAGGGCTCGCGGACTCACTCGATAACGCTGCGCTGTGGGCTTATAAAGTGGGAAAAGACGCGCTCAATCAGGCAGGGTTGGCGGATAACGCGGCAAGCCTGCGCGATACCGGCTTAATCGTGGGCGTCTCATCCGCAGGGACCGAAGCGTTTTTGCCGCTCTTTGAGCAACGCCTGCAAGACTTTTCCCTGCGCAAGGCGCTCTTCTCCGGCGGCTTCTCTTCCTGCTGCTCCAGCGTTTCCACGCTGCTCGGCCTGAAAGGAGGCGTTGAACTGGTCGCCACCGCCTGTACGGCTAGCCCCAACGCAGTGGGCATGGCATATGATTTTATTCAGAACGGCAAGAGCAAAACCATGCTGGCCGTGGGGACTGAGCCTATCTACCTGCCGACATTCGCCGGTTTTTATGCGCTGAACGTTATGCATCCGGACTCCTGTACCCCTTTCTCTGGGCAGTCGGGAATGTCAATTGGCGAAGGCGCTGGCGCCGTCGTGCTTGAAGAGTATGAGCATGCGGTTGCGCGCGGGGCGACGATTTACGGCGAGATCCTCTCTTATGCCACCTCCTGCGATGCATTCCATGAAACCGGGCCGGATCCGCGCGCCAGCGGTGCCGTGCAGGTAATGCACAAGGCGCTGGAGAATGCCGGGCTGAAGCCTGAGCAGATCGACTACGTCAACGCGCATGGCACCGGCACCGAAGCCAACGACCGCATCGAAACGCTGGCGATGAAAAAGGTTTTTGCCAACCACGAAAACCTGCTGATCAGCTCAACCAAATCCTACTTCGGACACAACATCGGCGCGGCGGGCATCGTGGAATTAATCGCCTGCCTGGTGACGCTGCCAGGTCATCAGGTACTGCCGACGCTGAACTTCTCGAAAGCGCGCCCGGGGTGCGATTTGGACTATGTGCCGAATGATTTCCTTGACCGGAAAATCAATATCTTCATGAAGAATAACTATGCGTTCGGCGGCAACAACTGCTGCATGATCGTCAGCATGGAGCCGGCTTCCGTTCCTGTCAGCACCTACGACGCCAAACGCGTGGCGATTTCCGGCATTGGCGCGGTATCGGCTATCGGCCATACGCTCAATGAGATCCTCGAAAACGTCTGGCAAGGCAAGCAGAATGTTGAACTGGGCGGAGTGACTTTCCCGGACGATACGCTGGAAGAAGCGAAAGAACTGCTCAAAGTGCTGGATGAGACCGGGCAGTGCGCGGATCTGTTCGGTGACGCCTTCTCTTTCAGCAACGCCACGTTGCCAGAGAGCGAAAAGAATTTCAAAACTTTCCAGGTAAGGGGCCTGGAGCCACGCAAGCACTTACGTCGTTTTGATCCGCGTAAGGCAACGCGGGGCGGTACGTTTGCCCTTATCGCGCTCTGCGAAGCGCTGGAGCAGGGGAAACGTAAAATTAAACGCGATGGCGATGCGCTGGGCCTGATTATGGGAATGTCCCGTGGTCCGCAGGAAACAACTTATAAATATTTGCAGAGCCTGAAACCCGATCCGCGTAAGGTGAGAACTTCGGAATTTCCGGGTTCTCTGATGAACGCGATTCCCACCTTCTGCGGCATTTCAGAAGGGATCAAAGGCTATACCACGACGCTGGCAAGCGGTGAAAATGCTGCGCTCGGCGCCTTAACCTACGGCTATGAGATTGTGCGCCAGAACCTGCAACCGCAGGTGATCGTTGGCGGCGCGGATGAATATTTCCCCTCAATGTCGCTCTATATGGATGCGGTCACGCAGAAGATCCAGATGACCTCGGCGGCAAGCGATTATCAGGTCTACGGCAAAGACGCCAAAGGGTATGTGCCGGGTGAAGGCGCCTGTATGTTGCTGCTGGAAGATCCGCAGACAGCCGCAGCGCGCGGTGCGGAAGTGCTGGCGGAAGTCGTGGGTTACGGGAAGTCATGCAGCAACAGTTACTTCGATGTCGCCGAGCTGGCGGAAAAATCGTCCTCAATGGCGCTGGCGGTGACCCGTGCGCTTGCGGACGCTGGCATCAGCGCGCGCGAGATCGATCTGGTGTGCGGCACCAGCAATGGCAGCGACGAGCATTCGCGGATTGAAATTGACGCTATCCGCGAGGTGTTTGGCGAGAAACAGCCGAACGTCCCGGTCGTTAACTACAACGCCTGCTTTGGTTTTGTCGCCTCAGCGGCGGGTTTGCTCAACCTCGCAGTCATCATCGATTGCATTAAAAAACAGTCCGTTCCGGCGATTCCTAATACCGTGGCGTTCTTCGATGAACGCGTGAACTTTGTCCGTCAACCGATGAAACTGGCAATCAAGCATGTCTTGTTGGTAGGGGCAACGGAAGGTGGGAACTATTACGCACTGGTAATTAAGGAATAAGACTGTGGAAAATGCCGCCATCATTTCAGGCTACAGTGCACATTTACCCTTTGCCGGAAATAGTGTTCAGCTTATTGAGCATCTTCGTCAGGGGAAGCGGGTGGAAAGGAAACCCTGGTTTCGTTCTGATGACGAGGCAATTACCTGCGGGTTTAATGGCAATAAATATGTCGCCAGGCTGGAGCACATTAATGATGGCGCATTAGAGATTGTGTATCAGTTGATCGAGGAGGCACTTGCGCAGGCCAAACTGGATACACACTCTCTCGCAGGCAATAACGTGCGGGTTTATTTAACCGGGCTGGGCAGTCGCGTCGATGGCATCGATTATCACGCTTTTTACGATCGCAATGACGTTGAAGATATTAAGCTCACCCGCTCATTAACCCACCTGCACGTATCGAATATGTCGCAGGATACGATAGCGTGCAGACTTGCGCAGAAATACCAGTTGCAGTATTTGCCGCCAAATATGAACTGCACCAGTAATTCATCGTTGACGGCCGTTCATCTGGGATGCCAGGCGATCGAGCAGGGCGGTATCGACCTGGTTGTGGTGATTAATTGTTCGAAAATTAAAACCCAGGATATCTGGTTCCTTGATTCTCAGTCGATGCTGGACAGTGAAGTAGTCCAGCCGTTTGGTGAAAACAGCAAAGGCGTATTGTTCTCCGAAGGGTTCAGCGTTGTTGTGCTGGAGAGCCTGCGCCACCGTCGCGACAGAGATGTCACGGGCGGCGTGCGCCTGCAATCCTCCTACGCGCAAATTAGCGCCGGCAGAAGTAATGATGCTTCCTGGCTGAGTCTGAATGTCCTGAAAATCATGCGTGCGGTGACCGATAAAGCGGGCGTTAATGTGCAGGATTTATGCGCCATTATTCCTCATGGCAATGGTTCTTCCGTCAGCGATAAAGCCGAAGCCAAAGCGATTGAAATATTTGCTGATTCGCACGCGATTCCTGTGCTGGCGTATAAGGGGCAGATTGGTTACTGCGCGACCGGCTCCGGCATTATCGATTTGATTATTGCCCATCACTCATTAACCCAGCGCGAATTAATTGCTCCGGTAAGTAATGACGCCATTTTGGATGTGATGGCACCGTTTATGCTGATTGATCGCGGCGTATGCGGGCATGAAAAAAATCATTTGCTGAAGGTTGGCGTCGGTGTGGATGGCTCGGTAATTGGGATCGTGCTGTCTGCAATTAATCCCGCGTGATGGATAACCATGGAAGGTTTGATGTACTTATCATCGTTTGCTCTTATTGAGCCGGAAGACAGGTTTTATTTCTATCAACCCAGTTGGCTGAATGCCTGGGAAGCGCATTTATATAATCTGGCGCTTAAGTCTACCCGGAAGAATGGGTGGGGACTTAAACGTTTTGGTACCGATGGCTCGCTCTATGCCGGTGAGATGATCCGTAACCCGCAGTATATAAAATACCTTGAGGCGATGGAGCAGGCCGCAGATGCTGCGCTACAGGCTTTATCCACGAAAGAACGGATGAAATTGTTCAAGTCGCGAACGGCATTTATCTATGCGGATTCGTGGGGAGAAACCGGACTGCTGGAGAGTATTTCCAGCGCATTGCATATTTCGATGCTCGACACGTTACCGAAAAATCTGGTGAAGAAATTTTCTGTTAACGATCCGACCTGCAAAATGCGCGGTGAGAAATATGCATTCACTCAGGCAATGAGCATGGCGCAGGATTATCTGTGCTGGGATGTTTTCGATTATGTGGTGATTTGCTGTGCCTATCGCGCCATCCCGATCATGGTCTTTTCTGAGGAAGATATTGCTGTTGCGCGGTGGGCGAAAAGCGCTCAGCAAGCTGATGGGGTTAACCTGACGGTTGAACGCGTGGGATGTTTTATTTTCAGCCGTCACGAAAGCGCATTGAAAGTGAATAGTGGTCGCTATATGGCGGCCGGACGTGCCGATATTTCGCAGCTCAACGCTGAGGATGTCGAAATCATGGCATTTGCAGGCTTCCGGGAAAAATCATTTCCGGCAGAGCTGCAGCAAAAGGTTATTCGCCTTGCCGATATTTATGGTTACAGCGGTTGTCTGACTCCTGCACTAAGCTTTGAATATTTGCGTCAACATCCTGTTGCTGCCGGAAAAATTCGCACTATCGTGCCGGATAACTTATCTGGTTATCACTATTTTGATATTGAATATTCTGTAGGGTAACGACATTGCGATGAGTGACATAATCAGAGAACTACCAGCAATATTACTTAGTCATATTTCGAAGAGCTATGGTTCCGGCGAGGGAAAAATCGACGCGCTGAGGGATATTAATCTGGAAATCGCGAAAGGTGAATTTCTGGCATTATGCGGCCCTTCGGGCAGCGGCAAAAGTACGTTGCTAAATATCATGTCTGGTATCGATCAGCCGACATCCGGAACGGTGATGTTTTTGAATAAATTACTCAATGTATTACCGGAAGAAGAGTTATCAATGGTGCGCGGTAAACATCTGGGATTTATTTTTCAATTTTTCAATCTCATTCCTGTTCTGAATGTTTTTGATAACGTTTTTTATCCCCTGATCCTGAATGGTCATTTCGGTAAAAAAGAGGCGCGTGAAAGGACGCGTGACTTACTGAATCGTGTTGGTCTGGAAGGTTTTGCCAACCGTAAACCTGGCCAGCTCTCCGGCGGGCAGCAGCAGCGGGTGGCGATTGCCAGAGCCCTGGCGCATGACCCGGCGGTCGTTATCGCCGATGAACCGACCGGTAACCTGGATATGGCAACCGGCGAAGCCATTCTGGAACTTCTGCTGCATATCAATCAGCAGACGAAGACCACATTCATCATCTCCACGCATTCCGCGCAGTTAAAAGAGTGCGCGCGCCGGGTGGTAGAAATTAAGGATGGAGGATTGGTGTATGACTCAAGGGCGTAAATGGCGGGACGTTATCTGCGCAGGGCTGCTTAGCATTACCTGCGCGGGTGTGGCCAATGCTTCCAGCGTACCGGCGGTTGAAAGCGTTATGCGGAGCGGTTTCCCGGCACAGCCCGATCAACTTGCCATCGTAACCAGCGCACTGTTCAAAGAGTATGGCGAAACAAAAAATGTCGTCTCGTTAATCTTTTATGCCTGGGGCGTGCTGCGCCAGGCGGAAAACGCCTCAGCGGTGAACGACTTCATTAACGCGTCTGAATATGCCAAAACCGGTTTTTTCTACCTCGATGAAGCTATTGACAGCCATGAAGATAATTTACGGGTGCGCTATATGCGTGCACGCGTCGATGCCTGGCTGGCGCCGGAAATGGGACGCTGCGCGGTCACGATCAAGGATACCGAATGGATGCTGAAAGATAAGACGCTCTTTAACCCTGCACAAATTGCGCGGATCCAGCATATGCGTTATCTCGCGCTCTATAACTGCAAAAAATACCCGCAAGCCGCACAGCTTTTGGCACAAATAAAACGCCAGGACGCTGCCGCGGCAAAGGCACTGGAATTACATAACAACGTTGCGCCTGCGTGGGATGAGAATGAAGTGGCGCAGGTGCTGCTGCCGCTGGTGAAGGGTGAGTAAATGAGCATGATCTTTATTAACACTATTGTGCTACTGATTCTGCTTTTTCTGTTGTGGTGTACCGTGATGCATGCGCGGGACGTGAAATTCGCATTTCTCAACCTCTTCCGACATAAGCGCCGCTCGTTTTCGACCCTGTCGGCGATTATTTTGGGGGGCGTCGCCATTTTCCTGTATGGCGGATTTATCGATTACTCGTTCTGGATCTTAAAAGAGCAAACAGTCCGCACGAATAGTGGTCACGTGCAGATCTACCACCAGAATTATTTTGCCACGTCCAATAAAAATAAAAGCCTGATTGCGGATTACCCGTCTTTAAAACAGGCGATATTAAGCGAACCGGAACTGGCGGCAGATATTTCTACACTTGCCGGGCAACTGGAGTTTACCGGGGTTATTTCTCATTACGAAAATGAAACCTCCAGCTATTTTTCCGCGCTGGGTATCGAACCGTTACCGGCATTAAAACTGGGATCCTTTGATAAACTTATTTCTGGCAGTGACTTATCACGTATAAAAGCCGATCACATCACCTTAGGACGCGGACTGGCACAAACGCTCGGCGCTCATTACGATGACTGGCTGGATGCTATTACGGTTAATTCGCGAGGCGGACAGGGCGCATTGTCGCTGAAGATCCGTGGCATTTTTGCATCCGGCATCAAAGATTACGACGACACGGCGTTGAAAATGCCGCTTGAAACCGCGCAGCGCATGATGGAAACCGACGGCGTGAGTAAGGTGTTAATTTTACTGAAAGAGGATAATACAGCCGCATTCAGCGCCAGACTGAGAAAATTTATCGAGAAAAACCATCTGCCGCTAATTGTGAAAGAGTGGAAGGATACCTCGCTATTTTATCAGCAGGTTGAGAGCTTATTATCCGGGATCTATTTCTTTATTAAACTGATTGTTGCATTGATCGTTATCTTTATGATCGGTAATTCAATGACCATGAATATCGTCGAGCGGACAAGGGAGATCACGACGCTGCGCGCCATTGGTTTAAAACCTCTCCACGTTACCCGATTGTTTTTACTGGAAGGGATTTTTGTCGGCATGATTGGCGCTGTTGGAAGCCTCGGCATTGGTTTTGCTATCGCTTCAGTGATTAATCTTTACGGCATCGCAATGCCGCCGTCGCCTGGGCAAACTTTAGGCTACACCGCTTTTATTAAAACCAGCAGTTATGATTTGTTATTTATTACGCTGATGCTGCCGCTATTAACCGCGACTGCAGCTTCTGTTTTACCGGCGTTGCGTGCCTCTCGTCTTAATATATCGGATGCTTTTAAATTTTCTTAGGGAAACTCGTAATATGAAAATTACGCTATTTGGCAAAGGAATTGCCTGCCTTGGGCTTCTTTCAGCCTGTGCCTTCGCCGCGCCTGGCGATAACGCTATCGATATTATTCGTCGTGCGGATGAGATCCGTTCTCCCAATAAACCTTTCCGCTATACGCTCGCGGTGAGCGAATATAAAAATGGCGAAGAGAAGCCAGAAAGCAGACAGGTGCTGGATATCTCAATGCGTTTTATGAAGCCTGAAGGGGAGATGAAAGCAGATGCCCGCTCTTTAGTTCGCTTTATTTATCCGCCGCGTGATAAAGGTAAAGTGATGCTTTCCGACTGGTATGACTTATGGTTTTATTCTCCAGGGCTACGGCGACCGGTACCAATTTCTCGCCAGCAAAGATTGATGGGGCAAATATCTAATAGTGACGTGATTGTGACTAACTTTGAATATGCCTATCAGGCGACTCTGCAGGGCATGGAAAATTGTGGCGATAATCAATGTTACAAACTGGAGCTGACGCGAACCTATGCCGAAGCAACCTGGCCAAAAATTATCTATTACGTTGAAGCTGGCGATGAAAATCGGCCTTATAAAGCTGATTATTACTCTCTTGATGACAAATTACTTAAAGAAGTTCGGTATCTGAATTATCGGCCGGTATTAGGGAAGATGAGGCCAATGCGGATTATTGTGCAGGACGTACGCCATGAGAAAAGTTTTTCCGTCATGGATTACAGTGATGTTCGTCTGGAGTCGTTACCTGAATCTCACTTTACACGTGAACATCTTCAGCGGGAGGCAAAATGAAATATTCACTCCCGTTGATTACGCTGGTTTTTTCTGCTTTGCCAACAACCCTGTGGGCTGATTGTTTATCCGGCGAAGAAGTTGCACAGAACACGGATGTTGTGCTCTATGCGCAGACATCGTATGTGAATAAACAACCGTCGATCTGGCAGGTCGGTGGCAATAATCCATTCAGCAAAAGCAATATTTATAATAATTTCGGCATCAACCTCAAAGGCGGTTGCGCAATCATCGACAATCAGCTGGATCTGAATTTCTCACTGTATGGGCTCACTTACCGTCCATTGCATGCCAACAGTGGCTTTGAAGAAGATCGAAGCCATTCACGCGCTTTGATCGACAGGCTCAGTGTTATTTATAACGTCTCGGACAGCGTTCAGCTTGAGGCGGGCAAGTTCAGTCAAAAAGCCGGGCTTTTTTTCCTGCGATCGCCTGCTGATTTACGCAATAGCTACTATGCCGGGTTCAAAAGCACGCGTCTTTACGATCCGCTGATGGAGCCAGTGTTCCAGGAATCCCCGTGGCAGGTGAAGCTATCTGAAGATACGCAGGATTATTCGCTCTCGTTCTCAGTCGTTCCGAAATTAGCGGATGCCGGTAAGCGCCATCTCGCTTCTGGCGACTGGTCTGCCAATGTGCGAAGCAATAGCCGTGAAGATTATTTGCTCAATTACACCGATCATCGCTTTGAAAAACACCTTCCTACGGCGAGCTTGCTGCTTGGCGAGACGCGCTCTGTAGCCATATCGGATAGCTATAACTTGACGCCGCAACTGGTGATTAACGCGGAAGCGGCTTATCACACCGAGCAGCAGTGGCGTCATTTCTCCCCTGAAAATGCAGCAATGGTCGAAGAGTTCGAGTTCCCTTCTTCCCTTTATAGCACGCAGGAGAAAGAGGGGGTTGAAGTGGCCGTGGGTGGGCAATATGCGACGGATAACTTTAACCTGTTTGGCCTGGAATATTATTATCAGAGCGAAGGGTATTCCCGGGCGGAATGGCGTAAACAAACTGATTTTATTCAGTCATTAAATAGCCGCACCGGTTTTTTCTTCATTGATGATATTTTTGACTCTTATAAGTATTTGATGGCCTCAGAGATAAATAATACTGCAAATAAAAAGATGCTTCAGGGGAAACATTATCTTAATACCTGGTCAAGTATTCAGATGGATAACCAGTCAACGCTACAACCTTATGTGGTGTTTAACCTTGTCGATCACAGTTCAGTATTAGGTGTTAACTATAACACACCGCTAAATATTATTGATGATCGGCTTGAAGGCTATACCGGCGCATTTATGTCGACGGGAAGTTCTGACTCTGAATTCGCATTATATGGCGATATGTTCGGTGTCTATTTAGGCCTTAAATACTATATGTAAAGGTGGCAATATAATGACAAATACTCTATCACAACCGGTTGTATTGTTATTCTCTGGCCAGGGGAATCCCGTTATTGGTATGGGCAGCGATCTGTGGGATATCAATGAGACCACTAAGTCCATCTGGGATTGCGCCAGCGATATTGCTGGTGTGGATCTGCGTCGGCTCTGTCTGAAAGGGCCGATGAATCGGCTGATTCAGACTACCGTGCAACAAATTGCCGTGACGGCGATTAACGTCACGTTGTATAGCCTCTGGCGCGAACGTTTCGCCGATGCGCAGGTTGTCGGATCTTGCGGGCATAGCGTGGGGGAATACAGCGCGTTATATGCTTCAGGGGCGCTCACACTGGAAACCGTGTTCGAACTTATACGGTTCAGGGCCAACCTGATGCACCAGCAAAGCGAGAAAAATAAGGGAACAATGCTGGCGTTAAAAGGCGTGGATTACGACACGCTACGCAACATCATCTGCCGTTCAGGTATTGAGCTGGACATCAGTTGCGATAATACTCCTCGCCAGCAAGTCGTTGGCGGGCAGGTATCGGCGCTGAATGATTTCGCCAGAGTATTACTCGCTGAAGGCCACGAGGCGATTAAACTGGGTGTGAGCGGCGCATGGCACACGCGTTTAATGGCTGAAGGCGTTCAGCCAATGCGGGACTATCTGGCCGGGATCGCGATCCTCCCGCCACAGCATGATGTTCTGATGAATGTGACAGCAAAACCCGAAGCAGAGCCCGCCATGATCAAAGAAAACTTATCCTTGCATCTGACCCATACGGTGAAATGGCGAGATTCTCTGTCGCACTTTTTACAGCGCGCACAGCCTGTCCGGTTTGTGGAAATAAGCAATAAACCTTATCTGGGGCAAATGTTGCAGGATTTCGCCGGGTTTGATGTCGGGCAGGTTATCCATTGCCGAAAAGCAATAGCAATGTAGCGGTGTAATGATGATTCCAGATTATTTAACCTTCATCCGCTTCCAGGATAAACGCAATATATTATTTTTCTATATTGTGACCCTGATGCTGCTGGGTTTTTACTGGCGCAATGCGGATTTTACTCTTTCATTGCGCGATGCAGGTTTCATCGGCGGCATCTGCGCACTGGTGTTTTATAACGTTATCTCCGATCTGAAAGCATACTGGGCATACAAATGCGTAATTAAGAATATTGATTTTTCTTGCTTCAAAGGTAAAGCGTGCGGCCCGAAAGAGAGGTTATTCACGCACCCGCTTATCGCCGCAGCGTTGTCTTTTTTTATTTTTGCGCTGTTTTCTGCTGTGCTCATTATGCTGATTTATCCGGCCGGAGCAGCAATTTCTTTGGCCGTTAGCGTTCCGCCTGTCATTTACGCCCTGTTTTTTGTTGCGCGTCATAGTTATTTAAAGCAGATGCCGACATCCGTTGTTGAAAAGGTCCGTTACAAAAATCTGTCACAATATTTACTGCTTGCCGTAGTAGCCAGTACGGCGTTGAGTCTGTTGACCATCATTCCCTTGCGCGATAAGGTACAATTTGATTTATCTGGTAATTATTTCACGCTAAAGTCAATTATTACCATGTGTATTCTGTGTGCGGTTGTGTTGGCGGTTAACCTGCTCTTTTTACGTTTCACAAAACGCTATGTTTTTCTTGGGCGCCTGTTTCTCAACGAGATTAATTTGTTTTTTTCTCCCGTTTTACCATTACGCGCTTTGTACGCAAAACCGCTCTGGCAAAGGTTGCTATTATTATCGGTAGTGGGGTTTTTCTGGATCTCATTTTTGTGTCTGGTGATGATGCTTTCCGCAATAAAAATCTGGTTTGAGGTCTGGTTTTTATTGTGCTACACACCTTGCCTTATCTACTACTATTATCACGCATACTGGCGGTGGCATAACGACTTTATGATGTCATGCGATATGTACCTTCGCTGGGATGAGATTAAAAAGAAATCGGGGGTGTGGTAATTTGTCTTAGCTGTTAATTCCGTCTGTGTATCGCAATGCACAGACGGAATCATTAAGCGCATGAGGATATCTGATTCTATCTGCCTATCCACTTCAAAAAAGGCACGAGATTCTGGAAGCTTTTTAATCCGTATATCTCTTTTAATCTGTTTATATAGTAGTAGACTTGTTTTTCATTCAGATTGTACATTTTTGCTACTCTATTAACATTGCCAATCTGCATATACTTTTTGAATATCATGAGATAGAGATGAATTTTTTTACGGGGTTTTAAAATGTCGTAATAGTAGAGATAGAGATTCGCCGTCGATTTTCTTTCATTAATTTTCTTCTTAACATCTTCGATGAACTCCGCAACTCCCAGACGTGCATTGGTCGTGTAGCTGTTATCTCGTTCCGAAAGGATGATAACCAGCGCGTCCGGGAATTTGATGATACAACTGAGGAGTTCATCGATGATGCCAAATATATCATCGAAGTAGATCTCTTCAATGAAGATGAGTGTCTGGTTATCACCTTCAATATCCATACCCGAAAAAAAGGATTCGATTGCTATTTTTTTGAAAGGGTCGAGGATCTTACATATCACGTTCATAACTGTCATCCATAGTCGAAATAATCTAATCCGTTAAAGTTTTTATAGGCTACAGGAGCTTTGAATAATTCCCCCTGGAACAATGACACGTTTTTATTTAAAAAGTACTGCAAATGATAAACTGAGTCTATGCCGCTAACGATGATAGCTGTGTTCTGTTTGCTTAAACCACTCATTAAATCATCAGCGAAACCATGCATGATGACTTTATCCGTCAACGGGAAAAACATACTTTTATCGATTTTTATATAATCAAAGTCGAAGCCAAAAAGCATTTCAATATTGGAGTGTCCGGCACCAAAATCGCCGAGGGCAAAGAAGGTGTTTTTTTGTATAGTCAACAATGCGGAGAGTAATTTTAATTTGTGAATTAAGTCGAACGGAATGCGGGAGTTGACTTCAATAACCAGTTTGGCGTTTAGTTTATCGAGCTTTTTGGCAGTTTGAATACAATCTTCTGCGAACTCCATAATATTCTCGCTGAATAAATGCAATGGGCTAATTTTTATAAAAAAACGCAACTCACGGCATTTATCAATATCACCATGGTTGGCCAGATAATCCTGGATTTGCAGCAATAGTTCTTTTGTAATACTGATGATTTCACCACTTTTCTCTGCTGCGGTCAGGAAGTCATGGGGTGAAATAAAATCCGTGCAATTGGAGCCTTTGCTTTGCAACCACGCCGTTGCATCAATGCCGTATACACGATTAGCTCGGGTATCAATGATTGGTTGAAAAAATGTCGTGACATTCCATTTCTCGAAAATGTCATCGAACATGTCATGGTAATCTCTTTCATCATTGAATTGTTTCATAGCTGGTCCATTACGCGCCAACAAACATCAAAAAGCAAATATCTAAAAGGAAACTTGTGTAACCGAATGAGTTTAAAATATTGCAATTTGTATTAGATGGGCATTTTTTGATTTACATCCATTTATTGTATTATGTTTGATTTTGCGAAGCATGCAATCTATGTATGTTATTATCAGATTTTTCAAAAAATGAAGTTAAAAAATATTAAGTGTCTGAATAAAGGTCCTTAATATATTTTAATTGTGAATTTAAAGTTAAATAATATGTGATTTAATTCCATGTGACTATTAATTTATGTTTTAGATCATGTTCCGTCATCAGATATTAGGGTAAGGCGAATAAAAAACCGCAGTTTGTTTATTCTTAGTGCTTATATTCCGATGTGAGCGGGCCCTTTCGATAATTCTTATCAAGCGGGTAGAAGCTGCAGATGGTTGATAGTGGGTCACCGTCATTTACCCTACACAGAAGCGTTATACAGTAGCGCAACCTGAGAAGAGGGAATGACGATGAAACATGCCAAATTAGCGGAAACCTGGATCGATCCCGGCGTTCGTATGCGCGAATGCAAAATGGGTCAGCAATGTGAAGTGCTGGCTAATAGTCTGATGGAATACAGTACGTTAGGTGATTTTTCCTATATCGGTGAATATTGCACCATTGCCGATGCTGGGATAGGAAAGTTTGTCGCGATTGCCAATAATGTGCGTATTGGCGCGCCCAATCATCCGATGGGGCGGCCATCCCAGCACCGAATCACTTATTGCCCGGAGTACTATTCCGCCAGCGCGGTACGCGATCATGACTTTTTTACTCAGCGGCGAGGCGATCGCGTCGTCATCGGGAATGATGTCTGGATCGGGCATGCTGCTATTGTGCTGCCCGGCGTGACGGTAGGCGATGGCGCTGTCATTGCGGCTGGCGCCGTGGTCAGTAAGGATGTGGCACCTTACACAATTGTTGGCGGCGTTCCGGCAAAGGTTATTCGTTTGCGCTTCTCACCGCATATTGGCCAGCAGTTACAACAGATCGCCTGGTGGGAGTGGCCGCTGGAGACCATTATCGAACGGCTGGCCGATTTTCAGGATGAGGATATAGAAGCGTTTTGCGAAAAGTGGGGACGCCAGTAAGCCGCGCTCAGCGCTCCGGCGCACAGAGCGCTACCAGCATGCCCAGTAGCGCGGCAGCACCCAGCCCACGAAATACCGTAGACCAGCTTGCCAGATCCGGCTGCATCGCCAGTAAAACGGAGATCACTGCCAGCATCATCGCGCCGGCGATGTACTGGCTGGTGACCATCAACGCGCTGGCGCGTCCCTGTTGCTGCACTGGTACGGCGCTCAGCCCGACGGCGAACATTGCCGGATAGATCAATCCGTGGCCGATACCGCTGAGCACGAGTCCGGACATGAACCCGACGGAGAACGGGGCGCTAAGCGATATCGACAGCAGCCATAAGCCAACTGCCGCGCAGGCAAACCCCACCAGCAGCGCCTTTTGGCTACTAAAGCGTGCAGAGAGTCGGGTGTAAAGCGCATTTCCCGCCACAATCAGCACTGCCAGCGGGGTAAATAACCATCCGGTGGTGACGGCATCAAGCTGTAGCGTTTGCTGCCAAAGCAATGTCATGGCGTAAAACTGGCTGCCGACGCTGGCCATATAGCAGGCGCTGCTGAGCCAGCCTGTCTGCAAACCCGGCATGTCACGCAGTGTGCGTGACAGCAGCGGCTGCGGAGCAAAACGTTCATGGAGAATCAACAGCAGTAGCATGGCTGCCGCCAGTCGATTCGCAAAGAAATCCGGCGCACCTTGTTCGGCATAACGCATCATCGCCCACACCAGCGTGCCGGCTGTCGCACAACCAAGCAGCGCGCCAAAACCCGTGCGTTGCACGCCACCTTGTGGTTGTGTTTTCGAAAAGTTGCGCTGCACCAGCCATAGCGCCAGCAAACCAGGCGGCAGGTTGATGAAGAAAATGGCGCGCCAGCTCAGGGCCGTCAGCATGCCGCCCAGCACCACACCCGCCACCAGGCCCAGCGCGCCAATTGCGCTCCAGATCGCCAGCGCCCGGCGATGTGATTCTCCCTGAAAACGCTGCGCCATTAAGGCCAGCACTGCCGGTTGCAGCAGCGCGGCGGCGATCCCTTGTCCACAGCGGGCCATCAGTAACAATGTTCCGTTATCGGCCATTCCGCCCAGTATTGATGAAAAAAGAAACAGTATCATGCCGATGCTGAAGATTCGGCGCGCGCCGAAACGATCGCACAGGCTTCCACCAGGCAACAGTAGTGCGGCGAAGGTCAAACCGTAGATCGACACCACCCACTGCATTTCGCTCAGTGACAAGTGCAACGCCTGCGCCAGCGTGGGTAGCGCAACATAAATAATGGCGTAATCAAGCGCAATCAATGCCTGAGCGATGCCGGGAGCCAGCAGCGCCTGATAGTGTGGCGATGAGTGCGTAGCCAGCGTGTTAATTTGCGTCATGGGGTATTCCTGTTAATCTTCTTAAGGTGAATAATCCTCATGGATCATTCCCGATGAGTAACAGGCTACCCCCTGTTTCATGACGTAAGCAAAGTCATATTTTTCAGCTTAAGGTGAGTTAAATTCAGCTATGCGAACACGCCGATTGCCACCACTTTCTGCCATCCGTGCTTTTGATGCTGTGGCCCGCCACACCAGTTTTAAAGCTGCCGCGGAGGAGATTGGCGTGACGCCGACCGCCATCAGCCACCAGATCCGCGTGCTGGAGACATCGCTCAACCAGCGTCTGTTTACCCGCTCGGCGCGCGCCGTGGTGCTCACTAACGCCGGAGAAATTCTGTTTCGCGCCTCGGGGAATATCTTTGCCACGCTGCGCGAAGCGGTGGAGGCCATCGACAGGGCCGGGCAACCGGGAGCGTTAACGCTGAGCACTACCTCCAACTTTCTGACTAACTGGCTGGTGCCGCGCCTGCCGTCGCTGCATCAACAGCACCCATCGCTGGAGCTGCGTCTGCACAGCAGTACCGACCTGGTGGATGTTCGTGGTGATATGGCGGATTGTGCGATCCGCTACAGCATGCAGGCTGATGAAGCACTGGAGAATACGCTGCTCTACCGCGATCGCTTTGTGCTGGTCGCCAGCCCGCAACTGGCGTTGCGGGTGACCGAAGATCTTTCCCGTTTTACGTTGTTTCATATTGAAAACCGCCATGTTCCGCAGCCGGAGCCGGACTGGCCACACTGGAAAGCGGCCTTTGGTCCGGCCGATTTACCGGTACATACTGGTATTCATTTTGATGATGAGACGCACGCCATTCAGGCGGCGATTGCCGGGCAGGGTGTACTGCTCGCCAGCGAATTATTGATCCAGAATGCGCTGGCACAAGGATTGTTGCGCGTTGCCCTGCCGGGAACATTACCCGGCGGGAATTACTATTTCGTAACCAGCCAACAAAAAGCGCAGCGTGAAGAGGTTAGAATAATAAAAGCGTGGTTGCAGCAGGCATTTGCTGAGGGTGAATAATCGCGGCGGAGTAAGTTTAATTATATATTGTGTATTCATTCATCTTTTATTTAGAAAATGTCGTTGATACTTCTTAAGTGAAATTTATTTTCTATCCTTTATAACCATTACTTAGATTAGGTGTGATAATCATAATAGTTAACGGCATAAGAATTTTGTAAATCCTTCACGAATTTTAGAAATAGATCTTTTTGACTGTGGAAAATAAGGTAAAGTATTTTCCGTGTAACACTTCATGGTAAACGATGACATACAGCATCAATAAGACCATGTTTGGAAAGGCGATTTCCTGCCCTGCGCATGACGAAGTAGCGGATTTATCACCTTGCCTGCCAACTTTGGTAGGTTGATTAAACTTTATTGGAGTATATTCTGTAATGTTTTTTATTGTTAAATGTACAGGCTGTCCACCTCGTAAATAATAACCCTGATTCTACTACTGCACTAATAGCAAGGAGTTTGCTTTGAGTCAGTCTGAACTCGTTTCAGTATTTAAATGCACCCCCTGGTTGACGAAGTTTCTTACTCGTCGTGGATTAAAAAAAGCTGATAGTAGGCCTCTTTATGAATATCATGCAACCAGCGATGAATATGCCGATCTGAAACGGCTTCTTCGGGAAATAGGGCAGCCAGAAAAACTAAAAAACGATAAAGGTTATGCAGCCTGTTTTACCCTTTTTTGCTCCGAATGGTATCGCCGGGACTACGGGCGCGACTGCAAATGGAGCTGGGATCCTATTCATGCAGCCCTGAATATTAGTCTGTCTCATTCGGAATTAGGTTTGGTCGTACCAAAAGGATTGGAAGGTTTTTGGGAACGTCCAATTCGTTTTTATGAATCGGAACGTCGTAATTTTCTGGGGTCACTTTTCAGTGAAGGTGGTCTGCCTTTCAAGCTGCTGAAAGAAACGGATAGCCGCTTCCAGTCTGTTTTTTCCCGTATTCTTAATCAATACGAACAGGCCTCATCGCTGGGTTACTCAACGTCGATGTTGGTTCAAATGATGGTTGAAAAATCATCGCTTCCTCAAGGATTTCGGGAAGACACATCCATAGAATTCATCGCCCGGATGGCTGAACAACTCATTTCGTTGGTGCAACTCTATGAGCTCAGCACCCATGCTGAACCGGTTAAAGAGCTTGAGCGCGTACACCCTAAATGGCGCGACAGTTTTCCCATCCCCCTTGACGATGATACGGGAACCAGCTTTCTCAACGGCTTGCTTCGCACTGCATCGGTGGAAAATAAGCCCCGGCAGCGCAAAAGTAAGATTATTGAATGCTTTTTTTCCTGGTCAGAGCAAAAGCCCGATGCCTTACATACCTACATTTCACTGCCGGAAGAAATGGTTTTTCCATTATTGAGTGAACCTTCGACTACTCGCTTTGAACTGGCAGTGTGTGAAGACGGGGAAGACATGGTCAGCCTGGGAAGCGCTTACGCCACGCTTGAGCATATGCAAGCCAGATTACGGCTGCGCAAAAGTGATGTTCGTTTTCACCGGCGTCGTCCTGCCACCACATTGTCTCTGGTCGCCCGGGCTGGTGGGGTGATTATTGGCATTGTCAATATTGCTGAGAGTGAAATCCCGGTTGGCGATGTTCCTCTTGTCTTTGTGCGTCAGGGTGATGACTGGTCCTTGCAAGGGATTGCCTCATGCAGTGTCCGCAGTAGCGACATGCTAATCATTCTGCCGGAAGGTGGGACGCTGTCTGCTGAAAATACCCCCTCTGATTTTACCTGCCGGGCTTTCGGCTACCCTGCTTTAGTGGTGCAAGGAGGGCAGGATATCCTCATTGAGGGTGAGGAAACCTATCGCATACGTGCGGGGCTGGAGCAGGTGCGCCTGCCAGGTCTGGAGTTACAAGGTAAGCGTCTGAACTGGACGACCTTTCCTGAAGAGGTGTTTCTTGGCACTCCGCGAGTTATGCGAAAAATGGGGGTACCTGAAGTTCGCTACAGGCGTTTTTTGAGCGGTAAAGATATTGATGTGTGCGAGTTGCATGACACCATGGGTACGCATTTTTTGTCCATCCGCAATGAGAACAATGAAACGTTACTGCGTCGCAAAATTGGCATATTACCTGCGGATTTTCAGGTTGAAATTAAGAGCGGTGAGCGTGCAAACGAAGGAATCATTGCTATCTCGACGCAGCACAAATGTTGGTATGCATTAAAGGACAAAACACTTGAAATAGGCCGTAAGCGTTCCGGGAACAGAACGGAAATTCTGATCAAAGCGGAAGGGGTACCGCCCTCATCAGTACAATTGCAGGTTACCCCAAGCTTGATGGAAGCGCCCGTTGGGATTGTTATGCCTTTTCCCTCAAGTGGCTGTCTTGCTTTTGATGCCGAAGGTCGGCCGCTGGCAAAAAATATCACCATTACCGATTTGCTGGGCTCTCGAGTGTTCCTGTTTGGCAAAAATGGAGAACCGACCCGCTTTACCCTGGAACTACGCTTGCGTTCCAACAGTGGGCAGCAGGCATGGCATGAATGGCGTTATAACGCCGGTGAACGCCCGCTTGAAATTAATCTTTACAGCCTGAAAGAGCATATTGAGAACTTACTTTCCCTCGGTTCAGGGATTGATCAGATTGTGGATATGCGGATTAGCGGCGTAGGCGGTACCGGCAACTGGCAAATCCGGCGCTACAAATACAGCCTGGAATATGATCCGGCCTCACAGATACTGCGTTCCAACTCGATTCACAATGCATCAGGGAAAGCGCCTTCGCCAGTTATCATGTTGCTGAGCGAACCAGAGCGAAAATCCATTCCTCTGACATCAAGAATGAGTGAAGGTGTCCCGGTCGGTGAATTTGAGCTGGGCTCAATTGTAAGTAAAAACAGCCCCTGGCTGGTTCTGCCGAAACCTGGCGAAGAAACTGCATTCCGTCCCTGTTTTATTCGTGGTGAACAGTTGCCAGAAGCGGAAGCCGGTACGATTCACTCCTTGCAAAAAGCCACTCAGCTTTTCAAACCTGGTGCTGAGGTTAATACCATTTCCTTGGTTCTGGATCAGATGGCGAACGATCCGGCGCATTCTGGCTGGCAATTCCTGCAAAATCTTTACAGCCAGTTCAGTTATTTACCTCTGGCCACCTTCGAGGTCTGGCGTGCGTTATTTCAGCATCCTCAGGCACTAACGCTCTCCTTGTTCAAATTTGAAATGTCGGCCGAATATCTTGGTCGAATCGAATCTGAATTCCCCGTGTTTTGGGAGTTCTTACCGATACAGCAAATAAAAAATGCAGCAGCAAAAATGCAGGCCTTTATGGTGAGCAAAGGCGCATCTATAGAAATGCAGAGTAATTTCCTGAATAAAATGTATCAAAGGTTGGGAATGATCTTTCCTACCTATGCCAGCGATGTGCATAGCTGGTTAAGCGAGGGAAAGGCCCCGAGGCTTTTCCCACAACCGGTCATGAAAGAGATTATTCAGGGTTGGTATCAGGAGTTACTTCGTGAACACGGGGAATCCCGCTGGCCGGAATATGGCGGCCCACGTCTCTCTCGCTGGATCCAGTCGCAAGCCGATCCCATTATTGAAATCTCTTCCGATACACATTTTCGCTATGCCGTTGCATGGCTGCCGGTGTTTGCCGCCGCAGTAGCCAGCGGCAAAACCACCTTTACCAGCGTTTTTGGCAATGAACCTGGCGCCGTATTTTTCTTACGGCAGGTGAGAGACTTTGACTCTCGCTGGTTTAACGCTTTGTTCCAGTACTGCTTGCTGCGTAACGTTACGGAAAAATAAAAATGACTACACGCTATTTTTCGACACTCATTGAACAATCACTCTCTCGCTCAACGGAAGCGACACTCAGTATATTGAGTATTACCAATCCCCAGTTGCGTGAGCATCTTGCACAGCAAATGGCAGCAGAATGCGGTGCGGAAGGTTCATTTCTCGCATCGCCGGTTTTCGAGCAAACCTTTGGTTGGGAAGAGTCCGCTTTCACGATGCGCCAGCTGGCAACGGAAAAAACGTTGCTGAGTAAAGAAGTCGTCGCTTCTCTGGATAGCGAGGAAAATGGCCGCTATCGTTTTGGCGCAAGCTGGAAGCCTTTTACACATCAGTTGGCCAGCTGGAAAGCGTTGCTTGAGCAGAAGCATTCTATTGTGGTGACCAGTGGTACAGGCTCCGGTAAGACCGAGTGTTTTATGGTGCCGGTTCTGGAAGATCTCTACCGGGAACTACGTGGGAACGGTAATAAGCCGCTGGTGGGCGTGCGGGCGCTGTTCCTCTATCCATTGAACGCGCTGATTAATTCCCAGCGCGAACGCCTTGATGCCTGGACGCGCAGCTTCGGGACGGGAATTCGCTATTGCCTGTATAACGGCAACACCAAAGAGAAACATGCGGCCGTCAAAAGCGAGCAAGAGAAAAAGCCAAATGAAGTGCTTTCGCGTGAGAAGATGCGCGAAGAACCTGCACCTATTCTGGTTACCAATGGCACCATGCTGGAATACATGATGGTTCGCCAGGTTGATGCGCCGATTATTCAGCAATCTAAAGCGCAAAAATCATTACGCTGGATCGTGCTGGACGAAGCACACACCTATGTTGGTTCGCAGGCTGCCGAACTGGCGTTGCAGTTGCGTCGCGTAATGAATGCCTTTGGTGTTACGCCGAGGGATGTCCGGTTTGTTGCAACATCGGCAACCATTGCCGGTAGCGATGCAGAAAAGCAGCTGAAAAAATTCTTGTCTGAGCTTTCTGGCGTGCCACTGGAACAGATTGATGTGCTGGGAGGCAAACGCATTGTGCCTGAACTTGAGGCTAGCCTGAATCGCGCTGTTTCTCTGGATGTGCTCGAAGCTATTCCTGATGCTGGCGAAAAAGAGGTTAGCTCGGAGCGCTATAGCGCATTAACTCACTCACCGGAAGCGCGTCACTTACGTGAAATGCTGGTTAGCCAGCGGGCAATGAAACTGGATGCGTTGACCGCGCGCCTTAATGAACTGACTAAACAACGCTATAGCCAGCAGGACACTTTACGCTGGATTGATCTCTGTTCCGGTACACGTCCCAATGAACAGGATCCCGCTTTTCTCAAGGTCAGGGCGCATATTTTCCAGCGAAATACACAGGGACTCTGGGCCTGTGCTGACAAACACTGCGCGGCGAAGCACGGCACGGCTCTGGAGAAGAACTGGCCATTTGGCTATGTCTATGTAAACCAACGGCAGAATTGCGCATGCGGTAGCCCGGTATTTGAACTGGCATTTTGTAATGAGTGTAATGAACCCCATCTGCTGGCCCGAGAAAAAAGGGGCAGGCTTGTCCAATGGGAAAATAAAGGTGGTGACGAGTTCTCTCTGCAGGACGATATGCCGGAGGAGATTGAGCCGGTTGCTGAAAAAGTCGAAAAAGAGATTGTCATCAAGACTCCGCACATTATCGCGGCGGAACATAATGAAGCCGCTGGCTACACGCTTCAACGTCTTGATCGTCAAACGCACAGTATCGGTGTCGTGCACGATAACAGCATTTCTCTTGCCATAAACGACATCGATCAGGTCTGTAGCGCCCAGGGTTGCGGCTACCGGGGCGTAAAAGGAATATCACCTTTCCGACGTGCTATCCTGGGGAGCCCGTTTTATGTCACGCATATTGTTCCTACGGTGCTTGAGTACTGTCCGGATTTTGCCGGGAAAAATGAAAAAGGTGATGGTCAACAAACTCTACCGGGGCGCGGTAGACGCTTAATTACCTTTACCGATAGTCGCCAGGGCACTGCGCGAATGGCAGTGCGCATGCAGCAAGAAGCCGAACGTAACCGGCTGCGCGGCAGCGTGGTTGAAATCCTGTCGTGGTATCAGAAACAACAGTCGACAGGCGATGTTGTTGCTGCCGATATTGATCCGCAGAAATTCCGTGAACTGGCCGATAAAGCCCGCAAAGAAGCAAAAGAGTACCGTGATATGGGCATGCCGGGTGAGGCGGCAGAAGCGGAGGAAAAAGCGCTGCGTTTTGAACAGCGTCTGAAACAGGCATTGGGCGAAAAAGTAAGTGCGCCGTTGGTGTCACTCAGCTGGCGAGAGATGGTTGGCGAGTTACAAAAAACCTTTGATATCAAAGGTCCGATCCTGCGTTACAACAAATACCACAAACCGGAAATTTTTCGCGAGCATGATGGCCCGGTGAAATTATCGGAAATGCTGTTATTTCGCGAGTTTATGCGCCGTCCTAAACGTTCCAACAGCCTTGAAACCCAGGGACTGGTGAAGATCGGTTATCAGGGGCTTGATAAGGCGCAGATTGTTCCTGACCACTGGCAGGAAAAGGGGTTGTCACTCCAGGATTGGCAGGATTTCCTCAAAATATCCCTCGATTTTTATGTTCGCGAAGGCAGCTATATTCAGCTGGAAGATGACTGGCGGCAGTGGATTGGTAGCCGTTTTGCGCCGCGTTCCTTGCGCAGCCCTGAATCAGATGAGCATGACGAATATCAGATCAAGCGCTGGCCGCAGATTCGCCATGGCAATGTGTCGCAGCGGCTGATCAAGCTTTTGCTGCTGGGCGCCGGGCTGAATGTGAAGAGAACGGCTGATATCGATTTGGTGAATGCCTGGTTGAAAGCGGCCTGGAAGGCGCTTTCCGGGAATCTTGCTGTGTTACGTTCGGATGGTAACCGCTTTTACTTGCCGCGCGAGCATATGACTTTCTCGTTGGTGACAAAAGCGTATATTTGCCCGGTAACTAATAAATTACTGGACACGGCTTTCAAAGGCTTAACGCCTTACCTGCCGACGCATATCGATTTTGACAACCTGAGCGATACACAACGGCTGTCGTATCACGCGGAGCCGGTAATGTTGCCGGAGGTCTGGCATTTTGACCGCTCGCAGGATGATTACGATAACGGCATTAGCAAAATCAGACAGCAAAGTGCGGCAGACGATCTGGTGCAAAAGCTGCGCTCACAGAACTTGTGGACCAATATTAACGACCGGGCTATTGAAGGCGGCTTCTACTACCGCACCGCAGAACACTCGGCGCAGCAGTCTGCTGAACGCCTGGAAGAGTACGAAACGATGTTTAAAGAGGGCGGCATTAACGTTCTCAACTGCTCAACCACCATGGAAATGGGCGTAGATATTGGTGGTATCTCTGCCGTGGTGATGAATAACGTGCCGCCGCACCCCGCCAACTACTTACAGCGTGCCGGTCGCGCGGGCCGTAGTAAGGAATCGCGCGCCATCTCTTATACCCTGTGTAAGGGTAACCCACACGATCAGCAGGTATTTGCTAATACGCTCTGGCCGTTTGAGACGACGATCCCGGCGCCGATGGTGGCTATGAATTCTGAACGTCTGGTGCAGCGGCATGTTAATTCGCTGCTGCTCTCAGAATTCCTGTGTCACGTGATCGGGGAAACGGAAAAAGAGCGCACCAATCTCAACAGCCAGTGGTTCTTTGGCGAAGAGCATGAACAATCCATCTGTAATCGCTTTAAAGTCTGGCTGGAGCGTACTACCTTACCGGTCGATGGCGCACTGGAACAGTTAGTAAAAGGCACTGCGCTACACGGTGTCAGCCCCGACAATCTGCGCCGAAATACGCTCGGGTCCATTTCTTCCCTACAGAAACGCTGGCTTGATATTTTCCAGGATCTTTCGCGGCAGGAACGCGAGTCGCAGCCCGATACACCGTATCGTAAGCGCCTGGAGATGGAGAAAAAACGACACTGCGGCGAGTATCTGTTGCGTGATCTGGCGGCGAGAACATTCCTGCCTGGCTATGGCTTCCCTACCGATGTTGTCACCTTTGATAACTTCAACATGGAAGATTACATCCGTGAGAAAACATTCAGAAGCCGTGATAAGAGCGATCGTGAAGACAACGTCTCGCGCTATAAAGGGCTGCCTTCACGCAACCTGGGCGTGGCGATCCGTGAGTACGCGCCGGGTGCGGAAATTATTCTCGATGGCCGCGTGTTTCGCTCCGCCGGTGTCTCTCTGCATTGGCATAACCTGAACGCAGATACCAATGAACCTCAGCGGCTGGATGTTGCCTGGCGTTGCCATAAATGCGGGACGCTGGGGTATGGAGAGGGAATCAGCGGGCAGGGCGAACTGTTTTGTACCAATGCTGCCTGCGGCGAGCGGATTATTTCTGCAAACAAACGCCAGGTATTGCAACCGGCGGGCTTTGTGACCGATGCCTACTATCCGGTAACCAACAACATCGAAACGATGAAGTTCATCCCCGTGGTACCCGCGTGGGTGTTTGTACAGGCAGAACGTGAACCTTTACCGAATCCGCTAACCGGGTTTATGGCGTCCGGGCCTGATGGTCGTGTATTCCAGCAAAGTATGGGTGAAGGTGGACATGGTTATGCACTGTGCATGATTTGTGGCCGCGCGGAGTCGATGATTAACGAAACTGATGCGCCAAAATCAATGGAAGCCCACTATCCGCCGCGCCCGGGTAAGGGAGATCGTGATAGCCAGAACCATCGCCTGATCTGCCCGGGTTCCACAGCATTGAGAACCAAAGTGACACTGGGTGCCGTAGCGCAGACGGATGTGTTTGAGCTTATCCTCAGGCGCCCGCAGAGCGGCGAGTATATTCCGGATGGTTCCGACGAAGGTCGCAGCGTTGCAATGACGCTGGCCGTCGCTTTGCGTCGCGCACTGGCCGGTGTGCTGGGGGTTTCCGCCGCGGAGCTGGGTTATTCCATTCGCCCGGTGAAACTGGATAACGAACAGTCTGTACTGGCCATCCAGTTGTATGACGTGATTAGTGGCGGGGCCGGTTTTGCCTCCAGCGCGCCATTACATATTGATGCTCTGCTGAGAGGCATGGTGAAACAGCTCGGCTGTAGCCATTGCGATACGGCCTGTAGTGAGTGCCTGCTCGATTCGCAAACCCGTCACGATCACGATGCGCTGGATCGTAAAGCGGCGCTGGCCTGGTTGGGTGAGGATTTCACACACTATATTGGTTTGCCGGAAGAGGAAAAACTGTCGTTGGTAGATGCGCAATATTGCCCCGGCAGCATAGAAGATGCCATTCGGCGCGTGATCAATGAAGGTGCCACATCATTGACGGTGTGGCTCAACGAGCCGCTCAGTGAGTGGGATCTGTATGCCAGCGAGTTCCGCAGGGCGATCCTGCGTTACCGGTTGACCGATAATCTGGATGTGACGCTGGTGATCCCGGCCGGTATTACCGATGCCGACGTGTTGGGCGAGCTGGCTCAGTTTGCCGCGACGGGCATACGAATTTGCTGCAACAAGGTAGCGTTGACGGTGCCTGTTATCGCTCAGTTGCTGCGTGGCGAGAGCGTTATAACGCTGGCAACGCGTGACATGCAAGCGGCCATTCCTGGTTCTGACTGGCACCTGACGCAGGCCCTGGTTGTGCGTTCGCAGACATTTGCGCCGGTCGAGCTGGAAGCGGTGGATCTGGCACGCTGGAGCGAACCGGCAGGCGAGCGGGTAAAAGATCTTTCCCTCTCTACTGAACTGAATGGCCCGATTGCGCAGTTTGGTCGCCGCTTCTGGGCCGAGCTGGAAAAAGCCAATGAAGAGACTGCTGCGCTGCTGAAAAACAATCAGATAACGCGTGTCTACTACACCGACCGCTATATTCAGAACCCGGCGGCGCTGGTGTTGCTGGGTTCGATTATGAATCAGTTGAAACCGCGTCTGAGCGGCCATGCACAGGTCGCCATCAATACGCTGTTCAAAGCGAAAGAGAAACCGGGCTTCAAGGCGGCACACGACTGGGCAAACGAAGATGATTTCCAGGGTTTTGCTGAGCAGTGGTTTACCACGCTGATGGGCAAGCCGGTTGATGTCACGCTGAATTACTCCAACCGGGATATTCCTCATCATCGTAAGTTGCTGGTGGAGTTTGATAACGGCAAAGCGCTGAAGATCCGTTTCGATCAGGGAATGGGGTACTGGTCCATTCAGTTCCGCCCCGACAGTTATAACTTTATGGCGGAAGTAGAGGATCAGATCTTCAATATGGCGCGTTCGTTGGAACAAGCCCGGGTCAGCAATAAAGAAGAGCGCTGGCCAACGGATGTGCTGGTGGAAATTCAGCAGCAGTAAAGCAGAGATGCCCCGTCGTAAGGCGGGGCTTTCGTATGTCTCGCAAATAATGAGTAAGAGAGTAGATTGCATTTATTGCTCAGTATATTTAAAAAGGAAGTTAGACGATGAAGGCCAAAGAAGCGAAGTTACTTAATTTCCTCCAGACAGCACCGCAGTTAGTGATACCAATCTATCAGCGACTTTATTCCTGGAGTCTGAAAGAGTGTGAGCAGCTCTGGGAAGATATTATTCGTTGCGGGCTTGATGAAAATAATCACGGTCATTTTATCGGCTCGGTAGTCTATATCGAAGAAGGACTGTACTCCGTAACCTCTCAGTCGCCGCTCTTAATCATTGATGGTCAGCAGCGTGTGACGACAGTTTCACTATTGATTGCTGCGCTATCTGAGGCGGTAGGGGAAGAAGAATTTATCGAAGGATTTAACCGGGAACAGTTAAGAGGGTTTTATCTGACAAACCCACTATTATCAGGTGAAAAACGCTACAAACTTATTTTGTCTCAGGTTGATAACGAAACACTGCGTGCGATAATCAACAGAAAAGCGTTCCCGGATGAATATTCAGTACGGGTCAAGGAGAATTTCGAATTTTTCCAGGAGAAGCTAAAGGATGAAGCGATTCTGGAAACGGTCTGCAAAGGGCTAAGTAAGTTGATTGTGGTTGATGTTTCACTACAGCGCGGAAATGATAACCCGCAACTTATTTTCGAAAGCATGAACTCAACGGGTAAGAAATTGAGTCAGGCGGATCTGATCCGCAACTATATTCTGATGGGGTTAGAAAACGACCGTCAGACCATGTTGTATAACGATCATTGGCGCAAAATGGAGCTACTGTTTGGTCAGGAGGCTTATTCATCGCAGTTCGACGCCTTTATGCGCCATTATTTAACGGTGAAAACGGGAGATATCCCAAAAATAGATGATATCTACGAGGCATTTAAGCAATATTTTCACAGTTTGAGTGATACGGTTGAATCTGTCGTTGCCGATATTCATCAGTACGCGGTTTATTACTGTGCTGTAGCCTTAGGGCGTGAAAGGGATAAAACTCTAAAAGAGATATTCCGTAATATTCGTGAGCTGAGAATGGAAGTTGCTTATCCTTTGATGCTGGAGTTGTATGATGACTATCAGCATCAGAGACTGTCGCTGAGCGATTTTGCCGAAGCATTACGTCTGATGGAAAGCTATGTTTTCCGCCGTGCAGTTTGCGCGATTCCAACCAACTCCATGAACAAAACTTTTGCCGGATTGAGTAAAAGTTTTGATAAATATAACTATCTGGAAAGCCTGAAAGCTGCCTTTTTGCTGCTGCCATCTTATCGCCGTTTCCCGACAGATGAAGAGTTCAAAAGAGAGATCCAGAGCCGCGATCTTTATAACTTTAGAAGCCGCAGTTACTGGCTGAGAAAGCTGGAAAATCACAATCATAAAGAGCCTATCCCGGTTGATGAATATACCATCGAGCATATTATGCCGCAGTGCGATAACCAGCCGGAAAAAGTCCCCGTCGCGTGGCGAAATGCGTTAGGCGATGAGTGGCAGCAAGTATGGGAAACCTGGCGTCATACGCTGGGAAATCTGACGTTAACTGGTTATAACTCTGAATACAGTAATCGCTCATTCGCTGAGAAGTGCGATATGGAGGGGGGATTTAAACACAGTCATTTGCGGCTGAACGATGGTCTCTCCTCGCTTGATGTCTGGAATGAAGAAACTATTTTAGCCAGAGCGAAAAAAATGTCTGAGCAGGCAAGTATTGCCTGGCCTGCACCAAAGCTTTCCGCAGAAGCGGTGAAACGCTATCAGCCAGAAAGTCAGGCTAGCGTTACTTACGGGTTCGAAGACCATCCACATTTGGCAAAAGAGCCTGTCAGTTCATTGTTTGAAGCATTCAGAACCGCTGCAAAAGAACTGGACCCCTGTGTGACGGAGGTTTTCCTCAAGCTTTATATCGCCTATAAAGCTGAAGTGAACTTTGTTGATGTAATACCGCAAGCAAAACGGTTATTACTGATCCTGAATATTCCTTTCGCGGAGATTAACGATCCACGGAGTTTATGCCGAAACCTGACCGGCATTGGGCGCTGGGGAAATGGCGATGTGGAAGTCGCTTTCGAAAAAACAGAAGACTTGCCTTATATCATGTCTCTTGTGACGCAAGCCTTCGAACGACAGATGGATAATTGAAACGCTTAATATACGCCGTTATCTGAGTACACCCCGACGAGAAGTTGGGGTGTACTCAAGCCAGAATTACCGCCGCAGCTTTTTCTCCTTACCCGCTGCTAACAGGGCGGCCAGCTCTAATGATGTTTTTATTTCCGGCTCTTTCGGCGGTTGCCGGGTGGTCAGCAAAATACAGCCCCGCATCACCTGTACATCGACTTTCGCACCCATAGTAAAACCCGCCGCCTCCAGCCATAACCCCTTCATAATCACCGCCGGGGTATAAACATTATCCCTGTGACGACCCGCATAACTCACGGTTAAATGACGGTACGTTACCGAACGGGCTTTTTCATTCTCACAAACTGCAATACAATCCACGTCAGTCATAATTACTATTCCTCGTAAATAGTGATTGTGATCAGCGGTGCGGGTGTGTTGCCGCACATCCCCACCGCGCTAAAAACACTGAAAAAATAACCATGACAAAAATAAAAGTCCAGAAAAAAACAGACAATAATCGGCACCATTCGGAATAATCAATAAAACGCGCATAAAATATTTTAAACGCATTTTAAAATACCCAAAAAATAAAAACGCACGGCGTTAACCGTGCGCAAATAATAAAGAGAGTTATGCCTTTTTACGCGACGCTTTTTTACCTGTGCTTGCCGCGCGTTCGGCTTTAATTTTTTCCAGCAATGCAGCCGCGCTATTTTCCCCGGAGATCAGATCCGGGTTTTCAGCACGCCACTGAGCGGTAAGCTCACCGCGAAACGCCTTCGCCAGGATAGACTGTGTGAGGTTGTTCACGCGGGCAAGCGCAGCGTTGACCTGCTTTTCAATAGTGTCGGCGTAAGCGAAGAGTTGTTCGACACGGCGCACGATCTCGTGTTGTTCAGCAACTGAGGGAATAGGTATAAGAAATTCTTTAAGAATGTTCGCTGGCAGCTGGGGTTGGGCGGAACCTGATTTTTTACGCAATATTTCCCTTTGGAAATAAGGAGAGGCGATAGCTATTTTGAGAAAATCATTACAATGCTCTCTATTTATCTTCCTTAAGATTAACATGCCAGAGTTTATTCTCACGTTCGCGAAGGGTACTGTTTTATCATATGAGGCAATATTCCCCAGCGTACCACGCGTAGTAATTATTAAATCATCTACTTCAAGCTTCCCATTTTTTAAAGAACTATCTTTTTCTTTGCTTATGAAAACAGTTTCAGCAAAATTGAATCCAAAAGGTCGTACATTTTTAGTCGAAAGAAATAAACAATCACCATTTTCTTTGTAATCATTTTTTTTCGGATAATTTGGTCCTCGATCGCCATCAATACATTTAAAAACCGATTTTACAGGCAATTTCAGCCATGGTTCAAATGAAGGTCTAATATCTTCTGTAAGTTTTCCATTTACAGCTGTGTCTAAAACAGCCTGACGAAAACGTTTCAGGATTTTCGGGATTTGCTCAAGACGTGCTTTGGTGCTGTCTACCTGCGCCAGCAGCGTATCGAGTTTTTCAGCGATGATTTTTTGTTCGGCAAGTGGTGCTAAACGAAGTGGAGCTTTTAGCCCGTCAGCAGTGCCTAAGCGAGGCATATTTACGCCATAGCTAACTTCATCAACGTAATGCAAAAAGGACGAGCTTTTAAGCCAGTAAAAAATATATTTATTGAAGCAAAATGGCTCTGCATTAATAGGAACAATTTCTGTTGTACAAACGCCATCCTCGTCAGCGACAATGATTTTGTTGAGATATGGGCGAAGTTTTCCGTAAAGAACGTCACCTTTTTGGAAGCTATTTTTCGTACTTTTGAATGGTCTTTGATGCGCTCTGGTTTTGCCTAATAATTTTGATGAGTCTTTTTCTATATCTTCAAGTTCTAAAACCCATGTTTCTTGCTTAACGTCAGAAAGAGTTCTTTTTGCCACTTTACCATACTCGACAACATTGCCTAACTGAGTTTCAGCCCAACCCTCCGGCAATTTCCCCGCGCTCATGCCTTCACCTCACCAAATGCTTCTTCCAGCAACTGACGCTGCGCATCGGCTTCATCGCCTGCGCCCAGCTCGCGCATCAGGGCATCCAGCTCGCCCAACGCCTGCACCAGTTCGGTCATCGCCTCTGCCGCTAACACATCAGGCTCCGGCAGGCTGTCGGCATCGATACTGTCTTTATCTTTCAGCCAGGAGATATCCAGTGAGTCCGACTTGGCAGTGCGGATCCACTCGCGGCTGAACTTGCGCCAGCGACTGGTTGCGAGATGCTGGTCGGTGTTTTTGTTCTCTTCGCTGTCGGCGATTTCGCTCTCTTCGGCGTTAAAACTCCACTCGCCTTCGGTACGCGGGCTGAGGCCGTGCGGATCGTCACCGAACACCTGCTCAAACGGTTGCAGATGCTGATCGCCAAACGGTGTGCGCTTACCAAAGCCCGGCATATTGGTGCGCAGATCGTACACCCACACGTCGTCGGTGCAGTTCTTGTCCTGGTTCGGATTTGCCTTCGTGCCTTTGGTAAAGAACAGCACGTTGGTTTTCACACCCTGGGCATAAAAGATACCGGTCGGCAGACGCAGAATGGTGTGCAGACGGCACTTGTCCATCAGATCGCGGCGGATCTCGGTGCCTTTACCGCCTTCAAACAACACGTTATCCGGCACCACCACCGCTGCACGACCGCCCGGATGCAGGGTTTCAATAATGTGCTGCATAAAGCAGAGCTGTTTGTTGCTGGTCGGGTGAACGAATGTGCGAGTAATACTGGTGCTTGCTGCACTACCGAATGGTGGGTTCGTCAATACCACATGTGCTTGTGGCAGGTTTTCGCCATCGCTTCCAAGTGCGTTGCCCAGACGGACGGCGCCACCGTGATCGAGGTTGCCCTCTATGTCATGCAGCAGGCAGTTCATCAGCGCCAGACGACGGGTGCCGGGTACCAGCTCAAGGCCGACAAAAGCACGGCGGATCTGAAAGTCCTGGGTATCCGGATCCAGATCGTCAAGATCGTTGGTATGAGCTTTAATGTAACGGTCAGATTCAATTAGAAAGCCCGCCGTCCCGGAGGCCGGGTCTTGTATGATTTCGCGCGGCTGGGGTTTAACTAACCTAACAATTGACCTGATCAATGGACGAGGAGTGAAGTATTGACCCGCGCCGGATTTGGTTTCGTTGGCATTTTTCTGCAAGAGCCCTTCGTACATATCGCCGAAGTCGTCTCGGGATTTACCCTTACTGCCGTTATACCAGTCCAGCGAGTCCATATTACCGACCAGCGATGTCAGGTATTTAGCTTCCCGAATGGTGGTATTTACGTTTTGGAAAATAGCCTGTACGACATCATTTCTAACAGAACCTAAATGCACTAAAAGGTTACGGTAGAAACTGTATTGCTCCTGACCGATGCGGCTTCTTAAATCATCCCAGCGGTAACCTTCTGGCAGATAGTCGTGCTCCTGGCCTGTCTCTTTACACATTTTCAAGAACAGTAAGGTTGCCAGTTCGTTCACATAATCCTGATACGTTACGCCACCATCACGTAAGGTGTCACAGAGTTTCCACAGTTTAGCGACCAGATCGTTATTGTTCATCACAGGTTCCGTGTAAAAGCTGCGGCCCTGAACGGGCCGCGGAAGAAGAAATTGCCGGGGATTCTAACGCGTCAGGCGGGTTCGTCCCAGATGTAATCACTGAATTTCGCCAGCACGCCGTCGAGGTCGTCCTCAAACACGCGCTGCGACACGGCTTTGCCGCCGAAGCGGTGGAGGTTGCCGGTTTTAAACGAGTCGTCGTCGAGCACCACTTTATCTTTCAGCGCGGTGGCTAAGCGATCCAGCCACTTCAGCTGTTCGCTGCCCCAGTCGTTTTCGCCTTTGATGCGCGCCAGGGCATGATCAACACGCAGCTCAAACGGCTTCAACGCATCGCCCACTGCCGCACGGCGAATATGGCCAATCAGCCGGGCGGCGATATCCTCGTTACGCGTCTCTTTCCACGCGCTGCGCAGGGAAGACTCTTCGAAATACTGGCTGTCAAACCACTCCTGCAACTCCACCAGCCCTTTACGGGTGAGATCGCGCGGGCGGGCAATCACTGCCTGCAACGCGGGCTGTGCATTGGGAGAGCGCTTGACCAGATCATCAAAGGCTTCGAGGAAATCTTCCGCATTATGGTAAGCACCGTAAACCGGCTCGACGTTGATCACCTCATCCGGAATATCAAGGAAGATCGGACGCTCGCGCAGTTCGTTGATGTCGAGTTTGAGTTTCTCCAGACGCGCAATCAGGGTGGGGAGTTTATTGAACACCTCGGCACTCCAGTGCGGGCCTTTTTCACGCAGATGCGAAGCCAGCTTGTTAAAGCTGACGCCTGCGGCATCCAGACATAATTCATCCAGACGGCGCACCTGCTTATCGATGCCGGCGCTGCGGTCGCGGTTATAGGTGGCCAGGCCAATAATCCGTTGCAGCTTGGCGACGAGCTGTTCGTGGCTGTGCTCGGCAAAGCTGCGGCCATCGGCTTCGGTCACTTTATAGGTTTCCGAGTCGGTAATTTCGTTCACCAGCGTTTGCAATTCTACGCTTGGGCGCATCACCACCGGGCGCATGGTATCGACGCTTTCCAGCGTGCTGTAGATATCGACGCAGTCGAAAATCTTAAAGCGGATCTTATCTACTGCCGGGCATAAACGGGTGGCGCGGCCTTTCATCTGCTCGTAGAGAATGCGGCTTCTCACCTTGCGCAGAAAGACGATATTGCAGATTGACGGGATATCGACGCCGGTAGTCAGCAAATCAACCGTCACCACAATGTTCGGTAGCCGCTCCTTATTAAAACGGGTGATCAGGGACTGCACTTTCTTCGCATCTTTATCGGAATCACCGGTGATCTTGATGATCGCGTCATGCTCCAGTTGCGGATATTTCTTTTTGAAGGCGGTGCGCAGCTCATTGACGACCATATCGGCATGCTCGTTGGTGACGCAGAATACCAGCGTTTTTTGCTTGCCGGTCGGATCGAGGTGTTTGGTTAACTCTTCGCAGACGGCGGTATTGAAACCGGGGATCAACAGCGTACGGTTGAAATCTGCGACTTCAAAATCCTGATCGTCAGCCAGCGTGTCGTTGATCATCTCACCCTGTGGCGTCACGCGAATGATCTCTTCACCCTTCGACAGATAAACACCGTCTTGCGCATTGCGGGTGGTGATCTTGATGGGTGGATCCTGGTCGATCAGATACCCGTCGATCACCGCCGTGCGGTAGGTGTAGCGGTAAACCGGCTCGCCGAAGATATCTACCGTATGGCGTGCTGGCGTGGCGGTCAGGGCGATTTTCACCGCGTCAAAATGATCGAGGATGCGGCGGTAAGCCGACACATACTCCAGCTGGCTGCGGAACTGTAGCTCGCCCTCGGTCTGCTCTTTATCAAGGATATAGCCACGGTGCGCTTCGTCGACCACAATGCAGTCGTAGCGTGCCACCGGCATTGCCTCATCGGATTGCAGAGTGCGTTTAACCAGCGACTGGACGGTCGCAACGTGAATTTTGGTGCTGTCTTCCGGAAATTTATCCGTCAGCCCTTTGATGTCGAAAATGCTGTTAAAAGTATCACCGTTGATGCGCGTGTCTTCAAAGGCGCCCAGCGCCTGTTCACCCAGCGAGCGGCGATCCACAAGGAACAGTACGCGCTTAAAGCGCTGGGACTGGATCAGGCGGAACATCATGGCAATGGCGGTACGCGTTTTCCCGGTGCCGGTGGCCATGGCCAGCAGGATCTCTTGCTGCCCATTGACTATGGCGTTTTCAACGGCGCGAACGGCATCTTCCTGGTAGTAGCGCAGCCCCAGCTCGCTCATATTTGGGTTATCTGCAAACCACTGGTTTTGCCTTTGCGGATCGCTGCCCAGCATGGCGATCAGTTCTTCCGGGCGATGCCACTCCGGTAGCGCTTTCGACATGTTGCTGGTATGGCGGACATCGCGATACCAGATGCCGCTGCGGGTTTTCAGCGTTGCGCGGTATTCGCGGCCATTGGTGGAGTAGCAAAAAGGAATTTTATAGCGTTGGCTGCCGCTGGTATCCGCCCAACTGACTTCATATTCCGGTACCGCTTCCCGCACTTCATCTGCAGGATACTGCTCCAGTAAAATGTTACGCAGCAGGGCATTATCGAAACGTTTGCTGTAGCGATACGCCTCATTCAGTTTACTGAAGACATCGGTGTTGATGCGCTTGGCTTCCACTACCGCGATGGGTTTCATGCCAACAAATAATACGTAGTCGGCAAAACCCTGTTTTCCCGTTTCATCGGTACCGGTGGGCCATTCGGCGATTGCTTTGTTGACACCCGGTTCCGGCCGCGCGCCTTTGGAAAAGCGCAGCATTTTGCTGTCTGCTTCCCAGCCCGCTTTACGCAACTGGGCATCGATCAAAAAGCGGCTCTCTTCTTCGCTCAAATCCAGCGTGCGTTTGATGGCCTGATCGGTGATCTCTTTGTGGTAGGCCTTGCGCTCTTGCTCGGTCTGTTTCGCCAGCTCGGCATTTTTTTCTGCCAGTTGTGCTTCGAGGGCTGCGACGCGAGCCTGAGATTGGGCTTCAGTTTCCTGCTGCTTACTTTCGAGGATGGCGATATAGCCGTTGAGTGCCACCAGCTTTTGCTGCTGGGCCTCTAATTCGGCCTGGTTGTGTGCTTTTTCTTGCGCCTGTTGTTCCAGCTGCTGTTTTAACGTCAGCACTTCCTGATGATAGAGATCGCTACTCTGTTCCGGTAACACAAAAACCGGAACCGGGAAGTCATAATCTTTGGTGACCAGACGGTAATACCAGACTGCGAGACGAAAACCGAGGCGCAGACACATCTGCGCATCATCAAGATCGTTGTGATACTCGTGGACGGCCTGATTGCCAATGCGGCGCAATTTATGAAATACCGACAGGATGTTGTCATCAACAAAAGCTATTTTGCCTAATTCACGCAGCAGGTCATGCTGGTTTTCGCATTGGGGAATATCCAGTAGCAGCCCTAAATGCTTCGCCGTCGCTTCACCGAACATGCGCATTTTTACCAGCGTGGTGTTGGGATCGTTCGGATAATTGTTTTCCGCTGCACAGGCGATAGCGTAAATAAAGTCGTTAACGCCTTTCAGGAAATCAAAGTTAGATTTGTTCATGTGCCTTCCGCGTTAAGGCCAGCCCCTGGAGCTACTGACGTGTTACGTTAATCGGTAAGAAAAAGCGACCTAATCATGTTACCTCCCGCAGCCAATGCGATCAATCAACGGAAGATGCGATAACTTACTCTTTCATATGAATTAAATAGTAAGGAGCCGCGGTTATGAGTGTTCTGGTTTGTATTATCGGCAGCAGGAATGACAGGACGTGTCAGTTGCGTTGTGTTTGTTCAGACTTACCATAATTTTCAGAAGCAAGGCATTATTTATGGCGCGATAATTTCATTGGTTTACCATAAATAAACTAATTATTTATAAAGGTTACGTATTGCTATGCGACTATATACTATATATTTTTAAGGCCGAACCTGTATCCATTAGATTTTTTTAATTATTCATGAAAAAGATATTGGCTGGCCATTTGCTACTTGTTATCCCTGTGCAGCAGGTTATGATTTGTGAGAACAATCTGATTGCCTCAAGGATTAGGTGGTCTGGCGCTGTGGGGCACAGGATTATGGACGTTTACTCCTTTTGCTTGCGTCATCTCTCTTCAGAATTCGAATACTGCATATCAGTTTATTGTTGCGCTATAACCCCTTGTTATTAGCGCCTGTGGTAGCTATCAGAAAAAATAACTGTTGTTGACTCGGGATGAAAAATGGAATGGCTTAACTCGTTTTTAACTATATTGACTTCCGTGCAACCTGAAAAGGTTCCGCTGGTCGTTATTATTGTCGTTGCTATTGCGCTGGCATTTTTTGCTGCTTTGTATGTTTATCGGGCAATTAAAATTGTCAATAAACTGAAGAAGCAGTCAGGGATCATTTCAGACTGGAAGAATGAGACAACGGCAGTAAAACTACAGAAGCTGAGCGAGTTATTTACCGGGACGCCACTGGCCCACTCCTGGAGTGAGTTTGCAGAGTCACTCCATCAACAAAAAATGCTTGTCGATGGCGAACTGAAATTAAAAGATGTTCGGGCAACGGCTCCCGCAGCGGCATTTTTTACCGAGCAGCAATTAATCGATATTCCGCTTAACACTGAATTTTTTAAACATCTTCCCGGGATTCTGACAGGGGTCGGCATTATCGGTACGTTTTATGGGCTGATGATTGGTTTAAATCATTTCGACCCCAGTACGCCCGAGCAAGTTACCAGCAGCGTGGCTTCTCTCTTGCGGGATGTGCTTTATGCTTTTTTAGGGTCGTTTACCGCCATCGCAGCTTCCATCTTCGTAACGTGGCTGGAAAAGCTGTCGATAGCGAAGTGTTATAAATATCTTGAACAGTTTACTGCCGCTGTTGATCAGCTATTTGAAACCGGTGTGGGTGAGGAATACCTTGCCGAACTGGTGAAATCGAGCAACGAAAGTGCTACCCAGGCTAAGCAGCTTAAAGACAGCCTGGTGACCGATCTCCGCGATATGCTACAGAATCTGGTGGCAAGCCAGGTCGCTGAAAATGAAAAGTTAGCGCACACCTTATCTTCCACTTATCGCGATACCGGCCAGCAGTTTGCCGAGCAGGTGAGTGGAGCCATCGAAAATAGCCTGAAATCCCCGTTAGATAAAATTGCTGGTGCGGTACAGACCGCCAGCGGCGATCAGTCGGGTCAGGTACAGAATATGTTGCAGGATGTCCTGACGGCATTTATGTCCAAACTCGACAATACCTTCGGCAATCAGTTCGAAAATATGCACCAGATGATGGGGCAATCTGTGGGGGCCATTGAGGCAATGCAATCAGGTTTTGCCGGTTTGTTGCAGGATATGCGTAACGCCAGCGAGGATACTCGTCAGGGCAGTGCTGAGCTGATGTCACAGTTGCTCAGTGAGATGAAATCCGGACAGGTCGCGATGCAAGCCGGGATGAATGATATGCTGGCCAGCCTGCAATCGTCCGTCGCCAAAATTGGTGCAGAAGGTGAAGGCGCAGGTGAGCGGATGGCACAGCAGCTGGAAAAAATGTTTGCCGATAGCGAAGCGCGTGAAAAAGCGATGGCTGAACAGATGAAAGCGTTTATCGACTCTATCCAGCAAACGTCCCAGCAAGGCCAAAGTGAAACCATGAAGCAAATGGCGGCGTCCGTTGAGGCGCTGGGCGAGAAACTGGGGTCGCTGTTTACGCAACTTGAACAGGGACAACAGCAACTGGCCAGTCATCAACAGGATACTCAGACATCTCTCCATCAGGAAACGCAGCAGATCATTGCTGGTTTCGACGAGCAGGTCCGCTTGCTGCTGAATGCATTGAATGAACAGCAGGGGGCGACGGAAAGCACGCTACGCAGACTGGCAGAGCAGACTTCCGCCCATTTACAGGATATGCACACCGGTGCTGACAAAATGCGCCTGGCTGCCGAACGTTTTGAAACGGCAGGAGACAAAGTTAAAGAAGCAAATCTTCTTACCGCTGATGTACTTACTAAAGCGCAAGGTGCAGGCAATACGTTGAGCCAGGCCAGCCAGGAGCTGAGTTCCGTGGTGGCGGATTATCGTAATAACCGCGAAGCGGTGGCGAAATCCATTACGCTGCTGGAAGGTGTCATTGCCAATGCGCAATCTGAGCTGGAAGCGCGTAGCCAATTCCTCAAAGAGCTGAAACAGCACAATGAAGGATTGCATGACTATAATCGCGAAGCAAAAGAGTTCCTCGAAAACGCAGGACAAGTGCTGGCTAATGGGTTCAACCAATTCTCAGACAGCATGAAAACAAGCCTCGACGCCACGTTAGGGGCGCTGGACGCGAATTTAGACAGCGCGGTTAAACGTCTGGGAAGCGGTATTGACGAGCTTAGTGAAGGTATTGAAAACCTTGAAGAAGTGCTTTCTAAAGTGCCGGCGTAAAGGGGGCTGAATCATGTTCGGTCAAACATTTCGTATTAAGCCCCGGCGTTCGGATGAGGCAGAGAAACCCTTCTGGATTTCCTATGCGGACCTGATGACGGCCATGATGGTGCTGTTTCTGGTCGTTATGGTGGCTTCATTAAGCTCAGTAACACAACGGATCCAGCGGGTAGAACAAGGTGAGAAACTGCGTGGACAAGATATTACCCGTCTGTGTGAGCGTTTAGAGCTGCACGCCCGCAATCTCAATAAAACCATTGTCGTTGATTGCCGTGATAACCGCATCAGTTTTGGAGAAGCGGGCCGCTTCGACCACAATCGCTTTTTCCTGAATGCTGACGGACAGAAAGCGCTACAGGATGTTGTGCCGCTGGTGCTGGAAGCGGCAAACAGCGAGGAAGGGCAAAAATGGTTTAAACAGATTGTCATTGAAGGTTTTACCGATACCGACGGTTCCTATCTGTATAACCTGCATCTTTCGTTGCAGCGCTCAGAATGGGTAATGTGTAGCCTGCTCGACAGCCGTAGCCGCCTGCAACAGCAGATAACGCCCTTGCAGCAGGAGCAGATCCGTAAGCTCTTCCTTGCGGGCGGTGTTTCGTTTAACAACGCTAAAGAGAGTAAAGAGGCCAGCCGTCGCGTTGAATTGCGCATGCAGTTCTTTGGTCTGAAAGATGAACATGATAAGGCGGCAGTTGATGTGGGTAGCGTTACCGTACCTACAACCGAAAAATGTCAGTTGGAGATGCCGTTATGATCTCCGCGTTATCTCGCTTATCGTCAGATATTGCTGCCACCGTTAAACGGCATATTGACACGGAAGCGGCTGCTTTTGGCGATTTCCCTAAGCTCAGGGCTGCAGAGCAATATCTGTCCGTCAAAATGGAGAAAAGCGAGCGCACGACAGTCCCTCCGCTGACAAAACGACTTAAAGCGATCACTGCGCTTCGCCAGTTGAAAGTGCTAACGAGGTACGACTGGCAACTGATATTTGCGGGCCTGGCTGATAGCGATCCCGATGCGGCATTTCCGGTTCTGCTGGAGGATGATTCGCTTTATAACCGGGTTGAACAAGAGATTCAGCAGCGTATTGATAGCAAAAAACTCAAACGGCGCGAATGGAAGTTTTTATGTAGCAGTTATTTTGGCTATCACGCGAAAAAGCCCGACGAGAATAACAATTGGTGTTCGTTACGCGATCAACTTCGTATTGGTTATGGCGTGATTAAGGGTCAGGTGCGTCGAGAAAAACGCTGGATGGCGGTAATAGATGAATATCAGGATCTGTTCACGCCAGATGCCGGGAACTTATTGGCAAATAAAATGAGTGCTGGCGAGCTGGTCGATTTTTCAGCGCTGGAGACCGTGGCTCAGGTTCCCGATAATAGCTGGCTTTGGTACCGGGCCTTTGTTGTTCTGCTGGCAAAGATCTTAGAGCTGGATGATGACGCATTTAAAGAACATCTGCCCAACCTGCTGGAACTCGCTCGCCAGCGCGAAAGGTATAAAAATCTCATCTTACGTGCGTGTTTAATGCAGTATTACCGCTCTTCTTTCAGAAATACTCCGCATCCACAGCTTAAGCAAATGGCACTGGAAAACTGGGGAAGCCCGCAATTACACAGTAAACAAAACCTCTGGCTTACTCATTTGAAAGATCCTGATACCAGCGAGAAAATTTGCGGCATGGTACGCAGCTGGCTGGCGAAAGAGGATTTAACGCATTTCTTCCAGTTGCTGAAGGGGAAAGATGATGTGGATCAGGCCCGTTTGTTCTATTGGTTACGGTTTGCCAATCAGATGGGATTCACACGGATAGTAATAGGGCAGGATGCCCGTCAGAATATGCATTCCGATTTTGTTGCATTCAGGCAAAAAAATAAGGGACGGTTAAGCACTCTGTCTGGAGGAAATAGTGCAGATAATGCCGTAATTATGCAGATCGGTAATTATCTTTTTGTTGAGTTTTCTCGTACAGGCAATGCGTTATATGTTTATGAGTTGTCTTCTGCACCGTTTAACCCGGAAAAAAGCGACCTGCATTTAAATTATGAATTAAAAGCGGGAGCGATAAAGCATCGTCATGCACCAACAGCTTATGGCTATAGCGATAATCATCTCACCGGATGGATGGTTAACTATGAGGATGAGCTTCGCCGATTAGGTATCCGATACCAGCCTTCGGATATAGTTGTATCGCCATCGCCATCGCCATCGCCAATATCGACAAACATGGTAAATCCGCCGCCCGCTGATGCAATGCAAGGCTCCCGTGAGCAAGCGATTCGCAGCTTGCTTAAACAGCTCGATGCCACTGTGAGTGACAAACGTAATATTGGCGGTGCCCTGCATGTTCGGCTTTCCTCACGTAATGCAGAAGTCGTTGAAAAGCTTGTCCGCTTAGGTTTTAAACAAAAAAATGGCGATCCACTGACCTTCTGGAGTAAATAATGCTCAACCGTCTGCTCAGCAAATTCAAAGGTAACAATATATCTTCAGAAAAACGGGTAAGTCATCGTTATCAGGTTGAAGAGTCAGGGCTATCGTTTTTGTTTAAGCTTGCTGATGAAGATGCATTGTGGCCTTTGGTCGCCTATATGGAGCAGCTTGCAGAAGAAGAATATGTTGTTGAGTTATCCGATCGCTGGTTGCTCACCTGGGATGAACTGTATCGTCTGGCAACAGATGAGGATCATCAAACCAGCCTGTCATTACTGGGGATCCCTGAGATTAAGCCGCTGAAGGTTTGTCTCGCAGGCAGCGGAAGCCTGAGCGATGCTGATTTTAACATTTATATCCGTGACTGGAAGGAAAGCGCGACTGGCCGATCTGTTCAGATCGAAAGAACAGGAGCGATATTTCGCAACTCTGAGGGGCAATTTTTACAGACCCACGAGAACTGGCTGCTCCTCTCTGCTTTGCAGCAATTTCGTGATGAGCAGCAGCACAGAGCGGGAGAAAATACCAATCAGCTTGGCTGGGCGAAAATACGGCGCTTAACAAAAAAGGCGCAGGCAGAATTAGATAACTATCTGGCGAAGACGATTGTGGTTAAGCCCGAATCGTTAAGACTCAAGCTACGCAAAGCAACCATTCACAACACACCGGTCATCGAAATTGAACCTTCTTTCGATGATCAACCAACGCAATGGCTCAATAGTTTCGATAACAGTAAGTTAGTTCAGGATCAATACCGTGTTCTGGGTGATGATGGATCCCTCAGCCATGTGATCATTTCCCCGGAAGTGAAAGAAGTCCTCTCTTCTGTGCATTCAATTACTGGCAGGCGTATAGCGGGTGATGATGCCGTCTCTTTTATTCGCAATCCCTACACCTTCATTGGTGGGGATGCAGCCAGTGTTATCCCGCCTGAACAACATGAAGAAGCGTTGCAGGATGCGCATATTTTTTTCCACCGTTTCTCTGTTACACCTGTGCTTGATGATGAAGCAAAAAGAATCTCATCCGTATCTCTTGTCTTAGAACCTATTGCCGCCAGGCCGCAACCCGCTATCACTTTTTCTCTGACCAAACCCTATGAGTTTGAAGAGTTTATTCAGGAACTGGCAGTTAAACTGGCGTCGGGCCTACCTGCGGGAATATGGCAAGGTTATGAATTAGAGTTGAGCCAATTAACGTTAGAACAACTTGAACACTACCAATCACTCCTGCTTCGTTGGCAGCAAGAGATTGCCGGTATCGAATTTGATGAAGTTTTAGATCTGAATAAATATGGCGATCGTGTCATTGGCATTGGTGAGTTTGAAAAGATTTCCTCTCCCTTTTTAATAAAGGGTGAAAGTGAAGACTGGTTGCCAGAGACGTTAGGTGAAGCATTACTGGCGAGTGATTTTTTTGAGGGCTGGGAGCCGCAGAGCCAGGAACAATTATCGGACCTTGAAGAACGCATTGAATCAGCGGCGTCTTTACAAGAAACAACCGTCTCCATGCCGTGGAATGAGCAATCATTGCCGATTGACGATGCTAAATCATTATTGAAAAACTGGCAGAAGAAAATTGAGACTCTGGAGAGCGACACAGATAAAGACATCGCCGAGCCAGAAAAAAGAGCTGTTCTGCAGATAGAGCAAAACATTGAACATGCAGCGTATATAAAACAGCGACGTGAGGCATTGTTGAGCGCGAAAGATGCAGAACCTGCATTACCTGTTTTGCTTAAAGAACATATTCATCTTCGTGAACATCAACGACAGGGCTTAGCGTGGTTGCAGCAGTTGTTTCTTAAGTCGCCGGAAGAAATCTCAGGTTGTTTATTGGCTGATGATATGGGGTTAGGTAAGACGCTGCAAATACTGGCCTTTATTGTATGGTATATCGAAAAAAATCCTGATGGTTTACCAACAATGATCGTTGCACCCGTATCGTTATTAGATAATTGGGAGCGCGAACTGGATAATTTCTTTCATACCGCAAACCTTGAGGTGCTTAAACTTTATGGTAATGCCGTAAAAGCGGTGAAGTTCCATAAGGATGAAATCCCAGTAGAACTGAGAGCGCAGGGCATTAAAAACCTGCTGCGTCCGGGCTGGGTTGGTGGTGCAAAAATCGTGTTAACCACTTACGAAACCTTGCGCGATCAAGAGTTTTCTCTCGCACGCCAAAAATGGTCGATTATGGTTTGCGATGAAGCTCAAAAAATAAAGAATCCAGCGGCATTAATTACCCATGCGGCGAATGCTATCCAGGCGCAATTTAAAGTGGCCTGCACCGGAACACCTGTTGAAAATACGCTGGTGGATCTATGGAGTTTGTTTGATTTTGCCCAGCCAGGTTTGCTTGGCGCGCTCAACGACTTCGGTAAGCAGTATTTGCGGCCAATTGAAGGTGCGACGGAAAGGAATAATCTCGTACTTGAGTCACTACGACGTATTATCGAATTGCAGACGCTGCGGCGCACCAAAGAGGAAGTCGCGAAAGATTTGCCATCAAAAATTGAGGACATCTCCTGCAAACAGCTGACAATGGCTCCTTTACAGCGCGATTTGTATGTTTCGTCGATTGCCTCCTATCAGAATCGACAAAAAATGCAGGATGAACTGGAGCAACCTGGGGCGGGAATGCTTGGTTTATTGCACCGTCTGAAGCTCATTTGCGCACATCCCTACAGCGTAAAACCGGATAACCGCTTAAGGAATCACTCACCCAAACTGGAGTGGATGATGCGTAAACTCGAAGACATTTCGAAAAAGGGTGATGATAAAGTTATTATATTTACCGAGCTGAGAGATATTCAGCGCGAATTGCAGTATGCCATTCATCAGCGATTTGGTTTCAAACCTTATGTAATCAATGGTGATACCAGCACCCGAAGTGAGAGCGCGAACAGCCGTCAAAAACTTATCGATATTTTTCAGGAGCAGCCCGGATTTGGAATTATTATTCTTTCAACCGTGGCTGTCGGGTTTGGTGTAAATGTACAAAAAGCCAATCATGTTATTCATTTCACCCGTTGCTGGAACCCAGCAAAAGAGGATCAGGCCACAGATCGCGCTTACCGCATTGGGCAAACAAAAGATGTGTATGTTTATTATCCAACGATAACGGATGAGAGCATACCCACTTTTGAAGAAACACTGGATGCTCTGCTACAAAAACGGCGGGCTCTTGCGCGAGATATGCTCTGTACGAAAGGCGATTTAGTCTCTGAAGACTTTAATCAGCTTCTTCGTTCCTGACTAATTATCAATAAGTACTGCAACGATGGCAGGGTGATAAACGCAGAACGATTTGAACAGGTAGAAGAGTGAGTCGCTGTCCCGATAAATATGATGCTGTTATCGGGAACCTCGCTTATCATTTTTTCGGTTCTTTTTTCCTGGAAACTCTTAATGCATTTTCACGATGCCATTTTAGATAAGGACGAGATTCTGCGGGGAATGCTTTAATTTGCATTGGTAATTGTAATTGTTCTATCACTTCAGCATTTAGTTCATCATTGACTAAGAGTCGCCCATTATCTTCAAACGACATCCAACCTTGATCGAAAAGTACATCAATATGCGCTGCCAGCATTATTCCGTTAAAGTGATCGAGACGTTCTGTTCCTGTGTTACATGCTGACCAGGGTTTTATGTGGCTGGCCCTTAACACCGGTTGAAAGGAGATTCCAGTAATGGGGCAGGCAGGGTAATGGGCTAAACAGCCCTTTCTGAAGTCTCCCTGACCCAGCCGAGCGGCAACCAATCTCTCTCTTGTCGTTTCGTCGAGACCTTTATCTTTACGGATAAGTTGCACATCTTGTTGTGTTTGTTCAAAGGAGTCTGCCATTATCCATGACAAAACACGTTGTTCCGCCATAGGTTCTGCAAGCGCATTCATTCTTTCCATAACACGTTGAGAAGCGACGGGCAGTTCCCTCGGAGTGCCATCAGGGTTACGCCAGCCTCTGCGAGGGTTTGTCATCCATGAGTCAAATCGATCACGACAGTTTTTAAGACTATTGTAAAATTCCTCTGATGATTTGCCCGCACCAAATCTCGGATAGAAGAGGGCGTAGGCTTCATTCCATTGCCCGACACCAAATATCGTCGGCGGATCTTCCAACCCATATTTCGACATATACCAGGCAACTTCCAGGAGCCCTTCTTCTGGCGTGCTCATGTTGTTCCTCACAATTCGGTGTCATCATGCAGTATCGTGGCATGAAAACATTTGCTGCGGGAATAACTTAAGTGTAAATGTCATTATAATTGATGTGACGACAATGTTTTCAGAAGGCTTACTCTATCAGCTCAGAGCCTGCCGGATAGCGGCAAGCTCTGTAACCATCGCTATTGATACGGTCTGACACCTTCATTACTCTGGAGCGGGAGATTACGTACGCCGGTTTTAGATACTTCAATCGCGGCTACGACACTTCTCACAGGCATATTCTCCTGACCGGATTTCAGGACGTAGCGGATAACAAATTGGCCCTGCTCAGGAAAAGTATACAGCGCAGGGGGAATACACAATTGGCCATCCTCTACTTTCAAATCGGGATTACCGCCACGCCACATTTTTTCTGCTGGTTTATTGCGTTGACCAATTGTCAGTATGGTTGGCTGATATTCACCCGCGTCAGGCACCAGAAAACAGAGATTATTTCCTGATTTTTGTACTGTGGTTATTTCATCGGCTTGTAATCTGTCGCCCTGACCTGGGCATCCTGTCAATGTAAATAAACATGGAAGTAAGAATAAAAACAAGATTATGTTTTTCATTATCAGCACCATGGAAAATTTTGCAGTGTTTTTTGGTATTGGGCTCTTATGACACTTTCAGTAGTATCACCATCCAGGGTGATATCTCCTCGTTCTCTGAGTGTGCACCATGCTATATAACCGTAAGTATTTAGAATGTACCAATCGGTAATAATCTGTGCCTGCTGCTCCATTGGATATCGTCTTAAAGGACGACCATTAAGCGCATAGCGATAGCTAACCAGGCTGCTTATCAGCCCATTCAGACGTACGTTCATTCCTCTGCCTCGCTGCCAGACATGGCACATCTCATGAATAAATATATGACGATGAGGGAGGTCTGACTGTGAAAAATCATGGGTATACCATGCCCGGAAATAGAGTTCTCCATTTGGAGCCATGCCCGCATTATCTGGCTGAAGTCCGAATGGAAAGTAACTGTCGTGGTGGACCCAAACTTTGTGATATTCAATTGCGTCGCCGAATACGGCTCGGGCCATTCGCACTTCGCCTGGTGTGAGTAAGCGTAGCGTCCCTTCCTTTTCCATGAAAAAAATGCTCCATTTTCTAAAAGACGAGCTATTAAAATAGAACGGCTTATCTTTAATTTCCATCTGTTTTGAATTTGGGGTGAATACTGTAACGAAAAATCAAATTTCATCGATGCTAAGCTGGATGTGTAATGCATATTCACGAAGAGGGAATGAGATTTTTCCGGAAGGTGTCGAGAGATTTGTCGCTCTGAAGTCCGAAATAAAAAGCCGGGTTTCCCCGGCCTTGATATACAAAATTAATTAAAACGGCTCGCTACATCGGCCACGCGCTGGCCGAATTTCACTGCGGTATCGAGGTCGCCGGAGGCGATTTTATCGGCGCCTGCATCAGATGGCGACTGCACCAGCAGGCCGACAGAACCGCCGAGGTTGTTGATGTCTTCGCGGGTTGCAGCAAGCGTGTTCGCCGGCAGCAGGCCCAGGCTCACCCAGATGCCGCCATGCTGTGATGCCAGCGTTTGCAGGTATTGCAGCGAAACCTGTTTGTCACCGTTCAGGCTGGCGCTGTTGCTGAAACCGGCAAATATTTTGTCCTGCCAGGCGCGGGTAAACCAGGCTTTAGAGCTGGCATCAGCGAATTTCTTAAACTGCCATGGCACGCCGCCCATATACGTTGGGGCACCAAAAATAATGGCTTTGGCGTCGTTCAGTAATTGCCAGTCGCTTTCCTGAATATCACCGTTATTATCCACAGCGATCAGCGTTGCATTTGCCCCTTCGGCGACTTTCTCGGCAACCGCTTTAGTGTGCCCGTAACCAGAATAATAGATCACAACAATAGACATATTTTTCCCCTATTTAAGAGAGATAACGTACAAATGAGTTTGCACGACCGTCATTATTTTTCTTTTCCGGCAAACAGGGTGTATTTCCCTGCACCCAGAAACATAATGCTTAATCCGCCGAGGAAATAGAGGGCTTCACTTTCCAGACCCCATGCGCCGACGTTGGTCAGGGTAAAGAATTTCCCCATGCCGACCAGTAAGGTGGCAACCAGAATATTAAATGCGTAAATAAATGCCGCCTGGCGCGTGAACAGGCCAATAATAATCAGTACCGGCGTAATAATTTCGCCAACAAATACACCGTAAGCGATAAAGCCCGGTAAACCCTGCGCGACCAGCATGTCGGAAATCCAGCCTACACCATGCTGCACTTTGGCTACGCCGTGAAACAGCATCAGCACGCCAAATGTCAGGCGCAGCAATAGCTTGCCAAACTCCGGGTGCGTGGTAAGACTGAGAAATGCGTTGTTCAGCCGACTAATCATCCTTTATTCCTTTCTATTCCGCAGGAGAACTTTTGCCATTTCTGGCACCTTAGTATCAAATAGAAACTTAGGCTTTGAGTTATACACATCCCGCTCCGGTTGCGGAAGAAGGCACCCAAAGGGCACTACGTTTCCTCAAGGAAACCTACTACGAGAATTTGTCGTTATGATTAAGCCGTCCATTCCTTACGATATTTATGATAACCGCTGCCCGACGCGCGATATGCTGGCAAGGCTGGCGGACAAATGGGCCTTGCTGGTGCTGGCGCGTCTGGAAAATGGGCCCATGCGTTTTAATGGCCTGAAACGGGATATCCGCTTGATCACGCAAAAGGTCTTAACCCAGACGCTGCGCAAGCTGGAGCGCGATGGCATCATCGCCCGTGAAGTGTTTTATACCGTGCCGGTGGCGGTGGAGTACAGCCTGACGCCGCTGGGGCGTACGCTGACGGAAACCGTCTCGGTGCTGGCGCACTGGGTGGAAAACAATATGGATGCAGTGCTTGCGGCGCAGGCTGCGTATGACGAGGCGAGTTTGCTCAAAATGAAAGAACCCACCGCATAGGGTGGGTTCCGGGAAGTGCTTATTTCAGGTGGACACGCAGTTCATTGGCAGCCTGGGAAAGCGCGGTGCGAACGGTTGGCTCTTCGCTCAGGGCATTCAGCAGACCGTAGTCGTGGATCATGCCGTTATAGCGGGTAACGGTAACCGGCACGCCTGCGGCATCCAGTTTGCGGCCAAAGGCTTCACCTTCATCGCGCAGCACATCCAGCTCGGCGGTCTGGATCAGCGTAGGCGGCAAGCCTTTCAGTTGCTCACTGCTGGCTTCCAGCGGTGAAGCCAGAATGTTGCGGCGATCGCTCTCTTTGGTGGTGTAGTTATCCCAGAACCATTTCATCATGTTTTTACTCAGGAAATAACCATTCGAGAACTGGTTATAGGAACCGGTATCAAAGCGCGCATCGGTGACCGGCCAGAACATCACCTGGTAGCGAATCGCTGGTGTATGGTGCTCTTTGGCCTGAAGTGCCACCGCAGCCACCATATTACCGCCGACGCTGTTACCCGCCAGCGCCAGACGAGAGCCATCCACGCCAATCTCTTTACCATGTTCGGCAACCCAGCGTGTGGCTTCATACGCCTGATTAATGGCGACCGGGAAGTGTGCTTCCGGTGACGGTGTGTAATTCACGAACACGGCGGCAGCGCCGGATTCGTTCACCAGATCGCGGACAAAACGTTCATGGGTTGGATAATCGCCCAGCACCCAACCGCCGCCGTGGAAGAACATAAATACCGGCAGCGTACCGGTTGCGCCCTGCGGTTTGACGATGGTCAGCGTCAACGGTTTACCGTTCACGGTGATGGTTTTTTCCGTCACATCTGCGGCGGGCAGTTTGGCGCCTTTCTGCGCGCCGATCAGCACCTGGCGAGCATCCGGCACTGAGAGTTGTTCGATAGGTTTGCCACCGCTGCTGTTCAGCACAGAAAGGAATTTCGCGACACCGGCAGTCGGTGCGGGCGCATCGGCGGCCCAGGCAGTGGATACGCTGGCGGCGGTTAAACTCATGGCGATCAGTAATGAACGTGACATCTTTATCTCCTTTGCGATTGTATCGCGCGCTATTTAAATGGTGGTGAAAGCGCGGTTGTGTTTGCGTCTGGGGAGGAATTTAAATAGTGCGCAATTTGATTGCAAGTGAATTTTTAGCGATAAAAATATATTGTCTCTTTATTCATTGAATTTTAAGGTATTTTATTTTTACTTTTTTATAGTTGCTGGCGAAAGTAAAACGATCGGTTTACTTTTTAAGGATGAAAAAACGACAAGAGATCATTCAGGCCGCCGAGCGGCTGTTTTACAACAACGGTTTTCACGCCACCAGCACCGATCGTATTTGCGAGGAAGCCGGGGTTTCAACGCGCACGTTGTATCGCCATTTCCCTTCGCGAGAGCGATTAATCGCAGCGGTAATGGAAGCTCGCCAGCAGCGTTTTTTCGCCGATCTCTACGCGCCCGAACACCCACAGTCGGTGGAAAAACTTTTTACTGTGCTCGGGGAATGGATGGCGAGTTACGGCGCGGGCGGATGCTTTTTCCTGAAAGCCTGGGGCGAGTATGCGCAGGAAAACATACAGCTCTGCGCGCTGGCGCTGGATTTTCGCTATGCGCTGCGGGATTACATCGCCACGAGCGTGAAACACAACGCGCTGGCAGATGCTGTCTGGATGCTGTTTGAAGGGGCGATTACCGCGGCGTTAATTCGCGGACCGCAGGCGGCTTATGATGCCGGAAAAGCGGCGGCGATCCTGATGGCCAGCGAGGAGGCGAAATGATGAAGCTCGGCATGACCGGTTTCGCGCTGATCGCCGTTTCTTATGGCCTCGCCCGTTTCTCATGGGGGCTGATGATGCCCGCTGTGGCGCAGAATATCCCTTTCAGCCCGCGCCTTGCAGGCATCCTTTCGGCCTGTAGTTTCGCGGCTTATTGTCTGTCGATAAGCGCAGCCGCAACGTTGAATCAGCGTTATGGGCCGCGATTTCCCTCGGCGGTTTCTGCGCTGAGTGCCGCGCTTGGCCTGTCGTTGCTCGCCGCAGCCGCTTCCCCCGTAATGCTGGGCGTCGGATTATTTATTGCCGGGATCAGCGCCGGGTTTTCGTCGCCTTCGCTGGCGGCAGCGGTCAGTCGTTGCGTGAGCGCATCACGGCAAACGCAGGTGAATACCCTGATTAACGCCGGAACCGGGGCAGGGATCATCCTTTCCGTGCCGCTCCTGTCGTTTCTGCCGTGGCGAATCGCGTGTCTCGTGTTCGCGGTAATTGCACTGCTGTGCCTGTGGCCGGTGCAGCGCTATTTACCGCGTGGTGCGCAGCCGCAGGCGGAGGAGCGAGCAACGCTTTTATCACGCGCGGTTGTCCGTCTTGCGCTAATTGCGTTGCTGAGTGGGATGATGAGCGCCGCGTGGTGGAGTTTTGGTCCGCAAGTATTGCGTCAGCAGATGGCGGTAGCGGATCCGCTCATCAGCATGCTGTGGTGTGTTTGCGGTGCGGCGGGTATTTTGGGCGCCTTCACCGGGCCGGTTGCGCGTTATATCGGTATGCACCAGGTTTACCGGCTGGCGCTGGTATTTATGGCCGCACCGTTGCTGTTGATGGCGTTCAGCCACGTATTTTCCTGGTGGTTAATACCGGCGGTGGCGCTTTGTGGGGCTGGCTATATCACGCTTTCCGGCGTGCTACTGGTGAGTGGTGCAGAAGCCACGCCAGCGACCCCGGCTTCCGGGGTCGGGATGGTGTTTTTTATGCTGGCCGCAGGCCAGGTGGCTGGCGCGGTGATATTGGGTTTGATCTACGCACAGGCTGGGGTTGCACTGGCATTTGGCCTGTTTGCGCTGCTGGGGTTGCTACTGCTGTTTTTTACCCCGGATTGAAGCCGCCAGGTTAATAGCTTCAGGCTCTGTCTGCCCACGCAGGCATTGATGTCAGATAGCGGATGGCACGTTTACGCGCTTCTTCGTTGCCCACTTTCTGCCATGAATCAAGGTATTGCGCGAGGCCGGAAACGGCATCATCCCAGGATTTTAGATTGCCTTCGCTGTCGGTGCAGTACACGCAATATTTATCGCTGGCACCACGGGCATCTGGCGCGGAGAGCGGCATTCCGCAGGAGTGGCAGTGCTGTTCGGTGTAAGACATGGTGTGCTCCTTGTCAGTTGGGTGAGTGAAAAATATACAGTCCCGGCAAGCAAGGAAATGTCTGGCTGATCAATAAACCCCGTATTCACAGTGGTTATTTTTGAGGTGACACCGTATTCGTTGTTAAGTTAGTAAGCGCTTACGGCTGGGTGAGGGGACATCTCCCCGCATCCCTGCGGGGAACAACATCTTATTTCACCGCTTGCAGCGCGGTTTTTTCCACATAGGGTTTCATCAGCGTATCCGCTTCTTTCTGCGCCGCTTCTGCGGCCGCTTCCGGGGTGACTTTCTCATCGTTCACCACGGCCGCCAGCTGGTTTTCCATCGCTTTACGCACGGCAACCGTTTCGTAAGTGGAATACCACGGATGTGCGTACTGCAACTGTTCCAGCGCGATGGCGGCGCGCGGATCCTGCTTCAGGTACTCTTTCATTTCCGCCGTATCATAGGCCGCTTTGCGCGGTGAGAAGTAACCGGTGAAGCGGCTCCATGCGCCATTCACTTCCGGGCTGACGAGATAAGTCAGGAACTGATACGCCGCTTTTTTCTGCGCATCGTTAATGCCTTTAAAACTCACCAGGCTGGCGCCGCCAATTGGCACGGCACGTTGTTCCTGAGCAGGCATCATTGCCACGCCCAGCTCGAAATCTTTCGTGTTTTCACGCATAAAGCCCAACGCGCCGGTACTCAGCATCGCCATTCCCAGTTTGCCGGAAAAGAACGCAGCGCTGATCTGCTTCGAGTTCAGCACGCCGGACGGCATCACTTTGTCTTTGTAGATCATATCCTGCCAGAAACGCAGTGCGCCGATGGTAGTGGGCGCGTTGTAATAGACTTCGCCAGGATAGTTTTCGTTGAAGTAGTTACCGCCGTTGGCGCGTACCAGCGAGGAGAAGATCCAGCCGCCGTAATCGTCGTTGGTAGAAGGCAGCATAATGCCCCACTGGCCTTTGCTCTGGTCGGTCAGCTTTTTCGCATCCTCCAGTAACTCTTTCCAGTTCTGCGGCGGCTGTTTAATGCCCGCTTGCTCGAACATCGTTTTGTTGTAATAGAGGATTGGCGTTGAGTTATGGAACGGAATGGCGTAGGTCACGCCCATCACCTGCGCGTTTTTACGCATCGCAGGCCAGAACTCGTTTTGCAGGAAATCGCCTGCTTTTTTGTCGCCGTACTGGAACAGTTCGTCCATCGGCAGAATTTCATCTTTCAGCGCCAGATCGGTAGTGAAGTTGGCGGACATGATCACCAGTGCAGGCGGCTGGCCTGCTTTCTGCGCCGATTCAGCTTTCATTTTCGTGGTGTCGTAGTTGCCGGTAAAAATCCCGCGCACTTCTACCTCTTTTTGCGAATCGTTAAAAGCTTTGATGACGCGCGTCATTTCCATGGTCAGTTTGCCGTCCACCGGGGCCGGAAACATGAAATCAATCTTCTCCTGCGCCAGTGCGGTGCCACTCATTGCGAGGGTTATACTGTAAGTAAGCGCTCGCAATGTTTTTGGCAGAGGCTTATGCATGGTCGTTCTCCTGGTGTAAGTTAAGCAAGGTTTGCGCATCAAAAAGATGACAATCAAGGGGTGAAAAACCGACGCTGAGTGTGTCCCCTTTGTTGGGCACATCACCCCGGTGTCGGCGGATGTAACGCAGGTTGCCGATGGGCGTGCTGACGTGAAGCTGATAATCCGCGCCCATTAGTTCCCGCTGCATGACGGTGGCCGGCAGCACCAACTGGCCCGCTTCCGGCGTGTCGGTAATGTGCTCCGGGCGAATGCCCAGCCACACTTGCGACGCGCTGCTAGCGTGCTCAGGCAGCGGCAGGCGTTGCTCACCCAATTGCACTTCGCCATTGGCGCAGGAGAGCGACAGCAGGTTCATGGCCGGAGAGCCGATAAACCCGGCAACAAACAGATTTGCCGGATGCGCGTACAAATGTTCCGGGCGGCCAACTTGCTGCACGTGGCCGCCATTCATCACCACAATGCGGTCGGCCATCGACATCGCTTCGGTCTGGTCGTGCGTCACATAAATGGTGCTGGTCTTCAGTTGCTGGTGCATCTCCATAATGCTGTCGCGCACTTCAGTACGCAGGCGCGCATCAAGGTTAGAGAGCGGTTCATCCATTAAGAACAGTTTCGGGTTACGCACGATGGCGCGCGCCATCGCCACGCGCTGGCGCTGGCCGCCGGAGAGTTTGGCGGGCTTTCGCTCCAGTAATGCATCAAGCTGCAACATCTGCGCCACGCGATCGAGGCGCGGTTGCCAGCTGGTTTTCTCTTCGTTACGCACTTTCATGCCGAAGGTGATGTTGTCGCGCACGGACAGGTGCGGAAACAGCGCATAGTTCTGGAAGATCATCGCGAAGTTGCGCTCGCGCGGCGAGCGGGCGGTGATGTCATCATTATCGAGCCAGATGGCGCCATCGCTGACATTCTCCAGCCCGGCAATCAGCCGCAACAGTGTACTTTTGCCGCAGCCGGACGGGCCAACCAGCACCACAAATTCGCCATCGTGAATATCCAGCGACAGCGCGCTGAGCGCCGCTTTGCCATCAAACTGCTTGCTTACATTGTTCAGTCTTAACATGGGATTAGCGCTCGTCCACCGGACAACTGATGTTTTCGTCATACAGCCACGGGCCCGCGTAATGCGACAGCGGGTGCAGGTAGCTCACCCACTGATCGCCAATCTGGCGGTGCATCAGGCACGACGGCGGCGACATATCGTAGTACGGGCGGGTATCTTCGTGGCAATACGGTACCTGGTGTACGGTGGCCGGAATGGTGGCAATCGTTGCCTGACGATATTGCGTCATGGTCAGGCTGTGGTTATGGCCGCAGAAAATGCGCGTCAGCGACGGGAAGCGCTCAACCAGTTTCAGCAGCAGGTGACCGTTTTCACAGGCGATGCGATCCATCTGCGCGTTGCCCAGCGGCAGCGGCGGATGATGCATAAATACCGCGGTCGGTTTGTCTTTGCTGGCGCTCAGTTGCGCTTCCAGCCATTGCAGGGTTTCATTCGTCAGCCAGCCTTTTGATTCCCCGGCAAGACTGGAATCGATAAACAGTAGACGCGTCGCGAAATCATCAATCGCATAACGAATGTTCTGCGGATCGCTGCCAAGATGCGGGCACAGCGGGTGCAGATATTCCAGAAAGTGCGCTTTATCGTCGTGGTTGCCTGGAATGACAAACAGCGGGTAATCCAGCCCGCTGAGGATCTGGCGCGCCACGCGGTACTCTTCCGGGCGGCCGCAGTTGACGATATCCCCGCTCACTACCACCGCATCCGGGCGTTCGCGCAGGGCGTTAAGCTGACACACGACGTCGGCATTCCCGGCGTTGATATCAATAAAACCGTACAGCTTCTCGTTCTGGCTGCGGAAATGGGTGTCGGAAATTTGCGCTAAAAACATAACTACACTCCTTATTTAATACCGGAGAAGCCAAAGCTCCGGAGAAACTGTTTCTGGAAAGCAATAAACGCGACCATCAGCGGCAGGCAAACCATCAGCGTCCCGGCGCTGATCATTCCCCACTGGCCGCCGGATTCTGCGCCCATGGCGAAGGAGACCAGGCCGACTGTCAGCACCTGTTTGTCCGGATCGTTGAGCATCATCAGCGGCCATAAATACTCGTTCCAGTGATAGGTAATGCTGACGGTGGCGAACGCCAGCACCGACGGCCACGACATCGGCAACATCACGCGGAACAGCACCTGCCACCAGCGACAGCCCTCCATCAGCGCCGCTTCTTCAATCTCTTTTGGGATGGCGAGAAACGCCTGGCGCATCAGAAAGACGCCAAACGCAGAAGTGAAGTAGGGCATCATCACGCCGGTCAGCGTGTTGAGCAGGCCGAAGGTTTTCAGCGTCAGCATGTTGGGGATCATCATCACCACCGGCATGATCATCAGTTGTACCAGGAACAGGATGAACAGCGTTTTCTTGCCGCGAAATTCGTGGCAGGCGAAGACGTAACCGGCAGTGGTAATGGTGAACAACTGCACAAAGAACGTGCCGAAGGCGAAGATTAGCGTGTTGGCGTACAGGCTGAGCCAGTTGGCGCTGTCCCACGCATCGCGAAAGTTATCCAGCGTCAGCGGGAAGCGCGGCAGAATTGATGCCATATCTTCGCCAAAGGTGGTGGCGCTAAACGCGGATGAAAGCATCCAGATAAACGGGCTTACCCACAGCAGCGCCAGGCAAACCATCAGCAGCGTAAGCGTGATCGGGCGCGAATGACGCAGACGCAGCCACAACGGGCGCGGCACGACAGCAGCCCGGTTGATAACAGGAGTAACCTCAACGCTCATAATGCGCTCCTCTCTCAAGCAGTTTCAGGTTGACCAGCGAGAAGACAAACAGCCCGACCAGCGTTAAAAACGTGGCGGCAGAGGCTTTACCGAGATCGTGAGTGTCCCAGGCGAGATTCTGGATGTAATAGAGCAGTACGGTAGTGGCATTGTCCGGGCCGCCGCGCGTCATCACGGCAACGTGGTCGATCTGGGTAATCGAGTAAATCAACGCGGTAGTGACCACAAAGCTGATGGTCGGGCGCAGTAACGGCAGGGTGACTTTAAAGAAAACCTGCGTGGAGGTTGCGCCTTCCATTACCGCCGCTTCACGCGTTGAGGCGGGAATGCCCTGCAAACCGGCGAGGAAGAACAGCATGTAATACCCGGCAAACTTCCACACGCCAATCAACGCCAGCGCCAACAACGCGCTATTGCTGCGCCCCAGCCAGTTGTTGTTCATCGGCCCGAAAAGCTGCGCGAGGTAGTGATCGAGCATCCCGAGGCCAGGCATAAAAATAAACAGCCACAGCGCGGCGGCGCTGACCATCGGGATAATCATCGGAAAGAAAAACGCCGTACGTAACCAGCGGTTGATGCGATGGTTTTCCCACAGCGCCACCGCCAGCAGTAGCGCCAGCGTTACCCCCGGAATGACAGTGAGCAGGATGTAGATAAGGTTATTGAACAGAGACTGCCAGAACACCGAATCATCCAGCAGGCGGACGAAATTTCCCAGCCCAACGAACGGCGCATCATTGCTGACGATGCGGGTATCGAACAGGCTGTCATACACCGAGCGCAACAGCGGAAAGTAAGTGAACAGCGCCAGGAACAGCAGAGACGGTGACAGGATCAGCCACGGAAGCCAGTATTTTCTCATAAGCCTTGAACCGCGAATTTACGGGTTTCGAAAGCCAGAGAGTCTGTGAAAAAAATGCTGCAAAAGGATTGCGTAAAGGTGACCGTTTAATGAACGAGTGTTCATTGGGGGCGTTTCATGGTGAAACCGGGATGTTACCAGCAGGATGGCGGCAAAATAGCATGTCAGAAAAAAGCCCCGCGTCGTGCGGGGCAACTTTCTCACTGCGTTACGTTGGGGACTCAGAACTCCATTTTGACGGTGAACTGCACTTCGCGCGGATCGCCAATCTGGTTGCCGAGGTTATTGGTGGTGATCGACGAGGTGTAATACGTCTTGTCGAAGATATTTTTCAGGTTTACCTGTAGCGTTACCGGGTATTGCAGCTTCATTTTGTAGGCGGCAAAGGCATCGGCAACAAAATAGCCGGGCAGGTAGTAATCCGCGCCGTTGGTGGCTGAACGGCGGCTCACGCCGTGACCGCCGCCGCCAAGGGTCAGCGTGTTACCGGCAAACACGTTATTGATGTCGTAAGTCAGGAACACGGAGCCGGTATGACGCGGCACGTTCGGCAACGGTTTACCGGCGTAATCCGGATCCTCCAGCACTTTCGCAGCGGTGTAGCTGTAGCTGGCGATGACATTCATGTTTGGCGTCAGTGAACCGGCAAGATCCATCTCTACACCCTGCGAACGGACACGCCCGGCGGTTTTGGCAACCGTTTCATCACCCACGATTTCGCTGTACAGCACGTTGCGTTTATGGATATCAAACATGGTGATATTCGCAGTAACACCGTCGAACAGGTCAAACTTGGCGCCCACTTCGTAAGATGTCGAGGTTTCCGGCGGCAGATCGCCAATATAGCTGGCGATGGAGGACTGCGGCATAAACGCTTTCGCCACGTTACCGAACAACGACACTGAAGGCGTCAGCTTATAGACCAGGCCGAATTTCGGCGTCCATTTCTCATCGCTGCTGTCGGTGTTGACGTTGAACGGACGGCCTTTACCGGCGTACTGGGTGTAGTACTGATAACGCATCCCGGCAACGGCGATCCATTTGTCGGTCAGATATAACGCGTCCTGAGCGTAAGCCGAGTAGCTCTCCTGCTTAATGGTCTGATCGCTGTCCGATGCGGAGACGGTCGTACATTTGCTGGCGCTGCCATAGCTTGGGTTGTAGATATTGAAGTCTTTCACGTTCTTACAGCGGATCATGTCGGTACGCAGCAGATCGTAATATTCGTACGAAATACCGGTGAGGATCTCGTTGTAGAAGCCGCCGATATCGACATTCCCCTGCAAATCGGCACGCGTCGTGTGCATCCGCTGAGTGGATCCCTGCGTGGCGTCCACGCGGCGCGTGAGATTACCGGTAGCGGCATCGTAGGCCATTACGCGTGACTGGTTATCGCTGTACTTGTCCTGGCTGTAGCCGTATTCCAGCTTGCCGGTCCAGGCGCTGTTAAAACGATATTCTGCATTCAACTGCGCAATATCGGATTCGCCATCGGTAATGTTAAACGGCTCATCGAAGCGGGTTTTACGATCGACATTCACCGCCTGTTTGGTGGTGAGATCGAAGATCGTGCCGCGGTCGAATGGCGTCTGATAATCACGATGTGAATAGAGCACGTTGACGGTGGCGTTATCACCGAACCATGTTAACGACGGAGCAATATAGGTGCTCTTATTTTTGCCAAAGTTGCGCCAGTAATCTTCGTTCTGATATTCGCCGATCAGACGATACGCCAGCCGCGTGCCTTCGATCGGGCCAGTGACATCAAACTGACCGGTGCCGCCGCCAAAGCTGGAAGAGGTGGCGGAAATGGAGCCGCCGAATTGGGTCTGTGGACGTTTAGTAACAACATTGATAAGCCCGCCAGGATCGAGAATGCCATACAGCGTTGAGGCCGGGCCTTTCAGCACTTCCACGCGCGAGGCGTCGGCATTAAAGCTGCGCGGCACCACGGTGCGCAGGCCGTTGGTCATGATCGAACCGTCGCGGTTGGTACCAAAACCACGACGCACAAACGAATCCTGCGTACCGCCCAGCGTGTTGGTTTGCACCACGTTACTGACGTTATACAGCGCTTCATCAAGGCTGGTAGCGTGCTGATCTTCCAACACTTTATCGCTAACGGTATTCACCACTTGCGGAATATCCAGCAGCGGCATTGAGGTCAGCGTTGCCGTAGATGAGCTGATGGGTTGATAGCCGGACGTGGCGGGTTGATCGGCCGATGATGCATCCGCGTTGACGGTGATGGTGTCGTTATTGGTTTTATTTGTTGTTTCCGCCGCGTGCGTAACCGGCGTGAAGCATGATCCCAGAAAGAGCGCAGAGAACAAGGCGCGCCCTTTCAGCCCATAGATACCGTGAGTGAACTGAACCATTTAATCTGTTTTCCCAAAAAACTGTGCATAACACAGACGTGGACGTTTCTAATGTATTGCCCGATTGCGCAAAATCTATCCGTTAAGTCGCCGAATACGGCGTCGGATATGTAATTGAGAATCATTCAAACACGAGCATTTGTAGTAGTAAATGCAAAATGAAAGAATTTTGCTACAACGGGAAAGGGTGAGGAAAGCGCAGCGGGATTACTCAGGTTTATCTTTTTAACCAAATGAAATAAATAAGATTAATTATTTTCACGATCGATGTAGTCGCCTGTAGTAACACTTGTTTTGTGGCTGCTGGATTGTGTCATCATGCTGCTTGACTACTACAGTGCCAGACGGCAAAATCGAAAAGAGAATGAGAGTTATTTTTATTTGAAAGATTAGCGCGCACGGGTTTTCCACGCGGTTGCGGCGCAGGAGTTAACATGCCACAGCGAGTGGAACAGCAAGCTCAGCAGGGGATTGTGCTCGACGGCCTGTCGGCGGGCTATCAAAAGCAGGTCATCGTTGATGACATCACACTCACTATCCCGCATGGAAAGATGACCGTGCTGGTCGGGGCCAACGGCTCCGGCAAATCTACCTTGCTCGGCACTATTGCCCGCATGCTCAAACCGCTTGGCGGCAGCGTGTTGCTTGATGGCAAAGCCATTCATCAACAGCCAACCAAAGCCGTCTCCCGCCAGTTAGGTATCCTTCCACAGTCGCCGCTGGTGCCGGAAGGCCTGACCGTTTTTGAACTGGTATCACGCGGGCGTTTTCCGTGGCAAAGCTTTATGCGCCAGTGGTCGGAAGAGGACGAACTGGCGGTGCTGGAAGCGTTGCATCTGACCGGCACGGCGGAATTTGCCCACCAAACGGTTGATAGCCTCTCCGGCGGACAGCGCCAGCGCTGCTGGATCGCGATGGCTCTGGCACAACAAACGCCGGTGATCTTGCTGGATGAACCGACTACTTTTCTCGATCTACGCTATCAGGTCGAGATCCTCGAACTCTTGCAGACCTTAACCCGCGATCATGGCCGCACGGTGGTGGTGGTGTTGCACGACCTCAATTTCGCCGTGAATTATGGCGACACGCTGGTGTTCCTCAAGCAGGGCCGTTTGCAGGGCGTGATCCACGAAGGCGACAGTTGCACGCCTGCGCTGATCAAAAATGTGTTCGATGTGGATGTGCAAATGTCGGTTAACCCGTTGACCGGAAAGCCCTTCTTTATGCCTTTTCGTAAACCGGCAGGTTCCGGCGTATGAGTTCGCTTGCGCTTTCAACCCGACGCAGCGGGCGCATCAGCGCGACGGCCTTTGGCTTGCTGCTGCTGTTACTGACAGCGGCTGTGGCGCATCTCGGCCTTGGCGCGCGCTACATCGCGCCGCTCACGGTGTTACAGGCGCTGGTGGATTTTGAACCCAACAATTTCGATCATCGCGTCATTATCAGCCTGCGCTTACTGCGGCTGGTGGCTGCGCTATTTACCGGCGCGGCGTTAGGGGTTGCCGGATCGTTGTTGCAGTCGGTGATCCGCAATCCGCTCGGCGAGCCGCATATCCTCGGGCTGAACTCGGGGGCGGCGCTGGCGGTGGTTGCCACAACGGCGCTGGGGGTAAGCGTTGGCGATGCCAGCTTCAGCCGCGCCTTTATCGCCGCAGGCGGCGCTGCGCTGCTTTTTTCACTGGTGATGGCGCTCTCTGCTGCCGGGCGCTCCGGCTTTACGCCATTAAAAGTAACGCTGTGCGGCGTGGCGATTTCCACTTTTGCTTCCTCCATCACCGCCGCCATCCTGATCCTTGATGAACAGACGCTGCTGAGCATCCGTAGCTGGCTGGCGGGCGATCTCGCCGGGCTGAGCTGGCCGGTGTTGCGGGCGGCATCACTGGTTGCTGGTGGTGGATTTGCCCTGGCGCTGTGGCTCGCGCCAGCGCTGAATATGCTGGCGCTTGGCGACAATATGGCGCGCGGCCTGGGCGTTTCTCTGCTGCGCACTCGCGTGTTGTCGTTGGCCGCTATTGCCTTGTTGTGCGGTGCGGCCGTTTCGGTCGCCGGGCCGATAGGGTTTATTGGCCTCGTCGTTCCGCATATGGTGCGACGCCTTGCCGGGGATGATTTGCGCGCGGTCATCCCGCTGTCAGCGCTCGGTGGCGCATTATTATTGCTGCTGGCGGATATCGCCGCCCGTACGTTGCTGTCGCCACAAGAACTCGCTACCGGCGTGATGACTGCGCTGGTGGGCGCGCCGCTCTTTATTCTGCTGGCGGCGAGGTTTTTCAAATGAGCCACCTGCCTGAACACGCCGGGCTGCGCGGCTTGCGGCTTGGCGGCTTCTCGCGCTTGCTACGCCCGCACGCGCTGTGGTGGCTGGCTGGTCTGAGTTTTTTGTCGTTAATACTGCTGCTTTCCGGTGTGACGCAAGGTTCGTTACCGGTTCCCGCTTCTGCCATTGGCCGGGCGCTGTTGCTGCCTGATGCGCTGAGCGCTGAACAGCACTACGTAGTGTGGGATATTCGCCTGCCCCGCGTGCTGATGGCGCTGTTGTGCGGCGCGATGTTGGGTATGGCTGGCGCAGCGATGCAGTCCATCACCCGCAACGGGCTGGCCGATCCGGGGCTGATTGGCGTGAAAGAGGGGGCCTGCGTGGTGGTGCTGACGCTGGTGCTCTGCTTCCCGGCTGTCGGGCTGCTCTGGCGTCCGCTGGCAGGCATGGCGGGCGGTTTACTGGCCGCCGGGCTGGTGATGGGGCTGGCGCGTGATGTCTCCCGCCCGCGCTTTGTGCTGCTTGGCATTGGCGTCTCCTGGACCTTCGCCGCCGGTATCGGCGTATTTATGACCACGGCTGATGTGCGTGATGTGCAGACGGCAATGATGTGGCTGGCAGGTAGCCTGCACGCCGCCACCTGGCCACTGCTGATCGTTGCGCTGTGCTGGGCACTGCCCGCGACGTTGATTTTGTTGTTAACAGCGCGCGCCGCCGATGTGGCACTACTGGGCAATCAGGCGGCAACCGGGCTCGGCGTTCGCCTGTCGCACCTTGCATGGCTGCGGGTGATCGCGCCGGTATTGCTGACGGCCGCCAGCGTTTCCTGCGTCGGCAGTATCGGTTTTGTCGGGCTTATCGCTCCGCATATGGCGCGTTTTCTGCTGCGCGGCGGCCAGCGGGCGCTGCTGTGGGGCAGTGCGCTGCTCGGCGGCCTGCTGGTGCTGGTGGCGGATTCGACAGGCCGTCTGGCGTTTGCGCCGCTGCAAATTCCCGCCGGGATCGTCATCTCACTGATTGGCGGGCCGTTTTTCCTGCTGCTGCTGTGGCGGCGACGCGATCGTTTATAAGCTTAAGGAGCCGTATGCGCCTGATTTTTTCACTGTTATTGCTGGTTGGTCTGAGCGCTGGCGCTGCCGGGCCGACACAAACCTTCACCGATGATTTGGGGCGCGTGGTCACGGTACCGCTGCATCCAAAGCGCATCGTGTCGCTGCACGATCTGGATATCACCATTCCTCTGATTGAGTTAGGTGTGCCACCGGTCGCCAGCCACGGGCGTACCCGCGCCGACGGCAGCCATACGCTGCGCTCCAGCGGCATGCTGACCGGCGTCGATTTTGATAACTCGGACATTGCGTTTATTGGTACGGCGGATATCGATATTGAAGCGATCGCCGCTGCGAAACCGGATCTGATCATCACCGAGCCGAGCCGCAACACGCCGGTGGAGCAGTTAGAGAAGATCGCGCCAACGGTAAGTATCGATCACTTACAAGGCGGTGCACCGGAGATCTACCGCAAGCTGGCACAACTTACCGGTACGCAGGCGCGCTTGCAGATCCTTGAGCGCCGTTACCATGAACAGATTGCGGCGCTAAAAAGTACGATCGACACCAGCAAAATCACCGTGTCGGTGATCCAGGCGAACAACGGCAAAATCAACGCATTACACAGCTATCATTCGCTGGGGCGCGTGCTGCGCGATGCCGGCTTTCGTTTTCCGAAACTGATCGACAGCATTCCTGAAGGTGGGCGCATCGATGTCAGTGCCGAACGTTTGCCGGAGCTGGACGCTGATTTTGTCTTTGCCACCTGGCGCGGCGATACCGGCGGTAAACCGCAGGATGAGATAGCGGCGATGGATGCGGTGATGCCTGGCTGGTGCGATTTTCTCAATGCCTGCCGTACCGGGCATTACGTGCTGATCTCCCGTGAGGAAGCGATCTCCAACTCCTTTGCTTCCCTGAGCCTGATGGTGGCGCAGGTGCAATCACAAATCGCCGGGCGGCCGCTACCTGCCGCGAAGTAAGGAGCCGCAACGATGCTGAACACAAAAAAAGTGAAAAATCGCGTGGATGTGTACGGTGAACGCTTTCGCGCGCGGGCGCACACGTTGTCGCCGCGTTTGCAGGCCGTTGCCCGCTATATCAATGAAAATCGCGATGTGGTGCTGGAGCATACCGCGATTGAGATTGCGGCAGCGACGCAGACTTCAGATGCCACGGTGGTGCGCGCCATCCAGGCGCTGGGCTTTGCCGGTCTGCGGGATCTAAAACAGACGCTGGAGCACTGGTTTGGCCCGGCCATTTCATCGGCAGAGAAGATGAGCACCACGGTAAATGCGCTCGCCTGCGATGTGAATTCCGGGATCGATTTTGTGCTCGAAGGGCATCAGCACACCTGTGAAGTACTTTCCGCGCCGGACAACCGCTATGCGATTGCGCAGGCGGTGGCCCTGCTGGTGGGGGCACGGCAGGTGGCGATTTTCGGCATCGGCGCGTCGGGGATCCTGGCGGAGTATACCGCGCGGTTGTTCAGCCGCATTGGCCTGCCTGCGACACAGCTCAATCGCACCGGTATTGCCCTCTCCGAGCAACTGATCAATTTGCAGCGCGGCGATGTGCTGATCATGATGGCGCAAAAATCAGCGCACCGCGAAGGGCTGACCACGCTGAAAGAGGCGCGGCGCCTGGGGATCCCGGTGATCCTGCTGACCAATGCGACGGACTCGCGTTTTAGCCAGCAAGCGGATGTGATAATCCAGGTACCGCGCGGCGGCGAGAAGGGTAAGATCCCGCTGCACGGCACGGTACTGCTGTGTCTGGAGATGATTGTTTTGTCGGTCGCGTCCGCCACTTCGCAGCAGGCTATTAAAACGGTGAAACGCATTAATGAGTTTCACCGTGGGTTAAAGCCGGGCGGGAAGAAGGGTTAAGCTCTGTGCTGCGGCGTAATGGTCAGATCAATCTGTCGATTTAACTGATGTAGCGCCAGTTCAACCGTTTCCACCTTCGATGAGTGCTCCACATCGAGCAAGCGGTCAATTTGCGGCCCTTTCTGTCCCAGCTTTCTTGCCAGCTCAGCTTTTCGCGTCCCGGTTTCGATCATGGCGTTATGCAGTGCGGCTTTCATGGCTACGAGTACGGGCAGCGATACGATGTATTCGCCTTTTAGCGGCGCGCTTGCCGCCGGGATTGGACGCCGCTCGTCAATTTCGATAGCAATCGCAACAACAATCCCATCAATCGACTGCAGTAAAGCCTCATCAAGCGTATCGCCAACGGAGTTCATGAGCGGTAGATCGCGGCATGAGACCACGAACTGACCTGTAGCATCGTCTCGTTCAATGTGGACGGGATAATTAAACATTTAACACCTCTTTATCGCTAAGTTCTTACAGGCCTAAGTCCTTCATAATCTTTTTCCTCAACGGCTCAGGAATCTCTTTCGAACCATGAAAAGGGAAAACCGATGCCCTACCATTAAGCCTGACTTTAAAATGGCTTCCTCCACCTGGAGCTTTGGTTAGCTCCGCTCCCTGAGATAACAACCACTTTCTGAACTCGCTGTATTTCATTCGGCATCCTGCCTTATATTTTCCTTTTCAGAGTGCGAAAACTATAACTTAATTGTTTATTAATGCAACTTTAATGTTGTGTTTTTATACGCCCGCAAACATGAATCACCAGCGCAGCGCTATAAGCCAGCACAATGGCGAAACTCATCTTCCACATCGCTTCGCCGCCGATACCGGACAACGGCGTGGCGATGCCGCCAAAGACGAACATCAGCATGCCCAGTAACGCCGACGCGGTGCCGGAATGGCGGGCTTCGACGCTGTTCATCGCGGCTGAACCGGCAATGGTTGAAACCCCGCTGTTCAGCGCCACGGTGAAGAACAACCCCACCAGCGCCAGCACGGGCATGCCGAATCCGGCAAACAGCGCAGTCAGTACGGCGCTGCAAACGGCCAGGAACAGACCGCGCGTTAATAGCTTTTGCCCATCGATAAACCGCGCCAGCCGGGCAAAGATCAGTGCCGAAATAATCAGCCCGCCGCCATTCACCGCGAACAGCAGGCTGAACTGCATCGCCGTCAGGCCATATTCGCTTTGCAGAACGAATGACGATGACCCTATATAGGAAAATAACCCGGCCAGCATAAAGGCCTGAATAAAGCAGAAGGTAGAAAACTGCTTATTTTTAAGCACGATAAGCGAGGTTTTGAGCAGCCCGCCGCCGCTGCTTTTCTCCGACAATGTCTCTTTCAGTACCACCATGCTGGAGAGCAGTAATACCACGCCAACCGCCGCCATCGTCCAGAACAGCGCGCGCCAGTGCAGCGTAGAGGCGATATAGCCGCCGAGTACCGGCGAGACGATTGGCGCAATGCCGTTTACCGTCATCAGCAGAGCAAAAAATTGTGTCAGCAGCGTGCCGTGATACTTATCACGAGCAATCGCGCGGGAGAGCACTGAACCGCCTGCGCCCGCCAGACCCTGGATAAAACGCCAGAAGATCAGCCAGTGAATATCCTGCGTGGTCGCGCACAATACGGAAGAGAGGATAAACAGCAGCAGGGAAAGCATCAGCGGGCGTTTACGTCCCAGCCGATCGCTCAACGGGCCGAAAAAAAGCTGCCCCAGTCCCAACCCCAGCAGCGAGGCGGTCAGCGAGAGCTGCGTCAGCGTGGTAGTAGCGCTGAGTTGTCGGGTGATATCCGGCAGTGCGGGAAGATAAAGATCGGTGCAAATCGGCCCAATGGCCGTCAGCATGCCCAGCACGATTGCCCAGGCAAGAGAGATTCGTGGCATAACAACTCCGGTGAAAATACGGCGTCGGCTCCGGTGAAATCACATCAGAACCGAATATCCGGGGATTTAATTTTTAAACAGCATGGTGGTGATTTCCTGATATAGCCCCTGCATTTGCGCCGGGTCGCTTTTTTGCGGTGTCAGGCGACGAAAAGTGGTGCCTTCCATCAGCGTTGCCAGTAGCTCCACGCTACAGCGAATGCGTTCATCGCTTAATTGCGGATAGCGGCTCTGCATATGTGCACAGGCGTTTTCAAACATCCTGGCGTCGGCCTCGACCAGCATCTCCTGTACACGCGGATTGCGCGTTGCTTCGGCCGCCATTTCCAGCATCAGCGCATCATCGTCAGGGCTGAGTGTGTGCCGCCAGGCCAGTATTTCCGGCAGGTGTTCGGTTTCGGTCTTATCCTGCATTTCGGCGATGCGGTAGTCGATAATCCGGCGGATCATCTCTTCGATAATGGCGTCTTTATTGACGAAATAACGGTAAATCTGCCCAACGCTGAGCTGAGCTTCGAGGGCGATCTGCGACATGCTGGCCGCGTGGAATCCGCTAATGCGGAAGCGTCGGCGCGCGGCGGCAATAATCTCGTCCTGGCGTTGCTGGTGGCGCTGCTCCTGCGATAGTTTCGTCGGCATCTCTGTCCCTCGTGTCGTTTTGGTGAGAGTGATCGTTCTCATGAGTGATTAAAATAAACGAATCTGCGCGTTCGGGGTAACGTTTTTCCCCGGAACTTATAGAAAGTTACAAAAAAACAGATTGTGAAGAGAGGATGAGGAAAAGGTGAGATAACAATAACCGGCACGCATGACACGCACCGGTGAGCAGGTTATGGTTTACGTTGTTGATGGATCGACAGCCCGCTTTCGCCGGGGGCAATGTCCGGGTGCAGCGTCAGTTGTGGAATCAGGTAATCGCCGCCGTTTTGCCGACGAAAGGCCAGCGGTTCTGCTGACCAGAGCGTATCCAGCCGCTGTGCCAGCGCCGTACAACATTCGGTAAAACGCGTTTCGTCCATGCGATTGCTGCGATAAAACACCAGCGGCGGCAGTACTTCGAAGCCAGGATAAAACAGGATCCCATGCTGGATCGGAAACAGCAGATCGTTGATCGGGCCGTTAATACCGCGCGGAGCGTAATGCGATTCCCAGCCGCCGGTGGTCACCAGCAGCATCGCCCGTTTCCCCGCCAGGCTCCCTTCACCGTAACGATCGCCCCAGTGCGTATCGCTGTGTTCGCCCACGCCGTAAGCAAACCCGCAGGCATAAACGCGATCGACCCAGCCTTTCATGATCGCCGGCATGGAGAACCACCACAGCGGAAACTGGAAAATCACCGCATCGGCGCGTCGCAGTTTGGCCTGTTCCCGGGCGATGTCGTCCGCCTGTGTTCCCAGCTCAAATGCCTGTTTTGAATCAGACGAAGGATGATAAAAATCACCCACCGGCGGCGAGCTGCTGTCATCGGCATCAAGCTGCGATTTCCACTGCATGGCATAGAGATCGGAAACCTCGACCTGATGACCGGCATTTTCCAGATGCTGCACGGCAAAATCCTTTAGCGCGCCATTGAGCGAATGGGGCTGCGGGTGGGCATAAACAATCAGTACGTTCATAACAACTCCTGGCAACAAATTGAATATGCAGGGTAGGAGAGTGGCGGATATAGTAGAAATTAATTGCTTATATCACAGGTATAGTCATGGTTAATCTGCACCGGCTGGATCTCAATCTGCTGCGTACTTTGGATGTGCTGTTGAGCGAACACAATGTGACGCGTACGGCGCAGCGGCTGAATCTTTCTCAGCCTTCCGTCAGCGTGCAGTTGGCGCGGTTGCGGGATATTTTTGCCGATCCGTTACTCCTGCCGGGGCCGCGCGGTATGCAGCCGACCGCCAGGGCCGACGAACTGCGCGAACCGCTGCGCCAGGCGCTGGAAGCGCTGGAACGTGCGGTGGTGCCAGCCAGCGCTTTCGATCCAGCCCGTGCCGCCGTCACCTGGCGCGTGGCGGCCACCGACTATACGGAATCGGCGATACTGCTCCCTTTACTGAGCCGTTTGCGCGTCGCCGCGCCGGGCAGCCGTCTGGCGATATTTGAACTCAGCCCGTTGCAGATCCAGCGCCAGGCCGGGCAGGGCGATATTGATCTCTTTTTCCATCTGCGCGAAGGCGCGCCGCCTGCTCTGCACCAGCGGTTATTGTTCACCGAGCGTTACGTGTTGGCCGGGCGTTTGCACCATCCGGCATTAACAAACGGCCGCCCGACGCTGGCGCAATTTTGCCAACTGGAACATGTGGTTGTCTCGCCAGAAGGCGGTGGTTTTTATGCGGCAACGGATATCGCGCTGGCGGAGCGCGGTTTGCAGCGCAATGTGGTGCTCTCCGTCCCCCATTTCCTGTTTATGCTTGAGGCGCTGGCCCGTACCGATTTGGTGGCGGTACTGCCGGAACGGCTGGTCGCGAACAACCACACTCTGCAGGTGGTCGAGCCGCCGCTGGATCTTCCGGGCTTCGACATGCTGATGCTCTGGCATGAACGGTTACACCGCGATCCCGGTCATCAATGGCTGCGCCAGCAGATTATCGCCTCGTTGGGGACGCGCTAAAACGGGTAATATCTTGTCACACTTATGTGAGAATAATTCTCAATATTATTGATGCACACCAGGCCGGATGATAAGGTGTAAGCCGTTTCGCCCGGCGTCGGGCACGGGTTCGCGGCGGCTGTTGGCTATGCAAAAAAGAGACTTTTCGATTGACGACTTTATCGGTTTTGGCGAGCGCTACGGGATTGATTACCGTTTCCCGGCGCTGGCGTCCGGCCGATCGTTTCACAAAGAGAAGCGCATGGTGATTCAGGGGGAAGTCGAAGAGATGACACTCTCCTCCGGCCTGAATCTTACCCGCTCGGATATTCGCGTCCTTCAACCCTATGAAACCACATCGCTGCACAGCTGCCCGCTCTATATGCTGGTGGTGCTGGAAGGTTGCGTGCAGCTGCGCCTGAACGGCAAAGCGTTTACCGTGCGCGCGGGCATGGCGTTTACCTCGCGCCTGAGCGAACAACAGGTGATGAACGCCAGCCATCAGGCGGATAACCACTTGCGTACGCTGTCGATGGGCGTTGATCCGCTGCGCTGCCGGCAATCGCCGCTGCTGATGGCGCTCCTGCAGCAGTGGGAAGCGCACGGCGCGCCGACCTTTTTATGGTCCGTTCCGGCATTTTTGCTTTCCGGGCTGCAACACACGCAGCAGAACCAGCAACCGGGTTTATCGCGCCAGTTGATCCTTGAAGGCGTGATGTTGCAACTGCTCGGGCATGCGCTGTCGCAACCCTTGCCTGGCAGCGAAAAACGCAGTTCCGCGCCTGGCGGCGAGCAGCACCGGCTGGAAACCGTGCGCCGTTTGCTGGAACAGCAGCCGGAAAAAGAGTACACCCTCACCGCATTAGCCCAACTGGCGGCAATGAGTTCCAGCAGTTTGCGGGTGAAGTTCCGCCAGGCTTATGGCCTTTCCGTGTTTGATTACCTGCGCGATTGCCGCCTTGAACTGGCGCGGCGCTATCTGGCGCAGGGGTATAGCGTACAGCAGGCGGCCTGGATGTCGGGCTACCAGCATGCCACGAATTTCTCTACCGCATTTCGTCGCCGCTACGGCGTGGCGCCGAGCGAAATGCGTCTCGCCTGATTTCCTGCCATAGATCATGGCGACTTTTTTGCGTGCGTTTTGTCACTGCGCATAGGTGAATCGTCATTGCGCATAGCTATCGCGGAAGCCAAAAGGGTAATAATTCTTATTTACAATAATAACGGCTTCTGGAGATTTTCATGTTCGCAAAAACGCGACTGGCGCTAATGATTGGTATTACCGGCGGGATGAACGTATCGGTTCTGGCACAGGAAACCTCAACCACCCACGATACTGTGGTGGTCACCTCACAAATGCAAAGCGGCGCCACCAAGCTGGAGACGCCGGATATCGAAACGCCGCAGGCAGTATCGATTGTCACGCGCCAGCAGTATGAAGAGCAGGGCGCAACCAGCGTACGCCAGGCGGTGAGTTACACGCCGGGCGTGTACAGCAACCAGATCGGCGCATCGAACCGTTTTGATTACATCGTGCTGCGCGGTTTCTCCGACGGCAGCCTGGATAACGTCTACCTCGATGGCCTGAAACTGATGGGCGACACCAACTCGCACAGCTCGCTGGTTATCGATCCCTGGTTCCTCGACAGCGTGGAAGTGGTGCGCGGCCCGGCTTCGGTACTGTATGGCCGCTCCTCGCCGGGCGGGATTGTCGCGCTGAACTCGCGCAAACCGTCGTTTGATCCTGGCGGCGAAGTGAAACTGTTCGCGGGTAATAACAACCAGCGCGGCGCGGCATTTGATGTTACGGGGCCGGTAGACGATAACGACCGCGTAGCGGTACGTTTAACCGGCATGACCCGCTATGCGGATTCGCAATTCGACCATTTAAAAGAGCAGCGTTATGCCATTGCACCGAGCCTGACGTGGCGTATCACCGATCAAACCCGCCTTGAACTGATGGCCTATCTGCATCGCGATCCTGAAGGCGGTAGTCACTCCGGTTTGCCGTATGAAGGCACGGTAACCCCGCATGCAGGCAGAAAAATCTCCAATACCTTCTTTGAAGGGGAAGATGATTACGATAAGTATGACCGCCGGGAAAATATGGTCGGTTATAACATCGAGCACGCTTTTGACAGCGGCTGGTCGGTCCGCCAGAAGCTGCGCTACCTGCACACCAAAGTGAATCTCAACCAGGTGTATGCCGCAGGCTGGCTGAATGATACGGAACTGAACCGCGGCTATTCCGGTTCCGACGAATCGCTGTCGGCGATCACGCTGGATAACCAGATTGATGGCAGCGTTGATACCGGCATTATTAACCACCGTCTGCTGTTCGGCGTCGATTATCAGCGTCGCAGCAATAATGTCACCGCTTCGTATGGCAGCTTCCCGGCGATTGATGCATTTAACCCGGTTTACGGCGCCGATCCGCTGTCAATTTCGGTCTACAGCCGGGAAAAACACAAACTGGAGCAGACCGGGATCTACTTGCAGGATCAGATGTCGTTCGATCGCTGGCGGCTGACGCTCGGCGGCCGCCACGATCAGGTGAAGATCACCAACGTCAACAAGATTAACGATACCCGCGATACGCTGGATCAGGATCACTTCAGCAGCCGCGCGGCGCTGATGTACCTGTTCGACAACGGGTTTGCGCCGTACGTCAGCTACTCAACCGCCTTCACGCCGACCAGTTTTACCGATGAATACGGCAAAATTTTGCAGCCGATGAAAGGCAAGCAGTGGGAAGCGGGGCTGAAATTCCAGCCGGAAGGTTCACAGACGATGTACAGCGCCTCGGTCTATCGCATCAACCAGAAAAATATCGCCACCAAAGTGGAACCGACCGATCCGTACCGTTCAATTGGTGAAATCGAATCGGAAGGGGTGGAGCTGGAAGCGGTCGGTCAGTTGACGGACAACCTGCGTTTGCAGGCCGCCTACACCTACAACGATATTCGCTACAAGAAAAGCAGCGCGGAAGAGCAGGGAAAACGTGCGGTGTATGCGCCGCGCAATCAGGCCAGCGCCTGGCTCAGCTATGACGTGAAAACGGGGCTGTTCAACGGGCTGACGGTAGGTTCCGGCGTGCGTTATGTGAATGGCATTACCTCCGATCGCCAGAACACCCATACGCTGCCGTCCTATACGCTGGTGGATCTGGCCGTCGGCTACGATCTGGGAAATGTTGGCCTGAAGGGGATGAGCGCGCAGTTGAACGTCAATAACCTGACTGACAAACGCTACGTAGCCGCCTGTAACTCGCTCTCTTACTGCTATTTTGGTGCGGAGCGCAGCGTTGTAGGCAGCGTTTCCTGGGCATTCTGATGCAATACGCCACCCGGCAGTGCGCCGGGTGGTTGCAGGTGATTAGCTGAGATCCACGTTTTTATGACCAAAGAGCCAGGTGGCAATAAAACCGCACAGATAGGCGATGACGACGCCTGCCGCGTAAACCGCCATCCCGGCGTAAATGCCCTGGCCGGAGGTCATCAACGGGAGCGCCACCAGCCCGGAAGGACCAAACACCGTATTCAGGCCGACCGGCAAACCCAGCCACGCGACGGTGCCAATAAAAAATCCCCCGCACGCGCCGCCGATACAGGCGGTGGCGAAAGGCTTCACGCGCGGTAAGGTCACCGCGTAAATCAGCGGCTCGCCAACGCCCAGCAGACCGGGAATGATCGCCCCGCGCACCTGGTTACGCAGCACCGAATGCGGCGCCGAGCGGAAATAGAGCGCCAGCGCCGCGCCCACCTGACCGCCGCCTGCCATCGCCAGAATGGGGAATAGCGAGTTGAAACCCTGCGCATCCATCAGTGCGAAGTAAACCGGAATAAACCCCTGATGAACGCCAAACACCACGGCGATAAGGAACAGGCCCGCCAGCACCGCGCAGCCAAACGGGTTGCCGTTGAGGTGTAGGAACAGCCACGACATGCCTTTAAACAGCTCGCCGCCAATCGGCATAATCACCACAAACGCCAGTGCGCCGGTGATAAGCAGCGTCAGCAGCGAAGTGAGGATCATGTCGAGGTTATCCGGCACCACTTTGCGGATCTGGCGTTCGATCCACGCGCCAAGGATCGCGGCGAGCAGTACGCCGATAATGTTGCCGCGCGGATCAATTCCCATGCCGAAGAAGTTATCGATACCGGAGAAATAACCGACCGTGGCTTTCGGGTCATAACCCAGCACGAACAGCGCGGCGATAATGGCGCCGTTAACGCCGCTGCCGCCAAAGGCTTTTTGCGCGTTGTAGCCAATCAGAATCGGCAGGAAGGTGAACAGGCCTTTACCAAAAACCTTCATATAGCCGACGAGGTGCGCCACTGCTGTGTTCTTTTCTGCCGCGTTGAGCAGCAGGCTTTGCTCAATTAAGGTGGCAAAGCCCAGCAGCATCCCGGCGGCGATAAAACCGGGAATCAGCGGCGTAAAGATGGTGGCGAACTTCGCCAGAAACTGATGCACGCCGCTGGTCTGCTTCGCTTTCATTTGCTGTTTGGTGTCGCTGGCAATGCTCTTCAGCGACGCGGCTTCTACGGGCGCGGCGTGGCCGCCGATCATTGCATTCAGCATTTCCGCTGCGGTTTGCGCTTTGCCAGGGCCAATGATGATCTGCAACTGATCGTCGCTGTTCACCACGCCCAGTACGCCGGGCAGGGCTTTCAGGCTCTCCGTCTCCACCCGTGAATCGTCGCGGAGCGTCAGGCGCAGGCGCGTCATACAGTTGCCGCAGGTATTGATATTCTCCTTACCACCGACCTTTTCGATAATTGTCGCGATCAGATGTTCACTGATTTTGGCCATTACTTGATCCCCGCATCAACCAGCGCCTTGCGAATAAAGCCGCCGTTATCGGCTAACAAATGCGTGGCCTGTTCAGCGCTGAGCTGGCCCAGCACCATCACGATGGCGGTTTTGCAGCGCCCGCCGCAGGCCTGCAGCGCCTGTTCGGCGATGTCGCGGGTGCAGCCGGTGGCTTCCATCACAATGTTTATCTGACGCTGCACCAGCTTCAGGTTGGTGGCTTCCACATCCACCATCAAATTGCCATAGACTTTGCCGCTGCGGATCATTGCGCCGGTGGTCAGCATATTGAGCACCAGTTTTTGCGCGGTGCCCGCTTTCATGCGCGAGGAGCCGGTCACCACTTCCGGGCCAACCACCGGCACAATCGCAATATCGGCGATGCGCGCCATTTCGCTGTTTTCGTTACAGGTGAGCGCCACGGTCGTCGCTTTCAGGCTTTGTGCGTATTTCATAGCGGCAATCACATACGGTGTGCGTCCGCTGGCGGCGATGCCGACCAGCACATCGCACGCGGTGAAATTGAGCGATTTCAGGTCGTCAACGCCCAGCGTCAGGCTGTCTTCGGCGTTTTCCACTGCCTGCAAAATGGCACGATGACCGCCAGCAATCAGGCCGACAACCTGCTCGCGCGGCGTTCCGTACGTCGGGGGACATTCGCTGGCATCGAGGATGCCAAGACGCCCGGAAGTGCCCGCGCCGCAATAGATTAAACGACCGCCCTGTTTAAACGCGGCGACAATCACATCCACCGCCTGCGCGATAGCCGGGATCACTTTTTCCACCGCCAGCGCCACTTTCTGGTCTTCGTTATTGATCACGCGCAGCATCGCTTCGGTATCGAGCATGTCGATGTTTTCACTGGCGGTATTGCGGCCTTCGGTGGTCAGTCTGGATAGATCAATGTTCATGTCTCGCTCCACGTTTACGGGAAGGGTTGGCCGTTACGCTGCGGTGACGGCGTGCTGTAAGGAATAATATATTATTCCTTATAGTAAAAATAAGAATAATTTATTCTTGTGCCGGATGAGTGGCAAGAGTGTGACGCTGCTCATTTTGTGCAAGTCGCACTGCTTAGCGGTTGGTTGTTATTTTTCATTCATATTGATGTTGAACAATTGTTATTAATTAACGCAGATAATCAACGCCGGAATATATTGAGTATCTTTTACCATTCTGAAATATTCAAAATCAGAAATTGTCGTTTTTCGGGTAATTAAAAATAAAGATACTGGTGTATTGTTTTAATTACCAGTTCAGCGGGTGTCATTATTAAGATGTATTTCATTACGTTGCTGGCATATGCAATTTATTCTTATTTCACCGTGTTTATTTTGCCATTTTATATTTTAGAAGACATGTTCAAATAAAACTTACATAACATTTTCTAGCATAAACAATGAGTTTGACAATTTCAGAAAACCTGACGCCGCGTGATGAAGCGCGCTATATCAGCACTTACTTGCCGCTGGTGAATAAAGTGGTCAAACAATTGGCCTGGCAGCGAAATAGCGTCATGGGCAAAGACGATATGCAGCAAGTTGCCCTGATGGGATTGCTTTCCTCTTTACGACGTTATGGGCATCCGGATACGCACTTTTCAGGTTATGCTGCGCAGCGTATTCGTGGCGCCGTACTGGATGAATTACGTCAACAGGACTGGCGTCCTCGTCGTCTGCGGCAAAAGACGCACAAACTCAACGATGCTATTCGTGAAATGGAGCGCGAGCTGGGCCATACACCAGGGTTTGGCGAACTGAATGCGCGCTTTGCCTTAAGTGCAGAAGAGTATCAACAGTATCGTCTGCTCGACACGGCCAGCGAAGTGGAGAGCCTTGATGCACTGCCTGCCAGTGAAGCGACTCCGGCCGCGCTGGATAGCCGCCAGCTGGAAGATGAAGAGGTGCTCAGCCGGACATTACGCGGCGCGATAGCAAGCCTCGACGGGCGCGAGCAGAAGATTTTTGCGCTCTACTACCAGCATGAAATGAGCCAGAAAGAGATAGCCCAGCTCCTTGGCCTGACGGAAGCTCGGGTTTGCCAGCTTAACAAGGCGATAAGCCAGAAGATTCAGCGCTTTTTAGCGCAGTAACATATTACTTTTTATCATCCACCTTTACGCCCCGGTCGGAGCTCGCTCCGTACGTTTTGGGGCATTTTTTTTGCCAAAATTCCTCACTCCTCCAGCGCGGTGTGAATCGCTTCTCCTAACTGTTTGATCACTTCACGGTTTGCATCGGTGAGCGGCAAGGCGCAGTTCAGCCGCAGGCAGTTTCGGTACTTGCCGGAAGCGGAGAACAGCGAACCGGGCGCAATCTGGATTTTCAGACGGCAAAGCATGCGGGAAACGCAAACCATATCCACAGTTTCCGGCAGTTCGATCCACAGCAGATAGCCGCCCTGCGGGCGCGTCACGCAGATCCCGCAGGGAAAATACTGGCGCACCCAGCAGGTGTACGTTTCCAGATGCTGCTGGTAAATCTGACGCATGCGGCGCACATGGCGGTGATAGTGACCATCGCGGATAAACGCCGCCATCGCCAGTTGTGGGCCGGGCGTGTTGGTGCCGATAGCAGCATATTTTTTGTGCAATACCCGGTCGAGATAACGTCCTGGCGCAATCCAGCCCACCCGCAAACCCGGCGCTACGGTTTTGGTGAAGGAGCTGCACAGCAGCACGCGGCCATCGATATCCAGCGATTTGATGGTGCAAGGGCGCGGGTAAACTGCCGCCAGCTCGCCATAAATATCATCTTCAAAAATCACAATGTCGTGACGTTGCGCCAGCGCCAGCACCGCCTTTTTGCGCGCTTCCGGCATGATAAAACCGAGCGGGTTATTACAGTTCGGTACCAGAATCACGCCTTTAATCGGCCACTGTTCCAGCGCTAATTCCAGCGCTTCGATGCTGATGCCGGTTTCCGGATCGGTCGGAATTTCAATGGCTTTAATATCCAGCCCGCGCAGCAATTGCATGGTGCCGTAATAGGAAGGCGATTCAACAGCGATAATATCGCCCGGCTGGCAGACGGCCAGCAGCGCTAGCGACAGCGCGGGGTGGCAACCGCTGGCGATCACGATTTCATCAGCGGTGATGGCCGCACCACCATCCAGCATCAGGCGGGCGATCTGCTCGCGTAATTCGCGGCGGCCAGGCAACGTATCGTAACGCAGCACGTCCTGGATTTGATGTTGCACCACGCGCTGCATTTCCCGCCACAGCGGTTTAAGTGTCGGTTGGGTGATATCCGGCGCGCCGCCGCCGAAGGTGGCGAGTGTTTTGTCTTCGCGGCCTTCCAGCAGAGTCAGCACTTCGTCCCACTGCGTAACATCCACCGGGCGCTGAACCGGGCGCGACATCGCCGGGACGGGTGGCTTCGCTTTGCTTGGCGCGACAAAATAGCCGGAACGCGGCTGCGGGGTAATTAGCTGCAGATTTTCCAGCACCTGATAAGCCTGCTGTACGGTACTGATACTGACGCCATGCTCCTGGCTGAGGCTGCGCACCGAGGGCAACTTCTCGCCATGGCGATATAAACCTTGTTCAATACGCCCGGCCAGCAGGGTAGCCAGATGTTGGTAGCGGGTCATGCTGTATTCCTTTTCTTTGCCATACAGATTTAAAAACCAGTACAGATTCGCGGAAATAATGCCGTTCAGATGCTGTTTTAAGCGATCTGTATGTTAAAGAAAAGTATTTTCTGAATCTGTATTGCAAGGCGGGATTACGGAGAAAATGGGGCTCTGTTCAGGCGAGGAGAGCACCGATGGAATTTTTTGAAAATCGACACAAAGGCCCTTTTAGCGGGTTTATTTTTCTCTGGCGCAAGTTTCAGGCTCTGCGCTTACGCTGGCAAACGCGCAAGATTTTGCGCGCGTTAAGCGACGAACAGCTTAAAGACCTCGGGTTGCGTCGTGAAGAGCTGGGTTAATGATAGAAAATGCGGAGATAACATCTTGTTATTTCCGCCTCTTCAGCGTTGGGCTATGCTTAGCTCCATAACCTGAAGGGGAGAGAACAGATGCACTTTATTAACAGCAACGATGAAGACGATAAAAAAGAAGAGAAGGGCGGCAACGCTTCACAATTGATGCAGCAAAAGCTGCTGGATGCCCGCTCCATCATTATCTCTGGCGAGATCAACCAGGCGCTGACCGAGAAAGTGGTCACCCAGCTTCTGCTGTTGCAGGGCATCAGCGACGCGCCGATCAAGATCTATCTCAACAGCCAGGGCGGTCACGTCGAAGCGGCCGATACCATTCACGACATGATTAAGTTCATCACTCCGGAAGTGCACATTATCGGCACCGGCTGGGTGGCCAGCGCCGGGATCACCATCTTCCTTGCGGCGAAAAAAGAGCACCGCTACGCGCTGCCGAACACCCGTTTTATGATCCATCAGCCGCTGGGCGGCGTGCGTGGTCAGGCGAGCGATATTGAGATTGAAGCCAAAGAGATCATTCGCATGCTGGAACGCGTTAACCAGCTGATCGCCGATGCAACCGGTCAGCCGGTCGAAAAAGTGAAGCAGGATACCGATCGTAACTACTGGATGAACATCAAAGAGGCGATCGATTACGGCATCGTTTCCCGTGTGGTGAAATCCTACAGCGACCTTAACCTCGATTGATCTATTGGGGCGGGAAATGTTTCTCGCCTCATTTCGCTTTATCCCGCCAAAATAGACTTCTCCCCAATCGATAATTTCTGCACACTGTCGGCATTTCTCATTACGGAGTGATGGCATGAACAGTGGTATCAGGGCGGCGCTGGTGATGGCAGCGACGCTGAGTGCGCCCGCGCTGGCGGAGCAGTCGGGCATCTCGTTTGATCATAAAGACTGGGAAGTGGTGTGCGACAACACGCTTACCTGCCGCGCAGCGGGTTACAGCGCGGAAGAGGAAGCCAGCGGATCGGTACTGATCACCCGTAAAGCCGGGCCGGACACGCCGGTTACCGTGGATGTGGTGCTGGCCGAGATGGACGCGGATGAAACCGCGCCGCAGGCGGCGCTCTCGCTGTGGATCGACGGTAAGTCGCAGGGCGAAATCGCCACTGAAGATAATGATACCTGGCGCTTATCGGACGCGCAGGCGCACAGCCTGATTGACGCAGTGAAAGGCAGCGGCAAAGTGGAATTCAAAGGCGCAGCAAAACCCTTTGTGCTCTCCGGCGATGGCGCGTATGCCGTGCTGCTGAAATTTGATGATGTGCAGGGACGGGTCGGCACGCCGGGCGCGCTCAGTCAAAAAGGCGATAAAGCCGAAAGCACGGTGACGCCCGCGGTGGCTGCGCCGGTTATTCAGGCGGCAAAAGTAGAAAGCGGCGAAGACCGCGCGCTGACCGTAGCCGAAGTCAACACGCTGAAGCCGCGCCTGCTGGCGGCGCTCCCTAACAATAATGAGTGTGAAGGTCTTGCATCACCGCAAGAACCGGTCATTGATGGCGACAATGACGTTACGCTAACGCCGCTCGACCGTAAGCATGTCCTGATCTCCGCCCTTTGCTGGCGCGGCGCGTACAACGAAGGTTACGGCTACTGGGTGCTGGATAAGGCCTTGAAAGGCAACCCGCAATTTATCACCAACTCGGCGTCCGATTATGCCGACGGCATCATCTCGCTGGGGCAGCGCGGTCGCGGTATCGGCGATTGCTGGGCTTCTGCGGAGTGGGTGTGGGATGGCGAAGCCTTCCGTAAAAGCAGTGAATCCAGCACCGGCATGTGCCGTTATATCCGCGCGGGCGGCACCTGGGATCTGCCAGAGTTCGTCACCGAGGTGAAAGAGGCGCAGTAAGTAGATATATGGACACTGCACTTATCAAAATCACGCTTTTTGGTAAGTGTAGTGTTCATCATTTATTCTCCCCTGATCATTTATTGGATACTATACTTACCAAAACTCATTATTACGGTAAGTATAGTTTCCATGCCATCAGCTGAAAAACGTAGTGCGGTTGTCTTTCCCCGTAACCAAAAGATTCTCCGGCAGTTAGGTGAAAACATCACGCTTGCCTGCAAGCGCAGAAAACTCACCCAAACCATGCTCTCTGAACGCACGGGGTTAAGCCGCATAACTATCCGCAAAATCCAACAGGGCGATCCTGGCGTGTCACTTGGGCACTATGTGGCCGTGCTTGCTGTTCTTGGACTGGTCGAAGATTTTCTTGATGTGGCAAAGGATGATGAGTTGGGGCGCAAGTTGCAGGATATTGAACTTTTAAGGAAGAAAGGAGAAGCACATTGATGGCGACAGACGTTTTTGTTTTTGCAGACTGGCAGGACTTTGCAGAGCCAGGGCTGGTTGGCACACTGCGTTCGGAAGTGGTACGTAATAGCGAGCATTTTAGTTTTCGCTATGATGATGCGTGGCTGCTTTCGCCCTTCGTGCAGAAAGTCGATCCCGATCTTGAGCTTTATTCCGGTGAACAACATAGCGCTGTATCGCGAAACTTTAGAGTGTTTCTTGATTCATGCCCGGATCGCTGGGGGCGGGTATTGATGAAAAGGCGGGAGGCGATTCTTGCCCGGCAGGAAGCGCGTCGCCCCAGGTTGCTGGGAGAAATTGATTTCTTATTGGGAGTGCATGATTTTCACCGTCAGGGGGCTCTACGTTTTAAACGTGCTCTTACAGGTCCCTTCCTCGATGATAACGACCGGCTCGCCGCACCGCCGATGGCCTCGCTGAGAGAGTTAGCGTGGGCAGCGAAGCAAATCGAAAGTAATGACGATCGTGACGATGCTGAATACCTGCAATGGCTCAATATGTTGATGTCGCCTGGTTCATCTTTAGGCGGCGCGCGGCCTAAAGCCAGCGTACGTGATGAGAAAAACCAACTGTGGATTGCAAAATTCCCCAGTCGTTATGATGACTATGATATTGCAGCGTGGGAGTTTTTAACTTCACAACTGGCACGGAATGCGGGAATCGAAATGGCGGAATGTCGCATCGAACGCTTTGAGCGTGAGCATCATACCTTTTTAACGAAACGCTTTGATCGCACGCCTGATACCCGGCTGCATTTTACATCCGCCATGACGCAACTCGGTTATTACGATGGCGATTACGAAGCTTCATACCTTGAACTGGCGCAGTTCCTGACTGAACGTGGCTCGCGCAGCCGCGAGGACTTGTCTCAACTGTGGCGACGAATCGTTTTTAATATTGCAGTGTCGAATAATGACGATCATCTACGAAATCATGGCTTTATTTTCCAGAATGGTGGCTGGATTCTTTCTCCCGCTTACGATATCAATCCTGTGCCGGATGCGCAGGGGTTACATCTGAATATCAGTGATGTCGATAATCAACTGGATTATGAACTGGCAATGTCGGTGATTGATTTTTTCCGGCTCACGTTCGCGCAAGCCAAAGAAGTGATGGAAGAGGTCACATCCAGCGTCCGCAAATGGCGTGAGATCGCTGAATCTATGAATATTTCACGTGCTGAGCAGGAAAGAATGGCTCCGGCATTTAATGTTTGAACGTTTTCGGGGGAAACAGACCATGTTGCAGGGTCCCAACCATTTAACACTCGCAGTCAGCGATCTTGCCCGCAGCGTCGATTTTTACCATCAGCTGCTCGGGCTGAAACTGCATGCGCGCTGGGACAACGGCGCTTACCTTACCTGCGGCGAACTGTGGTTGTGTTTGTCGGTGGATGCGCAGCGTGAATATGTTCCGCCGCAGCGCAGCGATTACACCCATTACGCCTTTAGCATTAGCGAAAGCGATTTCACCGGTTTTGTTGCGCGCCTCGAACAGTCTGGCGTTGTAAGCTGGAAAGCCAATAAAAGCGAAGGCGACTCCTGGTATTTTCTCGATCCGGACGGGCACAAACTCGAAGCGCACGTCGGTAACCTTGCCCAGCGGCTGGCGGCCTGCCGCGAGAAACCTTACAAGGGAATGGTATTTTTTGACTGAAGCCGTTCGGTGCCTGCTTTTCACAATCCATGCTGTTTGCCCTCCCGTTTCTTGATACTTACCTTGATAACCATTATCTTTCCCTGCCTGTGAATCAGGGGAACTCCTATGACCGAAGATGAGCTGTTTGCCCGCCGACCGCTGGGAATGCGTATGGCGATGGTGGTGCGTCAGTGGCGCGCGACCATCGATCACGCGCTGAGCGATACCGGTATCACCCAGGCGAGCTGGACGGTACTGATGCAGTTGCGCCAGTTGGGGGACAACGTTTCGGTCAGCGAACTGGCGGAAGTGCACGGCATTGAATTACCGCCGCTGATGCGCACCCTGACGCAACTGGAAAACCAGGGGCTGATTGTGCGTACGACATCGCCGTACGACAAACGCATTCGTCTGCTGACGCTCACCGCTGAGGGCCAACGCCTGCTGGAGAAGATCACGCGGGTGATTGAAGCGTGCCAGGAGCGGGCGGCGGAAAATATCCCGCCAGCGCAGATGCACGCTTTTAGCGACACCCTGAATCAAATCGCCTGTAACTTGCGCGTGATGCGCGAAGAAGACAATAAAACCGAATAAGAAAATGATGACGCCAGAACAAAAATTTGCCCACTGGGTAAGGGTGAGTATTGCCTCTTTCCTGCTGATGTTTGTCTATTTTATCGTTGCCGATATCTGGATCCCGCTGACGCCGGACTCTACTGTCATGCGCGTAGTGACGCCGGTTTCCGCGCGCGTTTCCGGCTATGTCGCAAAGGTTCACGTGCAGAACAATAGCCAGGTAAAAAAAGGCGATCTGCTGTTTGAACTGGATCCGACGCCGTTTAAAAACCAGGTCGAAGCGGCGGAAATTGCGCTGGAACAGGCGCGCCTCAGCAACCAGCAACTGGATGCGCAAATCGTTGCTACGCAGGCCAGCCTGAAGACCGCGCAGATCACCGCGCAAAACGATCGCGTCACCTTTGAGCGCTACCAGAATCTCGGCGCGATGCACAATGTTTCGCAGTCCGATCTGGATAAAGCCCGCACCACCTGGCAGACCAGCGTGCAGTCGGTAAATAACATCAATGCCAGCATCAATGCGTTAACCATTGAGCGCGGCGACCGCGATGACGCGCGCAACGTGACGCTACAAAAATATCGCAACGCGCTACAGCAGGCGCAGCTGAACCTCGGCTGGACGCAGGTGCGCGCGGAAGTTGATGGTACCGTCAGTAACCTGCAATTAAGCCCCGGTTTTTACGCCGCTGCCGGTAGCGCTTCGCTGGCGCTGGTGCATGATAAAACCGATATCGTGGCGGATTTCCGCGAGAAGAGCTTGCGTCATACCCATACCGGAACCGATGCCGCAGTGGTTTTCGATGCTCTGCCGGGGCACGTGTTTAAAGCGCATGTGACCAGCAACGACGCGGGGATTCTGGCGGGTCAGGAAGCGGTAAATGGCGAGCTTTCCGCGCCGGAAACGTCGAACCGTTGGGTGCGTGATGCGCAGCGGATGCGGATCCACGTCGCACTCGATGAGCCATTGCCGAAGCCGTTGCCGACCGGCGCGCGCGCAACGGTGCAGCTCTACAACAGTGAAGGGGTCTTTGCCCGCTTCTTCTCCGGCCTGCAAATCCGCCTGGTAAGTTTGCTGCACTATGTCTATTAACACACTGGCGCGCGTATTTACGCCCCATGGCAATATCGTTTATACGCCGAATGATTTTCGGCAGACGCTGCGTATTGTCTTCGCCGGGATGATCGCCCTGAGCGTGTCGAGTTTTTACAACACGCAATATGGCGTGTTTTACGTGGTCTATCCGGTCATGTTGTTATCGCTGGTACCGGTGTTTAACCGCCACGTCGCAAAGCAATTTATCTTTAGCGCGGTGCTGAATTGCATCGAAATGGTGTTCATCATCGGCTATCTGTCGCGCTGGCCGGTGATTATGACGCAGGTGGTTTTCGGGCTGTACGTGATGCGTTTTCGCTTTATGAGCAAAGGCGCGCTGTTTCTGTTCGGTTCGGCGGGCGTGGTGTGCCAGAGCACGATGCTCAACTTTATGAGTTATCCCACCAGCGACTGGCACACGCTGCTGTTTTCCAATATTGAAGCCAGCGTGATGGCGGTGGCGCTGAGTGCGCTAATGAATTACCTGATCCCGGATGTGGAACCGCGCACGCGTCCGCCGTTGATTGAGAAAAACGCTGCCCGCGTGCGCCATGAATCGCTGCTTTCCGGCACCGTGGCGACAATCATTTTTGTTGTTTTTCAGATCAGCGACTTAAGCGATTCGCTGTCGGCGCTGATGGCGGGCATCTTGATCCTGTTCCCGATGCATTATCGCGGTTCGGTGCTCAGTTCGCTGTGGCGCGTGGTGGGCGTGGTGATCTCCTGCCTCTATATTCTGCTGGTCCAACTGATCCTTTATAACCACAGTAGCCATATGCTGCTGATGATGCCGCTGATTGGGCTGGGTCTGGCGTTCAGCGCCCGGTTGCATGTGATGGAAAAAGTCGGCGCAGGCGTGGGGTTCGCCAGCGTCACCACCATTGGCATTATGTTTGGTCAAAACCTCCATCCGGATACGGACCTGGTGTTCAGCGATCTCTACCGCATCGTGTCCGTCACCGTGTCGCTGGTGGCGACCTTAACCATGGTCTGGCTGGTGCACCTTATTTTGAACCGTTTCGAAGCAACACGGTTTGTGATTGAGGAGCAGTAAGGCCGGGATTTGCCGGATAAGGCAAAGCCGACACCCGGCGAATTACACCACCGGCGTGAAACTCTCGCCTTCGCAGCGATAAACCGCCTGCGTCACGCCGGGGATGATCCACTGATTTTCCTCGCCGGGCTGGCAGTGAAAACGGATGCACAACCCACATCCGCCGCGTAACTGGCGGGGAATATCCTGCACCCGAAATGTCATGCCTGCGGCCTGCATCGCTTTGCGGGTTTGCAGCACGCCGGGCGTATTGTGAAACAGCAGCAGATATTCGTTCATCACCGTTTTCCCTGCCGCTGACCTATCAGCGCGGCGCCGAGCGCGCCCGCATACTGCGCATCATCATGGGTAAACACCTCGCTGTTCAGGTGCCCGGCCAGCATGCGGCGGAAGCTGGCGCAGTGGCTGACGCCGCCGGTAAACAGCAGCGGGCCTTGCGTGGAGAGACGCGCGACAAAATGCGCGCTGCGCCGTGCCATGGCGTTGATTACCCCGGCGAGGATCGCTTCCGGCGCGATGCCCGCCGAGCGCAGGCTGATCACTTCCGATTCGGCAAACACCGTACACATGCTGGTGAGTGGATGCGGCTCCACGCCATCGGTAATGGCATCCAGTTGCTCCACCTGGGTGCCCAGCGTACGCGAGATAACGTCCAGAAAACGGCCAGTACCGGCGGCGCATTTATCATTCATCAGAAAATCGGTGAGATTTCCGTTCTCATCGAGGGCGATTACTTTGCTGTCCTGGCCGCCGATATCGATAACGGTGCGGGTATCCGATCGCAGCAGCCGCGCACCGAGGCCGTGACAGGAGATCTCGGTAACCTGCTTGTCGGCGAAACCCACCAGTTGCCGGCCGTAACCGGTCAGCGTCAAAAAAGGTTTTTCCGCCATACCGGCACGCAATGTTTCCCAGGCCTCGATAATCGAATCAGCAGGGCGAAACGAGGTCGGGCAGAGAAAGCGCCGCACAATGCTGTCGTCCTCCAGCAGAATGCCTTTCGTGGTGGTCGAACCGGAATCAATGCCTATGGTCAGTGCCACAACAGCTCCTTACAGCATCTCAATAAACGCGGCGACGCGGGTGCTGAGCTGCCCGATGTCGGATGTCGAGTAATCCGTCTCAATCGCCATATAAGGAATGTTGTGCTGCTGGCGTACGTGACGTTTGATCGCCAGCGATTCGACCGCATAAGTGTGGCAGGCCTGCAAAATCACATCGATCACGCCATCGGCCTGGTACTCGTCCACCATCTGGCTGAGTAGCTTCAGCCGTTCGTCGTTGGGGGAGATGCATGAGCAGCCAATCGCCAGGTATTTGTCGGTCAATGCATCATAGACATCGCCGCTCTCGTCAACGCAGCGTTCGGTCGCTTTCGCCCCGGTGCAGTTTTCGTAACCAACCACCCAGCCGCCGTTCTCTTCAATGGCGCGTACTACTTTTTCCGCCGCGCCGCCAATCGGGCAGCCGGTGATCAAAATGCGCGGGCGGGCATCGAGGCGTTTTCCGGCCTGCCAGTCCGCTCTGACCTGTTCAGCCATCGCGTTCAGTTCGCTAATCAGTGCCTCTTTATCGAAGCGGAAGGTCGCGCCGTAGACCACTTTCAAAATATCGACGCCGCTAAGCGCAGGAGGATTAAGCTGCCCGACGCGATAGAAGTTCGCCAGCGCCTGGCGTTCGCGGTTTTTCAGCGCGATGGCCTCGCGCAGCGCGGCCTCGCTAATTGGCTGACCAAAACGTTGTTCGATAACCTGCTGTAACCGCAAAATTTCCGCTTTCCATAGCGCGCGGGAGGCCGCATCCGCAGCGCTGTTCGGCAGTTGCATCACGTGTACGGCTTTAAATTCGGCCATGTACTCGTACATTTTTTTCTTGCCGTCGCAGGTGGTTTCGCCGACTACCAGATCGGAAAAGTAGAAGTAGGGACATTTGTCGGTTTTACCGAAGCCATAGCTGCTTTTGATTAACGGGCAGAGGTTGCGCGGCAGATCTTTTTCGGCTTCTTCGATGGTTTCATCGTTGGTGGAACAGAGCGAAACCACCACCGCTCCGGCCGCCATGGCGATCTCTTGCGGCATAAACGTGCAGTAGGTGCCGACCAGCGGAATGCCCTGTTCTTTCAGATCCATCACGGTGAGAAAGCCTTTCTGGCGGGCGGCGGAGAATTGCTCGAAAACATCCGGGAGTGCGGTGATAAGCGACATGATTTTCCTTCCCCGTGACACGGGAGATGATAAAAAGATGCCGCATTATAGCCGCGATAAATATGTGGTTTTGTTGATCGCGACGGCTCAAAAAGGAGAAAAGTGCAGCAGCGTGGGCAACTGTGACAGCAGATAAAGGATCAGGCCAATGCAGCCGCCGACCAGCGTGCCGTTGATGCGGATAAATTGCAGATCCTTGCCAATGTTCAGTTCCACCTGGCGCGACATGTCCCGCGCGTCCCAGCTTTTTACCGTGTCGCTGATATGGCGCGTTAAAAAAGCGGCAAAATCAGGCGCGACGCGATATGCCGCCTGCTCCAGATGCTCATTCAGCGAGGCGCGCAGCGCGCCGTCTGCCAGCAGTGTTTCGCCGAACCACAGCCCGGCATCGCTGATGCGCTTTTTCATGCGCGAATCAGTGGACTGCATATCCGCTTTCATCCAGCCGCGCAGATCCGCCCACATCTCGCCGACATAGCGATTAAAGGCTTCGTCATTCTTCAGATATTCTTTGATGTTGTCTGCGCGCTCGGCGATTTCCGGATCGGTTTTCAGATTGGCGATCAGCTTGATGGTTGCGCGATCAAAAGCCTGGCGGATCTGATGCGCGCGGTCTTCGTTAATATCATCCAGCAGAGAATTCACCGCCTCGGAGACCAGATCCGCGCTCTGCTCGCCGAGCCATTCCGTTGGCAGCAGCTTTGCTTTCATCGGGTGATCGGTCTCCAGCCAGTGCACAACCTGGCGGGCAATAAAGGTGCGGGTGCTCTGCCGCTGCAGCAGGGCGATAAGCTGGGCGATTAAGGTGTCGAGCAGTTTCTGGTGGCGATTGTTGCGCGTCAGGCTCTCCAGCATGATGGCGCTGGTTTCGGTCAGATCGACTTTATCGATAGCTTTATGCACCGCGCGGCGCAGCAGGCGCTGAATGCGGGAGTCATCGGCCATTTCCAGAAAACCGCTCATGACCTGCAACAGATGCTGGCCGACGCGCTGCGCGTTTTCCGGTTGGCTAAACCAGACGCCGATCATCTGCGCTGGTTGGTGGCGCTGGATCAGTGCCACCAGCGACTGCGTATCGAGAAACTTCTCCTGCACGAACTGGCCAAGGTTGTCGCCGATTCGATCTTTATTGCGCGGGATGATCGCCGTATGGCGGGAAATGAACGGCAACGGTACGCGATGAAACAGCGCCACCACGGCAAACCAGTCCGCCAGCGCGCCTACCATTGCCGCTTCAGCAATGGCTTTGATCCCGCTCACCCAGAACCCTGGCGGCAGGAACAGCGTAGTGATAAACGTTGCGGCTGCAACCAGCAACAGCGAGAGCGCCAGACGCTTGGCGCGCTTAAGTTCGGCTAATTTTTCCATGACTTAAGCATATAACCCAACGACAGATTCATGCAAAAGGTTAAATCGCAAGCAGATCCCGCAGTAATCCAGCAAGGATCCACACCCCAAACACAATCAGTACTGCGCCAGCGCTGCGTTCTATCCAGCAGATGCTGCGGCTCAGGCGTTGTTGCACGGCGGGCAGGCCAATCAGCGTGACCAGCGCCAGATCCCACAACAGCACCACCAGCACCATCCAGATGCCGCTTGCCGATTGCTGAAGCAGCGTCACCTCCGGCCCCAGCAGTGCGGTCATCAGCGCAAGATAAAACAGCGCATTTTTCGGGTTCAGCAAAGCGGAACCGAGCCCGAGCAGGCACTGTTTTCGCAACGACGGGCGCTGCTGCTGCGTGTGTTTCATGGCCAGCGTTTGCGGGCGGCTACGCAGCAAATGGGTGCCAATCCACAGCAAATAGAGCGCACCGAGCAGTTCGATGGCGGTGAACAGCGGCGCGAATTGACGCAGGGCGCTGGCACCCATAATCACCAGCACAATATAGAGCGCATTGCCGGTGGCGATGCCGACGCATAACCCGGCGCTGCCGCGCAGGCGGTAACGAATGGCAAAGCCGATCAGCAGGAAGAAATCTGGACCTGGGCTAAGCAGCGCAACAAAATGCGCCAGCGCCAGTGCGGGAAAAGCAGAGGGAAATAGCGATTCCATAGTGACCTCAACAGGAAAAAACAGAGGCCACCGTAGCGCAGAGGGAGCGCTATTTATTGTCGGATATTGATCGGGCGTACTGGCGCGGTGTGGCGGCGGTGTAGTTCACAAAGGTACGGTGAAAGTGGCTCTGATCGGCAAAACCGCTCTGGTAACTGACGTCGGCCAGCGTTTCCCCGGCGCGCAGGCGGCTTTTGGCAAACTCCACGCGGGCGATATTCAGAAAGCTGCCGGGCGTCAGGCCGGTGTCCTGCTTAAAAGCGCGGATCAGCGTCTCTTTGCGCAGCGAAAAGCCGTACGCCAGCGCATCCAGCGTCGGTGGCGATTGCAGATTATCGGTTAACGCGGCCTGCAATTGCTGGCTCAGTGGACGCAGCGCGGAAGGATGATTGCCGTTGGCGGGCAGCGCATTCAGCAGATGAGCGATGGCCGCCGGTAACTCCCGCGCTTTCTCATGCTCAATAAGCGCCACAATTTGCAGATACTGGTGGAAAAGCCGTGGGTTGCGGATCACCTGTAATGCGGGCTGAGGGCGAGCTTCCTGCGTCAGATACAGCATATGGTAGCTGCGTGGTTGCCCGACAAGCGGATTACAGCTGTGCGGCGTTAAGGCCGGAATAACCATCAGATCGCCCGCCTGTAGCAGGTATTCTTGCTGATGGCAGACGCAGCGGGTTTGTCCATCGAGTATCGCGCCAATCGACAGTTGCGGATGGCTGTGGCGTTTATAAGCCTGCTGGCTGCGCCAGGTGCTGCGCAACTCGACGCCGGGCAGACGGCGGAACGTTTGTTGAATATCGCGGATGATCGACATAGCTGCCCTGGTGAGTGATGTGATTTCAGGTATATCACAGGTTGTTATTTGTCGCTAAACGCATTGCGCAGTAGCTGCCACATATGGTGGGCTGCCGGGGTAAAGCGGCGGTCGGAGCTACGCAGCAGATGGCACTGCGCGCTGCTGGCAATCGGATGATCGAGCGGCACGGCAACCAGCGAGCCCTGGCGAATAGGATCGGCGGCGGCATAAGCGGTCATAAACGAAATACCCAGCCCGGCCTGGCTCATGCCCATGGCGGTGGAAAACTGGTTGCAGCGGTACGCCGGGTGAAACTGCAACCCCTGGCTTTTAAACATCGCATTCATATGGCGTTGCAGGCCAAAGTTTTCCGTCAGCGCGATCAGCGGGTACTCCGCCAGCTCTTCAATGGTGATACTGCTGCGCCCGGCGATTGGATGCTGCGGCGACACGACCGCGCAAATCGGCCCCCACTGGAAGCTGTGGCGTTTGAGCTCTGGCGTACCGATCGGGCCGAATGCCAGCGCCATATCGGCTTCGCCGCTGACAATATCGTTGAGCATCTCCTGCATGCTGCCCACCACGATATCGACAAACACCTGCGGATAAGATTTGGCGAATTCACGCATCACGCCTTCGATAAAGGCGGTGATCAGCCCGCCGCCAATGCGGACCGAAATCGTGCCGCCGCGCATATGGCGCAGATCTTTTAGCTGGCTTTCCAGCTTCTCCCGCCGCTGGCGGCTGGCGAAATAGTCCTCGGCCAGCAGGCGACCGGCTTCCGTCAGCACCACGTTTCGTCCACGCCGCTCCAACAACGGTAGCTGGAGCGCGCGTTCCAGTTGGGCTATCTGACGGCTGATAACCGACGGGTTAACGCCGAGGATATCCGCCGCGCGGCGAATGCCACCCTGGATGCCCACTTCATACAGATAACCGACCGGTTTGTCCTGAAACATGCGCCGTTTCCTCGCTCGACTGTTGACCTGAAAGCAACAATAACATTCATTTGCAGGCATTTATCATGCCGGTTTAATAGAGATAATCAAATTAATGCTTAATTTATTCTGCCGGGAGGAAATGAAAAACAACGCCGATAGAATTGCACCAAAACGGTGCCCGAAAACGGTGAGAGGTTATTTTATTAGGGCAGTGTCAGGGCTTAATTAAATAAATTTTCGCTAACTTTGCTTTTTATTCCCGGTATTTTTCGGGAAGGTTTTTTATTGCGTTAAAAAATGCAATGCCAGTTATTTATTTTAGCATTTTGTTATTCAGGCACGGATCCTGCTTATTCATACAACATGGTCATCTAATTTATATTTAAAGAGAGATGTTATGAGCGAATCTAAAACGCTGGAGCAACCGGCAAACGAAGAAGCAAACGAGTGGAAAGTGGGGCCGGGTGCCTGGATCTCCTTGATCATTGTGCTGCTGGTTTTTTCCGGTTTCTTTTTTAAAGTGGACGGTATGGCGTGGCTGGGCGCCTTCGACTTCACCACGCTGGGCGGTAGTTTTGGCACCATGAAGTCGCCGGAAACCAGCACCTTTATCGGCAGCGGCGGCATCAGCGCCAAAGCGGGTTTCTTGTTTGCGCTGTCGCTGGTGCCAACGGTTATGCTGGCGCTGGGGCTGCTGGAGATATTCACCCACTATGGTGCTATTCGCGCGGCGCACAAATTACTGACGCCGCTGCTGAAACCGCTGCTGGGTATTCCGGGCTACACCGGGTTGGCGTTGATCACCGACCTGCAAAGTACCGATGCCGGTGCGGCGCTCACCAAAGAGCTGTATGACAGCGGAAAAATTGCCCGTAAGGACGTGGTAATTATGGGCGCGTGGCAATATTCCGGTGCCGGATTAATTAATAATTACTTCTCGATTGGATCGGCGATGTTTGCCTCATTAACCATTCCGATCATTATTCCGCTGGTCTTAATGTTTGTCCTGAAATTCGTTGGCGCCGCCGTGGTTCGCCTGACATTAAATACTGTCTATAAGAGAGATTTCGACCATGAATAATACCGCCAAAGTCTCCGGCAACCCGTTTGATATTTTCGTTATCGGCGCACGTAAAGGTTTTAATATCGCCATTAATAACCTGATGCCGAATGTCGTAATGGCCTATGTGATTGCTGAAATGCTCAACTTACTGGGCGTGATGCAGATTATTGGTCATCTCTTCGCACCGCTGATGGGCGTGTTCGGCCTGCCGGGCGAAGCCGTGACCGTGCTGCTCACCGCCTGGCTCTCCTCTTCCGCTGGAACCGGCGTTGCTATCAGCCTGCTGAGTAAAGGTCAGCTTGATGTCGGGCAGATCACCATTCTCGCCCCGGCCATCTTTTTAATGGGTTCACAGCTACAGTATATGGGCCGCCTGCTGGGTGTGGCCGATGTCCCGAAGAAGTACTGGCCGTTACTGATGGCCGTCAGCATTCTTAACGCGATTATTTCTATGCTGATCATGCGCGCTATTGCCTGAGTAAAGAATACCAAGGAGTAAGACGTGTCACGCACATTAGAACACTTTAATTACCTGCATCAGATCCCGGAGCTGGGATTCGAAGAGTACAAAACCTCTGCCTACATCGCAGGCGTACTGGAGGCGGCGGGCTACCAGGTCACGCGCCAGGTGAATAACACCACCGGCATCGTGGCCGTGCTGGACAGCGGTAAACCCGGCCCGGTACTGGCGTTGCGCGCCGATATGGACGCGCTGGGACATATCATCAATGGCGAGCATGTCGCGCGCCACACCTGCGGCCACGATGGTCACTCTTCCGTGGTGCTGACCACCGCCCAGGAAGTGATGGCGGAAGGGGTGGTGAAAAAGGGCAAGCTGAAGTTTATCTTCCAGCCAGCTGAAGAACTGGGCACCGGAGCGATCGCCCTCACCGAGGCTGGCGTGCTGGAAGATGTCGATATGCTGCTCGGCTTCCACCTGCGCCCGCTGGAAGAGTGCCCGATGGGGCAGGCTGTTCCGGCGATGTACTACTCGGCATCTGCCACTGTTGAAGTGATGTTCCACGGTAAAGCGGCCCACGCCGCGCGCCCGCATTTAGGGGTGAACGCGCTGGATGCCGCGGCGCACGCGGTACAGGCTGTGAATGGCATTCACCTTGCGCCGTCGCTGACCTGGAGCGCGAAAGCCACGCGTTTTCTCTGCGATGCTGGAGTAACAAACTCGATTCCCGATAAAGCGCAGGTGTGCTGGGATTTGCGTGCGGCGCAGAACGAATCCATGGATACACTCAAGCAACAGGTGCTGCGCGCCATTGAGAGCAGCGCCGCGGCGTATGGCGCACGCGCGGAGATCCGCATCCTGAAAGAGATGCCTGCCGCCATTATTCATGATGAGGCAACGGAAGTGGTTTCCCGCGCAATTCGTAGCGTGTTTGGCGATGCCGGGTTGACCGAACCGAAATCAACACCAGGCAGTGAAGACTTCTTCCACTACCTGCGTCTGCGCCCGCAGGTGAAAGGCGGTTTCTGGGGGCTGGGCGCCAACCTGACGCCGGGGCTGCATCACCCGGAAATGCACTTTGACCGCGAAGCATTAGCGCTCGGCGTGAAAGTGTTTAAAGCCTGTGTGCAGGATGTGCTGGGCTGAGTCAGGGCTTCCAGCGGCGCAGTGGCGTTTCACGCTCATAGGGCATCGGCGAGGGCCGGGAGATAAACTCGACGATGCTGCCCCACGGCGTGCGGCCGTAGCAAAACACATTACCCTCGCCTTTTTCGGTGGCAAAACTCAGCGGCTGCGGCGCGGTAAACACTTCGCCGCCCGCCGCGCGAAAACGCTGTAACGCGCGTTCAATATCGTCGCTGTAAACCGCAAAGTGCTGCAGGCCAAAATCATTGGCCCGCTGCGCTTCCCGCTGTGATGGTCCCTGCATTTCAAACAGCTCAATGCCGGGGCCATGCGCGAGTTTCAACATCCTCACCGCTTTCACCACCGTACCCGGCACCAGGCCTAACGTCTTCTGCTGCGCATCGTTATCAAGATCGTTATCTTCCGGCGAAACGGACTGATAAATCAGTTCGGCACCTAGCCCCTGGGTGAGAAATTGTGTGGCTTCCTCGATATCCGGAACGGTAATACCAATATGATCGATCCCGCGAACGGTCTGCTGCATGCTGCCTCCTGTGATGTTCATCGCATAAGCATAGCGCAACGTACGTCTGCCAAAATCAACGCTATAACCTGCCGGTTAATCATTATCTTTACTTATCTTTATCCTGTTTATTCTTATAAGACGTCATGTATCAACTAGTCTTAAGACTTGTGCCAGCGTTTAAAACTTAATGAATGACGATACCAGGAGACATGTAATATGGCTTATAAAACAGTGAATCCTTTTAACAATCAGCTCATTAAAGAGTACGCGAACCACAATGATGCCGAGATTGAAGTGGCACTGACAAAAGCGGATGCGCTGTATCACTCTTCGTGGTCGAAGGGGGATATTGATCAGCGGCTTACGGTGTTGCACAAACTGGCCGATCTGATTGATAACCAGCAGGAAGCGCTGGCAAAAATCGCCAGCCGTGAGATGGGGAAACTGATTGCGCAAAGCCGCAGCGAAGTACAGCTCTGTGCGCAGATCGCCCGCTACTATGCCGATAACGCGAAAACCTTCCTGGCACCGGTGAAATACCCGTCTGAACTCGGCGAAGCGTGGGTTGAGCACCATCCGATTGGCGTGATCATGGCCGTGGAGCCGTGGAACTTCCCCTATTACCAGTTGATGCGCGTGCTGGCGCCAAACTTCGCCGCCGGTAACCCGGTTCTCTGTAAACATGCCAGCATCGTGCCGCAGTGCGCCGAAGCTTTTGCCCATCTGGTGAGGGAAGCGGGCGCACCGGAAGGGGCGTGGACCAATCTGTTTATCTCTTCCGAACAGGTATCGGCCATTATTGCCGATCCGCGCGTGCAGGGAGCGGCGCTGACCGGTTCGGAAAAAGCCGGTTGCGCGGTAGCGGCGCAGGCGGCGAAGCACACCAAAAAATCGACGCTGGAACTGGGCGGGAATGACGTGTTTATTGTGCTGGATGACGCCGATCTGGATAAGGCGGTGGAAACCGGCGTGCAGGCACGCCTGGCGAATGCGGGCCAGGTTTGTACGGCAGCCAAACGCTTTATTATTCATCAGGATATTGCCGATCAATTTCTGCGCAAATTCACGGACGCTTTCGGCCAGGTGAAGCTGGGCGATCCACTGGATGAAAGCACCACGCTTGGCCCGCTTTCGTCGAAAGAGGCGCTGGATACGCTAAGCCAGCAGGTGAGCGAGGCGGTACAAAAAGGGGCGAAACTGCATTTCGGCGGTAAACCTGCCAAAAGCGAAGGCAACTTCTTTGAACCCACTATTTTGACCCATATTACGCGCGATAACCCGGCTTACTTTGAAGAGTTCTTTGGCCCGGTGGCGCAAATTTATGTGGTGAATAACGATGATGAAGCTGTTCGACTGGCTAATGATTCGCACTATGGCCTCGGCGGGGCAATCTTCAGCCGTAATATCAAGCGCGCGAAACAGATGGCTTCGCGCATTGAAACCGGAATGGTGTGGATCAACTGGCTGACCGATACCGCCGCAGAATTGCCGTTCGGCGGCGTGAAGCGCTCCGGCTTTGGCCGCGAACTCTCTGATTTAGGCATTAAAGAGTTTGTGAACCAGAAACTGGTGGTGGTACGGCAGTAATTTTCCCTTTCCCCCTCCAGCGAGGAGGGGGAATCTTTACATTCCATGATGAAAAAAACAGCAGATCAAAATACAAAAATGTATATACTTTTCTGTATATACACTCAAGGATGAGAAAAGCATGTCATGGAGTTTGAATGGGACGTCACTAAAGCAAGAAGTAATCAACGCAAGCATGGCATTCGCTTTGAAGAAGCCGTATCGGTTTTCGAGGATCCTTACCATTTGTCCATCCAGGACCGGTTCGAGAATGGCGAATAAAGAAAGGGATCGTTATGAGCATGGTTAAACATAAATCGGGTGAGTTGCCAGCGCTCAACAAGCAGCGTGAAGCTGAATTAAAAGCGCAGGCAAATAAATCGGACGGAGAGATTGATTACAGCGATATTCCGTCCACAGATGACGTGTTATGGGCTGGCGCTGTGCGCGGTAAGTTTTTTCGCCCGTTAAAAACGCAGGCATCGGTGCGTATTGATGCTGATGTGATGGAGTGGTTAAAACGACCGGGGAAAGGGTATCAGACGCGGCTCAATGCCATTTTGCGTGAGGCAATGATGCGCGATTTGCAGAACAAGAAGTAACGGATAGTTGCCGGATGGCGCTGCGCTTATCCGGCCTGCGTTCTGCTCTGCAAACCCCTGGCCGGATAAGGCAGTGGCTATTTTTTTAACCCTGCAAAGGCTTCGCGGATTTCGTCTTCCGGCAGTTGCACACCAATAAACACCAGCGTGCTGTGCGGGGTTTCATCGCCCCACGGGCGATCCCAGTCGGCGCTGTAGAGGCGCTGCACGCCCTGGAAAAGCAGACGGTTTGGCTCGCCGTCTATCCACAGCATCCCTTTGTAACGCAATAACTTTTCGGCAAAACTCAGCAGCAGGCTCTCCATTACGCGCGACACCTCGCTGATGTCCACCGGGTAATCGAGTTCTACCACAATCGAGCTAATGTCGTTCTGCTTGTCGGCCATAAAGTGGAAGCGCGGCTTCGCGGCGACCACGTTCTCTTCCAGCATAAATCCGTTGGTATTAAACAGATTCGCCAGCTCGATATCTCCGTGAGTAACGGTGTAAATCGGCGCGCGGGCGTTGATGCGGCGCAGGCGTTCGCGCAGTTTTTCGCTCTCGCCGGCAACATCGGTTTTGCTCAGCAGAATGCGGTCGGCATAGCCAATCTGCGATTGCGCCAGCGTAAACTGGTTCATTTGTTCATCGGCGTGGACAGCATCGACCAGCGCGATCACCCCGTCGAGCAGATAGCGCTGGCAGAGGGTCTCATGGGCGAAAAAAGTCTGAATGATTGGGCCAGGATCCGCCATGCCGGTGCACTCGATCACCAGGCGGTCAAAGGCGATATCGCCGCGATCGAGGCTGTCGAGCAGATCCAACAGCGCATCTTCCAGCTCACTGGAGCGGCTACAGCAGATACAGCCGTTAGTCAGGGTTTTGATTTGCGTGGCGCGATCGCCAATTAATTGATCGTCAACGGAGACTTCACCGAATTCGTTTTCGATGACGGCGATTTTGTAGCCGTGCTGTTCATTGAGGATATGGCGTAAGAGGGTGGTTTTGCCTGCGCCGAGGAAACCGGTCAACAGTGTGACTGCAATTGGGGTCATAACATCTCCTTTAGCAACAGCGGACACCGCCCTTGCCGTCGCCGCCGTAACGCGCCTGCTGGCGTTCGCGGAAGAACTCTTCGTAAGTCATGTACGATTTGTCGGGATGGTTGGTCTTCATATGGTCAACATAGTTGTCATAGTCCGGAATACCAATCAGCATCTTTGCCGCCTGACCGAGGTACTTTTTTGCTTCGCCTAAGTTACCAAACATTATTCTTCCCGGATATTGATTATGCTGGATGGCGGCGTTCGTCCTATCCGGCCTGCGATGACTGCTGAACTCATGTAGAACCCCGCTCTGCGGGGTTCTACATCATGAAGTTTTGTTAGGCCGGATAGGCGTAGCCATCCGGCATCAGGTTTAATGATGTGAAGAGGTTTTCACGCCGCCTTCCGGCACCGGAACATACGGTGTTTCTTTGTCGGTACGCACTTTATTGTTACGTACGTTCAGCCAGGTTTTGATGCCGTAGAAGATGATGCTGTAAACCACCACCAGGAACAGAATACTCAAACCGGCGTTGGTGTAGTTGTTCACCACGATATGGTTCATGTTGGCAATCTGTTGCGCAGTCAGGTCACTGCCGCCCGCGGCAATCTTCTCTTTGTACTGGTTAGCCATATACAGGAAGCCTTCCAGTTGCGGGTTGGTGCTGAACAGTTTCAGACCCAACGCCCAGGTGGTGCACAGCAGCAGCCACATGGCCGGAACCACGGTCACCCAGATGTATTTGGTGCGCTGCATTTTCACCAGCACCACCGTGCCCAGCATCAGCGCCACTGCGGCCAGCATCTGGTTAGAGATGCCGAACAGCGGCCACAGGCTCTTCACGCCGCCCAGCGGATCGACCACGCCCTGATACAGCAGGTAACCCCACAGACCCACGCAGCCCGCCGTACCGATAACGCCTGCTACCAGCGAATCGGTTTTCTTCAGGAACGGTACGAAGTTGCCCAGCAGATCCTGCAACATAAAGCGACCGGCACGTGTGCCCGCGTCCAGCGCGGTAAGGATAAACAGCGCTTCAAACAGAATACCGAAGTGGTACCAGAAGCCCATGTCTGCCATCGGGATGATTTTGTGGAACACGTGAGCGATACCGACCGCCAGCGTTGGCGCGCCACCTGCGCGGTTCAGTACCGACGGTTCGCCGATATCTTTTGCAGTTTGCAGGATCTGCTCAGGTGAAATCACAAAGCCCCAGGAGCTGACGGTTGCCGCCGCGTGCGCGGTTACATCTTTCAACTGCGCCAGAATCATCGGCGCGTTTTCACCGCCCAGCTCATGCAGGTTTGGCATGGTGATGCCCAGACCGGCTGGCGGGGTGTTCATCGCAAAGTAGAGGCCCGGTTCGATAATAGATGCTGCAACCAGCGCCATTACCGCAACGAAGGATTCCATCAGCATTGCGCCATAACCGATAAAGCGCGCGTCGGTTTCGTTGGCCAGCAGTTTCGGTGTCGTACCCGAAGCGATCAGCGCATGGAAGCCAGATACGGCGCCACAGGCGATAGTGATAAACAGGAACGGGAACAGTGCACCTTTCCACAGCGGGCCGGTGCCGTCAATGTACTGCGTCACCGCAGGCATTTTCAGTTCCGGGTTGAGGATCACGATGCCCAGCGCCAGACCGACGATCACGCCGATTTTCAGGAAGGTCGCCAGATAGTCACGCGGCGCGAGGATCAGCCAGACCGGCAGCAGCGCAGAAACAAAGGCATAACCAACCAGCGCGAAGGTGATGGTGGTGTCTTTGAAGGTCAGCGCCGGTCCCCAGTACGGGTCGTGGGCGATCACACCGCCAAACCAGATGGAAGCCACCAGCAGCACAATACCGATCACCGACACTTCACCCACGCGGCCAGGGCGCAGGAAGCGCATGTAGATCCCCATAAACAGGGCAATCGGTACGGTGGAGCAAACGGTGAACACGCCCCACGGGCTTTCCGCCAGTGCTTTCACCACGATCAGCGCCAGCACCGCGAGGATGATGATCATAATCAGGAAGCAACCGAACAGCGCGATGGTGCCGGGTACGCGGCCCATCTCCTCTTTCACCATCTCACCGAGAGAGGCGCCGTTACGACGGGAGGAGATAAACAGCACCATGAAATCCTGTACCGCACCGGCCAGCACTACGCCTGCCAGCAGCCACAATGTGCCGGGCAGGTAACCCATTTGCGCGGCCAGTACCGGGCCGACCAGCGGGCCTGCACCAGCGATGGCGGCAAAGTGGTGACCAAACAGCACGTAGCGGTTGGTTGGCACATAGTTAAGGCCGTCGTTATTGATCACCGCCGGTGTTGCGCGGGTCGGATCGAGTTTCATCACCTTTTGCGCGATGTAAAGGCTGTAGTAGCGGTAAGCCACCAGATAGACGGAGACGGATGCAACAACGATCCACAGAGCACTAACGTGCTCACCCCGGCGTAAGGCGACAACAGAGAGACAGAAAGCACCGATAATCCCGAGAATCACCCAGGGTATGTGCTTGAAGAGTTTTTTAGTATCCATATCAGACCTGGTTTTTTGCAGAATGAGTGAACTGGACTTGAAGTGTTGTTTTGACTGAATGCTGGCTGCGATCATGACAAATTACGCGCGTAAAGCGGCGATGATTTGACTCAGTGGTCAGAAACGGTTGCTGAGCGGTAAAGGGGTGGTGGTGAGCGGTTTCAGCGGCGCGTAAGTGCCGGAAAATATGTGATTTTGATCACGCAGAGAGAAAAGGCTGGTTGTCTTTTGTTCGGTGAAAAGCGAACAAAAATAGCACGATGCACCATAAAGTTTTTCTTATGCAGGCCGAAAACCTAACGTCTGTCTATAAGGAAAGAGAAAACATGTTAACTCGCATCAAACTTGTCACCAGTTTATTGCTGGTGCTGGGATTATTTGGCCTTTTACAACTCACTTCTGGCGGCTTGTTCTTTAACGCGCTGAAACACGACAAAGAAAACTTCACCGTTCTGCAAACCATTCGCCAGCAACAGTCCACGCTGAACGCCAGCTGGGTTGCGCTGCTGCAAACCCGTAATACCCTTAACCGCGCCGGGATCCGCTACATGATGGATCAGAACAATATTGGCAGCGGCGCGACGGTGTCCGATCTGATGCAGATTGCCAGCATCTCGCTGAAACAGGCAGAAGCAAGCTGGAATGCTTACCAGGCACTGCCGCGCGATCCGCGCCAGAGCGAGGAAGCTGCGGCAGAGATCAAGCGTAACTACGATATCTACCACAACGCGCTGGCGGAGCTGATCCAGTTGCTGGGCGCAGGCAAAATTAATGCCTTCTTCGATCAGCCGACCCAGAGCTATCAGGACGGTTTCGAGAAGCAGTACCTCAATTATTTGCAGCAGAACGATCATCTGTATGAAACGGCGGTCAGCGATAGCGAAAGCTCTTACGGCTCTGCCATTTGGATCATTATTACGGTGCTGATCGTTGTGCTGCTGGTGATCATCGGTGTCTGGGCTGGGATCAAGCGAGCGCTGATCGGGCCGTTGAACCACCTGATCGACAACATTCGTCATATTGCTGGCGGCGATCTGGTACAGCGCATTGATGTCCACGGTTCCAATGAGATGGGTGTGTTGGCTGACAGCCTGCGTCATATGCAGAGTGAGCTGGTGCGTACCGTCAGCGATGTGCGTAATGGCGCCAACGCGATTTATAGCGGGGCCAGTGAAATTTCGGTGGGGAATAACGACCTTTCCTCCCGTACCGAGCAGCAGGCCGCTTCGCTGGAAGAGACGGCAGCCAGCATGGAAGAACTGACGGCAACGGTGAAACAGAACGCCGATAACGCCCGTCAGGCGAGCCACCTGGCGCTGAGCGCCTCTGAAACCGCGCAGAAAGGCGGTAAAGTGGTGGATAATGTTGTGCAGACGATGCGTGATATTGCCGCCAGTTCGCAGAAGATCGCTGACATTATCAGCGTAATCGACGGTATTGCCTTCCAGACCAACATCCTGGCGCTGAACGCCGCTGTTGAAGCCGCGCGTGCGGGCGAGCAGGGGCGTGGCTTTGCGGTGGTGGCGGGCGAAGTTCGCAACCTGGCGCAGCGCAGCGCCCAGGCCGCTCGTGAAATCAAAAGCCTGATTGAAGACTCTGTCGGTCGCGTTGAACTGGGTTCTACGCTGGTGGAAAGCGCCGGGGAAACCATGGGTGAAATCGTGAATGCGGTGACCCGCGTGACCGACATTATGGGTGAAATCGCGTCTGCCTCCGATGAGCAGAGCCGTGGTATCGACCAGGTGGGTCTGGCGGTTTCCGAGATGGATCGGGTGACACAGCAGAACGCCTCGCTGGTGGAAGAGTCCGCTGCTGCTGCGGCGGCGCTTGAAGAGCAGGCCAGCCGTCTGACGCAGGCGGTTTCCGTATTTCGCATTAGCCAGCAGCAGAGCAAGCTGAACAGCGCGACGCCAGCCAGTTTCACCCGGGCCTCTCCGGCAAGCGCACTACCGCGTAAAGCGGCAGTGACCGATGCCGGTGATAACTGGGAAACTTTCTGACGGTTATTTGCGCCCTGTCATGCAGGGCGCATTTCCCCTCCGCTTCCCCGTGCTATGCTCACTGCATCATTTCGTGGAGAAGCCTTATGAACTTCGTCGCTATCCCTGCCATTCACTACAGTTGCACGCAACTTGCCGCCCTGGTTGGGCAATGTTTTGAAGGTTACAGCATGCCGTTTTCGTTGCCGCCAGCGGTATTTGCCCAGCGTTTTATCGCCGAAGGGCTTAGCCTCGTGGACTCATGCGTCTGGCTGGATGACGAGGAGCCTGCGGCGGTGGCCCTGATCACCCGGCGCGGCGCATCGGCGAGGCTGGCAGCGTTCGCCATTCGCCCGCAGTATCGTGCGCAGGGGTTGGGCAAACGTCTTCTTCCGCCCTTAATAACCGCGCTGCGCGATAAAGGCGTGCGGTTGCTGCGGCTGGAAGTCATTCAGGATAATCATCCGGCGGTTGCTCTGTATCACTCGCTGGGCTTTACCACAATCCAGCCACTTTATGGCTTTCAGGGCGCGAAGGAGGTGGACGGTGAAGATAATGCGTTGCGGGAAATTGATCCGTTGATCGTGGTGCGCAAAGCGGTCTGCGAGAGTAATGCCACGCTCTCCTGGCTGACCGATCCGCTCTCCGCCGTATCATTACCGGCGCGGGCGTTTGAGTACCGTAATCATGCGCTGGCAGTGATTGCCACGCACATGGAGACGCCGCAGCTACGGTTTATTTATGTGGAGCCGGAGTACCGGCGCAGAGGATTTGCCAGTGAACTTCTGCGGACGTTGAATCAGCATTTTCCCGGTCTGAGCACCTCGGTGGTGGTGCCCGGCGTATTTGCGCCGCTGTTCGATCGTGCGGGTTACAGCAAGCTTGCGCTTAGCCAGTATGAGATGAAGGCTGACCTGTAACGGCCAGCCTTCGATTTTTAACCTTCGTCACTCAGCACTTTGATTTCCGCCAGCCCGATTCCAATCTGACGCGGCGAGTGACCGAGAATATTCCCTTCGTTGGTGGATTGCGGGTCCGGGGGGACAATCACCAGCGTGCTGCTGCGGGAAGGATTATTGAAGCGCAATGTCGTGGTGCTGAGCGTGTTATCCAGCATCAGAGTTTGCTCTTCATCGCCGACACGCACCGGAATCGGGCGGTTGGCGTTCGGGCCATACGCTTTGGCGGTAATGACCAGTTCGAAATGTTCCGGCAGCGGCTGGTTATATTCAATCGACACTTCCTTGCCCAACTGCGCGTTGGACCAGCGCCCCCAGCTTTCCGGACGGGAAATGCCGTTGAATGATTTCACCTCTTCCGGTGCGCCAGGAACGTTAAAGACAAAACTGTCGGCTTTGTAGCGAATGTTGTTATCGAGGATCTTCAGCGTATCGACGTTATTCCGGTAGCGATCGGCGCTGATCACGCTCTCTTTAAACGCGGTTTTGCCTTTCCATAATGCCTTATCGATATGCTGAACCTGCTGTTCGCCGCCAAGTTGCCCCTGCGAGACGCACCAGTCGGTAGAGAGCGCCAGTTCTGGTGACCACAGGCGCGCCATTTTGTAGCACTGATCGATCCACACGAAGTTATCGCGCGGTGCAAAGTCGGCAAGCTGGAAGCGCAGCGGCGCGGAGTATTCGCTTTCGGGCAGCGGTTCAACGCGATGACTGGAAACGCGCACCAGCAGCGGTAAACGGAACTGGCTGCCGGAGAAGGCGACCATCTGTTTCTGGCTATCCACCGTGAACTCTTTCATCGTTTTCGGGAAGTTCCACAGGCGAATGACGTCCGGTTTCCATGCCAGCACTTTCTCTTTCATATTCAGGAATACCCCGGAGAGCGACTGGCCGGAAATACTGCTGCGCCCAAGGCCGAGGAAGTTGTCGCCGCCGAGGATATCGAGCACGGTTGCGCCGTTATCCAGCGTGCTGCGTTTGATCCCGGAAACATCCTCCTGGCGCTCATCGCCGCGCATCACAAAGAACAGATCGCTGCGATCTTGTTTGTTGAGGTATTTCCATGCCGTGTTGTTCATCGCCAGATGATCGGAAGAGACTACGATCACCGTGTCTTTAAACCACGGCGACGCTTTGATCTTATTGATCAACGCCGCGATATGCTGCTGGCTACAGGTGACGGCGCTGAATGACTGGTTCGGTTTGCCATCATAGCTGTAACTTTTTCGCTCGCAGGTGCGCGAGATAAAACCATCCGGATGGTGCGTATCGACGGTCAGCGCGAACAGCGAGAAGCGTTTGCCCGCGCGCGACAGCTCTTCGTAGCGTTTCCAGACGGCATCCAGCACCGTATCGTCGTAGAAGCCCCAGTCATTTCGGTAGTGGGGATCGGCGACCTGGCTTTTCAGCTCTTCCGCGCCAACGAGGTAATCAAAACCGTGTGATTTCAGGAACACATCTTTCCCGGCAAAGCGCAGATTCGCTCCCTGGATAAAATGGTTCTCGTAGCCGGAATTTTTCAGAATGTCGCCGAGGCAAAGATTCTGCGGGAAGAAACTGGACACCGAAGCGGAAGCGTTGCCTTCAAAAGGCGCGAACAGTGGAATACCGCACTGCGAGGCGACCATGCCGGCGATGGTGTAATCCGTACCGGGGAGTTGTTCCGTATGGCTAAAGTCGAGGCTTTGCGCTTTCAGCGCGCCCAGTTCCGGCGTCAGGCCAGGAAAGGCCTCTTCATTGAAGTAGGTACGCTCCAGACTTTCGCCGTAGATGTAGACCAGATTGAGTTTCGGTTCCGGGATCTTCTTCGCCGGGACTTTATAAAACGTGGCGAAATCAGGATCGCCCTCGCGCGTCTGGGATTTCACCAGTTCGGTGATCTGGCGAAATGCCGGGCTGGCATCGACCGAACCCAGTGCCAGCACCAGTGCCAGCAGGCTGTAACCAAAATGGTGGGGCAGATGGCGGCGACGGCGCAGCACCCAGCCCAGCGCGCAGAACAACGCCACCAGCGCGAGAACCAGCCCCACCCCGGGTAACATGTATTTGCTGATGCCCGCACCGGTCAGACTGTTGGTGAGGGTGTACAACACCGCATCGTTAATGCCATCGCCGGTAAAGTAATTACTGGCGTACAGCGTGATATTCAAAATAATAAACAGACCCAATACCAGCAGCGTTGCAGTAAACCACCAGCTATTTCGCCCCGCCTTACAGGCGTAAATCACGACCGAGGCGAGAAACAGAGCAATAGAGAGCAACTCGGACAACCGTCATTCCTCATCAAGACCAGACATATTGCTGGTTAATAATTTTTGTAACAGGAAAACTAATTTAATAGTGATGTCACACTGCTGCAATTGTAGTGTCACTTTATTCTGAGTTGATTAAGAAATGGTTTAGAAAGCGACAATGTTGCTGTACATCCTGTCTGTGAACGGGCGGAACGACGGAAAAAGAGAGGGGAAAATGCCGCGTTCAGGCCGAAAAAGCGCTCAACGCGGCGGAAGATCAGGAGAGGAAGTTGACGCCCTGTTTCAGAACGATATCACAGGCTTTTGACTTCACTTTTTCGGCCAGCGGCGTGCTGCCGATGTTGCTCAGGTTTAACTGCTCGCCGTTTTTGGTATTCAGCATACCCTGAAGGCCATCCAGATAGTTGGTGTCCTGTTTCTGCTGGCTGGCGCCGAGCCCCAGTTTATCCAGCACCTGGTTTTTCACATTCTCGGTGTTGGTGAGCGAGGAGAGCTTGTTTTTGGCGCACCAGGTCATTACGCCTGCCGCATTGTTCATGGTATTGGAACTGAGCGCCTGATTACCGCCGTTAAGCAGGCCGGTCAGGGAGGAGAGCGACAACCCACCCTGCTGCGAGGCGGTGCTGCTCTGATTTTTCTGGCTGAGCTGGCTGGCGGCGCTGGAGAGCGTATCCTGCCAGGAAGCGGCGTTGGCAAAGCTGGTTAGCAGGGCGCTGCTGATGGCAGCAGCGCAGAGCAGGCGTTTGGCGAATTTCATATCGTGCAGATCCCGATGTTTCAGTAAAGCGCTGAGTATACACCTGCGCAGATCCGCCACAGAGGTGAAAACTCTCAATACTCTTTACCGGTGACGCGGCTACGGTAGCTCTCCCAGTTGAAGATCACCCACAGACTGTTGCCGAGACGCATCCTGTCCATTACGCGCTCGCCCAACAGCTTATTCATCTCTTCCAGATTGCTGTTAGTGAGCATGCCGGTCGGGCGTTTGGACGAAGAACGCCTATCGACTATCTGATTGATAATGACTTTTTCGTAGCGGGATTCTGTCTGCATGCCGATTTCGTCAATCACCAGCAGATCGACGCTGCTTAAATCGTTCAGCAACTGTTCTTCACTGCTTTCGCGATTGCCGAACGTCTCTTTCATCGCAGACATAATGTCGGCAACGGTAATGATCAGCACCGATTTACCGCGCAGCAACAGTTCATTGCAGATAGCGGCGGCGAGGTGATTCTTGCCGGTGCCTGGTTTGCCGGAAAAGATAAAACTGGCGATATTGCCTTCAAACTCTTCGACATATTGACGCGCCTGGCTGAGGGCACGCATCTGGCCCTCCGTTTCGACCCGGTAATTTTCAAAAGAGCAGTTCTGGTGCAGCGGACGAATGCCGGAGCGATTAAACGTGCGCTGCATTTTCATTGCGCGGTTTTCTCGCTCCAGCGCCGCCGAACGGATTGCGCCCTGTTCTTTCTGCCAGGCCATTAGCTCCTCGCCCGTTTTAAAGGCAGGCACGGTGTTGGCGGGCATCATCTTTTGCAGTCGCTTCATCAATTCGCCGACGTTTTTCATCGTTATCCTCTAAAGCCTGGTGGGATTTGATTGTCCGGTTCTGATAGTGCATTGATATCGCGTTTCGCCGCGCTATTCTGGCTGGTACGACCGATTTGTACGCTGCGCGCCAGCTTTTGCTGCCACTGCACATGGTGGAACACTTTGCCTTCGGCCTGCCAGTAGGCAACAAACGAGGCCAGCTCTTCTGGCGTAACGGGCTGCGTTAACGCAATGCCCCACAACGCAGCCAGACGCTGGAAATCTGCATCCGGCTGCCAGCCTGCATACATGGCGAATTTGCCCATTGGCACATTCACCGGCGCGGCGGTGGGTTCTTCATAAAATTGTGCATCAAGGGCAATGTCACTGGCTGGCCGCGCAAGGCGGGCTTCAAGCGCCAGTAATTGCTCAAGGCGTTGCGGCGTAACGGCATAAAACGCGGGGCTGTTATTAGCAAAAACAGCGACAGCGCCGCCTTCCGTACGGGCCAGAACACTGGCGTGATCGCGCACAAATTCATCAATGCCGATGACATTCGATGTCAGGATTCTGGAAGACATAACGCGTTCTCAAACAGGATTACTACGGATAAGGCGCTCTGTGTTTTTTTCACACAGGCATAATGACACATAGTAACACAGTGAACGGAAAGGGCAGTACAGCATGAAAAAAGCCGGGTTTCCCCGGCTGTTGATTTTCTCAACGTGTCGCTTGCGTGTTACGCAATAATGTTCAGCGTAACGTCGATGTTGCCACGGGTGGCGTTAGAATAAGGGCAAACGATATGCGCGGCATCGACCAGTTTTTTCGCTTCGGCTGCGTCCATACCTGGCAGATGGATATTCAGTTTCGCTTCGATACCGAAACCGGTAGGCAGCGGACCAATGCCGACTTCACCTTCGATAAATGCGTCTTTCGGAATGGCAATTTTGTCGCGGCCAGCGACGAACTTCATGGCGCCCAGGAAGCAGGCGGAGTAGCCCGCAGCGAACAGTTGTTCCGGGTTGGTCACTTCACCGCCCGCGCCGCCCATCTCTTTTGGTACGCCCAGTTTGACATCCAGGACGCCGTCAGAAGAGGTTGCGCGGCCGTCACGGCCTCCGGTGGCTTTAGCTTTAGCGGTGTAGACGACTTTTTCTAATGACATGGCAGGTTCCTTAATTATCTTGATTGGTTGCTATAAAATAGCGTGCTATTTAGTTGGTTGAGATAAACTCCCCACGAAAGGGAGTTTATGCCCGTTGAAAGTTCTGGCGAAGCTGTTCCAGTTGCTGCTTGATATCGTGCAGCGTCGCGCTATCGCAGGCCATGGCACAGCCTATCGCTTCCGGAATGGACGTCGCTTGCTGCTGCAATGCGCGCCCGCTTTCACTCAACGTAATCACCACTTGCCGCTCATCCTGGCGTGAACGCTGACGGCGGATCAGCCCTGCACTTTCCAGCCGTTTAAGCAGCGGCGTCAGCGTTGCTGAATCCAGAAACAGGCGCTCACCAATCTCTGACACGGTGATATCGTCCTGCTCCCACAGTACCAGCATGACCAGATACTGTGGATAAGTAAGATTCAGCGGAGCCAGAAGCTGCCGGTAAAGCTTATGCAGCGCCAGGTTTGTTGAGTAGAGTGCAAAACAAAACTGGTTATCTAAGGCGAGCTGTGCGTTTTTGGTCGGTGTCGTTTTCATGTTTTTTAATATATGTAGTGTGCGATTTAATTGCAAGATATTTTTTTACGGGCAGGTATAACGTAGCACAACCTCGACTGCCATCTCCCGATAGTACTGGCGCTGCGCAGTCGCATCAGGGTTCTCTTCAAACAGCATGGAAAAAGAGTAGCTGTTGGCGACGTAGTGAAAGCTGAAACTGCTCATCAGACGGTGCACATCGCGGGCATTGACGTTTTTATTGAACAGCCTTTTTTGCTGGCCGCGGCGGAGAATATCTTCCAGTAAGGTCAGCGCGCTGCGGTTCACATCGCGCAGCAGGACCGATTGCTGAATAAAACGCCCGCGCTGCATGTTCTCCATGCAGATAATACGAATGAAATCAGGGTGATCGGCATGGTAATCAAAAGTGCTTTCGACCAGTTGCACCATCGCCTCTACGGGCGGCATATCCGCAAGATTCAGCTTTTTCTCGCTGCGGCGAATCATGGTGTAGACATATTCAAGTACCTGTAAATAGAGGTTTTCTTTGGTTTTGAAATGGTACACCACCATGCGTTTTGTGGTGGCGGCGCGCTCGGCGATTTGCTCCATGCGTGCGCCTGTCAGGCCGTATTCGGCAAACAGAGCGATGGCGCTGATGAAAATTTTGTCTTTCAGGTTGGATTCATCAAAATGTTCGGAAAGATCGCTGCCACGGTGTTCCACATCCACTCCTTACTGGCCGTCATTTGTCTGTGGATTATCACCATGGCCGCGACAGAAAACAAATCTCAAACGCGCGGGCGTTTGCGGTATATCCACAGACCGGGAATCGACAGGCCAATAGAAAGCGCGCCAACGATCGATGAGGCTTTCAGGAAATTCGTCAGTAACAGGATCATTAACTCTTCGCTGTAACCAAAGTGGCCGATTTTCACGGCCGAAACCATCGCTGTGTAGGCCGAGATGCCCGGAAACATGGGAATGACTGCCGCCACGGTAAACACTTTAGGATGCGCCAGATACCATCGCGACCAGCGAATGCCTATCGATCCCACCAGCATGGCGGCCACAAAGGTTGACCATTCGATATTGAAACCCCAGTACATCAGCGCAAAGCGGGAACCGTGGCCCAGTGCGCCAAGGAGCGCACACCAGGGCAGGGCACGATGGGGAACGTTGAAAACCATGGCAAACCCGACGGCGGGGATTGCGGCCAGCAACATATCTTGTATAAGAGCCAGAACAAAGGCGATCACATCCATCCGCGTAGCCCCCACAGTGTCATTGCCATTACCACACCGATACAGGTGGCGAGGGTTAATAAGCTGGCGATGGCCCAGCGCGCAAGACCGGTGTTGATATGGCCTTTGAACATATCAGCAACCGCGTTGATCAGCGGAAAGCCGGGTACCAGCAACAGCACGCTGGCGGCCATGGCGACGGTTGATGAATGAATAAAGGCAGGAAGAGTCAGCATCAAGCCGGAAACGGTCGTGGCCACAAAGGCGGTAATGCAGAAATTAATCTGTGGATGCATATGGCGATTCGCCAGTAGCAGTCGCACATACATCGCCACGCTGCTGGCGCAAAACGTAATAAATGCGCCGTCCCATCCGCCTTTATTGAGTTGGCAGAAACAGGCACAGGAAAGGCCAACCATAAGCGTGACCAGCCAGCGTGGGTAGCGCAGCGGTTTAACCTGGGCAAATCGCTTTTCAACGTCTCTGGCATCCAGCAACTTATGTTCGGTCATGATCACGATATGCTGTATTTCCGTTACTACGTGCATATTGATACCGCGATCGCTGTTTTTACGTGTTGAAGTCAGGCATTGCCCATCTTTGATGGTTGTCAGAACGATGGCGTTAGAGGAGATGAGACTTTCAACGCTGTCCATACCCAACGCGATGCCCAGACGCGTTGATAGCTCTTCCACTAATGCGCTCTCAGCGCCATGCTGCAACAAAAAAAGGCCACACTGAATACACAGCCGCGTAATAACACGCTGTGATGACTGGTCTGTTTGCATGATTACCCTGGTACCTGTTAACACAACGCTCACGAAGGATGGAGCGTAAAAGATAGTTTTAGCACAAGTGACAGGCAGAATGGCGCTCAGGTAGATCAAGATTTGTGCAGTAAGTCACGCTGAAGTTTGCTCTGAAGTCTTCTTAATTACCCGGTTAAGAATTCATTTAAGGTTTTTTTATAAAAAATCATATGAAAAGAAAAGAGGAGGTATTATTTGCGACTAACAGACTGGTTTTCGTAAAGTATTTCTTAAACATTTGTTAAGATTATTGTTTTTATCTTAATTATATTGTCTTTGATTATTTTAAATTTCCTTTTTATTTTTTAATAATACGCGAGATAATCTGGTGGGCTGTATGTTATATTGACATGTAAGTTGGTAATACTATAATTCCGGCTCTTTATGTTTGACCCCAACTCATAAATTTCGCCAATTCTTACGGCGACGCTTATCCAGATAATGTCATTATCTGTGGTTATTATTGGCTCCTATTGGAAAAAGTCATCGTGCGGATTGATAGAACTCGCAAATGGACGTGGAGATTTTATGTTATCAGCAGACAACACTCATGGGATTGTTATTAGCCAGACTCCGGTTCTCAGGGCCGGGATTGGCGGTATACTTGAACGTCATTTTCCTGAATACATCCTCAATTATTATTCCTGTGTAGAAGAGATAGATCTGCTGCAATTAAAGAGTGCTCGCCTGGTCATTGTTGACATCTCTGACGAGCTTTTCTATGCAAGAAGACGCTGTCAGAATTATTATTCTCTTTTTTCTCAAAGTGATAGCTCACACTGGATCTTTTTCACCCCACGTACGGTGCTGCCTGTGGCAATGGAGTTTTTGTTACGCCCGCGTATTACGTTGCTCTCCAGCCAGGAGCCCGTTGAAGGGGTGATTAATGCTATTCGCCACGGATATGGGAGCGAAGGAGAAATTAGCCAGGTGCTTATGCCAGAGGGAATGAGCAGGAGTGCGGCTAATGCTCCCCTAAGTAAAATACTTACCCTATCTGAACGTAACGTGTTACGTCTTCTTGGAAAAGGCTGGGGAATAAACCAAATTGCAATGCTGCTCAAAAAAAGTAATAAAACAGTGAGTGCGCAGAAAAATAGTGCAATGAGGCGGTTATCATTACGGAGTAATGCAGATTTATATATATGGATTAATAGCAGCCAGGGAATGGCTGAGTTGAATTCAGGCACGATGTATGGAGACCGAAATGAATGGAAAATAGCTACAAAAAGGGAAATGTCGCCATTATTGAAAAGTGCACAATGAGTCGGGAGGGATTACGACATTTATTTAGTGAATCGTCTATTAATCAGTATTCGTTTCATTTTTTTAAAGAGCATTCGGTGTTTCATCAGGCACTGAAGCACACGCCCTTTTTTTCCGTTATCTATTCACTTTTTGGGCACCGGAAAGAGCGGCGGGAGTGCCTGATGTGTTTGCACTGGCTTTCGCTTTCTCACCCGGGTGTTCAGCATATTGTTCTGGCGGGAGACGATCGGGAGGCCCAGTTGGTCGGGCATCTCTCTCCCTCGCGGCTGCATGGTATTTTGAGCAAATCGTCTCCGCTGCCTGTGTTACAGGAACAACTGGGGATGCTACTGGGTGAAACCCGGCGCATTAATGAGAACATGATTAATAATTGGTACGTGAGCCAGTGCCGTATGCTCAGCCCGACAGAGTGGGAGATCCTGAATTACCTGACGCGCGGTTTCTCGCTGGCCGAGATAGCCTCGCTGTTGGATCGGAATGTGAAAACCATCCGCGCGCATAAATTCAATGCGATGACGAAGCTGGGTGTTACGTCTGACGTCGGGTTATTGGATGCCGCAGATATTCTGACCTGGAGCCCACCAGCTCCTCGTTCAGCGTCGGAGTTGATGTAGTTCAGAGACGTCTCAGCGCCAGGCGTGCTGTACCTGGCGCTGAGACGTTACAGGCAAACGTCAATCCATTTTGCGCGTGTGAGTTCAGCCATTCGCTCAGGAGAAATGCGGACTGCGCTATGGGTAGCTCCCGCAGCGGGCAGGACTTCCGGATATTGTTTTAGTGAGATATCACAATAGATTGTCAGTGGGTTTTCTAACCCAAACGGACAGACGCCGCCCACCGGGTGCCCGGTAACCGTAACGACCTCATCGCTACTCAGCATGCGAGCTTTCGCACCAAAGGTGTTTTTCAGTTTTTTGTTATCCAGGCGCGCGTCGCCTTTAGCAACCACGAGAATGACTTCGTTTTTCACTTTTAATGACAGCGTCTTGGCGATTTGCCCTGGTTCAACATGGTGCGCGGCAGCGGCCAGTGCAACAGTCGCGGTACTTTGGTTCAGTTCAATAATATCGATATCGGGGGCGTTGTCGGCAAAGAATTGCCGCACGGACTGCAAACTCATGATGTTCTCCTGCCTGGGACCGCTATTAATCTGTCATAAGCCTGTTATCCATGTAAATATCCCGATGTAACAAACCACTCTACAAAGTTTCTCGATCGCCTTCACAATCGCGGAAACCGGTTACAGTAACCGGTTGCAGTGTCCACATTGCGGGTTAATACTGATTTTGTCCTTCCTTCTGTACATAAAATCAAATAAAGAGCCGTCTATGAAACCTACACTGCTTTGTCGTAATGCTGGTTTAAAAAACCGCATGGTTTCAAACCTAAAAATGGATCGCTGCACGGCAAAACATTCGCTGGTGCGCTTATTTTTTTAGCCTGACAGGAGAGCTGATATGTCTGCTAACCATGCTGCGTTTAACCTGATTTTCCGGTTTATAGAAAACTACGTCAGCCCGATCGCCGGGCGGATCTCTTCTCAACGTCATGTTATGGCCATCCGTGACGGCTTCATTTCTGCGATGCCGTTTATGATTGTTGGCTCATTCTTATTGGTCTTTGCCTATCCGCCCTTTTCACCGGATACCACCTGGGGCTTTGCGCGCGCCTGGCTGGATCTGGCGAAACAGTATGAAGGTCGGATCCTCACGCCTTTCGATATGACGATGGGCATTATGTCCATTTATATCTGTGCGGCGATTGCTTATAACCTCGGTAAGCATTACGTGAAATCGCACCAGCTCGACCCTTTCATGTGCGCAATGCTGTCGCTGATGGCGTTTTTACTGGTTGCGGCACCGAAAACCAACGGTACGCTTCCGGTGGACAGCTTGGGCGGAACCGGTATTTTCACCGCAATACTGGTGGCGATTTACTGTGTCGAAATGATGCGTTTCCTGAAGGCGCACAATATTGGCATTCGCCTGCCGGACCAGGTGCCGCCGATGATCAAAAACTCATTTGATCTGCTGATCCCGGTACTTGTCGTCGTGCTGACACTCTACCCGTTAAGCCTGCTGATCCAGTCGCAGTTCAATATGCTCATCCCACAGGCGATTATGGCGCTGTTCAAACCGCTGGTGGCGGCGGCGGATTCTCTTCCGGCGATCCTGCTGGCGGTGATTATTGCTCATCTGTTGTGGTTTGCCGGTATTCATGGCGCGGCCATTGTTTCGGGCATGCTGCAAATGTTCTGGTTAACCAATCTGGGGATCAACCAGAGCGCACTGGCACAGGGCGCGCCGTTGCCGCATATCTTTATGGAAGCGTTCTGGACTTTCTTTATCGTGATAGGTGGCTCCGGTGCAACAATGGGGCTGGTGTTCTGCTATTTACGCAGCCGCTCGGTTCACCTGCGTTCGATTGGCCGGTTGAGCGTCGTACCCAGCATCTTCAATATCAATGAGCCGGTGATTTTCGGCACCCCGATCGTCATGAATCCGGTGTTCTTTATTCCTTTCCTGCTGGCACCGACGGTCAATGCCATTATTGCGTGGGCAGCCATGAAGCTGGATCTGATCGGCAGAGTGATTTCTGTTGTGCCGTGGACGGCGCCTGCACCGATTGGCGGGGCGTGGGCGCTCGGCTGGGATTTCCGTGCCGCAATTCTTGTCGTACTGCTGGCCTGTATTTCAGCTGTCATCTATTTCCCTTTCTTTAAAGTGTATGAGAAACAGCTCCTGGAGCAGGAAGCGGAAGAGGCACAGCGTACAGAGGATGAAAAACAGGTCGCTTAAAACAGGATCAAGGAGAATAATCAGGGAGGCGTAACGCCTCCCTGATTATTTCAGCGTGCAGTCACCGCACTGTTGCACATCCGGCAACCGGTAACGCTGGCAACAGGTACGACGTACCAGCGCGCCATCGCGCAGCACAACAGTGCGCCACAGCGGATTATCGCTGCCATCGGAAAGCTGTTTTTCGAAGAAGCAGGTCTGGCGTAATGCCGCGACGCGAGCTTCACCCAGTTGCGGGATCATCTCACCCAGACACCAGTTGATCAGATAGCCGGTATTGCTCCAGATAAGTTTGCCGTTGATATCGCCCGTGGCTTCCAGTGCCTGAACTACCGGGAGCATCGCCTGCGAAGCCAGTGCAGTAATCCGCTGCGCATCATTTTGTAAGGTCAGTTGATGATCCTGCTGCACATCAATCCAGAAACAGGCCGCGCGACCCGTTTCATGAAATTCAACGTGAAAATGTTCAGGTGCGAGGCTAATGGCACTTTTCTGCGTTAACAACGCCAGTAGCAAGGGCGGTACCATTAATCCCAGATACCATTGTGCCCATAGTGACAGCAGCGGTTTGTTTTCGCGCGGCTGCGCCATTTGATGACGGTAAATATGATCGGAATAGGTCGCAATCAGCGATTGCAACGTGGTAGGCCGTGACCATTCCGCCAGTGTCTGTGCTTGCCAGGGCGCTGGTTCATTAAGGCGAATAAAATCGAGTAAGTGGGAGCGCGTGCTGGCGATGGCTTCCCGCATAGCATTAGCCAGCGAATCGCGTTCATCAACGAGACGGCTTCGCCAGATAGCATGTTCAGTGATCGATGCGGTACGGTAGGTCATGGCGCCAGCTGGATGCGGAATCTAAATGATAATGATTGCTAATCCTAGCCAGAGGTAAAATCGATAGCAAGATTTTTATCGTAAAGTTGGTGCTGCTACGCCTCAGGCGAGGCGCAATTCCCCGCTCACCAGAATATTGTTGCGGCCCAAATGCTTGGCTTCATATAACGCTTTATCTGCCCGCTCAATAGCGGCGTCGATATTGTCATCCAGCAACGGTGCAATACCAATGCTGATGGTGACATTCGTGGCGACACTTTCATTAAACATATGCGGAATCTTCAGATCGTACACTTTCTGCCGAATACGCTCGGCAGCCAGGCGCGCATGTTCCAGATCGGTATTATTCAGCAGGATCATGAATTCTTCACCGCCAAAGCGCGCGACGATATCGCGGGAACGCACGGCATCGCGCAATGCGGCAGAGACGCGAATTAGCGCCTGATCGCCCATCATATGGCCGTAGTGGTCGTTATAAGCTTTGAAGTGGTCGATATCCAGCAGCAGTACAAACCGTGAACTATCATCCAGTGCCAGCAGGTTATCGATTTTGGATTGCAGGCCGCGACGGTTATACAACCCGGTCAGGGGATCCAGCATGCTCAAATCGTTCAGGGTTTTCCGTTCCTGCATTAAACGGTTCATTAATGCCTGGGCGAAATTATCATTACGCTTCTGAATTGCATGTTGTATGGAGATACCTAATACCGGCAAAGCAAAACTAAATATTAAACGGAGCTCGCTCTCCGATCCGGAGAAATAGAGACAAGCGGCGAATACCGGCAATGAATGCAGCAGGAACGCGGCAATGTTATTAGAAAAAGCAATCGAGCCAATAAAGAGGACATTCAGCAGGGCGATCAGCAAATACGATGAGGCGTTGTGCTGGAGTAAATCGATCCTCACGATTACATGCCATGCCCAAAGGCAGCCAAACATAAGAGAAATCAATGGGATACTGATTTTCTTTTTCGGATAGTATCTGTGCCATACGGGCAACAAAACGCTCACCGCAAAAATAATACACGCTGGTAGCGTGAAGGCGCGCAGGTTATAGAGCGGCAGAGCCATGGAGAACATTGCTGAGAGTGCATTGAGCAGCAAGAAGAGTCGCAGCGACAAACGATATCTCTTGTTACACAGAGATTGCCAGGTTTGTAATGTCATACCTAAAAATCGTTATTTATCCACAATGTAGTACTACGCAGTGAGTCGATAAGAAAAGAAATAACGCGAAGAAACAGTCATCGCGAAAAATTAGTGATTTGGATTTTTATTTAAGCAGCGCTTAATTTATCACCTTAAGGAATGTCTGTCATCAGAAGATGAGCGATCTTCATACTGTGGTATTGGCAGTATGCTGACAAATGAGAAATGATGTCATATGATATTGGTTATCATTATCGATATCAGAGATGGAAACATGTTGCAGCGAGCGCTGGGAAGTGGTTGGGGGATCGTCCTGCCGGGCATGATTGTTGCCGTTCTGGCACTGGCTGATCTTTCGATCGACGCATGGCGGATGGTGATTTTGCTGGGTTTATTGCTGACTCCGGCGATGCTTTACCATAAGCGGTTACGACATTTTGTTTTGTTGCCTTCGGGCGTTGCGCTTGTCGGGGGGATGATAATGATGCTGCTGAATTTGAAAATGATGGTGTAACGGGGGAGTCATACAGGGAGAGTATAAGATATCTGGTGCGAGGGGGGGGACTTGAACCCCCACGTCCGTAAGGACACTAACACCTGAAGCTAGCGCGTCTACCAATTCCGCCACCTTCGCACAGTCATCTTACTTTTTAGATATCGCCTCGTTGGTGCGAGGGGGGGGACTTGAACCCCCACGTCCGTAAGAACACTAACACCTGAAGCTAGCGCGTCTACCAATTCCGCCACCTTCGCACAGTGCGAGCGATATCTGCGTGGTTTATGGTGCGAGGGGGGGGACTTGAACCCCCACGTCCGTAAGGACACTAACACCTGAAGCTAGCGCGTCTACCAATTCCGCCACCTTCGCATACCATCGATACCTTTGAAGTATCGTTACCACGGAGGCGCATTCTAGATGTTTTCAACTTTTCGTCAATAGTTAATTGCTGAGAGCAACACTGATTGCTGCAAAAATGGGCGCTGTGAATGGGTAAATCGGGGAGACCCGGCGAACAGCGCTCGCCGGGAGAAGAGTGATTATTTCAGCGCCTGGCGCGTCATCACTGTGCGGTAAACCTTGAAACGTCCGGTCTGGGCGAGCACTTCATGGAAACCGAAGGTCTGATCTAATACGTCCGGGTACGGCAGGAAGGCGTTAGCGACAATGCGCAACTCGCCGCCGCTGTTCAGATGGCGTACCGCGCCGCGTATCAACGTCTGAGCGGCTTCCAGACTGGTTTGCAGGCCATCATGGAACGGCGGATTGGAGATAATCATATCAAAGCGACCAGTGACTTCAGAGAAGACATTGCTGGCAAAAACCTCACCTTCAAAGCCGTTGGCAGCAAGCGTCGCGCGGCTGGCTTCTACCGCCGGAGCGGAAACGTCGCACAGGGTTAAACGCACTTTCGGCGAATGGCTCGCCAGCACCGCTGCCAGCACACCGGCACCGCAGCCAACATCCAGTACTTTACCTTTCGTGTGCGGCGTCAGGGTCGAGAGCAACAATTGGCTGCCCACATCTAATCCGTCACGGCTAAAGACGCCCGGCAGGGTTTTGATCGTCAGATCGCCCAGCGCATACTCGCCCCAGAAACCATTCGCATCGAAGTCAGATTTCTTCTCCAGACGACCGTAATACAGTCCGCAGCGACGCGCACTGTCTATTTTGTTGAGCGGGCAATACGCAGCCAGCATCTGCTCGGCGCTTCGCACGCCGCTACGGTTTTCGCCGACGACGAAAATATCGCAGCCCATTGGCAGCAGCGACAGCAGGTTCATTAATTGGAACTGCGCTTCGGGTTTGTTTTTTGGCCAGTAATAGATCAGCGTATCGACATCGCCGATCGTCTCGCTGTCAGCGACCAGGCTATAACGGGCACGTTCGCCCATCTGCTGGCTTAAGGTTTGCCACTGGTGAAACTGTTGCGTCCAGGCACGGCTTTCAGCCGTCTCCAGACGAGCGGGCAGGTCATCCTGCAAATCACCGGCAAACAGAATGCGGTTGGTTTCGAAATCGTCACTGTGGCGCAGCAAGACTTCACTTGCCGGGGTAAAAGCAGACATGAATGGGGGTTCCTCGTTTAACTCAGGCGGCGATTATACACGTTATCCTTCAAACTGCCTCTTTGTTGGCTTCACCTTTGCACCCCAGTCACTTACTTATGTAAGCTCCTGGGGCTGCTCAGTCTTGCCGCCTCGACGCAGTGTGAATGATTTTGTGTATACACGTTATCCTGCAAACTGCCTCTTTGTTGACGAGCGTCGTTGATAGCGAATTTTCGCCGGGTTTGCTATATTTGCGCGCCTGACACACAGGAGTGTTTCGCTATGACTTCCCGACGCGACTGGCAATTACAGCAACTGGGCATTACTCAGTGGAGCTTGCGACGCCCGGCGGTGTTGCAGGGCGAAATCGCCATTTCGCTGCCTGCGCATATTCGTCTGGTGATGGTCGCTTCCGAACCGCCGATGCTTGCCGATCCACTGGTGAGCGACGTACTGCGCGCGCTTACCATTACGGCGGATCAGGTATTACAGTTGACGCCGGATCGCGTCGCGATGCTGCCGCCTGGCAGCCAGTGCAACAGTTGGTGGCTGGGTGTCGATGAACTGCAGTCGCTGGCGGGCGCACAGGTCGCAACGCCCGGCGTGGATGAATTACGCACTAACCCTGCGGCACGCGCCGCGTTATGGCAACAAATCTGCGAACATGAACACGATTTCTTCCCTCAGCACGGCTGATTTAGCCCGCGCATACCAGATTGAAACACGGGCGCACGCCTTCCCCTGGAGCGAAAAGACCTTCGCCAGCAATCAAGGGGATCGCTACCTCAACTACCGGCTGATGGTGGGCGATGAGATGGCGGCTTTCGCCATTACCCAGGTTGTGCTGGATGAAGCCACATTGTTCAACATCGCGGTTGATCCCGCCTGGCAACGGAAAGGGTTTGGCCGCCAGTTGCTGGAACATCTGATCCGCGAACTGGAAGCCCGCGAGGTATTAACCCTGTGGCTGGAAGTGCGCGCCTCCAATGTTGGCGCGATTGCACTGTATGAAAGTTTAGGTTTTAACGAGGCGACAATCCGCCGCAATTACTATCCCACCGCCAACGGGCGCGAAGACGCGATAGTGATGGCTCTGTCAATTTAAAAAGGTGATGTAATGAAATGGGACTGGATACTCTTTGATGCTGACGAAACGCTGTTTACCTTTGATGCGTTTGGCGGCTTACAACGGATGTTTCTTGACTATAGCGTGACATTCACCGACAAGGATTTTCTTGAATATCAGTCTGTTAATAAGCCTCTGTGGGTTGATTACCAGAATGGCGCCATCACTGCGCTGCAACTGCAACACCGCCGTTTTCAGGGTTGGTCTGAGCGCCTGAACGTTCCGGCGGGTTCGCTGAACGACGCATTTCTTAATGCGATGGCTGAGATTTGCGCGCCGCTGCCGGGCGCTGTTTCGCTGCTCGACAGCCTGAAAGGCAAGGTGAAGCTGGGTATCATTACCAACGGTTTTACCGCGTTGCAGCGAATTCGTCTGGAACGCACCGGCTTGCGTGACTATTTTGATTTATTGGTGATCTCCGAAGAAGTCGGTGTTGCCAAACCCGATCGCCGCATCTTCGATCACGCGCTACAACTGGCCGGCAACCCGGATCGCGATCGCGTCATGATGGTGGGCGATACGGCAGAATCTGACATTCTGGGCGGTATCAACGCCGGGCTGTCCACCTGCTGGCTAAACGCGCATAATCGCGCGCTGCCTGAAGGCATTAACCCGACCTGGACCGTAACGTCCCTGAACGAACTGGAGCAACGCCTGTGTAAACATTGATTGTCTGCACTTCGCTGTTGAGTACAATAGCCGCATTTTTCGTATTTCATCGCGTGGCCTGGGCCGCGCAATTACACAGAAGATTTTTATTATGACGTTGTCTCCTTATTTACAAGAGGTGGCGAAGCGCCGTACGTTCGCCATCATCTCGCACCCCGATGCGGGTAAAACCACCATCACCGAAAAGGTCTTGCTGTTTGGACAGGCAATTCAGACCGCTGGTACGGTAAAAGGTCGCGGCTCCAGCCAGCATGCGAAATCCGACTGGATGGAGATGGAAAAACAGCGTGGGATCTCCATCACCACTTCCGTGATGCAGTTCCCGTATCACGAGTGTCTGGTGAATCTGCTGGATACCCCGGGGCACGAAGACTTCTCTGAAGATACCTACCGCACATTAACGGCGGTGGACTGCTGCCTGATGGTTATCGATGCGGCAAAAGGTGTTGAAGATCGCACCCGTAAACTGATGGAAGTTACCCGTCTGCGCGATACGCCGATCCTGACCTTTATGAACAAACTCGACCGTGACATCCGCGATCCAATGGAATTGCTGGATGAAGTGGAAAACGAGCTGAAGATCGCCTGCGCGCCCATCACCTGGCCGATTGGCTGCGGTAAGTTATTTAAAGGTGTTTACCATCTTTATAAAGATGAAACCTATCTTTATCAGACCGGGCAGGGCCATACGATTCAGGAAGTGCGTATCGTTAAAGGGCTGAACAACCCGGATCTCGACAAAGCGGTGGGTGAAGATCTGGCGCAGCAACTGCGTGATGAGCTGGAACTGGTACAGGGCGCGTCCAACGAGTTCGATAAAGAGCTGTTCCTGAGCGGTGAAATCACCCCGGTCTTCTTCGGCACCGCGCTGGGTAACTTCGGCGTTGACCATATGCTGGACGGCCTGGTTGAGTGGGCGCCAGCGCCAATGCCGCGTCAAACGGATCTGCGCGAAGTGAAAGCAGACGACAGCAAATTTACCGGCTTCGTCTTCAAGATCCAGGCGAACATGGATCCGAAACACCGCGACCGCGTCGCATTTATGCGCGTGGTGTCAGGCAAATACGAAAAAGGGATGAAGCTGCGTCAGGTGCGCACCGGTAAAGATGTGGTTATCTCTGACGCGCTGACTTTTATGGCCGGCGACCGTTCTCACGTTGAAGAAGCTTATCCTGGCGACATTATCGGGCTGCACAACCACGGCACCATTCAGATTGGCGATACCTTTACTCAGGGCGAAATGATGAAGTTCACCGGTATTCCGAACTTCGCCCCGGAGCTGTTCCGCCGTATCCGTCTGCGCGATCCGCTGAAGCAGAAACAGTTGCTGAAAGGCCTGGTACAGCTTTCGGAAGAGGGCGCGGTGCAGGTATTCCGACCCATCGCCAACAACGATCTGATTGTGGGTGCAGTCGGTGTGTTGCAGTTTGACGTGGTCGTGTCGCGCCTGAAGAGCGAGTACAACGTAGAAGCGGTGTATGAATCCGTTAACGTGGCGACAGCGCGCTGGGTTGAAAGCAGTGACGTGAAGAAATTCGAAGAGTTTAAGCGTAAGAACGAGATCCAGCTGGCGCTGGATGGCGGCGATAACCTGACCTATATCGCGCCGACGATGGTGAACCTGAACCTGACACAGGAACGCTATCCGGAAGTGACTTTCCATAAAACTCGCGAGCATTAATCCCCCACGGAGCACGGTATTCGCCGTGCTCCGGCACTTTTCCTGTCTTTTTAGCCCCTTGCGGAATGTTCTTAAAACCCACCCTTTTTCCCCTCTCTGCTCGTTTTTTAACCTGTGAGCCAGGATTTTTGTCGATAGTGTTCTATATTTAACAAAGTGATGACATTTCTGGTGGATAAAAGTCCTGTTCATTGCGTGTTTAATGGTCTTTTATCCACCAAAATCTCACTAATGGAGATTAATAACTGCCTCAGCCAGATAAGTAGCGGCATTGTATCCGCGACTATCCGACGCTGGATTGGGTGATTTTTCGCCACGGCAGTTAAGCAGCCTGAGTTGCTGCAAGCGGCCCAAATTGTGGGCAAACCAACAGGAACGACATCGATGACTATGACAAAACTGAAGATTTCTAAAACTCTGCTGGCCGTCGTGCTGGGCTCTGTAGTGGCAAGTGGCTCCGCTTTTGCGGCAAACACCACCACTGACAAAGCGCAAAACGCCGCATCCAGCGCGGGGGAAAAAATCGACAGCTCGATGACTAAAGTCGGTGGATTCATGGATGACAGCTCCATCACTGCAAAAGTGAAAGCGGCGCTGGTGGATCATGAAAGCATTAAAAGCACCGATATTTCCGTCAAAACGGACAACAAAGTAGTCACGCTGAGCGGCTTCGTTGAAAGCCAGGCGCAGGCCGAACAGGCTGTCTCTGTGGCCAAAGGTGTGGAAGGCGTGGCTTCGGTAAGCGACAAGCTGCATGTCCGTGACGGGAAAAACCAGTCAATGAAAGGTTATGCGGGCGACACCGCTACAACCAGTGAAATCAAAGCCAAATTGCTGGCCGATGACCTTGTACCGTCTCGTAAGGTGAAAGTTGAAACCACCGACGGCGTCGTGCAGTTGTCCGGTACGGTTGATTCTCAGGCCCAAAGTGAACGCGCCGAAAGTATCGCAAAAGCGATTGAAGGCGTTAAAAGCGTCAAAAACGATCTAAAAGTTAAGTAACCATTCCTGAAAACGTCAGCGCCCGCGTGGACGGGCGCGACGAATACGTGCCGGGAAAACATCGCAGATGAGCAACCTGAGCGCTCATCGCAAGCGGTCGACATTAACTATGGTAAAGGAGAGTCTTATGTTTCGTTGGGGCATTATATTTCTGGTTATCGCGTTAATTGCCGCCGCTCTGGGCTTTGGTGGTCTGGCGGGGACGGCAGCAGGCGCAGCGAAAATCGTCTTTATCGTCGGTATCATCCTGTTCCTGGTCAGCCTGTTTATGGGCCGTCGGCGTCCATAGCATAGTTAGCGCTTAAATTTCGCTTACATTAAAGCCAGTCCTCGTGACTGGCTTTACTATTTCGGCCCGGCAGAAATTGCGTTACTTTGACAGATACAACGCAGCCAAAAGGAAAGCAGGGTGGGGCAATATATTCCAATAACGCTGGGCAATATTGCGCCCCTGGCGATAAAACCGTTTCGTCCGGGCCGTCTCGCACTGGTGTGTGAAGGCGGAGGTCAGCGTGGTATTTTCACCGCCGGGGTGCTTGACGAGTTTATGCAGGCAAACTTTAACCCCTTCGATCTCTACTTTGGTACCTCTGCGGGCGCGCAAAACCTTTCGGCTTATGTATGCAACCAGCCCGGCTACGCCCGCAAAGTGATCATGCGCTACACCACCACGCGTGACTTTTTTGATCCGGTGCGCTTTGTGCGCGGCGGTAACCTTATCGATCTTGACTGGTTGGTGGATTCGACATCCCGCCAGATGCCGCTGGCGATGGATTTTGCCGCGCGTTCTTTTGATGCCGGTAAGGCGTTCTATATGTGTGCCTGCCGCCAGGATGATTACACCGCGGAATATTTTGCGCCGACCCACCAGACATGGCTGGATCTGATCCGTGCCTCCAGCGCGATTCCGGGTTTTTACCGTTCTGGGGTGTCGCTCAATGGCGTGAACTATTTCGATGGCGGCGTCAGCGATGCGATCCCGGTTCAGGAAGCGGCTAAGCGCGGAGCAAAAACCATCGTGGTGATCCGCACCGTGCCTTCTCAGACGTACTACACGCCGCAGTGGTTTAAACGTATGGAACGCTGGCTGGGCGACAGCAGCTTGCAGCCGCTGGTTAATCTGGTACAGCACCACGAGAAAAGTTACTCGGCGATTCAGCGGTTTATCGAAACGCCGCCGGGAAAACTACGCATACTTGAAATCTATCCGCCGAAACTTTTGCATAGCATGGCGCTGGGCAGCCGGTTACCGGCGCTGCGTGATGATTATAAAATTGGTCGGCTGTGTGGACGTTATTTCCTGGCGACGGTAGGAAAACTGCTGGCGGAAACCCCGCCGCTGATTCGTCATACTGTGGTGCCGGCTCCCCTTATTGTGCCGCCCGAGGTCGTTGCCGCGCCCGTTCCTGCCACCCGCGTGGTTCCGCCTGCCGCCGTCGCCAATGATGTGCTGGATGCGCCGCTGGTTAACGCGGTACAAGCCAACGACTTACCCATTAATAAAGAGGATACGGCGTGAGTTTCCGCTTTATCGATACGCACTGTCATTTTGATTTTCCGCCCTTCACGGGCGATGAAGTCGCCAGTATTGCCCGCGCGGCAGACGCTGGCATCGGGCGCATTATCGTACCCGCCATCGCCGCGCGTTATTTTGATCGCGTTTGTTCTCTGGCGCGCGAGCATTCTGCGCTGTATGCCGCGCTGGGTCTGCATCCGATTGTGATTGAAGAACATACGGCACAAAGCCTTGAACGGCTTGAGCAGGCGCTGGCCACCAGGCCGGAAAAAGTGGTGGCAATTGGCGAGATTGGCCTTGATCTCTATCGCGATAATCCGCAGTTTGAGCGCCAGCAGCAGGTACTGGATGCGCAGCTAAAACTGGCGAAACGCTTTGATTTACCAGTGATCCTCCATTCGCGGCGCACGCATGACAAACTGGCGATGCACCTGAAAAAGCAGGCTTTGCCGCGCACCGGCGTGGTTCACGGCTTTTCCGGTAGCCTGCAACAGGCGCAGCGTTTTATCGAACTGGGGTATTACATTGGCGTCGGCGGAACGATCACTTATCCACGCGCCAGTAAAACCCGTGATGTAATGGCGCAGTTGCCGCTATCCGCATTGTTGCTGGAGACCGATGCGCCGGATATGCCGCTGAACGGCTTCCAGGGGCAGCCTAACCGGCCGGAACAGGCGGCGCGGGTTTTTGCCACGCTGTGTGAATTGCGCCCTGAAGCCCCGGATGTGATCGCCCAAACGTTGCTGGAGAATACGCAGCAGCTTTTCGCTTTACAGATATAGCGCCGGACGAAGCACAGTGGTGACGCCGCGTTGTTGCAGCGCTTCCGCCAGTGGTTCGATATCTTCCTCGGTTGCGCTGCGCCAGTTTTTTGCCTCGCCGTAAACGCCGTGAGCGTGGAATGCGTTGAGCCGCACCGGAATACGCCCAAGTTCACAGATAAACACCGCCAGCGCGTCGATATGCTGCAAATAGTCGCTATGTTGCGGGATCACCAGCAAACGCAATTCGGCCAGCTTGTTCTGTGCCGCCAGCAGGCGCAGGCTATTTTTCACCGGTGCATTATCCCGCCCGGTGAGAAAACGGTGATGTTCGCTGTTCCAGGCTTTAAGATCGATCATTGCCCCGTCGCAAACCGGCAGCAACTTATGCCAGCCTGTTTCGCTCAGCATTCCATTACTGTCGACAAGGCGGGTCAGATGGCGTAGCTGCGGATCGGCACGCAGCGCAGAAAACAGCGCGAGCAGAAACGGCAGTTGTAACGTGGCCTCGCCGCCGCTGACTGTGATGCCTTCAATGAATAACGCGGCTTTGCGGATCTTCGCCACCACCTCTTCTACAGACATCATTTGTGCCATCGGCGTTGCCTGTTGCGGACACATTTGCAGGCAGGTATCGCACTGCTGGCAGGTTACGGCGTTCCACTGTACTTGCCCGCCGTCAAACGCCAGCGCCTGATGCGGACAACCTGGCACGCAGTCGCCGCAGTGGTTGCAGCGGCCGATCGTCCACGGATTGTGGCAGCTCTTACAGCGCAGATTACAGCCCTGTAAAAACAGCGCCAGGCGGCTGCCCGGCCCGTCGACGCAAGAGAAGGGGATCAGGTTACTGACGAAAGCGCATCTGCTGCTCATGGCTTACCACTCGGGGTTGTCGCTCAAGAATATGCGTATTGCGCGCGGCTTCTTCACCCAGCCAGGTAGTGTTGGTGCGCGAACCTTCGGCGCGGAATTTCTCCAGGTCCGACAGGCGCACCATATAACCGGTAACGCGCACCAAATCATTGCCCGCGACGTTGGCGGTAAACTCGCGCATTCCGGCGTTAAACGCGCCAAGGCAGAGTTGCACCACGGCCTGCGGGTTGCGTTTAACGGTTTCGTCGAGGGTTAAAATATCGCTGATCCCGGCTTTGTACCAGGCGTGGTGCGGCGCAACGGCCAGCAAATGGGTAATCGGATCGGGTTCATCGCCATAAGGCAGACGCGCGCCCGGTGTGGTACCGATATCGGAACTGATGCCGGACTGCGCATGCAGCAACGCGCGTTGTTTCCATCCATGTTTGACCGGTGTGTTTTCAACAAACGCCGCCAGTTGCTCGCTGATGCGGTAGCCGAGAGCATTCGCCTGCTCATCTTTACCGTAACGTCCTGCAATGTTCGCTTTCTCGCACAGAATATTGACCGCTTCAGCCAGCCCGTAGATGCCGAACATTGGCGCAAAACGATCGGCGGCAATCAGCCCCTCCTGCACAAGGAAGCTATGCTCAAAGAAACCGGATTGTTGATACAGGAAGTCGCAGCGCGCATCGATAATGGCCAATTGTTGCTGGCAATAATGGGGCAGCCGCCGGGTAAAGAATTCCTCCAGAGAACGGCTGCCTTCAGCGATGACTTTCAGGTTCAGCCGTACCAGCGTACTGCCGCCACCACCCAGTGGCAGCGAGTTGTAACAACTGACAATGCCATAACCACCTTTTGTGAAAATATTATCATGCAAAGGTCCATTGGCGATATGCGGCTTGCTGCACGCGCAGATGTTACAAGCAACTTCCAGCAGCAGATCATCTGGCGTGATCTGCGGATCATAAATAAACGTCAGATTCGGCGCGACCTGCTTTAGCTCAGCATCGGCGCGTAAGATAGCCCGAGTGACTGGCGTGTCATAAGGGCCGATATTGGCGTGGACAAAGGCATCCGGTAAGGTTCTGTCGAGATAGCGCCAGAAGCGTTTTATTCGAATATCGATTTCTTCTTGTGTTAGAATTATAACATATGGTTGCAGTAACGCATCTAGTTGCCCGAGGTAAACCGGCAAGCCGGTAACAGAGGGAACATGGTGATAAAGAATGGTCAGCAAAGAGAGCGCATCATCGAGATCCTTTGCCCCTTCCAGCTCCAGCCATGCGGATCCGTTAGCCAGAAATTTGGCGTAATCCGGCAGGACATAGCGCGGTTTGTAGGGCGCGTGCCCTTCAAACATATCGCAAATTGCCCCTTCGTCGAGCGCCTCCTGCGCGGCTTGCGGCAGCGCCGGATAGGGGAGGCTATTTTCCGCCTCCAGCGCGAGAAAATGGTGTTTCTGCTGCGGCGTGAGCGTTGGGCTGGTAACAATCTGCTGGCAGCGTGTCTGTAATCCTGGATTAACCGGTATCGACATGATCTTCCTCTTTATCCCGTGCATTCAGGACGAAGAGTGTAAGACACCGGCGGATAACCACTTTTGATCCATGCGCACCTTAGCGGTAATCACGACCGCTTTTGCGTTTTAAAGTTTGATGAATGTCTCATTATTGTTTTGCAAACGTGAATTAAGTTTTCATTAACTGTGATGAGTATCGAAGTGTAATCGTGGGTTGATGTTAGAATATTAACAAGCCCGAACAGAAAATCGGCATTACGCCGTCGGAGAGAATATGAGTGATTTAACGGCAAGCAGCCTGCGCGCGTTGCAATTAATGGATCTGACCACCCTGAACGACGATGACACCAACGAGAAAGTCATTGCGCTGTGTCATCAGGCCAAAACCCCGGTAGGGAATACCGCTGCCATTTGCATCTATCCGCGTTTCATCCCGATTGCGCGTAAGACGTTGAACGCACAGGGAACACCGGACGTACGTATTGCGACGGTAACCAACTTCCCGCACGGTAACGATGATATCGACATTGCGCTGGCAGAAACCCGCGCGGCGATTGCCTACGGTGCTGATGAAGTTGACGCAGTATTCCCGTACCGTGCGCTGATCGCCGGTAACGAGCAGGTCGGTTTTGATCTGGTCAAAGCCTGTAAAGAGGCGTGTGCCGCAGCCAACGTGCTGTTGAAAGTGATCATCGAAACCGGCGAATTGAAAGAAGAAGCGCTGATCCGTAAGGCGTCAGAAATCGCGATTAAAGCGGGCGCTGACTTTATCAAGACCTCAACCGGAAAAGTACCGGTTAATGCCACGCCGGAAAGCGCGCGCATCATGCTGGAAGTGATCCGCGATATGGGCGTTGAGAAAACCGTGGGCTTTAAACCGGCGGGTGGCGTGCGCAGCGCGGAAGACGCGCAGCACTATCTGGCGATTGCCGATGAACTGTTTGGCGCTGACTGGGCCGATGCCCGTCATTATCGCTTTGGCGCATCCAGCCTGCTGGCAAGCCTGCTGAAAGCGCTGGGACACGGCGACGGTAAGAGCGCAAGCAGCTACTGATGGCTTCATTTACCGGGCCTGCACCTCTACCTCGCAGGCCGGGTAAGATATTGCCGCCATTCGGCGGTATGGGCCGATAACACCATGTTTTGCCGGGTCGCTTTGGTTGCCCGGCCGTATCATTCTTCAGGGGGTTACCTTGTTTCTCGCTCAAGAAATTATTCGTAAAAAACGCGATGGTCTCGCGCTGAGTGATGAAGAGATCCGTTTCTTTATCAACGGAATTCGCGATAACACCGTTTCTGAAGGCCAGATCGCCGCGCTTGCCATGACCATCTTTTTCCATGACATGACCATGCCAGAACGCGTGTCGTTGACCATGGCAATGCGCGATTCCGGTTCGGTTCTGGACTGGAAACACCTTAATCTCAATGGCCCGATTGTTGATAAACACTCTACTGGCGGCGTCGGGGATGTGACCTCATTAATGCTTGGCCCGATGGTTGCCGCCTGTGGTGGTTATATTCCGATGATTTCCGGGCGCGGCCTGGGGCATACCGGCGGCACACTCGATAAACTGGAGGCCATTCCTGGCTTCGACATTTTCCCGGACGATAGCCGCTTCCGCGACATTATTAAGGATGTTGGCGTGGCGATTATCGGCCAGACCAACTCACTGGCCCCGGCCGATAAACGTTTTTATGCCACCCGCGATATCACCGCGACGGTAGACTCGATTCCGCTGATCACCGCTTCCATTCTGGCGAAAAAACTGGCTGAAGGCCTTGATGCGTTGGTGATGGATGTGAAAGTTGGCAGCGGCGCGTTTATGCCGACTTATGCGCTCTCCGAACAACTGGCGGAGGCAATTGTGGGCGTGGCGAATGGCGCAGGCGTGCGCACGACCGCACTGCTGACCGATATGAATCAGGTGCTGGCTTCCAGCGCGGGCAATGCGGTGGAAGTGCGTGAAGCGGTGCAATTCCTCACCGGAGAATACCGTAACCCGCGCCTGTTTGATGTCACGATGGCGCTGTGCGTGGAGATGCTGATTTCCGGCAAACTGGCGAAAGATGACGCGGAAGCCCGGGCGAAACTGCAAGCGGTGCTGGATAACGGAAAAGCGGCAGAGATCTTTGGCCGCATGGTCGCGGCGCAGAAAGGGCCGACGGATTTCGTTGAGAACTACGCCAACTATCTGCCCTCCGCCACGTTGAGCAAAGCCGTTTACGCCGACGACGAAGGCTTTATTACCGCAATGGATACCCGTGCGCTGGGCATGGCGGTGGTGTCGATGGGCGGCGGCCGTCGCCAGGCGACGGACAGTATCGATTACAGCGTTGGTTTTACCGATATGGTGCGTCTGGGCGAGCGCGTGGATGGGCAGCGTCCGTTGGCCGTCATTCACGCGAAGGATGAAGCCAGCTGGCAGGACGCCGCGCAGGCGGTGAAGGCTGCCCTCGTTGTGGACGACATCGCAGCAAAAGAGACACCAACGGTCTATCGCCGTATTACTGAATAACGGTATACTGATCTGATCGCTTTTTTACAAAGCACAAGGTACGGAGAACATATGAAACGTGCATTTATTATGGTGCTGGACTCTTTCGGCATCGGCGCGACTGAAGACGCGGAGCGCTTCGGCGACGCGGGTTCTGACACGCTTGGCCACATTGCTGAAGCCTGTGCGAAAGGTGAAGCCGATACCGGGCGTAAAGGGCCGTTGCATCTCCCTAATCTGACCCGTCTGGGGCTGGCGAAAGCCCATGAAGGCGCGACCGGTTTTATCCCGGCCGGGATGGACGGTAACGCAGAAATCACTGGTGCTTACGCGTGGGCGCATGAGCTCTCTTCCGGCAAAGATACGCCGTCAGGCCACTGGGAAATCGCCGGTGTGCCGGTGCTGTTCGATTGGGGCTATTTTAGCGATACCGAAAACAGCTTCCCGCAGGCGCTGCTGGATAAACTGGTAGAACGCGCAAATCTGCCGGGTTATCTCGGCAACTGCCACTCTTCCGGGACGGTGATCCTCGATCAACTGGGCGAAGAGCATATGAAAACCGGTAAGCCGATTTTCTACACTTCTGCGGATTCTGTCTTCCAGATCGCCTGTCATGAAGAGACGTTTGGTCTCGATAAGCTGTATGAACTGTGCGAAATCGCCCGCGAAGAGCTGACCGAAGGGGGTTACAACATTGGTCGCGTGATTGCGCGTCCGTTTGTCGGTGATAAGGCGGGTAATTTCCAGCGCACCGGTAACCGCCATGACCTGGCCGTGGAGCCGCCGTCAGCCACCGTGCTGCAAAAACTGGTGGAAGAGAAAGACGGCCAAGTGGTTTCCGTGGGCAAAATCGCCGATATCTATGCCAACTGCGGCATCACCAAAAAAGTGAAGGCTACCGGGCTGGATGCGCTGTTTGACGCCACCGTGAAAGAGATGAAAGAAGCGGGCGATAAGACAATTGTCTTTACCAACTTCGTTGATTTTGACTCATCATGGGGCCATCGCCGCGATGTCGCCGGTTATGCGGGCGGGCTGGAGATGTTTGACCGCCGTCTACCGGAACTAATGGAACTGGTGGGCGAGGACGATATCCTGATCCTTACCGCCGATCATGGCTGCGATCCGACCTGGAAAGGCACTGATCATACCCGTGAGCACATTCCGGTGCTGGTTTACGGCCCGAAAGTAAAACCCGGTTCGCTTGGCCACCGTGAAACGTTCGCGGACATTGGCCAGACGCTGGCGAAATACTTTGGCGTTTCTGATATGGACTATGGCAAAGCCATGTTCTGATGATTTTGGGCGGGAGCTTCCCGCCCTTTCTGTTCTAACGACATAAAGGAATTAACGATGGCTACCCCACATATTAATGCAGAAATGGGTGATTTCGCGGATGTTGTGCTGATGCCGGGCGATCCGCTGCGTGCGAAGCACATTGCCGAAACATTCCTCGAAGATTACCGCGAAGTGAACAACGTGCGCGGCATGCTGGGTTACACCGGTACTTACAAAGGCCGCAAAATCTCGGTAATGGGCCACGGTATGGGCATTCCGTCCTGCTCCATCTATACCAAAGAGCTGATCACCGATTTCGGCGTGAAGAAAATCATTCGCGTCGGTTCCTGCGGTGCGGTGCGTATGGATGTGAAACTGCGTGATATCGTGATTGGTATGGGTGCCTGTACCGATTCCAAAGTAAACCGCATGCGCTTTAAAGATCACGACTTTGCGGCGATTGCTGATTTCGACATGGTGCGTAACGCGGTCGATGCGGCGAAAACGCTGGGCGTTGACGCGCGCGTGGGGAACCTGTTCTCTGCCGATCTGTTCTACTCTCCGGACGGCGAAATGTTCGATGTGATGGAGAAATACGGCATTCTCGGCGTGGAAATGGAAGCGGCGGGTATTTATGGCGTGGCGGCAGAATTCGGGGCGAAAGCGCTGACTATCTGCACCGTTTCCGACCATATCCGCACCCACGAGCAGACCACCTCTGCTGAGCGTCAGACGACGTTTAATGACATGATCAAAATTGCGCTGGAATCTGTCCTGCTGGGCGATAAAGCGTAACTCTTTGTTGTGCCGGGTGGAGGCGATGCCTTACCCGGCCTGCATTCCTCTGGCCTGATAAACGCAGCGCCATCAGGCATTTGAAGTTAACGCACCGCTTTGACAATCCACGCCGACAGCTCGCGCAGTTCCTGTTCCTGATCCGGAAAATCCACCAATAACGCATCGCACTCCTGCGCCAGCATATCCGCCCGGTACAGACAGCCCTGCAGACGCGCTGCTAGCGCTTCGAGCGGCGCCGGGTTCAGGCTGTCGGTAAACACCTGCGTGCGGGTGATATGGCCTTTCTCAACGTCAAAGTGCAGCTCCACGCCGCCCCAGGTAAAACGCTCATCCAGTAAATGGCTGAAGGCTGGCGCCTGACCGAAGTTCCACTCCCAACTGCTCTGGCGGGCAAAGGTTTCGGCGAAATTGGGCAGATCCGGCGTTTTCTCCGGCGAGATAATTTCGGCTGTAACGCGTTCGCCATAGTGGCTGAAGAAGGCCTCCGTTACCGCCTGGCAAATCTGCTCGTGGGTGATGCCCGGTAGTAATTCCACCAGGTTGGCGACGCGTCCGCGTACGGAGGTAATGCCTTTTGCTTGCAGTTTTTTCTTGTCCGGATTGAGGTAGTTAGCCAGACGGCTGAGATCGGCATTTAACAGCAGCGTGCCGTGGTGGAAGCCACGATCGCGGGTTTCACGGTAGGCAGAGCCAGACACTTTGCGGTCGCCTTCTGCGGTCTTCACGACCAGGTCGTTACGCCCGGAGGCTTCCGCCGTTACGCCGAGTGCATTCAGCGCCGCGAGCACAATACCCGTAGAGATGGTTTTGTCGTATTCGGGTTTCCCGGCCATAAAGGTAAAGCAGGTGTTACCGAGATCGTGGAAAACCGCGCCGCCGCCGCTGCTACGGCGAGCCAACCGCACGTTGTCTTCTTCCATGCGCCGCGTATTGCACTCTTTCCATGGGTTCTGCGCCCGGCCGATAACCACCGTATCGGCGTTACGCCATAAAAACAGCACGCGCTGTGTTGCGGGCATCTGGCGGAAAATACACTCCTCCACAGCCAGGTTGAACCACGGATCGTAAGATTCAGAGATAAGCAGACGAAGCGTCGACATAGCCGATTTCCTTTCTTTGACTTTTCAACAGATTACCATTAGCGGTAACTGCTACTCTTTCTTTTCGTGCTCTTCTTCTTCCGGCACGGATTTGTTAGCCGTCAGCAGGAACGGCGATTGTTGCCAGCGAGTGCGTTTGCCCTGCAGAAGCGTACGTGTTAGCACAACGCCAATGGCCAGCGACAGTAGCAGCATCAGGCGCAGAATATTGGTGGTGTTATCCACCTGGCGGGCTTCCGTCGCCAGCGTGTGGGTATCCAGCGTCAGGCGCAGATAACCCAGCGGGCCGCTTTTCCCCCGAATGGGTTCGACAATTTGTTGATTGAAATAGCCGCCGGCTTTCTTGCCGTCGAGCGCCAGCCGGTCGCGAACGTCAATGCTTTCGCCCGAACGTGCGATGAGATCGCCCTGCGCGTCATACACGCCGGCATCGAGGATCCGGCTCCCTTCCGTAAGCTGGCGTAACACGACACCAATACGTTTTTCATCCGGCGTTTCGGTACGCAGCAGCGGCGTAAGGTTGAGCGTCACCTGACGCGCCAGGGTTCTGGCCAGCTCTTCAAACTGTGGATTGCGCTGGCGTTGATGGTTCTGGCTGAACCAGGATGCGCCCTGCATCAGCGCGACCAGCAATGCCAGACAGATGAGGACTGTTACGGCGCGGTGCAGCCGAAATTTAAGTTTTGCGCGAGCCATATTCCACCTGTTGAAAATTTGAGGCTTAATGTTGCCAGAAGCGCTGGTTACAAGGTAGCCTCATGCGTTATTTTCCCCTCCGATGCTTTCTGGCGCGAACGTTTTTACAGGAGCTTTAATGCTTAACAGTTTGACCTGGTGCGATCTGCCCGACGATGTTTCTCAGTGGCCAGGATTGCCGCTCTCTTTAAGTGGTGATGAGGTCATGCCTCTGGACTATCACGCCGGTCGAAGCGGCTGGCTCCTGTATGGGCGCAATCTTGATAAAACGCGTCTTACGACCTACCAGCGCAAACTGGGCGCGGCAATGGTGATTGTGGCGGCCTGGTGCGTCGATGATTATCAGGTGATCCGTCTGGCCGGTTCGTTAACGCCGCGCGCTTCGCGTCTGGCGCATGACGAAGGCATGGATGTTGCGCCGCTGGGTAAAATCCCACATTTGCGCTCGCCAGGGCTGCTGGTGATGGATATGGATTCCACCGCGATTCAGATCGAGTGCATTGACGAGATTGCGAAGCTTGCCGGTACGGGCGAGATGGTGGCGGAAGTGACCGAACGCGCGATGCGCGGCGAGCTTGATTTCACCGCCAGCTTGCGCAGCCGCGTGGCAACGCTGAAAGGGGCGGATGCCAATATCCTGATGCAGGTGCGAGAATCGTTGCCGCTGATGCCGGGCCTGGTGCAACTGGTGTTGAAGCTGGAGACGCTGGGCTGGAAAGTGGCGATTGCCTCCGGCGGCTTTACCTTCTTTGCAGATTACCTGCGTGACAAGCTGCACCTCACAGCGGCAGTGGCGAATGAGCTGGAGATCATGGACGGCAAATTCACTGGCCAGGTGCTGGGCGATATCGTCGATGCCCAGTACAAAGCCAACACATTGAAAGCTCTGGCTGAGAAGTACGAGATTCCGGTCACGCAAACCGTCGCCATTGGCGATGGCGCGAATGACCTGCCAATGATCAAAGCCGCCGGGTTGGGGATCGCCTTCCACGCTAAACCTAAAGTTAATGAGAAAGCGGAAGTCTCCATTCGTCACGCCGACCTGATGGGCGTATTTTGTATTCTTTCCGGCAGTATCAATAAGAAGTAGAGGTGATTGTGGCGAAAGCTCCCAAACGTGCGTTTGTCTGTAATGAATGCGGCGCGGATTATCCGCGCTGGCAGGGGCAGTGCAGCGCCTGCCATGCATGGAATACCATTACTGAAATCCGTGTGGCCGCTTCGCCCACCGTGGCGCGTAATGAGCGCCTCTCTGGCTATGCCGGGAGCGCGGGCGTCTCGAAAGTGCAGAAACTTTCGGAAATCAGTCTGGAAGAGCTGCCGCGTTTTTCGACCGGTTTTAAAGAGTTTGACCGCGTGCTTGGCGGCGGTGTTGTGCCGGGGAGCGCCATTCTGATTGGCGGTAACCCGGGCGCAGGGAAATCAACGTTGCTGTTGCAGACGCTGTGTAAGCTCGCCGAACAGATGAAAACCCTGTATGTCACCGGTGAAGAGTCGTTGCAACAGGTGGCGATGCGCGCCCATCGCTTGGGGCTGCCGACGGCCAACCTGAATATGCTTTCGGAAACCAGCATCGAGCAAATCTGCATGATTGCCGATGAAGAACAACCTAAATTGATGGTGATCGATTCGATTCAGGTGATGCATATGGCGGACATTCAGTCGTCGCCCGGTAGCGTTGCCCAGGTGCGTGAGACGGCAGCATATCTGACGCGGTTCGCCAAAACCCGCGGCGTGGCGATTGTTATGGTCGGCCATGTTACGAAAGATGGTTCGCTGGCGGGGCCAAAAGTGCTGGAGCACTGTATCGACTGCTCGGTGCTGCTTGACGGCGATGCCGACTCCCGTTTTCGCACCTTGCGTAGCCACAAAAACCGCTTTGGCGCAGTGAATGAGCTCGGCGTGTTTGCGATGACCGAACAGGGACTGCGTGAAGTCAGCAACCCTTCGGCCATTTTTCTTAGCCGCGGGGATGAAGTGACCTCCGGTAGCTCGGTGATGGTGGTATGGGAAGGGACGCGCCCGCTACTGGTTGAGATCCAGGCGCTGGTGGATCACTCGATGATGTCGAACCCGCGCCGCGTGGCGGTTGGCCTGGAGCAGAACCGGCTGGCGATTCTGCTGGCGGTGTTGCATCGCCACGGCGGCTTGCAGATGGCGGATCAGGACGTATTCGTGAATGTTGTCGGCGGGGTGAAAGTAACCGAAACCAGTGCCGATCTGGCGCTGCTGCTGGCGATGGTTTCCAGCCTGCGCGACAGACCGCTGCCGCAGGACCTGGTAGTGTTTGGCGAAGTGGGGCTGGCCGGTGAGATCCGTCCGGTGCCGAGTGGCCAGGAGCGTATCTCCGAGGCGGCCAAACACGGTTTCCGCCGCGCGATTGTTCCGGCGGCAAACGTGCCGAAAAAAGTGCCGGAAGGAATGCAGATTTTCGGCGTGAAGAAGCTCTCGGATGCGCTAAACGTCTTTGACGACTTATAATTGGCTAAAGATTTTTGCAGGAGGCAACAATGTCGTCATTTGATTATTTAAAAACCGCGATTCGCCAGAAGGGCTGCACATTACAACAAGTGGCAGATGCCAGCGGTATGACCAAAGGCTATTTAAGCCAGCTGCTGAATGCCAAGATTAAAAGCCCCAGCGCGCAAAAGCTGGAGGCGTTGCACCGCTTCCTCGACCTTGAATTTCCCCGGCGGCAGAAAAATATTGGCGTGGTATTCGGTAAGTTTTATCCGCTGCATACCGGCCATATCTATTTGATCCAGCGCGCCTGTAGCCAGGTTGATGAATTGCACATTATCCTCGGTTACGACGAAACGCGCGATCGCGAGCTGTTTGAAGACAGCGCAATGTCGCAGCAGCCGACGGTCAGCGATCGGCTGCGCTGGCTGCTGCAAACCTTTAAGTATCAGAAAAATATTCGTATTCATGCTTTTAATGAAGAGGGCATGGAGCCATATCCGCACGGCTGGGATGTCTGGAGTAAAGGCATCAAAGCGTTTATGACAGAGAAAGGCATCACGCCAAACTGGATCTACACCTCGGAAGAGGCTGATGCGTCGCAGTATCTGCAACATTTGGGCATTGAGGCCGTGCTGGTGGATCCGCAGCGTACGTTTATGAATATCAGCGGCTCGCAGATCCGCGAAAATCCATTCCGCTACTGGGATTATATTCCGACGGAAGTAAAACCCTTCTTTGTCCGCACGGTGGCTATTCTGGGCGGTGAATCCAGCGGTAAATCGACGCTGGTGAATAAACTCGCCAATATTTTTAATACGACCAGTGCGTGGGAATATGGCCGGGACTACGTATTTTCTCATCTCGGCGGCGATGAGATGGCGCTGCAATATTCTGATTACGATAAAATTGCCTTAGGCCATGCGCAATATATCGATTTCGCGGTGAAATATGCGAATAAAGTGGCTTTTATCGATACGGATTTTGTTACCACGCAGGCGTTTTGCAAAAAATATGAGGGGCGTGAACATCCCTTCGTACAGGCGTTAATTGATGAATATCGCTTCGATTTAGTGATCCTGCTGGAAAATAATACGCCGTGGGTGAATGATGGCTTAAGAAGTCTGGGCAGTTCGGTTGACCGGAAAGAGTTTCAGGATCTGTTGGTTTCCATGCTACGGGAGAACCATATTGATTTTGTTCGCGTTGAATCGGCCGACTATGATTCGCGGTTTCTGCAGTGTGTCGAATTGGTTAAGAAGCTGATGGGCGCATAAGCGCGGCTACTGGCCGGGTATTTCACTTTACCCGGCAAGCGGATAACTGGTCGGCTGGTTACACAAACTTTCCCAGTGATAGTAAACCTGATTCAGCGTCGCGACAGAAGGCTGGTTCACTTTCTTCAGCATATTGTATTTATGAGTGCTGAACGTTTTCACATCCATTTCGCCGTTGCTGAATATATCGGTCTGCGCTTCTCTGTTAATAATATGTTTGAGCAGCACCCTTTCTTTTCGGGTTAGTGCTAATTTCCCTTCGCGCCTCTTTTTATTTCTCCAGGACTTCTGTTGTAAGGTTCGCTGGAAGACGTCGATTGGCAGGCTTTTACTTATTTTGAAAAAGGGATACAGCAGAAATTTTTCAAAAGAATTATCGCCTTCCGTAATTTCATTCAGCGTTGTCAAGGTGGTAATAACAAGCAGGTGATTATCAAAATCTATAATCACATCATCCGCATTCAGTTTTATCGCATGCTGCTGAATAAGCGTGCGCAGACCGCATTTTAAATATGCATTTTCCGTAATGATCTGCATTGAATATAACCACGTATTGATTCGGCTTAAAGGGTAATCAATGTTATCCGGTGGCTTTTTCGTTAAGCAAGAGCGTGGTTTTTTCATTAGTCATCAAAATATAAAACTATTTATTTGTATTTTTTGTATTTTTTATTCTGTATCTATGGTTTTTGGTGTGCTTTTGCTTTGATTGGCCGTGAGCGGTGAATGCACAAATGCCTGGGTTTGATGCGAATATTATGCAAAAACGAAAACACTTTTTTTGCTCAGCGTTGCAGATGAATTCTCTGCGCGTTTCGGGGGAAGCGTGGTAGGGAAGGGGGAAAAAGCGGATGGGAAATCCATCCGCTTTGACGGTGCTTATTTAGCGATACGTTTGTATTTAATACGTTTGGGCTCCAGCGCTTCAGCGCCAAGCGTACGTTTTTTATACTCTTCGTATTCGGTGAAGTTACCTTCGAAGAACTCGACTTTACCTTCATCCTGGTAATCCAGAATGTGGGTGGCGATACGGTCAAGGAACCAGCGGTCGTGCGAGATAACCATCGCGCAACCCGGGAATTCGAGCAGGGCGTTTTCCAGCGCGCGCAGCGTTTCGATATCCAGGTCGTTGGTTGGTTCATCGAGCAGCAATACGTTGCCGCCGACCTGCAGCAGCTTCGCCAGATGCAGACGGCCTCGCTCACCGCCAGAGAGTTCGCCAACGCGTTTACCCTGATCGGTGCCTTTAAAGTTAAAGCGACCCACATAAGCACGGCTCGGCATTTCGGTATTGCCGATGCGCATGATATCCAGCCCGCCGGAAACTTCTTCCCATACGGTTTTGCTGTTATCCATCGCGTCACGGAACTGGTCAACTGAGGCCAGTTTCACGGTATCACCCAGGGTGATGGAGCCGCTATCTGGCTGCTCCTGACCGGACATCATACGGAACAGCGTCGATTTACCCGCGCCGTTTGGACCGATGATGCCGACAATGGCGCCTTTCGGTACGGAGAAGGACAGATTATCAATCAACTGGCGATCGCCGTAGGATTTGCTGAGGTTGCTGACCTCAACCACTTTGTCACCCAGACGTGCTCCAGGCGGAATAAACAGTTCGTTGGTTTCGTTACGTTTCTGGTATTCCGTGTTGTTAAGTTCTTCAAAGCGCGCCAGACGGGCTTTGCCCTTCGACTGACGGCCTTTCGCACCCTGACGAACCCACTCCAGCTCTTTCTCAATGGATTTACGGCGAGCTGCTTCCTGAGAGGCTTCCTGCGCCAGACGCTGATCTTTTTGTTCCAGCCAGGAGGAGTAGTTGCCTTCCCACGGAATGCCTTCGCCACGGTCGAGCTCGAGGATCCAGCCTGCGACGTTATCAAGGAAGTAACGGTCGTGGGTGATTGCCACCACTGTGCCTTCGAAGTCGTGCAGGAAGCGTTCCAGCCACGCAACGGATTCAGCATCAAGGTGGTTAGTGGGTTCGTCGAGCAGCAGCATGTCCGGCTTTTCGAGCAGCAGACGGCACAGCGCGACGCGGCGGCGTTCACCACCGGAAAGATTCGCGACTTTGGCATCCCAGTCCGGCAGACGCAGGGCATCCGCCGCGCGCTCCAGCTGCACGTTCAGGTTGTGACCGTCGTGCGCCTGGATAATCTCTTCAAACTTACCTTGCTGCGCGGCCAGCTTGTCGAAGTCCGCATCCGGTTCCGCGTACTTCGCGTACACTTCATCCAGACCTTTCAGCGCGTTAACCACTTCGGAAACGGCTTCTTCAACCGATTCACGGACGGTATGTTCCGGGTTCAGTTGTGGTTCCTGCGGCAGATAACCAATTTTGATGCCGGGCTGCGGGCGGGCTTCACCTTCGATGTCTGTATCGATGCCGGCCATGATGCGCAGCAGGGTAGACTTACCGGCACCGTTAAGACCCAGCACGCCGATTTTTGCGCCCGGGAAGAAGCTTAGCGAGATATTTTTCAGAATATGACGTTTCGGCGGGACAACTTTGCCGACACGATGCATGGTATATACGAATTGAGCCACGTTGGACTTCGCCTCTTTGTCATGAGAGTAGTATTCAACAGCGGAGTGTAGCGGTTTTCGACGCTTAATCCCAGCCAACAGCGCCCACACTGTTAAATCACCACAAAAAGGTAAAAAAGTGTGCAGAACATGGCGCGTAGCGGCATGCCCGGTTAGCATTAACTCATTACGCGGCATGATGCTGCCAATAACGTGACAGAAAGAGGAAAGAGCTGTGCAGAGAGCTAAACATGCCGCCTGGCGATTTGCGGCGGCCTGCGTTTGTTTGCTGTCCCTCAGCAATATGGCGCGCGCAGATTCACTGGATGAACAACGTAACCGTTATGCGCAGATCAAAAGCGCATGGGATAACAAGCAAATGGATGTCGTGCAGCAACTGCTGCCCACGCTGACTAATTATCCGCTGTATCCCTATTTACAATATCGCCAGATTACCGACGATTTGATGAATCAACCGGCCATCACGGTGACCAACTTTGTGCAGCAGAACCCGACACTGCCGCCAGCTCGCACTCTTAAATCCCGTTTTGTTAACGAACTGGCGCGGCGTGAAGACTGGCGCGGGCTGCTGGCTTTCAGCCCGGAGAAACCCGCCACTACCGAAGCGCAATGTAACTACTATTTCGCCAAGTGGAACACCGGGCAGGCAGATGAGGCGTGGGCGGGAGCAAAAGAGCTCTGGTTGAGCGGTAAAAGCCAACCGAATGCCTGTGACCGGTTGTTTGGCGCCTGGCGCGCTTCCGGAAAGCAGGATCCGCTGGCATTTCTTGAACGCATCCGGCTGGCCATGAAAGCCGGTAATACGCAACTGGTGACGCTGCTGGCCGGGCAGATGCCCGCTGATTATCAAACTATCTCCCAGGCCATCATTAACCTTGCGAACAATCCCAACAGCGTCATGACGTTTGCCACTACCACCGGCGCGACCGACTTCACCCGGCAAATGGCGGCGGAAGCGTTTGAAAGTGTTGCCCGGCAGGATGTGGAAAATGCCCGTTTGATGATCCCTTCGCTGGCGCAGGCGCAGCAATTGACGGAGGATCAAATCCAGACGCTGCGTGACATTGTCGCCTGGCGTTTGATGGGGAATGACGTGACCAGCGAACAGGCGCGCTGGCGCGATGATGCGGTGATGCGCTCGCAATCCACATCGCTTCTGGAGCGGCGGGTGCGGATGGCGATCGGTGCCGGCGATCGTCGCGGTCTGAATACCTGGCTTTCCCGTTTGCCGATGGAGGCGAAAGAGAAAGATGAGTGGCGTTACTGGCAGGCTGATTTGTTGCTGGAGCGTGGCCGCGATGAAGAGGCCAAATCGATCCTGCATGCGCTGATGCAGCAGCGCGGTTTTTACCCGATGGCGGCGGCGCAACGCTTAGGGGAGGATTACCAACTTCAGATCGATAAAGTGCCTGGTAATCCCGATCCGGCGTTGGTTCAGGGCTCTGAAATGGCTCGCGTGCGCGAATTGATGTACTGGGGGCTGGATAATACCGCCCGCAGTGAATGGGCGAATCTGGTCACCAGCCGCTCGCAGCAAGAGCAGGCGCAACTGGCGCGCTATGCATTCAACCAGCACTGGTGGGATCTCAGCGTGCAGGCCACCATTGCCGGTAAATTGTGGGATCATCTGGAAGAGCGATTCCCGCTGGCCTACAGCGATTTGTATGCGCGTTACACCAACGGTAAAGCCATTAGCCAGAGCTATGCGATGGCGATTTCCCGCCAGGAGAGCGCGTGGAATCCAACGGCGCGTTCGCCGGTCGGCGCGAGCGGGTTAATGCAGATTATGCCCGGCACTGCCACCCATACAGTGAAGATGTTTAACATTGCCGGTTACCGCAATGCCAGCCAGCTTTTCGATCCGGAAACCAACATCAACATTGGCACCAGTTACCTGCAATATGTTTATCAGCAGTTCGGCAACAACCGGATTTTCTCCTCGGCGGCGTATAACGCCGGGCCGGGCAGGGTACGTAGCTGGTTGAACAACAGCGCCGGAAAACTGGACGCCGTGGCGTTTGTAGAAAGTATCCCGTTCTCGGAAACCCGCAGCTACGTGAAAAACGTCCTCGCTTACGATGCCTACTACCGTTATTTCCTCGATGGTGGCAAACCTGTCATCTTTACTGACGCCGAGTTGCAGCGCCGTTACTGATTTCTAAGGTTTATGCTATGCTGTGTACTCTTTAACGAGTACACTCTTTTCGGAAGCCTGTCTAAAGGGCTTCCGAAACCAACGAATGGCGGAAAACTATGACTCAGCAATCTCCTTATTCAGCAGCAATGGCCGAACAGCGTGACCAGGAGTGGCGACGCTTTGTCGAGTTGGTCAGGCAGTCATATGAAAAGGATCTGCATCTTCCGTTGCTTAATTTGATGCTTACGCCGGATGAGCGCGAGTCGTTGGGGACGCGGGTGCGAATTATCGAAGAGTTGTTGCGCGGCGAGATGAGCCAGCGCGAACTGAAGAGCGAACTGGGCGCGGGCATTGCGACCATTACCCGCGGCTCAAATAGCCTGAAAGCAGCGCCTGCCGATTTGCGCCTGTGGCTGGAGCAGACGCTGCTGAACGATCAGCGGTAAACCGCGTTATGAAACGGGCTTAGCGCCAGAATTACCGCCTGATGGTAAACGCTCTCGCGGGTGAGTTTACCGGCAGTGAAAACACCAATCGCCCCCTCTTTCCGGCCAATCTCATCAATGCCGGTGTAGTTTGACATCACCGGTCCGAGCGCTTCACCGGCACGCACTCTCTGCAAAATGATCTCTGGCAGCGGCAGCGTGGCTGAACGCGCTTCGCCCTGCATTTGAGGGTTTTCGATGACTACCCAGCTAAACGTACTGCCTTCATCAATACCTGCTTCAATGGCAACCCAGAAATCGGCGTCAGGCCGTAGCTTGCGGGCATTGTTCACGCGATTACGTGCGCCAGCCCGCGTTTCCTGACTGCCAAACGGCTGTTCAGGCACGCCGCTATCGACGGAGACAGATTCTATATGGCAGGATCCTTCGCCGAAGATCTCGTTAAAAGCGTGCAGAATAGCCCGAATTTTCGCGGGATTTGTGGTAGCTGAGACAACATGGTGCATAATCTATAATTGGCTTGTCCGAAACGAGACGCGTTCTTTATCCCGGACAAAGACCTTCCTCAGATAATAAATTCATCGCAGTATAATGGATAAAAAAGCATGTTACAGGTATACCTTGTTCGCCACGGTGAAACGCAGTGGAACGCCGAGCGTCGTATTCAAGGCCAGTCAGACAGTCCGTTAACCGACAAAGGGGAAACGCAGGCGTGGCAGGTGGCTGAACGCGCGAAAGCGCTGGGCATCACCCATATTATTGCCAGCGATCTGGGGCGTACCCGTCGCACGGCGGAGATCATCGCTGATGCCTGCGGTTGCGAAATTACGCTTGAGCCACGCCTGCGCGAGCTGGACATGGGCGTGCTCGAACGCCGCCATATCGATTCCCTGACGGAAGAAGAAGAGAGCTGGCGTCGCCAGTTAGTGAATGGCACGGCAGATGGCCGTATTCCTGACGGTGAGTCGATGCAGGAGCTGAGCGATCGTATGCACGCCGCGCTGGCTACTTGTCTGGAGCTACCGGAAGGAAGCCGCCCGATGCTGGTCAGTCACGGTATGGCGCTGGGCTGCCTGGTGAGTACCATTCTCGGGCTTCCGGCTTATGCTGAACGCCGTCTGCGTCTGCGCAACTGCTCCATCTCCCGCATCGATTACCAGCACAGCCCGTGGCTGGCATCCGGCTGGGTGGTGGAAACTGCAGGCGATGTTTCGCATCTCGACGCCCCTGCGCTGGATGAATTACAGCGTTAACGGCGGATAGGCACCAGATATTCGCAGCGAATGTGTAACGGCGGCTCACGATCGCGTGAGTCGTCATGCTGCGGGTAGAAATGCTCAATATCCTGACCTTTGCGGCGCGTAAGGTTGAGCATTGGCATGCACGTGCCATAAACGGTCAGAATAAAGTCCTGTAGCCCGTCCGGAGAGCCTTCAAAAGAGAAAGCCACGTAATCGCCGCCCTCCAGTAATACCGGCTGCGCATTGCTCAAATAACCATTCGCCATTTCCGGCGTCAGCGCCGTGGTGTAAAACACCTCCTGCTCATCATCTTTCTCGAGGCTGGGGCGCGGTTCGTGCAGCCCGTACAATTCCTGAGGAAGCGTCGGCGCATTGCTTAAAAATTCACGCCAGAACTGGATGCGCATTTGGTTGCGGAAATCGGAGATCTCCTCCAGCGAGCAGGTATAGCTCTGCGTTGTGCCGATCAGGTGCATTTGCGGCAGCGTTACAAATTCATGTTTAGGCAAGGTAAACTCGCCAAGACGCAGCGGCGGGCGGATGCCAAAGGCGCTCCAGTCCGGCGAACGGCGATAGAGCGCTGGCGTGACGGTAAACTGTTTTTTGAAAGCACGGGTGAACGTTTGCTGTGAATCGAAACGATACTGTAGCGCAATATCAAGAATAGGACGGGCGGTAAGCCGTAATGCGACTGCGGATTTTGACAGGCGACGAGCGCGGATGTAAGCACCAATGGCGTGGCCGGTGACGTCTTTGAACATCCGTTGCAAATGCCACTTGGAATAGCCCGCTTTTGCCGCCACATTATCTAATGAGAGCGGCTGATCCAGATGGCCTTCCAGCCAGGCGAGTAGGTCGCGAATGATCCCAGCCTGATCCATACAATATCCTCTTCCTTAATACAGCGATGAACACCTGATACCAGGGGACGGATAATAGCGGGTTTTTAAGGCTTTAGCATTCGGTGTTTTTTTTGTGCACAAATCCGCATTGTGACTGATTTTCATCATAAATTTTGTAAATCGGTGATCTGCAAACAGTTTCTCATTTGAAAACTGAATAGTTGCTAAACGTAATATTCAAAAATGGTAACAATATGAAATACACGAAGTTATGCATTCCTGCGTTGATATTGATGGCGTGGAGTTCAGCCCAGGCGGAACAGATTGGTTCTGTGGATACGGTATTTAAAATGTTTGGCCCGGATCACAAAATTGTAGTTGAGGCGTTTGACGACCCGGACGTTAAAAACGTGACCTGTTATATCAGCCGGGCGAAAACCGGCGGTATCAAAGGCGGGCTGGGGCTGGCGGAGGATACTTCAGATGCTGCCATTTCTTGCCAGCAGGTTGGGCCGGTTGAACTGAGCGATAAAATTAAAAACGGCAAGGCACAGGGCGATGTGGTCTTCCAGAAACGGACTTCGCTGGTATTTAAAAAATTGCAGGTGGTGCGTTTCTATGACGCAAAACGTAACACTTTGGCATATTTAGCCTACTCCGACAAAGTCGTCGAAGGTTCGCCGAAGAATGCCTTAAGCGCAGTTCCTATCATTCCGTGGAGCAAATAGTGGAAATAAAAAAGCGGCGCCTGAGCGCCGCTTTTTTTATCAATCTTCGCTTATTCCTGCAGGTCGCCGCAGAAACGGTAACCTTCACCGTGAATGGTGGCGATGATTTCCGGTGTGTCCGGCGTGGATTCAAAATGTTTGCGAATGCGGCGAATCGTCACGTCCACGGTACGGTCGTGTGGTTTCAGCTCGCGGCCTGTCATTTTTTTCAACAGTTCGGCACGGGACTGGATTTTCCCCGGATTTTCGCAGAAGTGCAGCATCGCGCGGAATTCACTGCGCGGCAGCTTATACTGTTCGCCGTTTGGGCTGATCAGTGAGCGGCTGTTGATATCCAACTCCCAACCGTTGAACTTGTAGCTGTCAACGCTGCGGCGTTCTTCGCTGACCGTGCCCAGATTCATGGTACGGGACAGCAGATTGCGTGCGCGAATAGTCAGTTCACGTGGGTTGAACGGCTTCGTGATGTAGTCGTCGGCACCAATTTCGAGGCCCAAAATCTTATCGACTTCGTTATCACGTCCGGTCAGGAACATCAGGGCGACGTTCGCCTGCTCACGCAGTTCGCGCGCCAGCAAAAGACCGTTTTTACCTGGCAGGTTAATATCCATAATCACCAGGTTGATATCATTTTCAGAAAGAATCTGATGCATTTCAGCGCCATCAGTCGCTTCAAAGACATCGTAGCCTTCTGCTTCGAAAATGCTTTTTAACGTGTTGCGTGTTACCAACTCGTCTTCAACAATAAGAATGTGCGGGGTCTGCATGTTTGCTACCTAAATTGCCAACTAAATCGAAACAGGAAGTACAAAAGTCCCTGACCAGCCTGGTGCATGTCGAAAATTAACATGACGGCATAACATGACTAAAGTACGTAATTGCGTTCTTGATGCACTTTCCATCAACGTCAACAACATCATTAGCTTGGTCGTGGGCACTTTCCCTCTGAACCCGACAGTGTCAAAAACGGCTGTCATCCTAACCATTTTAACAGCAACATAACAGGCTAAGACGTAAATGACACCCAATAAAACTACGCTTCGTTGACATATATCAAGTTCAATTGTAGCACGTTAACAGTCTGGCGAAATCCTCACAGCCAAATGCCAGCGCTTGCGACTATTTATCAATAAACCAACTAGTTGCGCATATTAATTGATAAATATGATGAATCCAATACAAGAACGAAATACTGTAATAAAATACTATGTATAAACATAGGGATAAGCCCCTTCTGTTAACATCTTAGCAGGTACGATTGCTGATAAACAGTTTAGCTTTTTTTAATTGTGCGTAATCTGAAAATCAGTGATTCGTGTTAGAAAATTGTAAATTCGCTCTGCGTAGTATGTTGATGTCTGTCACATTCTCCTGCGGAATCAGTAAGAAGAGAAAGTAAGATGCAATTGGCTGTTGTACTCGTTTGCCCCGCAAGGCCCGAAAATGTCGGCGCCGCTGCCCGGGCGATGAAAACCATGGGGTTTCATGACTTGCGCATTGTCGATAGCGATGCGCATTTACAGGAAGGTGCGCGCCGTGTTGCCCACGGTTCCGGCGATATCCTTGATAATGTTAAACGTTATGCGGCGCTTGCCGACGCGCTGGCGGATGTTCAGTTCACCATTGCGACCACGGCGCGTAGCCGGGCGAAGTTCCATTATTACGCGACGCCAGCAGAACTGGTGCCGCTATTGCAAGAGAAACGCACGTGGCTTGGCAGTGCTGCGCTGGTTTTTGGTCGCGAAGATTCCGGTTTAACCAATGAAGAGCTGGCGCTGGCGGACATCTTAACCGGCGTGCCGATGGCTGCGGATTATCCATCGCTGAATCTGGGGCAGGCAGTAATGGTTTTTTGCTATCAATTAGCGTCATTAATGCAACAAGCACCTCAGCAAGCGGCTCCGGTTGATGATAATCAGTTGCGCGCATTGCGTTTGCGGGCTCGTGAATTATTGGAGAAACTTGGCGTTGCGGACGATATAAAAATGGCGGACTGGTTGGATCAGCGTCTTGGTCTGCTTGAACAGCGCGACACGGCAATGTTGCACCGATTGCTGCATGATATTGAAAAAAAACTCTCCGAGTAAGTCACTGCGATAAGTTTGTTTTATAGTTAAAGCCGCTGAAATCTATTGTTGTAATGACCCTGTCGCGCTGAAATTAACTGTCGTTTCAGCGCAGCCGGGAAGGCGAATAAAAATGTAAAAAATAAAAATAAATTGACTTAAGCGGGCAGATACTTTAACCAATATAGGCATACAGCACAGACAGATAATATTACAGAGCACACAACATCTATGACACGCATCAGCACCATTACCATTATTACAACCATCACCATTACCACAGGTAACGGTGCGGGCTGACGCGTACAGGAAACACAGAAAAAAGCCCGCACCTGAACAGTGCGGGCTTTTTTTTCGACCAAAGATCAAGGGGTAAAACCATGCGAGTGTTGAAGTTCGGCGGTACATCAGTGGCAAATGCAGAACGTTTTCTGCGTGTTGCCGACATTCTGGAAAGCAATGCCAGGCAGGGGCAGGTAGCGACCGTACTTTCTGCCCCGGCGAAAATTACCAACCATCTGGTGGCGATGATCGAAAAGACCATCAGTGGCCAGGATGCAGTACCGAATATTAGCGATGCAGAACGTATTTTCGCTGACCTGCTGCAAGGGCTGGCCGATGCGCAACCTGGATTTCCCCTCACACAGTTAAAAAACTTCGTCGAACAAGAGTTCGCGCAGATCAAGCATGTCCTGCATGGTATCAGCCTGCTGGGCCAGTGCCCGGACAGTATCAATGCGGCGCTGATCTGTCGTGGTGAAAAACTCTCTATCGCCATCATGGCCGGTCTGCTGGAAGCGCGTGGTCATAAAGTCAGCGTTATCGATCCGGTGGAAAAATTACTCGCCGTTGGTCACTATCTGGAATCGACTGTTGATATTGCAGAATCAACTCGCCGCATCGCTGCCAGCCGCATTCCGCAAGATCATATGGTGCTGATGGCTGGTTTCACTGCCGGTAACGAAAAAGGTGAGCTGGTGGTGCTGGGGCGCAACGGTTCGGATTACTCTGCCGCTGTGCTGGCCGCCTGTTTACGCGCCGATTGTTGTGAGATCTGGACGGATGTCGATGGCGTTTATACTTGCGACCCGAGGCAGGTACCGGACGCCAGGCTGCTGAAGTCCATGTCGTATCAGGAAGCCATGGAGCTTTCCTACTTCGGCGCCAAAGTTCTTCACCCCCGCACAATTACCCCGATTGCCCAGTTCCAGATCCCTTGCCTGATTAAAAATACCGGTAACCCGCAAGCTCCCGGCACACTCATTGGTGCAACGTCGGACGAAGATGGTCTGCCGGTGAAAGGGATCTCCAACCTGAACAACATGGCGATGTTTAGCGTTTCAGGCCCGGGCATGAAAGGCATGGTCGGCATGGCTGCCCGCGTATTTGCGGCGATGTCACGCTCAGGGATTTCCGTCGTCTTGATCACCCAATCCTCCTCGGAATACAGCATCAGCTTCTGTGTGCCGCAGTCCGATTGTGTTCGCGCTCAGAAAGCGATGAATGAAGAGTTCTATCTGGAACTCAAAGAGGGGCTGCTGGAACCGCTGGCAGTGATGGAGCGTCTGGCGATCATCTCCGTGGTCGGCGATGGCATGCGTACCTTGCGTGGTATCTCGGCGAAATTCTTTGCCGCTCTGGCACGCGCCAATATCAACATTGTGGCGATTGCTCAGGGCTCCTCTGAACGCTCTATCTCGGTTGTGGTGAGCAATGATGATGCGACGACTGGGGTGCGCGTTACTCACCAGATGCTATTTAACACCGACCAGGTGATTGAAGTTTTTGTCATTGGCGTTGGCGGTGTCGGCGGCGCGCTGCTGGAGCAGTTGAAGCGTCAGCAAGGCTGGTTGAAAAACAAGCATATCGATCTGCGCGTCTGCGGCGTGGCGAATTCAAAAGCGTTGATGACCAATGTGCATGGCCTGAATCTGGAAAACTGGCAGGCCGAACTGGCGGAGGCGAAAGAACCTTTCAATCTGGGGCGCTTGATCCGTCTGGTGAAAGAGTATCATCTGCTTAACCCGGTGATTGTTGACTGTACCTCCAGCCAGGCGATGGCCGATCAATACGCGGATTTCCTGCGGGAAGGTTTCCACGTTGTCACGCCGAATAAGAAAGCCAACACCTCGTCGCTGGATTACTATCACCAGTTGCGTCGCGCAGCGGAGAAATCTCGCCGTAAATTCCTGTATGACACCAACGTTGGTGCCGGCCTGCCGGTGATTGAAAACCTGCAAAACCTGCTCAATGCCGGTGATGAGTTACAGCACTTCTCCGGGATCCTTTCTGGCTCACTGTCGTTTATTTTCGGCAAACTGGATGAGGGAATGAACCTCTCGGAAGCCACGGCACTGGCGCGCGAGTTGGGTTACACCGAACCGGACCCGCGAGACGATCTCTCCGGGATGGATGTCGCGCGTAAACTGTTGATTCTGGCTCGTGAAACCGGACGAGAACTGGAGCTTTCTGATATTGTCATTGAGCCCGTCTTACCCGCAACGTTTGATGCGTCCGGCGATGTTGAGAGCTTAATGGCGCGCCTGCCACAACTGGATGACGAGTTCGCCTCTCGCGTGGCGCAAGCCCGTGATGAAGGAAAAGTGCTGCGTTATGTCGGTAATATTGAGGAAGATGGCACCTGTCGGGTGAAGATCGCCGCTGTTGACGGTAATGATCCGCTCTACAAAGTGAAAAATGGTGAGAATGCGCTGGCGTTCTACAGCCACTATTATCAGCCGTTGCCGTTGGTATTACGCGGTTACGGCGCGGGTAACGATGTAACAGCAGCTGGCGTATTCGCAGACCTGCTGCGTACCCTGTCCTGGAAGTTAGGAGTCTGACATGGTGAAGGTGTATGCTCCGGCTTCAAGCGCCAATATGAGTGTTGGCTTTGATGTGCTGGGCGCGGCGGTGACGCCGGTAGATGGAACTTTGCTGGGCGATAATGTTTCGGTGGAAGCCGCTGAACATTTCAGCCTGAAGAATATTGGCCGTTTTGCCAGTAAATTACCGACTGAACCGCAGGAAAATATCGTTTATCAGTGCTGGGAACTGTTCTGCCAGACGATTGGCAAGCAGGTTCCGGTGGCAATGACGCTGGAAAAAAACATGCCGATTGGCTCGGGGCTCGGCTCCAGCGCGTGTTCCGTTGTTGCCGCGCTGGTGGCGATGAACGAGTATTGCGGTAAACCGCTGGATGATACGCGCATGCTGGCGCTGATGGGCGAGCTGGAAGGGCGTATTTCAGGCAGCGTGCATTACGATAACGTCGCGCCTTGTTTCCTCGGCGGTATGCAGTTGATGATCGAGGAAAGCGGCATTATCAGCCAGCAGGTGCCAGGCTTTGATGAATGGTTGTGGGTGCTGGCCTATCCGGGCATTAAAGTCTCAACGGCGGAAGCGCGCGCTATTTTGCCCGCGCAATATCGCCGTCAGGATTGCATCGCTCACGGGCGGCATCTGGCGGGCTTTATTCACGCCTGCTACACCCGCCAGCCCGCGCTGGCGGCAAAATTGATGAAAGACGTGATTGCCGAGCCGTACCGCATGAAATTGCTGCCGGGCTTTGGCGAAGCGCGTCAGGCAGTGGCCGATATTGGCGCGCTGGCCTGTGGGATCTCCGGTTCCGGGCCAACGCTGTTTGCTTTATGCGATAAGCCGGATACCGCTCAGCGCGTAGCCGACTGGCTTGGCAAACACTATCTGCAGAATCAGGAAGGCTTTGTTCATATTTGCCGGCTGGATACGGCGGGCGCACGAGTAGTGGGATAACCAATGAAACTCTACAACTTAAAAGATCACAACGAGCAGGTCAGCTTTGCGCAGGCCGTAACGCAGGGGCTTGGCAAAAATCAGGGCCTGTTTTTCCCGCACGAGCTGCCGGAATTTAACCTGACGGAAATCGACGCGATGCTGGAGCAGGATTTCGTCAGCCGCAGCGCGAAGATCCTAGCCGCTTTTATTGGCGACGAAATTCCGCAGGACGAACTGGAAGCGCGGGTACGCGCCGCGTTTGCTTTCCCGGCACCGGTTAAACCGGTAGAGAGCGATATCGGCTGTCTGGAGCTGTTCCATGGGCCAACGCTGGCATTTAAAGATTTCGGCGGACGTTTTATGGCGCAGATGCTGAGCGCCATCAGCGGCGATAAACCGGTGACCATCCTGACTGCTACCTCGGGCGATACCGGCGCTGCGGTTGCTCATGCCTTCTACGGCATGAAAAATGTGCGCGTGGTGATCCTCTATCCGCAAGGCAAAATCAGCCCGTTGCAGGAAAAACTGTTCTGTACGCTGGGCGGTAATATCGAAACTGTGGCGATTGATGCCGACTTCGATGCCTGCCAGGCGCTGGTGAAACAGGCCTTCGACGATGAAGAACTGAAGACCGCGCTGGGGTTGAACTCGGCGAACTCGATCAATATCAGCCGCTTGCTGGCGCAGATTTGTTACTACTTCGAAGCGGTTGCGCAGTTGCCACAGGAAGCGCGCAACCAGCTGGTGGTTTCCGTACCGAGCGGTAACTTCGGCGATCTGACCGCTGGTTTGCTGGCGAAATCGCTGGGGTTGCCGATCAAACGCTTTATCGCAGCAACCAATGCCAACGATACCGTGCCGCGTTTCCTCAAAGAGGGGCAATGGCAGCCAAAAGCAACGCAAGCGACGCTCTCAAACGCCATGGATGTTAGCCAGCCGAACAACTGGCCGCGCGTTGAAGAATTGTTCCGCCGTAAAATCTGGCGTCTGAATGAGCTGGGTTATGCTGCCGTGGACGATGAAACGACGAAAGCGGCCATGCGCGAGCTGAAGGATAAAGGTTACGTTTCTGAACCGCATGCCGCGATTGCATATCGCGCCCTGCGCGATCAGCTTAATCCGGGCGAGTACGGTCTGTTCCTCGGTACGGCTCATCCTGCGAAATTCAAAGAGAGCGTGGAAGAGATTTTGGGCGAACCGTTACCGTTGCCGAAGGAACTGGCGGATCGCGCGGATCTGCCGCTGCTTTCCCATCAGTTACCTGCGGATTTCGCGGCATTACGCCAGTTGATGATGCGTAACGCGTAATTTCTCTGCTTCCCCTGCCTGCAAGCGGGGGAATCAGGGAGAAATTATGTAGAAAAATGGCAGGGAAAACGGATGAATTCCCATTAAATGCGGGGGTTCAGAGATTAGGATTGCGGACAATAACAACATCATCTGGCGTTGCGTAATCTCCTGACATCGGCCCATAACGGGCAAGATGATGCGAAGGAGTAACCTATGTTGAAACCTGTGATGTTAGCGCTTTCCATGATGTTGGTGGCTCCTCTGGCTGTTCAGGCCGCAGAAATCACCCTTGTGCCGGCAGTGAAACTGCAAATCGGCGATCGCGACCGCGGTGGAAACTACTGGGATGGCGGGCACTGGCGCGATCATGGCTGGTGGCAGAGACACTACGAATGGCGTGAGAACCGCTGGCAGCCGCACGGCCACTTTGACGACCGGCATGATGATCGCCATGACGATCACCGTGGCGGGCCGGATGATGACTGGCATCGCCATCCATAGCCTTTCTGACCCTCTCCCGAGCAGGAGAGGGTTTTTCTTACTGTTCGTGCCGCTTAAACACCAACTCTTCCTGCGATGAAACTTCCCGATCAAAGAAATAGCCTTCGCTGTTAAACCCGGTTAATTGCTCCGGTTTCGTCAGGCGATTCTCAATAATAAAACGACTCATCAGGCCACGTGCTTTTTTGGCGTAGAAGCTAATGACTTTGAACTTGCCGTTTTTCTCGTCAAGAAACACCGGCTTAATGATCCGGGCGTTCAGCTTTTGCGTTTTGACCGATTTGAAATACTCATCAGAGGCCAGGTTGATAACGATCTCATCGCCTTGCGCCGCAATGGCTTCGTTGAGTTTGTGGGTGATCACATCGCCCCAGAATTGGTAGAGATCTTTCCCTTTAGCATTTTCCAGGCGAATGCCCATCTCCAGCCGGTACGGCTGCATCAGATCCAGCGGACGCAGCACGCCGTATAAACCGGAAAGCATACGCAGATGTTGCTGCGCGAAATCGAAATCCGCATCGCTAAAGGTTTCTGCCTGCAAGCCGGTATAGACATCTCCTTTAAATGCCAGGATAGCCTGGCGCGCATTTTCCGGAGTGAAATCAGGCTGCCAGTCGTGAAAACGCGTAGCGTTCAGATCGGCCAGCTTGTCGCTGATCCCCATCAGCGCTTTGATTTGCGGCGCGGAGAGCTTACGTGCGCTGTTAATCAGTTGCTGCGAGTGATCCAGCAGTTCCGGCTGGGTAAAACGCGTTGTCGCCAGCGGGCTTTGGTAATCGAGTGTTTTGGCAGGTGAAATCAGAATCAACATACTCAGTCCTTGCTGTGCGAGAAATTTCCGCTGACTTTAGCAAAAAAACCGACAGACTTGATCGATAGTTGCGATTAGCGCTACGAGCGGGGAATGTCATCCCAACTGCCTGGCGCCAGTTGACGCTCTATTTCCGGATAACGCTGCGGGTTGAAGACCGGCATGACTCCCAGTTTGCGCTGGCGCAGATAGTCGCGGGCCAGCACTCTGACAACCGGTGAAAGCAGCAAAATGGCGGTCAGGTTAATCATCGCCATTAGCGCCATCACGACATCGGCAATGTGCCAGATAAGCGGTACGCTGAGTATGGGACCTGCCACTACCATCAATAAAATACCGATGCGCAGCAGCCAGAGATTTCGATTACTGTTGCAGCGTAAAAAGATCAGATTATTTTCCGCATAAATATAATTCGCGACGATCGAAGTAAATGCGAAGAGCACGACGATACAGGCGACAAATCCCGCACCCCAGCCCCCGGTCAATGAAGCCATGGCTTGCTGAAGCTGTTGGATGCCACCAAATGCGTCGCTTAGCGGAACCGTACCCGCCAGCAACAATACCAGTGCGCTGGCGGTGCAGACCAGGAAGGTATCCGTCAGCACGCCGATCATTTGCACAATTCCCTGTGCTACCGGGTGCGGCGGCCATGAAGCGGCCATAGCGGCGGCGTTAGGCGACGATCCCAGTCCGGCTTCGTTGGCAAACATGCTGCGCTGAAAACCGCTGGTCATCGCCTGACTCAGGGTGTAAGCCATCGTGCCTGTCGCTGCTTCCTGCCAGCCGAAAGCGCTTTTGATGATGGTGGTAAAAATCCCTGGCAGTAAGTTGGCATGCCAAAGACTGAGGCACAGACTGACCAGGATCCAGACAAGCCCTATCACTGGCACCAACCACTGCATCAGCCGGGCGGCAGGTTTTAATCCCCGAACGATGAAAAAGAGTACGCAGAGCGCCAGTGCCATGGCGCTGGCGATTCCCGGAACGCCCCAGGCAAAGTGTATGGCCCGTGCGACGGCGCTGGACTGAATGGTATTAAACACCAGGCCATACGTAAGCAGCAGGAACACTGAGAAAAGTACGCCCATCCAGCGCATACCTAAACCGCGGGCCATATACCATGCCGGGCCGCCACGAAATTGATTTTCCGTATCACGCTCTTTATACAGCTGCGCCAGAGAGCATTCGGCAAAGCTGATCACCATGCCGATAAGCGCGGAGATCCACATCCAGAAAACGGCGCCAGGCCCGCCGGAGGTTAATGCAAAGGCCACGCCCGCCAGGTTGCCGCTGCCCAGCCGTGTTGCCAGGCTCAGACAGAGTGCCTGGTAAGCGGTGAGCGCGTTGGGTTGCGGGGTGCGGCTGCTTTTAAGGCTTTTCCTAAAGTCGCGCAGAAAACGAAAGGGGACAAACTGGCTGCGGACAGCAAACCAGATACCCGCCGCCGCCAGCAGGTACACCATGAATGAGCCCCAGAGTATTTCACTGATAAACGAGAAAAATTCAGGCATTAACATTCCTCTTGTTGATGCCGGGTTTGTAACCTGGGGCGAGGCTGTCATTGGAAGCACATCACTTCGCAGGCAATTAATTAGGAGAGTTTACCATACTATTTACACAGCATTGTCTGCGGTTGCGCTGGCAGGTCGTCGTGTTATCATCAGGGCAGACCGGTTACATCCCCCTAACAAGTATACTCGTCATACTTCACGTTCAGGTGCGCTGGCTGCGGTTGTGCTTCAGGGGCGCAAACGTGTCGTGAGCCTGACATGGATTATTCAGGGTATCTTTAAAGAGAAATACTATCATGACGGATAAATTGACCTCCCTGCGTCAGTACACAACAGTCGTGGCTGATACCGGAGATATTGCGGCAATGAAACTGTACCAGCCGCAGGATGCAACAACGAACCCTTCTCTGATCCTTGGCGCTGCGCAAATCCCGGAATACCGTAAGCTGATCGATGATGCCGTAACATGGGCTCGCGCTCAGAGCAGCGATCGCGCGCAGCAGATTGTTGACGCGACAGATCGCCTGGCGGTGAACATTGGTCTGGAAATCCTCAAACTGATCCCGGGCCGTATCTCTACCGAAGTTGATGCTCGTCTCTCTTACGACACCGAAGCCTCTATCGCCAAAGCGAAACGTCTGATCAAGATGTATAACGATGCCGGTATCAGCAACGATCGCATCCTGATCAAACTGGCCTCTACCTGGCAGGGTATTCGCGCTGCGGAACAGCTGGAAAAAGAGGGCATTAACTGTAACCTGACGCTGCTGTTCTCCTTCGCGCAGGCGCGCGCATGTGCCGAAGCGGGCGTATTCCTGATCTCCCCGTTTGTAGGCCGTATTCTTGACTGGTACAAAGCCAACACCGACAAGAAAGAGTACGCGCCGGCAGAAGATCCGGGTGTGGTTTCCGTAACCGAAATTTACCAGTACTACAAACAGCATGGTTATGAAACCGTGGTGATGGGCGCCAGCTTCCGTAATACCGGTGAAATCATCGAACTGGCAGGCTGCGACCGTCTGACCATCGCTCCGGCGCTGCTGAAAGAACTGTCTGAAAGTGCTGGTACCATTGAGCGCAAACTGGCGTATACCGGCGAAGTGAAAGCGCGTCCGGAACGCATCACCGAAGCGGAATTCCTGTGGCAGCATAACCAGGATCCGATGGCGGTGGATAAACTGGCGGATGGTATCCGTAAGTTTGCCGTTGACCAGGAAAAACTGGAAAAAATGATCGGCGATCTGCTGTAATCTTCAGGCGTGGCCGGTTTGCCGGCCACGCTTCTTCTCTCCCTACTGTCTGCCTTTCCCCTCAGCGTGTATCATTTCGTTAAATAGTTTTTTTGAACGGAATGAATATGGACACACTACGCATTGGTTTAGTTTCGGTTTCCGATCGTGCATCCAGCGGTATTTACCAGGATAAGGGCATTCCTGCACTTGAAGAGTGGCTGGCGAGCGCGCTGACCACCCCGTTTCAGATTGAGACCCGGTTGATCCCGGACGAGCAAAGCATCATCGAACAAACGCTGTGCGAGCTGGTGGACGAAATGAGCTGCCATCTGGTGCTGACAACCGGCGGCACGGGGCCTGCGCGACGCGACGTAACGCCGGACGCGACGCTGGCGGTTGCCGATCGCGAAATGCCGGGATTTGGTGAGCAGATGCGCCAAATCAGCCTCAATTTTGTACCGACGGCTATCCTCTCCCGCCAGGTCGGCGTGATCCGCAAACAGGCATTGATCCTGAATTTACCCGGCCAGCCCAAATCGATCAAAGAGACGCTGGAAGGATTAAAAAGCGCGGACGGCGAAGTGAAAGTGCCCGGTATTTTTGCCAGTGTACCGTATTGTGTACAGCTGCTTGACGGTCCTTACGTTGAAACCAACCCGCAAGTCGTAGCATCTTTCCGGCCTAAAAATGCAAGGCGCGAAACATTATCCTAAAAGTTAATCTTTTCTGAAATAAAGACGGCGAACCATGGCGTGTTGATTCATTTACGGTATAGTAAGTTTTAATTTACACAATTCGTAATAATTAAATCAGCACTCCCTATTTACAAATGGTTCGCTATGTCAAATCCCACTCGTCCTCTGAACAAACAGGATTATAAAACGCTGACGCTTGCTGCCCTCGGCGGTGCGCTGGAGTTTTACGATTTCATCATTTTCGTCTTCTTCGCCGCTGTCGTCGGCGAGCTTTTCTTCCCGGCGGATATTCCGGAATGGCTGCGCCAGGTGCAAACCTTTGGCATTTTTGCCGCCGGTTATCTGGCGCGTCCGCTCGGCGGTATTGTCATGGCGCACTTCGGCGATCTGGTCGGGCGCAAGAAAATGTTCACCCTGAGTATTCTGCTGATGGCGTTGCCGACGCTGGTGATTGGCTTGCTGCCAACGTACGCCTCAGCAGGCATTGTGGCACCGCTGTTGCTGCTATCAATGCGTGTTTTACAGGGCGCGGCCATCGGTGGCGAAGTGCCTGGCGCGTGGGTGTTTGTGGCGGAACATGTTCCGGCGCGTCGCATCGGTATTGCTTGCGGTACGTTGACTGCGGGCCTGACCGTAGGGATTTTGCTCGGTTCGGTGGTGGCGACGCTGGTTAATACCAGCATGACCCAGCAAGCTATTCATGATGGTGGCTGGCGTATTCCGTTCCTGCTGGGCGGCGCATTTGGCCTGGTGGCGATGTATCTGCGCCGCTGGTTGCAAGAAACACCGATCTTTCTTGAGATGCAGCAACGTAAAGCGCTGGCGCAGGAATTACCTGTTAAATCGGTCGTGCTGAAACATAAAAAAGCAGTGGTGATTTCCATGCTGCTGACCTGGCTGCTTTCCGCCGGGATTGTTGTGGTCATTTTGATGTCGCCGGTCTGGCTGCAAAAACAGTATGGCTTTGCTCCGGCCCTGACGTTGCAGGCCAACAGCATTGCGACCATTATGCTGTGCTTCGGTTGTCTGGCCGCCGGGCTGCTGGTCGATAAATTTGGTGCCAGTCGCACTTTTATCATTGGCAGCGTGCTGCTTGCCTGTACCAGTTGGTTCTTCTATCACCTGGTGGGCGCACACCCTGAGCAGCTTTTTGTCCTGTATGGCCTGGTGGGGTTGTGCGTTGGCGTGGTCGGCGCGGTTCCTTACGTGATGGTGCGGGCGTTTCCGGCGGAGGTTCGCTTCACGGGAATCTCATTCTCGTATAACGTTTCATACGCTATTTTCGGTGGCCTGACGCCGATTGCGGTGACCATGCTAATGGGCGTTTCGCCGATGGCGCCGGCCTGGTATGTACTGGCGTTGTCGCTGATTGGTCTGGCGCTGGGGATCTGGCTGCGCCAGGATCTCCATCATCAGGATAGCGTAGCGGAGCGACCGGTAGAGCAAGCATAAACAAACGGAGCCGCAGGCTCCGTTTTCAGTTTGAACGGCCGGGAATAATTAACAGCGAAATATCCTGTTTTTATGCGCCAATTTAATTAAGGACTGTAACGGCTGAGGGCGGGAAAATATCAGGAATAGTGGTATAGCAGAAATGCGAAGCCAGGCTTCGCATTTTAGAATTCAGCGTAGGAATTAATGCTTTTCACCAATTGGCAGAACTGTGCGTTCGAACTGTTCGTTCAGCACTTCGCCCATCGCCAGGTAGATGGCGCTCGCGCCGCAAACCAGACCGATCCAGCCCGCGACATGTACGATGCTTTCGTTATCAGCCAGATGACCTACCGCCAGCAGGGCGAACAGTATGGTCAGGCTCAGGAAAACGAACTGCAGCGCACGAGCGCCTTTCAGCGTGCCGAAGAACATAAACAGGGTGAAGACGCCCCAAATCCCCAGATAAACGCCAAGGAAGTGGCCGTTTGTCGCATCCGCAAGGCCCATTTTCGGAAACAGCAGAATAGCGACCAGCGTCAACCAGAAAGAACCGTAAGAGGTGAATGCAGTTAAACCAAAGGTGTTGCCTTTTTTATATTCAAGCAGGCCCGCGAGAATTTGTGCGATACCGCCATAGAAAATGCCCATCGCCAGAATAATGCCGTCCATTGGGAATAAACCAATATTGTGCAGGTTAAGCAGAATAGTGGTCATGCCGAAACCCATTAAGCCCAGCGGAGCCGGATTAGCCAACTTAGTGTTGCCCATAATTCCTCAAAATAAATCAATATGAAAAGGGAGAAATGAAAGTCCCCGCGCCCTGTTGAACTGGCGGGGCGCGGCATCATAAATAGCGGTAATGGGCCTGTCTATGATCTGAACAGGTGTAAATTAAAAAATTTTTTATCGTTTGCCCCTTGATGAGCCGCTTAGCGACCCCATCTTGTAGTCAACCGCAGTGTGTGGGCCTGAAAAAAAAACGATACAGGGTGGTTGAAACAGCACGTTTCGCCCTTATTACAGGTTCACAACCACATGATGACGAATTTTTAGTGGAGACGTTTAGATGGGTAAAATTATTGGTATCGACCTTGGGACAACCAACTCTTGTGTAGCCATTATGGATGGCACTCAGGCTCGTGTGCTGGAGAATGCTGAAGGCGATCGCACCACTCCTTCTATCATTGCTTACACACAGGATGGTGAAACTCTGGTAGGTCAGCCGGCTAAACGTCAGGCCGTGACGAACCCGCAAAACACCCTGTTTGCGATCAAACGCCTGATCGGCCGTCGCTTCCAGGACGAAGAAGTCCAGCGTGACGAAGCCATCATGCCGTACAAAATCATTGCTGCTGATAACGGCGATGCATGGCTTGATGTAAAAGGCACCAAAATGGCACCGCCGCAGATCTCTGCCGAAGTGCTGAAAAAAATGAAGAAAACTGCCGAAGATTACCTGGGCGAGCCGGTAACTGAAGCGGTTATCACCGTACCTGCTTACTTTAACGATGCTCAGCGTCAGGCAACCAAAGACGCCGGCCGTATCGCAGGTCTGGAAGTGAAACGTATCATTAACGAACCGACAGCGGCAGCGCTGGCCTACGGTCTGGATAAAGAAACCGGTAACCGCACCATCGCGGTTTACGACCTGGGCGGTGGTACGTTCGATATCTCTATCATCGAAATCGATGAAGTTGACGGCGAAAAAACCTTCGAAGTACTGGCTACTAACGGTGATACCCACCTGGGTGGTGAAGACTTCGATAGCCGCCTGATCAACTACCTGGTGGAAGAGTTCAAGAAAGATCAGGGTATCGATCTGCGTAACGATCCGCTGGCGATGCAGCGTCTGAAAGAAGCGGCAGAAAAAGCGAAAATCGAGCTTTCTTCCGCACAGCAGACCGACGTGAACCTGCCGTACATCACCGCAGACGCGACTGGTCCGAAACACATGAACATTAAAGTGACTCGCGCGAAACTGGAAAGCTTGGTGGAAGATCTGGTTAACCGTTCAATCGAGCCGCTGAAAGTTGCACTGCAGGATGCTGGCCTGTCCGTATCCGACATCAACGACGTGATCCTGGTCGGTGGCCAGACTCGTATGCCGATGGTGCAGAAAAAAGTGGCTGAGTTCTTCGGTAAAGAGCCGCGTAAAGACGTTAACCCGGATGAAGCCGTTGCTATCGGTGCTGCGGTTCAGGGCGGTGTTCTGACTGGTGAAGTTAAAGACGTTCTGTTGCTGGACGTTACCCCGCTGTCGCTGGGTATCGAAACCATGGGCGGCGTGATGACTGCGCTGATCAACAAAAACACCACCATCCCGACCAAGCACAGCCAGGTGTTCTCTACTGCGGAAGATAACCAGTCCGCTGTAACCATCCATGTGCTGCAGGGTGAACGTAAACGTGCGTCCGATAACAAATCTCTGGGTCAGTTCAACCTGGATGGTATCAACCCGGCGCCGCGCGGTATGCCGCAGATTGAAGTCACCTTCGATATCGATGCTGACGGTATCCTGCACGTTTCCGCGAAAGACAAAAACAGCGGTAAAGAGCAGAAGATCACCATCAAGGCTTCTTCGGGTCTGAACGAAGAAGAAATCGCGAAAATGGTTCGTGAAGCAGAAGCGAATGCGGAATCTGACCGTAAATTCGAAGAGCTGGTGCAAACCCGTAACCAGGGCGATCATCTGCTGCATAGCACGCGTAAGCAGGTTGAAGAAGCAGGCGATAAACTGCCGGCAGAAGACAAAACGGCTATCGAGTCTGCACTGAGCGAGCTGGAAGTTGCGCTGAAAGGCGAAGACAAAGCTGAAATCGAAGCGAAAATGCAGGCGCTGGCGCAGGCTTCTCAGAAACTGCTGGAAATCGCGCAACAGCAGCACGCACAGCAGCAAGCGGGCGCTGATGCTTCCGCGAACAACGCGAAAGATGACGATGTTGTCGACGCCGAGTTCGAAGAAGTCAAAGACAAAAAATAATCGCCCTGATGCAGGGTAGATAACCAGCACGGGCGTCGGAGTTTTCTCCACGCCCGTGCTCGTATGTTAAGGGGCAGATAAACCGATGGCGAAGCAAGATTATTACGAGATTTTAGGCGTTCCGAAAACAGCGGAAGAGCGTGAAATCAAAAAGGCGTATAAACGCCTGGCCATGAAATATCACCCGGACCGCAACCAGGGCGATAAAGAGGCTGAAGCCAAATTTAAAGAAATAAAAGAAGCCTACGAAGTCCTGACCGATGCCCAAAAACGTGCGGCTTACGATCAGTACGGCCATGCTGCATTTGAGCAGGGCGGAATGGGTGGCGGTGGATTCGGCGGCGGCGGTTTTGGCGGCGGCGCTGACTTCAGTGATATTTTCGGCGATGTGTTCGGCGATATCTTCGGCGGGGGGCGTGGCCGTCAGCGTGCAGCCCGTGGCGCAGACCTGCGCTACAACATGGATCTGACGCTGGAAGAAGCGGTTCGCGGCGTCACCAAAGAGATTCGCATTCCGACGCTGGAAGAGTGTGACGTTTGCCACGGCAGCGGCGCTAAACCCGGCACTCAGCCGCAAACCTGTCCGACCTGTCATGGTTCCGGCCAGGTACAGATGCGCCAGGGGTTCTTTGCCGTACAGCAGACATGTCCGCACTGTCAGGGGCGCGGTACGCTAATTAAAGATCCGTGCAACAAATGTCACGGTCATGGCCGCGTGGAGAAATCCAAAACCCTGTCCGTCAAAATCCCGGCAGGTGTGGACACCGGCGATCGCATCCGCCTGAGCGGCGAAGGCGAAGCGGGTGAGCATGGCGCACCGGCAGGCGATCTGTACGTTCAGGTGCAGGTGAAACAGCACCCTATCTTCGAGCGTGAAGGCAATAACCTGTACTGCGAAGTGCCGATCAACTTTGCTATGGCGGCGCTGGGCGGTGAAATCGAAGTGCCGACGCTGGATGGTCGCGTGAAGCTGAAAGTACCCAGCGAAACCCAGACCGGTAAACTGTTCCGCATGCGCGGTAAGGGCGTGAAGTCCGTCCGTGGTGGCGCGCAGGGCGATCTGTTGTGCCGCGTCGTTGTTGAGACGCCGGTTGGCCTGAACGAAAAGCAGAAGCAACTGCTGAAAGATCTGCAGGACAGCTTTGGTGGCCCGACGGGCGAGAACAACAGCCCGCGCTCCAAGAGTTTCTTCGACGGTGTGAAAAAATTCTTCGATGATTTGACGCGCTAAGCCTTCTGCACCGCGTACATCAGGCCCGGCTTTATGCCGGGCTTTTTTTATCGTTTTTGCCACTACTCGGAAAAAGAGAATCTATACCCAATTATAATCTGATTTTATCGAGGATTCGCGAGGGGTAAGATAGTCCGCACAACGGAATAGTGAACGAGAGAATAACATGAAGCTTTTACAGCGTTTCTTTAGCAGCGATGCCGCTGGGGGCATCGTACTTATCATTGCGGCAGTGCTCGCAATGCTGTGTGCCAACCTCGGAGTAACACAGGATCTTTACCACAACTTCCTGTCGACGCTCGTCGAATTCAAGTTTGGTTCGCTGGAAATCAATAAAAATATGCTGCTATGGATCAACGATGCGTTGATGGCCGTATTTTTCCTGATGATTGGCCTGGAAGTGAAATATGAACTGGTCCAGGGCGCACTTGCCAGCCGTCAACAGGCCGTATTTCCGGTGATTGCTGCCCTTGGCGGTATGGTTGCGCCCGCGTTGATCTTCCTGCTGTTCAATTTCCACGATCCACTGGCACGACACGGTTGGGCTATTCCAACCGCGACGGATATTGCCTTTGCTCTCGGTGTCCTTGCTTTGCTGGGTAATCGCGTGCCTGTGGTGCTGAAAGTGTTTCTGATGGCGCTGGCGATCATTGACGATCTGGGGGCGATTATCATTATTGCCTTGTTCTACACCAGCGATCTCTCAACCACAGCGCTGGGTGTGGCGGCGGCATCCATTGCCGTGCTGGCGATACTGAATGCCTGTAATGTGCGGCGCGTCGGCATCTATATGCTGGTTGGGATAGTGTTGTGGACGGCGGTGCTAAAATCTGGTGTCCACGCGACGCTCGCCGGGGTGGTTGTTGGTTTCTTTGTTCCGCTGCGCGAGCAGAACGGTGTTTCTCCGGCCCGCCAACTGGTCGATGCGATTCATCCGTGGGTTGGATGGCTGATCCTTCCATTATTTGCTTTTGCGAATGCAGGCGTATCGCTAAGCGGCATGTCTGTATCCGGGCTGGGAGATGTGCTGCCGTTAGGCATTATTGCCGGGCTGGTTCTTGGTAAGCCGCTGGGTATCACAATATTCTGCTGGCTGGCGTTACGTTTTAAGCTGGCGAAGTTACCGCAGGGCGCTGCATTTAAGCAGATTATGTCGGTAGGCGTGCTGTGCGGCATTGGCTTTACCATGTCGATTTTCATCGCTTCGCTGGCCTTTGGCGATGCCCATGAGGAGATGATTGCGTGGAGTAAATTGGGGATCCTCACCGGCTCGATTATCTCAGCAGTGGCGGGTTATTGCCTGCTGCGTACGCGGATCGTTCGCGCTTAGCGACGGGAGTGAGTAGAGGGCTATGTCGTATATCAATTACAACCATTTGTATTACTTCTGGCACGTCTACCGTGAAGGCTCCGTCGTTGGTGCGGCGGAGTCGCTCTTTCTGACGCCGCAGACTATTACCGGGCAAATTAAATCCCTCGAGGAGCGGCTACAAGGCAAGCTCTTCAAACGTAAGGGCAGGGGACTGGAACCGACAGAGTTGGGCGAACTGGTGTTCCGCTACGCGGATAAGATGTTCACGCTCAGTCAGGAGATGCTTGACATCATTAACTACCGCAAAGAGTCCAGCCTGTTATTTGATGTCGGCGTGGCGGACGCGCTCTCCAAGCGGCTGGTCAGCAATATCCTCAGTGCGGCGGTAAGCGAGGGCGAGCCGATCCATTTGCGCTGTTTTGAATCGACGCATGAACTTCTGCTGGAGCAGCTAAGCCAGCATAAACTCGACATGATTATCTCTGACTGCCCGATCGATTCCACTCAGCAAGAGGGGCTTTTTTCGGTGAAAATTGGCGAATGCAGCGTCAGTTTTTGGGGCAGTAATCCGCGGTCTCAAACGCCTTTTCCGTTTTGTTTGCAGGAACGGCGCTTATTGATCCCAGGGCGACGTTCAATGCTGGGGCGCAGGCTGCTGAACTGGTTCAATGCGCAAGGTTTGCAGGTGGAGATTCTGGGGGAGTTTGATGATGCCGCGCTGATGAAGGCGTTTGGCACCGCGCACAATGCTATTTTTGTTGCCCCGACACGTTACGCTCACGATCTTTTTGCCGATGAAAGCATGGTTGAAATTGGTCGGGTGGATAATGTAATGGAGGAGTATCACGCGATTTTTGCCGAGCGGATGATTCAGCATCCTGCAGTGCAGCGTATCTGCAATCAGGATTACTCGACACTTTTCGACCTGCCGCAGAAATAAAAAAACCCGCCGAAGCGGGTTTCTTCACAAAGCCAACAAACGTAGCGATTAAGCCAGTTTGTTGATCTGCGCGGTCAGGTTAGCCTTATGGCGCGCTGCTTTGTTTTTGTGGATCAGACCTTTAGCGGCCTGACGATCCACGATCGGTTGCATGTCGTTAAATGCTTTCTGCGCAGCCGCTTTGTCGCCTGATTCAATTGCTGCGTATACTTTCTTGATGAAAGTACGCATCATTGAGCGACGGCTTGCGTTGTGCTTGCGGGCCTTTTCAGACTGAACGGCACGCTTCTTAGCTGATTTGATATTAGCCAAGGTCCAACTCCCAAATATGATCTTTATGGACAATTCAAAGGCCGGGGAATATGCCCTTTTAGCCTTCTTTTGTCAATGGATTTGTGCAAATAAGCGCCGTTAAGATACAACGCTCGTTACGTAGTGATGGCGCAAGATTCTAACAGCTTGCTTGTCGCGAATACAGCTTTTCCACCAGAAAAATCGCTCACGGTGCCAGATTTTCATGCCAGCAGCGGGCAGCCTGATGAAATCCTTCTCCTTTCTGCTTTGTGAAGGCAATCGTCGGTTAACGTTGCCCGTTGTACAAGGTATAATTCGACGATTTTCACTGTTTTGAGCCAGACATGAAGCTGATACGCGGCATACATAACCTCAGCCAGGCCCCCCACGGGTGTGTGCTGACGATTGGTAATTTCGATGGCGTGCATCGTGGCCATCAGGCGCTTTTACAAGGGCTTGGCGCAGAAGGCCGGGCGCGTGGTTTGCCGGTGGTGGTGATGATCTTTGAACCGCAACCGCTGGAACTGTTCGCCGGGCAGAAAGCCCCTGCGCGTCTTACCCGGCTGCGTGAAAAGCTGCGCTGGCTGGCGGGTTGCGGCGTGGATTACGTGCTGTGCGTCCGTTTTGACCGCCGTTTTGCGGCGTTCACCGCACAAACCTTTGTCAGCGAACTGCTGGTTGACCGCCTTGGTGTGAAATTTCTCGCAGTGGGTGACGATTTCCGTTTTGGCGCTGGTCGCCAGGGGGATTTCTTGTTATTACAGAAGGCCGGTCAGAAATATGGCTTTGACGTCACCAGTACGCAAACTTTCTTTGATGGCGGCGTTCGTGTGAGCAGCACGGCGGTGCGTCAGGCGTTGGCTGACGACAATCTTGAGCTGGCTGAACAATTGCTCGGCCACCCATTCAGTATCTCCGGGCGCGTGGTGCACGGCGATGAACTGGGGCGCACCATTGGTTTCCCGACGGCGAATTTACCGCTGCGCCGTCAGGTCTCCCCGGTAAAAGGGGTATATGCGGTGGAAGTGGCTGGATTGGGCGATACGCTTTACCCGGGCGTTGCCAATATCGGCACGCGCCCGACGGTTGCAGGCGTGCGCCAGCAGCTGGAAGTGCATCTGTTGGATGTTGTAATAGACCTCTACGGGCGCCATATAGATGTCGTGTTGCGTAAAAAATTACGCAATGAACAGCGATTTGCCTCGCTCGATGAGCTGAAAGCGCAAATCGCCCGCGATGAGGTAGCGGCCCGCGAGTTTTTTGGGCTATCTAAACCGGCTTCTTAAGGCCTGGTGGTATTAATCAAACCGAAATACGGAACCGAGAATCTGATGAGTGACTATAAATCTACCCTGAATTTGCCGGAAACAGGGTTCCCGATGCGCGGCGATCTCGCCAAGCGTGAGCCGGGAATGCTGGCGCGTTGGACTGATGATGACCTGTACGGCATCATCCGTGCAGCGAAAAAAGGCAAAAAAACCTTCATTCTGCATGATGGCCCTCCATATGCGAATGGCAGCATTCATATTGGTCACTCGGTTAACAAGATTCTGAAAGACATTATTGTGAAGTCCAAAGGACTCGCAGGTTATGACTCTCCCTATGTTCCGGGTTGGGACTGCCACGGTCTGCCTATCGAGCTGAAAGTGGAGCAGGAGTTCGGCAAGCCGGGTGAGAAATTCACCGCTGCTGAGTTCCGCGCCAAATGCCGTGAATATGCCGCAACTCAGGTTGATGGTCAGCGCAAAGACTTTATCCGTCTCGGTGTGCTGGGCGACTGGTCGCACCCGTACCTGACCATGGATTTCAAAACCGAAGCCAATATTATCCGCGCGCTGGGCAAAATCATCGGCAATGGCCACCTGCTTAAAGGTGCCAAGCCGGTGCACTGGTGTGTTGACTGCCGTTCCGCGTTGGCGGAAGCAGAAGTGGAGTATTACGACAAAACGTCGCCGTCCATCGACGTGGCGTTCCACGCTGTTGACCAGGAGGCAGTAAAAGCCAAATTTGGCGTTGCATCAGTTAACGGCCCGGTTTCACTGGTTATCTGGACCACTACGCCGTGGACACTGCCGGCTAACCGCGCAATTTCTCTCGCGCCGGAATTTGAGTATGCGCTGGTGCAGATTGATGGTCAGGCGCTGATCCTGGCGAAAGATCTGGTCGAGAGCGTGATGAAACGCATCGGCACCGCAGAATACAACGTGCTGGGTACGGTGAAAGGCGCAGAGCTGGAGCTGATGCGCTTTAAGCATCCGTTCCTGGATTTTGATGTTCCTGCGATCCTCGGCGATCACGTTACGCTGGAAGCCGGTACCGGTGCGGTGCATACCGCTGGCGGTCACGGCCCGGACGACTACACCATCAGCCTGAAATACGGTCTGGAAATCGCCAACCCGGTTGGACCGGACGGTGCCTATCTGCCAGGTACTTACCCGACGCTGGATGGCGTAAATGTGTTCAAAGCAAACGACATCATCGTGGCGCTGCTGACGGAAAAAGGCGCGCTGCTGCACGTTGAAAAGATGCAGCACAGTTATCCGTGTTGCTGGCGTCATAAATCGCCGATTATCTTCCGTGCGACGCCGCAGTGGTTTGTCAGCATGGACCAGAAAGGTCTGCGTGCACAGTCGCTGAGCGAAATCAAAGGGGTGCAGTGGATCCCGGACTGGGGCCAGGCGCGCATCGAATCGATGGTCGCCAACCGTCCTGACTGGTGTATCTCCCGCCAGCGTACCTGGGGTGTTCCGATGTCGCTGTTCGTGCACAAAGACACCGAAGAGCTGCATCCGCGCACGCTGGAGCTGATCGAAGCCGTTGCCAAACGCGTTGAAGCCGACGGTATTCAGGCATGGTGGGATCTCGACCCGCGCGACATCATGGGCGATGACGCTGACAACTATGTCAAAGTGCCGGATACGCTGGACGTCTGGTTCGATTCTGGTTCAACTCATGCTTCCGTGGTTGATGTGCGTCCGGAGTTTGCTGGTCACGCAGCGGATATGTATCTGGAAGGTTCGGATCAGCATCGCGGCTGGTTTATGTCCTCGCTGATGATTTCCACGGCGATGAAGGGCAAAGCGCCGTATCGTCAGGTGCTGACTCACGGTTTCACCGTGGATGGTCAGGGCCGTAAGATGTCCAAATCCATCGGCAACACCGTTTCCCCGCAGGATGTGATGAACAAACTGGGCGCGGATATCCTGCGCCTGTGGGTCGCTTCCACTGATTACACCGGCGAAATGGCGGTTTCTGACGAGATCCTGAAACGCGCAGCGGACAGCTATCGTCGTATCCGTAACACAGCGCGCTTCTTGCTGGCGAACCTCAACGGCTTCGATCCGGTGAAAGACATGGTGAAACCGGAAGAGATGGTCGTGCTGGATCGCTGGGCGGTCGGCTGTGCGAAAGCGGCTCAGGAAGACATTGTTCAGGCCTATGATTCCTATGATTTCCACGAAGTGGTACAACGCCTGATGCGTTTCTGCTCCATCGAAATGGGGTCGTTCTACCTCGACATCATCAAAGACCGCCAGTACACCGCGAAAGCGGACAGCGTGGCGCGTCGCAGCTGCCAGACCGCGCTGTACCACATCGCGGAAGCGCTGGTGCGCTGGATGGCGCCAATCATGTCCTTTACCGCCGATGAAATCTGGGGCTACCTGCCGGGCGATCGCGAGAAGTATGTCTTTACCGGCGAGTGGTACGAAGGCCTGTTCGGCCTGGCGGAAAGCGAAGCGATGAACGACGTCTTCTGGGACGAGCTGTTGAAGGTGCGCGGTGAAGTGAACAAGGTGATTGAGCAGGCGCGCGCTGACAAGAAAGTCGGTGGCTCTCTGGAAGCAGCAGTTACGCTGTTCGCCGAGCCGGAACTGGCGGCGAAGCTGACTGCGCTGGGCGACGAATTGCGATTTGTCCTGTTGACCTCCGGAGCGAAAGTTGCGGATTATGCCAGCGCTTCAGCGGACGCTCAGCAGAGCGAACTGCTCAAAGGGCTGAAAGTCGCGCTGAGCAAAGCCGAAGGTGATAAGTGCCCGCGCTGCTGGCATTACACCAATGATGTCGGCCAGGTGGCGGAACACGCAGATATCTGCGGACGCTGTGTGAGCAACGTCGCCGGTGACGGCGAAAAACGTAAGTTTGCCTGATGAGTAAGCCTCTCTGTTCTACAGGACTGCGCTGGCTGTGGCTGGTTGTGGTTGTGCTGATTATCGATCTGGGCAGTAAGTACCTGATCCTCCAGAACTTTGCTCTGGGGGATACGGTGTCGCTGTTCCCATCGCTCAATCTGCACTATGCGCGTAACTATGGCGCGGCATTCAGTTTTATGGCGGACAGCGGCGGCTGGCAGCGCTGGTTCTTTGCCGGTATCGCTATCGGTATCTGCGTGGTGCTGACGGTGCTGATGTATCGTGGGAAAGCCGCGCAAAAGCTGAATAACATCGCTTATGCGCTGATTATCGGCGGTGCGCTCGGTAATCTCTTCGACCGCTTATGGCATGGCTTCGTCGTCGATATGATCGATTTCTACGTCGGCGACTGGCATTTTGCTACCTTTAACCTTGCCGATAGCGCAATTTGTATCGGCGCGGCGCTGATTGTGCTGGAAGGCTTTTTGCCTAAACCTGCAGCGAAAGAGCAGGTTTAAATGTAAATACCGGGCGGCGCTTTGCTTGCCCGGCCTACAGAATTTGTGGCCGCTTGTTTGCCCGGTAAGCAAAGCGCTACCGGGCAAACGGGTGAGTCAAAACAAGCGAGCAACCTGCATGTCTAAATCCGTACAGAGCGATAGCGCAGTGCTGGTGCACTTCACGCTCAAGCTCGAAGATGGCTCTCTTGCCGAGTCAACCCGCAACAACGGCAAACCGGCGCTGTTTCGTCTGGGCGACGGTTCGCTCTCCGAGGGGCTGGAGCAACATCTGCTGGGTCTGAAAGCCGGGGAGAAAAAGGTTTTCTCTCTCGAACCGGATGCCGCTTTCGGTACGCCGAGCCCGGATCTGATTCAGTACTTCTCCCGCCGTGAGTTTATGGATGCCGGGGAGCCTGAAATCGGGGCGATTATGCTCTTTACCGCAATGGATGGCAGCGAAATGCCGGGCGTGATCCGTGAAATTAACGGCGACTCTATCACCGTCGATTTCAACCATCCGCTGGCGGGCAGAACCGTCCACTTTGATGTCGATGTACTGGAAGTTGATCCGGTACTGGAGGAAACAAATGCAGATCCTGTTGGCTAACCCGCGCGGTTTTTGCGCCGGCGTTGACCGCGCTATCAGCATTGTTGAAAACGCGCTGGCTCTGTACGGCGCGCCAATTTATGTGCGTCACGAAGTGGTGCACAACCGTTATGTTGTTGATAGCCTGCGCGAGCGCGGGGCTATTTTCATTGAGCAGTTAAGTGAAGTGCCGGATGGCGCAATCCTGATTTTTTCTGCCCATGGTGTTTCCCAGGCGGTACGTAACGAAGCGAAAAGCCGCGATCTGACGGTTTTCGACGCCACCTGTCCGTTGGTGACAAAAGTGCATATGGAAGTGGCTCGCGCCAGCCGACGCGGTGAGGAAGCGATCCTGATCGGTCACGCAGGGCATCCTGAAGTAGAAGGTACAATGGGGCAGTACAGCAACCCGAAAGGGGGTATGTACCTGGTTGAATCGCCTGCCGATGTTGCTACGCTCAACATCAAAGATGCGGGTAAACTGTCATTTATGACGCAGACCACGCTCTCAGTGGACGATACTTCTGATGTTATTGACGCACTGCGCGCCCGCTTCCCGCAGATTGTTGGCCCGCGTAAAGATGACATCTGTTACGCCACGACTAACCGCCAGGAAGCGGTGCGGGCGCTGGCTGAACAGGCGGAAGTGGTGCTGGTAGTCGGCTCGAAAAACTCTTCCAACTCCAACCGTCTGGCCGAGCTGGCGCAGCGGATGGGGAAAAGCGCTTATTTGATTGATGACGCTTCTGATATCCAGGAAGCCTGGGTTAAAGACATCAAATGTGTAGGCGTAACCGCCGGTGCCTCCGCGCCGGACATTCTTGTGCAGAACGTGATTGCCCGCCTGCAGGAGCTGGGCGGCGGTGAAGCCATCCCGCTGGAAGGTCGTGAAGAAAACATTGTCTTTGAAGTGCCAAAAGAGCTAAGGGTTGATGTTCGCGAGGTCGAATAACATTTTGCCCTAAACTTTATGCGAAGATGCCAGACTGAGTCTGGCATTTTTTATGGATTTCACTTCAGGAGGCACTATGCGTTTGCCAATGATTCTTGACACCGATCCGGGCATTGACGATGCCGTTGCCATTGCTGCCGCGCTGTATGCGCCGCAGTGCGAACTTAAACTGATTACCACCGTCGCCGGTAATGTCTCGCTGGAAAAAACTACTCGCAACGCCCTGCAACTGCTCAACTTCTGGCAGGCCGATATCCCGCTGGCGCAAGGGGCGTCGACGCCCTTATTGCGCCAGCTGCACAGCGCCGCCGAAGTGCACGGGGAGTCCGGCATGGATGGCTACGACTTTGTCGAGCATCAACGCCAGCCTCTGGCTAAACCGGCATTTCAGGCAATACGCGATACGCTGATGGCGTCTGCTGAACCCGTTACGCTGGTGACCATCGGCCCGTTAACCAATATCGCGCTGCTGCTGTCACACTACCCGGAGTGCCAGTTCAATATCCGTCGTCTGGTGATGATGGGGGGCTCCGCCGGGCGGGGTAACTTCACACCAAACGCTGAATTCAATATTGCTATCGATCCCGAAGCTGCTGCCCGTGTTTTTCAGAGCGGCCTTGAGATCGTGATGTGCGGGCTGGATGTCACGAATCGGGCGACGTTGACGCCTGAGTTCCTCGCGACGCTGCCCGCGCTCAACAAAACCGGGCATATGCTGCATGCGCTGTTTAGTCACTATCGTAGCGGTAGCATGACCACCGGGCTGCGTATGCACGATCTCTGCGCGATTGCCTGGCTGGCCCGTCCGGAACTGTTTACGCTGAAATCCTGTTTTGTGGCGGTGGAGACGCAGGGGCAATACACCTCCGGCACAACGGTGGTGGATATCGACGACAAGCTGAAGCAGAAGCCGAATGCGCAGGTTGCGCTGGATATTGATGTTGAGGGTTTTCGTCACTGGGTGGCAGAAGTGCTGGCACTCGCGCCCTGATGAATCATGCCTTTTACTGATATTTCCGGCTGTATATCATTAATTTCTAATTATCGGTGTTTTCGGCTGGTGGCCCCGGCGTGGGCTGGTTAATCTGGAAATGATTCTTACGCATTTTTTTAACAAAAGAGTACAACTATGCATGATGCACCAATCCGCGTAGCCATCGCGGGTGCTGGCGGGCGTATGGGCCGCCAATTGATTCAGGCCACACTGGCTATGGACGGCGTGGCGCTTGGCGCGGTTCTGGAACGTGAAGGGTCCTCTCTGGCAGGTGTCGACGCGGGTGAACTGGCCGGTATGGCGAAAACCGGTGTGACGGTACAGAGCAGCCTTGATGCAGTGAAAGACGATTTCGACGTATTTATCGACTTTACTCGCCCGGAAGGGACGCTGGCGCATCTGGCCTTTTGCCGCCAGCAGCTCAAAAGCATGGTCATTGGCACGACCGGGTTTGACGACGCGGGCAAACAGGCAATTAGCGATGCCTCGCAAGACATCGCGATTGTCTTTGCGGCGAACTTTAGCGTTGGCGTAAACGTGATGCTGAAGCTGCTGGAGAAAGCGGCGAAAGTGATGGGTGATTACACCGATATCGAAATCGTTGAAGCGCATCACCGCTATAAAGTTGATGCGCCGTCGGGCACGGCGCTGGCGATGGGAGAAGCCATCGCGAAGTCTCTGAATAAAGATTTAAAAGAGTGTGCGGTTTATTCACGTGAAGGGCATACCGGTGAGCGTGTCCCTGGCACGATTGGCTTTGCCACGGTGCGTGCAGGTGACATCGTCGGCGAACATACGGCGATGTTCGCCGATATTGGCGAACGTGTAGAAATTACGCATAAAGCCTCCAGCCGCATGACTTTTGCCAATGGTGCCGTGCGTTCTGCTTTGTGGCTGAAAGGAAAGCATAATGGACTTTTTGATATGCGAGATGTGCTTGATCTCAACAATTTGTAAGAGTTATTACCCATCGTGATGTGGTTGTTGCAGTCGTAATTACTTGATTGCAAAGGGCAGTATTTTATTGCCCTTTTATTTTCTCTTTTTTCCTCTATTTTTCATGCCTGAGTGGTCTAATCTTTACTTATCTTCTGTTTTTTTCGCGCTGAAATGTAAATTTTGACCGTTTGGTCCACTTTCTTGTGCCAGGATCGCCTATCCCGAAGTTTTCTTGCTACGAAAGCGTTTTCGTGGCTGGTTTTTTTGATCTTTTTGTCTGTTAAATCCAGTAATGAAGGGCAGTGGCGTAAAAGACTAAGAAAAATATGTGAGAAAAGTTGACTTTTAACCTACATCTCTCCAGAATGCCGCCGTTTGCCAAAAATCCACGGCCAGCAAATTTGCATTGATTCATCATCTCGATATGAATTAATATGCAAATAAAGTGAGTGAATATTCTCTGGAGGACGTTTTGATTAAGTCAGCGCTATTGGTTCTGGAAGACGGAACCCAGTTTCACGGTCGGGCCATTGGGGCAACGGGCACGGCAGTTGGGGAAGTCGTTTTCAATACTTCAATGACCGGTTATCAAGAAATCCTCACTGATCCTTCCTATTCCCGCCAAATCGTCACTCTTACTTATCCTCATATCGGCAATGTCGGCACCAACTCCGCTGACGAAGAATCCTCTCAGGTACATGCGCAAGGCCTGGTCATTCGCGACCTGCCGCTGATTGCCAGCAACTATCGCAATACTGAAGATCTCTCTTCTTACCTGAAGCGCCATAACATTGTGGCGATTGCCGATATCGATACCCGTAAGTTGACGCGTTTGCTGCGCGAAAAAGGCGCGCAAAACGGCTGCATTATCGCTGGCGATAATGTCGATGCCGCAGTGGCGCTGGAGAAAGCGAAAGCATTCCCGGGCCTGAACGGAATGGATCTGGCAAAAGAAGTGACGACAGCGGAAACCTACAGCTGGACGCAAGGCAGCTGGACGCTGGCAGGCGAACTGCCACAGGCGAAAGCGGCGAGCGAATTACCGTTCCACGTTGTCGCTTACGACTACGGCGCGAAACGTAATATTCTGCGTATGCTGGTCGATCGCGGTTGCCGTTTAACGGTCGTACCGGCGAAAACCCCGGCGGCAGACGTACTGAAACTCAATCCGGACGGTATCTTCCTTTCCAACGGTCCTGGCGACCCGGCGCCGTGTGATTACGCGATTGAGGCGATTAAAACCTTCCTCGAAACGGATATTCCGGTGTTCGGCATCTGTCTTGGCCATCAACTGCTGGCACTGGCGAGCGGCGCGAAAACCATGAAGATGAAATTCGGCCACCACGGCGGCAACCATCCGGTAAAAGATATTGATAACAATACTGTGATGATCACTGCGCAGAACCACGGTTTTGCCGTAGATGAAGCCTCAATGCCTGCCAATTTGCGGGTGACGCACAAATCGCTGTTCGACGGAACGCTGCAAGGCATCCATCGCACCGACAAACCGGCGTTCAGTTTCCAGGGCCACCCGGAAGCCAGCCCGGGGCCGCACGATGCCGCACCGCTGTTTGACCACTTTATTGAGCTCATTGAGCAGTATCGCAACACCGCCAAATAATCAGGAGAAGAAGAGCCATGCCAAAACGTACAGACATAAAAAGTATCCTGATCCTTGGCGCTGGTCCGATTGTTATCGGCCAGGCGTGTGAGTTCGACTACTCCGGCGCGCAGGCGTGTAAAGCGCTGCGTGAAGAGGGTTACCGCGTTATCCTGGTGAACTCCAACCCGGCGACGATCATGACCGACCCGGAGATGGCGGACGCCACTTATATCGAGCCTATCCACTGGGAAGTGGTACGCAAAATCATCGAAAAAGAGCGCCCGGATGCCGTGCTGCCAACCATGGGCGGTCAAACCGCGCTGAACTGTGCGCTGGAACTGGAACGTCAGGGCGTGCTGGAAGAGTTCGGCGTCACCATGATTGGCGCGACCGCTGATGCGATTGATAAAGCCGAAGATCGCCGTCGTTTCGACATCGCGATGAAGAAAATCGGTCTCGACACCGCGCGTTCCGGTATCGCACATACCATGGACGAAGCGCTGGCCGTCGCGGCTGACGTGGGTTTCCCGTGCATCATCCGTCCTTCCTTTACCATGGGTGGCACCGGTGGCGGCATCGCCTATAACCGTGAAGAGTTTGAAGAGATTTGCGCCCGCGGGCTGGATCTCTCGCCAACCAATGAGTTGCTGATTGATGAATCGCTGATTGGCTGGAAAGAGTACGAGATGGAAGTGGTGCGTGATAAAAACGACAACTGCATCATTGTCTGCTCCATTGAAAACTTCGACGCCATGGGGATCCACACCGGTGACTCCATCACCGTGGCGCCAGCACAGACCCTGACCGATAAAGAGTACCAGATCATGCGTAACGCCTCGATGGCGGTACTGCGTGAAATCGGGGTGGAAACCGGCGGCTCCAACGTACAGTTCGCGGTGAACCCGAAAAACGGTCGTCTGATTGTGATTGAAATGAACCCGCGCGTATCCCGCTCTTCTGCGCTGGCCTCGAAAGCGACCGGCTTCCCGATTGCGAAAGTGGCGGCCAAGCTGGCGGTAGGTTATACGCTGGATGAATTGATGAACGACATCACTGGCGGCCGTACTCCAGCGTCGTTCGAACCGTCTATCGACTACGTTGTGACCAAGATTCCGCGCTTCAACTTCGAGAAATTTGTCGGTGCCAATGACCGTCTGACCACGCAGATGAAATCTGTCGGTGAAGTGATGGCCATTGGCCGCACGCAGCAGGAATCAATGCAGAAAGCGCTGCGCGGTCTGGAAGTGGGCGCAACCGGTTTTGACCCGAAAGTGAGCCTTGACGATCCGGAAGCGCTGACTAAAATCCGCCGCGAACTGAAAGATGCAGGCGCAGAGCGTATCTGGTACATCGCTGATGCATTCCGTGCTGGTCTCTCCATCGACGGTGTGTTCAACCTGACCAATATTGACCGCTGGTTCCTGGTGCAGATTGAAGAGCTGGTGCGTCTGGAAGAGCAGGTTGCTTCGGTGGGCATTAACGGTCTGGACGCTGACTTCCTGCGCACCCTGAAACGTAAAGGCTTTGCCGATGCGCGTCTGGCGAAACTGGTTGGCGTGCGCGAAGCGGAAATCCGCAAACTGCGCGATCAGTACGATCTGCACCCGGTCTACAAACGTGTGGATACCTGTGCGGCAGAGTTCGCCACGGATACGGCCTATATGTACTCCACTTATGAAGATGAGTGCGAAGCTAACCCGAGCCAGGATCGCGAAAAAATCATGGTGCTGGGCGGCGGTCCAAACCGTATCGGCCAGGGCATTGAATTCGACTACTGCTGCGTACATGCATCGCTGGCGCTGCGTGAAGACGGTTACGAAACCATCATGGTTAACTGTAACCCGGAAACCGTTTCGACCGATTACGACACCTCTGATCGCCTCTACTTTGAGCCGGTGACCTTCGAAGACGTGCTGGAAATCGTTCGCGTTGAGAAGCCGAAAGGCGTCATCGTGCAGTATGGCGGACAGACACCGCTGAAACTGGCGCGTGCGCTGGAAGCTGCAGGCGTGCCGGTTATCGGTACCAGCCCGGATGCGATTGACCGTGCGGAAGACCGTGAGCGCTTCCAGCAGGCGGTTGACCGCCTGAAGCTGAAACAGCCAGCGAACGCCACCGTCACGGCGATTGAGCAGGCTATAGAAAAGGCGAAAGAGATTGGTTACCCGCTGGTGGTGCGCCCATCCTACGTGCTGGGCGGCCGCGCGATGGAAATCGTCTATGACGAAGTCGACCTGCGTCGCTACTTTATGACGGCAGTCAGTGTTTCCAACGATGCGCCGGTTCTGCTTGACCGTTTCCTCGATGATGCGGTGGAAGTGGATGTCGATGCCATCTGCGATGGTGAAATGGTGCTGATTGGCGGCATCATGGAGCACATCGAACAAGCGGGCGTTCACTCCGGCGACTCCGCCTGCTCTCTGCCGGCTTACACACTGAGCCAGGAAATTCAGGACGTCATGCGCCAGCAGGTGCAGAAACTGGCGTTCGAGTTGCAGGTGCGCGGTCTGATGAACGTGCAGTTCGCGGTGAAAGACAACGAAGTTTACCTGATTGAGGTGAACCCGCGTGCGGCGCGTACCGTACCGTTCGTCTCCAAAGCGACCGGCGTGCAGTTAGCGAAAGTGGCGGCGCGCGTGATGACAGGCAAAACGCTGGCGCAGCAGGGTCACACCAAAGAGATTATCCCGCCGTACTACTCAGTGAAAGAAGTGGTGCTGCCGTTTAACAAGTTCCCTGGCGTTGACCCGCTGTTAGGGCCAGAAATGCGCTCTACCGGTGAAGTGATGGGCGTCGGGCGCACCTTCGCTGAAGCCTTTGCCAAAGCGCAGCTCGGCAGCAACTCGACGATGAAGAAATACGGCCGCGCACTGCTCTCTGTTCGCGAAGGCGATAAAGAGCGCGTGGTGGATCTGGCGGCTAAGCTGCTGAAACAAGGCTTCGAGCTGGATGCAACCCACGGCACAGCGATTGTGCTGGGCGAAGCCGGTATCAACCCGCGCCTGGTGAACAAAGTGCATGAAGGCCGTCCGCACATTCAGGATCGTATCAAGAATGGCGAGTACACCTACATCATCAACACCACGGCAGGCCGTCAGGCGATTGAGGATTCCAAACTGATTCGCCGCAGCGCGCTGCAATACAAAGTGCATTACGACACCACGCTGAACGGCGGCTTCGCCACCGCGATGGCGCTGAATGCGGATGCCACCGAGAAAGTGATTTCCGTGCAGGAAATGCACGCGCAAATCCGCAAGTAAGCCTGACACCGGCCCGTTTCGCGGGCCGGTTTCCTTTCCTGACTTCTAAGTTCTGTAGGCCTGATAAGCGAAGCACCATCAGACCTGCAATCTTCAGAGTGTTCTGCATTTTCCCACGCTTACAGAGCGTTAACCTAAAATGGGTTAACAGACGAATGAAATTCACTGAAAAGCAGGGAGATAACCATGCAAATGAACAAACTTCTGATGACGTCGATTTTTACTGCCGCAACGCTGTTTACCGTGGCTGGTTGTTCTTCAAATCAGGCTGTTCGCACCACGGATGGCCGCACCATTGTGACCGATGGTAAACCGAAGGTGGATGATGACACCGGGATGGTTTCCTATAAAAATGCCGAAACCGGTAAAACCGAGCAGATTAACCGCGACCAGGTGAAAAACATGAGTGAGCTGGATAACTGATCCGGCTTGCTGTGAGAAAGAGTCCCGCTACGGCGGGACTTTTTTTATGCGTTTATTTTCAGCAGCGCCGCGTCGATTTTCACCACGATTTTACGTAGCGGGGCGGGCGACGTCAGGCTGCACATCGGGCGGTGCAGCTCCAGCGGGAAGATAATTGCCAGTTCTTCAGGCTGTAAATGGATCAGTGTCTCGCTGGCAATGTGCTGACAAAAACCGAGATCGTAGGCGTCATTAAACGGCTCGCTAAGTTCAAGCGGCAAGCCGTCCACACCCGCGCCAACCACCTCTTCACCGTCTAATACAATATGGATATCAATATATTGGCGATGAAATTCCGGGCGCTGCTCAGCCAGCGGCTTGGTATGTCCTTCAACCACTGAGAAGAAAACGCTGTCGCCCTGCAACGGATATTTTCCCGCCGCCAGCGAGTGCGGTTTCTTATCGAGAATGGCCTGGAGCGTCTGGCGAATAATCGCCGGATAGAGTGGATTCACCGCGCCAGCGGATAAGGTATCAATGATCATGCGGGAACATCCTGGTTAACGTAGTTTTGTAACAGGGAAAGGCTTTGCGAAACGATCGTAGCTACCGGCGGTGCGATATCCACCGCCAGAATGTCGGGTTCGTCATCAGCGGGAACTTCCAGCGCGGCGAACTGACTTTGCAGCAGCGCTTCGGGCATAAAATGCCCCTGACGCTGGCGCATTCTCTCCAGCACGCAGGTGTAATCGCCCCTGAGCCAGAGAAAACAGAGATTGTTGTTCCCCTGGCGAAGCTGGTCGCGATAGCGTTTTTTCAGCGCAGAGCAGACCAGCACACCAGATTCATTTTTCTGTTCCAGACTAAAAATAACGTCGGAAACGCGTTCCAGCCACGGCAGGCGATCGTCATCATCCAATGCCTGGCCCGAGGCCATTTTACGAATGTTCTGTCGGGGATGCAGATCGTCACCATCGATAAACTTCGCCTGCATTGCCTGCGCAAGCGCCAGACCTACCGTGCTTTTCCCGGTACCGGAGACGCCCATTAAAATCACGCACTGACCAGCCATCATGCGCTCCTTATACCGCGACCAGCATACCGCCATCGACGAACAGTAAATGCCCGTTAACGAAGTCGGAGGCTTTAGAGGAGAGAAACACCGCAGCGCCAACCAGCTCCTGCGGATCGCCCCAGCGTGCGGCAGGGGTGCGTTTGCATAACCAGTCGGTGAACGCTTTGTCATCCACTAACGCCTGCGTCATGGCAGTTTTGAAATAGCCTGGCGCAATACCGTTAACCTGAATATTGTGGCGCGCCAGTTCAACGCACATGCCGCGCGTCAGCATTTTCACTGCGCCTTTCGCGGCGGCATATGGCGTAATGGTGTCGCGGCCCAGTTCACTTTGCATTGAGCAGATATTGACGATTTTGCCCTGCTGGCGCGCCATCATGCGTTTAGCGACGGCCTGCGAAACCAGGAAAACAGCAGTCTGGTTGACGGCGATAACCGCGTTCCACTCATCCACCGGAAACTCGGTAAAAGGATGACGGCGCTGGATGCCCGCGTTATTGAACAGCACGTCGATGGCGCCGATATGGCATTCAATATTGTCAATCGCCTGCTCGACGGATTCGGCATCGGTCACGTTGAATACCGCGACATGCGCGGTTGCGCCTTCATCGCGCAGTTTCATCGCGGCCTGTTCGGCGCGTTCCGCCGAGATATCGTTAATAATGATTTCCGCGCCGTACTGCGCCAGCCCCTGCGCCATAACAAAACCGATCCCCTGACCTGAGCCGGTAATTAAAACGCGTTTGCCGTTTAAACTGAAAAGATCGTTCATTGGTATTTCCTGAGCGAATGATGTGGCCTCTATCTCACGGTTTTTACCCTGGCTGAACTGTGACGCAGATCACTCAAATCCATGTTACGAAAAGGGGTTACTTTTAGTGTGAAGCAAGGCGGAAAACTGAGGGCAATCCGGCGGTTAACCGCGCGTTGCAGCGCGGTTGGGCAATTCTCTTTTCCGGCGACAAGGGGCATAATAACGGGCTCGGGCTGGCGTCAGGACAGGTAGCAACCATGAAGGCACAACGTATTACTTTGCATGATATCGCTGCGCTGGCGGGCGTAACTAAAATGACGGTCAGCCGCTATCTGCGCACGCCGGAGAAGGTGAAGCCCGACACGGCCGAGCGTATCGCCAGCGTCATTGCTGAAGTGGGTTACCAACCCGACCCGGATAACCCGGCGATGTCTGCCAACGTGCTGCCGCGCATCGGCGTGCTGATCCCCTCTTTTAATAATCAAATCTTTGCCGACTTGCTCGCCGGGATTGAATCGGTCACTTCTGCGCAGGGCTACCAGACGCTGGTGGTCAATTATGACTACGACAGTCAGCGCGAGGAGGAGCAAATTGCTACGGTTTTAGCCTTTAATGTCAAAGGGTTGCTGCTTACTGAGTCGGTTCATAGTCTGCGGGCGGAAAAGTATCTGAAAGCGGCCAAAATTCCGATTGCCGAAGTGATGGGGCTGTCGTCGAATGCCGATCGGATCAATGTCGGTTTCGACAATATGAAGGCCGGTTTTGATATGACCACGATGCTGCTGGCCAGCGGCAAGCGGCGCATTATCTACTTCGGCTCGATGTCTGATGTGCGCGACGAGCAGCGTTATACCGGTTACTGCCAGGCGATGGAAGCGCAGGGTTTACCGGTCGGACGCATTGCGCCAAATAAGGTGTCCTCGATTTCTATCGGCACCGGCATGATGACACTGGCGCGGCAAATGTACCCGGATATGGACGGTATTTTATGTACTAACGACGACCTTGCCGTTGGGGTGTTACAGGAGTGCCTTACTTCCGGGATAAAAGTGCCTGCTGAGATCGCGATTGCCGGGTTCCACGGCCTGGAGATTGGGCAGGTTATCAGCCCGCGTCTGGCCAGCGTTTTGACCCCGCGATTCGAGATGGGAAAGGTCGCGACCGAAATCCTGCTCAAGAAAATCAAAGGCTTGCCAACCATTGAACACGTCGATTTGCACTATCGCCTGTCGATGGGCGAAACCATCTGAACCTTTCAGTCGCGCAGGCTGTTGTTAGTATTTTGTTGTGCTTATGTCGCCCCTTTTCAGGGGGAATGCGGCATTTTACCCGCGCCGATCACGAAGAAGGTAACACGCTTTTTTAACACCATTCAGCGTGATGAAGATCGCAAAAATACCCGCCGAAAACCCGTTTGATAAGACCCAGGACGTACTGAAACTTTCAAACAGGTATCACGATGAATACAAAAACTAACCAGACCGTACTGCTGATCGCTCCTGTTGTAGACAGCCTGCTCGATCGCCTTTCCACTGCTTTCACGGTGCATCGCCTTTATGAACAAGCTGACGCAGAGGCTTTTCTGCAACGTGTTGGCGCCGACATTCAGGTCGTCGTGACGCGGGGCGATATCGGCGTTACTCATCAGGTGCTGGAAGCCTTGCCGCAGGTGGGGCTGGTGGCGCTGTTCGGGGTAGGCACCGATGCAGTTGATCTGAACTACACCCGCAAACGCAATATTGCTGTCACCATCACTTCTGGCGTGTTAACGCAAGGAGTAGCCGATCTGGCGATGGGGCTGCTGCTGGCGGGGGCGCGTCAGCTCTGTCAGGGCGATCGCTTTGTCCGTGAGGGACACTGGTTAACCTCCGCGCCAGCGCTGGCAACGCAGGTCAGCGGCAAACGCATTGGCATCTTCGGTATGGGCAATATCGGCCAGGCCATCGCCCGTCGGGCCAGCGGTTTCGATATGGAGATCCTCTACAACGACCGGCAGCCGATTGCCGGGCTGGATTACCACTGGTGCGCAGATCTGCATACTCTCGCTCATGAGAGCGATTTTCTGGTGATTGCGGCTTCTGCCGGAGCAGCAAACCACAAACTGATCGACGCCTCGGTATTTAATGTGATGCCGAAACATGCCTGGTTAATTAACATCGCGCGCGGTTCACTGGTCGATGAAACGGCATTGATCCACGCGTTACAAAACGGTGTTATCGCCGGTGCTGGCCTGGACGTTTATGAAGATGAACCGAATGTCCCGGCAGCGCTGATCGCGCTCGACAACGTTGTACTGCAACCGCACGTTGCCAGCGCAACGCATGAAACCCGACAAAAAATGAGCGATGTAGTGTACGCCAACGTTGCTGCTTATTTTGCTCAGGCGCCGCTGCCCAATGTGATTGCCTGATCTTCACCTCTGCCTCAGAGAGAAAACATATGAACACTAAAATACCCGGCACGCGCTGGTGGCGGATCATTGCGCCTGTGCTTATTGCCTGCATTATTTCGTTTATGGACAGGGTTAATATCAGCTTCGCGCTGCCAGGCGGTATGGAAGCGGATTTAGGCATCACCAGCCAGATGGCTGGCGTCGCCAGCGGGATCTTTTTTATCGGTTATCTGTTCTTGCAAATTCCCGGCGGGCGTAGCGCGGTAAACGGCAGCGGCAAGCGTTTTATCGCCTGGTCGCTGCTGGCGTGGGCGGTGGTTTCTGTCGCCACCGGATTCGTAACGCATGAGTATCAACTGCTGGTACTGCGCTTTATCCTCGGCGTTTCCGAAGGGGGAATGTTGCCGGTGGTGCTGACGATGGTCAGCAACTGGTTCCCGGAAAAAGAGGTGGGCCGGGCGAATGCGTTTGTCATGATGTTTGCCCCGCTTGGCGGCATGCTGACTGCGCCGGTTTCCGGGGCGATCATCGCGGCGCTCGACTGGCGCTGGCTGTTTATCATCGAAGGGCTGCTTTCACTGGTGGTGCTGCTGGTGTGGTGGCGGCTGATCAGCGATCGGCCGGAAGAGGCGCACTGGCTGCCAGCCAGCGAACGCGAATATCTGGTCACCACGCTGGCGCGCGAGCGTGAAGCGCGGCTGGCGGAAGAGGCGGTCAGCAATGCGCCGGTAAAAGATGTGTTCCGCAATGCCGGCCTGATGAAGCTGGTGGTGCTCAACTTCTTCTACCAGACCGGGGATTATGGCTACACACTGTGGTTGCCGACGATCCTGAAAAATCTGACTGGCGCCAATATGGCCGGGGTCGGAGTTCTGGCGATCTTACCTTTTGTTGCCACGCTTGCCGGGATCTATACCATCTCGCTATTCAGCGATCGCAGCGGTAAACGTCGCGCCTGGGTGCGTCTCTCCCTGTACTGTTTCGCTGCCTCACTGCTAGCTTCGGTATTGTTACGCGAACATGTGGTGGCGGCTTATATTGCGCTGGTGATGTGCGGTTTCTTCCTCAAGGCGGCGACCAGCCCGTTCTGGTCTATTCCCGGAAGGATTGCCTCGCCGGAAGTGGCCGGTAGCGCGCGTGGCGTGATCAACGGTCTGGGCAATCTGGGTGGTTTCTGCGGCCCGTATCTGGTCGGCGTGATGATCTACTTTTACGGGCAGAATGTGGCCGTCTGCGCCCTGGCGGGTTCACTGATTATCGCCGGGACGATCACCTTCCTGTTGCCGAAGAAATGCGATCTGCAAGCCGATGATCGGGTTCTGGCCAGCACCGACGATCAGCCGCATCGCGCATAGCGGAGGGCACTATGACACTGGAACAACAGATCGCATTATGCGAAAGCCACCACGCCACGTTGCGCTTTGCGGCCTTCGATTATGCGGATGCCTGGACGCTGGGGAATGCGTTATACCAGGAGGCACTGCGCAACGATTATGCGCTGGCGATTGAGGTTCGTGTCAATCAACTGTGCCTGTTCAGCGCGCTAATGCCCGGCGCGACGGCAGAAAATGTGGATTGGGTGCGGCGTAAGCGTAATCTGGTGGATTTTCTCGGTATCAGCTCCTGGGCTGCAGGGTTGATGCTGCAATCCCGTGGTACGACGCTGAGTGAACGTTATGGCGTAGGTGCGCGAGACTATGCAGCATTTGGCGGCAGTTATCCGCTTTATCTGACCAGCGGTTGCCTGATTGGTACGGTGACGGTCTCCGGCGCGCCGCAGCGTGATGATCATAACCTTGTGCTGAGTACGCTGGCACAGACGCTGAATGTCGCGCCACTGACGCTCGTCCCTCCGATGTAACTCCCTTCACTGGCAGGCGCGCGGGTTGCGTCTGCCATTCCCGCACAGATTGTCGCTTTAAGCCTGATGATTAACTGTCTACACTCTCAAGCAAAAGAACGCAGTGAAAAACAGGTTGATCGATGATCCTTATAATTTATGCCCATCCTTATCCGCAGCATTCGCATGCGAATAAGCGAATGATTGAGCAGGCAAGGACGCTGGAAGGCGTCGAAATCCGTTCTCTCTATGAGCTATACCCTGACTTTAATATTGATGTGGCCGCCGAGCAGGAGGCGCTTTCTCGCGCTTCGCTGGTTATCTGGCAGCATCCGATGCAGTGGTACAGCGTTCCGCCGTTGCTGAAACTCTGGCTGGATAAAGTGTTGTCGCATGGCTGGGCCTATGGTCATGAGGGCACTGCGCTTAAAGGAAAAAACGTGATGTGGGCTGTGACCACTGGCGGCGGCGACCACCATTTTGATATCGGATCGCACCCCGGCTTTGATGTGCTTTCGCAGCCATTGCAGGCAACAGCGATTTACTGCGGGATGAACTGGTTACCGCCTTTTGCCGTGCACTGTACCTTTATTTGCGACGATGAAACCCTGCAGGCGCAGGCGCGTCATTACAAACAACGTTTGCTGGAGTGGCAGGAGGCGGCACATGGATAGCCATTCATTAATACAGGCGCTGATCTACCTGGGGTCGGCCGCGCTGGTTGTTCCCATCGCTGTACGATTGGGGCTGGGGTCGGTGCTTGGCTACCTGATTGCCGGTGGCATTATTGGGCCGTGGGGATTGCGCCTGGTCACCGATGCCGAATCCATTCTCCATTTCGCCGAAATTGGCGTGGTGCTGATGCTTTTCGTGATTGGTCTTGAGCTGGATCCGCAACGATTGTGGAAGTTGCGCGCCTCGGTGTTTGGCGGCGGCGCGCTGCAAATGGTGAGTTGTGGCCTGCTGCTTGGCGTGTTTTGCGCCCTGCTGGGGCTGGCGTGGCCGGTGGCGCTGCTGATTGGTCTGACGCTGGCGCTCTCTTCCACCGCGATTGCCATGCAGGCGATGAATGAACGCAACCTGACAGTTTCGCAGATGGGGCGCAGCGCCTTCTCGGTGCTGCTGTTCCAGGATATCGCGGCAATCCCGCTGGTGGCGATGATTCCGCTGCTGGCGGCCAGCGGCGGTGCGATGACGTTGAGCGCGTTTACCCTTTCGGCGCTGAAAGTGGTGGGCGCACTGGCGCTGGTGGTGTTGATTGGGCGTTATGTCGCGCGTCCGGCGCTACGCTTTGTCGCTCGCTCCGGGCTGCGGGAAGTGTTCTGCGCCGTGGCGCTGTTTCTGGTGTTCGGCTTTGGGTTATTGCTGGAAGAGGCGGGATTGTCGATGGCGATGGGCGCCTTCCTTGCCGGGGTGTTACTGGCCAGCTCTGAATACCGTCACGCGCTGGAAAGCGACATCGAACCGTTTAAAGGCCTGCTGCTTGGATTGTTCTTTATTGGCGTCGGCATGTCCATCGACTTCGGTACGCTGGTGACGCACCCGCTGCGTATCCTGCTGTTGCTGGTGGGTTTCCTGGTGATTAAAAGCGTGGTGCTGTGGCTGATCGCCCGTCCGTTACGTGTGCCGGGTAAACAGCGGATGTGGTTTGCCGCGCTGCTGGGGCAGGGGAGTGAATTCGCCTTTGTGGTGTTTGGCGCCGCGCAAACTGCACAGGTGCTCGATCCAGAATGGGCGAAAGCGCTAACGCTGACGGTTGCGTTATCAATGGCGGCGACGCCAGTCCTGCTGGTACTGCTGGCGCGGCTGGAAACTGCCGGTTCACAGCAGGAGCGCGAAGCCGATGAGATCGATGAAGAAGAGGCGCGGGTGATCATCGCCGGATTTGGTCGTTTTGGTCAGATCGCCGGGCGTCTGTTACTTTCCAGCGGCGTGAAAATGGTGGTGCTTGACCACGATCCCGATCATATCGAAACGCTGCGTAAATTCGGCATGAAAGTTTTCTACGGTGATGCCACGCGCGTCGATCTGCTGGAGTCCGCCGGTGCCGGGCGTGCTGAGGTGTTGATTAATGCGATTGACGATCCGCAGGCCAGCCTGCAATTGACTGAGCTGGCAAAAGAGCACTTCCCGGATCTGCGCATTATTGCCCGCGCTCGCGATGTCGATCACTATATTCGCCTGCGACAGGCTGGCGTCGACAGACCGGAACGTGAAACCTTCGAAGCGGCGCTGAAAACCGGGCGTCTGGCGCTGGAAGGGTTAGGATTAGGCCCCTATGAAGCCCGCGAGCGCGCCGACCATTTCCGCCGTTTCAATACGTCGATGGTGGAAGAGATGGCGCAGGTCGAGAATGATGCGCAGGCGCGCGCTGCCGTGTTTAAGCGCACCAGCGCCATGTTGACGGAAATCATCTCAGAGGATCGCGCACATCTTTCGTTAACGCAGCGTCATGGCTGGCAGGGAACGGAAGAGGGGCGGCATACGGACGATCCGGCAGACGAACCGGCGGTGAAACCGCAGGCGTGAACCTGTTCAGAGTGGTTTACGGGTAACGTTTTGAATTAAAGCGAGTGGAAAGCTGGCGGTGCAGCAACAGGTTGCGGTATCGCCAGCAGAATGAAAAATTTTCTTATCCTTTGCCTTGCCCCCCATCGACGAAAGATTGTGCTTTCCGTATAGTGGCGACAATTTTTTTGCATCCAGGAATGAATGAATGATCAGTCTGATTGCCGCGCTAGCCGTGGATCGCGTGATTGGTATGGAGAACGCCATGCCGTGGAATTTACCGGCCGATCTCGCCTGGTTTAAGCGCAATACCTTAAACAAACCGGTGGTGATGGGGCGTCTGACGTGGGAATCCATCGGCCGTCCGTTACCGGGGCGCAAGAACATTGTGATCAGTAGCCAGCCGGGTACTGACGATCGTGTCGAATGGGTGAAATCCGTGGATGAAGCTATTGCTGCCTGCGGTGATGTGGAAGAGATCATGGTGATCGGCGGCGGGCGTGTTTACGAACAGTGTCTGCCGAAGGCGCAGCGCCTCTACCTGACGCACATTGATGCTGAAGTGGAAGGCGATACCCACTTCCCGGATTACGACCCGGACGACTGGGAATCGGTATTTAGCGAATTCCATGATGCTGATGCGCAGAACTCGCATAGCTACTGCTTTGAGATCCTCGAGCGCCGCTAAGATGTCCCCCGGCGGGTCGCCGCCGGGGAGTCCTTTAAGAGGCTATCGCCTCACCATCCCCTAAATCCATCTGGCGATTTGACGGTTGCGTGAAGTACATTTTGTCTTCCCAGCGCAGGCAGGTCAGTACGCCGCCCCAGCAGCAGCCGGTATCCAGCGCGTAAATCCCTTCCGGTGTGCCAGCGCCTTCCAGCGATGCCCAGTGGCCAAAGACGATGCTGTACTCCTGAGAAACCGGTCCCGGAATCGAGAACCACGGTTTAAGCGGTGCAGGAGCACGTTCGGGAATATCCTTGCAGTACATATCCAGCTGCCCGTTCGGGAAGCAATAACGCATACGTGTGAAGGCATTAGTGATAAAGCGCAGGCGGGCAAGCCCACTGAGTTCCGGCGTCCAGTGGTTTGGCAGATCGCCATACATTGCATCCAGGAATAGCGGATAGGAATCGCTGGAGAGCACCGCTTCGATATCGCGCGCGCAGTGTATCGCCGTCGGCAAATCCCACTGCGGGGTGATCCCGGCGTGCGCCATCACCAGCTTTTTCTCTTCGTCGATTTGCAGCAGCGGCTGACGACGCAGCCAGTTGATCAGTTCGTCGGCGTCGGGCGCTTCCAGCAATAAATTGAGCCGGTCTTTGGGTTTATTGCGGCTGATACCGGCAAAGACGGCCAGCAGATGCAGATCGTGATTGCCCAGTACGATACGTACGCTGTCGCCCAATGATTTTACGTAACGCAGTACATCCAGCGACCCCGGCCCACGGGCAACTAAATCGCCGGTAAGCCATAGGGTGTCTTGCTCTGGTGAAAATTCAACCTGTTTTAACAGCGCGATCAGTTCATCATAGCAACCATGAACGTCACCAATCAGATATGTAGCCATTGGATTAATGAATCAGTATTGGAACAGCGAGTCGGAAGACAGGGACGGCGATGCGAAACGCAGTGCCCTGCGCGTCGATCATTTCGTAGTGGCCCTGCATGGTGCCCATCGGCGTCTCAATAACCGCGCCGCTGGTGTATTGATATTCGCCGCCCGGCTCAATGTGCGGCTGTTCACCGACGACACCTTCGCCCTGTACTTCCGTTTCGCGGCCATTTCCATTGGTGATCAGCCAGTAGCGTTTCAACAACTGGACAGGGGTTCGCCCCAGGTTCCGGATGGTGATGGTGTAAGCAAACACATAACGTTCATCGTCGGGGGTTGACTGAGACTCAATGTAGACGCTTTGTACCTGAACACAAACTCGGGGCGAATTGATCATGAGTTAACTCTCCTTCGGCGGCGCATTTTCCGTCAGGTAGTTGGCTAACTGACAGTACTGCGCAACAGAGATATTTTCCGCGCGCATCGTCGGGTCGATCCCCAGCGATGCCAGCACCTCAACCGTAAACACATTGCCGAGGCTATTGCGGATGGTTTTACGACGCTGGTTAAAGGCTTCGGTGGTAATGCGGCTCAGCGTGCGAATCTCTTTGACCGGATGCGGCAACGTAGTATGCGGCACCAGACGAACCACGGCAGAATCCACCTTCGGCGGCGGCGCGAACGCTGTCGGCGGCACTTCCAGCACCGGAATAACCTGACAGTAGTACTGCGCCATCACGCTTAACCGACCATACGCCTTACTGTTTGGTCCTGCAACCAGACGATTTACCACCTCTTTCTGCAACATAAAGTGCATATCGGCAATGGCATCAGTATAGCTAAACAGATGGAACATCAATGGTGTGGAGATGTTATACGGCAGGTTGCCGAAAACACGCAGCGGCTGGCCGAGCGTCTGTGAAAGCTCGCCAAAATTCATGGTCATCGCATCTTGCTGATAAATTGTCAGTTTTGGCGCGAGGAACGGATGTGTTTGCAGGCGTGCAGCCAGATCGCGGTCAAGTTCGATAACTGTCAGCTTATCCAGACGTTCGCCAACCGGTTCGGTCAGTGCGCCAAGGCCTGGGCCGATTTCAACCATCGCCTGACCCTTTTGCGGGTTGATGGCCGATACGATGCTGTCGATCACGAACTGGTCGTGGAGAAAGTTTTGCCCGAAGCGTTTACGGGCTAAGTGGCCCTGATGGACTCGATTAGTCATTGAGTATTAACAATCATTTTGATGGCGAGGTTAAGCGCCGTAATAAAACTGCCGACATCTGCTGTTCCATGGCCCGCCAGTTCCAGCGCGGTGCCGTGGTCAACGGATGTGCGAATAAAAGGTAAACCGAGAGTGATATTCACGCCGCGGCCAAATCCCTGGTATTTTAGCACGGGCAGGCCCTGATCGTGGTACATCGCCAGTACGGCGTCGGCATTATCAAGGTATTTGGGCTGAAACAGCGTATCGGCAGGCAATGGACCGCTCAAATTCATACCGCTGGCCCGCATTTCTTCCAGCACAGGAATGATCGTCTCGATCTCTTCCGTCCCCATGTGCCCGCCTTCACCTGCGTGTGGATTCAGCCCGCAGACCAGAATGTGCGGATGGCGGATACCAAATTTCTGCTGTAAATCCCCGTGCAGAATGTGAATAACCTCGCGTAACAGTGTTGGCGTAATGGCCTGTGCTACGTCTTTGAGCGGCAAATGGGTGGTTGCCAGCGCAACGCGTAACTCTTCGGTGGCCAGCATCATCACCACTTTGGCGGCGTGCGAGCGCTCCTCGAAAAACTCTGTGTGCCCGGTAAACGGCGTACCCGCGTCGTTGATCACCCCTTTATGTACCGGGCCGGTTACCAGCGCAGCAAATTCACCGTTCAGGCAGCCGTCGCAGGCGCGGGCAAGGGTTTCCACAACATAAGGGCCATTAAGAGGGTTGAGTACGCCCGGCGTTACCGGCGCATGCAGAGCGAGGGGCAGCACGGTTAACGTACCGGCTTGCTGCGCAACCGCAGCAGTTGCGGGATCGTAATCCCGAAACTGCAACGGCAGACCGAGCAGGGCTGCCCGGTCGGCTAACAGCGTCGCGTCTGCACAGATAACCAGTTCAACCGGCCAGTCACGCTGGGCGAGCTGAACCACCAGATCCGGACCAATCCCGGCGGGCTCGCCGGGAGTGATAACGACACGCTGTGTTTTCATTTAGTTGCTCAGGATTTTCACGTAGGCGCTGGCGCGTTGTTCCTGCATCCAGGTCGCTGCTTCTTCAGAGAATTTGCGGTTCATCAGCATGCGATACGCTCTGTCTTTCTGCGCGGCGTCTGTTTTATCAACGTTACGCGAATCAAGCATTTCGATCAGGTGCCAGCCGAAGGAGGAGTGCACCGGGCCGCTCATCTGGCCGCGTTTCAGCTTCATCAGCGCATCGCGGAATGCCGGATCATAAATATCCGCTGCCGCCCAGCCCAGATCGCCGCCCTGGTTTGCAGAACCTGGATCCTGTGAGAACTCTTTCGCTGCATTAGCAAACGTGGTTTTACCGCTCTTAATATCCGCTGCGATCTCTTCCAGTTTCACGCGAGCCTGATCGTCGCTCATGATGGGTGACGGTTTCAGCAGGATGTGACGAGCGTGAACTTCCGTCACGGAGATGTTCTGAGACTGGCCGCGCAAATCGTTAACTTTCAGGATATGGAAACCGACGCCGGAACGAATCGGCCCGATAATGTCGCCTTTTTTCGCCGTGCTCAGCGCCTGAGCGAAGATGCTTGGCAGCTCCTGGATGCGTCCCCAACCCATCTGTCCGCCTTTCAGCGCTTGCTGATCGGCAGAGTAGGTGATCGCCAGCTTGCCGAAATCACTACCTTTACGCGCCTGATCGACAATGGAACGTGCCTGGTTTTCAGCTTCGTTAACCTGATCTGATGTCGGGTTTTCCGGCAGCGGGATCAGAATGTGGCTCAGGTTCAGTTCGGTGCTGGCATCGTTCTGGTTTCCCATCTGCTGCGCCAGGGCATCCACTTCCTGCGGCAGGACAGTCACACGACGGCGCACTTCACCGTTGCGCACTTCAGAGATGATCATCTCTTTGCGGATCTGGTTGCGATAGGTGTTGTAATTCACCCCATCGTAAGCCAGACGGCTGCGCAATTGATCCATAGACATATTGTTCTGTTTGGCAATGTCGGCGATGGCGGCATCAAGCTGCTCGTCCGTCACTTTGACACCCATTTTGGTGCCCATCTGCAGAATGATTTGATCCATGATCAGACGTTCAAGGATCTGATGGCGCAGCGTGGCGTCGTCCGGCAGTTGCTGACCCGCCTGGCCTGCATTGGCCTTTACGGACTGCATCATGCTATCAACGTCACTTTCAAGCACTACGCCGTTATTGACGACAGCAGCGACTTTATCAACAACCTGAGGCGCAGCAAAACTGGTATTCGCAACCATAGCGATACCGAGAAGCAGCGTTTTCCAGTTCTTCATACCTTTTCCATTTCAATTAACCGCAATGCGGATTACGTTGCAAATCAAACAGATCACATTGAACTACGGTACGGCAGAATGTTTGAACGCAGCATTTGTTGCGTACCCAAACCGTAGTTAGAACTCAGACCGCGCAGCTCAATGTTGAAACCGATGACGTTGTCATACTTGCTTTGGTCATTTTGCCAGCCGTTAATTTTCCGCTCATAGCCGACGCGGAGAGCATAACAGCAGGAGTTGTACTGCAAGCCAACCATCTGGTCAGCGGATTTGTGTGTATTGGTGTCGAAATAGTAAGCCCCGACGATCGACCAGCGGTCGGCAATCGGCCAGCTTCCGGCAGCGCCCACCTGCGAAATACCATCTTTATACTGCGCGGAAGTCGCGTAGCTTGGCAGCGTTGCCTGAATGTATTCCGGGCTGGCGTAACGGTAGCTCAGTTGCAGCATACGGTCTTCATCACGACGGTATTCCAGTGACGAGCTGCTGTTGGCGATGGCATTCAGACGCGTGTCGTACTGCACGCCACCGCGCAGACCCCAGCGATCTGAGATACGCCAGTAGGTATCACCCGCCCAAACCAACGACCCCGTTTTGTTGTCTTTCTCCCAGTTAATGTTGTCATCACCGGTGCGAGACTCGGTGAAATAGTAGATTTGACCAACAGAAACGTTAAAACGTTCAACTGCCGCATCATCATAAATGCGCGTTGTGACGCCGGTGGTAACCTGGTTTGCAGAGGCGATGCGGTCAAGCCCGCCGTAGGTGCGATCGCGGAACAGCCCACTGTAGTCGGATTGTAAGAGCGTTGAGTCGTAGTTGTTGATATGGCTCTGATCGCGATACGGCACATACAGGTATTGCGCGCGTGGCTCCAGCGTTTGGGTATAACCTTCCGCCCAGTTCATATCACGTTCAAACACCATCTTGCCGTCCATCTTAAATTGCGGCATGACGCGGTTGACTGTCTCTTTGTAATCCGTGTTATTACTTGCGTTGTAATCATCCAGATTGCTCTGCTGGTAGTGGGTCGCCAGCATTTTCACTTCGGTATTCAGGCTGCTCCAGTCGTTGGAGACGGGCAGACTTAACGTCGGCTCCAGATGAACACGCGTCGCTTCCGGATAGTTAGCGTTAGTATTGGTGAAATGAACCGCCTGGCCATACACGCTCAAGTCAAACGGCCCAAGGTCATTGTGATACCAGTTCACATCCAACTGGGGTTCAGCGGCATAGGAGTTACTGTTTTCGCGGTTAAATACCTGGAACTGTTTTGTCGATACCGTGGCGTTAAAGTTTTCCACTGCGTAACCCACGCTGAAGATCTGGGTCGCGTAACCATCGGTACTGGAACCATATTTTGATGTGAAGTCATTAAAATAGTAAGGATCGCTGACTTTGGTGTAGTTGGCATTAAAACGCCACACCTGATCCATTACGCCAGAGTGCTGCCAGTAGAATAACCAGCGGTGGCGGTTGCTCTCCGTCGGATACTCATCTTCGTAGACTTTGTCGGACGGCAGATAGTCAAATTCAACCAGGCCAGCCCCGGCCTGTGTCAGATAGCGGAATTCGTTTTGCCACTGAATATTGCCACGTTTATGGATGTAGTGCGGCGTGATGGTCGCATCCATATTTGGCGCAATGTTCCAGTAGTACGGCAGGTAAAACTCGAAGTAGTTACTGGTGCTGTACTTGGCATTCGGGATCAAGAAACCGGAACGGCGTTTGTCACCGATCGGCAACTGTAAGTACGGGCTATAGAACACCGGTACGGGGCCGAGTTTAAAGCGCGCGTTCCAGATCTCCGCGACCTGCTCCTGGCGATCCTGAATCACTTCGCTACCCACGACGCTCCAGGTATCAGAACCCGGCAAGCAGGAGGTAAAGGAGCCGTTATCCAGAATCGTATAGCGGTTTTGCCCGCGCTGTTTCATCAGGTCGGCGGTGCCACGCCCCTGGCGACCCACCATCTGGTAATCACCCTGCCAGACGTTGGTATCTTTGGTGTTCAGGTTTGACCAGGCTTTAGGACCTTTCAGGATGACCTGGTTATCGTCATAGTGCACATTACCCAGTGCATCCACTGTGCGTACCGGGTCTGTCTGACCTTCCGGCTGCTGCTGATGAAGCTGCACCTCATCGGCCTGTAAACGGCTATTCCCTTGATTAATATCGACATTGCCGGTAAAAACGGCATCGTCAGGGTAGTTGCCTTTTGCGTGATCGGCATTGATCGTCACCGGCAGGTTATTGGTATCACCCTGTACCAGCGGGCGATTGTAGCTGGGGACGCCAAGCATACACTGCGAGGCAAGATCGGCTGCCATTCCCTGCTGACTATAAAGGGCGGAGCCAATCATGGTGGCCAGGAGGGTGGGGATACGTTTTTTCATACGTTGTATTTGTTGTTCCGTCATCTGTGGCTTTACGCTGGCAAACGGTCTGAGACTAACTTACTCGCCTTTGCAACGCTAGTTTTAATCCTGCCCGCGTTCGAGCCAGGGAGAGAAGACTGCGCCTGTGCATGGCATAGAATGACGGGTATGATAAAGCAAATTTTAGCCGACGGCATGACGATTTGGGGAGTATATGCAGTATTGGGGAAAAGTGGTTGGTGTGGTCATCGCTCTTTTCATGGGCGGCGGCTTTTGGGGCGCGGTTCTGGGGCTGATTATCGGTCATATGTTTGATAAGGCGCGCAGCCGTAAAATGGCCTGGTTTGCTAACCAGCGTGAACGTCAGTCGCTCTTCTTCGCCACCACCTTTGAGGTGATGGGGCATCTGACCAAATCGAAAGGCCGTGTCACCGAAGCTGACATCCAGGTCGCCAGCCTTTTTATGGATCGCATGAATCTGCATGGCGAGTCGCGTATGGCGGCACAACGCGCGTTTCGCGACGGTAAAGCGGATAATTACCCGCTTCGCGACAAGATGCGGCAGTTCCGCAGCGTCTGTTTTGGCCGCTTCGATTTGATTCGGATGTTTCTGGAAATTCAAATCCAGGCTGCTTTTGCCGATGGCTCCCTGCACCCCAGTGAACGCGAAGTGTTGTATGTGATTGCTGAGGAGTTGGGCATCTCGCGCCTGCAATTCGATCAGTTCCTGCGCATGATGCAGGGCGGCGCGCAGTTTGGCGGCGGTTACCATTATCAGCAGCAGGCAGGTGGTAACGGCGGCGGCTGGCAGCAGGCGCAGCGTGGTCCGACGCTGGAAGATGCCTGTAATGTGCTGGGCGTGAAACCGACAGACGATGCGACAACCATCAAGCGCGCTTACCGTAAATTGATGGGCGAACACCATCCGGACAAACTGGTGGCAAAAGGTTTGCCGCCGGAGATGATGGAAATGGCAAAACAAAAAGCGCAGGAAATTCAGAAAGCTTACGAACTGATTCGCGAGCAGAAGGGTTTTCGCTAAGCGTAATACTCCCCCGGCGCGCGGTCGGGGGAGAGTATTAAAAATCTACCGGTGCTTTGAACGTCATGCTATTGCCGAATTCCGGATGAGTAATCGTCAGTGTTTCGGCATGCAACTGTAAACGCGGCGCCAGCGCCAGCGCTTGCGGCGGTGCATAAAAGCGATCGCCGAGAATCGGATGACCAATAGCCAGCATATGCACGCGCAGTTGATGCGAGCGACCCGTAATCGGCTTCAGCCGTACGCGGGCGTTGCCATCATCATCCAGCGACAACACTTCATACTCGGTCTGCGCCGCTTTGCCGGTTTCGTAACACACTTTCTGCTTCGGGCGATTCGGCCAGTCGCAAATCAGCGGTAAATCCACCAGCCCTTCCGCTTTCTCCGGGTGACCCCAGATGCGCGCCAGATACTGCTTTTTCGGCTCGCGCTCGCGGAACTGGCGCTTTAGTTCACGTTCGGCATTTTTGGTAAGAGCCACCACAATCACACCGCTGGTGGCCATATCCAGGCGATGCACGGATTCAGCCTGCGGAAAGTCGCGCTGAATACGTGTCATCACACTGTCTTTATGCTCATCAAGACGACCCGGAACCGACAACAAGCCGCTGGGCTTGTTGACGACCATAATGTGCTCATCCTGATAGAGAATAACCAGCCAGGGATCCTGCGGCGGATTGTAAGGCTCCATCACTATAAACGGCTCCGTTATTGATGCGTCACAACGATCAGACGCAGCGCGTCCAGTCGCCAGCTCGCCTGATCCAGGCTTTCCAGCACGTGCTGGCGATTACTTTCAATAGCGGCCACTTCATCGTCACGAATGTTAGGGTTAACCGCACGCAGCGCTTCCAGACGCGACAGTTCAGCAGAGAGTTTCTCGTCTGCTTCGCTGCGGGCGGCATCAATCAGCGCGCGCGCTGCGCTCTCAACCTGCATTTCTCCTTTTTGCAGAATGTTGTGTACATCCTGATGCACCGCATTCACCAGCTTACTGCCGGTATGGCGGTTCACGGCGCTGAGCTGACGGTTGAAACTTTCAAACTCAACCTGTCCGGCCAGGTTAGTGCCGTTTTTATCCACCAGCAGGCGGATCGGCGTCGGCGGCAGGAAGCGGTTAAGCTGCAGATGTTTCGGTGCCTGCGCTTCGACGACATAGATCAGCTCCAGCAACAGCGTACCGACCGGCAGCGCTTTGTTTTTCAGTAGCGAAATGGTACTGCTGCCGGTATCGCCGGAGAGGATCAGATCCAGACCGTTGCGGATCAGCGGATGTTCCCAGGTGATGAACTGCGCATCCTCGCGGGAGAGCGCGACATCGCGATCGAAAGTGATGGTACAGCCATCTTCCGGCAGGCCCGGGAAATCCGGCACCAGCATATGATCGGACGGCGTCAGAACGATCATGTTTTCGCCGCGATCGTCCTGGTTAATCCCCACGATATCAAACAGGTTCATGGCGAAGGTGATAAGCGCGGTGTCATCATCCTGCTCTGCAATGCTTTCTGCCAGGGCTTGCGCTTTTTCGCCGCCATTAGAGTGGATCTCCAGCAGACGGTCACGCCCTTGTTCCAGTTGCGTTTTCAGCGCGTCATGCTGCTCGCGGCAGGATTTGATCAGCTCTTCAAACCCGTCGGTGTTTTCCGGTGCGGCCAGATAGTTAATCAGCTCGCCGTGGACGCTGTCGTAAATCGTGCGACCGGTCGGGCAGGTATGTTCAAAGGCATCCAGCCCTTCGTGATACCAGCGAACCAGTACGGACTGCGCGGTTTTCTCCAGATACGGCACATGGATCTGAATATCATGCGCCTGACCGATACGATCCAGACGACCGATACGCTGCTCCAGCAGATCCGGGTTAAATGGCAGATCGAACATCACCAGATGGCTGGCGAACTGGAAGTTACGGCCTTCAGAGCCGATCTCCGAGCACAGCAGTACCTGCGCGCCGCTGTCTTCTTCGCCAAACCACGCGGCTGCACGGTCGCGTTCGATAATCGACATGCCTTCATGGAACACGGCCGCGCGAATGCCTTCGCGTTCACGCAGAACCTGTTCCAGTTGCAGCGCGGTTGCCGCTTTGGCGCAGATCACCAGGATTTTCCGGGAACGGTGGCTGGTCAGGTAGCCCATTAACCACTCTACGCGAGGGTCGAAGTTCCACCAGGTACCGCTATCGCCTTCGAATTCCTGATAAATCTGTTCCGGATAGAGCATGTCGCGGGCGCGTTCTTCCAGACTCTTACGCGCGCCCATAATGCCGGAAACTTTGATGGCGGTTTGATACTGGGTCGGCAGCGGCAATTTAACCGTGTGCAGTTCGCGTTTCGGAAAGCCTTTCACGCCGTTGCGGGTGTTACGGAACAGCACGCGGCTGGTGCCGTGTCTGTCCATCAGCATGGCGATCAGCTCCTGGCGCGCATCGGCTGCACCGTCGCGGTCGCTGTTGGCGGTTTGCAGCAGCGGTTCGATATCCTGCTCACCCACCAGATCGCTCAGCGTATTCAGATCATCATTGCTAAGCCGTTCGCCTGCCAGCAGTAGCGCTACTGCATCGGCGACAGGCCGATAGTTTTTCTGCTCTTCGACAAACTGGGCGAAGTCATGGAAACGGTTTGGATCAAGCAGGCGCAGACGGGCAAAGTGGCTCTCCATGCCCAGCTGTTCCGGCGTGGCGGTCAGCAGCAAAATGCCGGGTACGCGCTCGGCCAGCTGCTCGATGGCGAGATATTCACGGCTGGCTTCGTTTTCGCTCCACACCAGGTGATGCGCTTCGTCCACCACCAGCAGATCCCACTCCGCATCGCAAAGATGCTCAAGGCGCTGCTTGTTGCGGCGTACAAAATCGAGGGAGCAGATCACCAGTTGTTCGGTCTCAAACGGGTTATCTGCGTCGTGTTGCGCTTCCGCATAGCGTTCATCGTCGAACAGGGCGAAGCGCAGGTTGAAGCGACGCAGCATCTCCACCAGCCACTGGTGTTGCAGGGTTTCCGGCACCACAATCAGCACGCGTTCCGCTGCGCCAGAGAGCAGTTGTTGATGCAGGATCATCCCGGCTTCAATAGTTTTCCCGAGACCGACTTCATCGGCCAGCAGCACACGCGGCGCATAGCGGCGACCCACATCGTGAGCGATGTGCAACTGATGCGGGATCAGATTCGTGCGCTGGCCACGCAGGCCGCTCCACGGCATACGGTATTGCGCGCTTTGATAATTGCGGGCACGAAAACGCAGCGCAAAACGGTCCATACGGTCGATCTGCCCGGCAAACAGGCGATCCTGTGGTTTGCTGAATACCAGTTTGCTGTCGAGCAGCACTTCGCGCAGGATGACGTCGTTTTCCTGGGTATCCAGACGCGTTCCGGTGTAGGCAAGCAGTCCGTTTTCTTCTTTTACGTCTTCAATCGTTAACTGCCAGCCTTCATGGCTGGTAACCGTATCACCGGGGTTGAACATGACGCGGGTAACCGGGGAATCGCTACGGGCATACAGGCGATTTTCTCCAGTGGCAGGGAAAAGGAGCGTAACCGTGCGTGCATCGATGGCAACGACTGTACCAAGTCCGAGTTCGCTTTCCGTGTCGCTAATCCAGCGTTGACCAAGTGTAAAGGGCATAAATGAACTCTATATCTCAAATTGCAGGCAATAGCTCGTCGCCGCCTGAAGGGAGGCGGGGGCGAACAAAATTGGGACCAGAAAAAGGAAGGGCGCTATGGTACTGGATGACGTCACATTCGTATAGCCTGAAAAGTGCAGCTTTAATGCAAATGCGCCATTAAAACAGCCCCAGTTGCCCCGTAAGAAGTGTAGCAAAATCGTCGTCAATGAAAGGGAGAATTCCGTCGGCGACCGGCTGTAGCTGTTTACTGAGATAGTGATCGTAATCGAGCGGCGAGCGCTGATAATCCACTGGCTCAGGGCCGCTGGTGGTCCAGACGTATTTAATGGTGCCGCGATTCTGATATTGCGCCGGGCGGCCGCGTTTTACGTTCTCTTCATCGGCCAGGCGGGCAGCGCGCACATGCGGCGGCACATTACGCTCATACTCGCCCAGCGCGCGGCGCAGACGCTTACGGTAGACCAGTTGCTCATCCAGTTCGCCCGCCATCAGGCTGGCGATCGTCTCCCGTACGTAATCCTGATACGGTTCATTACGAAATACGCGCAGATAGAGCGTTTGTTGAAACTGCTGTGCCAGCGGCGTCCAGTCGGTACGCACCGTTTCCAGCCCCTTAAACACCATGCGCTGGTTGTCGCCTTCCTGAATCAGCCCGGCGTAGCGTTTTTTACTGCCCTGCTCAGTACCGCGAATGGTCGGCATCAGAAAACGGCAGAAATGGGTTTCAAACTCCAGCTCCAGCGCGCTCTCCAGCCCCTCATTTTGCAAATACGCGGCCCACCAGGCGTTGACGTGTTCCACCAGGGATTGACCGATGCGCGCTGCCGCTTCTTCGCTGTGCGCCTTCTTCAGCCAGACGAAGGTTGAATCGGTATCGCCGTAAATGACATCAAAACCCTGTTCTTCAATCAGCGCTTTGGTCTGGCGCATGATCTGATGGCCGCGCATGGTGATCGATGACGCCAGACGGGGATCGAAAAAGCGACACGCGCTGGTGCCGAGCACGCCGTAAAAGGCGTTCATGATGATCTTTAATGCCTGCGACAGCGGTTTATTTCCCTGTCGTTTGGCATCATCGCGCCCGTGCCAGATTTGGCCGACAATCTCCGGCAGGCAATGTTTCTCGCGGGAAAACCACGCACCAAGAAAGCCTTCGGTGCTGTGTGCGGGCTCCGGTCGTGCCATACCTTCCACCAGACCGACCGGATCGATAAGAAAGGTACGGATAATCGAGGGATAAAGACTTTTGTAATCCAGCACCAGCACCGAATCGTAAAGCCCTGGACGGGAATCCATCACATAGCCGCCAGGGCTTGCCTGCGGTGGCACCTCGCCGAGATTCGGCGCCACGAAACCTGCGCGGTGCATGCGCGGAAAATAGAGATGGCTGAATGCGGCGACCGACCCGCCGTGCCGGTCTACCGGCAAGCCGTTGACCGTGGCGCGCTCCAGCAGAAACGGCATGATCTCCGTTTTATGGAAGATGCGCGTCACCAGCTCGCAATCCTTCAGGTTATAGGTGGCGAGCGCCGGTTTATTTTCGGCGAACCGGCGGTCGATTTCGTCCATTCGATCCCACGGGTTGTCGATGGCTTTACCTTCGCCGAGTAGCTCCTGTGATACTGCTTCCAGCGAGAAAGAGGAGAAATTCCAGAAAGCGGACTTCAGCGCTTCGATGCCGTCGATAATCAGCCGACCAGTGGCCTGTGCGAAGAAGACGCCATTTTTAAAACCGTGCTCGCGCCACTCCAGCTCGCTGCCGTGCCGTCCAAGGGTGAGCGGCACGCGGTAACGCTCGGCGCTTTTTTGCAGTACGCGCAGATCGAACTGCACCACGTTCCAGCCGATGATGACATCCGGATCGTGCGTGGCGAACCAGGCGTTGAGTTTTTCCAGCAGTTGCGGGCGGTTGGCAACATATTCCAGATCGAAATCCAGCCCCTGCGCGCTGCCGTTTTCCGGCCCCAGCATATAGACCGTACGCTGTCCGCAGCCTTCCAGACCGATGCAGTAAAGCTCGCCGTGGCGGCTGGTTTCGATATCCAGCGACACCCATTTCAGCGGCGGGCGATAGTGGGGATTAGGTTTGAGACGCGCATTGATCAGCGCGTCGCCCTGCGGTTCGCCATCTACCCATACCGGCGCGGTGATAAAGCGCTCCATCAGAAAGCGCTCCGGCGGGCGAACATCGGCTTCGTAGAGCGTTACGCCGCCTTCGCGCAGCAGCTTTTCCAGGCGCATCAGCTGGCGATGAGCGCGGCAATAGAGACCGAATACAGGCTGGCGGTGGAAATCGCACAGTTCGAGCGGCGTGAGCCGCCACTGTTTTTCATTGCTTAACAGGCGACGGGCCATTTCTGCCTGCGCAGCGGGGATAAAGGCCACCGACTCCTGCGGCGGTAGCACAACGCGCAAGGGGCCGTTATCCGTCGCCAGCCAGAATTCCACCTCGGTGCCGCCAGGAGTATCCCGCCAGTGACGGGTTAATAAAAAGCCTTCTTGCGCCTGCGCCACAGCGTTCTCTCATAAAATAAAACCAGGCGATATTATAGCCTGGTTTATACAGGTATGCTGTGGTTTTATACAGTTATTGGCCGTAGTAAGCTTTGGCGCCGTGTTTGCGCAGGTAGTGTTTATCCAGCAGCGTTTGCTGCATGGCGGGCAGACGCGGGTCGAGCTGGCGACAGAAGATGCCCATATAAGCCACTTCTTCCAGCACAATCGCGTTATGCACTGCGTCATCGGCGTTTTTCCCCCAGGCGAAAGGCCCGTGAGAATGCACCAGCACGCCGGGCATTTGGGCGGGATCAATACCCTGTTTTTCAAAGGTTTCGACAATCACATTACCGGTTTCCCACTCGTATTCTCCGTTGATTTCCTCATCGGTCATCTTACGTGTGCAGGGGATCTCGCCGTAAAAATAGTCCGCATGCGTGGTACCGGTTGCCGGAATCGGCTGACCAGCCTGTGCCCAGATGGTGGCATGGCGGGAATGGGTATGCACGATGCCGCCAATGCCAGGAAAAGCCTGGTACAACAAGCGGTGCGTTGGGGTGTCCGAGGAGGGTTTTTTGTTGCCTTCCACCACTTCACCGGTCGTGATATTGACGACCACCATATCGTCGGCGGTCATCACACTGTAATCGACGCCAGAAGGTTTGATCACCAGCACGCCGCGCGCGCGATCAACTGCGCTGACATTACCCCAGGTCAGCGTCACCAGATTGTGTTTCGGCAGCGCGAGGTTAGCTTCCAGCACCTGACGTTTAAGATCTTCGAGCATTTCTTTCTCCTGCTATTGCCGGATGGCACTAGCGTTTACCCGACCAGGGATAACCGCAGGCCCGGTAAACGAAGTGCCACCGGGCGCGGGCATCTGGCGTTAGCGTTTTGAACCGTAATAGACTTCGTTCCAGCGCAGCGCATCTTTAAACGCAGGCAGGCGGGTATCGTTGTCGATAACCGTCAGCTCGATGTCATGCAGCTCGCTGAACTGGCGCATATCGTCCAGCGTCAGGGCATGGCTAAAGACGGTGTGGTGCGCGCCGCCCGCCAGGATCCAGGCTTCGGAAGCGGTTGGCAGATCCGGCTGCGCTTTCCACAGCGCGTTCGCCACCGGCAGTTTCGGCAGATCGTGCGGGGTTTTGACCGCATCGACGCAGTTCACCAGCAGGCGGAAGCGATCGCCCAGATCGATCAGGCTGGCATTGATCGCCGGTCCTGTTTTGGTCGAGAAGATCAGACGTGCCGGATCGGCTTTACCGCCGATACCCAGGTACTGCACATCCAGCGTCGGTTTCTCATCAAGGGCGATAGACGGGCACACTTCCAGCATATGAGAACCCAGCACCAGGTCGTTGCCTTTCTCAAAGTGGTAGGTGTAATCCTCCATAAAGGAGGTGCCGCCGCTTAAACCGCCGGACATCACTTTCATGATGCGCAGCAGCGCGGCGGTCTTCCAGTCGCCTTCACCGGCAAAGCCGTAGCCCTGCTGCATCAGACGCTGCACCGCCAGACCCGGCAGTTGTTTCAGACCGTGAAGATCTTCGAAGGTGGTGGTAAAAGCATGGAAACCACCCTCTTCAAGGAAGCGTTTCATCCCCAGTTCGATGCGCGCGGCATCCAGCACGTTCTGGCGTTTGTCGCCGTGAACCTGCGCCGCAGGTGTCAGGCGGTAGCTGCTTTCATACTCATCCACCAGCGCGTTGACATCACCATCGCTAACCGCGTTCACCACCTGCACCAGATCGCCAACGCCCCAGGTATTCACCGAGAAGCCAAATTTGATCTGTGCAGCGACTTTATCGCCGTCCGTCACCGCCACTTCGCGCATGTTGTCGCCAAAGCGCACCACTTTCAGATGGCGGGTATCCTGTTTGGAAACCGCCTGACGCATCCACGCGCCAATGCGCGCATGGGCATGGCGATCCTGCCAGTGGCCGGTGACCACGCTGTGCTGCAGGCGCATGCGCGCGCCGATAAAACCGAACTCGCGGCCGCCGTGCGCGGTCTGGTTCAGGTTCATAAAGTCCATATCGATGCTGTCCCACGGCAGGGACGCGTTGAATTGAGTGTGGAATTGCAGCAGCGGTTTATTGAGGATGGTCAGGCCGTTAATCCACATTTTGGCTGGAGAGAAGGTGTGCAGCCACACCACCATCCCGGCGCACTTGTCATCGTAGTTGGCGTCGCGGCAGATTGCGGTGATCTCATCTGGCGAGGTTCCCAGCGGCTTCAGCACCAGCTTACAGGGCAGTTTCGCTTCTGCATTAAGGGCGTTGACCACCTGATCGGCATGCTTTGTCACCTGCTTCAGGGCTTCCGGGCCGTACAGGTGCTGGCTGCCAATAACGAACCATACTTCATAATTGTCGAAAATAGTCATGATCTTGTCCTTAATGAGTTAACGCGGCCTGCGAGGTTGTCGCGGCGGAAGGGAGATAGTGCTGTTCGGCGCTTTTTGCCCACTGTTGGTAGCGGCGGTAGAGCCGTTCAAACTGTGGTGCCTGCGCCGAAGGCTGTAGGGTTTTCTCGATGGCGCTGGCCATCGAGCGCTGTGCTGCCGGGATATCCGCATGAACCTCTGCCGCTACGGCGGCGAAAATCGCGGCACCCAGCGCGCAGCACTGTTCAGAGGCCACGACCTGTAATGGGCGGTTAAGTACGTCGCAGCAGGCCTGCATCACGCCGAGGTTTTTACGGGCAATACCGCCGAGCGCCATCACGTTATCCACGGCGATACCTTGTTCGGTGAAGCACTCCATAATGGCGCGCGCGCCAAAGGCGGTGGCGGCGATCAGGCCGCCGAACAGCGCGGGCGCATCGGTCGCCAGATTGAGATCGGTGATCACCCCTTTCAGACGCTGGTTGGCGTTGGGTGTGCGACGGCCGTTAAACCAGTCGAGCACGACCGGCAGATGTTCGAGTGACGGGTTTTTAACCCAGGCATCAGTCAGGGCTGGCAGCAACTGTTTCTGCTGCGCTTTGATTTGTGCTTTCAGTTCCGGATGCTGCTGCGCCAGTTGTTCCAGCGGCCAGCCGAGGACGCGACCAAACCAGGCATAGATATCGCCAAAGGCGGATTGCCCGGCTTCAAGGCCGATAAAATCGGGCACGACGCTGCCATCCACCTGACCGCAAATCCCTTTCACCGCGCGAGTGCCAACGCTCTGCTTATCGGCAATCAGGATGTCGCAGGTCGAGGTGCCAATCACTTTCACCAGCGTGTTGGGCTGTGCGCCCGCGCCGACGGCACCCATATGGCAGTCGAATGCGCCGCCGGAAATCACCACCGATTCGGAAAGCCCCAGACGCTGAGCCCATTCCGCGGTTAGCGTGCCAACCGGCAGGTCTGCGGTGTACGTGTCGGTAAACAGCGGCCAGCGCAGGTGTTTATTGATAATCGGATCCAGCTCGTCAAAGAACGCCGCCGGAGGCAGGCCGCCCCAGCTTTCATGCCACAACGATTTGTGCCCGGCGCTGCAACGTCCGCGACGAATCGCTTCCGGACGCGTCGTGCCGGAGAGCAGGGCTGGCACCCAGTCGCACAGCTCAATCCAGGAAACGGCCGCCTGAGCAACGGCGCTGTCGGCGCGGGTGACATGCAGGATTTTGGCCCAGAACCATTCGCTGGAATAAATGCCGCCAATGTAGCGCGAGTAGTCAGTTTTACCGGCGCTATGGCACAACAGGGTGATGGCTTCTGCCTCTTCGACGGCGGTGTGATCTTTCCACAACACAAACATGGCGTTCGGGTTGTCGGCGAACTCCGGGCGTAACGCCAGCACGCGTCCTTCCGCGTCTATCGGCGCTGGCGTCGAGCCGGTACTGTCCACACCGATGCCTTTAATCGATGCGCGCTGTTCGACGCTGAGTTCAGCCAGCACGCTTTTTAGTGCGGCTTCCATCGACTCGATGTAGTCGCGCGGGTGGTGGCGAAACTGATTGTTTGGCGCATCGCAATAACGCCCCTCCTGCCAGCGCGGATACCACTCAACGCTGGTGGCGATCTCCGCCCCGGATGTGCAGTCTACCGCCAGCGCACGTACTGAATCGCTGCCGAAATCGAGGCCAATTGTGATTGCCATGTATGTTGCTCCATGAAAAATAACCGTTAGGAAAACCATAGTGAGCGGCGCTTAAAACCGTCAGGCAGGATTCGCTAATCTTATGGATAAAAATGCTATGGCAATGCAAAGTGTGACGCCGTGCAAAAATTCGATGTGGACATTTCTGCCACCTTTATAGACACTTTCGTTATCCCTTTTCAGCCCATTTCAGGGCGAAAAAAAGGCGTAATTGCTTTCGTCTGGCGGGATTAATCCGTAACAGTGTGCTGTGCCTCAGGGCGGCGGGCTGCCGCAGGATGAGGGTTTTATCAATATGGACAATTGGTTTCCTTACCGGGTATGGGAGTATTGCGTTTATGGCTGAATCACAAAACGATCCACTGCTGCCTGGGTACTCGTTTAACGCGCATCTGGTTGCGGGTTTAACGCCGATTGATTCGGAAGGCTATCTCGACTTTTTCATCGATCGTCCGCTGGGGATGAAGGGCTATATCCTCAACCTGACGGTGAAGGGAGAAGGGGTGGTCAAAAACGGCGGTAAGCAGTTTATCTGCCGTCCTGGCGATATTTTGCTGTTTCCACCGGGGGAAATTCACCACTACGGTCGTCATCCCGATGCGTCGGAGTGGTATCACCAGTGGGTTTACTTCCGACCGCGCGCCTACTGGCACGAGTGGCTTAACTGGCCGACGTTGTTTTCCCAGACAGGATTTTACCGTCCTGATGACGGCAATATGCAATGTTTTCGCGATCTTTTCGCGCAAATTATCGATGCCGGGCAAAGTGGCGGGCGTTACGCTGAACTGCTGGCAATCAACCTGCTGGAGCAGCTATTGCTGCGGCGCATGGAGGCGATCAACGAATCGTTGCATCCACCGCTGGATAACCGCGTGCGCGACGCTTGCCAGTACATCAGCGATCACCTGGCAGACAACCATTTTGATATCGCCAGCGTAGCGCAACATGTCTGTCTTTCACCGTCGCGGCTGTCGCACCTTTTTCGTCAGCAACTGGGCGTGAGTGTCCTGAGCTGGCGCGAGGATCAGCGCATCAGCCAGGCAAAATTGCTGCTTAGCACCACGCGAATGCCGATAGCCAGCGTTGGGCGCAATGTTGGCTTTGACGATCAGCTTTATTTTTCCCGGGTATTTAAGAAATGCACTGGCGCCAGCCCCAGCGAATTCCGCGCGGGGTGCGAATAAAACGTAAAGTTTGGCAATAAAGGGTTCGGCAATACGACATAACCTGTAAAACTTTCAGATAATTGAAAGGTTGACGTTCACGGAGTCGCTCCGGAGAATCCAGCCTTCATGCTGAACAGGATGGGTTATGGAAGCACTGCTGGATCATTTTATTACGCAATCGGCAATATACTCGCTGACGGCCATTGCGCTGGTGGCATTTTTTGAGTCGCTGGCGCTGGTCGGGTTGATTCTGCCCGGTACGGTGATGATGGCCGGACTGGGCGCGCTGATTGGCAGCGGCGAAGTTAATTTCTGGCAGGCGTGGCTGGCGGGCATTATTGGCTGCCTGCTGGGCGACTGGATCTCGTTCTGGTTGGGCTGGCGCTTCAAAGCGCCGCTGCACCACTGGTCCTTTATGAGAAAGAACAAAGCGCTGCTGGATAAGACCGAGCACGCGCTGCATCAACACAGCATGTTTACCATTCTGGTTGGGCGTTTTGTCGGGCCAACCCGTCCGCTGGTGCCGATGGTCGCAGGTATGCTCGATCTGCCGGTACGTAAATTCCTGCCGCCGAATATTATTGGCTGCCTGTTCTGGCCGCCGTTCTATTTCCTGCCTGGTATTCTGGCTGGTGCGGCGATTGATATTCCTGCCGATATGCAAAGCGGCAACTTCAAATGGTTGCTGCTGCTGACCGCCGTGCTGTTGTGGCTGGCGTGCTGGCTGTGCTGGCGTCTGTGGCGTTCCGGCAAGGCGGGCGTGGATAAGTTAACCCGTTACCTGCCGCGGCAGCGTTTGCTGTTGCTGGCACCGGGAATGCTGGTGGCGGGCGTCGCGGCTGCGGTGACGTTGATTAATCACCCGTTGATGCCAGTGTATCTCTCGATTCTGGGGAAAGTGATCCGCGGTCACTGACCGCGAATACCCAGTAGCCCAGAGGCCGATGATTTGCCGCTCAGCAGGTCATCCGTTTTCCCGTCCCAGGCAATGCGCCCATCGGCAACCACCAGCGAGCGTTCAGCGATGCGAGCTGCATCTTCAACGCTGTGCGAAACCATCAACAATGTCAGTTGCTGGCGGCGGCACACCTCCTGCACCAGCAATAACATCTCCTGGCGCAGCGCCGGATCGAGCGCGGAGAATGGCTCATCCAGCAGTAGCACCGGCTGCTCACGCACCAGGCAGCGGGCGAGGGCGACACGCTGGCGCTGGCCGCCGGACAACTGTTCCGGCAGGCGATCCAGTAATTCTTCCAGCCCCATGGTTTCGGCGATCTGGCGCAGCGTTTGCTGCTGTTCGCTGTTTAACTTCAGTCCCGGATTAAGCCCCAGCCCAATGTTCTGCCGCACCGTGAGATGCGTGAACAGATTGTTCTCCTGAAACAACATGGATACCGGGCGCTGCGACGGCGGCGTATGGGTATGATCGTTGCCTGCAATGGTTATTGTGCCGCTCGCCGGGGTAAGAAAACCGGCAATCAGATTCAGCAAGGTGCTTTTCCCCGCGCCGCTCGGCCCGAGAATGGCTATCTGCTCGCCCGCTTTCACCGTCAGGGTGAAACGCATCGGCAGATGCTGATAAAGCCAGGTGACATCAATCAGTCTTAGCATGGCGGCCCGGAAGTTTTTCAATCACAGTGAATAAGATAAAGCAGAGCAGCAGCAGGATCAGTGCCGTTACCGCACCGTCCTGGCTGCGATAGGAACCAATTTGCTGATAAAGATAAAACGGTAGCGTGCGGAAGTCGTCATTACCAAACAGCGCCACCACACCGAAATCGCCAATCGACAATACGCAGGCGAATGCCAGCGCCTGCGCCAGCGGGCGTTGCAGCGCGCGCAGCTCCACCACCCGAAGACGGCGGAAACCCTGCATTCCGAGCGACTGGCACAGCATACTGTAGCGGGCGGTAATGTCGCGCATCGGGTTTTCCAGCACTTTTAATGCGTAAGGGATGGCCATCAGCGCATTGGTGAAAATCACGATGCCGTCGGCGGAAGCGGGCAACCCGATACTGTTATTGAGCAGCAGGAAGAAGCCGGTTGCCAGCACAATCCCCGGCATCGCAAGGATCAACATACCGCTCAGCTCCAGCGCCTGGCCAGCCATTGTCTGCTGGCGGGCGCGCAGCTCGCGGCTGCTCCACAGCAGCATCATCGTCAACACGACACACAGCAACCCGGCGGCCAGCGCGATGCGCAGCGATGTGGCTGTTGCCTGCCAGAGAACCGGTTCGCCCAGCACTTTCAGCAGACTCATATTGAGACCATCAACAATCACCGCCAGCAGCGGCGGCAGTAGTAACAGCAGTGCCAGTACAATCAGGGCGATATCTGTTATTCGGCTGAATAAGCGATCTTCCGGATTGCGCCAGCCCTGGATCTGGTGGTTGCCGACAGCAATGGCTTTACTCATGCGCTGGCTTAACAGCACCAGGCCAAGGCAGCAAATCATCTGCATCAGCGCCAGCAGTGCGGCGCGGGCCGGATCAAAATCAAAACTCAGCGCCTGATAGATCGCCAGCTCAATGGTGGTGGCCTGCGGTCCGCCGCCCAGCGACAGCACCGTGGCGAAGCTGGCGAAACAGAGCATAAAGATCAGCGCTGCGGTTGGTGGAATCTGGCGGCGCAGCCACGGCCATTCAACAAAGCGGAAAAACGCCCAGCCGCGCATGCCTAATTGCGCGGCAAGCTGGCGCTGCTCGCCGGGGATCTGCTCCAGTGCTTGTAGCAGCAAACGCGCTGCCATCGGCAGGTTGAAGAACACATGCGCCAGCAAGATGCCTTGCAGGCCATAGGGCGAGAAATGCCACTCCAGCCCGAAAATATGCCACAGCGAGGCCAGCCAGCCCTGGCGGCCATACACGCTGAGAATGCCGAATACTGCCACCAGCACTGGCAGAATCAGCGTCATGGCGCACAGACGCAGCAGCGCAAGGCGGCCTGGGAAACGCCGTCGGTACAGGGCGCGAGCGAGGAAAATCGCCGGAAAAACGGAGAGCAGGGCAGAGAGAAAGGCCTGCCAGAAGGAGAAACGCACCACATGCCACAGATAGCTGTCGTGCCAGAAGGCCGACAGATCGGTCAGCGGTGCGTTTTGCCACAGCGCCAGAAAAGCGGCCAGCGCCACCGCCACCATCAGCGTGGCGGCGGTGAGGCCAGGGAGCAGCCAGCCGGCAATCAGCGGCTGACGGCGCGTTGCCATGCATTAATCCATGATGCGCGTTGAGTCGCGACTTCTTGCGGCGTGAATTCAAGCGAGGTTTGCGGTTTTTGCAGCATATCAAACCCTGCCGGTAGCGGTACGTTGCTGACCGGGTACATCCAGTTGCCGGTGGCGATGGTGTTCTGGAAGGCCGGAGACACCATAAATTTCAAAAATTTTTCCGCCAGCTCCGGCTGCTTGCTGGCGGCAGTGCGGGCGGCAACTTCGACCTGCAAGTAGTGCCCTTCGCTGAAATTCGCCGCTGCGTAGTTGTCTTTTTTCTCTTCAATCAGATGGTAGGCGGGCGAGGTGGTGTAACTCAGCACCAGATCGCTTTCCCCTTTCAGGAACAAGCCGTAGGCTTCGCTCCAGCCTTTGGTGACAGTCACCGTTTTGGCTGCCAGCTTCTGCCAGGCGTCCGGGGCTTTGTCGCCGTACACTTTTTGCATCCACAGCAGCAGACCAAGGCCCGGCGTACTGGTACGGGGATCTTCGTAGATCACGCGCCATTTCTGATCGCTTTCCACCAGTTCTTTCAGGCTTTTCGGCGGATTTTTCAGTTTGTTTTTATCGTAAACGAAGGCGAACCAGCCGTAGTCGAACGGCACAAAGGTGTCGTTTTTCCAGCCGCCAGGCACGTTGACGGCATCCGTCACCACGCCGCTTTTGGCGAACAGTTTGGTTTGCGTTGCCGCTTCCAGCAGATTGTTATCCAGCCCAAGCACCACATCCGCTTTGCTGTTTTTGCCTTCCATACGCAGACGATTGAGCAGCGAGACGCCATCTTCCAGCGCCACAAATTTCAGTTCGCAGTTGCAGTCGCTTTCAAAGGCTTTCTTCACTGCCGGGCCGGGGCCCCAGTCTGCGGAGAAGGAGTCATAGGTGTAGACGGTGAGTACGGGTTTGGCAAAAACGGGAGCGGCAATCAACAGCAGTAATGGCAATGATTTTTTTAACACTTTGCACCTCAAAAAATGGGTGGCAAAGGATTTTGAGAGGCAGCCTCAAATCCCTTCGCCGGCGTTATCCGGATCAGGTTCGACGGGTATTTTCTCAGCACACGCCATTGGCGCAGCACCCCGTTGAGAACGCCGCTATTGTAATGATTTGGTAAAAAATGCGAAAGCGTTATGGATCGGGCGGCGCATACCAGGCCGATTTAAAGTCAAACCAGCCCAGCGTGTTCATGCGCAGCCCGCGCATACTGCGTTGCCCCTGGATCCTTAGCCAGTGGTGGATTAACGGCACCATTGCTTTACTGGCCAATAACTGCTGAGACCAGGCGGCGAGGTTCATCTTTCCGGCGCGCCACTCGGTAGCCGCGGCCTGCCAGTCGATCGGAATACAGTGCTGCAACAACGGCACTTCATACAGGTTGGCAAAGACCGAGAAGTTGAGCGGCAGGGTAAAGTTGGCGCTGTTAAGCCACAGATCGCTGGTTGCTTCACCCCGATGCCACTCGGCGTACTCCACCCTTTGTACGTGAAGTTTTACCCCCTGTTCTGCCAGTAAGTCGCTCATGATACGGGAGAGCGCCTCGTGCTCGTTGTGTTCACGGTAAAAGGTGAGCGTCAGGGATTCCAGCCCGGCAGGCTTCTCGCCGACGCCTGTACGGGCATGATGCCAGCGCGGCAACAGGCCGTAGGCCGGGAACCAGTAACGTTGATAGCGCTCGTCGGCATGCCATAACAGGCTGGCGGGGGAGAGGATCTGGCTTACCCACTCTCTGACCGCCGGGCTGGCGCCGCGGCTGGAACGCGCGTCAAACAGCAGATAGTAGCAGCCCTCTTCCAGTCGGCTTTCGACCGCTTTTTCATCGCCGGTTGGCCCTTCCAGCGTCAGCCCGCAGGTCGGGTCGTCGCTGAGATCCGGCAGCACCCAGACATTCACTTCATCAATCAGGGCGCGGAAGCCGAAATAGTCATCAAAAGCGTGAATCTTCAATTGGTTACTGGTATTGCGTACCACGGAATACGGACCGGTACCAACCGGCTGGCTGGCGAAATGGTGCTGGGTGTTCCACTCCTGCGGCAAGATCATGGAGGGCACATGCCCCATCAGCCAGGGGAGCCAGTTATCCGGCTGCCAGAGATGAATATCCAGCGTCCAGGGGGTTGGAGAGACAACCTCGCGGATATGCGAATAGAGCGGCAGGGCGGTCGCCCGTTGCAGGGAAGCAATCACATCGCTCATTTCCAGCTCGCGGCCATTATGAAAGTGGATGCCGGGGCGTAAATAAAAGCGCCAGTGTAAAGGGGAAATCGCCTTCCAGTGATGAGCGATATCCGCTTCCAGTTCCCCATTTTCCTCATTTATGCGCGTCAACGCACTAAAGATTTGCCGCGCCATATGGGTTTCAGAGCGTCGTAATGGCGTGCCCGGCAGCAGGTTGCGCAGCGGGCGATAATAGAGCACGCGCAGGATATGTCGCCCCTGGCGAAAGGTGCGTCCAAGATGGGAGACCAGCATCTGGCGGACGGCTTCTTTATCGCCCACCAGTTGAACCAACTGATCGATACGATCCTGCTCCAGCAGATCCTCCGCCCGCTGCTGCTGGAGCGCCAGCCCGGTATAGAGGAACGTCAGACGCGAACGCTTGCCGCGCCCCGCTTCTGCGTCCCATGTCAGCCAGCCGCGCTCCTGCATGGTATTTAGCAGCGTGCGCATATGACGGCGCGAGCAACTGAGCAGCTCGGCCAGCTCATTGAGCGTGGTTTCTTGAGATTTTCCGTCGCAGCATTGCCACAAACGGATGAACTGCTGTTGCAGGCGGCCAGAAGACATAAAAGGGGAACTCCTGATAAAAACTCAGCAATTTATTTCTCCCTATATTAAGCCAATACTTCTCTTCGATGAAAGCGAGGAGGTGGTATGCAGAGATCATCCATACGACGGTTTTATCTGGCTTATTTTCGCGCCACGCAGGATGTGTGCTGGCTCGCCCGTCAGAGTGCAGGGCAGCGCCTGAAAATGCTGGAAGAACTGATGCAGTGGGAAGTGACAACGCCGATCTCGAAGGACTGAATCGCGGCCATCATGTGTGACTGAGTATTAAGTGCGAATGCACCCGCCAGCAAAATATTTTTTGCTGGCTTTTTTCGTTTATGATTTCAGCGGCTTTTGCCGCTTTTGAAAAGGAAACGTTCATGCTCTGGTTAATGACGATGGGACGCCGTCTCAACGGTGTTTACATCGCTTTTATGATCGTTGCGTTTATGATGGGGGTTGCCGGCGCGGTGCAGGCACCGACGCTAAGCCTGTTTCTCAGCCGCGAAGTGGGGGCGCAGCCTTTCTGGATCGGGCTGTTTTATACCGTCAACGCGGTAGCCGGGATCCTGGTCAGCCTGTGGCTGGCAAAACGTTCCGATAACCAGGGCGATCGCCGCAAGCTGATCCTCTTTTGTTGCCTGATGGCGGTGGGTAACGCGCTGCTGTTTGCCTTCAACCGTCACTATCTGACGCTTATCACCTGCGGCGTGCTGCTGGCCTCGCTCGCCAATACCGCGATGCCGCAACTCTTTGCACTGGCGCGCGAATATGCCGACAGTTCTGCGCGGGAAGTGGTGATGTTTAGTTCGGTGATGCGTGCGCAGCTCTCGCTGGCGTGGGTGATTGGCCCGCCGCTGGCGTTTATGCTGGCGCTCAATTACGGCTTTACCGCTATGTTCACCATTGCCGCCGGGCTTTTTGTGATAAGCCTGGTGATGATTGCCTTCTGGCTGCCCTCGGTGCCGCGCGTGGCGCAGCCCGCCGTCGCAGTCACGGAAGTGAGTGGCTGGGGCGATAAGAACGTGCGTATGCTGTTTATCGCCTCAACGCTGATGTGGACCTGCAACACCATGTACATCATCGACATGCCGCTGTGGATTAGCCAGGAGCTGGGGCTGCCGGATAAACTCGCCGGGATCCTGATGGGCACCGCTGCTGGTCTGGAGATCCCGGCGATGATCCTGGCCGGATATTTTGTCAAACATTTGGGCAAGCGGCGGATGATGGTGACAGCCGTCGCCGCGGGCGTGGTGTTCTATCTGGGGTTGATCTTCTTCCACAGCCAGACGGCGCTGCTGGTGCTGCAACTGTTCAATGCGATCTTTATCGGCATCGTCGCCGGTATCGGCATGCTGTGGTTTCAGGATTTAATGCCGGGGCGTGCCGGTTCGGCGACCACGCTGTTTACCAACAGCATTTCAACCGGGGTGATTCTTGCCGGGGTGATTCAGGGCGCGCTGGCGCAAAGTTTTAGTCACGGGGCGGTATACGTGGGGATTGCGGTGATTTCCGTGGCGGCGCTGCTGCTGACCAGCCGCGTGAAGGATGTGTGAGTTTTTATTTGCCTGCCGGATAAGCGTTAGCGCCATCCGGCAAGCAGTCTGCTTTTGTTAGCTCATAAACGCCGGTTGCTTGCTTTCGTAAGCGGCAATCGCGTCTTCATGCTGAAGCGTCAGGCCAATGCTGTCCAGACCGTTCAGCATGCAGTGACGGCGGAAGGCGTCAATGTTAAAGCTGTAGGATTTCCCGCCCGCTTTTACCACCTGCGCTTCCAGATCCACCTCAAAGGTCGTGCCCGGGTTGTTCTGTACCAGCGTGAACAGCGCATCAACATCCTCTTCGCTCAGCGTCACCGGCAGCAACTGGTTGTTAAAGCTGTTGCCATAGAAGATATCGGCGAAGCTCGGCGCAATCACCACTTTGAAGCCGTAATCGGTCAGCGCCCACGGCGCATGCTCGCGTGAGGAGCCGCAGCCAAAGTTTTCGCGCGCCAGCAAAATCGATGCGCCTTTGTATTGCGGAAAGTTCAGTACGAACTCAGGGTTCGGCTGCTCGCCTTTATCATCAAGGAAGCGCCAGTCATTAAACAGATGGGCGCCAAAACCGGTACGCGTAACCTTTTGCAGGAACTGTTTCGGGATAATCGCGTCCGTATCGACGTTGGCGGCATCCAGCGGAACAACCAGGCCGGTGTGTTGGGTAAATTTCTCTGCCATGGTGATCTCCTTACAGGCTACGAATATCGGCGAAATGACCGGTTACCGCCGCAGCGGCAGCCATTGCCGGGCTGACCAGATGCGTGCGTCCGCCGCGGCCCTGACGGCCTTCAAAGTTACGGTTACTGGTGGATGCACAACGTTCGCCGGGGTTCAGGCGGTCGTTGTTCATTGCCAGGCACATAGAGCAGCCAGGCAAACGCCATTCGAAACCGGCTTCGATAAAGATCTTATCCAGACCTTCCGCTTCCGCCTGCGCTTTCACCGGACCAGAGCCAGGTACTACCAGCGCCTGTACGCCCGGCGCAACTTTGCGGCCTTTAGCGATCTCCGCTGCGGCGCGTAAATCTTCGATACGCGAGTTTGTGCAGGAACCGATAAACACTTTATCAATCGCCACTTCAGTCAGTGGAATTCCCGGTTTCAGGCCCATATAAGCCAGCGCTTTTTCTGCTGAGGCGCGCTCAACCGGATCGGCGAACGATGCCGGATCGGGGATGATATCCGTCACCGAAATCACCTGGCCCGGGTTGGTGCCCCAGGTTACTTGCGGCGCGATATCTTCTGCCTGCAAGGTTACAACGGTGTCGAAAGTTGCCCCTTCGTCGGTGTGCAGGGTTTTCCAGTAAGCAACAGCCTCATCAAAATCTTTACCTTTCGGCGCATGCAGACGGCCTTTCACGTAGTTAAAGGTGGTCTCGTCCGGTGCGACAAGACCGGCTTTCGCGCCCATCTCAATGGCCATGTTGCACAGCGTCATGCGGCCTTCCATGCTCAGCGCACGAATTGCATCACCGCAGAATTCCACCACATGACCAGTACCGCCTGCGCTACCGGTTTTGCCAATGATCGCTAACACGATATCTTTGGCGGTGATCCCCGGAGCCGCAGTGCCTTTCACCTCGATCTTCATGGTTTTGGCGCGGCCCTGTTTCAGGGTCTGCGTTGCCAGCACATGCTCAACTTCCGACGTGCCGATACCGAAGGCCAGCGCGCCAAACGCGCCGTGGGTTGCGGTGTGCGAGTCGCCACAAACAATGGTCATACCCGGCAGGGTGATGCCCTGTTCTGGCCCCATCACGTGGACAATCCCCTGGTACGGGTGATTCAGGTCATACAGCTCAACGCCGAATTCGTTGCAGTTTTTGATCAATTCCTGCATCTGGATACGCGCCATTTCGCCGGAAGCGTTAATGTCTTTGGTCTGCGTGGAGACGTTATGATCCATGGTGGCGAAGGTTTTACCCGGTTGGCGCACCGGGCGTTTGTGTGCGCGCAGGCCGTCAAACGCCTGCGGCGAGGTCACTTCGTGCACCAGATGGCGATCGATATACAGCAATGGGGTTTCGTTTGGCGCTTCATACACAACGTGCGCATCAAACAATTTTTCGTACAAACTCTTAGCCATGATTACACCCCTTCGGCGACATAACGGGCAATGATGTCGCCCATTTCATCGGTACTGACAGCCGCAGCGCCACGGGCTAAATCACCGGTACGCACGCCTTCTTCTAATGCACGGTTGATTGCGCTTTCGATCGCGGAAGCCGCTTCACCCGCGTCCAGGCTGTAGCGCAGCAGCAGCGCCAGCGACAGGATCTGCGCAATCGGGTTCGCAATATTTTTACCGGCGATATCCGGCGCGGAGCCACCCGCCGGTTCGTACAGACCAAAACCTTGTTCGTTCAGGCTTGCTGAAGGCAGCATACCCATCGAGCCGGTGATCATCGCACACTCATCGGAGAGGATGTCGCCGAACAGGTTAGAGCACAGCAGCACGTCAAACTGGGACGGATCTTTAATCAGCTGCATGGTGGCGTTGTCGATATACATATGCGCCAGTTCAACATCCTGATATTCGCTGGCGATTTCGTTGACGATTTCGCGCCACAGCAGAGAAGTTTGCAGAACGTTGGCTTTATCAATCGAGTGCACTTTTTTACGGCGTTTACGCGCCGATTCAAACGCAATACGCGCGATACGCTCGATTTCAAAACGGTGATAGACCTCGGTATCGAAGGCCTTCTCGTGCTGGCCGCTGCCTTCACGGCCCTTCGGCTGGCCGAAGTAGATGCCGCCAGTCAGTTCACGTACGCACAGAATATCGAAGCCGTTAGCGGCGATATCTTCACGCAGCGGGCAGAAAGCTTCCAGCCCCTGGTACAGTTTGGCCGGGCGCAGGTTGCTGAATAATTTGAAGTGCTTACGCAGCGGCAGCAGCGCACCGCGCTCCGGTTGCTGTGCCGGCGGCAGATTTTCCCATTTCGGGCCGCCAACGGAGCCAAACAGAATGGCATCGGCCTGCTCGCAGCCTTCAACGGTTGCCTGTGGCAGCGGGTTGCCATGGCGGTCGATGGCGATACCGCCCACGTCATAATGGCTGGTGGTAATGTGCATGCCAAAACGGCTACGCACGGCTTCCAGTACTTTCAGGGCTTGCGCCATGACTTCCGGGCCGATACCGTCGCCCGGTAACACAGCAATATGATAATTCTTCGACATCACACGGTTTCCTTGTTGTTCTCTTTGTTCTGCGCTTTGCGTTGCAACTCTTTTTCGACTTCGGCTGCGCGCCAGATATTGTTCAGCACGTGCACCATGGCTTTGGCTGAGGACTCAACGATATCGGTCGCCAGACCTACACCGTGGAAGCGGCGGCCATTGTAATTGGCAACGATATCAACCTGCCCCAGCGCATCTTTGCCGTGGCCTTTGGCGCTGAGACCATATTTCACCAGCTCGATGTCGTACTCGGTGACGCGGTTAATGGCCTGGTAGATGGCATCAACCGGGCCGTTACCATTGGCGGCTTCGGTTTTAATTTCATCGCCACAGGCCAGCTTAATAGAGGCGGTTGCGATGTCGTTGGAGCCGGACTGCACGCTGAAGTAGTCCAGACGGAAATGTTCTGGCTCTTCCTGCTGTTTGTTAATGAATGCCAGCGCTTCCAGGTCGTAATCGAAGACCTGGCCTTTTTTATCCGCCAGTTTCAGGAACGCTTCGTACAGGTTATCCAGGTTGTAATCGGCTTCCTGGTAACCCATCTCTTCCATCCGATGTTTCACCGCCGCACGGCCGGAACGGGAAGTCAGGTTTAACTGCACCTGATTCAGGCCAATGGATTCCGGAGTCATGATTTCGTAGTTTTCGCGGTTTTTCAGCACGCCATCCTGGTGAATACCGGAGGAGTGGGCGAAAGCGCCGGTGCCGACAATCGCTTTGTTCGCCGGAATCGGCATATTGCAGATCTGGCTGACGGTCTGGCTTGTACGCCAGATTTCATTGTGATTGATGCGGGTGTGCACGTTCATAATGTCTTTGCGCACCTTAATCGCCATGATCACCTCTTCCAGCGAACAGTTACCGGCACGTTCGCCGATACCGTTCATCGCACCTTCAACCTGGCGCGCACCGGCGTGTACCGCTGCGATGGCGTTGCCAACGGCCAGGCCTAAATCATCATGGGTATGTACGGAGATAATGGCTTTATCGATGTTCGGTACGCGGTCATACAAACCGGTGATGATATTGGCGAATTCAAACGGCATGGTGTAGCCGACGGTATCCGGGATGTTGATGGTTTTTGCCCCGGCGTTGATCGCGGCTTCGACCACTCGCGCCAGATCGTCGATTGGCGTGCGGCCTGCATCTTCGCAAGAGAACTCTACGTCATCGGTATAGTTACGTGCGCGTTTGACCATGTAAACTGCGCGTTCAATCACTTCATCCAGCGTACTGCGCAGCTTGGTGGCGATGTGCATCGGCGAGGTGGCGATAAACGTATGGATGCGGAACGCTTCAGCGACTTTCAGGGATTCTGCGGCGACATCAATATCTTTTTCAACACAGCGGGCGAGGGCGCAAACGCGGCTGTTTTTCACCTGGCGCGCGATGGTTTGTACGGATTCAAAGTCACCCGGGGACGAAACCGGAAAGCCGACTTCCATCACATCGACGCCCATACGTTCCAGCGCCAGGGCGATTTGCAGCTTCTCTTTCACGCTCAGGCTTGCCTGTAACGCCTGTTCACCATCACGTAATGTGGTATCGAAAATAACGACTTGCTGGCTCATGGTTTAGGTCCTTGTTATCTGAGGTCGCCTCGCTACGAGCATAAAAAAACCCGCGCCAAGGCGCGGGTTTTCTGTCTTAACTGGCAGACAATTCAGCTCTGAATGTCGTCCACCGGTCTACCGCGCACAAGAGATGCGTTTAGTAGTAGTAGACCAGCGAAACCGACGTTGCGAATCATGAATCAAGCTCCAGGAAAAACGATATGCTTTTAGTGGTACTGGATACGCTTGTTAAAGTCAACCCCTGCTCCTGAAAACCATCCTCAGAACAGGTGGGTTGTATGGCTGCTTTTCAGTTAATTATTCTGTACCGTAGAATGAAATGCGTATTTCGTGCGAATTACTATTGAAGTATTTTTTAGTGGACAATCACTAATTTAAAGATAAATTTACAGAACAACCCTTTTACGCTTTGCGTTATGGAATGGATGGCTGTTATCTTTATCATCAGATGAGTTGCGGAATGTTTGATAAAGTAAAAATATATTAATCCGTCACTGGTTATCGCATTATTTATCGGCGCAATTATCCTTGAAAAAAATATAAAAAGGGAGCTTTAAATATTCCTAATTTTTCACGCCATGCTTCTAATAATGCTATATGCATGATAAATCATCTTCCTGAATATTATTATTACACAGTTAAGGGAGTTTTATCATGACGACGGATTGCAATGTTCCAGGGGAAACTATTGATAATCATCAGATTGTCGATGTGGACAAACCACAGTTGCGTTCAGTAGATCTTAATTTGCTTACCGTTTTTGATGCGGTGATGCAGGAACAAAACATTACCCGTGCGGCGCACGCGCTGGGAATGTCTCAACCCGCAGTGAGTAATGCCGTTGCGCGGCTTAAAGTCATGTTTAATGACGAGCTCTTTGTCCGCTACGGCCGTGGGATTCAACCCACTGCGCGTTCATATCAGCTGTTTGGCTCAATCCGTCAGGCATTGCAGTTGGTACAAAATGAGTTGCCCGGCTCGGGATTTGATCCACTGAGCAGTGAGCGTGTATTTAATCTTTGTGTATGCAGTCCGCTGGATAATCTCTTAACGTCAATTATTTACAATAGCGTTGAAAAGGCTGCGCCTAATATTAATCTGGTGTTTAAAGCCGATCTTAATCACAGTACTGAGCATCAATTGCGTTACCAGGAAATTGAATTTGTGATCGGCTACGAAGAGTTTCGTCGTCCGGAATTCTCTTGCGTTCCATTATTTAAAGACGAAATGGTACTGGTGACCAGTAAAGAACATCCGCGCATGGCGAATCTTGTTACGGAAGCTGATGTATTCAATGAACAACATGCAGTGGTCTCGCTGGACCGTTATGCTTCCTTTAGTCAGCCCTGGTATGATACGGCGGAAAAGAAGAGCCGTATTGCCTATCAGGGAATGGCAGTCACCAGCGTATTAAACATTGTCGCGCAAACGCATTTGGTGACGATTGCGCCGCGTTGGTTGGTTGAACGATTTACTCATGGCTTGCCATTGCAGGTATTACCTTTGCCGCTGGCGCTTAATACTCGTACCTGCTATCTCTCGTGGCATGAAGCGGCAGGCCGCGATAAAGGCCACCAGTGGATGGAAGAGTTACTGACTTCGGTTTGTACGCTGTAATCCGCTCGCAGAATAGATCGGGCTTGTTTAGTAGGTTTATTCTGCTTAATCCTGAATGGGGAGTATTTTATTTCAATTTCGGTCGTGAGCGACTTCCCGTGTCGTGCGAAAAATGCATGATTTTCTGTACAACATGCCATTTGGATGATGAATGGTCATCGTCTTTCCTTATCACAGATGTTTTCACCAAATCTGCAGCTCTCGCATTGTTTTTCCTCTTTTGTACGCCGTTGACGTCTGCGGTTTGCTAATTGCCTGCCAGATTTTGAGCGGTTATGGTAACTGCCATTCATAATCAGAATGCAGGGTTTCCTGCTCTGAACAGAGCGACAGCGTGGAAATGAATTCCGCCCAGTCGACAAATATAAGCCTGGAGGCAAAGCATGGAGATGTTGTCTGGAGCCGAGATGGTCGTCCGATCGCTTATCGATCAAGGCGTAAAGAAAGTATTCGGCTACCCCGGAGGCGCAGTCCTGGATATCTACGATGCCCTGCATACTGTTGGCGGTATTGAACATGTGTTGGTACGTCATGAGCAGGCTGCAGTGCATATGGCCGATGGGCTGGCGCGGGCAACGGGTGAGGTTGGGGTGGTACTGGTCACGTCTGGCCCTGGTGCGACGAATGCAATCACGGGTATCGCCACCGCTTATATGGATTCTATCCCGCTGGTGGTGCTTTCCGGGCAGGTTGCAACGTCGCTGATTGGCTATGACGCGTTTCAGGAGTGCGACATGGTGGGGATTTCCCGCCCGGTGGTGAAGCACAGCTTCCTGGTCAAACAAACCGAAGATATTCCCGGCGTATTAAAGAAAGCGTTCTGGCTGGCTGCCAGTGGGCGTCCGGGGCCGGTGGTGGTGGATCTGCCGAAAGATATTATGAACCCGGCCAACAAGCTGCCCTATTTCTGGCCGGAATCGGTCAGCATGCGATCTTATAACCCGACGACACAGGGCCACAAAGGGCAAATCAAGCGCGCTTTGCAAACGCTGGTGGCGGCGAAGAGGCCGGTGGTCTATGTGGGCGGCGGTGCGATTAACTCCGCGTGCGAAACTCAGTTGCGTCAGTTGGCTGAAAAACTGAATTTGCCAGTGGTCTCCTCCTTAATGGGGCTGGGCGCGTTTCCGGCATCGCATCGTCAGGCGCTGGGCATGCTGGGCATGCACGGGACTTACGAAGCCAATATGACGATGCACCACTCCGATGTCATTTTCGCGGTTGGCGTGCGTTTTGACGATCGCACTACCAATAATCTGGCGAAGTACTGTCCGGATGCGACGGTTCTGCATATCGATATCGACCCCACTTCCATTTCCAAGACCGTACAGGCGGATGTGCCTATTGTCGGCGATGCGCGGCTGGTTCTGGAACAAATGCTCGAACTGCTGGAGCAGGAAGAGCAGCCGCAGCCACTGGATGAGATCCGTGACTGGTGGTTGCGCATTGAACAGTGGCGCGCGCGTCAGTGCCTGAAATATGACACCCAGAGTGAAAAGATCAAACCGCAGGCAGTGATTGAAGCTATCTGGCGTTTGACGAATGGCGACGCTTACGTTACTTCCGATGTTGGCCAGCATCAGATGTTTGCCGCGCTCTACTACCGTTTTGATAAACCGCGCCGCTGGATCAACTCCGGTGGGCTGGGCACGATGGGTTTTGGTTTACCCGCTGCGCTCGGTGTGAAGATGGCACTGCCCGAGGAGACGGTTATCTGCGTGACCGGCGATGGCAGTATCCAGATGAACATTCAGGAACTCTCTACGGCCTTGCAGTATGAACTACCGGTGCTGGTATTGAACCTCAATAACCGCTATCTGGGGATGGTGAAGCAGTGGCAGGACATGATCTATTCCGGCCGCCATTCACAATCTTATATGGAGTCGTTGCCTGATTTTGCGCGCCTGGCAGAAGCTTATGGCCATGTGGGAATTCGTATTACGCGTCCGGATGAGCTGGAGGCGAAGCTGGCGGAAGCGCTGGAGCAGGTGAAAAACAATCGCCTGGTGTTTGTTGACGTTACCGTTGACGGTAGTGAACACGTTTATCCGATGCAGATCCGCGGCGGCGGCATGGATGAGATGTGGTTAAGCAAAACGGAGAGAACCTGATTATGCGCCGGATACTGTCTGTATTACTGGAAAATGAATCGGGCGCGTTATCGCGCGTGATTGGCCTGTTCTCTCAGCGCGGTTACAACATAGAAAGCCTGACCGTTGCGCCGACTGACGATCCTACCTTATCGCGGATGACGATCCAGACTGTCGGCGATCAAAAAGTGCTGGAGCAGATCGAAAAGCAACTGCACAAGCTGGTCGATGTGTTACGCGTAAACGAGCTGGGGCAGGGGGCATATGTTGAGCGTGAAATCATGCTGGTGAAGATTCAGGCCAGCGGTTACGGTCGCGAAGAGGTGAAACGCAACGCTGAGATCTTCCGCGGACAGATCATTGACGTTACGCCATCGATTTACACGGTTCAGCTCGCAGGCACCAGTGACAAGCTGGATGCGTTTTTAGCCACCATTCGTGATGTGGCGAAAATTGTTGAAGTTGCGCGCTCCGGTGTGGTGGGGTTGTCGCGCGGCGATAAAATCATGCGCTGAATAGAATAACCTTCCATATTTACAGGCCCGGTGTTCTACGCCGGGCTTTTTTTTGCGAAATCCGCCGGAACCAGACACGAAAGCGGTTGCCGGAGTGAGTATTCTGCGCTTAGATGTTAAGGATTTTAACCTATATCCCTAAAAAGGTTATGGAGTACATTAATTTAAGGGGCAATTGTGAAACTGGATGAAATCGCCCGGCTAGCCGGCGTCTCACGAACCACGGCAAGCTACGTCATCAATGGTAAGGCGAAGCAGTATCGTGTCAGCGACAAAACCGTTGAGAAAGTGATGGCGGTTGTTCGTGAGCATAACTACCACCCAAATGCGGTGGCAGCTGGCCTGCGCGCAGGACGCACTCGTTCGATTGGGCTGGTGATCCCCGATCTTGAAAACACAAGCTACACCCGCATTGCCAACTATCTGGAGCGTCAGGCGCGTCAGCGCGGTTACCAGTTACTGATCGCCTGCTCGGAAGATCAACCCGATAATGAAATGCGCTGTATCGAGCACCTGTTGCAGCGGCAGGTGGACGCTATTATTGTCTCCACCTCATTGCCGCCAGAGCATCCGTTCTATCAGCGCTGGGCTAATGATTCGTTCCCGATTGTCGCGTTGGATCGCGCGCTGGATCGTGAACACTTCACCAGCGTTGTTGGTGCCGATCAGGATGATTCGGAGATGCTGGCCGCAGAGCTGCGTAAGTTTCCGGCGGAGCGCGTGCTTTACCTTGGGGCGTTACCTGAACTCTCTGTTAGTTTCCTGCGTGAGCAAGGTTTCCGCACGGCGTGGAAAGACGATCCGCGTGAAGTGCAGTATCTCTATGCCAATAGCTACGAGCGTGAAGCAGCCGCCCAGCTATTTGATAAATGGCTGGAAACTAACCCAATGCCGCAGGCGATGTTTATAACCTCGTTTGCATTATTGCAGGGCGTGCTTGACGTTACGTTACGTCGCGACGGTAAATTGCCGTCGGATCTGGCGATCGCGACTTTTGGCGATCACGAACTGCTCGATTTCCTGCAATGTCCTGTACTGGCGGTGGCGCAGCGCCATCGCGATGTTGCGGAGCGGGTTCTGGAAATTGTGCTGGCAAGCCTCGACGAACCGCGTAAGCCGAAAGCGGGTCTTAGCCGTATCCGGCGTAATCTCTATCGTCGCGGGATATTAAGCCGCGTATAAGTTCAGCTAAAGGCAGCGTAAGCTGCCTTTTTGTTTTGTCTTACCTTGAATCAAATTATTCCCTGTTGGCTCCTAAGATAAATCCTTAATTTTTAAACGGGACGTGATAAGTTAATTCTAATTGCTTCTTTAAATCGGGTTTTAAAAGGATATTTTTAAAGCAGTAATTATGATTTCTGTCTTAAATTGTTACATCTCAGAAAAGTGTTACCTTTCTTCTATAGCATCCATTATCAGCGTAGGGCTATTTCCTTAGTGGCTCTGCCGTCGCGCTGAGTGTGAACGGATGCAACTGGTGCTGTTCAGTTGGGTTGATATGTCTTAAAATGCCGCCCGCGTCGCAAACTGACACTTTATATTTCGCGCGCAGAAATCAAATGGTTTTAAACGCGGATACGCATATTCTGTTTTTTTTCTTGCAAATATTCATGACGTTAATTTGCCTCGTAAGTTGAGCACTATTTCACCTTTGCAGATATTCGCTGCAAATAAGAGATCTTTTGTTCTGGTTAGCCTTTGTGCTGGCTTGACAAGCTTTTCCTCCGCTCCGTAAACTCCCTTGGTGGGGATTTGTGGGATAAAGTGGTGAAAATGGTCACTTGGGGGTGAATCGGACATGTTCCGTGGCGCGACGTTAGTCAATCTCGACAGCAAAGGGCGGTTAGCCGTTCCGACCCGTTATCGGGATTTGCTGCTGGAGAATGCCTCCGGTCAGATGGTGTGTACCATCGACATTCGCCATTCATGTCTGCTGCTTTATCCCCTTCCTGAATGGGAAATTATTGAGCAAAAACTGGCGCGCCTGTCGAGCATGAATCCGCTTGAACGACGCGTACAACGTTTATTGCTGGGGCATGCCAGCGAGTGCCAGATGGATAGCGCCGGGCGTTTATTGATTGCGCCTGTTTTACGGCAGCATGCCGGGCTAACCAAAGAAGTGATGCTGGTCGGGCAGTTCAATAAATTTGAGCTGTGGGACGAAACGACCTGGTATCAACAGGTCAGGGAAGATATCGACGCTGAGCAATCGGGTTCTGAAGCACTTTCAGATCGGTTGCAGGATTTGTCTCTGTAATGATGATGGAAAATTTTAAACATACGACGGTGCTGCTGGATGAGGCCGTTAATGGCCTGAATATTCGTCCGGATGGCATCTACATCGATGGCACTTTTGGTCGCGGTGGTCACTCGCGCCTGATCCTCTCCCGTTTGGGTGCGGAAGGACGCTTGCTGGCGATCGATCGCGATCCACAGGCAATTGCTGTAGCCCAAACCATTGATGATCCCCGCTTCTCCATCATTCATGGTCCTTTCTCTGCGCTTGCTGATTATGTCAGCGAGCGCGAACTTGTTGGCAAGATCGACGGTATTCTTCTCGATCTTGGTGTCTCTTCACCGCAGCTTGACGATCCTGAGCGCGGCTTCTCCTTTATGCGCGATGGTCCGCTTGATATGCGGATGGATCCCACTCGCGGCCAGTCTGCTGCCGAATGGCTGCAAACAGCTGAAGAAGCAGACATTGCCTGGGTGCTGAAAACCTTTGGCGAGGAGCGTTTTGCTAAACGTATCGCGCGCGCAATTGTAGAGCGTAACCGCCTCGATCCGATGACCCGCACTAAAGAGCTGGCGGAAGTCGTTGCGGCGGCAACACCGGTGAAAGACAAGTTCAAACATCCCGCGACCCGTACCTTCCAGGCGGTGCGCATTTGGGTAAACAGTGAACTGGAGGAAATAGAGCTGGCGCTAAAAAACTCGCTCGGCGTGCTTGCCCCGGGAGGGCGGCTTTCGGTAATCAGCTTCCATTCTCTGGAAGATCGCATTGTGAAACGCTTCATGCGTGAGCAAAGCCGCGGCCCGCAGGTTCCTGCCGGGCTGCCGATGACCGAAGAGCAACTCAGGAAACTGGGTGGCCGTCAGTTGCGAGCCTTAGGAAAGTTGATGCCGGGCGAAGAAGAAGTGGCTGAAAACCCACGTGCCCGTAGTTCAGTTCTGCGCATTGCAGAGAGGACGAACGCATGATCGGCAGAGTGACAGAAACCCTAAGCAAAGTGAAAGGATCGTTAGGAAGCAACGAGCGCCATGCCTTGCCTGGCGTGATCGGCGACGATCTTTTGCGATTTGGGAAACTGCCACTCTGTCTGTTCATTTGCATCATCATGACGGCAGTGACGGTTGTCACTACCTCTCACCACACACGTTTATTAACCGCGCAGCGTGAACAACTTGTTCTCGAGCGCGACGCGCTGGATATCGAATGGCGCAACCTGATTCTTGAAGAGAATGCGCTCGGCGATCACAGCCGGGTTGAACGGATTGCGACGGAAAAGCTGCAAATGCAGCACGTGGATCCCTCTCAGGAAAATATCGTAGTGCAGAAATAGAAATGAATAAGGAATTACGCGACGCATGAAAGCAGCGGCGAAAACGCTTAAACCGAAACGCCAGGAAGAACAGGCCAACTTTGTGAGTTGGCGTTTTGCGTTGCTTTGCGGTTGCATTCTGCTGGCGATGGCGTTTCTGCTTGGGCGTGTCGCCTGGCTGCAGGTTATCAATCCGGAAATGCTGGTGCGCGAAGGGGATATGCGTTCCTTGCGCGTGCAGGAAGTCGCAACGTCGCGTGGAATGATTACCGACCGCTCCGGGCGTCCGCTGGCTGTTAGTGTGCCGGTGAAAGCGATTTGGGCCGATCCAAAAGAGTTACATGATGCTGGCGGCGTCACGCTGGATAACCGCTGGAAAGCGCTCTCTGACGCGCTGAACATGCCATTGGATCAGCTGGCTTCCCGCATTAATGCCAACCCGAAGATGCGTTTCATCTATCTGGCGCGCCAGGTGAACCCCGATCTCGGGGAGTATATTAAAAAGCTCAAGTTGCCGGGGATTCATCTGCGTGAGGAATCCCGCCGTTACTATCCTTCCGGGGAAGTGACCGCTCACCTTATCGGTTTTACTAACGTAGATAGTCAGGGGATCGAAGGCGTTGAGAAGAGCTTTGACAAATGGCTTACCGGCCAACCTGGCGAACGTATTGTGCGTAAAGATCGCTACGGGCGCGTTATTGAAGATATCTCTTCCACCGACAGCCAGGCTGCGCATAACCTGGCGCTGAGCATTGATGAACGCTTGCAGGCGCTGGTTTATCGCGAGCTGAATAACGCGGTGGCGTTTAATAAGGCTGAATCCGGAAGCGCAGTGCTGGTTGATGTGAACACCGGCGAAGTGTTGGCAATGGCCAATAGCCCTTCCTACAACCCGAACAACTTCACCGGCACGTCGAAGGATGCAATGCGTAACCGCGCGATCACCGACGTTTTTGAACCGGGTTCGACGGTGAAACCCATGGTGGTAATGACGGCGCTGCAGCGCGGTGTCGTCACGCCAAATACGGTGCTGAACACCGTGCCTTACCGAATTAACGGCCACGAAATCAAAGACGTGGCGCGCTACAGCGAATTGACCCTTACCGGGGTGCTACAAAAGTCGAGTAACGTCGGTGTTTCGAAGTTGGCGTTAGCGATGCCCTCCTCAGCGTTAGTAGATACTTACTCACGTTTTGGACTGGGAAAAACGACCAATTTGGGGATGGTCGGGGAACGCAGTGGCTTATTTCCTCAAAAACAACGGTGGTCTGACATAGAGAGGGCCACCTTCTCTTTCGGCTATGGGCTAATGGTAACGCCGTTACAGTTAGCGCGAGTCTACGCAACGATTGGCAGTTACGGTATCTACCGTCCTCTGTCGATTACCAAAGTTGACCCGCCCGTGCCGGGCGAACGCATTTTCAATGAGTCTATCGTGCGCACCGTGGTGCATATGATGGAGAGCGTTGCGCTGCCGGGCGGCGGCGGGGTGAAAGCAGCCATCAAAGGCTATCGCATTGCTATAAAAACCGGGACGGCGAAAAAAGTCGGCCCAGATGGTCGTTATATCAACAAATATATTGCTTACACCGCTGGCGTCGCGCCTGCCAGCCGCCCGCGCTTTGCGCTGGTGGTGGTGATTAACGATCCGCAAGCGGGTAAATACTACGGTGGTGCCGTGTCCGCACCGGTCTTCGGTGCCATCATGGGCGGCGTTCTGCGCACCATGAACATTGAGCCGGACGCGCTGACCACGGGCGAAAAAAGTGAGTTTGTAATTAATCAAGGCGAGGGTACAGGTGGCAGATCGTAATTTGCGCGACCTTCTCGCTCCGTGGGTGCCAGGCGCACCGGAGCGAGCACTGCGGGAGATGACACTCGACAGCCGTGCGGCTGCATCGGGCGATCTCTTTGTGGCGGTGGTCGGTCATCAGGCGGACGGGCGTCGATATATCCCGCAGGCGATTGCGCAAGGTGTTGCTGCCATTATTGCTGAAGCGAAAGACGAAGCAAATGACGGTGAAATTCGTGAAATGCACGGTGTTCCGGTCATTTACCTCAGCCAGTTGAATGAGCGCCTTTCCGCGTTGGCGGGCCGTTTTTACGGTGAACCCTCTGAACAATTGCGCCTGATTGGCGTAACCGGCACCAACGGCAAAACAACGACCACGCAGCTGCTGGCGCAGTGGAGCCAATTGGTGGGCGAAACCAGCGCAGTGATGGGGACGGTCGGAAATGGTCTGCTGGGTAAAGTCATCCCGACTGAAAATACCACCGGCTCTGCGGTGGATGTTCAGCATGTGATTGCCGGGCTGGTTGCGCAGAAAGCGACGTTTGCCGCGATGGAAGTCTCTTCCCACGGTCTGGTGCAGCATCGCGTGGCGGCGCTGAAGTTTGCCGCTGGCGTATTTACCAATTTAAGCCGCGATCACCTCGATTATCACGGCGATATGGCGCATTACGAAGCGGCGAAATGGCTGCTGTTCTCCTCTCACCACTACGGGCAGGCGATTATCAATGCCGATGACGAAGTGGGCCGCCGCTGGTTAGCGAATCTGCCGGATGCGGTTGCGGTATCGATGGAAGACCATATCAACCCGGATTGTCACGGCCGCTGGCTCAAGGCTACCGGCGTGGAGTACCACGATAGCGGGGCGACTATTCGTTTTGACTCTTCATGGGGTCAAGGCGAAATCGAAAGCCGTCTGATGGGCGCGTTTAACGTCAGTAACCTGCTGCTGGCGCTGGCCACGCTGCTGGCGCTGGGGTATCCGTTAAGCGATTTGCTGGAAACCGCTTCACAGTTGCAGCCGGTTTGCGGACGCATGGAAGTATTTAGTGCGCCGGGTAAACCGACGGTGGTGGTGGATTATGCCCATACGCCGGATGCGCTGGAAAAGGCCTTACAGGCCGCACGCCTGCACTGCACCGGTCAACTGTGGTGCGTGTTTGGTTGCGGTGGCGATCGCGATAAAGGTAAACGTCCGCTCATGGGCGCAATTGCTGAGCAGTTCGCCGATGTGCCGGTGGTTACGGACGATAACCCGCGCACCGAAGAGCCGCGCGCCATTATCAACGATATTCTCGCCGGTATGCTGGATGCCGGGCGTGCGCATGTGGTGGAAGGGCGTGCCGAAGCCGTAACCAACACCATTATGCAGGCGAAAGAGAATGATGTGGTTCTGCTGGCTGGCAAAGGCCATGAAGATTATCAGATTGTCGGGACGCACCGACTGGATTACTCCGATCGCGTCACCGCGGCACGTTTGCTGGGGGTAGTGGCATGATTAGCGTAACTCTAAGCCAGCTTGCCGACATTCTGCAGGGTGAATTACATGGTCAGGATGCGACGATTGATGCGGTAACCAGCGATACCCGCAAACTAACGCCGGGCTGCCTGTTTGTGGCGCTGAAAGGCGAGCGTTTCGATGCCCATGATTTTGCCGAACAGGCTAAAGCGGGCGGCGCAGGCGCGCTACTGGTTAGCCGTAAGCTGGACTGCGATCTGCCGCAACTGCTGGTCAAAGACACTCGCCAGGCGTTCGGCGAGCTGGGCGCCTGGGTACGTCAGCAGGTGCCGACGCGTGTGGTTGCGTTAACCGGTTCTTCCGGCAAAACCTCGGTGAAAGAGATGACGGCCGCCATTCTGAGTGAATGTGGCAACACGCTTTATACCGCAGGAAACCTGAACAACGACATCGGCGTGCCGATGACGCTCCTGCGTTTAACCAAAGAACATCAATACGCGGTGATTGAGCTGGGCGCGAACCACCAGGGGGAAATCGCCTGGACCGTCGGGCTTACCCGCCCGGAAGCGGCTCTGGTCAATAACCTGGCGGCGGCGCACCTGGAAGGCTTCGGATCGCTTGCGGGCGTGGCGAAAGCCAAAGGAGAAATCTATACCGGGTTGCCTGCCAACGGTGTGGCAATCATGAATGCTGACAATAATGACTGGCTGAACTGGCAGAGCATTATTGGCGCTCGCAAAGTGTGGCGCTTCTCGCCAAATGCGACGAACAGTGATTTTACGGCCACCAACATTCATGTGACCTCGCACGGAACTGAGTTCACGCTGCAAACCCCGATGGGCAATGTGGATGTGACGCTGCCGCTGCCGGGACGACACAATATTGCCAATGCGCTGGCAGCGACCTCGCTGGCGATGGCGGTGGGCGCTAGCCTGGCGGCAGTGAAAAAAGGGTTGGCAAACCTGAAAGCGGTGCCGGGGCGTCTGTTCCCGGTGCAACTGGGCGAAAATAAATTGCTGCTCGATGACACGTACAACGCTAACGTCGGTTCAATGACCGCCGCCGCACATGTGCTGGCGGAAATGCCGGGTTACCGGGTGATGGTGGTGGGCGATATGGCAGAGCTAGGCGATGAGAGCGAAGCCTGCCACATTCAGGTGGGTGAAGCGGCTAAAGGCGTTGGCATCGATAAAGTGCTGAGCGTCGGTAAGCTGAGCAAGGCTCTGAGCGCTGCCAGCGGTGTTGGCGAACATTTTAACGATAAAGCAGCAGTGGTGGCGCGGTTGAAGGCGCTGATCGCTGAACAGCAGATTATTACCATTTTGGTGAAAGGTTCACGTAGTTCCGCCATGGAAGAGGTGGTACGCGAATTACAGGAGAATGGAACATGTTAGTGTGGCTGGCCGAACATTTGGTCAAATATTATTCCGGCTTTAACGTCTTTTCCTACCTGACGTTTCGCGCCATTGTCAGCCTGCTGACCGCGCTCTTCATCTCTCTGTGGATGGGGCCGCGCATGATTGCCCGTCTGCAAAAACTCTCTTTCGGCCAGGTTGTGCGTAACGACGGTCCGGAGTCGCATTTCAGTAAACGCGGTACGCCAACGATGGGGGGGATTATGATCCTCACGGCAATCGTTGTTTCCGTACTGCTGTGGGCTTATCCCTCTAACCCGTATGTCTGGTGCGTGCTGGTTGTACTGGTAGGTTACGGTGCGATTGGTTTCGTTGACGATTACCGCAAAGTGGTGCGTAAAGATACCAAGGGCCTGATTGCTCGCTGGAAATATTTCTGGATGTCACTGATTGCGCTGGGCGTAGCGTTTGCGCTTTACCTGGCGGGGAAAGATACGCCAGCGACAGAACTGGTGGTGCCTTTCTTTAAAGATGTGATGCCGCAACTGGGCCTTTTCTACATTCTGCTGGCTTACTTTGTGATTGTCGGCACCGGCAACGCCGTTAACCTGACGGACGGTCTTGACGGTCTGGCGATTATGCCGACGGTGTTTGTCGCCGCGGGCTTTGCGTTGGTGGCCTGGGCTACCGGTAACATGAATTTTGCTAACTACCTGCATATCCCTTATCTGCGTCACGCGGGAGAGCTGGTGATCGTCTGCACGGCGATTGTCGGCGCAGGGTTGGGCTTTTTGTGGTTCAACACCTATCCGGCGCAGGTTTTCATGGGGGATGTGGGTTCACTGGCTCTCGGCGGCGCGTTGGGGATCATTGCCGTGTTGCTGCGTCAGGAGTTCTTGCTGGTGATTATGGGCGGGGTGTTTGTGGTGGAAACCCTGTCGGTGATTTTGCAGGTGGGGTCGTTTAAATTGCGCGGCCAGCGTATTTTCCGCATGGCGCCGATTCACCATCACTATGAACTGAAAGGCTGGCCGGAACCGCGCGTGATCGTGCGCTTCTGGATTATTTCGCTGATGCTGGTGCTGATTGGCCTGGCAACGCTGAAGGTACGTTAATTATGGCAGATTACCAGGGTAAAAAAGTCGTCATTATCGGTCTGGGTCTGACAGGTCTTTCCTGCGTTGACTTTTTCCTCGCGCGCGGCGTTACGCCACGCGTTATGGACACGCGCGTTTCGCGACCGGGGCTGGATAAGCTGCCGGAGACGGTAGAGCGCCATCTTGGTAGTCTCAATGATGACTGGTTGCTGGCGGCTGACCTGATTGTCGCAAGCCCTGGCATCGCACTGGCGCATCCTTCTCTGAGCGCGGCAGCCGATGCTGGCGTTGAGATCGTCGGCGATATCGAACTCTTCTGTCGCGAAGCACAAGCGCCCGTCATTGCGATTACCGGTTCAAACGGTAAAAGCACCGTCACCAAACTGGTGGGTGAAATGGCAGAGGCGGCAGGCGTTAATGTAGGCGTTGGCGGCAATATTGGCCTGCCTGCGTTGATGCTGCTTGATGAAGCCCGCGAGCTCTATGTGCTGGAGCTTTCCAGCTTCCAACTGGAAACCACTTTCAGCCTGCACGCGGCGGCGGCAACCATCCTGAACGTGACGGAAGATCATATGGATCGTTATCCGTTCGGGCTGCAACAGTATCGCGCCGCAAAACTGCGCGTTTACGAAAACGCGAAAGTATGTGTGGTCAACGCGGATGATGCGCTGACCATGCCGGTGCGGGGTGCTGATGAGCGCTGCGTGAGTTTCGGCGTTGACGTCGGCGACTATCACCTGAACCGCCAGCAGGGCGAAACCTGGCTGCGTGTAAAAGGTGAAAAGGTTCTGAACGTTAAAGAGATGAAGCTGAGTGGCCAGCACAACTATACCAACGCGCTGGCGGCGTTGGCGCTAGCAGATGCCGCTGGTTTACCGCGGGCAAGCAGCCTGAAGGCGCTGACGACCTTCACCGGGCTGGCGCACCGCTTCCAGTTGGCGCTGGATCATAACGGGGTGCGCTGGATCAACGACTCGAAAGCGACCAACGTCGGCAGCACTGAGGCGGCGCTGAACGGCTTGCAGGTTGACGGTACGCTGCATCTTTTGTTGGGCGGGCACGGTAAATCTGCCGATTTCTCACCGCTGAAGCGCTATCTCGGCGGCGATCGTATTCGTCTTTATTGCTTTGGTCGCGATGGTGGGGAGCTGGCGGATTTACGTCCGGAAATTGCCGATCAGGTTGAAACGATGGAAGAGGCAATGCGTCTGATCGCCACGCGCGTGCAGCCGGGCGATATGGTGCTGCTGTCGCCAGCCTGCGCCAGCCTCGATCAGTTCAAGAATTTCGAACAACGGGGTGATGTCTTTACCCGTCTGGCGCAGGAGTTAGGCTGATGCGTTTAACGCTCCCACGCCCGAGAATGCCGCGCCTGCCAGGATTTAGCCTCCTGGCATGGCTGTTTACGGCATTGAAAGGCTGGGTTATGGGATCACGGCAAAAAGATTCCGACAGTCTGGTGATGTACGACCGCACGTTGTTGTGGTTGACGCTGGGCCTGGCGGCGATCGGTTTCATTATGGTGACCTCGGCTTCGATGCCGGTAGGGCAACGCCTGACGGACGATCCTTTCTTCTTTGCCAAGCGTCATGCGCTGTATCTGTTCCTGGCGTTTTGTATGTCGATGATCACGCTGCGTTTGCCGATGGATTTCTGGCAGAAATACAGCTCGGCGATGTTGATCGCCGCGATCATTATGCTGCTGGTGGTACTGGTGGTTGGTAGCTCGATCAACGGAGCCTCTCGCTGGATCGACCTCGGAGTCATGCGCTTTCAGCCAGCGGAGTTCACCAAGTTGTCGCTGTTCTGTTACCTGGCTAACTACCTGGTACGTAAGGTGGACGAAGTGCGTAATAACCTGCGCGGCTTCCTCAAACCGATGGGCGTGATCCTGGTGCTGGCGGTTCTGCTGTTGGCGCAGCCGGACCTCGGTACGGTGGTGGTGCTGTTTATCACCACGCTGGCGATGTTGTTCCTTGCCGGGGCGAAACTGTGGCAGTTCATCGCCATCATCGGTATGGGGATTTCAGCGGTTGTGCTGCTGATCCTCGCCGAACCGTATCGTATTCGCCGCGTAACCTCTTTCTGGAACCCGTGGGAAGATCCCTTCGGTAGCGGTTATCAGTTAACACAGTCGCTGATGGCATTTGGTCGCGGTGAGCTGTGGGGGCAAGGGCTTGGAAATTCGATACAGAAGCTGGAGTATCTGCCTGAAGCACATACGGACTTTATCTTCTCCATTATCGGGGAGGAACTCGGTTATATCGGTGTGGTAGTGGCACTTTTAATGGTATTCTTCGTCGCTTTCCGCGCCATGTCCATCGGGCGAAAAGCGCTGGAAATCGATCATCGTTTCTCTGGTTTCCTGGCCTGCTCGATTGGTATCTGGTTTAGCTTCCAGGCTCTGGTTAATGTCGGTGCGGCGGCAGGTATGCTGCCGACCAAAGGGCTGACTCTGCCGCTTATCAGTTACGGTGGTTCCAGCTTACTGATTATGTCAGTGGCGATTACGCTGCTGCTACGCATAGATTATGAAACGCGTCTGGAAAAAGCCCAGGCGTTTACACGAGGTTTGTGATGAGTGGTCAACCAAAGCGGTTAATGGTGATGGCGGGCGGTACCGGCGGGCATGTCTTCCCCGGGCTTGCAGTTGCGCACCATTTGATGGATCAGGGCTGGCAAGTGCGCTGGCTCGGAACCGCCGATCGCATGGAAGCCGATCTGGTGCCCAAACACGGTATCGAGATCGATTTTATCCGTATCTCCGGCCTGCGTGGCAAAGGGATCAAAGCGCAGTTGTTGGCTCCGGTACGTATTTTTAACGCCTGGCGACAGGCTCGCGCCATCATGCAGCGCTTTAAGCCGGATGTGGTGCTGGGGATGGGCGGTTATGTCTCTGGTCCTGGCGGGCTGGCTGCCTGGTCGCTCGGTATTCCGGTAGTGCTCCATGAGCAGAACGGGATTGCCGGGTTGACAAATAAATGGCTGGCGAAAATCGCCACCAAAGTGATGCAGGCGTTTCCCGGTGCGTTTCCAAAAGCGGAAGTCGTTGGAAACCCGGTGCGCATCGATGTGCTGGCACTGCCGCTACCGCAGGAGCGTTTACCTGGCCGTGAAGGGCCGGTTCGCGTGCTGGTCGTTGGCGGCTCGCAGGGTGCGCGCGTGCTGAACCAGACGATGCCGCAGGTCGCGGCGAAGCTGGGCAATGCTGTGACCATCTGGCATCAGAGCGGTAAAGGCGCGCAACAGGATGTTGAGCAAGCATATGCCGCCGCGGGCGAACCGCAGCATAAAGTGACGGAATTTATTGACGATATGGCGCAAGCCTACGCGTGGGCGGATGTGGTGGTGTGCCGTTCAGGCGCGCTGACGGTCAGCGAAATCGCAGCCGCAGGTTTACCGGCGCTGTTTGTACCTTTCCAGCACAAAGATCGTCAGCAGTACTGGAATGCATTACCGCTGGAAAAAGCGGGTGCTGCGAAGATCCTCGAACAGCCGCAGTTCACCGTTGATGCGGTAGCAGCGACGTTGGCGGGGTGGGATCGCGAAGCATTACTGGCGATGGCGGAACGCGCACGCGCGGCGGCCATCCCGGATGCCACCGAGCGCGTGGCGAATGAAGTCAGCCTGGCAGCTCAGGCGTAAATACTGGCGGCGCGTTGGCGTCGCGCAAATTTAAGTAGTCGATGGCGTTTAGAGAATGAATACACAAGAACTGGCGAAACTGCGTTCAATTGTGCCCGAGATGCGACGTGTCCGGCACATTCACTTTGTCGGCATTGGCGGTGCTGGCATGGGCGGTATTGCCGAAGTGCTGGCCAATGAAGGCTACCAGATTAGCGGTTCCGACCTGGCGCCAAACCCAGTGACGCAGCAGTTGGCGTCGCTCGGTGCCACTATTTATTTCCATCATCGCCCGGAAAATGTGAGCGATGCCAGTGTTGTTGTGGTCTCCAGCGCCATATCTGCCGATAACCCTGAAATTGTTGCGGCGCATGAAGCGCGTATTCCAGTTATCCGCCGTGCGGAGATGCTGGCTGAACTGATGCGTTTCCGTCATGGCATCGCGATTGCCGGTACTCATGGCAAAACTACCACGACTGCGATGGTGGCCAGTATTTACGCAGAAGCCGGGCTGGACCCGACTTTTGTTAACGGTGGGCTGGTGAAAGCCGCCGGGGTGCATGCGCGCCTGGGGCACAGCCGTTACCTGATTGCAGAAGCTGATGAGAGCGACGCCTCATTCCTGCATCTGCAACCGATGGTGGCCATTGTCACCAATATCGAAGCCGATCACATGGATACCTACCATGGCGACTTCGAGAATTTAAAAACGACGTTTATCAACTTCCTGCACAACCTGCCGTTCTACGGCCGTGCGGTAATGTGTGTGGACGATCCGGTTATCCGGGAATTGCTGCCGCGCGTGGGGCGTCAGACGACGACGTACGGATTTAGCGATGATGCTGATGTTCGTGTAGAAAATTATCGCCAGGTCGGGCCGCAGGGGCACTTCACTTTGGTGCGCCAGGATAAACCGGAACTGCGTGTCACGCTGAATGCGCCAGGCCGCCACAATGCGTTGAACGCGGCGGCGGCGGTAGCAGTAGCGACAGAAGAGGGGATCGAAGATGAAGCGATCCTTCGCGCGCTGGAAAGTTTCCAGGGCACCGGGCGCCGTTTTGATTTCCTTGGTGAATTCCCGCTGGAAGCGGTGAATGGCAAAAGCGGTACCGCCATGCTGGTGGATGACTATGGTCATCACCCGACAGAAGTGGATGCCACGATTAAAGCAGCACGTGCGGGCTGGCCGGATAAAAACCTGGTCATGCTGTTTCAGCCGCACCGTTTTACCCGTACTCGCGACTTGTACGACGATTTCGCCAATGTACTGACGCAGGTCGATTCTCTGCTGATGCTGGAGGTTTATCCGGCTGGCGAAGCAGCTATCCCGGGCGCTGACAGCCGTTCGCTGTGCCGTACTATTCGCGGACGCGGCAAAATTGATCCGATCCTCGTGTCCGATCCGGCACAGGTTGCGGCGATGCTGGCGCCGGTACTGACCGGTAATGACCTGATCCTGATTCAGGGAGCTGGGAATATCGGCAAGATTGCCCGCAGCCTGGCTGAGAGCAAACTGAAATCGCAGAGCACTGAGGAGGAGCGCCGTGGCTGAGAAAGTAGCGGTTCTGCTGGGCGGAACCTCCGCCGAGCGTGAAGTTTCGCTTAATTCCGGTGCAGCGGTGCTGGTGGGTTTGCGGGAAGGCGGAGTGGATGCGCACGGCGTGGATCCGCGTGATGTGGATGTCACCCGCCTGAAAGAGATGGGTTTTAGCAAAGCATTTATTGCTTTGCATGGTCGCGGCGGCGAAGACGGCACCTTGCAGGGGCTGCTTGAATTGATCGATATGCCTTATACCGGCAGCGGCGTTATGGCATCCGCGATCTCCATGGATAAACTGCGCAGCAAATTGTTGTGGCAGGGCGCCGGATTACCGGTTGCACCATGGGTCGCGCTCGAACGCAGTGAGTTTGAATCAGGCCTAAGTTTTGACGATATTCAACGCATTGATGAACTGGGGTTACCTGTTATTGTCAAGCCCAGTCGTGAAGGCTCCAGCGTTGGGATGTCGAAGGTAGAGAAAAGTGAAGATCTGCATGCGGCGTTAGCGCTTGCGTTTCAACATGATGATGAAGTTCTGATCGAAAAATGGCTAAGTGGCCCGGAATTTACCGTAGCGCTGCTTGGGAACGAAATTTTACCGTCTATACGTATCCAGCCAGCGGGAATCTTCTATGATTATGAGGCGAAGTATCTCTCTGATGAGACAAAATATTTCTGCCCTTCAGGTCTGGAAGTGGAGCGAGAGGCGGCATTACAGTCCCTGGTATTGAAAGCATGGCGTCTTTTAGGTTGCCGTGGCTGGGGACGAATTGATGCCATGCTGGATAGCGACGGTCAGTTTTATTTGTTGGAAGCGAATACATCGCCTGGGATGACGAGCCACAGCCTGGTGCCGATGGCTGCGCGCCAGGCGGGTTTGAGCTTCTCACAACTTGTTGTTCGCATTCTGGATCTGGCGGAGTGATATGTCACAGGCTGCGCTGAACACGCGAAACCGCGAAGCGGAGGCCGTAACTGCCTCCCGCCGCAACAATGGAACGCGTCTTGCAGGGATTTTGTTCCTGCTGGCGGTGCTGTGCACCGTGTTTGTTAGCGGCTGGGTGGTTTTGGGTTGGATGGATGATGCACAACGCTTGCCGTTGTCGAAGCTGGTGGTGACGGGCGATCGTCATTACACCCGTAATGATGATATTCGTCAGTCTATTTTGGCGCTGGGGGCACCCGGCACCTTTATGACCCAGGACGTCAATATTATTCAGAGTCAGATAGAGCGTCTGCCCTGGATAAAACAGGCAAGCGTCAGAAAGCAGTGGCCAGACGAATTGAAGATTCATCTGGTTGAATACGTGCCGATTGCGCGGTGGAATGATCAGCATATGGTCGATGCCGACGGTAATGCGTTCAGCGTGCCGTCCGAACGAACCAGTAAGCAGGTTTTGCCCATGTTGTATGGCCCTGAAGGCAGTGAAAGCGAAGTATTGCAAGGCTACCGCGATATGGGGCAATTGTTGGCGAAGGATAAATTCACGTTAAAAGAAGCGGCGATGACGGCGCGACGTTCATGGCAGGTCACGCTGACTAACGACATCAGGCTCAACCTGGGTCGTGGCGATACAATGAAACGCCTGGCGCGCTTCGTGGAACTCTACCCGGTTCTGCTGCAACAGGCGCAAACGGACGGTAAAACGATCAGTTACGTGGATTTACGCTATGACTCAGGCGCGGCTGTAGGCTGGAAAGCAGCCCCTGTTCAGGAACCGAATCAGCAGCAAAATCAGGCACAACAGAATCAGGCACAGGCAGAGCAACAATGATCAAGGCGACGGACAGAAAACTGGTGGTTGGACTGGAGATTGGCACCGCGAAGGTAGCCGCTTTAGTAGGGGAAGTTCTGCCCGACGGTATTGTGAATATCATTGGCGTGGGCAGTTGCCCGTCTCGTGGTATGGATAAAGGCGGAGTGAACGATCTGGAATCGGTAGTGAAATGCGTACAGCGCGCTATCGATCAGGCTGAATTGATGGCGGATTGCCAGATCTCTTCTGTCTACCTGGCACTTTCGGGGAAGCACATTAGCTGCCAGAACGAAATTGGGATGGTGCCGATTTCGGAAGAGGAAGTGACGCAGGAGGATGTGGAGAACGTTGTGCATACCGCCAAATCGGTGCGTGTACGCGATGAACACCGTGTTCTGCATGTGATTCCGCAGGAGTACGCAATTGACTACCAGGAAGGGATCAAAAACCCGGTTGGGTTGTCTGGTGTGCGTATGCAGGCAAAAGTACATTTGATTACTTGCCATAACGATATGGCAAAAAACATCGTTAAAGCCGTTGAACGATGTGGGTTAAAAGTTGACCAACTTATTTTCGCCGGACTGGCTTCCAGCTATTCGGTGTTGACGGAAGACGAACGAGAACTGGGCGTCTGCGTTGTTGACATCGGTGGTGGTACAATGGACATGGCGGTCTACACTGGCGGCGCGCTGCGCCACACCAAAGTGATCCCTTATGCAGGGAATGTGGTCACCAGCGATATTGCTTACGCTTTCGGTACGCCGCCCAGTGATGCAGAGGCGATCAAAGTTCGCCACGGTTGTGCGTTGGGATCGTTAGTCGGCAAAGATGAGAGCGTTGAAGTACCCAGCGTGGGCGGTCGTCCGCCGCGCAGTCTGCAGCGTCAGACGCTGGCAGACGTGATTGAGCCTCGCTATACCGAGTTGCTCAATCTGGTTAACGATGAGATTTTGCAGTTGCAGGAACAGCTTCGCCAGCAGGGTGTAAAGCATCACCTGGCGGCGGGGATTGTGTTGACCGGCGGCGCTGCGCAGATGGAAGGCCTGGCGGCCTGCGCGCAGCGCGTTTTCCATACGCAAGTGCGTATTGGTGCGCCGCTCAACATTACTGGCTTGACCGATTATGCCCAGGAGCCGTATTACTCAACGGCTGTAGGGTTGCTGCACTACGGAAAAGAGACGCATCTCAGTGGTGAAGCAGAAGTGGAAAAACGCGCGTCAGTAGGGTCATGGTTCAAACGAATCAACAGCTGGCTGCGAAAAGAGTTTTAATTTTTTTCAGAGAGCGCAGAAAATTAGCGGTCTCAGGCGACAGGCACAAAACGGAGAGAAATTATGTTTGAACCGATGGAATTAACCAACGACGCGGTGATTAAAGTCATCGGCGTCGGTGGCGGCGGTGGCAACGCCGTAGAGCATATGGTGCGCGAGCGCATTGAGGGTGTTGAATTCTTCGCCGTAAATACCGACGCGCAAGCGTTGCGTAAAACGGCGGTGGGGCAAACCATTCAGATTGGCGGTGGCATCACCAAAGGTCTGGGCGCTGGAGCAAACCCTGAAGTTGGTCGCAATGCGGCTGAAGAAGATCGTGAAGCCTTGCGCGCTGCGCTCGAAGGCGCTGACATGGTCTTTATCGCGGCAGGCATGGGTGGCGGTACCGGTACGGGTGCAGCTCCTGTCGTGGCCGAAGTCGCTAAAGATTTAGGTATCCTGACGGTTGCTGTGGTGACCAAGCCTTTCAATTTCGAAGGCAAGAAGCGCATGGCGTTTGCTGAGCAGGGTATCACTGAGCTGTCCAAACATGTGGACTCGCTGATTACTATCCCGAACGACAAGTTACTGAAAGTGCTTGGGCGTGGTATTTCTCTGCTCGATGCATTCGGTGCAGCGAACGATGTACTGAAAGGCGCTGTGCAGGGTATTGCTGAGCTGATTACTCGTCCGGGTCTGATGAACGTTGACTTCGCTGACGTGCGCACTGTAATGTCCGAAATGGGCTACGCGATGATGGGCTCCGGTGTGGCCAGCGGTGAAGATCGTGCGGAAGAAGCGGCAGAAATGGCGATTTCCAGCCCGCTGCTGGAAGATATTGATCTCTCTGGCGCTCGCGGTGTGCTGGTTAACATTACTGCTGGCTTCGACCTGCGTCTGGATGAGTTCGAAACGGTGGGTAACACTATCCGAGCTTTCGCATCTGATAACGCGACTGTGGTTATCGGTACGTCCCTTGATCCGGATATGAACGATGAGCTGCGTGTGACCGTCGTTGCGACAGGTATCGGCATGGACAAACGTCCGGAAATTACGCTGGTGACCAACAAGCAGGCACAGCAGCCAGTGATGGATCGCTATCAGCAGCACGGCATGCAACCGATGCAACAGGAGCAGAAACCGGCGAAAGTGGTTAACGACAATACGCCGCAAACCACTAAAGAACCTGATTATCTGGATATTCCGGCGTTCCTGCGTAAGCAAGCGGACTAAGAATTTACTGGAAGTTGGGCTTCTTCGCTCTTTGTGCTAAACTGCCCCACCGATTGTGTTATACACTTCGGATGGATTGGTAATAAGGCGAGATTATACGATGATCAAACAAAGGACTCTTAAACGTATCGTTCAGGCGACTGGCGTCGGTTTACATACCGGCAAGAAAGTCACACTGACGTTGCGCCCTGCGCCGGCAAATACCGGGGTCATCTATCGTCGCACTGACTTGAATCCACCGGTAGATTTTCCGGCTGATGCTAAATCTGTGCGTGATACTATGCTCTGTACTTGTCTGGTCAACGAGCATGACGTGCGGATTTCCACCGTTGAGCACTTAAATGCTGCTCTGGCGGGGCTGGGTATCGACAACATTATTGTTGAAGTCGATGCGCCGGAAATTCCCATTATGGATGGCAGTGCTGCACCTTTCGTTTATCTGCTGCTGGATGCAGGGATCGAAGAGCTTAACAGCGCCAAAAAATTCGTTCGTATCAAAGATACGGTGCGCGTTGAAGACGGTGATAAATGGGCTGAGTTCAAACCACACAACGGTTTCACGCTCGACTTTACCATCGATTTTAACCACCCTGCGATTGATGCAAGCACTCAACGCTATGCGATGAACTTCTCTGCCGACGCATTTATGCGCCAGATTAGTCGTGCGCGTACCTTCGGTTTCATGCGTGATATCGAATACCTCCAGTCTCGCGGACTCTGCCTGGGCGGTAGCTTCGATTGTGCCATCGTAGTTGACGATTATCGCGTACTGAACGAAGACGGACTGCGTTTCGAAGATGAATTTGTTCGCCATAAAATGCTGGATGCAATCGGCGACTTGTTCATGTGTGGTCACAATATCATTGGTGCGTTTACCGCATATAAATCCGGTCACGCATTAAATAACAAACTGTTGCAGGCTGTTCTGGCAAAACAGGAAGCCTGGGAATATGTGACCTTCGAAGACGACGCCGAATTGCCGCTGGCATTTAAAGCACCGTCAACGGTTCTGGCATAACGCCATAACCACAAAATCGACTGGTTAACCTGGCACTCTCTCCGGTCAGGGAAACCAGTCGATTTTTATTTCTTTTTTCCCACCAGGCCTTTCTCCCGCTTTGATGTAGAACTTTCTCTTTTTTCGCTTTGAGCGGTGTGTTTGCTGCTTTCCTGGTCAATTTCGCCCTTCTGAAGCCTGAATACTACTGCGGTGCTGGCGGCTTTAGTGGTAAGATTTGGGCGCAAAATGGCACCGACAGAAGCAAAATCGGACAAGCGTGATTTTTGGGTGGAGCAGGTGAACGGAATACTGACGTGCTGGCGACAATTTGGTAGACGCTACTTCTGGCCGCATCTCTTATTAGGGATGGTCGCGGCGAGTTTTGGCTTGCCTGCATTTGCCAGTAGCGCTGAGTCACATCAGCCTGCGCGTGAAACGACTCGCAATCACGATGGCGTCAATAGCGTCAATTTCACCAGTTTCTCCTTGCTGGAAGCGAAACGACGCCCGAACTTCACTGTCGATTACTGGCATCAACACGCCATTCGTACCGTGATTCGTCATCTTTCGTTCGCTATGGCGCCTCAGGCGCTACCTGTAGCAACGGAAGAGCCATCGCCCATTCAGGCGCATCATCTGGCATTGTTGGATTCGCTCAGCGCACTGCTGATGCTGGAAAGCAAGCCGCCGACGATTGTCCGCCTGGCTGTTTATATCCCTTCTATGCCGCAAGCCGCGTTTAGTGTGCCCGCCTGGGTGAGCCAGGTGCAGGGTATTCGCGCAGGCCCTCAACGCTTCAGCTAAAAAAAGAGCCTTTTATCCATTTTTTAGTTCCGCTGAGCGGAGCGTTTGAGATTTTTATTATGCTAATCAAATTATTAACGAAAGTATTCGGTAGCCGCAACGATCGTACATTGCGTCGCATGCGTAAAGTTGTCGCCCAGATCAATGCCATGGAACCGGCCATGGAGCAGCTCAGTGATGAAGAGCTGAAAGGTAAAACCGCGGAGTTTCGCGCCCGTCTGGAAAAAGGTGAGGCGGTAGATAATCTGCTGCCTGAAGCTTTTGCAGTGGTTCGCGAAGCGAGCAAGCGCGTGTTTGGCATGCGCCACTTTGACGTACAGTTGTTGGGCGGTATGGTACTGAACGATCGCTGCATCGCGGAGATGCGTACTGGTGAAGGTAAAACCCTGACTGCGACGCTGCCGGCTTACCTGAATGCCCTGAGCGGTAAAGGTGTTCACGTTGTGACGGTGAACGACTATCTGGCGCAGCGCGATGCCGAAAACAACCGTCCATTGTTTGAGTTCCTCGGCCTGACAGTCGGTATTAACCTGCCTGGTATGCCTGCTGTTGCCAAGCGTGAAGCTTACGCTGCCGATATTACCTACGGCACCAACAACGAATACGGCTTTGACTACCTGCGCGATAACATGGCGTTCAGCCCTGAAGAGCGCGTACAGCGTAAACTGCACTATGCGCTGGTGGATGAGGTTGACTCCATCCTCATCGATGAAGCGCGTACCCCGCTGATCATCTCTGGGCCTGCGGAAGACAGTTCTGAGCTCTACAAAAAAGTGAACAAAATCATTCCTTACCTGGTTCGCCAGGAGAAAGAGGATTCTGACACTTTCCAGGGCGAAGGCCACTTCTCGGTGGATGAGAAAGCGCGTCAGGTAACGTTGACCGAACGCGGCCTGGTGCTGATTGAAGAGCTGCTGGTAAAAGAAGGCATCATGGATGAGGGCGAGTCACTCTACTCCCCGGCCAATATTATGCTGATGCACCACGTCACCGCAGCGTTGCGTGCTCATGCACTGTTCACCCGCGATGTGGATTACATTGTTAAAGATGGCGAAGTGATCATCGTTGATGAACACACCGGTCGTACCATGCAGGGGCGTCGCTGGTCTGACGGTCTGCATCAGGCTGTTGAAGCCAAAGAAGGCGTGGAAATCCAGAATGAAAACCAGACGCTGGCTTCCATTACCTTCCAGAACTATTTCCGTTTGTATGAAAAACTGGCCGGTATGACCGGTACGGCAGATACCGAAGCATTTGAATTCAGCTCCATTTACAAACTGGATACGGTTGTTGTGCCGACAAACCGCCCAATGATCCGTAAAGATATGGCGGATCTGGTCTACATGACCGAAGCGGAAAAAATCCAGGCCATTATCGAAGATATTAAAGAGCGTACTGCCAAGGGGCAGCCGGTACTGGTGGGGACTATCTCCATTGAAAAATCAGAGGTTGTCTCTCAGGAACTGACCAAAGCAGGTATCAAGCACAACGTGCTGAACGCCAAATTCCACGCCAAAGAGGCGGATATCGTTGCTCAGGCGGGTTATCCTGGCACGGTAACCATTGCTACCAACATGGCGGGCCGTGGTACGGATATCATGCTGGGCGGTAGCTGGCAGGCAGAACTGGCTGAGATTGAAAATCCGACCGAAGAGCAAATCGCAAAAGTGAAAGCGGACTGGCAGGTACGCCATGATGCCGTACTGGCCTCAGGCGGCCTGCACATTATCGGTACTGAGCGTCACGAATCTCGTCGTATCGATAACCAGTTGCGTGGTCGTTCCGGTCGTCAGGGCGATGCCGGTTCTTCCCGTTTCTACCTCTCCATGGAAGATGCGCTGATGCGTATTTTCGCCTCCGATCGCGTTTCCGGCATGATGCGTAAGCTGGGAATGAAACCGGGCGAAGCGATTGAGCACCCGTGGGTTACGAAGGCGATTGCCAACGCGCAGCGCAAAGTGGAAAGCCGCAACTTCGATATTCGTAAGCAGCTGCTGGAATATGATGATGTTGCCAACGATCAGCGCCGTGCTATTTATACCCAGCGTAACGAACTGCTGGATGTGTCTGATGTGAGCGAAACCATCAACAGCATTCGCGAGGACGTTTTCAAGGCTACTATCGACGCGCATATTCCGCCGCAGTCTCTGGAAGAGATGTGGGACATCCCGGGTCTGCAGGAACGCCTGAAAAACGATTTCGATCTCGATCTGCCGATTGCGGAATGGCTGGATAAAGAGCCGGATCTGCATGAAGAGACGCTGCGCGAGCGCATCCTGCAGAACGCCATTGAAACTTACCAGCGCAAAGAAGACGTGGTAGGGGCGGAAATGATGCGTCACTTTGAAAAAGGCGTGATGTTGCAGACGCTGGATTCCCTGTGGAAAGAGCATCTGGCGGCCATGGATTACCTGCGCCAGGGTATCCATCTGCGTGGCTACGCGCAAAAAGATCCGAAGCAGGAGTACAAACGCGAATCCTTCGCCATGTTTGCAGCGATGCTGGAGTCGCTGAAATATGAAGTGATCAGCACGCTGAGCAAGGTGCAGGTACGTATGCCGGAAGAGGTGGAAGCGATGGAGCAGCAGCGTCGCCAGGAGGCTGAGCGTCTGGCGCAAATGCAACAGCTGAGCCATCAGGATGATGAATCCGCAGCGGCCGCAGAACTTGCTGCGCAGACGGGCGAGCGTAAAGTGGGTCGTAACGATCCATGCCCTTGCGGTTCGGGTAAAAAATACAAACAGTGCCACGGCCGTTTAGCATAACCTTTTGATAAAAATGTAAAAGGCGCAGATATCTGCGCCTTTTTTATGGAGCCTGCCTAATGAAAATACTCAACATCGCAGTTGGGATCATTCGCAACCCGCAAGGAGAAATCTTTATTACGCGCCGTGCTGCGGATGCACACATGGCGAATAAACTGGAGTTTCCGGGCGGTAAAATAGAAGAGGGCGAAACGCCGGAACAGGCGATGAGCCGTGAATTACAGGAAGAAGTCGGTATTACACCGCTGAGTGCAACACTCTTTGACAAGCTGGAGTATCAGTTTCCCGATCGCCATATCACGCTGTGGTTCTGGCTGGTTGAGAGCTGGGAAGGGGAGCCATGGGGGAAAGAGGGGCAGCCGGGAGAATGGATAGCACAACAGATGCTGAAAGCGGAAGATTTCCCGCCGGCCAATGAACCCATTATTACCCGGCTGGCGCAGCGTTAAGCGGTGCGCCAGCGGCAAAAACATTACTATTGCTCTTCGCTCCATTCATCGCTGTCTGACAGGTCGCCAGCGCTGGGAATGCGTTTTTCTTCCGCTGCCCATTCTCCCAGATCGATGAGCTGGCAGCGTTTGCAACAGAAGGGGCGAAACGGGCTGATTTCGCCCCAGACAACAGATTTCCCGCAGGTGGGGCAGTTAACAATGGTTGTTTCAGTCATATTGGCTCCTTAACAACAGGCCAGTTCAAAATCCAGCCGTTCCGGCACGATACCGTTTTCGCTGTCGAGGGGTAAAAAGCGGATAGCAAAACGGCTCTTATGCCCGGAAATTTGTGGGTACAGCCGGTCTCGCAGCGTCAGTTTCAGACGCAGTAAATCGGCATCCTCGGCATTATCCTGGTAGAAACCATTCAGGCTGGTCTGATGGCGGAACGGCGCGGCATTGCGGATCAGATCGAGGATCAATTTAAGCGTTGCTTTGAGCGGATCGAGGCTTTCCAGCCAGACCGCGACCTGCGCATCACGTTGCTCCTGCGGCAAATGCAGCCACATGTGCAGCGTGGGCAGATCAAAGCTGCAACACCCACCGGGGATACTCAGACGCTGGCGCACCAGCGCAATTAATCGGTCTTCACGTAAAAGCTGGCCAATGCGTGGCGCAGCCATCAGGATATTGCCGCTCTCTTTCAGTTGCTGGCGCAGGGATTCGATACGGTTGAGATCCACTCCCTCCACTTCGCTCCAGGCACGCAATTTTCGCTGCTGACGTTCCAGCTCTTTCAGTAATTCCGTACGCGTATCGCCGCGTTCGAACACATCCAGTAAATCACCAACGTTACGGAAAAAATGCAGCGCATCAGCATGGTCGCTCAGCGGTAAACGGACGATGAGTTGCTGAAGCAGAAATTCGACACGCAGCCAGGTGCGCATCTTCTCGTTAAGCGGGTGTTCAAAAAGGATGTGGGTGTGCATTACGGTTTTTCCTGTGATACGGCCTGCGAAGCATATTCCAGATACGCTGAGTGCAGGCGGGCAACATCCGATGCTATCGCACCTGGTGCGCCATTATTGTCAATAACATCATCAGCGACGGCAAGTCGCGCTTCGCGTGTGGCCTGAGCAGCAAGAATATGTTCTGCATGTTCGCGGCTAACACCATCACGCTGCGTGGTGCGTGCAATTTGAGTCTCAACCGGGACATCCACCACCAAAACCCGATCGGCTTTATGATATAGCTGGTTTTCCACCAGCAGGGGAACAACCCACAGTACATAAGGCGACGTTGCCTGCGCAATCTCACGCTGGGTCTGCTGATGAATTAACGGATGGAGCAGCCTATTGAGCCACTCTTTATCAGCCGGAGAAGCAAAAATACGTTCACGTAATGCCCGACGGTTTAGCGAGCCGTCGGAGAGGATCATTTCTGCCCCAAAACGTGCTGTAATAGCGCTTAATGCTTGCGAACCCGGTTCCACGACCTGACGCGCAATAATATCCGCATCGACAACGTTAACCCCAAGCTGTGCGAAAGCATCAGCTACAGTGCTTTTCCCACTGCCGATGCCGCCGGTTAACGCGACCGTATACCCCATAATACCTCATCCCAAAATGGGTCTGCCTGAAATCACAATCCACGTTCTTTTTCGCTCTATTCATGGCGCTTTTTTATCACATGCAAAAGGGAAGAAAAACGTAAAAGATTGAATATATTTCATAATATAATCAACGTGTTGTGAGTTAATCAAGCGACAATGAAATCGATTAACCTAAACTTGCCGATTCACCAGGTAAATTTATAGGATTGTAGCGTAAAAAAAGAGAAATTCGCAGTCTTGCACTGCCCTTATTAGCGCGTATGATAGCGTCACTGGAGTTGTGAGTTTGTATTTTCGCCATTAACCCCAGGAATCCGCACATGCGTATCGAAGAAGATCTGAAGTTAGGTTTCAAAGACGTTCTTATCCGCCCTAAACGTTCTACCCTTAAAAGCCGTTCCGATGTTGAGCTGGAGCGCGAGTTTACCTTCAAGCATTCAGGAATTAACTGGTCCGGCGTACCCATTATTGCCGCGAATATGGACACGGTTGGCACTTTTATGATGGCAAAAGCGCTGGCCTCATTCGACATTCTCACTGCCGTGCATAAACACTATTCCGTTGAAGACTGGAAAGGTTTCATTGAGCGCGAATCTGCGGATGTGTTGCGCCATGTAATGGTTTCTACTGGAACATCTGACGCCGATTTTGATAAAACAAAACAGATCCTTGCGCTGCATCCCGCGCTGAATTTTGTCTGCATTGATGTGGCGAATGGCTATTCCGAGCATTTTGTACAGTTTGTTGCGAAAGCGCGTGAAGCCTGGCCGAATAAAACCATTTGTGCCGGTAACGTTGTGACGGGTGAAATGTGTGAAGAGCTGATCCTCTCCGGCGCCGATATCGTTAAAGTGGGTATTGGACCGGGTTCTGTCTGTACCACGCGCGTGAAAACCGGCGTTGGCTATCCGCAGCTTTCTGCGGTTATCGAATGTGCTGATGCTGCGCATGGTCTGGGTGGCCAGATTGTCAGCGATGGCGGTTGCACCGTTCCGGGCGACGTAGCGAAAGCATTTGGCGGCGGCGCAGATTTCGTGATGCTGGGCGGTATGCTGGCAGGCCATGAAGAGAGCGGCGGCACCGTGGTTGAAGAGAACGGTGAAAAATTCATGCTGTTCTATGGTATGAGCTCTGAATCTGCAATGAATCGCCACGTTGGCGGCGTTGCCGGTTACCGTGCTGCAGAAGGTAAAACCGTCAAGCTGACTCTGCGTGGCCCGGTAGAAAATACTGCGCGCGACATTTTGGGCGGTCTGCGCTCGGCCTGCACCTACGTTGGCGCATCTCGTCTGAAAGAGCTGACCAAACGCACGACCTTCATTCGCGTTCAGGAACAGGAAAACCGCGTTTTCAACAGCTTGTGATCGCTAAACAGGCGCAGCGTTATGCCGCGCCTGTGCTCACCCTGCGCCGCTCATCGCATCCCCCAGATGGAAGATGGGCAGGTACATTGCCACAACCAGCACTCCGATAATCAATCCTGTTGCCACCAGCAACAACGGCTCAAGCACGGCTGCCAGACCATCCGCCTGACGCTGAGTTTGTTCGCTGTGATGCTGCGCCAGGTTGTACAGCATCGTATCCAGCGCGCCCGAAACCTCGCCCGTGCGAATCAACTGAATACAAAGTGTCGGGAATTCACCGCTTTCTTTCAGGGCGGCGGATATCGACATACCCTGAGTTATCTCCTGATGCGCACGTTGCAGGATATCGCGCCAGTAAGGGCAGGTAAGCGTCTCTTTGACACTTTCGAGGCCCTGCAAGAAGGCGATACCCGCACGCTGCGTCAGTGACAGGACGGTAAATATCTGGCTGAGCCGCTGCCCGCGTATCAATTGGCCCATCACCGGAGTGGCCAGCAGCAGCCGCTGTCGGTAACGAAGCCAACCGGGGTGATGACGTAGCGATCTCATGACGCCCAGTATCAACGCTATAAATACTATCAACGGCAGGGCGCAGCGTTGCATAACGTCAGCGGTGGCAATGACCCCCCGCGTGAGCGCCGGAAGCGGTGTGTTAAATGTCTGGTAGATGGCAGAGAACTCGGGTAATACCAGATATATCATTGCCAGCACCACTGCTGCCGTCAGGGAGAGGATGATCAGCGGATAGCGAAGCGCTTTTTTCACTTTCAACGCCAGCTCCCTTTGCGCTTGCTGCTGGCTGACGAGCTTGAAGCAGCACTCATCCAGTTTGCCGGTTAACTCGCCGGTGCGAATCATCGCCAGCCAGAGCGGAGGAAACACATCAGGCCACTGGCGTAGCGCAGCCGAAAATGTTTCTCCCTGCTCCAGCGTTTGGGCAAGCTGGCGCAACAGCGCCTGCCACTGTCTGGCGGGGTGTTGCTCCGCCAGCAGTTGTAACCCTTCCGGCAATGTCAGCCCGGCCTGCAGAAGAGTAGCAAGTTGCTGCAAAACAGAGCATCCATGCTCCGCTTGCCAGAGCGCGCGACGTACCGGACAGCGCTTCAACGTCAGCAGATGTATTTGTCGCTGATGCAACAGTAACACCACGCCGTCGCGATTTTCGTTCCAGTGCGTACCGCTTTGCAGGGCACCGCTGTCATCAAGACCGGACCACAGCCAAAGATGTTTACTCGCCATCTGGAAAACCCAGAATGCGTACCAGTTCGTCAAAGGTGGTCAACCCTTGTTCCACGGCCTGGCAGCCATGCTCAAATAGCGTGGTCATGCCACTCTGCCGCGCCAGTAGCCCAATCTCTTCCGCGCCCATATTGCCAGCGATGGCCTGACGTATTTCCGGTGTGATGGCGAGGACTTCAAACAGTGCCAGTCGTCCGTAAAAACCGTGATAACACTGTTCACAGCCTTCGGCCCGCCAGCGCGGTAACGGACGTGGCCACAACGTACCGGGAAGATGGATATTCTCCACGGCAAGTTTTCGACAGTGCGGGCAGAGTTTACGCACCAGGCGTTGCGCTACCACCAGCGACAGTGCTGAGGAGATCATCCAGCGGGCAACGCCCATTTGTTGAATGCGTACCAGCGTTTCGCTGGTGGAGTTGGTGTGCAGCGTCGACAGTACCAGATGCCCGGTCTGGGAGGCTTTTATCGCGATTTCGGCGGTTTCGCCATCGCGAATTTCGCCAATCATGATGATGTCCGGATCCTGGCGTAACAGGGCGCGCAATACGCTTTGAAAAGTCAGCCCGCTGCGCGGATTGATTTGTGTCTGCGTTAGCCCGGCGAGTGGGATCTCGACAGGATCTTCCACACTGGCAATGTTAACTTCCGGTTTATTTCGCGCCTGCAATGCGCTGTAAAGCGTGACGGTTTTACCGCTGCCTGTTGGGCCGGTAACCAGCAGCAACCCTTGCGGCTGCGCAAGGGCGGCGGCAAACAGCTCCCGTTGTTGAGAGGTCATTCCCAGCGCTTCCAGTTCCAGCGGTTGGTTGACCTGATGCAGCAGGCGCAGGACCACTTTCTCTCCGTGACGACAGGGCAGAGTGGCGATGCGAAATGAGATCGATTGACCACAAAGTTCCTGATTGAACTGACCATCTTGTGGTAAACGGTGCTCGGCGATGTCGAGATTACCGAGTACTTTTAGCCTTGCGGTCAATGTGCTGGCGAGCGTGCCAGGCAGAGGCGAAAGCGGATGCAATACGCCATCGACGCGCAGGCGAATGGCATAGTGCGTTTCACCAGGCTCAAAATGGATATCTGAAGCGCGTAGCATCAGCGCTTGTTGAAGCGTATGTTCCACGATCTCCATCGCGGCGGTACTGCTCTCTTCCTGTACCACCGGCACCACGGTTTGCGCTGTCATCTGTAAATGTTTATCCATTTGCTCTGGTGTCCAGCAGCGAATATCGACACGCTTCTGGGCGGCAAAAGTGAGTGATTCCATTAATTCGGTACTGGGTGTTTCAACCACCGCAATCGTTAAGAGATCGTTTTCGCTTTTGAGCACCACCGCATTATGGCGCTGGCATAGCGCAATGAGTTTATCGGGTTGCATTGCCGCTCCTTACTTGCCGGTCCGGAAAACATCTTCACAAGCCTGCTGGAGCGAGCTGTCTGCCTGAATGTTGCAACTGCGCGCCCAACCCTGCATTCCTTCAGCGTTGCTCCATTGCGGCGTCATCACCACGCTCAGCCCATTCAGGCTCTCTTGCCCGGTTAGCGAGACCACGCCTTTTGTTACGCTCATCGCCGAAACATAGCGGGTAGTGGTGGGGGCGGGTATGCCGTTGCTGCTGGCATCGCAGTTATCCACGCCGCCACGATCCAGCGCGCAAAGTTCAACGGCCGTACGGTACGGAATAAACGTTTGCAGCATGTCGGTTAGGGCGGCTTTGCGCAGGTAGTTTTGGTAGGCGGGAATGCCGATGGCGCTCAGGATCGCAATGATGCCAATCACCACCATCAGTTCGATTAAAGTAAATCCTTGTTGTCGTTTCATTAAACAGCTCCTTATGCAGAGCCGTTACTGTGTCAGCGGATGAATCGGTGGACGAGGGGCAAAAATGATTTTGGGATAATGGCTTCCGGCACTTTTATCGCTTTTGCAAAGTGTCGCATTTTTCGTGGAAGGGAGTTCGCAAAAACGGGCCAGTGGCCCGTTTCTTTGAAGCGTCGATTCAGCGAAAACGCATCGACAAATCGAGGGCGCGCACATGCTTGGTCAGTGCGCCAACGGAGATATAATCGACGCCGGTTTCGGCGAATTCACGCAGCGTTTCGTTCGTCACATTGCCGGAAACTTCCAGCCGCGCCTGGCCATTTGTGCGTTTAACCGCTTCGCGCATCTGGTCGGTTTCGAAGTTATCCAGCATGATGATGTCAGCGCCTGCTTTCAGCGCGTCGTCCAGTTCTTCCAGCGTTTCAACTTCCACTTCCACCGGAACATCCGGGTGCAGCCAGAACGCTTTTTCTACCGCCTGGCGAACGGAGCCAGCAGCGATGATATGGTTCTCTTTGATCAGAAAAGCATCAGAAAGGCCCAGGCGATGGTTGGCGCCGCCGCCGCACAGTACCGCATATTTCAGTGCGGTGCGCAGGCCCGGCAGCGTTTTACGCGTATCAAGAAGCTGGGTTTTGGTGCCGCTGAGCAAATCCACATAGCGCCGTACTTCGCTGGCTACGCCGGACAACGTTTGCACAAAGTTCAACGCCGTGCGCTCGCCGGTCAGCAGCACGCGGGAAGGGCCTTCCAGTTCAAACAGCGGTTGATTGGCGCGGATCGTGTCGCCATCTGCAACGTGCCAGGTCAGCGTCACGTCGTCGCCAGCCAACTGGATAAAAACCTCTTCAACCCAGCGTTTACCGCAAAATACGCCGTCTTCGCGGGTAATAACCACCGCATGAGAGCGGTTCTCTGGCGGTAATAATTGCGCGGTAATGTCGTTGTTAGCGTCAACTTCTCCGCCCAAATCTTCACGCAGCGCCTGGGCGACAGCGGCGGGGATATCCAGTTCGATGCGTTTTTGCAGCGCGTCACGTCGAAGATCGGGGTTATAGCGGCGAGGCGGCATGATAAACTCCAAAAAGGGTAACGAATCACAAAGTTAGGCGATGTCCTGTCCGGGAGACCATTACGGGGCACCGCCCGGACATGCTACTCTGAAGCGTGTTTTAGCACCATCCTCTTAAAGGAGTTCCTTATGCCGTTACGCAAGGGCTGGCTGGTAGAAGCGCGGCACGTGCCGTCTCCCCATTTTGATTGCCGCCCGGACGATGAGCAGCCTTCACTGCTGGTGGTACATAATATTAGCCTGCCGCCCGGCAAATTTGGCGGCCCGTGGATAGATGCGTTGTTCACCGGTACGCTCGATCCCGATGCCGATCCCTTTTTCGCCGAAATTGTTCATCTGCGTGTTTCCGCGCACTGCCTGATCCGCCGTGATGGCGAGGTTGTGCAATATGTGCCTTTCGATAAACGCGCCTGGCATGCAGGCGTATCCTCTTATCACGGCCGGGAACGCTGCAATGATTTCTCGATTGGGATTGAGCTTGAAGGCACCGATAATCTACCGTATACCGACGCGCAGTATCAGCAACTGGCGGCGGTGACGCGAACGCTCATTGAGCTTTATCCGTCGATTGCCAACAATATGACCGGCCACAGCGATATTGCGCCGCAACGGAAGACCGATCCCGGGCCGGCTTTCGACTGGGCCAGATTCCGTGCGCTGGTCGCCGGCTCGTCAGAAAAGGAGATGCCATGACGTTATTCACCATGCTGCTGGTGCTGGCAGCAGAACGGCTGTTTAAACTGGGAGAGCACTGGCAACTGGATCACCGGCTGGAAGTGCTGTTCCGGCGGGTTAAGCGTTACTCCATGTTCCGTACGCTGTTGATGACAGTGCTGGCGATGCTGGTGACTTTTCTGATCCTGCGCGCGTTGCAGGGGCTGTTTTTCAACGTACCGTTGCTGGTGGTCTGGATCCTGATTGGTGTGTTATGCATTGGTGCGGGTAAGGTGCGTCTGCATTACCACGCTTACCTGAAGGCGGCGGCACGTAATGACAGTCATGCCCATAACGCGATGGCGAATGAGTTAACGCTGATACACGGTGTACCGCCGGGATGCAGTGAGCGTGAGTTTTTACGCGAACTGCAAAACGCGCTGGTCTGGATCAACTTCCGCTTTTATCTGGCGCCGCTGTTCTGGTTTATTGTCGGCGCATACTGGGGGCCGGTGCTGCTGGCAGGTTATGCGTTCTTGCGTGCCTGGCAGTCGTGGCTGGCGCGTTACCAGACGCCTAACGAACGTCAGCAGTCAGGCATCGATGCCATTTTACATGTGCTGGACTGGGTGCCCGTCAGGCTGGCTGGCGTGGTGTACGCACTGGTTGGGCACGGCGAAAAGGCGCTGCCCGCCTGGTTTGCTTCTCTTGGCGACGGCCATACATCGCAATACCAGGTGCTGACGCGCCTCGCGCAGTTCTCACTGGCGCGCGAGCCGCATCTGGACAAAGTCGAAACGCCGAAAGCCGCAGTGTCGATGGCGAAGAAAACCTCGCTGGTGCTGGTCGTTGTGGTCGCGTTGTTGACGATTTACGGCACGCTGATCTGATAGCGTGCCGTGGCTTTACTGATTATCCGCAGCCGGGATGCCGAAATCAGGCATCCCGTTTTCTTGCCAGCGAATCGTTTTCAGATGGGTATGGCGATTGGGATCGTAGAGCGGGTCGCCCTCAATTTCGGTGTAGTTCCGTGCGTGATACACCAGCACATCTTCCCCTTCCGGCGTTTGCGTAAAGCTGTTGTGACCAGGGCCATACTGACGGTTTTCGTGGCTGGTTTTGAACACCGGCTGCGGTGATTTGTGCCAGTTCTCCGCGAGCTGCGGGTTAGCGGTAATATCAATCCACAGCAGCCCCATACAGTAGTTCTCATCGGTGGCGCTGGCCGAGTAACTGATAAATAGCTTGTCGTCGTGAAACAGGACGGCCGGGCCTTCATTCACCAGAAAACCCCGGCACTCCCAGTCGAATTCCGGCTTACTCAACATCACCGGTTCGCCTTTGAGCGTCCATGGATTTTCCATTTCCGCCAGATAGAGGTTGGAGTTTCCCGCGATGTGCGGCGCTTTTTGCGCCCACAGATACCAGCGTTTGCCCTGGTGGACAAAGGTTGTGGCGTCGAGGGCGAAAGTATCAAACGGGGTTTTCACCTGGCCTTTCTCCAGCCATTTTCCGCTGAGCGGATCGGCATCTGCGCACTCCAGCACAAACATGCGATGCTGGAACATATTCAACTCATCCAGCGCTTTCGTCCAGGTTGCGGCAAAATAGAGATACCATTTACCGTCAATATGATGCAGTTCCGGCGCCCAGATTAGCTCGCTCATCGGTCCGCTTTGCGGCTTGCGCCACACGACCACGCCTTCGGCATGACGCAACCCCTCCAGCGTGGCAGCGCGCCGGATCTCCAGCCGGTCATACTCCGGCACGGAGGCGACAAAATAGTAGACATTCTCATGGTGCAGAATAAAGGGATCCGCGCGTTGTTCGATAAACGGATTCGGCCACTCTTTCATTATGCGTTCCTTACGTTGTCGCCTGCCGGTACGTGCTGACGATCGGTCAACGCATGGTAGTTGATGCGACGTTTTTCCAGATCTGCCTGGATCTGTTTCATCAATTCACGGTCGACTTTCAGCAAGCGAACCACGCCTGCGGTGATCAGGTAACCGACGCCCGGGATCACGGTAAACAGCAGCATGATGCCGTTGATGGCACTGGCGCTCTGCTGTTTGGCTCCGGCGTCGTAACCGTACCAGGAGAGCAGGAAACCGACCATCGCGCCGGCGATCGCCAGCCCGACTTTCAGGAAAAACAGGTTGCCGGAAAAGCTGATGCCAGTAATGCGTTTACCGGTTTTCCACTCGCCATAATCGTCGACGTCCGCCATCAGCGACCAGTGTAGTGGGGAAGGGATCTGATGCAGGATATTGAGCAGGAAGTAGAGCGCCACAATCAGCGTAGTGGCATGAGGATCAAAGAAGTAGAAGCCGCAGGAGAAGAACGCCAGCACGATATTGGTCCAGAAGAAGACTTTCAGCTTGCACCAGCGATCGGTGAGTACCTTCGCCATCATGCTGCCGAGCATCATGCCCACGACGCCGAGGCTGATAAACAGCGTGGCGAAGTGGGTACTTTCCCCCATAACCCAGGTCACGTAATACATGGTAGCCGCCATGCGGATAAAGCCAGGGCAGACGTTACACAGCGTCAGCAGCAGAATGCGCACCCACTGGTCGTTTTTCCACACATCTTTTAAATCATTTTTCAGATCGTCATTGGTCGGTATCGCCGGGCGAATACGTTCGCGCACGGTAGCGAAGCAGAACAAAAACATGCACATACCGATAAATGCCAGCACTGCCATCGCCATCTGGTAGCCTTTAGCTTTATCCGCGCCGCCAAACCATTCCGCCATCGGCAGCAGCGTTAACGACAGAAGCAGCGTGGCAATGCCGACCATCACAAAGCGGTACGACTGGCAGGCAACGCGCTCTTTCGGATCATTGGTAATAACGCCGCCCAGCGAGCAGTAGGGGATATTAATGGCAGTGTAGGTGAGCGACAGCAGGAAGTAGGTGACGAAGGCATAAATAACTTTGCTGCTGTAGGCCCAGTCCGGCGTGGTAAACATCAATACGCTGAATACAGCATAGGGAACCGCAATCCACAGTAACCACGGGCGGAAGCGTCCGTATTTACTTTGCGTACGGTCAGCGATTGCGCCCATCAGCGGGTCGGTAACCGCATCAATCACACGAATCGACAGCAGCAATACGCCGACCAGCGCCGGAGCGAGGCCGAAGATATCCGTATAGAAATAGTTAACAAACAGCATGATTGCGCCAAAGATGATGTTACATCCGGCGTCTCCCATGCCATAGCCGATCTTTTCTTTAACAGACAGCCTGTTGTTGTCCATTGCCGCTTCTCCCATTGATATATGGTATGAATTATTTGCCTGCAAATTTTCGTTTGCGTAGCAGAATCAGCGCGGGGAGATGGACAAAATAGCTATGTAAAAGAAAGTGTGAGGGAGGTAACGTTGCGGTAACCCCCTCTCCCGCGTGGGGAAAGGGGGCAAGACAGGAATTAACTGACTTTTACGGTTTTTGCACTTTTCTGTTTGAACAGATAGCCGACACCCAGCACGGCAATCCATACCGGGATCAGATAGACCGAAATCCCCATGCCTGGCGTCATCAGCATGATCACCAGCACAGCGGCCATAAACAGCAGGCAGATCCAGTTGCCCAGCGGGTAGAACAGCGCCGGGAAGCGTGGTGTTACGCCCTGCAACTGTTTCGCGCGACGGAAACGCATATGTGCCAGGCTGATCATCGCCCAGTTGATCACCAGCGCGGAAACCACCAGCGCCATCAGCAGACCGAACGCTGATTCCGGTGCGAAGTAGTTGATCAGCACGCACAGCGCGGTGAAGAGTGCGGAAGTCAGGATGGTGTTCACCGGTACGCCGCGTTTATCCACTTTTTGCAGCATTTTCGGCGCGTTACCCTGCTTCGCCAGGCCAAACAGCATACGGCTGTTGCAGTAGACGCAGCTGTTATAAACAGAGAGGGCAGCCGTCAGTACTACAATGTTCAGCGCGTTGGCGACGAAAGTGTCACCGAGTTCGTGGAAAATCAGCACAAACGGGCTGGTATCTGCCGTTACGCGGGTCCACGGCATCAGCGAGAGCAGCACCGCCAGTGAGCCAACATAGAAAATCAGGATACGGTAGATAACCTGGTTGGTCGCTTTTGGAATGCTCTGTTCCGGGTTATCGGCTTCTGCGGCGGTGATCCCCACCAGCTCAAGACCGCCAAACGAGAACATAATGATCGCCATCATCATCACCAGCCCACCGATACCGTGCGGCAGGAAGCCACCCTGTTCCCACAGGTTACGTACGGTCGCCTGCGGGCCAGCGCTACCGCTGAACAGCAACCAGCCGCCGAAGATGATCATGGCGACAACCGCGAACACCTTAATAATGGCAAACCAGAACTCCATCTCACCAAACACTTTCACGTTGGTCAGGTTGATGGCGTTAATGATGACAAAGAAGGCTGCAGCAGAGACCCAGGTCGGGATTTCTGGCCACCAGAACTGAATATACTTCCCGACCGCAGTCAGTTCCGCCATCGCCACCAGCACATACAGTACCCAGTAGTTCCAGCCAGACGCAAAACCGGCAAAGCCACCCCAATATTTGTAAGCAAAGTGGCTAAATGAACCGGCTACCGGCTCTTCCACGACCATTTCGCCTAACTGACGCATGATCAGAAAGGCGATAAAACCTGCAATGGCGTAGCCCAGAATAATACCGGGGCCGGCGGATTGAATGACTGATGCGCTGCCCAGAAAAAGGCCAGTCCCAATAGCGCCACCCAGCGCAATAAGCTGAATATGGCGGTTCTTAAGGCCGCGCTTTAGCTGATCGCCGTGCTGTTGACCTTCCATCATGAAACCTCGTGTGTGGTTATTATGTTTACGCTGTCGTTTGCGTGTAAGAAATAAATTCCATTTTTTGTATTTTATTATTTACGAATTGATGGCGTGATTTTTCGCCTGTCTCTTTCGTAGTGCCAAGAATAGTGGTAAGTGCGCGTGAATGCATCTGCTTTATGAAGCCGCTATGACGACTGATGAAAAAGAAACCGTTTGTCAGTACTCCAACGACTCCCTTCTCGAGCATCTATTTTGGTTTTATGCAAATTAATCGCATAAAAAATCAAAAATAAATCAACTGAATCGGTTCATATGCCTTAACTGTCGTTTCAGGAAAGTTAAAACTGCCTCTTTCGTGGTAAATGGGACATTTGTGCAAGGTTACATCTTTGAAACGTCATTTCTGTATGATTGTTAAAATGTGCGTGGTTTCCTGATTTCAATCAAAACCTGTATGGACAGAAGGTGAATACTTTGTTACTTTAGCGTCAAGAACGTGAAATTGGTAAGACCAATTTACTCCGGCGAATGGCAGAGACAGGGAACCATGGCCTACAGCAAAATCCGCCAACCAAAACTCTCCGATGTGATTGAGCAGCAACTGGAGTTTTTGATTCTCGAAGGGACCTTACGTCCCGGTGAAAAACTTCCTCCAGAACGCGAACTGGCGAAACAGTTCGATGTTTCTCGTCCTTCACTGCGCGAGGCCATTCAGCGCCTCGAAGCGAAAGGTCTGCTCCTTCGTCGCCAGGGTGGCGGGACTTTTGTCCAGAGCAGTCTGTGGCAGAGCTTCAGCGATCCGCTGGTAGAGCTGCTCAACGATCATCCCGAATCCCAGTTTGACCTGCTTGAAACCCGCCATGCATTAGAAGGCATCGCGGCTTATTACGCAGCGCTGCGCAGCACAGATGAAGATAAAGCGCGTATCAGCGAGCTGCACCAGGCGATTGAACTGGCTCAGCAGTCCGGGGATTTGGACGCGGAGTCCAGTGCTGTCGTGCAGTATCAAATTGCCGTAACCGAAGCGGCACACAATGTCGTGCTGCTTCATTTGCTACGCTGCATGGAGCCCATGTTGGCGCAAAACGTCCGACAGAACTTCGAATTGCTGTACGCCCGCCGGGAGATGCTCCCGCTGGTCAGCAACCATCGCTCAAGTATTTTCGCGGCGATCATGGCCGGAAAGCCGGAAGAGGCGCGTGAAGCGTCACACCGTCACCTGGCGTTTATCGAAGAGATTTTGCTGGACAGAAGCCGTGAGCAGAGCCGTCGTGAACGCTCGCTGCGTCGGCTAGAGCAGAGAAAGAATTAAGATTTTCTGGCGCAATTTGTGCCGGAAGAGTTGTAACACCAGCGCCAAACTTTAGAGCGCGGCAACTAAACGCAGAACCTGTCTTATTGCGTCTTTCCCGAAGGGTGCAATGGGACAGGTTCCAGACAATCAACGTATTAGATAGATAAGGAATACCCCCCATGTCAGAACGTTTCCAAAATGACGTGGATCCGATCGAAACTCGCGACTGGCAACAGGCGATCGAATCGGTCATCCGTGAAGAAGGTGTTGAGCGTGCTCAGTATCTGATTGACCAGCTCCTTTCTGAAGCCCGCAAAGGCGGTGTGAAAGTGGCAGCTGGCACAGGGGCGAGCAACTATGTAAACACTATTGCCGTTGAAGATGAGCCGGAATATCCTGGCAATCTGGAACTGGAACGCCGTATTCGTTCAGCTATCCGCTGGAACGCAATCATGACGGTTCTGCGCGCCTCTAAAAAAGACCTTGAGCTGGGCGGCCACATGGCTTCCTTCCAGTCTTCTGCGACCGTATACGAAGTTTGCTTCAACCACTTCTTCCGCGCCCGTAACGAGAAAGATGGCGGTGATCTGGTCTACTTCCAGGGTCATATTTCTCCGGGTATCTACGCGCGTGCGTTCGTCGAAGGTCGTCTGACTGAAGAGCAGATGAACAACTTCCGTCAGGAAGTTCACGGCAAAGGCCTGTCATCTTATCCGCACCCGAAACTGATGCCGGAATTCTGGCAGTTCCCGACCGTATCCATGGGTCTGGGTCCGATTGGTGCGATCTACCAGGCGAAGTTCCTGAAATATCTGGAACACCGCGGCCTGAAAGATACCTCTGAACAAACCGTTTACGCTTTCCTCGGCGATGGCGAGATGGATGAGCCGGAATCCAAAGGTGCGATCACTATCGCTACCCGTGAAAAACTGGACAACCTGTGCTTCATCATCAACTGTAACCTGCAACGTCTGGATGGCCCGGTAACCGGTAACGGTAAAATCATCAACGAACTGGAAGGCATCTTCGCAGGCGCTGGCTGGAACGTGATCAAGGTGATGTGGGGTTCCCGTTGGGACGAGCTGCTGCGTAAAGATACCAGCGGTAAACTGATCCAACTGATGAACGAAACCGTTGACGGTGACTATCAAACCTTCAAATCCAAAGACGGCGCCTACGTTCGTGAGCACTTCTTCGGTAAATACCCGGAAACCGCAGCGCTGGTTGCAGACTGGACTGATGAGCAGATCTGGGCGCTGAACCGTGGCGGTCACGATCCGAAGAAAATCTACGCTGCACTGAAAAAAGCGCAGGAAACCAAAGGCAAAGCGACTGTTATCCTGGCCCATACCATTAAAGGTTACGGCATGGGTGATACCGCTGAAGGCAAAAACATTGCCCACCAGGTTAAGAAAATGAACATGGACGGCGTGCGTTATATCCGCGACCGTTTCAATGTTCCGGTAACCGATGAGCAGGTTGAAAACCTCTCTTACCTGACCTTCCCGGAAGGCTCTGAAGAGTACAAGTACCTGCACGAACGTCGCCAGGCGCTGAAAGGCTACCTGCCGTCTCGTCAGCCGAACTTCACCGAGAAGCTGGAACTGCCTGCGCTGTCTGATTTCTCCCAGCTGCTGGAAGAGCAGAACAAAGAGATCTCCACCACTATCGCTTTCGTTCGTGCCCTGAACGTGATGCTGAAGAACAAATCGATCAAAGATCGCCTGGTTCCGATCATCGCCGACGAAGCGCGTACTTTCGGTATGGAAGGTCTGTTCCGTCAGATTGGTATTTACAGCCCGAACGGCCAGCAGTACACCCCGCAGGACCGTGAGCAGGTTGCTTACTACAAAGAAGACGAAAAAGGTCAGATCCTGCAGGAAGGTATCAACGAACTGGGTGCCGGTGCATCCTGGCTGGCGGCTGCGACCTCTTACAGCACCAACAACCTGCCGATGATCCCGTTCTACATCTATTACTCCATGTTCGGGTTCCAGCGTATCGGTGACCTGTGCTGGCAGGCTGGCGACCAGCAGGCTCGCGGCTTCCTGGTCGGGGGTACTTCCGGTCGTACCACGCTGAACGGCGAAGGTCTGCAACACGAAGATGGTCACAGCCACATTCAGTCGCTGACTATCCCGAACTGTATCTCTTACGATCCGGCTTACGCGTACGAAGTTGCTGTCATCATGCATGACGGTCTGGAGCGTATGTACGGTGAGAAACAAGAAAACGTTTACTACTACATCACCACGCTGAACGAAAACTACCACATGCCGGCCATGCCGGAAGGTGCCGAGGAAGGTATCCGTAAAGGTATCTACAAACTCGAAACCGTTGCAGGTAGCAAAGGTAAAGTTCAGCTGCTGGGCTCCGGTTCTATCCTGCGTCACGTGCGTGAAGCCGCGCAGATCCTGGCGAACGATTACGGCGTGGGCTCTGACGTGTACAGCGTCACCTCCTTCACTGAACTGGCGCGTGATGGCCAGGATTGTGAGCGCTGGAACATGCTGCACCCGCTGGAGACTCCGCGCGTTCCGTACATCGCTCAGGTGATGAATGACGCTCCGGCAGTGGCATCTACTGACTATATGAAACTGTTCGCTGAGCAGGTTCGTACTTACGTACCGGCGGATGATTACCGTGTACTGGGTACTGATGGCTTCGGTCGTTCCGACAGCCGTGAAAACCTGCGTCACCACTTCGAAGTTGATGCTTCTTACGTGGTGGTTGCTGCACTGGGCGAACTGGCTAAACGTGGCGAAATCGACAAGAAAGTGGTGGCGGAAGCAATCACCAAATTCAACATCGATGCAGAAAAAGTTAACCCGCGTCTGGCGTAAGAGGTAAAGAGATAATGGCTATCGAAATCAATGTACCGGACATCGGGGCTGATGAAGTTGAAATCACCGAGATCCTGGTCAAAGTGGGCGACAAAGTTGAAGCTGAACAGTCGCTGATCACCGTAGAAGGCGATAAAGCCTCTATGGAAGTCCCGTCTCCGCAGGCTGGCATCGTTAAAGAGATCAAAGTCTCTGTCGGCGATAAAACCGAGACCGGCAAACTGATCATGATTTTCGATTCCGCCGATGGTGCAGCAGCCGCTGCACCTGCTAAGGCAGAAGAGAAGAAAGAAGCAGCGCCAGCTGCGGCACCGGCCGCTGCGGCTGCCAAAGAAGTTAACGTACCGGATATCGGCGGCGACGAAGTTGAAGTCACCGAGATCCTGGTCAAAGTGGGCGACACCGTTGCGGCTGAACAGTCGCTGATCACCGTAGAAGGCGACAAAGCCTCTATGGAAGTTCCGGCGCCGTTCGCGGGTACGGTTAAAGAGATCAAAATCAACACTGGCGACAAAGTCTCCACCGGTTCCTTGATCATGATCTTCGAAGTTGCAGGCGCTGCACCAGCAGCGGCTCCGGCACAGGCGGCAGCTCCGGCTGCGGCAAGCGCGCCGGCAGCAGCGGCTTCTGGCCCGAAAGAAGTTAACGTACCGGATATCGGCGGTGACGAAGTTGAAGTGACCGAAGTGCTGGTAAAAGTGGGCGATAAAGTCTCCGCTGAACAGTCACTGATCACCGTTGAAGGCGACAAAGCCTCTATGGAAGTTCCGGCACCGTTCGCCGGTACCGTGAAAGAGCTGAAAGTGAACGTGGGCGATAAAGTCTCCACCGGCTCTCTGATCATGGTGTTTGAAGTGGAAGGCGCGGCGCCTGCCGCCGCTCCGGCTGCTGCATCGGCCGCTCCGGCTCCTGCTGCTCAGACGGCAAAACCGGCTGCTGCACCGGCTCCGGCGAAAGCTGAAGGTAAATCCGACTTTGCTGAAAACGACGCTTACGTCCATGCGACGCCGCTGATCCGCCGCCTGGCGCGCGAATTTGGCGTTAACCTGGCGAAAGTGAAAGGCACCGGTCGTAAAGGTCGTATCCTGCGCGAAGACGTTCAGGCTTACGTGAAAGATGCGATCAAACGCGCTGAATCCGCGCCTGCCGCTGGCGCAACCGGTGGTTCTCTGCCGGGTCTGCTGCCGTGGCCGAAAGTGGACTTCAGCAAGTTTGGTGAAATCGAAGAAGTGGAACTGGGCCGTATCCAGAAAATCTCTGGTGCTAACCTGAGCCGTAACTGGGTAATGATTCCGCACGTTACGCACTTCGATAAAACCGATATCACCGATCTGGAAGCGTTCCGTAAACAGCAAAACGCCGAAGCTGAGAAGCGCAAACTGGACGTGAAATTCACCCCGGTTGTCTTCATTATGAAAGCCGTTGCTGCGGCGCTTGAGCAAATGCCGCGCTTCAACAGCTCTCTGTCTGAAGATGGTCAGAAGCTGACGCTGAAAAAATACATCAACATCGGTGTTGCGGTGGATACGCCGAATGGTCTGGTTGTTCCGGTCTTCAAAGACGTGAACAAGAAGAGCATTACTGAGCTGTCTCGCGAACTGACTGTCATCTCCAAAAAAGCGCGTGATGGCAAGCTGACCGCTGGCGAAATGCAGGGCGGTTGCTTCACTATCTCCAGCATCGGCGGCCTGGGCACCACCCACTTCGCACCGATTGTGAACGCGCCGGAAGTGGCTATCCTGGGCGTCTCCAAATCTGCAATGGAGCCGGTCTGGAACGGTAAAGAGTTCGTGCCGCGCCTGATGATGCCGATTTCGCTCTCCTTCGACCACCGTGTGATTGACGGTGCTGATGGTGCGCGCTTTATCACCATCATCAACAATATGCTGTCGGACATTCGCCGTCTGGTGATGTAATCGAGAAAGCCGGCCTGACGGCCGGCTTTTTTCTGATAATCTCATTGGGCTTTTGGGGTTATCAGGGGCAAAGGACAAATCGTTTGCCGTTTGTTGTTTCAAAATTGTTAACATTTTTGTAAACTGCGGGCGGATAGAACGTCCCGGTGGATGAAGGGCGACACGAAGTACCCCTGACCGCCGGAAATCAATAAGAGGTCATGATGAGTACTGAAATCAAAACTCAGGTCGTGGTACTTGGGGCAGGCCCGGCAGGTTACTCTGCTGCCTTCCGTTGCGCTGATTTAGGTCTGGAAACCGTCATCGTTGAACGTTACAGCACCCTCGGCGGTGTTTGTCTGAACGTAGGTTGTATCCCTTCTAAGGCGCTGCTGCACGTAGCAAAAGTTATCGAAGAAGCCAAAGCGCTGGCTGAACACGGTATCGTCTTCGGCGAGCCGAAAACCGATATCGACAAAATCCGTACCTGGAAAGAGAAAGTGATCACCCAACTGACCGGTGGTCTGTCGGGTATGGCGAAAGGCCGTAAAGTGAAAGTGGTCACCGGTCTGGGTAAATTCACCGGGGCGAACACCCTGGAAGTTGAAGGCGAAAACGGCAAAACCGTGATCAACTTCGACAACGCTATCATCGCGGCGGGTTCCCGTCCGATTCAGTTGCCGTTCATTCCGCACGAAGATCCGCGCGTATGGGATTCCACCGATGCGCTGGAGCTGAAATCCGTACCGAAACGTATGCTGGTTATGGGCGGCGGTATCATCGGTCTGGAAATGGGTACCGTGTACCATGCGCTGGGTTCAGAGATCGATGTGGTTGAAATGTTCGACCAGGTTATCCCGGCGGCAGACAAAGATATCGTTAAAGTCTTCACCAAACGCGTCAGCAAGAAATTCAACCTGATGCTGGAAACCAAAGTAACTGCCGTTGAAGCAAAAGAAGACGGCATCTACGTTTCCATGGAAGGCAAAAAAGCCCCTGCTGAAGCGCAGCGTTATGACGCCGTGCTGGTGGCTATCGGTCGTGTACCGAACGGTAAAAACCTCGATGCCGGCAAAGCAGGCGTTGAAGTGGACGAACGTGGCTTCATCCGCGTAGACAAACAGCTGCGCACCAACGTGCCGCACATCTTTGCTATCGGCGATATCGTCGGTCAGCCGATGCTGGCGCACAAAGGCGTACATGAAGGTCACGTGGCCGCTGAAGTTATCGCCGGTAAGAAACACTACTTCGATCCGAAAGTTATCCCGTCTATCGCTTACACCGAGCCAGAAGTTGCATGGGTTGGTCTGACTGAGAAAGAAGCGAAAGAGAAAGGCATCAGCTACGAAACCGCCACCTTCCCGTGGGCTGCTTCTGGCCGTGCTATCGCTTCCGACTGCGCTGACGGTATGACCAAACTGATTTTCGACAAAGAGACTCACCGCGTTATCGGTGGCGCGATTGTCGGCACTAACGGCGGCGAGCTGCTGGGTGAAATCGGTCTGGCGATCGAAATGGGTTGCGACGCGGAAGATATCGCGCTGACCATTCACGCGCACCCGACGCTGCATGAATCTGTTGGCCTGGCCGCAGAAGTGTTCGAAGGTAGCATCACCGACCTGCCGAACCCGAAAGCGAAAAAGAAATAAGTTTTCGCTGACAATAAACGCCTCTTCGGAGGCGTTTTTTTTGCGCCAATTTTACCAGGTAACAGCGTTTTTCTCTGCCAGAGGTATAAATATTACGCAGATTTTGCCGATAGTAACGCTAACGGCCATTCCCGGCGAGATAAGGAGCTTCATCGTCATGATCACCGGACTTAATCTGTCATCGCTCTCATCAGCAATGAGAGTGGCGTCAACTTCCCTGGCGAGCACCACGGTTCGCACAACTACGCGCGCTGCCACGCCTGTCGAAGCACCCTCGTCGACAAAAGTAATGTTTGGCAGCCAGACGTCTGATATTGCAGCGGTTTACAGCCTGTCGCCGAAAAAAATCAGCGCGACTTCCCCCCAGGATGCCATGATGAAGGGGTTATTGCAGGCCGCCGTTGGTAGTAACTCATTGTCCCCTTTAGGCAGCATTGGCAGCACGCTGCTGAGCAATCTGAAAGAGAGTCGTACCGACGTCACCCACGCCGTTACCAGCGCCACGGCTGGGGCGGCGGGCCAGCAATCTGCGGTTTCGCTGGATATTGTGACGCAATCGGGTTCCACCTTGCACCTCAACATGACGCAGAAAGAGGATGGCGTGGTGGTGGAGTTAAAAACCGATGGCGAAGCGCTGAATGATGATGAAGCTGCGGCCGTTGCGAACCTGGGCGCATCGCTTGAGAAAGCGTTAAGCGGACTGGGGCAAAATCCGCCGAAAATCGATATTTCCGGGCTAACTAATTTTGACAGCAGCGTGCTGAAATCCGTGGATTTAAAAACGGATATTCGCGCTGATGATGCTTCGGTACAGTCGCTGAATTTCCATGCCAGCACCACCGAACGCTATGTTGCTTATCAGGACAAGGATTTCTCGCTGAAAGTGAGCAGCGACTTGTCGAATCCAGCGTTGGCTGGCGACTACGCTCAGCAGCAGGCCACGTTAAGCGCCTACGATACTAAGTTTGACAAGGCTCGCTCGACCGGGCACGGCGATCGCGATCAGATGGAGGCGTTGAAGTCGGTATTCCGCGCGTTAAATACCACCGCCAGCGCACAGCGTACTGCGATTACGGTTGGTGCGGATATTCGTGTTGATAACAGTGGCCGGTCGCAACTGAGCGGGCTGAACGATTTCTCGCTGTCGCTGACGCAGACTGAGAAATCGATCAACCCGGCACGCGATGATGAGAAAGATCGTTTCTCTTATCAGGCCTCCCAGTCGACGACAGAAAACGTGCTCAGTGACGGTTCAAAAAGCGTCAAACAGACCTCGCGCAGCCACATTAGTGCGGCCTGGCATGAAGCGCTCGATCCCTCGATTCCGCTGGCGCTGAATAAGATGAAGTCGTCGCAGAACTACACCTACCATCTGCTGGAAAATGATGAAGAGAGTACAACCACGCTGAATTACAACAGCCGTGGGATGCTGGCGTCTGTCGGTCACAACGAACAAGTGAACAACCGTGAAACGGTGAAAAAATATGTGCGCGGCGAGCTGGTGGATCAAACGGTCACGCCGGTGCAGTACGCGCGCAGTAACGTGCTTTCGCTGCTGAAGTCTGCGTAACCCCGTCATCACAAAACGGCTCTGCGGAGCCGTTTTTTATGGTTTTTAGCGTCGATTCTGTTTCGTTAAAACCGTCTGTAGCCTGCATTATTCCGCCCTTAACGATTCAGCAAGTATTTAATGTTGCTTTTTTGTAAACAGATTAACACCCCCTGAAAATCCTGCTATGCTGCCCGACGCGGTTCGCGGATTTACCCTACAAACTGCTGTCTCACAGGAGCGTGAAGAGAAACGCCTGCCGCATTATGACAATGAGAGCGAGGAGAACCGTCGTGCTAGAAGAATACCGTAAGCACGTAGCTGAACGTGCCGCTGAGGGGATTGCGCCAAAACCATTAGATGCAACCCAGATGGCAGGCCTTGTCGAGCTGCTGAAAAGCCCGCCTGCTGGCGAAGAAGAATTCCTGATTGATCTGCTGACCAACCGTGTCCCGCCGGGCGTTGATGAAGCCGCCTATGTCAAAGCGGGTTTCCTTGCCGCTGTCGCCAAAGGCGAAGCCACCTCTCCGCTGGTTACCCCTGAAAAAGCCATCGAACTGCTGGGTACCATGCAGGGCGGTTACAACATCCATCCACTGATTGATGCGCTGGATAACGACAAACTGGCGCCGATTGCTGCCAAAGCGCTGTCCCATACGCTGCTGATGTTCGATAACTTCTACGATGTGGAAGAGAAAGCCAAAGCGGGCAACGCATATGCGAAGCAGGTGATGCAATCCTGGGCCGATGCCGAGTGGTTCCTGAGCCGTCCGGCGCTGGCGGAAAAAATTACCGTTACCGTCTTCAAAGTGACGGGCGAAACCAACACCGACGATCTCTCTCCGGCACCGGATGCCTGGTCGCGTCCGGATATCCCGCTGCACGCGCTGGCGATGCTGAAAAACGCCCGCGAAGGCATTGAACCGGATCAACCGGGTGCCGTTGGCCCGATCAAACAGATCGAAGCCCTGCAACAGAAAGGTTTCCCGCTGGCGTACGTTGGCGACGTTGTGGGGACCGGTTCTTCACGTAAATCCGCCACCAACTCCGTGCTGTGGTTTATGGGCGACGACATTCCTCATGTGCCAAACAAACGCGGCGGTGGCCTGGTGCTGGGCGGCAAAATCGCGCCCATCTTCTTTAACACCATGGAAGATGCCGGTGCGCTGCCGATCGAAGTGGATGTCAGCAACCTGAACATGGGCGACGTGATTGACGTTTACCCGTTCAAAGGCGAAGTGCGCAACCACGAAACCGGCGAGCTTCTGGCCAGCTTCGAACTGAAAACTGATGTGCTGATCGACGAAGTGCGCGCCGGTGGCCGTATTCCGCTGATTATCGGCCGCGGCCTGACCACGAAAGCGCGTGAAGCGCTGGGTCTGCCGCACAGCGATGTATTCCGTCAGGCAAAAGATGTGGCAGAAAGTAACCGTGGTTACTCGCTGGCGCAGAAAATGGTGGGTCGCGCATGCGGCGTTGCGGGTGTCCGTCCGGGTGCCTATTGCGAACCGAAAATGACCTCTGTCGGCTCTCAGGACACCACCGGTCCGATGACCCGTGACGAACTGAAAGACCTGGCGTGCCTGGGCTTCTCTTCCGATCTGGTGATGCAGTCCTTCTGCCATACTGCTGCTTATCCGAAGCCGGTTGACGTCACCACGCACCATACGCTGCCGGACTTCATTATGAACCGTGGCGGTGTTTCCCTGCGTCCGGGCGATGGCGTCATCCACTCCTGGCTGAACCGCATGCTGCTGCCGGATACGGTCGGTACCGGCGGTGACTCCCACACCCGTTTCCCGATCGGCATCTCTTTCCCGGCAGGTTCCGGCCTGGTGGCGTTTGCCGCCGCGACCGGCGTCATGCCGCTGGATATGCCGGAATCAGTGTTGGTGCGCTTTAAAGGCAAAATGCAGCCGGGCATCACGCTGCGTGACCTCGTGCATGCTATCCCACTGTATGCCATCAAACAGGGTCTGCTGACCGTTGAGAAGAAAGGCAAGAAAAACATCTTCTCCGGCCGCATTCTGGAAATCGAAGGTCTGCCGGATCTGAAAGTTGAGCAGGCGTTTGAGCTTACTGATGCTTCCGCTGAACGTTCTGCTGCAGGTTGTACCATCAAGCTGAACAAAGAGCCGATCATCGAGTACCTGAACTCCAACATCGTGCTGCTGAAATGGATGATTGCAGAAGGCTACGGCGACCGTCGTACGCTGGAGCGTCGTGTCCAGGGCATGGAAAAATGGCTGGCGGAACCTGAGCTGCTGGAAGCCGATGCTGACGCAGAATATGCGGCGGTGATCGACATCGATCTGGCAGAAATCAAAGAGCCGATCCTTTGTGCGCCGAACGATCCGGATGATGCGCGTCTGCTGTCTGATGTTCAGGGGGCGCAGATCGATGAAGTGTTCATCGGTTCGTGCATGACCAACATCGGTCACTTCCGCGCTGCCGGTAAGCTGCTGGATGCGCACAAAGGCCAGCTGCCGACCCGCCTGTGGGTGGCGCCGCCAACCCGTATGGACGCTGCGCAACTGACGGAAGAGGGCTACTACAGCGTGTTTGGTAAGAGCGGCGCGCGTATCGAGATCCCGGGCTGTTCCCTGTGCATGGGTAACCAGGCGCGTGTGGCCGATGGCGCAACGGTGGTTTCGACCTCGACGCGTAACTTCCCGAACCGTTTAGGTACTGGTGCAAACGTCTACCTGGCCTCTGCAGAACTGGCAGCGGTTGCAGCGCTGATCGGTAAACTGCCGACGCCGGAAGAGTACCAGACCTATATTGCTCAGGTTGATAAGACGGCGGTGGATACCTACCGTTATCTGAACTTCGACCAGCTTAATCAGTACACCGAAAAAGCTGACGGCGTGATTTTCCAGACCGCCGTCTGACTGACAAGCCACCCTTCGGGGTGGTTTTTTTTTCCTGCCTCACTGCGCAAATAAGTTTTGTTTAAGCGCAGCAAATGCTTCTCAAACCCTGCTACTTCCATAAAAAACAGGCTGCTTACGTGCCGCATTTAGCGGGCGCGGTAGGCGATGTTTGCCCGGCTCAAACCGCTTGATCATCGGGTGTCGATAGCCGGCGGGTGATTTCTGCGCAGGCAGAAGGATATTTTGCAACGCTTCCGGTCGCTGCGCTGTTTTTCTTGTATTGTGCTGCGATAATTACTGCATAGGCGGTTATCAGGCCTGCAAGAGGAAGCAACTATGGATTATGAATTTCTGCGCGATGTCACCGGAACCGTTAAGGTGCGCATGTCGATGGGGCATGAAGCAGTCGGGCACTGGTTCAATGAAGAAGTGAAAGAGAACCTGGCCCTGCTGGACGAAGTTGAGCAGGCGGCAAAAACGGTGAAAGGCAGCGAGCGATCCTGGCAGCGCGCCGGGCATGAATATACGCTGTGGCTGGATGGCGAGGAAGTGATGGTTCGTGCCAATCAACTGGAGTTTTCCGGCGATGAGATAGAAGAGGGAATGAGCTACTACGATGAAGAGAGCCTCTCGCTGTGCGGCGTGGAAGACTTTTTGCAGGTGGTAGCTGCCTACCGTCAGTTTCTGAAACAACGCTAACCGGGAGCCTCCTTGCTCCCCTGGCGCGTTACACGGCCGGGATATTTCGGCCGTAGTAGATCTCGCGCATCTCTTTCCACAGCGCTTCGGTGATCTCTTTGCGCTCTTCGGGCGTCAGATCTTCCGGCCTGGTATGGAACATGTAGTGCTTCAGGTCGAACTCCTTCAGCAACATTTTGGTATGGAAGATGTTTTCCTGATAAACGTTAACGTCCACCATGTCATACAGCGATTTCATGTCATCAGACATAAAGTTCTGAATCGAATTAATCTCGTGATCGATAAAGTGCTTCATGCCGTTTACGTCACGCGTGAAGCCGCGAACGCGATAATCGACGGTGACAATATCGGACTCAAGCTGGTGGATCAGGTAATTCAGCGCTTTCAGCGGTGAAATCACGCCGCAGGTGGACACTTCGATGTCGGCGCGGAACGTACACAAACCGCCTTCCGGGTGGCTTTCCGGGTAGGTATGCACGCAGATGTGGCTCTTATCCAGATGCGCCACCACCGCTTCCGGCAGCGGACCGGGGTGCTCTGTTTTGTCGATCAAGTGAGGATCGACCGGTTCTTCGCTCACCAGAATGGTGACGCTTGCGCCCTGCGGTTCGTAATCCTGACGCGCAATATTCAGGATATTGGCACCGATGATGTTACAGGTTTCCGTCAGGATCTCGGTCAAACGGTTGGCGTTATAGAGTTCATCAATGTAGGCAATATAGCCGTCACGCTCTTCTGCGGTTTTGGCATAGCAGATGTCGTAGATACAAAAACTCAGGCTTTTGGTCAGGTTGTTAAAGCCATGTAGTTTAAGCTTTTTCAATTTTTATCACCCCCTTAGAGTCACTGTGCAGACAACGCGTCTTGCAGATATTGTGGCAGAGCGAATGCTGCGGTATGAATCGCCGGATTGTAGTAACGGCAGGTGAGTGCGGCATTGTGGAAACGGGCAGCGATGATCTCGGTCGAAAGATGGCGCAACACCTCGTTATCCGTGGCCCAGGCGAAGGTCATAATACCGCCGTAATAGGTCGGTACTGCGGCCTGGTAGAAGCTGACGTCGCTAAAATAGTGGCTCAGTTTACGATGACTGCCGACGGCTTCATCCTGTTGCAGGAAGCTGACGCCGTTTTGCGCGACAAAGATCCCGCCAGCATTCAGGCAGCGTTTGCAGCCTTCGTAGAACGCTGAAGTGAACAGGCTCTCGCCGGGACCAATAGGATCGGTACAGTCGGAAATGATCACGTCGAACGTCTTGTCGGTCTGATTAACAAAGTTAACGCCGTCATCGATCACCAGCTGGAACCGCGGATCGTCGTACGCGCCTGCGTTGTGCTTCGGCAGGTACTGGCGACAGAAAGAGACGACGCCCGCGTCGATTTCTACCATGGTAATGGTTTCGATGTTTTTGTGGCGGGTTACTTCACGCAGCATTGCGCCGTCGCCGCCGCCGATGATCAGCACATGTTTCGCGTGGCCGTGCGCCAGCAGCGGAACATGGGTCATCATTTCGTGGTAGATAAATTCGTCGCGTTCGGTGGTTTGTACCACGCCATCCAGCGCCATTACGCGGCCAAAGGCGGCGTTCTCGAAAATGATCAGATCCTGGTGATCGGTCTTTTCGTGATAAAGCACCTTATCCACGGCAAAGTACTGACCAAAATGGTCATGCAGCGTCTCTTGCCACATCGTGTTGTCGGCCATTGGTTGCTCCTTTGTTAACGCCCGCGAAACGGGCGCAACATAATAGCTAACTCTGCCCGTGGTTGCACGGTCAGAGTTTAACCATGGCGACAGCTTACTTCACGTAGGCGAGCAGGCTTAAGGAGTCGCGGGCCAGCGCTTTGCATTTTTTGGCGGTGGGAATGCTAATGCCACTCAAATCGCGGTAGCTATCTTCGCCAAGCGACTTCATGTCCCATGCATCATAGTTGCTGAGATCCCACTGGTTTTGCTGGGCGAAAAATACCAGCGCACGGCGGATCTGCCCGTTGGGTAAATTGTTATAACCGCAGTCATTTTTCAGAAAGACAAATACCGCCGTGAGATCGGCCATATCTTCGGCTTCGGATTCGCTTAGCGCATAACTGTTCACGGAGACAGCCAGCAGGCTGCCAAGGAGTACTGTTCTGAAAAACGTCTTCATTATTTCTACCACGGCGTAACGGAATTTAAACGTTAGCACAGTCCGCATAAGGCGACGATATTTATTATTTACCTCTTTTCTTGACCTTCCGGCAGGGGAAAGGTTTAAGCTCAAAATATCGTCTGCAACAGATAAGGAAATGCCATGCAACGTCGAGATTTTTTGAAATATTCCGCCACGCTGGGCGTGCTAAGCGCGCTACCGCTGTGGAGCCGCTCGCTGTTTGCCGCCGAACGCCCGGCGCTGCCCATTCCCCCGCTGCTCAGTGCCGATGCGCAAGGCTGTATCGCGCTGACGGTGCAATCAGGAGAAACGCTGTTTGGCGCGAACAAAGCCACCACCTGGGGGTATAACGGCGCACTGTTAGGACCCGCGTTGCAACTGCGTCAGGGAAAGCAGGTGACGATTGATATTCGTAACACTCTGGCGGAAGAGACGACCGTCCACTGGCACGGGGTGGAAGTGTCTGGCGACGTTGACGGCGGGCCGCAGGGTGTCATCAAAGCTGGCGGTCGCCGTTCTGTTACCTTTACACCCACGCAGCAGGCCGCGACCTGCTGGTTCCATCCGCATCAGCATGGCAAAACCGGCCGTCAGGTTGCGATGGGACTGGCGGGGTTGGTGCTGATAGAAGATGACGCTATTCGCCAGTTGCGGCTGCCGACACAGTGGGGCATTGATGATGTGCCGGTCATCGTGCAGGACAAAAGGTTTACCGCGCAGGGGCAGATCGATTATCAGCTGGATGTGATGAGCGCTGCGGTCGGTTGGTTCGGCGATACGCTGCTGACCAATGGCGCTATCAACCCGCAACATGCCGCTCCGCGCGGCTGGCTGCGTCTGCGCTTGCTGAATGGGTGTAATGCACGCTCGCTGAACTTCTCAACCAGCGATAAGCGCCCGTTGTATGTGGTGGCGAGCGATGGCGGTTTATTAAGTGAACCGGTGAAAGTGAGCGAACTGCCGATGTTGATGGGCGAGCGTTTTGAAGTGCTGGTGGATACGCGCGATGGTAAACCCTTTGATATCGTGACGCTGCCTGTGCAACAGATAGGGATGACGGTCGCACCTTTCGATAAACCGCAGCCGGTATTACATATTCAACCGCTACAGATCGCCGCTTCTGGTACGTTGCCGGATTCGCTGGCCTCAGTGCCGGGTTTACCAGTGCTGACAGGCTTAACGCAGCGGACGTTGCAGTTATCGATGGATCCGATGCTCGACATGATGGGCATGCAGGCGTTGCAGAAGAAGTATGGCGATGGCGCGATGGCCGGGATGATGATGGGGAACGGGCAGATGGGACATGGTCAGATGATGAATATGGATCACGGCAAGATGATGAATATGGACCATGGGCAGATGAATCATGGCGCGCAGGGGGTTGATTTCCACAATGGCAACCGCATCAACGGTAAAGCTTTCGATATGAACACGCCCGCTTTCGCGGCAAAAAAAGGGGAGTATGAACGCTGGGTGATTTCCGGCGAGGGCGACATGATGTTGCATCCTTTTCATATTCACGGCACTCAGTTCCGTATTTTATCGGAGAACGGCAAGCCACCGGCCGCACATCGTGCAGGCTGGAAAGACACGGTTAATGTCTATGGCGCGCGCAGTGAAGTGTTAGTCCGTTTTCAGCATGATGCGCCGAAAGAGCACGCTTATATGGCGCACTGCCATCTGCTGGAGCATGAAGATACCGGCATGATGTTAGGGTTTACGGTGTAAAAAACGCATAACGTTAAAAGCCCGGAAGCGTGAGGCTTACCGGGCTTTTATTATCAGCATGCCGGATGCGTAATCTCATCCGGCATTTTTATTTACTTTGCGTCATCCGGCAGCGCATAGGCCACGATATAGTCGCCCATCTTCGTGCCGAACGAGCCATGACCGCCTGCGGAAATGACAACATACTGTTTGCCATTCACTTCATAGGTCATCGGTGTTGCCTGGCCACCTGCCGGTAACCGACCTTGCCACAGTTTCTCACCGTTGCTCATATTGTATGCGCGCAGGTAGTTATCTGCAGTTGCGGCGATAAACAGCACGTTACCGGCAGTGGAGATCGGGCCGCCCAGCATCGGCATACCCATATTGAACGGTACAGGAACCGGCATCGGGAACGGCATGCTGTCCTGCGGCGTACCAATACGTTTTTTCCATACCACCTGGTTGGTTTTCAGATCCAGTGCGGAAATGTAGCCCCACGCCGGTTGTTTACACGGCAGGCCAAACGGTGACAGGAACGGGTTCAGCGTCACGCCAAACGGCACACCATACTGCGGCTGAATACCTGATTCTGTACCGGTACCTTTTGCATCTTTCGGCGGTTCCATCGGGTTACCAGGACCGCGCGGGATCAGCTTCGACACAAACGGCAGCGCCATCGGGTTAGCAATGGCTACCTGACGATCGGGATCGACAGAGATGCCGCCCCATTCGAACATACCCAGGTTACCCGGGAAGACCAGCGTGCCCTGCTCAGACGGCGGAGTGAAGATGCCTTCATAGCGTAGTTTCTGGAACATCACGCGGCACACCAGTTGGTCGAACATGGTGGCGCCCCACATGTCCGCGCCGCTCAGGTTTTGCTTCGGACGGAAACTCAGGTCAGAGAAAGGCTGGGTTTTGCTGACGTAATCACCTTTCGCTGCGCCTTGCGGTACCGGTTTTTCCGGCGCCGGAACAACCAACTTGCCGTTGGTACGATCCAGCACGAAGATGTTACCGGTTTTCGCCGGCGCGTAGATGACCGGAACGTTTTTGCCGTTAACGGTAATATCTGCCAGCGTTGGCTGCGACGGCATATCCATATCCCACAGATCGTGGTGAACCGTCTGGTAGCTCCACACCAGTTTCCCGGTGGTGGCATTCAGTGCCACGATTGAACTGGCATAGCGTTCCTGCTCCGGCGTGCGATTACCGCCCCAGATATCTGGCGTGGTAACGCCCATTGGCAGATAGACTAAATCCAGTTTCGCGTCATAGGCCGCAGGTGCCCAGGAGTTCGGCGAGTTAAAGGTGAAGGTATGTTCGTCCGACGGAATCGCGTTCGGATCTTTCGCACCCGGATCGAAGGCCCACAGCAGTTTGCCGGTGTTGACATCGAAACCACGGATAACGCCGGAGGTTTCACGGGTAGAGAAGTTATCAGTCACCGAACCGGCAATCACGATGGTTTTATCCGTGATGATCGGCGGCGAAGTCGGCTCATACAGGCCAGGCGTGGTGTCCGGCATGTTGGTTTGCAGATTCAGGATACCTTTGTTGGCAAAGGTTTCACACGGCTTACCGTTGTCAGCGTTGATGGCAAACAGACGGCCATCGTTCACCGGCAGGATAATACGGCGTGGACAATCGGCAACCACGTCCGGGCTGGCATTGTCGGCGCGCGCTTCATGGTAAGAAACGCCGCGGCATGTGACATGCTGGAATGATTGATTGGCATTCAGTTGCGGATCGAAATGCCACTTCTCTTTACCGGTTGCGGCATCAACGGCAAACAGACGCTGGTGCGCAGTACACAGATACAGCGTGTCGCCGACTTTAATTGGCGTCACTTCATTGGTCAGTTCGCCCGGATCGGTCGGCAGCTTCAGATCGCCAGTGCGGAACACCCAGGCTTCCTTCAGGTTCTTCACGTTGTCGGCGTTGATCTGCTTCAGCGGCGAGTAACGTTGGCCTTCCTGGTTGCGGCCATAGGCCGGCCAGTCGCCATCCGCTACCTGCGAAATAGGTGCGGCTGGCGTTGAATCAGCACTCAGGGTGCCATTTACTTCTTGCGGATCGTTAAAGCCCGCCCAGGTGAGGATCCCGCCGCTAATCAGCAGGGCAACTACCAGCGCTGCGACGGCCCCGCCGGATGGTATAACCAGTCGCCGCCAGACGAAGGGGAGAATCAGCCAGATGCCAAAGAAGACGAGGATATCGCTTCGCGGCGTCAGCGCCCAGAAATCGAAACCGACTTCCCACACGCCCCAGATCATGGTAGCAAGCAGCAGTGCGGCATACAGCCACAGCGCAGCGCGCTTCCCTTTCCACAATAGCCAGGTGACACCCAGCATCACCAGACCGGCGATCGGGTAGTACCAGGAGCCACCAATGGCGACAAGCCAGGCTCCACCGATTAACAGATACAGCCCGCAAAGCGCTGCAAACAGCGTTGTCAGCGTAATCAGGAGCCGTGGCTGTTGAGTTTTTGTTTCCGCCATAAAAGACACTCATCTAAGTTGTTAATTTTTTGATAGCAATTAATTATAGTCATTAACAAATGTGACCGTCATCACAAAATGAGCTTTCTTGTTCGATAGCCAATGGAAATCAATTTGCTGGTATACTTTGCGTCTTAATTCTCAATTCTTCGGGAAATCTCCTGAACTTGAGTAATTTACTCTTTAAATCAAATGGTTAGTAAAATGAAACACACTGTGGAAGTGATGATCCCGGAAGCGGAGATCAAAGCGCGTATCGCTGAACTGGGCCGTCAAATCACTGAGCGTTACAAAGACAGCGGCAGCGAAATGGTGCTGGTGGGCCTGCTGCGCGGATCATTTATGTTCATGGCGGATTTATGCCGTGAAGTGCAGGTTTCTCACGAAGTCGATTTTATGACCGCCTCCAGCTATGGCAGCGGTATGTCCACCACGCGTGACGTGAAAATCCTGAAAGATCTTGATGAAGATATTCGCGGCAAAGATGTGTTGATCGTCGAAGATATTATTGATTCCGGCAACACACTGTCGAAAGTGCGTGAAATTCTTAGCCTGCGCGAACCGAAATCGCTGGCGATCTGTACGCTGCTGGATAAACCTTCCCGCCGCGAAGTGGATGTGCCGGTGGAGTTTGTCGGCTTTGCTATTCCTGACGAGTTTGTGGTGGGCTACGGGATTGACTACGCTCAGCGCTACCGTCATCTGCCGTATGTCGGCAAAGTGGTTCTGCTGGACGAATAAAAAAATCGGGGCCGCTGGCCCCGAGTGATTATTTGTGGTTGTTGTGCTTCTTACTGAGGTTGGAGACACCCTGGCGATAACGCTGCTCCAGCGATTCGCGGTTGGTAGCGCTCACTTCCAGATTGCGCAGCAGACCGTCGTGAATGCCGTAGGCCCAGCCGTGAATCGTCACTTTTTGGCCGCGTTTCCAGGCGGATCGCATGATTGTTGAATGGCCCAGGTTGTAAACCTGTTCCATGACGTTCAACTCGCACAGGGTATCGAAGCGGCGCTCTGCCGGTATCTCGCCGAGCAGCGAGCTATGTTTAAACCAGATATCGCGGATGTGCAGCAGCCAGTTGTCGATAAGCCCAAGTTCAGGATTTTCAACCGCCGCCTGCACGCCGCCGCAGCCGTAGTGACCGCAGATGATGATGTGTTCGACTTCCAGCACATCCACCGCGTACTGCACAACGGAGAGGCAGTTCAGATCGGTATGAATCACCAGATTGGCGACATTACGGTGAACAAACAGCTCGCCGGGTTCGAGGCCGGTAAGGCGCTCGGCCGGTACGCGGGAATCGGAGCATCCAATCCAGAGGAAACGCGGTTTTTGTGCTTGTGCCAGCGTGGCAAAAAAACCGGGATCTTCTTCCACCAGCATTTTTGACCATAGTGCGTTATTGCTGATGAGTGTATCTATGTCCTTCATGGAAGTGGATGACCTGTAACGGTAAGTGCGTTGCGCTAATATAGGTGAACTCTTCCTCTTTTAAAACTACACATCGAGTGTAAAAAAGGTAAGCGATATTTCATGACCATTGCACTGGAGCTTGAGCAGCTTAAAAAAACCTATCCGGGCGGCGTCCAGGCGCTGCGCGGTATTGACCTGAAAGTAGAAGCCGGTGATTTCTACGCGCTCCTTGGACCGAATGGCGCAGGGAAATCCACCACTATCGGCATCATCAGTTCGCTGGTCAATAAAACGTCCGGGCGCGTCAGCGTCTTTGGCTATGACCTGGAAAAAGATGTGGTCAACGCCAAACGCCAGCTGGGGCTGGTCCCGCAGGAGTTTAACTTTAACCCGTTTGAAACCGTCCAGCAGATCGTAGTGAACCAGGCGGGCTACTACGGTGTGGATCGCAAAGAAGCGCTGGTGCGCAGCGAAAAATACCTGAACCAGCTCGATCTGTGGGAAAAACGCAACGAACGCGCGCGGATGCTCTCCGGCGGTATGAAGCGTCGCCTGATGATCGCCCGTGCGCTGATGCATGAACCGAAACTGCTGATCCTCGATGAACCGACCGCAGGCGTGGATATTGAACTGCGTCGTTCCATGTGGGGCTTCCTGAAAGATCTGAACGATAAAGGCACCACCATTATCCTCACCACTCACTATCTGGAAGAGGCGGAGATGCTGTGCCGCAATATCGGCATCATTCAGCGCGGCGATTTGATCGAAAACACCTCGATGAAAGCGCTGCTTTCCAAACTGAAATCGGAAACTTTTATTCTCGATTTGGCGCCGAAATGCCCGCTGCCGAAGCTGGAGGGGTATCAGTACCGGCTGGTAGACACCTCCACGCTGGAAGTTGAAGTCCTGCGCGAGCAGGGGGTGAACAGCGTCTTCAGCCAGCTCAGCGCGCAGGGTGTACAGGTGTTGAGTATGCGTAACAAAGCCAACCGTCTCGAAGAGCTGTTTGTCACGCTGGTTCATGACAGAAAAGGAGAAAGCGCATGATGCAGCTCTATTGGGTGGCGCTGAAGAGTATCTGGTACAAAGAGATCCAGCGTTTCATGCGGATTTGGGTGCAAACGCTGGTGCCGCCAGTGATCACCATGACGCTCTACTTTATTATTTTCGGTAATTTGATCGGTTCGCGGATTGGTGAAATGCACGGTTTCACCTACATGCAGTTTATCGTGCCGGGGCTGATCATGATGGCAGTGATCACCAACGCTTACGCCAACGTCGCATCGTCATTCTTCAGCGCTAAGTTTCAGCGCAATATTGAAGAGCTGCTGGTCGCGCCGGTTCCGACGCATGTGATTATTGCTGGCTATGTTGGCGGCGGCGTGGCGCGCGGGCTGTGCGTCGGTATTCTGGTTACTGCCGTTTCGCTGTTTTTCGTGCCGTTTCAGGTGCATTCATGGTTGTTTGTCGGTTTAACGCTGCTGCTGACCGCCGTGCTGTTTTCGCTGGCTGGTTTGCTGAATGCGGTGTTTGCCAAAACCTTTGACGATATCAGCCTGATCCCGACCTTTGTGCTGACGCCGTTGACCTATCTGGGCGGGGTATTTTACTCCCTGACGCTGCTGCCGCCGTTCTGGCAGGCGCTGTCGCACCTGAACCCGATAGTCTATATGATCAGCGGCTTCCGTTTTGGTTTCCTCGGCATCACCGACGTTCCGCTGTTCACCACTGTTGCCGTGCTGGTGGTGTTTATCATCGCTTTCTATTTGGTTTGCTGGTACTTGATCAATCGCGGCCGCGGGCTGCGTAGTTAATCTCTTCGGGCTGGCTCTCCCGCACATGAGAGCCAGCTTATCTGAACGGGCTATTTTTTGTACTTACTCCGGCCTTTGAATATGTGCAGTTTTGTTACACTAATGACAGTCTCTCAACCCGGTTCGTCTCATGTCGCGTTTGATTACCCTTCTGCTGCTACTGGTTACCTGTAGCGCTTCTGCCAGCATTGTCAGTGAACAGCGCATTCCTGCGCGCTATATGCAAACTACCGAAGATGCCGATATCTGGGCGCAGGTCGGCGACAGAGTGGTGACGGTCGGCAATATTCGCGCCGGGCAAATTCTGGCGGTGGTACCGGGCGCAGAGGATTATTATGCGTTTCGCTTCGGCTTTGGCAGCGGTTTTATCGATAAAGGCCACCTGAGTGCGGTGGAAGGCAAGCAGCGGATTGAGGACAGCCTTGGCGATCTGAATAAGCCGCTGAGTAACCAGAATCTGGTGACGTGGCAGGATACGCCGCTGTATACGGCGCCGGATAACCGCAGCGAACAGTTTGGTACGCTGGCGGAGAACCTGCGTTATCCCATTATCGATAAGCTGAAAGACCGCCTGAACCAGACCTGGTTCCAGATCCGCATCGGCAACCGGCTGGCCTGGGTAAGCAGCCTGGATGCGCAGGAAGACAGCGGTATTCCGGTGCTGACTTACCACCATATTCTGCGCGACGAGGAAAATACCCGTTTCCGTCATACCTCCACCACCACGTCGGTGCGCGCTTTTACTAACCAGATGACCTGGCTACGCGATCAGGGATATACCACGCTGTCGATGTATCAACTGGAAGGCTATGTGCGTAACCGCATGAATCTGCCCGCACGTTCAGTGGTGATCACCTTTGATGATGGCTTGAAATCGGTCAACCGTTACGCGTACCCGATCCTGCGCGAATATGGTTTTAAAGCGACGGCGTTTATTATCTCCTCGCGCATTAAATTGAAGCCGCAGAAATGGGATCCGAAGTCGTTACAGTTTATGAGCGTGTCGGAACTGAACAGCATGCGCGACGTGTTTGACGTGCAGTCGCATACGCACTTCCTGCACCGTGTCGATGACGCCATGCACCCGATATTGCTCAGCCGCAGCTACCACAACATCCTGTTTGATTTTAAACGCTCCCGCCGGGCGCTGGCACAGTTCAACCCGCACGTGCTCTATCTTTCATACCCGTTTGGCGGTTATAACGACACGGCGATAAAAGCGGCCAATGACGCCGGTTTTCATATGGCGGTCACGACCGTACGCGGGAAAGTGAAGCCGGGTGATAATCCGTTCTTGCTGAAGCGTTTGTACGTGCTAAGAACGGATTCGCTGGAAACGATGGCGCGGCTGATCAGTAACCAGCCGCAGGGGTAGGGGAATCAGGCAACCTGAACCGGCACGGCTTTCGCGGTGCGTTTCATTTCGTTGTCGCCGTCAAAATAGGCCACTTTCGGCTGCCAGCTACGGGCAACCTCATCCGGTACGGTAACGTAGCTGGCGATAATCAGGATATCGCCCACGTCTGCGCAGTGCGCCGCTGCGCCGTTAACCGAAATAATTCTGGAACCGCGTTCCCCCGCAATCGCGTAGGTTGAGAAGCGTTTGCCGTTGGTCACGTTATAGATATCGATGGCTTCATATTCGAGAATACCAGCCGCCTCAAGGAAATCCTGGTCAATCGCGCAGGAACCTTCATAGTGCAGGTCGGCCTGTGTCACTTTGACGCGGTGGAGCTTGCCTTGCAGCATTGTGCGAATCATGAGTTAAACCTTCATTACGGATAAGTCAGCTAAAAATGAGGGGCGGCATCCTGCATTTCCCCGCATGCTCATTTCACTCCCGCAGACCGTGAAAAGTCTTAACGGGAGTGGAGTCCTGGCGAAATTTTTACCCTGCCTGGCGGGCAAGTTCAACCACTTTATTGTCGATAAGGCGCGCCTGTCCGAGCCAGGCCGCCATTAAAATCACCGCGCGCTGGCTTTTGCTCGAGAGCGCCTCCAGCGTGTCGGCATCGCGGATCTGAATATCGTCAGCGCGCAGACCAGCATCGTTGATTTCCTGGGCTGCAATGGCGATCAGCTCTTCTTCGTCGCTCGCGCCTGCCTGCAATTTTTCTGCAGTGGCATTCATCACTTTGCTCAACGCCGGGGCGATTTTACGCTCGTCAGCGGTGAGGTAACCGTTGCGTGAACTCAGTGCCAGACCATCTTTCGCGCGTACCGTCGGCACGCCGACGATCTCGATGTCATAGCCCATATCAGCAACCATTTTGCGGATCAACTGCAACTGCTGATAATCCTTCTCGCCGAAGCAGGCGATATCCGGCTGTACCAGATTAAACAACTTGCTGACGATGGTGGAAACGCCGCGGAAATGCCCCGGACGGCTGGCGCCCTCCAGCATGGTGGAGAGGCCCGGAACGTCAACATAGGTTTGACCGTCGGTGCCCTGCGGATAGATATCGGCAGGCGCAGGCGCGAAAACAAAATCCACCTTGCGCTTGTTCAGCTTCTCGCAATCATCCTGCAAAGTACGCGGGTAGCGCGCCAGGTCGTCCGGACGGTCGAATTGCATCGGGTTAACAAAAATGCTCACCACTACCGCGTCGGCGCGGGCTTTCGCTTCATCGACCAGCTTCATATGGCCATCGTGCAGGTTACCCATGGTCGGGACCAGCGCAATGCGTTTCCCTTCCTGATGCAGTCGGCGAATATGCTGACGCAGCAGCGGGAGGGTTTCAATAATCAACACAACAGGACTCCTTAATGGAAACTGTGTTCTTCGCCCGGATAGACGCCGGACTCGACTTCGGCAACATACTGCCTGACCGCTGCGCGCATGTCGCCTGCTTCATTGAGGAAATTTTTAGCAAATTTAGGAATATGGCCGCCAGTGATGCCAAACGCGTCATGCATAACCAGAATCTGGCCGTCGGTAACATTGCCTGCGCCAATTCCGATCACCGGGATGGTTAATGCGGCGGTAATACGCTGCGCCAGTTCCAACGGCACGCACTCCAGCACCAGCAGTTGCGATCCGGCGGCTTCCAGTGCCAGCGCATCGTCAAGCAGCCCCTGAGCCGCGTCGCCGCGCCCCTGAACTTTGTAACCGCCGAAAATATTGACTGATTGCGGTGTCAGGCCGAGATGACCGCACACTGGCACCGCGCGTTCGGTGAGCATTTTTACCGTCGGCGCCAGCCAGCGGCCACCTTCGATTTTCACCATATTGGCGCCCGCGCGCATCACGATGGCGGAATTCTCAAAGGCCTGTTCCGGTGTGGCATACGCCATAAACGGCAGATCGGCGAGCAGCAGGCATGATGGAGCACCGCGGCGCACCGCTTGTGTGTGATAAGCGATATCTGCCACGGTGACGGGCAGGGTGGAATCATGACCTTGTACCGTCATCCCTAACGAGTCGCCAACCAGCATCACGTTAATCCCTTCTTCGGCAAACAGTTTGGCGAAGCTGTAGTCGTAAGCGGTGATTGTCGCGAAGCGTTTCTTATCCTGTTTACACTTATGCAGCCAGGAGATGGTGGTAGGTTTCATAGTGTTTCCTGATAGTTCAAAGCGTGTTCTGGCGCATTCTATCAGTAACATTCAGGCGGGCAATGATTTTAGGCCGTCGCAAAGAGGCGGCAGAGGGAATTACCAGGCGTCGGGTTTTGGCGCGTTGAGCTGTTCCAGCGTGGCGCGCAGCGAAGCGCCATCCGGGAAGTGCAGATCGGGGGCGATTTCAAACAGCGGCCACAGCATAAAACCACGGTTTTTCATATCGTAATGCGGAACCGTCAGGCGTTGCGTATTCAGCGTTAAGGAACCGAACAGCATGATATCGAGATCGAGTGTGCGTGGCCCCCAGCGCTCCGCTTTACGTACGCGGCCCTGCTGTAACTCAATCCGTTGGGTGTGATCGAGCAGCGCTTCAGGCGCAAGCGTTGTTTCCAGCGCCACGGCAGCGTTGAGATAATCCGGCTGATCCGGCGGCCCGAGCGGGGGAGTGCGATAGAGCGAAGAGACCGCCACAATGCGGCTTTGTGGGATTTCGCCGAGGGCGGCGATCGCCGCGTTGACCTGATCAAGCGGCGATGCGAGATTGCTGCCCAGCGCGATGTAAGCGAGAGTCACGCACTGCCCTCACGGCGCGGCGTACGTTTGCGCGGGCGGCGATGACGGCGGCGTTCGGCTGGCTCTTCGCCTAAATCATCCAGCATATCTTTTTGTGTGGGCGGCGCAGAAACCTGGAATTCACCCCACCATTTCGCCAGACGTTGCAGCTCGCCGTTGTTTTCCGCTTCGGCGCGCAGCACCAGCAGATCGTAAGCGGCGCGGAATTTCGGATGCTCCATCAGCTTCCAGGCGCGTTTACCCTGGCGGCGGGACATCCGCAGCTGTAGCTGCCAGATATCACGGATAAGCGTCGTAATGCGTTTTGGAATGGCCAGCGAACGACAGGCTTCATCCAGCACGTCATTCATCGCCAGCGCGAACGCATCGTAATAGGCAAGACCGCCTTCCTGCGCAATGCGCTGGGCATCCTCCAGCAGTGGATACCAGAACATAGCGGCAAACAGGAACGCCGGGTTGACGCGCATATCATTGTGGATACGGTTGTCGGTATTCTTCAGCACCTGCTCAATAATGCGCTCCATCGGGCTGTCACCTTTTTCGGTGAAGTAGCGGGTGATGGTCGGGAACAGGGGCTGGAACAGGCCATATTCGCGCAGCAAGCGGCAGGTGTCGTAACCATAGCCAGCCTGCAGCAGCTTGAGGGATTCCTCAAACAGACGCGCGGGCGGAACGTCGTTAATTAATGTGGCCAGACGCGGGATAGGCTCGGCTGTCTCTTCACTGATGCGCATCCCCAGCTTGGCGGCGAAGCGCACCGCGCGCAGCATGCGCACCGGATCTTCACGGTAGCGGGTTTCCGGGTTGCCAATCAGGCGAATCACGCCCTCTTCCAGATCGCGCATGCCCCCGACGTAATCACGCACGGTAAAATCGGCAACGCTGTAATAAAGGCTATTGATGGTGAAGTCGCGACGCTGGGCATCTTCTTCGATAGAACCGAAGATATTGTCACGCAGCAGCATGCCGTTCTGGCCGCGCTGGGAAATAGAACGATCGGTTTGCTGTTCGTCGTGGTGGCCGCGGAAGGTGGCAACTTCAATAATTTCCGGGCCGAACATGACATGTGCGAGGCGGAAACGGCGGCCGACCAGCCGGCAGTTGCGGAACAGTTTGCGTACCTGATCCGGCGTGGCGCTGGTGGTGACGTCAAAATCTTTTGGTTTTTTGCCCAGCAATAAGTCGCGCACGCCGCCGCCTACCAGGTAAGCGTCGTAGCCCGCTTTATTCAGACGATAGAGCACCTTGAGCGCATTTTCACTGATATCTTTGCGGGAAATAGCGTGCTGCTCACGCGGAATAACCGTCATCTGCGGTTGAGCCAACGCCTCGACGGCGATGCTCTCTTCGCGGCTTAGCACCTTGCGGCAAAAATTAGCGACTCGGGTAAAAATAGTACACCTCGGTAGTGTCAAACGTCAGGACAAAAAAATAGCGGCTAATCATAGCTCAGCGCGACGCATTTGAGAATGATGTATTCACATCTGCCCCTCAGACACGCGGGAAAGTGACCAATTTTCGACCGCCTGGTTCAGCAACACTTCGATGCTGAGATCCTGCCACTCATTTGTTACATCCTGGTTCAGAAATTGTAAAGCCCTGATTATTATGGGGCGGGGATCGCCGCCAGGCAAGGCAGGAGCATGGTTTTGCTTGGAGAGCTTATTCCCTTGCTCGTTAAGTGCCAGAGGTAGATGAATATACCCAGGCACAGGCCAGCCAAGCTGCTGATAGAGCGAGATTTGCCGCACTGTCGGTTCAATCAGATCCGCGCCGCGAACGATCTCCGTCACGCCCTGAAAATGATCGTCGACCACGACGGCCAGGTTATAAGCGAATAACCCATCACGACGATGAATAATGAAATCTTCCCGCGCCAGTTTTTCATCGGCCACAATACGGCCGCGTAGCCGATCGTCAAAATACAGCACCGGCTGATGTTGCAACAGACGTAGCGCGGCATTTTTCGGGCCGTTGTGTCGGGTGCGGCAATAGCCATCGTAGATGCCGCCGATACTCTGGATACGCGCGCGGGTGCAGGTACAGAAGTAACTTAAACCGTCACGTTGCAAAGTAGCGAGTACTTCACGGTAGGCATCATGTCGTTGCGATTGCCACAGCACTTCACCGTCCCAGTGCAGACCGTAGTGTTCCAGCTGACGCAAAATCGTCGCTGCTGCGCCGGGAACCTCACGAGGGGGATCAATATCTTCGATACGGACGAGCCAGTCGCCCTGATTGGCGCGGGCCTGCAGGTAGCTGCCAAGCGCAGCAATCAATGAGCCAAAGTGCAGTTCACCGGAAGGAGATGGCGCAAAGCGCCCAATATAGTGAGATTCAGGCATATCGACAGGCAAAGAAATATAGGGCGGGAATCACTCCCGCCGTATAAGGCGCACCACGCCTAAGTGATGCGTCATCAGTGATAACGGGGGATTAACCCGCCATCTGTTTTTCGCGGATTTCCGCCAGCGTTTTACAGTCGATGCACAGATCGGCGGTTGGACGCGCTTCCAGACGACGGATACCAATTTCCACGCCGCAGGATTCACAGAAGCCGAAATCTTCGTCTTCTACTTTTTTCAACGTCTTCTCGATCTTTTTAATCAGCTTGCGCTCGCGATCGCGGTTACGCAGTTCGAGGCTGAACTCTTCTTCCTGGGCGGCACGGTCAACCGGATCCGGGAAGTTAGCAGCTTCGTCCTGCATATGCGTAACGGTGCGATCGACTTCATCCCTGAGTTGATTACGCCATGCTTCAAGAATTCGCTTGAAGTGCGCCAGCTGGGCTTCGTTCATATACTCTTCGCCCGGTTTCTCTTGATACGGCTCCACCCCAGCGATGGCGAGAATACTCAGGGACGATGTTTTACGGTTTTGCCCTTCTTGCATGTTGCTTCTCCTTAACACGCACTATCGATCCCCGTGTGGGGGAAAAATCAGGCCGCTATAAATAACAGATGCTTTTACAGATGGCAAATATCTAAACGTAACACTTGACAACGCTGTGAGGAAAAGCGTATTTGCGCACGCGAACAAATCACTGACCTGTCAACTGCTTGCCCTTTATACCGTAAAAGGTAGCGGCAACCTAAGAGTGATATTATCGGCAGAAAGTTCCGCTTTATAAGCGATTACTTCTACCCCCTGACGTTGTGCGTCACTCAATAATCGTGCGTATTCCTCGTCAATATGGCGTGCAGGAGAAAAATATTCAACGGCAGAGTGCAGGACGGCAAACAGAATTACCGCGCGATCGCCGCTGGCCGCGACGCCCATTAACTCCCGCAGATGCTTTTGTCCTCGCAAGGTGACGGCATCCGGAAAGTAGCCTGACTGCTGCTCGGCGAGCGTGACCGATTTCACTTCAATATAGCAGTTGCGACGATCCTCTGCCTGTAACAGAAAGTCAATTCTGCTACGCTCCGCACCATATTTTACTTCGCTTTTCAGCGAGCTATATCCCGTCAGTTCCGGCAGGCGATCGGCGAGAATGGCTTCTTTTGTTAATGCATTGGCCTGTTGAGTGTTGACGCAAATAAATGCGCCCTGCTGGGTTTGAGTTAATTCCCAGGTGTGTGCATATTTGCGCTTCAGATTTGTCGAAGTGGAATACCACACCGTATCGCCTGGCGTCGCGCAACCTGTCATCGCTCCGGTATTAGGACAGTGCAATGTCAGGGTTTCTCCTTCCGGGGTAATCACATCCGCCAGGAAACGTTTATAGCGCTGGATCAGCGTGGCGGATTTAAGCGGCGGAATAAATTCCATAGGAAATCCTTATTATTCTGTTTTAAGCGTCCAGCGGTTCAGCGGCGTGTAACGCGTGCGTCCCTGGATAAACTGCGATTCATACAGGGCAAATTCGTTGACCGGGAAAGACCAACGAAACCCCGGCGGCGGGATCGTCACTGCGCGGTTGGCGTCACGCAGCAGCGTAATATGCGGATGAAACGGTTGGGGGCTTTGATAACACCCGCTGCGCGAAGCCTGCGCGCGCAGCATATCGGCCAGTTGCAGCAACCCGCGCGGCGGCTGGCGCGAACCGAGCCAAATCACTCTGGATCGCAACCACTGGCCAGCGTCATCCAGATGAAGCGTAAAACCCGGCTGGCGAATGCGCCCGGCCAGCCCTTCCAGCGCACGCTGCTTTTCCGCACTGATCTCGCCGAGGAATGCCAGCGTCAGATGCAGGTTTGCTGCTGCCACCGGGCGTCCGGCTTCGGGAGGAAAGTGCTGCGCGCGCCAGTGAATGACCTGCGTCTGGATGTCGGCAGGCAATTCGAGGGCGAAAAACAGCCTTTTTGATTCGGGCATGGCGTGTTCTCGGTAATGAATTATGGCGATGGTATACTAGCTGGCCTTCTTATGTGAATCCTCTGGAGCTTTTGTGTCCTCACTGCCGGTTGCTGCTGTTCTGCCCGATATCCTTGCTGCGTTACGTTCCTCTTCTCAGGTGTTGTTGAGCGCGCCGACCGGTGCCGGCAAATCCACCTGGCTGCCGTTACAACTGCTGCAACAGGGTGAGATCAACGGGCGGATTTTGCTGCTGGAGCCGCGTCGCCTGGCGGCGCGCAATGTGGCGCAGCGTCTGGCGGAACTGCTGAATGAGAAACCTGGCGAGACCGTGGGTTACCGCATGCGTGCAGAGACCTGCGTAGGGCCGAACACGCGCCTCGAAGTGGTCACTGAAGGAATTTTAACGCGCCTCATCCAGCAGGATCCGGAGCTGAACGGCATTGGGCTGGTGATCCTCGATGAATTCCATGAACGTAGCTTGCAGGCGGATCTGGCGCTGGCGCTGCTGCTGGATCTCCAGCAGGGGCTGCGCGACGATCTTAAATTGTTGGTGATGTCCGCTACGCTGGATAACGAACGTCTGCAAACCCTTTTGCCGCAGGCTCCTGCCATTGTTTCTGCCGGGCGGGCATACCCGGTCGAGCAACGTTATCAGGCGCTGGCAGCGCATCAGCGCTTTGATGAAGCCGTGGCGCAGGTCGTTAGCGGATTACTGCGCGAGGAACGTGGTTCCTTATTACTGTTTTTACCAGGCGTGGGTGAGATCCAGCGCGTGCAGGAGCAACTGGCCGCCCGCGTCGGCAGCGATGTGCTGCTTTGCCCTCTCTATGGCGCATTGCCGCTCAGCGAGCAACGCAAGGCGATTTTGCCTGCGCCCGCTGGGCAGCGCAAAGTGGTGCTCGCCACCAATATTGCCGAAACCAGTCTGACCATCGAAGGTATTCGCCTGGTGGTGGATAGCGCGCAGGAGCGCGTGGCGCGTTTTGATCCCCGCAGCGGTTTAACCCGGCTGATGACACAGCGCATCAGCGTGGCGTCGATGACGCAGCGTGCCGGTCGCGCCGGGCGTCTGGAAGCGGGGATTTGCGTACATTTATTAAGTAAAGAGCAGGCTGAACGTGCAGCGGCGCAAAGTAGCCCGGAAATTCTGCACAGCGATTTATCCGGTCTGTTGATGGAATTATTACTCTGGGGATGCCAGGATCCTGCGCAACTTTGCTGGCTGGATCTGCCTCCGGCGACTAATCTGGCGGCGGCGCGCACGCTGCTTACGCAACTGCGGGCGCTGGAAGAGGGTCGTTTAACAGCGTTTGGTCAGCGGATGACCGCGCTGGGTAATGATCCGCGTCTGGCCGCAATGCTGGCGGCGGCTGAAGGGGATGACGAGATCGCGACGGCGGCGACGCTGGCCGCCATCCTTGAAGAACCACCTCGTGGTGGAAACAGTGATTTAAACGCGGCCTTTTCACGCACGCAGCCAAACTGGCAGCAGCGTGCGCGCCAGCTTGCTCGTAGGCTAAAAAGCAGCGGGGGAGAAGTGGATATCAGCGCGGTGGCGCCGTTGCTTGCCGGTGCGTTTGCCGATCGTATTGCGCGCAGGCGCGGGCAGGAAGGGCGTTATCAACTGGCGAACGGTATGGGGGCGACGCTGGATGCCGACGATGCGCTAAATCGCCATGAGTGGCTGCTTGCGCCGTTGTTATTGCAGGGAAGCCAGTCACCGGATGCGCGTATTTTACTGGCGTTGCCGCTCGATATTGAGGCGCTGATCACCCGCTGCCCACAACTGTTGCAGCAATCGGATACCGTCGAATGGGACGAGGCGCAAGGCACATTAAAAGCCTTTCGCCGTAGCCGGATCGGCCAGTTAACGGTGAAAGTGCAGCCGCTGGCTAAACCCTCAGAAGAGGAGCTGCATCAGGCGATGCTTAACGGCATCCGCGATAAAGGCTTGCAAGTTTTGAACTGGACACCGGAGGCTGTGCAGTACCGTTTACGTTTACACTGCGCGGCGAAATGGCTGCCAGAAGAGGGCTGGCCCGCCGTGGATGAGGCCTCTTTACTGGAGAATCTGGAGCAATGGTTATTGCCACAAATGGGCGGTATCCGATCGCTGCGCGATTTAAAAGCGCTGGATGTTACGCAGGCATTACAAAACACCCTGCCGTGGTCATTACGTCAACGGCTGGATAGTGAACTGCCGGGGCATTACACTGTGCCGACGGGAAGCCGGATTGCCATCCGTTATCATGAAGATAACCCACCGGCGCTGGCGGTTCGCATGCAGGAGATGTTTGGTGAAGCGGCCACGCCGACGATTGCTCAAGGGCGCGTCGCGCTGGTGCTGGAGCTGCTTTCCCCGGCGCAGCGGCCGCTGCAAATTACGCGGGATTTAAGCGCATTCTGGAACGGCGCTTATCGTGAAGTGCAAAAAGAGATGAAAGGGCGCTATCCGAAACATGTCTGGCCGGACGATCCGGCGAATACCGCGCCGACCCGGCGTACGAAGAAGTATTCGTAAACCCGGCTGAGCAGCGCGGTGCGCTAAAAATTGAGAGATTTCTTCTTCTGCCCGTTGGCAAAAGAACTGAGAATCAGGCCCTTGCGCCTGAATGTTGCGGAGAGTAAAGCATGGCGGGGAATGACCGCGAGCCAATTGGACGTAAGGGGAAACCTGTGCGTCCGGTGAAAGAAAAAATCAGTCGTCGCCGACTCCGGGAAGAGGAGTACGACGATTACGACGATGATGATGAGGATGAAGAACCGATGCCGAAAAAAGGTAAAGGCGGGAAGCCACGCGGCAAACGCGGTTGGTTCTGGCTGCTATTGAAAATTTTCATCGTTTTAGCCGTGCTGTGCGCCATTTATGGCGTTTATCTGGATCAAAAAATCCGCGCCCGTATCGATGGCAAAGTCTGGCAGTTGCCGGCTGCGGTTTATGGCCGCATGGTCAACCTTGAGCCGGATATGGCGATCAGCAAAAACGAAATGGTAAAACTGCTGGAAGCCACGCAGTACCGCCAGGTGACGAAGATGACGCGTCCCGGCGAGTTTACCGTGCAGGCGAAAAGCATTGAGATGATCCGCCGCCCGTTTGATTTCCCGGACAGCAAAGAGGGGCAGGTGCGAGCGCGTCTGACTTTTGATGGCGATCGTCTGGAAACCATTGAGAACATGGACAGCAATCGCCAGTTCGGTTTCTTCCGTCTCGATCCGCGTCTCATCACTATGCTCTCTTCGCCGAACGGCGAGCAGCGTCTGTTCGTGCCGCGTAACGGTTTCCCGGATCTGCTGGTTGATACGCTGCTGGCAACCGAAGACCGTCATTTCTATGAACATGACGGTATCAGCTTCTACTCCATTGGCCGTGCGGTGCTGGCAAACCTGACCGCCGGACGCACGGTACAAGGGGCAAGTACGCTGACGCAGCAACTGGTGAAGAACCTGTTCCTGAGCAGCGAACGGTCGTACTGGCGTAAAGCCAACGAAGCCTATATGGCGCTGATTATGGATGCCCGTTACAGCAAGGATCGTATTCTTGAACTGTATATGAACGAGGTTTACCTCGGTCAGAGCGGCGACAACGAGATCCGCGGTTTCCCGCTGGCGAGCCTCTACTATTTTGGCCGTCCGGTGGAGGAGCTGAGCCTCGATCAGCAGGCGTTGCTGGTGGGAATGGTGAAAGGGGCGTCGGTTTATAACCCGTGGCGCAACCCGAAACTGGCACTGGAGCGCCGTAACCTGGTGTTGCGTCTGTTGCAACAGCAAAACGTCATCGATCAGGAACTGTATGACATGCTGAGCGCTCGTCCGCTGGGCGTACAGCCGCGGGGAGGGGTGATTTCACCGCAGCCGGCGTTTATGCAGATGGTGCGTCAGGAGTTGCAGGCGAAACTCGGCGATAAAGTGAAAGATCTCTCCGGCGTGAAGATTTTCACGACCTTTGATTCTGTCGCGCAGGACGCGGCAGAAAAAGCTGCCGTGGAAGGTATTCCGGCGCTGATCAAGCAGCGCAAACTGAGCGATCTTGAAACGGCGATGGTGGTAGTAGACCGCTATACCGGCGAGGTTCGGGCCATGGTTGGCGGCGCGACGCCGCAGTTCGCGGGCTATAACCGCGCCATGCAAGCGCGCCGTTCCATTGGTTCGCTGGCGAAACCGGCGACCTATCTGACGGCGCTGAGCCAGCCAAATGTGTATCGCCTCAATACCTGGATTGCCGATGCGCCGATCTCTTTGCGGTTGTCGAACGGCCAGGTCTGGGCACCACAGAACGATGATCGCCGTTTCAGTGGTCAGGTTATGCTGGTGGATGCGCTGACACGTTCAATGAACGTGCCGACGGTTAATCTCGGGATGGCGGTTGGTCTGCCAGCGGTAACGGATACCTGGCTGAAACTGGGCGCGCCAAAAGATCAGCTCACCGGCATGCCGTCAATGCTGCTCGGTGCGCTGAACCTGACGCCGATTGAAGTGGCGCAGGCGTTCCAGACTATCGCCAGCGGCGGTAACCGCGCGCAGCTTTCCGCACTGCGTTCAGTGATTGCTGAAGACGGTACGGTGCTGTATCAGAGCTTCCCGCAGGCCGAACGTGCGGTGCCGGCGCAGGCGGCGTACATGACGCTGTGGACCATGCAACAGGTGGTTCAGCGCGGTACGGGCCGTCAGTTGGGCGCGAAATATCCGGGTCTGCATCTGGCCGGGAAAACCGGTACTACTAACAATAACGTCGATACCTGGTTTGCCGGTATCGACGGGCGTGAAGTGACCATCACCTGGGTGGGGCGCGATAATAACCAGCCGACGAAGCTGTATGGTGCAAGCGGCGCGATGGCGATTTATCAGCGTTATCTGGAAAACCAGTCGCCGATCCCGCTGGATCTGACGCCGCCGGAAGACATCACCACAATGGGCGTCGACGACATGGGCAACTTTGTCTGCGGCGGTGGCGGTTCGCGTTCACTGCCGGTCTGGACAACCAGCCCGGAAACGCTGTGCCAGCAGAATCAGGTGCAGCCGCAAACCGGCAACCCGTTTGATCAGTCAACGCAGCCGCAGCAGCAGCCGCAACAACAGCAACCCCAGCAACAGCCACAGCAAGAGCAGAAAAGCGATGGCGTCGCAGGTTGGATCAAAGAGATGTTTGGCAGTAATTAACCCTGAAAACCCCGGTCGCAAAGCCGGGGTTTTTTCTTTTTTTCGCTATCGCAAACATTCAGATAACGACCTCTTAAACACCTTTTAACCCCACGTTTTTTATCTGGTTATTTCTTAATCCCTCAGGCGCTCTCGCGCGGCTTACTTCTTGCTATGCGTACAACGCTTCGCATATTATGCTGCGGTCATAATAATAATTATCGTTTACGTTATCGTTCACTCATTGATTCAGAGATAAACCAATGGCGCGTCCAAAAACTGCTCAGCCAGTCAACACTACGCTGCGTAAAATCGCAGTTGTAGTAGCCACAGCGGTTAGCGGCATGTCTGTTTATGCACAGGCTGCAACAACCCAGAATGAAGAAACCATCACCGTAACCACAGCGCCAGTTGCGCAAGAAAACGCGTGGGGTCCGGCGGCTACCATCGCGGCGAAACATACCGCCACAGCAACCAAAACGGATATGCCGCTGGAGAAAACCCCCCAGTCTATTTCCGTGGTGACCAGCGAAGAGATCGCGCTGCATCAGCCGAAATCCGTAAAAGAAGCCCTCAGCTATACACCGGGCGTTGCGGTGGGGACGCGTGGTGCATCCAACACCTACGACTACCTGATTATTCGTGGTTTCGCCGCGGATGGTCAGAGCCAGAACAACTACCTCGACGGTCTGAAGATGCAGGGCAACTTCTACAATGACGCGGTAATTGATCCTTACATGATTGAGCGCGCCGAAATCCTGCGCGGCCCAACCTCGGTGCTCTACGGAAAAAGCAGCCCCGGCGGCCTGTTGAATATGGTCAGCAAGCGCCCAACCACCACGCCACTGTATGAAATACAGTTCAAGGCAGGCACAGACAACCTGTTCCAGACCGGGTTTGATTTCAGCGATGCGCTGGATGATGACGGCGTATTCTCTTATCGCTTAACCGGTCTTGCGCGTTCGGCGAATGCACAGCAGGAAGACAAAAAAGAGCAGCGCTACACCGTTGCGCCATCCTTTACCTGGCGCCCGGATGACAAAACGAATTTCACGTTCCTCTCTTACTTCCAGAACGAGCCGGAAACCGGCTATTACGGCTGGTTGCCGAAAGAGGGAACGGTTCAACCGCTGCCGAATGGTTCGCGTCTGCCGACTGACTTCAACGAAGGCGCGAAGAACAACACCTATTCCCGTAACCAGAAAATGGTGGGTTATAGCTTCGAACATGCATTCGATGACACCTTCACCGTGCGCCAGAACATGCGTTACGCCGAGAACAAAACGTCGCAAAACAGCGTTTACGGTTATGGAATGTGTTCTGATCCGCTCTATTCAAGCGCTCCGGCGAGCAGCCCATGTGCAGGCATTGCGCAATCTGAGTGGGGCCATTACCTGACGCGTCAGTATGTGATCGATCACGAGAAGTTGCAGAACTTCTCCGTCGATACGCAACTGCAAAGCAAATTTACTACCGGTTCAGTGGATCACATTCTGCTGACCGGCGTCGATTACATGCGTATGCGTAACGACATTAATTCATGGTTTGGCTATGCAGGCTCTGTCGCTCCGTCTGATATCTACGATCTTGATCGCGGTGATTTCGATTTCGGTGCTCGCCCGACGCCTTCTGGCGCTTACCAGATCCTGAACCGCCAGCAACAAACGGGCCTTTACGCACAGGATCAGGCGCAGTGGGATAAGGTGCTGGTTACGCTGGGCGGCCGTTATGACTGGGCTAAACAGAGCGCATTCAACCGCACCACTAATATCACTGCGGAACGTGACGACAAGCAGTTTACCTGGCGTGGCGGTGTTAACTACCTGTTCGACAATGGCGTAACGCCGTACTTTAGCTATAGCGAGTCATTTGAACCGGCATCGACCACCGGGGCGAGCGGCGCGATTTTCGCACCGTCCAAAGGCAAGCAGTACGAAGCAGGCGTGAAATACAGCCCGAAAGATCGTCCGATTGTCATGACCGGTGCCGTCTATCAGCTCACCAAGAGCAACAACCTGATGGCCGATCCAAACGGTTCTTTCTGGTCTGTTGAAGGCGGTGAAATTCGCGCGCGTGGCGTGGAAATCGAAGCCAAAGCGGCGCTGTCAGCGAATATCAACGTGGTGAGTTCGTATACCTATACCCAGGCTGAATACACCACTGATACCAACTACAAAGGCAACACTCCGGCGCAAGTGCCTAAACATATGGCGTCACTGTGGGGCGACTACACCTTCTACGACGGAGCTTTGTCTGGTCTGACATTAGGAACCGGCGCACGTCTCACCGGTTCAAGCTATGGCGATCCGGCGAACTCCTTTAAGGTGGGTAGCTACACGGTTGTTGATGCGCTGGTGCGTTACGATCTGGCGCGTGTTGGCCTGGCGGGTTCCAACGTCGCGCTTCACGTAAATAACCTGCTCGATCGTGAATACGTTGCCAGTTGCTTCAACACGTACGGCTGCTTCTGGGGCGCAGAACGTCAGGTGGTGGCGACCGCAACCTTCCGCTTCTAATCTCTCTTCGGGCACGGTTCGCCGCGCCCTTTTATAAGATGGCAATCATGCAGGAAAACAGAGCGCTTCCCGATACAACCTTTCAACTGACCGATGTTACTTTTAGCGTGCCGGGACGTACGCTGCTGCAGCCTCTCTCCCTGACATTCCCGGTGGGGAAAGTCACTGGCCTGATTGGCCATAATGGCTCGGGCAAATCCACATTGCTGAAAATGCTCGGCCGTCATCAGCCGCCTTCTGCGGGCGATATTCTGCTCGACGGGCAGCCGCTGGAGAGCTGGAACAGCAAGGCGTTTGCCCGCAAAGTGGCTTATCTGCCGCAGCAGTTGCCGCAGGCGGAAGGGATGACGGTGCGTGAGCTGGTGGCGATTGGCCGCTACCCGTGGCACGGTGCGCTGGGGCGTTTTGGCGTGGCCGACAGAGAAAAAGTGGAAGAAGCGATAGCGCTGGTCGGGCTAAAGCCGCTGGCGCACCGGCTGGTGGATAGTCTCTCCGGCGGCGAGCGTCAGCGGGCGTGGATTGCGATGCTTGTGGCGCAGGACAGCCGCTGCCTGTTGCTGGATGAACCGACCTCGGCGCTGGATATCGCGCATCAGGTTGATGTGCTGGCGCTGGTGCATCGCTTAAGCCAGCAACGCGGGCTGACGGTGATTGCCGTGCTGCACGATATCAATATGGCGGCGCGTTATTGCGACTATCTGGTGGCGCTGCGCGGCGGTGAAATGATCGCCGAAGGCACACCGGACACGCTGATGCGTGCTGATACGCTTGAACATATTTACGGTATCCCGATGGGGATCCTGCCGCATCCGGCGGGTGCGGCGCCGGTGAGTTTTGTCTACTGATGGCCGATCTACACTCGATTAGCCGTCGTCGCTTACTGACGGCGATGGCGCTTTCTCCGCTGCTGTGGCATCTACGCAGCGCTCGCGCGGCAACCGTTGATCCGTACCGTATTGTGGCGCTGGAATGGCTGCCTGTGGAACTGCTGTTGGCGCTGGGCATTACGCCGTATGGCGTTGCCGATGTACATAATTACAACATCTGGGTTAACGAACCGTCGCTGCCCGCTTCGGTAATTGACGTTGGTTTGCGTACCGTACCGAACCTCGAATTACTCACGCAGATGAAACCCTCGCTGCTGGTCTGGTCGGCGGGTTACGGCCCGGATGAGGCCAAACTGGCGAAGATCGCACCGGGGCGCGGTTTTACTTTCAGCGACGGTAAACAACCGCTGGCGCTGGCCCGACGTTCGCTGAACGAAATGGCGCAAATGCTGAATCGGGAAGCCGCAGCCAAAAAACATCTCGATCAGTTTGATGCGTTAATTGATGGGACAAAACCGCATTTCGCCCGGCGCGGCGATCGTCCGTTATTGATGATTACCCTGCTCGATCCGCGCCATGTGCTGGTGTTTGCCGAGAACTGCCTGTTCCAGGCGGTGCTCGATCAACTGGGTGTGCGCAATGCCTGGCAGGGGGAAACCACCTTCTGGGGCAGCGTGACGGTCGGTATCGACAGGCTGGCAGCGTACAAAGATGTGGATGTGCTCTGTTTCGATCACGGTAATGAGCAGGATATGCGCAAGCTGATGGCGACGCCGCTGTGGCAGGCGATGCCGTTTGTCCGGTCTGGCCGATTCCAGCGCGTTCCGGCAGTCTGGTTCTATGGCGCGACACTGTCGGCGATGCACTTCACCCGCGTGCTGGATAACGCGCTGGGAGGCCGGACATGAGTCAGAGTATTGCACGTTTCCCTGCCTTCTTGCTGGCGTTGCTGTTTGTCGCCGCCGCCTGGCTGACCTGGAGCAACTTAAACGTTGCACTGCCGTGCGTGCAGTGGGGGCAGGCGTTTCGTGCGCCGGATATGAATCTGATCGATCAGATGCTGTTCCATTACAGCCTGTTGCCGCGTCTGGCCGTCTCGCTGCTGGTAGGCGCGGGGCTTGGGCTGGTTGGCGTGTTGTTCCAGCAGGTATTGCGTAACCCGCTGGCCGAACCGACCACGCTGGGCGTGGCGACCGGCGCGCAGTTGGGCATCACGATTACCACGCTGTGGACAATTCCAGGCGTGCTGGCCTCGCAGTTTGCGGCGTTGATCGGCGCAGGCGCCGTTGGCGCGCTGGTATTTGGTGTGGCGTGGGGAAAACGGTTGTCGCCGGTGACGCTGATCCTCGCCGGTCTGGTGGTCAGCCTCTATTGCGGCGCGATCAACCAGTTGCTGGTGCTGTTTCACCACGATCAATTGCAAAGCATGTTTTTGTGGAGCACCGGAACGCTGACGCAAACCGACTGGAGCGTGGTGCAACGTTTGTGGCCGCAGCTAGCTGGCTGCGCCGTGCTGACGTTGCTGTTGCTGCGCCCGCTCACGCTGATGGGGCTGGATGATGGCGTTGCGCGCAATCTGGGGCTTGCACTGTCGATGGCGCGCCTGGCCGCGCTGACGCTGGCGATTGTCCTGAGTGCGTTGCTGGTGAATGCGGTGGGGATCATCGGATTTATCGGCCTGTTCGCGCCGCTACTGGCAAAAATGCTTGGCGCACGTCGTCTGCTGGCGCGTCTGCTGTTAGCGCCGCTGATTGGCGCGCTGATCCTCTGGCTCTCCGACCAGATCATCTGGTGGTTGACGCGGGTGTGGATGGAAGTCTCCACCGGTTCGATCACCGCGCTGATTGGCGCTCCGTTGCTGCTGTGGCTGTTGCCGCGTCTGCGGAGTATGAATACCCCCGCCATGGATGCCGGGGACAATGTCGCGGCTGAACGTCAGCAGGTGCCGTGGTTTGTGCTGGGCGGGCTGGTAGTGCTGTTGCTGGCGATGTGGGCCGCGCTGGCTTTTGGCCGCGATGCGCAGGGCTGGCACTGGGCCAGCGGCACGCTGTTGCAGGAGTTGCTGCCGTGGCGCTGGCCGCGCATTGTTGCCGCGCTGACCGCCGGGGTGATGCTGGCTGTCGCGGGTTGCATCATTCAACGTCTGACCGGTAACCCGATGGCCAGCCCGGAAGTGCTGGGGATCAGCTCTGGCGCCGCCTTTGGCGTGGTACTGATGTTGTTCTTCGTGCCCGGCAACGCGTTTGGCTGGCTGATGCCCGCCGGGAGCCTTGGCGCGGCGCTGACGCTGCTGATCATTATGATCGCTGCCGGGCGCGGCGGATTCTCGCCGCACCGCATGCTGCTGGCGGGGATGGCGCTCAGTACCGCCTTCACTATGTTGCTGATGATGCTGCAGGCCAGCGGGGATCCGCGTATGGCGGCGATCCTGACGTGGATTTCCGGCAGTACGTATAACGCCTCGGGCGAGCTGGTGCTACGTAGTGGCGTGATGATGGTGATCCTGCTGGCATTGACACCGTTTTGCCGTCGCTGGCTGATGATTTTACCGCTCGGCGGCGATACGGCGCGTGCGGTTGGCCTGGCGCTGACATCTTCACGCATCGTGCTGTTGCTGCTGGCTGCAGCATTGACGGCTACCGCGACGATGACCATCGGCCCGTTGAGCTTTGTGGGGCTGATGGCACCGCATATTGCGCGGATGATGGGGTTCCGTCGTACGATGCCGCATATTGTTATTTCGGCGCTGGTCGGGGGAATATTGCTGGTGTTTGCTGACTGGTGCGGGCGGATGCTGATGTTTCCGTTCCAGATCCCGGCGGGATTGCTGTCGACGTTTATCGGCGCGCCGTACTTTATCTATTTGCTGAGAAAGCAGAGCCGCTAATTTTTTCCCTCTCCCCACCGGGGAGAGGGCTGTGCCTTATCCGGCAAAAAACATTACAGCTTCGCGAAAACGCGACGTGCGGCATCGATAGTGTTATCGATATCCTCTTCACTATGTGCCACGGACATAAAGCCCGCCTCAAACGCTGACGGCGCAAGATAAACGCCTTCTTCCAGCATCAGATGGAAGAAACGCTTAAAGCGTTCAACGTCGCACTTCACCACATCCTGATAGCAGGTCACGGCTGGCGCATCGGTAAAGAACAGGCCGAACATACCACCTACGTGGTTGACGACCAGCGGAATGCCTGCCTGCTGCGCTGCTTCCAGCAGACCGTCGGCCAGCTGCGTGGTCAGCTCGGTTAGCGTGGAGTGAACGCCCGGCTGCGCCACTTCAGTCAGGCAGGCATAGCCCGCAGCCATCGCAATCGGGTTGCCAGAGAGTGTGCCAGCCTGATAGACCGGGCCGGTCGGCGCCAGTACGTCCATCACCTCACGGCGCCCGCCAAACGCGCCTACCGGCATGCCGCCGCCGATAATTTTGCCCAGACAGGTCAGATCCGGCTCGACGCCGTAATAAGCCTGCGCGCCTGCCAGCGCAACGCGGAAGCCGGTCATCACTTCGTCAATGATCAACAGCGCGCCGAATTCGTCACACAGCGCGCGCAGGCCCGGCAGGAATTCCGGCTGCGGCGGTACGCAGTTCATGTTGCCGGCAACCGGTTCAACGATGATACAGGCGATATCCTGCGGATACTGTTCGAAGGCCGCGCGAACGGAATCGAGATCGTTATAGGTGCAGGTCAGCGTGTGTTTGGCGAAATCAGCCGGAACGCCCGGTGAGTTCGGTTGGCCTAAGGTCAACGCGCCGGAACCAGCTTTCACCAGCAGGCAGTCGGCGTGGCCGTGGTAGCAACCTTCGAATTTGATGATTTTGTCGCGGCCGGTAAAGCCGCGCGCCAGGCGGATGGCGCTCATGGTGGCTTCCGTACCGGAGTTCACCATGCGTACCATATCCATGGTGGGTACCAGTTCGGTCACCAGCGCGGCCATTTTGACTTCCATCTCCGTTGGTGCACCAAAGCTCAGCCCGCGGCTGGCCGCCTCAATAACGGCGTTGCGAATGGCCGGGTGGTTGTGCCCCAGCACCATAGGCCCCCAGGAACCGACGTAATCGATATAGGCTTTACCATCGGCGTCATACAAATAAGCACCGTCAGCACGCTCGATAAACAGCGGCGTACCACCGACGCCGGTAAAGGCGCGTACCGGTGAATTGACACCGCCGGGGATCAGTTCGCGCGCTGCGTTATAGAGTTCTTCAGACTTACTCATCTTTCATTCCTGGTTCGTGGAAAATTCAATGCCGGTCATTCTATGTGATTACACGAATGTTATGAAAGTTTTGCCCTGGTGAAACGACATATTTTGCAGGACATTCCCCCGCGACGCGGCGGCAGTCGCTGGTTACAATACCTCTTTTGTATGACCTATAGAAAATAAGATGCAAGCAGAGACTCCCTCATTCGAACAACAACAGGTTGAGCAACGCCGCCGACGGAATATCGTGCGTCAGATGCTGCAACGCGATAAAACGCCGCTGGCAATTTTAGTGGTGGCTGCAATAGCCGGTGCGCTGACGGGTTTGGTTGGCGTGGCGTTTGAGAAAGCGGTCAACGCGGTGTTGAACGCGCGTATCGGCGCACTGGGACAGGTGGCGAACAGCGCGCTGGTCTGGCCGCTGGCGTTTATCGGTTCGGCGTGTCTGGCGATGATTGGCTACTGGCTGGTGCGGCGCTTTGCGCCAGAGGCGGGCGGTTCCGGTATCCCTGAAATTGAAGGCGCACTGGAAGAACTCCGCCCGGTGCGCTGGTGGCGCGTACTGCCGGTGAAATTCATCGGCGGCATGGGAACGCTAGGGGCGGGTATGGTGCTGGGGCGTGAAGGGCCGACGGTGCAGATCGGCGGCAATATCGGGCGAATGGTGGGCGATCTGTTTCGCCTGCGCAGCAGTGAAGCCCGCCATACGCTGCTGGCGACCGGTGCAGCCGCCGGGCTTTCAGCGGCATTTAACGCGCCGCTGGCGGGGATCCTGTTCATCATTGAAGAGATGCGCTCACAGTTTCACTACAACCTGATCTCAATTAAAGCGGTGTTTACCGGCGTGATTATGTCGAGCATTGTGTTCCGGTTGTTTAACGGCGAGGCGGCGGTGATCGATGTCGGCAAACTCAGCAATGCGCCAGTGAACACGCTGTGGCTCTATCTGCTGCTGGGAATGGTGTTTGGTTGTATCGGCCCACTGTTTAATGCGTTAGTGCTGAATACACAGGATCTGTTTCAGCGACTTCACGGCGGGCACACCGGGAAGTGGGTGCTGATTGGCGGCATCGTTGGCGGCGCATGCGGCGTTTTAGGACTGGTTGCGCCAGCGCTCTCCGGCGGCGGTTTTGCTCTCATCCCGATAGCGACGGCGGGCAATTATACCGTGGGCATGCTGTTGTTCATTTTCCTTGCCCGCGTTGTTACCACCTTGCTCTGTTTTAGTTCCGGTGCGCCGGGCGGAATTTTTGCGCCGATGCTGGCGCTGGGTACAGTCCTGGGGATGGCGTTCGGCAGCGCGAGCGCCATTATCTTCCCGCATTATCAGTTAGATGCCGGGACGTTTGCCATTGCCGGAATGGGGGCGTTGCTGGCGGCGTCGTTACGCGCGCCGTTGACCGGGATCGTGCTGGTTCTGGAAATGACAGACAATTATCAGCTTATATTGCCAATGATCATTACCTGCCTTGGTGCGACACTGTTAGCGCAGTTTCTTGGCGGTAAACCGCTCTATTCCGCTATTCTGGCACGTACGCTTGCCAGGCAATCTGCCAGCGAGGATCGTCATATGGAGCGGGAGAATACTTGAACGATTTAGTTGCATACTGGATAATAGCCGAAAAGATCGGGTTAATATTTGCCCAGATCGCAGTATCAATTGGGAGCAAGACATGAGTGATGACGTAGCGCTGCCGCTGGAGTTTACCGACGCAGCAGCCAACAAAGTAAAGAACCTGATTGCGGACGAAGATAACCCGAATCTGAAGCTGCGTGTCTACATCACCGGTGGTGGTTGCAGCGGCTTCCAGTACGGTTTTACCTTTGACGATCAAATCAACGATGGTGATATGACCATTGAGAAACAGGGCGTTGGCCTGGTGGTTGATCCGATGAGCCTGCAATATCTGGTAGGCGGCTCGGTAGATTATACCGAAGGCCTGGAAGGTTCCCGCTTCGTGGTAACTAACCCGAATGCGACCAGCACCTGCGGCTGTGGTTCCTCTTTCAGCATCTGAGAACCGTTTGCTGCCTGTAAAAAAGCCGCGTTTATCGACGCGGCTTTTTTGTTTTCACCGATTCTGATGTGCTTATCGTTGGCTATGAGCATTAGTATAATGTCGCATCATGCTAATTAATGTCATGGATATAAACTGTTTTTATTTTTGCTATGGAAATATAAAAATTAATTTTAACGATATAATTTTCTTAATTTCAAAGTGGCAGTGATTATTTCAGCGACAACTTTTTGGGAAGTGTTAGTATCTGCTTTTGTTATCCACAGGAAAATCCGCGATAGTAACATTTAACCAGGAAGGAACTTTAGTGAGGCATGGATGCATAATTGTCTTCAAAATATTAATATAGCGCTGCTAAATAAATTCAACATACTAAACAAACTGCTGATAGAATGCGTACCTGACAATAAGAATATTGACATTACGTTTAGCGTATTTAAGCATTACGATGCGCTTTTGCAAATCACCAGCGCGCAGCCTGTTGATCTCATTATTCTCGACCTCAGTACATGGTTTACAATCATCAGCAATACAAGTCAGAGTTTACGGCAAACAACAGACGATGCGCTTGCCTCTGGCTGCAAGGTCCTGTTGATTCTGCTGGAAGCCGATGCGCATATCATTGACCAACTGGTAAAGATGAATGTTGATGCAATTATTAGCATGAGCGATAGTTCGGCTGAACTAAAACGGGCAATTGAGCACATATTAAATCCGGAAATACAGCAGAAATATATTTCAGCGTATATTACGCAGCAATTGTATAGCGGTAAATATGAGAGGTTGTCAAAGAAAGAGTGGGAAGTGATAAAAATGTTCTCTGAGGGATACAGCCTACTTGAGATTGCCGAAAAGCGTTGTCGGGCGATAAGTACTGTTGCTACCCAAAAAATGAATGCAATGAAAAAACTGAATTTGCGTAATAATGGCGAGCTAATTAAATATTTTTATATTCACAGCCTGCTTTGAAATACAGGCCGATCATCAACAGCAGAACAATCTGCACCTGAGGCGCTAATCCGGGTTGCCGATTAGCGCCCGGAATCATCCAGTGCAAAGGTCGGTAACTTCAGATGCCAGCGAATTGCTGCCAGGCGAATAACCAGCGTCACCACCATGCCCAGCATACTGGCGGTTTCCAGCGGCACAGCAAAGAAGTAAAACGCTGTGGCGTGAACAATCCCCCCGGCGATACAGGCCGTCGCGTAAATTTCGGTGCGCAGGATCATCGGCACTTCGCGCGCCAGTACATCGCGAATGATCCCGCCGCCGACGCCGGTCAATACGCCCATACAGATAGCGATAAGCGGCCCGGTTTCGGCGATAAACGCTTTGTTGACGCCGATACCGACAAAAACCGCTAATCCCACCGCATCCAGTACCGGCAGGATCCATTTGGGCAAACGCCGGGGCTGACGTACCAGCACAATCGTCAGCATGCAGGTCACCATGGCGACGACGAGATCGGTTGGATCTTTCACCCAGAATACTGGCCCGTGCGCCAATGCCATATCGCGGATGGTCCCGCCGCCGACGGCTGTCACGACGCCAAGTACCAGCACGCCGAAAGGGTCCATACGCAATTTCCCGGCCAGCAAAACGCCCGAGATCGCAAATACGGCGGTGCCAATAATATCCAGCCAGTAAACCAGCATGGTTGATTCCCCAGTTATTTCACCTGCGCAAGGGCAGTACAGAGTTGTTGAGCGGCGAGGATAATACGCGGGCTTGCCCGTTCAAACCAGTCACCGTGCAGAGAAATAATCGGTACATTCAGCTGTTTTTGCCAGAACTGTTCAATTTTGGGGATTTCGTCCGCTTCTCCTGCCACAACAATCGCCTGCGGCTGCCGCGCAAGCACCTGTTCACGGCTTACCTGCGGCCACGGCACGCGGCTGGCGGCGAAAATATTTTCCCCGCCGCAAAGCTCCAGAACCTCGTTCTGAATTGACCCTTTTCCACTGGTAAACAGCGGTTGCGCGCCAAATTGCAGAAAGACCCGTTTTTTGGGCTGGCTGGCATAGCGGGATTTTAGCGTCTGGTATTCGGCAAGCAGATGTTGAGCCGCTTGTTCTGCCTGTTGCGGTCTTGGGCTGTAGGGAGCCAGTTTAAACAGCGTATCTGCCACCTGCTCAATGGTAATGCTATCCACCCACATTACGGTGATACCGAACTGTTTTAGCTGGTTGACCTGACGCTCCGTATTGCCGCCGCGCCATGCCAGTACCAAATCGGGCTTTAGTGCGACAATGCGTTCGAGGTTGATGCCTTGCCAACTGGCAACCTGCTCAATTTTTGCCGCTGCGGGCGGGTAATCAGAATAGCTGCTGACGGCAACGGGAGTGATGCCTGCGGCAAATGCCAGTTCTGTATTGGCCGGGGAGAGGGAGATGACGCGCGGCGCGGCGAACAACCACGCCGGCATCAGAACAAGCAGGGTGGCAAGCACCCTGAAAAAATGATTAACCACGAGCCAGTTTCTGCACCAGAGTTTCAACCATCAGGCTGGACTGATTCGCCGCCACGGCCAGGAACTCATCAAAGCTGAGGTGGGACTGCTGATCGGCAACGTCTGAGATGGCGCGAACAACAACAAACGGAATGCCATAGTTGTGGCAAACGTGAGCAATGGCGGTGGCTTCCATTTCTACGGCAATCGCCTGCGGGAAGTTGTGACGGATTTTCGCCAGGCCAACAGAGCCATTAATAAAGGCATCGCCGCTGACAATCAGCCCGCGCACAGCATGCAGATCCAGTTCATTAATGCAGGCTTCTGCCGCCGCAATCAGTTTGCCATCGGCTTTAAACCCGGCCGGGCAGCCAGGAAGCTGGCCATACTCATAACCGAATGCGGTGACATCGGCATCGTGATAACGCGCTTCGTCAGACACCACGATATCGCCCACTTTCAGCGTCGGTGCAAGGCCACCAGCGGAACCGGTATTGATAATCACGTCCGGCTGGCAACGCTCCAGCAGCAGGGTCGCGCCCATCGCCGCGGCAACTTTACCAATGCCTGATTTCAGCAGCGCGACGTCTGTACCATTCAGCGTACCGGTGTAGATTTCGCTGCCGCCAACGTTGAGCGTTTGACGGTTTTCGATTTTGTCACGCAGCAGCGTAACTTCTTCTTCCATTGCACCAATAATGCCAATTTTCATGGAGATACTCGCTAATGTGATAGGACAGAATTACGTTTCCAGGGCATAGTCTATCATGGCATACAGGATTGTAATGATATCCCGTGACGCTTCGCACAGGAGAGGAAATGGCAGAGATCGATTTTCGCAACAAGATAAACTGGCGCCGCCGCTATCGTTCGCCGCAGGGCGTGAAAACCGAACGTGAAATTCTGCGTATTTTTGAAAGCGATCGCGGGCGGATCATCAACTCTCCCGCTATCCGGCGTTTGCAGCAAAAAACTCAGGTTTTCCCGCTGGAGCGAAATGCGGCGGTTCGTACGCGGTTGACGCACTCGCTGGAAGTACAGCAAGTGGGGCGCTATATCGCCAAAGAGATCCTCAGCCGTTTGAAAGAGCAGCGCCTGCTGGAAACTTATGGCCTGGATGAACTGACCGGGCCCTTCGAGAGCATCGTCGAAATGGCCTGTCTGATGCACGATATCGGCAACCCGCCATTCGGTCATTTTGGCGAAGCGGCCATTAATGACTGGTTCCGCCAGCGTTTATCACCGGATGACGCTGTCGGACAGCCATCATCTGACGATCGCTGCGAAGTGGTGGTATTGCGTCTGCGCGAAGGGGAGGATGAACTTAACGCGCTGCGCTGCAAGGTTCGTCACGATTTAAGCCATTTTGAAGGTAATGCGCAGGGTATTCGTCTGGTGCATACATTAATGCGCATGAATCTGACCTGGGCACAGGTTGGCTGTATTTTAAAATATACCCGTCCGGCGTGGTGGGTTGGAGAACCGCCGGCTTCGCACAGCTATTTAATGAAAAAACCGGGTTATTATTTTTCCGAGGAAGCGTATGTTGCGCGCTTACGTAAAGAATTAGATCTCGATATTTACAGCCGCTTCCCTTTGACGTGGATAATGGAGGCTGCCGACGATATCTCTTATTGTGTCGCCGATCTGGAAGATGCCGTTGAGAAACGTATTTTCACTGCCGAGCAACTTTATCAGCATCTTTATGATGCCTGGGGCGAGCATGAAAAAGGATCGCTGTTTGCTCAGGTTGTCGAAAATGCGTGGGACAAATCCCGTGTTAATTCTATGAGCCGCAGCGCAGAAGATCAGTTCTTCATGTATTTGCGTGTGAACACGCTGAATAAACTGGTGCCCTACGCCGCACAACGATTTATTGATAATCTGCCGCAGATTTTCAGCGGAGAATTCAACCATGCTTTGCTGGAAGATGATAGCGACTTCAGCCAGCTACTTGAATTATATAAAAATGTCGCCATTAAACAGGTGTTCAGCCACCCGGACGTCGAGCAACTGGAATTACAGGGTTATCGCGTGATTAGCGGGCTGCTGGAAATTTACCGCCCGTTGTTGCAATTATCACTGGCGGATTTTACCGAGCTGGTGGAAAAAGAACGTTTGCGTCGTTTCCCGATTGAATCGCGCCTGTTTCATAAACTTTCGACGCGCCACCGGCTCGCGTATGTCGAGGCGGTCAGCAAATTATCGCCCGATGCTTTGGCGTATCCGGTGCTGGAGTATTATCACCGTTGTCGATTAATCCAGGACTATATTAGCGGTATGACAGATCTATATTCATGGGATGAATATAGACGGATGATGGCCGTGGAATAACGTGTTTGAATTGTAAAGACAGCCAATAAATTTTTACTTTTTCCAGACACTTGATTCCTGAACTTCAGGCTATAAATCGACTCTGAGTGACACATACACAGCAGTTTGCGTTAATCGGTAATGAGATTGAGAGACATGAAAAAAACCACGTTAGCAATGAGTGCATTGGCTCTGAGTTTAAGTTTAGCGCTGTCCCCTCTGTCGGCTATGGCAGCGGAAACAGCATCTTCAGCGACCACATCGCAGCAAATGCCAAGCCTCGCGCCGATGCTGGAAAAAGTTATGCCATCGGTCGTGAGTATCAATGTTGAAGGCAGCACCACGGTAAACACACCGCGTATGCCGCGCAACTTCCAGCAGTTCTTCGGTGATAATTCACCGTTCTGCCAGGATGGATCACCGTTCCAGGGCTCGCCGTTCTGCCAGGGCGGCGGCCAGGATGGTCAGGGCGGCGCCGATAGCCAGCAGCAGAAATTTATGGCGTTGGGTTCCGGAGTGATTATTGACGCAGCGAAAGGCTATGTCGTTACTAACAACCACGTCGTGGATAACGCGAATACTATCAAGGTACAACTGAGCGATGGGCGCAAATTTGACGCCAAAGTCGTGGGTAAAGATCCGCGTTCTGATATCGCGCTGATTCAAATCCAGGATCCGAAAAACCTGACGGCGATTAAGATTGCCGACTCTGATGCGTTGCGCGTGGGCGATTACACCGTGGCGATTGGTAACCCGTTCGGTCTGGGCGAAACCGTGACCTCCGGGATTGTTTCCGCGCTGGGCCGTAGCGGTCTGAATGCGGAGAACTATGAAAACTTTATCCAGACCGATGCAGCGATCAACCGCGGGAACTCCGGCGGCGCGCTGGTGAACCTGAACGGTGAGCTGATTGGTATCAACACCGCGATCCTTGCGCCGGACGGCGGCAACATCGGTATCGGCTTCGCCATCCCAAGTAATATGGTGAAAAACCTTACCGGGCAGATGGTTCAGTACGGTCAGGTTCGCCGTGGAGAACTGGGTATTATGGGCACCGAGCTGAACTCTGAGCTGGCAAAAGCGATGAAAGTCGATGCGCAGCGCGGGGCGTTTGTTAGCCAGGTGATGCCGAATTCTGCCGCCGCGAAAGCGGGTGTGAAAGCGGGCGACGTGATTACTTCGCTTAATGGTAAGCCTATCAGCAGCTTTGCCGCACTGCGTGCTGAAGTGGGTTCAATGCCGATTGGCAGCAAAGTTGAACTGGGCATGTTGCGTGACGGCAAACCGGTGAACATTACGCTGGAACTGCAGCAGAGCAGCCAGAACCAGGTTGATTCCAGCACTATTTTCAGCGGAATTGATGGCGCGGAAATGAGCAATAAAGGCAAAGATGGCGGCGTGGTGGTGAATTCGGTGAAAGCCAACTCCCAGGCGGCGCAGATTGGCCTGAAAAAAGGTGATGTCATTGTTGGCGCGAACCAACAGCCGGTGAAAAATATCGCCGAGTTGCGCAAAATTCTCGACAGCAAACCTTCCGTACTGGCGTTGAACATTCAGCGTGGTGATACTTCCATCTACCTGTTGATGCAGTAATCTGCCAGACCCTCTTCCTCCATGTCGGGGAAGAGGGCTCTCCTCCCGTTTTGTGAAGCCTTCCACAACTCCATACTTCCGAATGTTGCTTTGTGCATTTGCACAGTGATTGCCAGGACTTTCTCCCATATGCTTGGGCTCTGCACAGGGGAGGGTTACATGGCTGGCTGGCATCTTGATACTAAAATGGCACAGGATATCGTGGCGCGGACGATGCGCATCATCGATACGAACATTAACGTCATGGATGCACGCGGTCGCATCATCGGTAGTGGCGATCGTGAACGAATTGGTGAATTGCACGAAGGCGCGCTATTGGTTCTCTCCCAGGGGCGTGTTGTCGATATTGATGACGCGGTTGCCCGCCATCTGCATGGCGTACGCCAGGGCATCAACTTGCCGCTGCGCCTTGAAGGGGAAATTGTTGGCGTTATCGGTCTGACCGGCGAACCGGAAACGTTACGTAAATATGGCGAACTGGTCTGTATGACTGCCGAAATGATGCTGGAACAGTCTCGTCTGATGCATCTGCTGGCGCAGGATAGCCGCCTGCGTGAAGAATTGGTGATGAATCTGATCCAGGCTGAAGAGCACACTCCGGCGTTAACTGAGTGGGCGCAGCGCCTCGGCATAGATTTAAATCAGCCGCGTGTCGTTGCGGTGGTGGAAGTGGACAGCGGCCAGTTGGGTGTGGATAGCGCAATGGCTGAGCTACAACAGCTACAAAATGCGCTGACGACACCGGAACGCAACAACCTGATTGCGATTGTCTCACTGACTGAAATGGTGGTGCTGAAACCGGCGCTCAATCAGTTTGGTCGCTGGGATGCGGAAGATCACCGCAAACGTGTAGAACAATTGATTACCCGTATGAAAGAGAATGGCCAGCTGCGCTTTCGTGTCGCGCTGGGCAACTATTTTACCGGGCCGGGCAGCATTGCCCGATCGTATCGTACGGCGCGTACCACCATGATGGTGGGTAAACAGCGTATGCCGGAAAACCGCAGTTACTTTTACCAGGATTTAATGCTGCCGGTGCTGCTCGACAGTTTGCGTGGCGGCTGGCAGGCCAATGAACTGGCGCGTCCATTGTCTCGTTTAAAAGCGATGGACAACAATGGGCTACTGCGCCGTACGCTGGCGGCCTGGTTTCGTCATAACGTGCAACCGCTGGCAACATCGAAGGCGCTTTTTATTCACCGAAACACGCTGGAATATCGTCTGAATCGTATCTCTGAACTGACGGGGCTGGATTTAGGCAATTTCGATGACAGGTTGCTGCTGTACGTGGCGCTGCAACTGGATGAACAACACTGATATTTTGCCGGGAGAGGGAAGACCCCACCCGGCAAAATGGACTTATTTATTGCGGGTCAGTTTCTCAAGATCGGATTCGATTTCATTAATCTTATTGGTCACTACGCTTTCAAGATGGCGTAGATCGTCAAGGATCTTACGTTTCAGATCGACTTCAGTGCGATCGCGCTGGCAGATTTGATCCAGTTCATCAATCACATAACGCAGGTTAGGACTGATCTCCTGCACCTCTTTATAGCCTTGTCCTACACCGTCGGCGACGACTGTTTTACGCTGGCGGGGGTATTTGAATTTGACGCTCTTGGCAAAAAACTCGCCTTTGTCCTTATGAAAATAGATTTTCAGAATATCGTTGTTCGCTTCCTGGCGGAGGCTATAGCGATCGATTTCATCAGGATTGGTGATGCCTAAACTTTTCAGATTATCGTACATAGCGGTACCCTTAAGCTCAACATAACCTATGAATAATTAACGAAAAAATCTATTTTTGCCACATGAAAATGCAAAAAAGGCGGGATATATCACCCTCTCCCAAACAGGGAGAGGGAAAGACTTAGTCGATGGTGCGCAGCAGTTCGTTAATACCTACTTTGCCACGGGTTTTGGCATCAACTTTCTTCACGATTACAGCGCAGTACAGGCTGTATTTGCCATCTTTAGATGGCAGATTGCCGGAAACAACCACGGAGCCAGCCGGCACACGGCCGTAATGCACTTCGCCAGTTTCACGATCGTAAATTCGCGTGCTCTGGCCGATATAAACGCCCATCGAGATAACCGAACCTTCTTCAACAATAACGCCTTCCACTACTTCTGAACGCGCACCGATAAAGCAGTTATCTTCAATGATAGTCGGGTTTGCCTGTAATGGCTCCAGAACACCGCCAATACCGACGCCGCCGGAGAGGTGAACATTCTTACCAATCTGCGCACAGGAACCTACGGTCGCCCAGGTATCCACCATCGTACCTTCATCAACATATGCGCCGATGTTCACATAAGACGGCATCAGCACAGTATTGCGGGCAATAAATGCGCCCTGACGAACCGCTGCTGGCGGAACCACGCGGAAGCCTTCTTTCTGAAAGCGCGCCTGGTCATAGTCGGCAAATTTCATCGGTACTTTATCGAAGTAGCGGCTTTCCGCACCGTCGATAACCTGGTTATCGTTAATGCGGAAAGAGAGCAGAACGGCCTTTTTCAGCCATTGATGAGTGACCCACTGGCCTTCGATTTTTTCTGCGACACGCAGTGCGCCGGAATCGAGCAGGGCAATAACCTGATTTACCGCTTCGCGAGTTACGGTATCCACATTTGCCGGGGTGATCTCTGCGCGACGCTCGAAAGCCGCTTCAATAACGTTCTGTAACTGCTGCATTGTTTACTCTTTCCATCAGTGTAAAAAATCAATCACCCTTTATCGTTTGGATTGAGGGCCTCTGTCAACCGTTGTTGTACCTCCTTTTGCAGCGCATTATTAAGGCCACGCCGGTCGGCAGTTGCGATTATGAATAAATCTTCTACTCGCTCACCAATGGTTGTAATTCGGGCGCCATGCAGCGAAATTCCCAGATCCGCGAACACCTGACCGACCCGCGCCAGCAAGCCTGGCTGATCGAGAGCAATCAATTCCAGGAATGATTTTCTGTCGGTGTGTGTCGGCAGGAAATTCACCTCAGTATCCACCGTAAAGTGGCGTAATTTAGCCGGCTGGCGACGCGGTTGCGGCGGCTGCCAGCTGTGCTGGGTAATCGCCTGTTCCAGGCCAAAGCAGATAGCATCGTGACGATCGGCGGAGAGCGGGCTGCCGTCCGGTTCCAGCACGATGAAGGTATCCATCGCCATGCCGTCGCGCGTGGTAAAGATTTGCGCGTCATGGACGCTGAGGTTACGTCTGTCGAGTTCGGCGCAGACGGCGGCAAACAGGTACGGCCGATCCGGGCTCCAGATAAAGATCTCGGTACCGCCGCGCGTTGCCTGCGGGCTCAGCAGGATCATCGGTTTGCTCAGATCGTGCTGCAATAAGTGTCGCGCATGCCAGGCAAGCTGATTTGGGCTGTGGCGAACAAAATAGTTGGCGCGGCAGCGCGCCCAGATCTGATGCAGTTGCTCTTCATCAATATTGTCCATCCGCAGTAGCGCCAGCGCTTGCAACTGATGGTGGCGCACACGTTCGCGCATATCTGGTGTGTTTTGCATGCCGCGGCGCAGCTGTTTTTCGGTTGCGAAATAGAGTTCGCGCAACAGGCTCTGTTTCCAGCTATTCCACAGGGTTTCATTGGTGGCGCAAATGTCCGCGACGGTCAGGCAGACGAGGAAGCGCAGACGGTTCTCCGTTTGTACCTCTTCGGCGAACTGTTTGATCACTTCCGGATCCTGAATATCGCGGCGCTGGGCGGTGACTGACATCAGCAAGTGATGACGTACCAGCCAGGCAACGAGCTGGGTTTCCCGCGAGTTCAGCCCATGTAATTCCGCAAATTTCAATACATCCTGCGCGCCGAGCACCGAGTGATCGCCGCCGCGACCTTTGGCGATATCATGGAACAATGCTGCAATCAGTATCAACTCCGGGTGCGTCAGGCGCGGCCACAGCTCCACGCACAATGGGTGCTTATTGCGCGTCTCTTCTTTGCCGAAGCTCTCCAGCTTCAGCAGCACGCGGATGGTGTGTTCGTCCACGGTATAGGCGTGGAACAGGTCAAACTGCATCTGACCAACAATGTGCGACCACTGCGGCATATAAGCCCACAGTACGCTGTGGCGATGCATCGGCAGTAGCCCGCGGCTGACCGCGCCGGGGTGGCGAAGCATGCTGAGGAAAATTGAGCGCGCTTCCGGGATATAGCACAGCGGCTGCGTCAGATGGCGACGCGCGTGACGCAGATGGCGCAGGGTGGTGGAGTAAATCCCGGTGATCGTGCTGTTACGCACCATGATATAAAACATGCGCAAAATCGCCTGCGGCTCGCGAATGAAGAGCGTCTCATCGCGCAGGTCGATCAGCGTACCGCGTAACTGGAACTCATCATCAATCGCGCGCGGCCTTTCATCGTCAGTCAGCGCCAGAATAGCTTCGTCAAAGAGTTGCAGCAGCATCTGATTCAGTTCGCTGACGCGGCGCGTGACGCGGAAGAAATCTTTCATCATATGTTCAACCGGCTGATTGCCTTCGCCTACGTAATTCAGACGTTGGGCAACGCTGAGCTGCCGATCAAAAAGTAGGCGGTTGTCGTAGCGATTTAGCTCCAGATGTAGCGCAAAGCGGATCCGCCACAGCAGGTGCAAACACTCATTCAGCTCATTGCGTTCGGCTTCGGTCAAAAAGCCGAAACCGACCATTTCGTCCAGCGATGTTGCGCCAAAATGACGGCGAGCGACCCACTGCAATGTATGGATGTCGCGCAGCCCTCCGGGGCTACTTTTTATATCCGGTTCAAGGTTATAGCTGGTGCCATGATAGCGCTGGTGGCGCTCATTTTGCTCCACCACTTTGGCCGGGAAGAAGGTTTCGGAAGGCCAGAAGTCATCGCTAAAGATGTGTTTTTGCAATTCCAGAAACAGCGCGACATCGCCAATCAATAGCCGCGATTCAATCAGGTTCGTGGCGACCGTGAGATCCGATAGCCCCTCCTGCAAACACTCATTCAGAGTGCGTACGCTGTGGCCGACTTCCAGTTTCACATCCCACAGCAGCGTCAGTAGCTCGCCGATTTTCTGGGCCTGCTCATCGGGAAGTTTGTTACGGCTGAGAATCAACAGATCGATATCCGATAAGGGGTGCAGTTCACCCCGACCGTAACCGCCTACCGCAACCAGCGCGATATCGCCGACTTCACCGAAGCCGTACCCCAGCCATAAGCGCTGCAAAAGCTGATCGATAAATTCGGTGCGGGCTTCAATCAGTTGTTCCGCGGAAATGCCTGCGTCGAAAACGTGCCCCAACCACTGCTGAAAGGCGTCAATGTGCGCTTTAATGTTGGCGCACTGCAATTCGTCCTGAGACCAGGCACCAGGATACGCCGGCTGGCCGGGAAGGGTGGGTTGTACTGTACTGACAAACTGTTCGGAAGAGAGATTACTCATTATCGCCACCCATTCGGCATGCGGGGTTATGTAGAGACAAATTAAAAGAGATGGTAAGAAATGAAAAGTCGTTTATATCTATGACGCTGGCGCAAAAAGGGCAAAAAAAAACGGCCCGCAGAGCGGACCGTTGAGGTAGCTGAAGCGCACCGACTCAGGCGGCGGTCAGCACTGCGTCGATGGTGTCATCTTTACGCAGCGTCAGGATCTCGCAGCCGGTTTCGGTCACCACAATGGTATGTTCATATTGCGCCGACAGGCTGCGGTCTTTGGTTTTTACCGTCCAGCCATCTTTCATGGTGCGAATACGATAATCACCAGCGTTGACCATCGGTTCGATCGTGAAAGTCATACCGGCCTGCAACACAACGCCGCCGTCGTCTGCATCATAGTGCAGAACCTGCGGCTCTTCGTGGAAGCCACGGCCAATACCGTGACCACAATATTCACGCACCACGGAAAAGCCCTGCGCTTCAACGTATTTTTGGATCGCAGCGCCCAGCGTGCGCAGGCGGATACCCGGTTTCACCATGCGCAGCGCCAGGTAAAGGCTCTCTTGAGTGACGTGGCACAGGCGCTCGCCCAGGATGGTCGGTTTGCCGACAATAAACATTTTGGACGTGTCGCCGTGGTATTCGTCTTTGATGACGGTCACGTCGATATTGACGATATCGCCATCTTTCAGGTGTTTTTCGTCATCCGGAATGCCGTGGCAAACCACTTCATTAATAGAAATGCACACGGATTTCGGGAAGCCGTGATAACCGAGGCAGGCAGAGATTGCATGCTGCTCGTTAACGATGTAGTCGTTGCAGATGCGATCCAGTTCGCCGGTGGTGACGCCCGGTTTGATGTGCGGTGCGATCATTTCGAGCACTTCGGCGGCGAGACGGCCGGCGACGCGCATTTTTTCGATTTCTTCAGGAGTTTTAATAGAGATAGCCATGGAATGGGTCCGTCAGCGTCGAATTTTTCGACTATACCAGGTTAGTGCTGTCAATGGTAACAGTCAGGCGAGGCTTGTGCCAAATTGAGAATCAGTAACCGCACTCTGCGTCAACAACTATTGGTTTCCTGCGGCATTTTGTGGTATAAAGCGCGCCGGACTCCGTTCCTGTTTTGGGACGTGAGCCACAAATCTCACTTTGTGTAATAACACACACGTATCGGCACATATTCCGGGGTGCCCTTCGGGGTCGGTAATATGGGATACGTGGAGGCATAACCCCAACTTTTATATAGAGGTTTTAATCATGGCAACTGTTTCCATGCGCGACATGCTCAAGGCTGGTGTTCACTTTGGTCACCAGACCCGTTACTGGAACCCGAAAATGAAGCCGTTCATCTTCGGTGCTCGTAACAAAGTTCACATCATCAACCTTGAGAAAACTGTACCGATGTTCAACGAAGCTCTGGATGAGCTGAAAAAAATTGCTGCCCGTAAAGGCAAAATTTTGTTCGTTGGTACTAAACGCGCTGCAAGCGAAGCGGTGAAAGAATCTGCTCTGAACTGCGACCAGTTCTTCGTGAACCATCGCTGGCTGGGCGGTATGCTGACTAACTGGAAAACCGTTCGTCAGTCCATCAAACGTCTGAAAGACCTGGAAACTCAGTCTCAGGACGGTACCTTCGACAAGCTGACCAAGAAAGAAGCGCTGATGCGCACTCGTGAGCTGGACAAGCTGGAAAACAGCCTGGGCGGTATCAAAGACATGGGCGGTCTGCCGGACGCTCTGTTCGTTATCGACGCCGACCACGAGCACATCGCAATCAAAGAAGCAAACAACCTGGGTATTCCGGTATTTGCTATCGTTGATACCAACTCCGATCCGGACGGCGTTGACTTCGTTATCCCGGGTAACGACGACGCAATCCGTGCTGTTAGCCTGTACCTGAATGCCGTTGCTGCTACCGTTCGTGAAGGCCGTTCTTCGGATCTGGCTACTCAGGCGGAAGAAAGCTTCGTAGAAGCTGAATAATAAGGCACGCTCTCTGAGCCCCTTATTGAGCAGGTAGTACCGAGTTTGGTTAGGGGGCCTGTTTATGGCCCCCTTTTTCACTTTTAAGCCTGTTTGGTTCCTGTAACCGTGCAGGTCATATCTCTCCCGAGGATTAAAGAATGGCTGAAATTACCGCATCCCTGGTAAAAGAGCTGCGTGAACGTACTGGCGCAGGCATGATGGATTGCAAAAAAGCGCTGACTGAAGCGAACGGCGACATCGAGCTGGCGATCGAGAACATGCGTAAATCTGGTGCGATCAAAGCTGCCAAAAAAGCAGGCAACGTTGCTGCTGACGGCGTGATCATCACTAAAATCGATGGCACCTACGGCATCATTCTGGAAGTTAACTGCCAGACTGACTTCGTTGCTAAAGATGGCGGTTTCCAGGCATTTGCGAACAAAGTTCTGGACGCAGCTGTTGCTGGCAAAATCACTGACGTTGAAGTTCTGAAAGCACAGTTCGAAGAAGAGCGTGTAGCGCTGGTTGCTAAAATCGGTGAGAACATCAACATCCGTCGCGTATCTTCTCTGGAAGGTGATGTTCTGGGCTCTTACCAGCACGGCGCACGTATCGGTGTTCTGGTTGCGGCTAAAAATGCTGACGAAGAGCTGGTTAAACAGCTGGCTATGCACATCGCTGCAAGCAAGCCGGAATTCGTTAAGCCGGAAGACGTGTCCGCTGAAGTGGTAGAAAAAGAGTACCAGGTTCAGCTGGATATCGCCATGCAGTCTGGCAAGCCGAAAGAAATAGCAGAGAAAATGGTTGAAGGCCGCATGAAGAAATTCACCGGCGAAGTTTCTCTGACCGGCCAGCCTTTCGTTATGGAACCGAGCAAAACCGTTGGTCAGCTGCTGAAAGAGCACAACGCTGACGTGACTGGCTTCATTCGCTTCGAAGTGGGTGAAGGCATCGAGAAAGTTGAGACTGACTTCGCAGCAGAAGTTGCTGCCATGTCCAAGCAGTCTTAATCATTAAAAGGAGCCGCCTGAGGGCGGCTTCTTTTTATGCCCTTCATCTGAAAATCAGCCAGCACACTAGTGTTTGCGCTGGCAGGCGACGTATCATACGCCAGTATTAAACCCGTCCAATTGTTGACAGTCTCAGGAAAGAAACATGGCTACCAATGCAAAACCCGTCTACAAACGCATTCTGCTTAAGCTTAGCGGCGAAGCGCTCCAGGGATCAGAAGGCTTCGGTATCGACGCAAGTATTCTCGACCGTATGGCGCAGGAAATTAAAGAGCTGGTTGAACTGGGTGTTCAGGTTGGCGTAGTGATTGGCGGTGGTAACCTGTTCCGTGGGGCAGGTCTGGCGAAAGCGGGGATGAACCGTGTTGTGGGCGACCACATGGGTATGCTGGCGACGGTTATGAACGGCCTGGCAATGCGTGATGCGTTGCATCGTGCCTATGTGAACGCGCGTTTGATGTCTGCTTTTCCGCTGAATGGCGTCTGTGATAATTACAGTTGGGCAGAAGCGATCAGCCTGCTGCGTAATAATCGCGTTGTGATTTTTAGTGCAGGTACGGGTAACCCGTTCTTTACCACCGATTCTGCCGCGTGTCTGCGCGGCATCGAAATCGAAGCTGATGTGGTATTGAAAGCGACGAAAGTTGACGGTGTATTCACTGCCGATCCGGTACAGGATCCGACCGCCACCCTGTGTGAGCAACTGACCTATACCGAAGTGCTGGACAAAGAACTGAAAGTGATGGATCTGGCAGCCTTTACGCTGGCTCGCGACCACAAATTGCCGATTCGCGTATTTAACATGAACAAACCTGGCGCGCTGCGTCGCGTTGTCATGGGCGAAAAAGAAGGCACATTGATTACGGAATAATTCCCGTAAGCAATAAATAAAGGTAAGATTCCGCTTTAATTTATTAAGCAGTCCTTTCTGGCATCTTCGCGGTGCCATTAATTGAACAGGCTATACTTAGCACACCCGCCGTATGGCCTGTCTGCGACAAGATTTCAAGGATCCGTAACGTGATTAGTGATATCAGAAAAGATGCTGAAGTACGCATGGAAAAATGCGTTGAAGCGTTCAAAACCCAAATCAGCAAAGTGCGCACTGGCCGCGCTTCCCCGAGCCTGCTGGATGGCATCGTTGTGGAATATTACGGTACGCCGACTCCGCTGCGTCAGCTGGCCAGCGTGACGGTAGAAGACTCCCGTACTCTGAAAATCAACGTGTTCGATCGTTCTATGAGCCCTGCTGTTGAGAAAGCGATTCTGACCTCTGACCTGGGCCTGAATCCAAGCTCTGCGGGTAGCGATATCCGCGTTCCGCTGCCGGCGCTGACGGAAGAACGTCGTAAAGATCTGATTAAAGTCGTGCGCGGCGAAGCTGAACAGGCGCGTGTTGCGGTACGTAACGTCCGCCGTGACGCGAACGATAAAGTAAAAGCGCTGCTGAAAGATAAAGAAATCAGTGAAGATGACGATCGTCGTTCACAAGAAGACGTGCAGAAGCTGACCGACGCCGCGATTAAAAAAGTGGAAGCGGCGCTGGCGGACAAAGAAGCAGAACTGATGCAGTTCTGATTCGAAAAAACCGACTAAAACGCCGTACAGAGAGCCATTCCGGTGGCTTTGCTGGCGGCGTTTTGCTTTTTATCCTCGCAACATTGTGAGCGTTTAATGAAGCATTTAACCCTTCTGGGCTCAACGGGTTCTATTGGTTGCAGCACGCTTGATGTGGTTCGCCATAACCCTGAACGCTTTTCCGTTACTGCGCTTGTCGCGGGTAAGAACGTTGCCCGTATGATTGAGCAGTGTCTCGAATTCTCTCCTCGTTTCGCCGTAATGGATGACGCGCACAGCGCACAGCAAGTGAAACTGGCGCTGCGTGAGCATGGCTGCCGTACGGAAGTCCTCAGTGGCCAACAAGCCGCTTGCGAAATGGCCGCGCTAAATGGCGTCGATCAGGTGATGGCAGCGATTGTCGGTGCCGCCGGACTGGTGCCTACACTGGCTGCCATTCGCGCCGGTAAAACCGTTTTGCTTGCTAATAAAGAGGCGCTGGTAACCTGCGGGCGTCTGTTTATGGAGGCGGTGAAAGAGAGCGGCGCGCGGCTTTTGCCGGTTGATAGCGAGCATAACGCGATTTTTCAGAGTTTACCGGAAACAATTCAGCAGAACCTGGGGTACGCTGATCTTGAGCTGAATGGGGTTTCCTCTATTCTGCTTACCGGGTCTGGTGGCCCGTTCCGGGAGACGCCGCTGTCTGATTTGGCAGCAATGACGCCGGATCAGGCATGTCGTCATCCGAACTGGTCAATGGGACGTAAAATCTCCGTTGATTCCGCCACCATGATGAATAAAGGTCTGGAATACATTGAAGCACGCTGGTTGTTTAATGCCTCTGCCCGCCAGATGGAAGTGCTGATTCACCCGCAATCGGTGATCCACTCTATGGTTCGCTATCAGGATGGCAGTGTTTTGGCGCAGTTGGGTGAGCCGGATATGCGTACACCCATTGCACATACGATGGCGTGGCCTGAGCGCGTGCCGTCTGGCGTCAATGCCCTCGATTTTTGCAAACTGAGTTCATTAAGTTTCGCAGAGCCTGATTTCGCTCGCTATCCTTGTCTGAAGCTGGCTATTGATGCCTCCGATGAAGGGCAGGCAGCGACAACGGCGCTGAACGCAGCAAACGAGGTGACTGTCTCGGCATTCCTGGCATCTGCAATCCGTTTCACAGATATCGCAGCCCTTAATCTGTCTGTGCTTGAGCAGATGGATTTGCGAGAGCCGCAGAGTATTGATGATGTACTTGCTGTCGATGCGCAAGCTCGTGAGGCTGCGCAAAAACAAGTGATGCGTCTCGCAAGCTAGTGATATTACAGTCATGAGCAACGGTGCTATTTGTTAGCGTTAGGCTTCGGTGATATAGTCTGCGCCACAAAATTGCCAGTTTGTGATATGGCGGATTGTGTAAGCCGTGGTTTACGCGGCTTTTTTGCGTAAGGGCTTTGTATTCCTGAGTACCGCTAAATCCTTTTCAGGGACTAAAACGCGTTATGTTGTCAGTTAACCAACCGATAAGCGAAAATTTGCCAACACATGGCTGCCGCCATGTTGCGATAATCATGGATGGCAATGGTCGCTGGGCAAAAAGACAGGGGAAACTCCGCGCCTTTGGTCACAGAGCTGGAGCAAAGTCTGTTCGCCGCGCGGTCTCATTTGCCGCCAACAATGGTATCGATGCACTGACGCTTTATGCTTTTAGTAGTGAAAACTGGAATCGCCCGGCGCAGGAAGTTAGCGCGCTGATGGAGCTGTTTGTGTGGGCGCTGGATAGCGAAGTAAAAAGCCTGCACCGCCACAATGTGCGCTTGCGCATCATTGGTGATACCAGTCGTTTTAATATGCGTTTGCAGGAGCGTATCCGCAAAGCAGAAGCGTTGACCGCCCAGAATACCGGGCTGACGCTGAATATCGCAGCGAACTATGGTGGTCGCTGGGATATCGTTCAGGGAGTCCGGCAATTAGCCGTGCAAGTGCAGGAAGGGCTGTTACGCCCGGATCAAATTGATGAAGGAACGCTTAATAAGCAAGTCTGCATGCATGAGCTGGCTCCCGTTGATTTAGTGATTAGGACTGGTGGAGAACATCGCATAAGTAACTTTTTACTTTGGCAAATTGCCTATGCCGAACTTTACTTTACTGATGTTCTTTGGCCCGATTTTGATGAACAAGACTTTGAAGGTGCGCTGCATGCCTTTGCCAATCGAGAGCGTCGTTTCGGCGGCACCGAGCCTGGTGGCGAAAACGCCTGATGGGGGTAGCTTTTGCTGAAGTATCGCCTGATTTCTGCTTTTGTATTAATTCCCATAGTTATCGCAGCCCTTTTTTGGTTGCCGCTGGTGGGTTTTGCGATCGTTACGCTCGCTGTTTGTATGCTTGCTGCGTGGGAGTGGGGGCAACTAAGCGGTTTTTCGTCCCGTTCTCAGCGGGTTTGGCTGGCGGTATTGTGCGGGCTGCTGTTGGCGCTCATGTTGCTGCTGTTGCCGCAATATCACAATAATATCCATCAACCGCTGGTGGAACTCTCGCTTTGGGCCTCGCTGGCCTGGTGGGTGGGCGCGCTGTTGTTGGTATTGAGTTACCCGGCGTCTGCCGCGTTGTGGCGCAACTCCAGAGTTTTGCGTCTTGTGTTTGGCATATTAACGATTGTGCCTTTTTTTTGGGGCATGCTGGCACTGCGCGCCTGGCACTACAACGATAACCACTATGATGGCGCGCTGTGGTTACTGTATGTCATGATCCTCGTCTGGGGAGCTGATTCCGGCGCATACATGTTTGGTAAATTATTCGGCAAACATAAGCTGGCACCAAAAGTCTCTCCGGGAAAAACCTGGCAAGGTTTTCTCGGCGGCCTGCTGACTGCCGGGGTGATCTCCTGGGGTTACGGCGCTTGGGCGAATCTCGAGATAACACCATCTACTTTGCTGATTTGCTCTGTGGTGGCTGCACTGGCCTCCGTGCTGGGCGATTTAACCGAAAGTATGTTCAAGCGTGAAGCCGGTATTAAAGATAGTGGTCATCTTATTCCGGGTCATGGCGGTATACTGGATCGCATTGACAGCCTGACAGCGGCAGTACCCGTATTTGCCTGCCTGTTATTGCTGGTTTTCAGGACGATTTGACGGAAGGTTTTATGCTGAGCATTCTCTGGAATCTGGCGGCGTTCATAGTTGCGCTGGGTGTGTTGATCACCGTGCATGAATTTGGCCATTTCTGGGTTGCTCGTCGCTGTGGCGTACGGGTAGAGCGGTTTTCCATCGGCTTTGGCAAAGCGCTCTGTCGTCGTACAGACAAGCACGGGACCGAATTTGTGATTGCCCTGATTCCACTGGGTGGTTACGTCAAAATGCTGGATGAGCGCGTTGAACCGGTTGCTCCGGAAATGCGCCATTACGCCTTCAACAATAAAACGGTTGGCCAGCGCGCTGCCGTTATTGCCGCAGGTCCAATCGCTAATTTTATCTTTGCCATCTTCGCCTACTGGCTGGTGTTTATCATCGGTGTCCCCGGTGTTCGCCCGGTTGTTGGTGAAATAACACCCAACTCCATTGCCGCAAACGCGCAAATTGCACCCGGAATGGAACTTAAATCGATTGATGGCATCGAAACGCCTGATTGGGATGCTGTGCGCTTACAGTTGGTGTCAAAAATCGGCGATAGCCAGATGACGGTCAGCGTAGCGCCGTTCGGTAGCAACAATCGTCAGGAAAAGGTCGTGGATTTACGTCACTGGGCTTTTCAACCTGATAAAGACGATCCGGTAGCAGCGCTGGGTATTCGACCACGTGCTGCGCAGCTTGAGCCTATCCTCGCGGAGGTGCAGGTGGGGTCAGCGGCCAGTAAAGCAGGTTTGCAAGCTGGCGACAGGATCGTTAAAGTCGATGGTCAGCAGTTAACTCAGTGGATGACGTTCGTTACTCTGGTGCGGGATAATCCGGGAACGCCGTTAGCGTTGGAAGTAGAAAGACAGGGGGCTCCCTTGTCTTTAACACTGATACCGGATACAAAACCCGGTAGCAAAGCAGAGGGTTTCGCGGGCGTTGTGCCTAAAGTTATTCCGCTGCCAGATGAATATAAGACAGTACGCCAGTACGGGCCATTTAGCGCTATTGTTGAAGCCACAGATAAAACGTGGCAATTGATGAAGCTGACGGTCAGTATGTTGGGGAAATTGATCACCGGTGATGTAAAACTGAACAACCTCAGTGGGCCAATCTCAATTGCTCAGGGGGCTGGGATGTCAGCGGAGTTCGGGTTGATTTACTACCTGATGTTCCTCGCATTGATAAGCGTGAACTTAGGCATTATTAACCTGTTCCCATTACCCGTCCTTGATGGTGGGCATCTGCTGTTTTTGGCGATTGAGAAGCTGAAGGGCGGACCGGTATCCGAGCGAGTTCAAGACTTTAGTTATCGCATTGGCTCTATTTTGCTGGTGCTGTTAATGGGGCTTGCACTTTTCAATGATTTCTCTCGGTTGTAAGAGAGTTTGTTAGGAAGAACGCATAATAACGATGGCGATGAAAAAGTTGCTCATAGCGTCGCTGCTGTTTAGCAGCGCCACCGTATACGGTGCTGAAGGGTTCGTAGTGAAAGACATTCATTTCGAAGGCCTACAGCGTGTCGCCGTTGGTGCGGCCCTCCTCAGTATGCCAGTACGCCCTGGCGATACGGTGAATGATGAAGATATCAGTAACACCATTCGCGCGTTGTTTGCCACCGGCAACTTCGAGGATGTTCGCGTCCTGCGTGATGGTGATACCTTACTTGTCCAGGTGAAAGAACGCCCGACAATCGCCAGCATTACTTTCTCCGGTAACAAGTCGGTGAAAGATGACATGCTGAAACAGAACCTCGAAGCTTCTGGCGTGCGTGTGGGTGAATCACTGGACCGCACAACTCTGTCCGATATCGAAAAGGGGCTGGAAGATTTCTACTACAGCGTAGGTAAATACAGCGCCAGCGTTAAAGCTGTCGTGACCCCGCTGCCGCGCAACCGCGTTGACCTGAAACTGGTATTCCAGGAAGGCGTTTCCGCGCAAATCCAACAGATTAATATCGTCGGTAACCACGCATTTACCACCGAACAACTCATCTCCAGCTTCCAGCTGCGCGATGAAGTGCCATGGTGGAACGTGATTGGCGATCGCAAATACCAGAAACAGAAACTGGCTGGCGATCTGGAAAGTTTGCGCAGCTACTATCTGGATCGTGGTTATGCCCGCTTTAACATTGATTCGACTCAGGTTAGCCTGACGCCGGATAAAAAAGGCATCTACATTACCATCAACGTGACCGAGGGCGAGCAGTACAAGCTCTCCAGCGTGCAGGTGAGCGGTAACCTTGCTGGTCACTCCGCAGAGATAGAAAGCCTGACGAAGATCGAGCCGGGCGAGCTGTATAACGGCACCAAAGTAACCAAAATGGAAGATGATATTAAAAAGCTTCTTGGTCGCTATGGTTACGCTTATCCGCGCGTTCAGTCTCAACCTGAAATCAACGATACAGACAAAACCGTTAAGCTGCATATCAATGTGGATGCTGGCAACCGTTTTTATGTTCGCAAGATCCGCTTTGAAGGCAATGACACCTCAAAAGATGCCGTTCTGCGTCGCGAAATGCGCCAGATGGAAGGGGCGTGGTTGGGCAGCGATTTGGTCGATCAGGGTAAAGAGCGTCTGAACCGTCTGGGCTATTTCGAGACGGTAGATACCGAAACGCAGCGTGTTCCGGGAAGCCCGGATCAAGTTGATGTCGTCTATAAAGTGAAAGAGCGTAATACCGGTAGCTTCAACTTCGGTGTTGGCTATGGTACTGAGAGCGGCGTCAGCTTCCAGGTCGGCGTACAGCAGGATAACTGGTTAGGCACCGGCTACTCTGTGGGTATCAGTGGGACCAAAAACGACTACCAGACCTACTCTGAATTCTCCGTTACCAACCCGTACTTCACGGTTGACGGCGTTAGCCTCGGTGGTCGTATCTTCTATAACGACTTTAAAGCTGACGATGCAGACCTTTCTTCTTATACCAACAAGAGCTACGGTCTGGATGGTACCCTTGGGTTCCCGATCAACGAGTACAACACCTTGCGTGCGGGCTTAGGTTACGTTCATAACAGCCTGTCGAAAATGGAACCTCAGGTGGCGATGTGGCGTTATCTGGATTCCGTAGGTCAGAATGCCAGCACCACGAGTGATAACAACGGTTACTCGGCGGACGATTTCACCTTCAACTATGGTTGGACGTATAACAACCTCGACCGTGGGTACTTCCCGACGAAGGGCTCGCGCGTAAACCTGAACGGTAAAGTTACGGTTCCTGGCTCCGATAACGAGTTCTACAAAGTGACGGTGGATACCGCCTCCTATTTCCCGATTGACGCCGATCACAAATGGGTGATTCTGGGTCGTACTCGTTGGGGCTATGGTGACGGTTTAGGTGGCAAAGAGATGCCATTCTATGAGAACTTCTACGCCGGTGGTTCCAGCACTGTTCGTGGCTTCCAGTCCAACAACATCGGTCCGAAAGCCGTTTATTACGGCGGCAGTGGGTTGGATAACTGTAATACAACGACTTCGAAATACTGTAAGTCTGATGATGCAGTAGGTGGTAATGCCATGGGCGTGGCCAGCGTTGAGTTCATCACGCCGACGCCGTTTATCAGCGACAAATATGCTAACTCTGTACGTACCTCATTCTTCTGGGATGCTGGTAGCGTATGGGATACAAATTGGCAAAATACAGCAGAAATGAAAGCGCTGGGTATTCCGGATTATAGCGATCCGAGTAATATCCGCATGTCTGCTGGTATCGCATTACAATGGATGTCCCCATTGGGGCCGTTGGTATTCTCCTACGCCCAGCCGTTTAAAAAGTACGATGGAGACAAAGCGGAACAGTTCCAGTTTAACATTGGTAAAACCTGGTAATTCCGCACAGCAACGGAATGCATTCGCAGTGTAGTGATGGCTGAGGCTTTCAACCGGAAGCCCGGCCACGCAAAGAGCTGTACCTCCGGGTACAAACGGGATGGTAAGGAGTAAATTGTGAAAAAGTTGTTATTAGCGGCAGGTTTCGGTTTAGCAATGGCAGCGTCAGCGCAAGCCGCTGACAAGATTGCAATTGTTGATATGGGTAGCCTGTTGCAACAGGTTGCGCAGAGTTCCGGCGTTTCTCAGACGATGAAAAACGAATTCGGTGGTCGCGCAAGCGAACTGCAGAGCATGGAATCCGACCTGCAAGCCAAAGCTCAGCGTCTGCAACGTGATGGCTCTACCATGAAGGCGAGCGATCGCAGCAAGCTGGAAAAAGACATCGCGTCAGGTCGTCAGGCATTTGCTCAGAAAGCACAGGCTTTCGAGCAGGATCAAGCTCGTCGTTCTAACGAAGAACGTGGCAAGCTGGTGACTCGCATTCAGACTGCAGTGAAAAAAGTCGCTGCCGATCAGGGTGTTGATCTGGTTATTCCTTCCAACGCCGTTATTTACAACAGCAACGATGTAAAAGACATCACTGCTGATGTACTGAAACAGGTTAAATAAGTAATGCCTTCAATTCGACTGGCTGATTTAGCTCAGCAGTTGGATGCAGAATTACACGGTGATGGCGATATCGTCATCACCGGCGTTGCGTCCATGCAATCTGCCGAAGCAGGTCATATCACTTTCATGGTCAACCCCAAGTACCGTAAACACCTGACCGGATGTCAGGCGTCTGCTGTCGTTATGACGCAAGACGATCTTCCTTTTGCCAAAAGCGCAGCGCTGGTCGTAAAAAATCCGTACCTGACCTACGCGCGTATGGCCCAAATTCTTGATACCACGCCGCAGCCGGCGAGCAGCATCGCGCCTGGCGCGGTGATTGACGCAACGGCCACTCTGGGTAGCAATGTAGCAATCGGCGCAAATGCGGTGATCGAATCCGGCGTTGTCCTGGGCGATAACGTTATTATCGGCGCGGGTTGCTTTGTTGGGAAAAAGACGAAAATTGGTGCGGGTTCGCGTTTGTGGGCAAATGTGACCGTTTACCACGAGATTGAGATCGGTGAAAATTGCCTGGTGCAATCAGGAACGGTGATCGGTTCTGATGGTTTCGGTTACGCCAACGATCGTGGAAATTGGGTTAAAATCCCGCAGCTTGGCCGCGTTATCATTGGCAACAATGTTGAGATTGGCGCCTGTACTACAATCGATCGCGGCGCGCTTGACGATACCCGCATTGGCAACGGCGTAATCATTGATAACCAGTGCCAGATTGCACATAACGTTGTGATTGGCGACAATACGGCGGTTGCCGGTGGCGTAATCATGGCGGGCAGCCTGAAAATTGGCCGCTATTGCATGATCGGCGGCGCCAGCGTAATCAATGGGCATATGGAAATTTGCGACAAGGTTACCGTAACGGGGATGGGGATGGTCATGCGTCCTATCACTGAGCCAGGAGTCTACTCCTCAGGTATCCCACTACAGCCAAATAAAGTGTGGCGAAAAACCGCAGCCCTGGTGATGAATATTGATGATATGAGCAAGCGCCTGAAAGCCGTCGAGCGCAAGGTTAATCAACAAGACGAATAATTCACCTGCATAACGCTTGTACACAGAAGCCTCCCGGCATCAGAGAAGCGACAAAACGCTTCTGCGACGAGAAGCCTAAAGTGTGTATACTTCCCGGCCTGTTGGCTTTCTGATGATTGCCGCGGGCCGTGTTATTATTGCCTTTTAGTATATTTAGACAGGAAGAGTATTTTGACTACTGACACTCATACTCTGCACATTGAAGAGATTCTGGAACTTCTGCCGCACCGTTACCCGTTCTTACTGGTAGACCGTGTGCTGGATTTTGAAGAAGGTCGTTTTCTGCGCGCAGTAAAAAATGTTTCGGTAAACGAGCCGTTTTTCCAGGGGCATTTCCCTGGCAAACCGATTTTCCCGGGCGTGCTGATTCTGGAAGCAATGGCGCAGGCTACCGGTATTCTGGCGTTTAAAAGCGTTGGTAAACTGGAACCGGGTGAGCTGTACTACTTCGCCGGTATCGACGAAGCGCGCTTTAAGCGTCCCGTTGTGCCTGGCGATCAGATGATCATGGAAGTCACTTTCGAGAAAACCCGTCGCGGCCTGACCCGCTTTAAAGGTGTTGCGCTGGTAGACGGTAAAGTTGTTTGTGAAGCTACTATGATGTGTGCACGTAGCCGGGAGGCCTGATACGTGATTGATAAAACCGCCTTTATTCATCCAACTGCTATTGTTGAAGACGGTGCCGTTATTGGTGCTAACGCTCACATTGGCCCGTTTTGTATTGTTGGCCCTCACGTTGAAATTGGTGAGGGTACGGTTCTGAAATCTCACGTTGTGGTTAATGGTCATACGACGATTGGCCGCGACAATGAGATCTATCAGTTCGCATCCATCGGCGAGGTTAACCAGGATCTGAAATATGCTGGCGAGCCGACTCGCGTGGAAATTGGCGATCGCAACCGCATCCGCGAAAGCGTCACCATCCACCGTGGCACAGTACAGGGCGGAGGGTTGACGAAGGTGGGCAGCGATAACCTGCTGATGATCAATGCGCATATTGCGCATGACTGTACCGTTGGCGATCGCTGCATTCTCGCAAATAACGCAACGTTGGCGGGGCACGTCTCCGTCGACGACTTTGCTATCATCGGCGGCATGACCGCAGTGCATCAGTTCTGCATTATCGGCGCGCACGTGATGGTTGGCGGCTGCTCCGGCGTGGCGCAGGATGTCCCGCCTTACGTGATTGCTCAGGGCAACCATGCCACACCGTTTGGTGTGAACATTGAAGGCCTGAAACGTCGCGGTTTCAGCAGAGAAGCGTTAGTGGCTATCCGCAATGCGTACAAACTGCTGTACCGCAGCGGTAAAACGCTGGAAGAGGCGAAACCGGAGATTGCCGAGCTTGCGGCGAAGCATCCGGAAGTTGATGCGTTTATGCAGTTCTTCGAACGCTCAACGCGCGGCCTGATTCGGTAATGATCGACAATCGTCCTCTTACGATAGCCCTCGTCGCCGGAGAAACCTCCGGCGATATTCTTGGTGCCGGTCTTATCCGCGTGCTGAGATCGCGTGTCCCCAATGCCCGCTTTGTCGGTGTTGCGGGGCCGCGTATGCAGGCTGAAGGGTGTGAAGCCTGGTATGAGATGGAAGAGCTTGCGGTGATGGGTATCGTTGAGGTACTTGGCCGTCTGCGCCGCCTGTTGCAGATCCGCGCTGATTTGACCCGTCGCTTTAGCGAGCTGCAACCGGATGTCTTTGTCGGTATCGATGCGCCGGATTTCAACATTACCCTCGAAGGCAATCTGAAAAAGCAGGGTATCAAAACCATCCATTATGTCAGTCCGTCCGTCTGGGCGTGGCGACAAAAACGCGTTTTCAAAATTGGCAGAGCCACCGACCTGGTGCTCGCATTTCTGCCTTTCGAAAAAGTGTTTTATGACAAATTTAACGTGCCGTGCCGTTTTATTGGCCATACCATGGCCGATGCGATGCCGCTGGATCCGGATAAAAGCGCAGCGCGCGATCATCTGGGGATTGCCCATGATGTGCACTGTCTGGCGTTACTGCCTGGCAGTCGTGGCGCTGAGGTGGAAATGCTGAGCGCCGATTTCCTGCGTACCGCGCAGTTGCTGCGTGAACGCTACCCCGATCTTGAAGTGGTGGTACCGCTGGTCAACGCCAAACGGCGCGAACAGTTTGAGCGGATTAAGACGGAAGTCGCTCCCGATCTGCCAGTGCATATGCTGGATGGTATGGCGCGCGAGGCAATGATCGCCGCCGATGCGACCTTGCTGGCTTCCGGCACCGCCGCGCTGGAGTGCATGCTGGCGAAATGCCCGATGGTCGTGGGTTATCGCATGAAGCCATTCACATTCTGGCTGGCCAGGCGGCTGGTGAAAACGCCTTATGTTTCGCTGCCAAACCTGCTGGCCGGACGTGAACTGGTGAAAGAGTTGCTACAGGATGAGTGCCAGCCGCAGGCGCTGGCCGAAGCACTGGCGCCGCTGCTGGCTAATGGTAAAACCAGCCACGAAATGCATGACATTTTCCGCGAACTACACCAGCAGATTCGCTGTAATGCCGATGAGCAGGCGGCTGACGCAGTACTGGAGTTAGCACAATGATGGAGTTTATTTATCCGCACGCGCATTTGGTTGCCGGTGTGGATGAGGTTGGGCGCGGGCCTTTAGTGGGTGCGGTCGTGACGGCGGCGGTGATCCTCGATCCGAAGCGTCCAATCATTGGCCTGAATGATTCGAAAAAACTCTCTGAAAAACGCCGTCTGGCGTTGAGTGAAGAGATCAAAGAGAAAGCGCTGTCCTGGAGTCTGGGGCGCGCCGAACCGCACGAAATTGACGAACTGAATATTCTGCATGCCACTATGCTGGCGATGCAGCGCGCAATTGCCGGGCTCTCTATCGTCCCGGAATTTGTACTGATTGACGGCAACCGCTGCCCTGCCTTGCCAATGCCTTCGCTGGCAGTCGTGAAAGGCGATAGCCGGGTGGCGGAAATCAGTGCGGCATCGATTATCGCAAAAGTCACGCGAGATGCCGAAATGGCTGAGCTTGATCTTCTTTTTCCGCAATATGGTTTTGCGCAACATAAAGGCTACCCAACGGCTTTCCATCTGGCGAAGCTGGCGGAACATGGCGCAACTGCGCATCACCGGCGCAGCTTTGCGCCGGTTAAACGTGCGCTGGACCTTGTGTCCTGACTCTTGTGAACGTGAAATAACCAGGCTGGGATCTGAAAATGGCTGAACCACGTTTCGTACACCTGCGGGTGCATAGCGACTACTCCATGATTGACGGGCTGGCGAAAACCGGGCCGCTGGTGAAAAAGGCTGCCGCGCTCGGCATGCCCGCGCTGGCGATCACCGATTTTACGAACCTCTGTGGTCTGGTGAAGTTCTACGGAACGGCGCACGGAGCCGGGATGAAACCGATCGTCGGCGCCGATCTGCACGTACAGAGCGATCTGTTAGGCGATGAACTGACACAGCTCACCGTCCTGGCGGCCAACAATACCGGTTACCAGAATCTGACATTGCTGATTTCGCGAGCCTACCAGCGTGGCTATGGCGCACTGGGGCCGTGGATCGATCGCGACTGGTTGCAGGAGCTCGGCGAAGGGTTGATCCTGCTCTCCGGCGCGCGCATGGGCGACGTGGGTAAAAGTCTGTTGCGTGGCAACAGCGTGCTGGTTGAACAGTGTCTCGATTTCTACAAAGAGCATTTTCCCGATCGCTACTACCTTGAGTTGATCCGCACGGGGCGTGCTGATGAAGAGCCCTACCTGCACGCAGCCGTACAACTGGCGGAAGAGCACGGTTTGCCGGTCGTGGCGACCAACGATGTGCGCTTTATTGATGCAGGCGACTTCGACGCGCATGAGATCCGTGTCGCCATCCACGACGGTTTCACTCTGGACGATCCCAAACGTCCGCGCAACTACTCCGCGCAGCAATATATGCGCAGCGAAGAGGAGATGTGCGAACTCTTCTCCGATATCCCGGAAGCGCTGGAAAATACCGTCGAAATCGCCAAACGCTGTAATGTGACCGTACGGCTTGGTGAATACTTCCTGCCGCAGTTCCCGACCGGTGATATGACCACTGAAGACTTCCTCGTGGAGAAATCGAAAGTGGGTCTCGAAGAACGCCTTGCGTTCCTCTTCCCGGATGAGCAGGTTCGTGCAGAGAAGCGTCCGCCGTACGACGAGCGTCTTGATATCGAATTGCAAGTTATCAACCAGATGGGTTTCCCCGGTTACTTTCTGATCGTGATGGAATTTATCCAGTGGTCAAAAGATAACGGCGTGCCGGTAGGGCCGGGGCGTGGTTCGGGCGCTGGATCGCTGGTGGCTTATGCGCTGAAAATTACGGACCTTGATCCGCTGGAATTTGACCTGCTGTTCGAACGTTTCCTTAACCCGGAACGTGTATCGATGCCCGACTTCGACGTTGACTTCTGTATGGAGAAGCGCGACCAGGTGATCGAGCACGTGGCGGACATGTACGGGCGCGATGCGGTATCGCAGATCATCACCTTCGGAACCATGGCGGCGAAAGCGGTTATCCGCGATGTGGGTCGCGTACTGGGTCACCCGTACGGCTTTGTGGACCGCATCTCTAAACTGGTGCCGCCGGATCCGGGCATGACGCTGGCGAAAGCGTTCGAAGCCGAGCCGCAACTACCGGAAATCTACGAAGCAGACGAAGAAGTTAAAGCGCTAATCGACATGGCGCGCAAGCTGGAAGGTGTGACGCGAAACGCGGGTAAACACGCTGGCGGCGTGGTCATCGCACCCACCAAAATTACCGATTTTGCCCCGCTGTACTGTGATGAAGCCGGTCAGCACCCGGTCACTCAGTTTGATAAAAACGATGTTGAATATGCCGGGCTGGTGAAGTTTGACTTCCTGGGTTTGCGCACGCTGACCATCATCAACTGGGCGCTGGAGATGATCAACGCCCGGCGCGAGAAGAACGGCGAGCCGCCGCTCGATATCGCCGCTATTCCGCTGGATGACAAGAAAAGTTTCGACATGCTGCAACGCTCGGAGACCACTGCGGTGTTCCAGCTTGAATCCCGCGGCATGAAAGATTTGATTAAGCGCCTGCAACCCGACTGCTTCGAAGATATGATCGCGCTGGTGGCCCTGTTCCGTCCGGGGCCGTTGCAGTCAGGCATGGTAGATAACTTCATCGACCGTAAACACGGGCGCGAAGAGATCTCCTATCCCGATGTGCAGTGGCAGCATGAAAGCCTGAAACCGGTACTGGAGCCGACTTACGGCATTATCCTCTACCAGGAACAGGTGATGCAGATTGCCCAGGTGCTTTCGGGTTATACCCTTGGCGGCGCGGACATGCTGCGCCGTGCGATGGGTAAGAAAAAGCCGGAAGAGATGGCCAAGCAGCGCGGAACCTTCGAAGAGGGCGCGAAGAAAAATGGCATCGACGGCGAACTGGCGATGAAAATCTTTGACCTGGTAGAAAAATTCGCCGGGTACGGATTTAACAAATCGCACTCTGCCGCCTATGCTTTGGTCTCATACCAGACGCTGTGGTTGAAAGCGCACTATCCGGCCGAGTTTATGGCGGCGGTGATGACTGCCGATATGGACAACACCGAAAAAGTCGTTGGTCTGGTGGATGAGTGCTGGCGCATGGGGCTGAAAATCCTGCCGCCGGATATTAACTCCGGGTTGTACCATTTCCACGTCAACGATGACGGTGAAATTGTTTACGGTATCGGGGCGATTAAAGGCGTCGGTGAAGGTCCGATTGAGGCGATCATCGAAGCGCGTAATAACGGCGGTTACTTCCGCGAACTGTTTGATCTGTGCGCGCGCACCGACATTAAAAAGCTTAATCGCCGGGTGCTGGAAAAACTGATTATGTCCGGGGCGTTTGACCGCCTTGGGCCGCATCGAGCAGCGCTGATGAACTCGCTGGGCGATGCGCTTAAAGCCGCCGATCAGCATTCGAAAGCCGAGGCGATTGGCCAGGCCGATATGTTTGGCGTGCTGGCCGAAGAGCCAGAGCAGATAGAACAATCTTACGCCAGTTGCCAGCCGTGGCCGGAACAGGTGGTGCTGGAAGGTGAGCGTGAAACGTTAGGTCTCTACCTTACGGGTCACCCGATTAACCAATATTTGAAAGAAATTGAGCGCTATGTCGGAGGCTATCGGCTGAAAGACATGCATCCGACCGAACGTGGGAAGGTCACCACGGCGGCGGGGCTCGTCATTGCTGCGCGGGTTATGGTCACCAAGCGCGGCAATCGTATCGGCATCTGTACGTTAGATGACCGTTCCGGGCGTCTGGAAGTGATGTTATTCACTGATGCCCTGGATAAATACCAGCAACTGCTGGAAAAAGACCGCATACTTATTGTCAGCGGACAGGTCAGCTTTGATGACTTTAGCGGGGGACTTAAAATGACCGCCCGTGAAGTTATGGACATTGACGAAGCCCGGGAAAAATACGCCCGTGGGCTTGCTATCTCGCTGACGGACAGGCAAATTGATGACCAGCTTTTAAACCGACTCCGTCAGTCTCTGGAACCCCACCGTTCGGGAACCATTCCAGTACATCTCTACTATCAGAGGGCGGATGCGCGTGCGCGGTTACGTTTCGGCGCAACGTGGCGCGTCTCTCCGAGCGATCGTTTACTCAACGATCTGCGTGGCCTCATAGGTTCGGAGCAGGTGGAACTGGAGTTTGACTAATACAGGAATACTATGAGTCTGAATTTCCTTGATTTCGAACAGCCGATTGCTGAGCTGGAAGCGAAAATCGATTCTCTGACTGCCGTTGGCCGTCAGGATGAAAAACTGGATATAAATATCGACGAAGAAGTGCATCGTCTGCGCGAAAAAAGCGTAGAGTTGACGCGCAAAATTTTCGCCGATCTTGGTGCATGGCAGGTTGCCCAACTGGCGCGCCATCCACTGCGTCCTTACACCCTGGATTATGTCCGCCTGGCGTTCGATGAATTCGACGAACTGGCTGGCGATCGCGCTTATGCCGACGATAAAGCCATTGTTGGCGGTATCGCGCGTCTCGACGGTCGCCCGGTAATGATCATCGGCCACCAGAAAGGCCGCGAAACCAAAGAGAAAATCCGCCGTAACTTTGGTATGCCGGCACCGGAAGGTTATCGCAAAGCACTGCGCCTGATGGAAATGGCAGAACGTTTTAACATGCCGATTATCACCTTTATCGACACCCCTGGCGCTTACCCTGGCGTGGGTGCCGAAGAGCGTGGTCAGTCGGAAGCGATCGCCCGTAACCTGCGTGAAATGTCCCGCCTGAGCGTACCGGTGATCTGCACCGTGATCGGCGAAGGCGGCTCCGGCGGTGCGCTGGCGATTGGCGTGGGCGATAAAGTGAATATGCTGCAATACAGCACCTATTCTGTTATCTCGCCGGAAGGTTGTGCTTCTATTCTGTGGAAAAGCGCCGACAAAGCGCCGCTGGCCGCAGAAGCGATGGGCATCATCGCGCCGCGTCTGAAAGAACTGAAACTGATCGACTCGATCGTTCCGGAACCGCTGGGCGGCGCGCATCGCAACCCGGAAGCGATGGCCGCTTCGCTGAAAGCGCAACTGCTGGCCGATCTCGCCGATCTGGATGTGCTGAGCAAAGACGATCTGCGTAACCGCCGTTACCAGCGTCTGATGAGCTACGGCTACGCCTGAGTTTCATTGCATTGATGAAAAGCCGCACCTCTGTGCGGCTTTTTTTATACCTGCGGTTTACCTCAACTATGCTTAGCTAAGGTTTTTAACGGAGGTAGCTGTGAATATTATTGCCATCATGGGACCCCATGGCGTTTTCTACAAAGATGAGCCAATCAAGGAGCTGGAACAGGCGCTACAGGCGCAAGGGTTTCATATTATCTGGCCCAGAAACAGCACCGACTTACTGAAATTTATCGAGCATAACCCGCGTATTTGCGGCGTGATCTTTGACTGGGATGAGTACTCCCTCGATCTGTGCAGCGAGATTAATCAGCTAAATGAATATCTTCCGCTGTATGCGTTTATTAATACCCACTCCACCATGGATGTCAGCGCGCAGGATATGCGTATGGCGCTGTGGTTTTTCGAATACGCCCTGAGCGTGGCGGACGAGATTGCCTCGCGGATTGTCCAGTACACCAAAGAGTATCTGGAAAACATCACGCCGCCGTTTACCCGGGCGCTGTTCACCTATGTAAAAGAGGGAAAATACACCTTCTGCACGCCCGGGCATATGGCAGGGACGGCGTACCAGAAAAGCCCGGTAGGCTGCTTGTTTTATGATTTCTTCGGCGGCAATACGCTCAAAGCGGATGTTTCGATCTCTGTGACTGAGCTGGGATCGCTGCTGGATCATACCGGTCCGCATCTGGAGGCTGAAGAGTATATCGCCCGTACGTTTGGTGCCGAGCAGAGCTATATGGTGACCAACGGCACATCGACCTCCAACAAAATTGTCGGTATGTATGCCGCGCCAGCGGGCAGTACCCTGTTGATTGACCGTAACTGTCATAAATCGCTGGCGCATCTGTTGATGATGAGCGATGTCACGCCGCTGTGGCTGAAGCCGGGACGCAACGCACTGGGTATCCTGGGTGGCATACCGCGCCGCGAGTTTACCCATGCCAGCATCGAACAAAAAGTTGCAACCACGGCGGGGGCGCACTGGCCGGTACACGCGGTGATTACTAACTCCACGTATGATGGCCTGCTGTACAACACCGACTGGATTAAAAAAACGCTGGATGTACCCTCGATCCATTTCGATTCCGCCTGGGTGCCGTACACCAATTTTCACCCTATTTATGCCGGAAAAAGCGGCATGAGCGGCGAGCGGGTGCCGGGAAAAGTCTTCTTTGAAACGCAGTCGACGCACAAAATGTTGGCGGCATTCTCGCAGGCATCGTTGATTCATATTAAAGGTGAATATGATGAGGACACGTTTAACGAAGCCTTTATGATGCACACCACCACATCGCCGAGCTATCCGCTGGTGGCATCGATCGAAACGGCCGCAGCGATGCTGCGCGGAAACCCTGGTAAGCGCTTAATTAACCGCTCGGTTGAACGGGCGCTGCATTTTCGCAAAGAGGTGCAACGGCTGAAGGATGAAGCCGACGGCTGGTTCTTTGATATCTGGCAACCGGAAGAGATTGATGAAGCTGACTGCTGGCCGGTCGCACCGGGTGAAGCATGGCATGGTTTTCGCGATGCGGATGCCGACCATATGTTTCTCGACCCGGTCAAAGTGACCATCCTGACGCCCGGTATGGACGAGCAAGGGAACATGAGCGAGGAAGGGATCCCGGCGGCGCTTGTAGCGAAGTTCCTCGATGAACGTGGCGTGGTGGTGGAAAAAACCGGGCCGTATAACCTGCTGTTTCTGTTCAGTATCGGCATCGATAAAACCCGGGCAATGGGGTTGTTGCGTGGGCTGATGGAGTTCAAGCGTGCCTACGATCTTAATCTGCGGGTGAAGAACATGTTGCCGGATCTCTATGCTGAAGATCCTGATTTCTATCGCAATATGCGGATTCAGGATCTGGCGCAGGGGATCCATAAGCTTATTCGCCAGCATGATCTACCGCGTTTGATGTTGCAGGCTTTCGATGTGCTGCCGGATATGAAGTTGACGCCGCATCAGGCATGGCAGCGGCAGATCCAGGGCGAGGTGGAAACGGTAGAACTGGAAAAACTGATCGGACGGATCTCGGCCAATATGATCCTGCCTTATCCGCCTGGCGTACCGCTGGTGATGCCGGGTGAAATGATCACTGACGCCAGCCGCCCGGTGCTTGATTTCCTGCTGATGCTATGTGCGATTGGCCGCCACTATCCGGGCTTTGAAACCGATATTCACGGCGCAAAACGAAATGAGGAGGGCACTTACCGGGTACGAGTCCTAAAAGCCCGCTAATCTATTGCGGGCTGAAGTGGGCGGGGGTAACGTTCAGGCATTGAGAAAAGGAGAAACTATGCTGGGTTTAAAACAGGTACATCACATTGCGATCATCGCCACGGATTATGCTGCAAGCAAAGCGTTCTACTGCAATATCCTTGGTTTTACGCTACAAAGTGAAGTTTATCGCGAGGCGCGCGATTCGTGGAAAGGCGATCTGGCGCTGAACGGGCAGTATGTGATTGAGCTGTTCTCCTTTCCGTTTCCGCCTGCGCGTCCCAGCCGCCCGGAAGCGTGCGGCCTGCGCCATCTGGCGTTCAGCGTTGATGATATCGACCAGGCGGTGGCGCATCTGGAATCGCACGGCGTGAAGTGTGAAGCGATACGTGTTGATCCCTGCACCGATAAACGTTTCACCTTCTTTAACGATCCCGATGGCCTGCCGCTGGAGCTTTACCAGCAGTAATACTTGCCACACAACGCGATGCCCGGTAACGTGCCGGGCATCGCTTCCGTTTTGAAAACCACTATGACCACGCCACTTTTCGCGCCATTACCCACTGCATCACTCCAGTTTCTGGTAGCCTTCAGCGGCGGGCTGGATTCAACCGTGCTATTGCACCAAATGATGCTCTGGCGCGAGCAACAGCCCGATATCCGGTTACGGGCAATTCATATCCATCATGGGCTTAGTCCGTATGCGAATGCGTGGGTTGAGCATTGCCAGTCGCTTTGCGAACTCTGGCAGATCCCGCTAACGGTGCAATACGTGACGCTGGTCGATAATGGCGAGGGCATTGAAGCGCAGGCGCGGAAAGCGCGCTATCGGGCATTTCGTCAGGCGTTGAAGCCAGGCGAAGTGCTGCTTACCGCGCAGCATCTGGATGATCAGTGCGAAACCGTACTGCTGGCGCTTAAGCGCGGCAGTGGGCCAGCGGGGCTTGCCGCGATGCCGCAAAGTTTGCCCTTTGCCGGAACGCAGCTTATCCGTCCGCTGCTCAACTTTTCACGTGACACCCTGCATCAATGGGCGCAACTGCATGATTTGCGCTGGATTGAGGATGAAAGTAACGCTGATGTCCGTTTTGACCGCAACTTTTTGCGCCAGCAGGTGCTGCCGCTACTGACGGCGCGCTGGCCGCATTTCGCCGATGCCGTTGCGCGTAGCGCTGAGCTTTGTGGAGAGCAAGAGCAACTGCTGGATGAGCTACTGGCTGACGAACTGGCGGCGGCGACCACGGAGGAAGGGGCCCTGAACATTGCGGCTTTGCAGGTGCTGAGCGAAGTTCGCCGCAACGCCCTGTTACGCCGCTGGCTGGCGCAGCAGGGGGCGGCGATGCCGTCCCGCGCAATGCTTAACCGTTTGTGGTTTGAAGTGGCGCAGGCGCGTGACGATGCGGAGCCTTGCCTGCGGCTGGGTGAGTATGAAGTGCGTCGTTTTCAGGGCAATCTCTACTGGATTAAAACGCAGCCCAGCCAGCGTAATACGCAACTGAACTGGGCAATGCCTTTTGCGCCGCTGTTATTACCGGCCGGGATGGGGGAACTGTCGCTGATCGCTGGAGGGGAATTGCGGGCGCCAACTGCGGAAGAGAGGGTTTCTGTGCGTTTCCATGCATCCGGTTTGTTACATATCGCCGGCCGTCATGGCGGGCGTAAACTGAAAAAAATCTGGCAGGAGTTCGGCGTGGCTCCCTGGCGGCGCGACACCACGCCGCTGCTGTTTTATGGCGAAACGTTAATCGCAGCGGCGGGCGTGTTTGCTACGCAACAAGGGCTTAAAACGGCCGGACAGGAAGGCGTTAAGCTGGTGTGGAAAAAGTAGAGGGCAGCCTGCGCTGCCCGTTGAATGTCAGGACTCGCTCACCACAACGGTGCCGATTTCAGGATGGCTGAAGCTGGCAATTTTATCGAGACGCACTTCGCGTGAGACGCCTGCGACATCCACTACCAGATACTCCACATTTTTACGTGAGACTAAATCGTTGGCTTTGGCGCTGAGCACCTCGCCGTCTTTCAATTCCAGCGCCAATAAAAGATGATGCTGGCAGGCGAGTTCAAGATTGTCATAGTCATCACAGTTGATGGGTTGATAGGCATCATTCATTGACATAATCGCTCACCAGTAAGTTCGCGGCTGCATATGCCGCCTTTTCCCTGACCGACTCTGAAAGGGTGTCATCCGACGCCATTTCATTCAGCACTTTCAACACGCACCCCAGCGCATCCGGGATATACCCCAAATCTCCGCTGGCGATTTCCGCATACCGTTTGCGTACTAACTCACAATAATTGTTCACATCTCCTCCTGTCAGCTACCTGACTTTACTGTGAGATAACACTAAGCCTACGAAGATTAATACTGTTTAGCAAGGCGACTATAACATAGCTTATCCGCCATTATCAGCGTGATGGCGAATGATGCGCACAAGAGATAACAGCGCTTTGCCCCTGAATTAGCTACAATAGCGGCCATTTTATGCAGGAGTGGTGTTATGGCCTTAAAAGCGACTATTTATAAAGCGACGGTGAATGTTGCCGATCTGGATCGTAATCAGTTTTTAGATGCGACGCTGACGCTGGCCCGCCATCCTTCCGAAACCCAGGAGCGCATGATGTTGCGCCTGCTGGCGTGGATCAAATATGCCGATGAGCGGCTGCAATTCACCCGCGGCCTGAGCGCTGAAGATGAGCCGGAAGCCTGGCTGCGTAATGATTATCTGGGAATTGATTTGTGGATCGAGCTGGGGCTGCCGGACGAAAAACGGTTGAAGAAAGCCTGCACACAGGCGAAAGACGTGGCGTTATTTGCCTATAATTCCCGGGCGGCGCAGATCTGGTGGCAGCAAAATCAAAGCCGTTGCGCGAGCTTCGGCAACTTAAGCATCTGGTACCTGGATGATGAGCAGCTGGCGGCGCTCAGCGCGTTTGCCAACGATCGCACCATGACGCTACAGGCTACCTTGCAGGATGGCGCCATCTGGCTTTCTGATGATACGCAGAATCGGGAAATCCACCTTGAAGCCTGGCAGCAGCCATGATTACGATCTCCCGCACTGTCTCCATTGCTGAGGATGAGCTGGAGATCACCGCTGTGCGGGCGCAGGGAGCGGGCGGCCAAAATGTGAATAAAAGTTCGACCGCTATCCACCTGCGTTTTGATATTCGGGCGTCAAGCCTGCCTGAGTATTATAAGGCGCGTTTACTGGAGGCTTCGCACCATCTGATCAGTAGCGATGGCAGGGTTGTGATAAAAGCGCAGGAATATCGCAGCCAGGAGATGAATCGCGAAGCGGCGATCGCGCGCCTGGTGGCATTGATCAAAGAATTGACCGCAGTGCAAAAGAGCCGTCGGGCAACGCGCCCGACCCGCGCATCGAAAGAGCGCCGGTTAACGGGCAAGGCGCAAAAGTCGTCGGTAAAAGCGCTGCGTGGGAAAGTCCGTCGACATGATGGCTGACGGGCAACAACAGACTTGTGCATAAGGAATCGAGTGTGAAAAAAGCGATTTTATCTCTGCTGGCCGGGGGGGCGCTGTTTGCCCTTTTCGGCTGTAACAATCGGGGTGACACCGAAATGGTGCAGCCGACGCAAGTTGAAGAGCTGAAACCGATGCAGCAGAGCTGGCGCGGCGTTTTACCCTGTGCCGATTGCGAAGGTATCGAAACGTCGCTGTTTCTGGAAAAGGATGGCAGTTGGGTGATGAACCAGCGCTACCAGGGCGGAAAAGGCCCGTCGGTATTTGCCTCTTATGGTAACTGGGCGCGCACGGCCGATAAACTGATCCTTACCGATACTCAGGGTGAAAAAACCTGGTTCCGTGCGAAAGGCGATGCGCTGGAGATGATGGATCGGGAAGGCAATCCGATTCATTCGCAACTGAACTACACGCTGCAACCGGTGAAAGCGTCGCTTCCGGCAACGCCGATGGCGATGCGCGGTATGTACCGATATATGGCTGATGCGGCAGTATTTACGGACTGTGCAACCGGGAAACAGGTCGCAGTGGCAAGTAATGCTCAGCTTGAGCGCGATTATGCAGCTGCGCGCGGTACTGAAAGCAAACCGATTCTGCTGGTGGTGGAAGGGCATTTTGCCTTTGAACCGAACCCGGATACCGGCGCGCCACAGAAAGTGCTGGTCATTAATAAGAAAGGGCAGTTTAGCGCCAATAAAGACTGTGATGATTAAGCCTCTGACACCATAAAAAAAGCCCCGCGAGCGGGGCTTTTTGTCGGCTTAGCCTTTAATAGCTTTCACCAGATAATCAAGGATGTCGCCGGTTTTGATGAGCTGCTTCTCGCCGTTGCGACGATATTTGTATTCAATATCGTCGTTGTCGAGGTTGCGATCGCCGATCACCACTGTGTGCGGGATACCGATCAGTTCCATATCAGCAAACATCACGCCCGGACGCTCTTTACGGTCATCCATCAGCACTTCAATGCCCTGCGCGCGCAGTTCGGCGTAGAGTTTTTCCGCCAGTTCCTGCACACGGTAGGATTTGTGCATGTTCATCGGCAGCAGCGCAACCTGGAACGGTGCGATAGCGTCCGGCCAGATGATCCCGCGCTCGTCGTTGTTCTGCTCGATCGCCGCAGCCACCACGCGCGTTACACCGATACCGTAGCAGCCCATGGTCAGAATCTGGTTGCGGCCATCTTCACCCTGTACCGCCGCGTTCAGCGCCTGGGAGTACTTGGTGCCGAGCTGGAAAATATGACCCACTTCGATACCGCGTTTAATCAGCAGCGTACCTTTACCGTCCGGGCTTGGATCGCCAGCGACAACGTTACGGATATCCGCCACTTCCGGCGTCACGACATCGCGATCCCAGTTGATGCCGAAGTAGTGTTTACCGTCGATGTTCGCGCCCGCAGAGAAGTCGCTCATCGCGGCAACGGTACGGTCGATCACCACAGGAACTGGCATATTAACCGGGCCAAGGGAGCCAGGACCGGCATTGACCACGGCGCGAATTTCCGCTTCGGTGGCGAAAGTTAACGGTGCAGCAACCTGCGGCAGTTTTTCCGCTTTCACTTCGTTCAGCTCGTGATCGCCGCGAACCAGCAGCGCGACCAGCGGGTAGCTGCTGCCTTCAACGGCTTTCACCAGCAGCGTTTTTACCGTTTTCTCAATCGGCAGGTTGAACTGTTCAACCAGCTCGGCGATGGTTTTCGCGTTTGGCGTATCAACCAGCGTCATTTCCTGCGTGGCGGCGCCGCGCGGTTCTTTTGGCGCCAGCGCTTCAGCAAACTCGATGTTGGCGGCGAAATCGGAGGAGTCAGAGAAGATCACATCATCTTCACCGCTCTGCGCCAGCACCTGGAATTCATGGGATGCGCTACCGCCGATCGAGCCGGTATCGGCCTGTACAGCACGGAAATCCAGCCCCATACGGCTGAAGATTTTGCTGTAGGCGGCATACATTGCGTCATAGGTTTCCTGCAAGGATTCCTGAGAGGTATGGAAAGAGTAGGCATCTTTCATCAGGAATTCGCGGGAACGCATAACGCCAAAGCGTGGGCGCACTTCATCGCGGAACTTAGTCTGGATCTGGAAGAAGTTCAGCGGCAGCTGTTTGTAGGAGTTCAGCTCGTTACGGATCAGATCGGTAATGACTTCTTCGTGAGTCGGGCCGAGGACGAACGGGCGATCGCCGCGATCAACAAAACGCAGCAGTTCCGGGCCATACTGCTCCCAGCGGCCGCTTTCCTGCCACAGATCGGCTGGCTGTACCACTGGCATGGACACCTCAATCGCACCGGCGTTATTCATCTCTTCACGCACGATGTTTTCGACTTTTTTCAGGACGCGCAGACCGGTCGGCAGCCAGGTGTATAACCCGGAGGCCAGTTTGCGGATCATCCCGGCGCGCAGCATCAGCTGGTGGCTGATGACTTCGGCGTCGGCAGGCGTCTCCTTAAGAGTGGAGAGCAAGTATTGGCTAGTACGCATGTTGTTACGGTTCCATTTGGACAATCGGAACAGGCCCGAAATCAGGCCTGACACAAAAAAAGTGGTTTAGTTTATCAGCCTGGCAGAGATGCCAAAAGAGAGGGGAATAAAATTAGCGCGCTTCCAGCGCAAAGACTTCAAATCCCGCCGCCGTTACGCGCCAGCGCACATTAAAATCCAGCAGCCAGACGGCGTAAGTCTTCCCTTGTTCTTCCTCTTTTCGGTAGGCCGGACGCGGATCCTGCGCCAGCACTTCCAGCAAAAAGGCTTTAAAGTGGGGATAACGCTTTTCCAGCCCGCTAAGTTGCAACTCCACGTCGGATGTGAAGCTCACCGGGATATCGCCAACCGGCGCCTGCTGCGCGTAGCTGGCCTGCGCATCGGGTACGGCTTCGGCAAAAGGCAGATAAGGTTTGATATCCACAACCGGCGTGCCATCGACCAGATCCAGGCTACCGAGCTGTAAAATCACCTGATCTTTATGGCAGCGGATCCCTTTTAATTCGACCAGTGACATACCGATCGGATTGGGGCGAAACGTTGATCGTGTGGCGAACACGCCCATTCTTGCATTACCCCCGAGCCGCGGCGGGCGCACGGTCGGACGCCATCCGCCTTCCATCGTTTGATGAAAAACGAAAAGCACCCACAAATGGCTGAACTCTTCGAGGCCGCGCACTGCATCGGGTTGATTATACGGAGGAAGCAAGTGAAGTTCGCCGCCGCCATGCTTCACCAGACCCGGCTGGCGCGGTACGGCAAACTTCTCTTTATACGGTGAACGGATAACACCTATTTGCCCGAAAGCAAAGGTACTCATTTTGCCGAAACGTCGAGTGCGGAACCCACACAGATGGCCTGGCGATAGCAGCCAGGAGTACCGCTGGTTACTTCGCAGCTATGCAACAGAACGGCATTGGCCCTGGCTTTTTTCGAGGCATTAATCTGCATGCGTTTGCGTGCGGTCGGGATGTTCGGCGGGGAGTCCTGGTTGCTTGCCTGACAGGATTCGCCGGTGACTTCACCCAGATCGCGGAACGGTTTACCCACTAAATCTTGTGCATCAGTGATGATGCGCACCGGGGCAGGGCGTGTCACTTTCGGTTTTACCGGCTCTGATTTTGGCGTCACTGCGCTACTTTGTACCGGTTCGACAGGGGATCTGCTTAGCAAGGAGCAGCCGCTCAACATGAGTGCTAATAAACAGATCGGTAAAGCACGCATAATCTTTCCTCAAAGTGATTTTCTTAACGCCGCTTATTGAATCAGGGACGTGTACAAATGACAAGGCGGGCTTTCGCCCGCCTTGAATGATATTACAGACAGAGGAGATTACCAGCCTTTCACCGCGCCGCCATTGAAGACTTTGTTCGCCGCTTCGTTCACTTCATCTGACTGGTAAGCCTGAACGAATTTTTTCACGTTTTCCGCGTCTTTGTTATCTTCACGGGCAACGATCAGGTTCACGTACGGGGAGTCTTTATCTTCAACGAAGATGCCGTCTTTTGCCGGAGTCAGGCCGATCTGGCTGGCATAAGTGGTGTTGATCACCGCCAGTGCAATCTGCGCGTCATCCAGAGAGCGCGGCAGCTGCGGTGCTTCCAGCTCAACAATCTTCAGGTTTTTCGGGTTTTCGGTGATATCCAGTACGGTCGGCATCAAGCCCACACCATCTTTCAGTTTGATCAAACCCTGTTTCTGCAACAGCAGCAGGGAACGACCGAGGTTAGTCGGATCGTTTGGTACGGCGACCTGAGAACCATCCTGCAATTCAGACAGTGATTTGATTTTTTTGGAGTAGCCTGCAATTGGATAAACAAAAGTGTTGCCGACCGGAACCAGTTTGAAACCGCGATCTTTAATCTGCTGATCGAGGTACGGTTTGTGCTGGAAGGCGTTAGCATCGATATCGCCTTTGCTCAGCGCTTCGTTTGGCAGCACGTAGTCGTTAAAAGTCACCAGCTCAACGTCGAGGCCATATTTCTCTTTCGCAACTTTCTGTGCGACTTCGGCAACCTGCTGTTCAGCACCAACAATCACACCGACTTTAATGTGATTCGGATCCTTTTCATCCTGGCCGCATCCGACCAGCGCCAGAGAACCAAGCAGAGCACCTACGGCTGCAAAGGTCTTGAATTTAAAAGCCATGTTATTTCCCTTCTCTCAGAGTCGTTATGTTGTGTAACGTTATTTGTGCGTCACAGCCCGGACGATACGATCGCCCGCGAACTGAATTAAGTAAACCAGAACCACCAGTAATATCAGTACGGTATTCATCACTAATGGGTTATAGGTCACATAGCCGTACTGGATCCCCAGTTGTCCCAGACCACCTGCACCGACGGCACCGCCCATTGCGGAATAACCCACGAGGGTAATCAGCGTAATGGTCGCAGCATTAATGAGGCCCGGCAGCGCTTCCGGCAACAGCACTTTGCGGATGATCTGCATTGGCGTTGCACCCATCGCACGGGAAGCTTCAATCAAACCTGCTGGCAGCTCCAACAGGGTGTTTTCCACCATACGGGCGATAAACGGCGCGGCGCCAACCGTCAGCGGTACAATGACGGCGTACAGACCAATTGAGGTGCCGACAATCACGCGCGTAAAAGGAATCATCCAGACCAACAAAATAATGAACGGAATGGAGCGGAAAATGTTGACCAGCGCAGAGATCACCCGATACAGACCCGGATTCTGCATGATCTGACCCGGACGCGTGACATACAACAGCACGCCAAACGGCAGACCCACGACAAACCCCAGCAGACCGGAGGCAAAGGTCATAAACAGTGTTTCCCAGATGCTGCGGGCAAAGAGCCACATCATTGCCTCAGACATAACCGAGTACCTCTATTTTTACATGGTGTTCCTGCAACCAGGCGATGGCTGCCTGGGTATCTTGCTGAGTGCCGTGCATTTCCGTCAGCATAATGCCGAACTTCACGCCGCCCGCGTAATCCATCTGCGCGCTAATAATGTTGTTGTTCACGTTGAAACGACGCGCGGTTTCAGACAACAGCGGCGCATCCACCGACTGACCAGTAAACTCCATACGCAGCATCGGTACGCTGTCAGCCTGCGGTTCCGGCTGCAAGCGTTGTGCATAATCTTCCGGAATATCGAGATGCAGCGTGGACTGAATAAACTGCTGTGCCAGCGGCGTTTTCGGATGGGAGAAGACTTCACTCACCGTATCTTGCTCAATCAGTTCACCGTTGCTGATAACGGCCACGCAGTCGCAAATGCGCTTAACTACATCCATTTCGTGGGTGATCAGCAGAATGGTCAGACCGAGGCGACGGTTGATGTCTTTCAGCAATTCAAGAATGGAGCGTGTTGTTGCCGGATCGAGCGCGCTGGTGGCTTCGTCACATAGCAGTACTTTCGGATTGCTGGCCAACGCACGGGCGATTGCCACGCGCTGTTTTTGCCCCCCGGAGAGGTTGGCCGGATAACTGTCATGTTTATCGCCAAGACCGACCAGATCAAGCAGCTCTTTTACCCGGCGATTGATCTCGTCACGCGGGGTATTATCCAGCTCCAGCGGTAATGCGACATTACCGAAAACGGTACGCGATGCCAGCAGATTAAAGTGCTGGAAGATCATGCCAATTTGGCGGCGAGCTTTAGTTAATTCCACTTCAGAGAGTTTAGTCAGTTCCTGGCCATCGACCAGCACACTGCCTTGCGTCGGACGCTCAAGCAGGTTAACGCAGCGGATAAGCGTACTTTTCCCCGCACCTGATGCGCCAATAACGCCATAAATTTGACCAGCGGGAACATGCAGGCTGACGTTGTTCAGCGCCTGTATATTACGGTTCCCCTGCTGGAACACTTTGGTGATATTCGAAAGTTTAATCATTAGATTATTTTTATCGTATAAGAGTTAGCCGTGGCATTTTGTTCTGCCGGTTACGGGCGTACCCGTAAACAGAGCGGATGGTAAGGCATCCAGACGTCTAAATCAATGTCGCTTGCAATGATGAGCACTTTCCTGCGTTGCGAAACATGAGATACTAAGCTTCTATGCCTTTTTCAGGAGTAAACCCGTGGCAAAGTCAGTACCCGCTATTTTCCTCGATCGTGATGGCACGATTAATGTTGATCATGGCTACGTGCATGAGATCGATAACTTCGAATTTATTGATGGCGTTATTGACGCCATGCGCGAACTTAAAGAGATGGGCTACGCGCTGGTTCTGGTAACGAACCAGTCTGGTATTGCTCGCGGTAAATTTACCGAAGCGCAGTTTGAAACGCTGACCGAGTGGATGGACTGGTCGCTGGCCGATCGCGGTGTGGATCTGGACGGTATCTATTATTGTCCACATCACCCGCAGGGAACCGTTGAAGAGTTTCGTCAGGTGTGCGATTGCCGTAAGCCGCATCCGGGGATGTTGATCTCTGCCCGCGATTTCCTGCACATCGATATGGCTGCTTCTTATATGGTAGGCGATAAAATAGAAGATATGCAGGCGGCGGATGCTGCACAAGTGGGGACGAAAGTCTTAGTGCGCACGGGAAAACCGGTCACCCCGGAAGCGGAAAAAAGCGCTGACTGGGTGATTAATAGCCTTGCGGAGCTGCCTTTAGCTATCAAAAAGCACCAAAAATAACCGTTATGACGAAAAGATGAGCGGTTGAAATAAAAATGCATTTTTCCGCTTGTCATTCCTCTCCGGCTCCCTATAATGCGCCTCCATCGACACGGCGCCAGCGAGGAACATCACGCAGCGACGTTAAGTCGGAAGAGAAAAAATCCCGAAAATCGGGGTTGACTCTGAAAGAGGAAAGCGTAATATACGCCACCTCGCGACAGTGAGCTGAAAGCCGCGTCGCAACTGCTCTTTAACAATTTATCAGACAATCTGTGTGGGCACTCAGGTGACTGGATTCTTGATGTCTTCGGACAAAAAATGAATACCAAGTCTCACGGGTGAACACGTAATTCATTACGAAGTTTAATT
>NZ_PYTZ01000048.1:0-629 GCF_003028445.1 Kosakonia sp. H7A | reverse complement strand
GCCGGGTCAAGGGTTCATATCACCTCGCCGGCGCTTTTCGCAGATTAGCACGTCCTTCATCGCCTCTGACTGCCAGGGCATCCACCGTGTACGCTTAGTCGCTTAACCTCACAACCCGAAGATGTTTATTCCGATCCATCATCGCATTGCAAAAATTTGAGAGACTCACGAACAATTCGCATTGTTCAGTGTTTCAATTTTCAGCTTGATCCAGATTTTTAAAGAGCAAAACTTCGCAGCACACACAGAATGTGTACTCTGAAGTTTTCTTGTTTGTGCAGTAATGATGGTGGAGCTATGCGGGATCGAACCGCAGACCTCCTGCGTGCAAAGCAGGCGCTCTCCCAGCTGAGCTATAGCCCCATCGTAGTTAAAACCTCATCAAATTTGCTTTCGCAAATTTGGTAGGCCTGAGTGGACTTGAACCACCGACCTCACCCTTATCAGGGGTGCGCTCTAACCACCTGAGCTACAAGCCTGCAGAGATTTTCTTACTGCTGTTTTTTCATCAGACAATCTGTGTGAGCACTTCAGGAGATGGTTCTTTAAGGTAAGGAGGTGATCCAACCGCAGGTTCCCCTACGGTTACCTTGTTACGACTTCACCCCAGTCATGAATCACAAAGTGGT
>NZ_PYTZ01000047.1:0-629 GCF_003028445.1 Kosakonia sp. H7A | reverse complement strand
CATGCGCTCGGTCGCCGACTTGATGCGCTCGGGCAGCGGCGCGAACTCGCGCGACATCAAGCCGTAGATCGCACTGCCGGCCACGTTGTTGTAGACCTGCGGGTCCCACGCCCAGCTCTGCAATACCTCGGTATTCCAGATGTCCGATTGCAGCTGGTTGCGCAGGATCGCCGCGTCCACCTGGTTCTCGCGCGAGAGCTGGCTGGCGTCGATCTTGTCCAGCTGCGCCAGCAGCGACTTGCTGGCCTCCAGGCCCTTCTGGCGGCCAGCGGCCGAGAGGTCGTCGATCTGGCCGTCGAAGCGGTGGTCGCCGATCTGCGTGGCCCCGACCGGGGACAGCTGCATCCAGGTATCCAGCGCCTGCTTGGAGAGCTCGGCGAAGCGCGCATCGGCCGTCGTGGCGGCGGTGGCGGCGCCGGCGGGGCTTTCGGCGGTGGGGGCGGTGTCGGCCTGTTTCTGGCAGCCGGCCAGGGCAGCCAGCAGGGCGGCGGTGAGCAGGGTCTTGCGCATCGGGGTTCCAGGTGGGTCGAAACCGTCGAGGATAGGCCGCCTCGCGTGCGGGCGCACATGCCTTTGGATTACCTTGGGCGCTCCAACCGGAGGGAAAGGCAATGCAGTACGAAGGAAGC
>NZ_PYTZ01000046.1:0-636 GCF_003028445.1 Kosakonia sp. H7A | reverse complement strand
GGTCGAACACCACCTGCAATGCGTGGACGGGCTGAAGTGGCCGCAGTCGGTGCTGGAGGACAAGCAGGGACGCGTGTGGATCGGCCTGTATCGCGGGCTGGTGCGCTACGACCCGGCCGACCGCAGCGTGCAACGCTGGCGCGACACCGACGCCCGCGACCCGGCGATGCACGGCGAGGCGGAAACGATCCGGCAGACCGCCGATGGCCGCCTGTGGATGTATTCCGACGTTGACGGCATCCAACTGCGCGATCCCGATGGCCATGTGCTGCGCACGCTGGCGCACGATGCGCATGGGCTGAGCCGCGAGTTGGCGGTCAACGAGATGCGGGTGGGCCCGGATGGGTTGATCTGGCTGTCCACGAGCCGCGGCGTGCTGCGCTGGAACGAGGCGACCGACCGGTTCGAGCCGGTGCCCGGCGCGCCGACGCAGGCCATCTACGCGTCGGCCTTCACCGATACCGGCATCACCTGGCTGGCGGGCATGGGCCAGGTATCGCAGTACTTCTGGGACGGGCAGCGGTTGCAGCTGCTCGATGGCATCGGCGCGCGGGAGGATTTCCCCGCCCTCGAACCGGGCGGCATGGTGGTCGATGCGGCAGGCGTGGCCTGGGTATCGAGCATGCGCGGACTGAT
>NZ_PYTZ01000045.1:0-648 GCF_003028445.1 Kosakonia sp. H7A | reverse complement strand
GAGCTGTAGCCCACGCGTTCGGCAATACGCGCAACCTCCAAGCCGCCCTCCCGCAGCAGACGCTTGGCCAAGGCCATGCGCCAATGCAGGAGGTAAGCCATCGGCGATACGCCGAGCGCACGGGTGAAACGCGCAAAGAAGGCCGAACGCGACAATGCCGCCTGCTCGGCCAGTCCCGCCACGGTCCACGCCTGTTCGGGCCGCGCGTGCAATGCGCGCAAGGCCAAGGCGAGGCGCTCATCGGCCAGGCCCAGGGCCAGCCCTGGTGCGTTGCCCGTGGCGCCGCCGCTGCGCAATGCTTCGATCAGCAACACTTCCAGCAGCCGTTCCAGCACGATTTCTCGCGCTGGTCGCTGCGAGAGGGTTTCATCGCTGAGCAGCTGCACCAGCGTGACCAGGCGGGGTACGCCGCGCACGTGCAGCACCTGTGGCAGCAGCGAGACCAGCAGCGTCGCATCCGGCGAACGGAAACGGCAGTGGCCGATGTGCATGCGTTGCTCCGGCGCACCTTCCTGTCGCCCGATGCGGAAGTGACCGGCGCCCAGCTTCACCGGCGTGGTGGGCGGCACCTTCGCGCCGGTCGGGCTGGCGTTGCGCAGGCCGCGCATTGCCGGTACCAGGACGAAGTCGCCGGCCTGCAGGTCGATC
>NZ_PYTZ01000044.1:0-646 GCF_003028445.1 Kosakonia sp. H7A | reverse complement strand
ATGCGTCGGTGATGCGCATAGTACGCAAACTGCTTAGAACTGACGTACGTAGAGAATCCACCTGCCAGGATGCTCAACTGGCTCCAGAGTGAGCCGAGCGCTGGAACTCGCCCAGAATAGATCTGCACGAGCGCGATGCAGGAGGCCAGCAGAAGGACCAACGGAAGCGCGATCAGAAAAGCTCTGTGACCAAGTGTGATTCAGGATGCCGCTTGGGTCAGTCGCCCTCGCAATGGATGAGATTGCATAAATGTACAGGGGCAACCCTAAGCAGGCGATGTCAATGTTGGACAGGCTATAGGCCGGCTTGGCAGCCCAGAAGATGCCCCACAGTAGCGCAGCGAGCACCAGCATGACGCCGAGGTCCTCATAGAGCAGTTTGTAGAAATTGCGAAGGAACTCGTTGTTACGACGATTATGTGAGCTCAGCAAGTCGATGAGATAGGCAGTTGCTATGCCCCATAAAGATGTACACAAGAAGACGAGTAGTAGCGCTGCTGTAAGCCCGGGAAAGACGTCATATGTCTGGACGAAGATGGGTATGATCGATACCGATCCCCACACAAGGGGCACAACGATGCACAGCAGGAGGAAGTAGTGCATGCGCAGTATACATAGAAAAGGGCATAACCTTTAGCGGCTTCAC
>NZ_PYTZ01000043.1:0-652 GCF_003028445.1 Kosakonia sp. H7A | reverse complement strand
CGCCGCTTCCAGGTGCAGGAGAAGATGACCGCGCAGATCGCCCAGTGCATCCAGGACGTGCTCGGCCCGCGTGGCGTGGGCGTCGTGGTCGAAGGTGCGCACGAGTGCATGACCACGCGCGGCATCCACAAGCGCGGGGTGAGCATGGTGACTTCCAAGATGCTCGGTACCTTCCGCGAGGATGCACGCACGCGCGCCGAGTTCCTGCGCTTCATCGACGTCGGCGGCAAGCGCTGAGAGCGCCTCCCGCACGCCGCCGCACTGCATGAAGCATCGTGAACGGATAGCCGCCTACCGGCTGCTGCGCGAACGCCCGTTGTGGAAGCTGCTGGCGGCCGACCACGCACCGGAACTGGTCGGCCTGTTGCAGGGCCTGCTGCTCGAGCACGAGCGGCGCCTGCCCGCTTCGGTGCTGCACGAGCGCCTGCAACGCCAGCTCGACGCCCTGCGCGCCGACGAACTCTCGCGTGAACTGCCACGCACGGCGCCTGCTTACGTGGCGCACTGGCTGGCCCAGGGTTGGCTGGAGCGCCGCCTGCCCGAGGGCGCGGAAGAAGAAGCGTACGAACTCTCGCGTGCCGCGACCCAGGCCATCCGCTTCATCGCCAGCCTGGGCGCTGGGCAGGCTGGGCGTGCCACCGAAAGCCGCCTG
>NZ_PYTZ01000042.1:0-663 GCF_003028445.1 Kosakonia sp. H7A | reverse complement strand
CTCGAACCGACAAAGGAGATCGCCGTCATGCGCCCGACCTTGTTCCCGCTGTGCCTGTCCTGCCTGCTGCCGATGGCGGCGCTGGCCGCACCGCCGCGCTACGTGCAAGTGGTCAACCATGCCGCCGACAGCATCGTCGCGATGCAGGTCGCGCCCCACGCGAGCGCATCCTTCGTGGAGGTGCCACTGGACGGCCGGCTGCAGGGCGGGGGCGACAGCCAGACCATCGCACTGCAGCGCCAGGGTTGCCGCTATGACCTGCGCTTCGGCTTCGCCGATGGCCGCACACTGCGCTATGAGGATGTGGACCTGTGCCGCCACGGCAAGGTGGGCGTGCGCGCGCTGCCGGCAGATGCAAAGGGCGATGCCTTTGTCGTGCGCTGGAGTGGCGGAAAGTCGGCCGAGCCCATCGCCGTGATGGAAGGCGATCGCGGGCCCTGACGGGGGAGTTGCGACGGTATTGCTCAGCGGCGGAAACACGAAGGGGCGCCTTGCGGCGCCCCTTTGCATGCCCCGGCGGGGAAGCCTCAGGCTTCCTTGGCGCTGTACTCGTAATAGCCGTAGCTGTAGTAGCCGGTAGCGCGCTTCTCTACCGCGTTGAAGATCGCACCCTTCACCTGCACGCCATTCTGCTCGAAGCGCTGCATGGTCAGCAGGATTTCC
>NZ_PYTZ01000041.1:0-665 GCF_003028445.1 Kosakonia sp. H7A | reverse complement strand
CTTCGGACCTGGGTGCTCACCAAAGTTCGAGCTCAGAGCGGATCAAACCGGCCCGAGGACCGCTGTGGGTCGGAACCTGACATTAGCATCCATCCCTGCGCCGGCCGCTCGAATGTCTGCTTTCGGCCAAGAGCGGCCACTGGACTCGCATCATCTCGGCATTCTTTGCTCTTGTAGGTACCCACAAGGCCACTTTCGGGGAACTTTGCCGTGCGGCAATTGAGTATCCCTTCTCATTTGACCATCGGCTTTGCACCTGAGGTAGCCGGATAACTCGGCCCGCGGTGCACGTCGTCAGTCGTCAGTCTTGATCTGCAAGTCCTGCCACTTGGGATTGGCAGCGATTTCAGGTCGATCGCCAGAGAACGCGGCGGCTGCCTCTTGGTCGCCCTGTAGCCAGTAGGCGAACCATGCGGTCATGTATCCACTGCCGGTTGTCAGGGTGTCGCCGTGATCCGCCCCCCCGCGACGGGCGATGATCTTCGCGACATCATCCGGGATGGCGTCGAACATATTCTGGAGCGACCAGAGCGGGATGATCCCTTGCCCCTCGGTGGCATTGATGTTCTGGGCCGTCCCAGCGTCGAAGAACCCAGTACCGGCAATGGCGAAGGTCGGGATTGACAGTTTCGCAGCGTCGTACGACCACTCCGGCCCGAAGTCCG
>NZ_PYTZ01000040.1:0-678 GCF_003028445.1 Kosakonia sp. H7A | reverse complement strand
GCCGGCTGCCTGTGGCTGTACGCGGAGAAGGAGTGGCAGCGGGTGCGCGACGACGTGATGTCCAAGCCCAACACCCTGCGCACCGTGCGCGTGCTGCAGCAGAAGCTGGTGGGTTCCTCGGCCGTGCTCGAACTGGACGGCAATGGCCGCCTGAGCATCCCGGCCAGCCACCGCAACGCGGTGGGTATCGAGAAGAAGGCCGTCCTGCTGGGCATGGGCGACAAGTTTGAACTGTGGAGCGAGCAGGCACATCGCGCGTTGATCCAGCAGACGTTGTCTGACGGGGATCTGGGCGATGGATTGCTCGACCTCAGGTTGTGAGCCGGGGTGCCCGGATGCGCCCTGACGCGCAGCCCGGTCACCTCCCGGTGTCGCAGCCGCCGGCGGCGCATCTGCCGGTGCTGTACACGCAGGTGCTGGAAGGCCTGCAGGTGATCGAGGACGGAACGTATCTGGATGGCACGTTCGGGCGTGGAGGCCACGCGCGCGGCGTGCTGCAACGACTCGGCCCGGGAGGCCGGCTGCTGGTGATGGACAAGGACCCCGAAGCGATCGCCGTGGCCGAACAGTCGTTCGGTGGCGATGCGCGCGTGTCCATCCGTCGTGCCAGCTTCGCCACGCTGGGCCAGTGGGACCAGGCGCAGGCGCTGGACGGCGTGCTGCTCGATCTCGGGGTGT
>NZ_PYTZ01000039.1:0-682 GCF_003028445.1 Kosakonia sp. H7A | reverse complement strand
CACTACCTCTGGCTGTTGGCCCGGCAGCCGCAACTGGATGCCGCCTCGCGCCTGCTGTTCCTGGAAGAGGCACGCCGGCAGGGTTTCGATCTGTCCAAGCTGATCGATACGCCGCACACCGGCGTACCGACCGCCTGAGTGCTCAGCGGCGAGGCGGCGGCGTCAGCGTGTCGAGCTCGCGGGCGGCCGCTTCGGCGGCTTCCAACGTATCGAAAGCCACGCCGGTATCGCCGACGACGTACTTGTCGCGCGACTGCCCCCCTGCCACCTCGGTGACCCGGTAGATCGGATTGGTGTCGCTGCCACCTACGCGCTGCCTTTCCATCGTCGCCTCCCGTTTCTTGGGGTCAGGCTACGGAGCGCCGGGCGGCGATGGCGTGAACGCGCCAGCCCCAGGCAGCCCAGGCGAATGCGATCACGCCGCACAGCGTGAACAAGTAGGCCAGCGCGGCAAACGGCAGGCCCGCGTCGGGCTGGAAGCCGTCCACGTCTATCGCGGGCTGCCTCCAGGTCGCGGCACCCCACGCACCGGCCGCCGCCCAGAACGCGGCGGCCGCGGGCCACCAGCGCAGGCGCGGATACGCTGCACGCAAGGCCATGAAGGTGGATACCGCGCCGCATGACAGCAGCAGGCCGGCAGCCGTGACGAAGGCAATGAAGTCCATGAGCGAATCCCGATTGA
>NZ_PYTZ01000003.1:0-478592 GCF_003028445.1 Kosakonia sp. H7A | reverse complement strand
ATTCAACGTGAGAAGTGTTGATGGTGATACCACGAGCTTTTTCTTCCGGCGCGTTATCGATCTGATCGAATGCGCGGGCAGAACCACCGTAGGTTTTTGCCAGAACGGTAGTGATTGCAGCAGTCAGGGTAGTTTTACCATGGTCAACGTGGCCGATTGTGCCGACGTTAACGTGCGGTTTTGTACGTTCAAATTTTTCTTTAGACACGGCTTTATTCCTTACTATAGCGCTCTCCCCTTCTGGAGAGAGCACGGACTTTGGTTTTAACCCTGAGGCTTATTTACCACGGGCTTCGATTACGGCCTGAGCAACGTTGTTCGGTGCATCATCATACTTCAGGAATTCCATAGTGTATGATGCACGACCCTTGGTCAGAGAACGCAGTTGGGTTGCGTATCCGAACATTTCAGACAGCGGCACTTCAGCATGAATCTTAACGCCAGTGACTTCAGATTCCTGACCGCGCAGCATACCGCGACGACGGCTCAAGTCACCGATAACGTCACCGGTGTTCTCTTCCGGAGTTTCTACTTCAACCTTCATGATCGGCTCAAGCAGAACTGGTTTTGCTTTCTTAAAGCCTTCTTTAAAGGCAATAGACGCAGCCAGTTTAAACGCCAGTTCAGAGGAGTCAACGTCATGGTAAGAACCGAAGTGCAGACGAACACCCATATCTACTACCGGGTAACCAGCCAGCGGGCCAGACTTCAGCTGTTCCTGGATGCCTTTATCAACGGCCGGGATGTATTCGCCAGGAATTACACCACCTTTGATGTCGTTGATGAACTCGTAACCTTTCGGGTTAGAGCCCGGCTCCAGCGGGTACATGTCGATAACAACATGACCGTACTGACCGCGACCACCAGACTGTTTCGCGTGTTTACCTTCGATATCGGTAACTTTCGCGCGAATCGCTTCACGGTAAGCAACCTGAGGTTTACCGACGTTCGCTTCAACGTTGAATTCACGTTTCATACGGTCAACGATGATGTCGAGGTGCAGCTCACCCATACCGGCGATGATGGTCTGGTTAGATTCTTCGTCAGTCCATACGCGGAATGACGGGTCTTCTTTCGCCAGACGGCCCAGAGCCAGACCCATTTTTTCCTGGTCAGCTTTGGTTTTCGGTTCTACTGCGATGGAGATTACCGGTTCCGGGAATTCCATACGTTCCAGAATGATCGGGTGATCCGGGTCACACAGAGTGTCACCAGTGGTCACGTCTTTCAGACCGATAGCAGCAGCGATATCGCCTGCACGAACTTCTTTGATCTCTTCACGCTTGTTAGCGTGCATCTGAACGATACGACCGAAACGCTCACGTGCAGATTTCACGGAGTTCAGGATGGTATCACCAGAGTTAACCACACCAGAGTACACGCGGAAGAAGGTCAGGTTACCAACGAACGGGTCGGTAGCAATTTTGAACGCCAGAGCAGAGAACGGCTCTTCGTCGCTTGCGTGACGCTCAGCCGGAGTATCTTTACCGTCATCCAGAATACCGTTGATCGCAGGTACGTCAGTCGGGGACGGCAGGTAGTCAACTACCGCATCCAGCATCGCCTGAACGCCTTTGTTCTTGAACGCAGAACCACAGGTTACCAGGATGATTTCGTTGTTCAGAACGCGTTGACGCAGAGCAGATTTGATTTCCGCTTCAGTCAGTTCTTCACCACCCAGGTATTTCTCCATCAGCTCTTCAGAAGCTTCAGCAGCGGATTCGATCAGGTTCTGGTGCCATTCGTCAGCCAGATCCTGCATGTCAGCCGGGATATCTTCGTATTCGAAGGTTACGCCCTGGTCTGCATCGTTCCAGTTGATGGCTTTCATTTTCACCAGGTCAACAACACCGGTGAAACCTTCTTCAGCACCAATTGCCAGCTGCAGCGGAACCGGGTTCGCGCCCAGACGGGTTTTGATCTGACCAACAACTTTCAGGAAGTTGGCGCCCATACGGTCCATTTTGTTAACGAACGCGATGCGCGGAACTTTATATTTGTTAGCCTGACGCCATACGGTTTCAGACTGCGGCTGAACACCACCAACTGCGCAGTAAACCATTACCGCACCGTCAAGAACACGCATGGAACGTTCTACTTCGATAGTGAAGTCAACGTGCCCCGGGGTGTCGATGATGTTTACGCGATGCGGTTCATACTGCTTCGCCATACCAGACCAGAATGCAGTAGTTGCTGCGGAGGTAATGGTAATACCACGCTCCTGCTCCTGCTCCATCCAGTCCATGGTTGCGGCGCCGTCATGAACTTCACCGATTTTGTGGTTTACACCGGTGTAGAACAGAATACGTTCGGTAGTCGTGGTTTTACCGGCGTCGATGTGCGCACTGATACCGATGTTACGGTAACGTGCGATGGGTGTTGTACGAGCCATTTGATTCCTCGTTTGTCTCTTAGGCGCTCAGATTTAAGTTGCCAAACGGCGGGCGACTTACTGGAAACGCCCGCCTGGTGACTAAAACTCCGAAGGGATTACCAACGGTAGTGTGCGAACGCCTTGTTGGCTTCGGCCATACGGTGAACGTCTTCACGTTTCTTAACTGCGGTACCTTTGTTGTCCGCAGCATCAGAAAGTTCGTTCGCCAGGCGCAGAGCCATGGATTTATCACCGCGTTTACGAGCAGCTTCAACGATCCAACGCATTGCCAGGGCATTACGACGAACCGGACGAACTTCAACCGGAACCTGATAAGTAGAACCACCAACGCGGCGAGACTTAACTTCGACAGTCGGGCGCACGTTTTCGAGGGCTACTTCGAAAGCTTCCAGTTCATTTTTACCAGAACGCTGAGCCAGGGTCTCCAGCGCGCTGTATACGATTGCTTCTGCAGTAGATTTTTTACCGTCTACCATCAGGATATTTACAAATTTAGCCAGCAGTTCTGATCCGAACTTCGGATCCGGCAGAATTTTACGCTGACCAATAACACGACGACGTGGCATGGAAATACTCCGTTGTTAATTCAGGATTGTCCAAAACTCTAAGAGTTTAGTTTGACATTAAAGTTAAAACAGTTTGGCCTTACTTAACGGAGAACCATTAAGCCTTAGGACGCTTCACGCCGTACTTGGAGCGAGCCTGCTTACGGTCTTTAACACCAGAGCAGTCGAGCGCGCCACGAACAGTGTGGTAACGAACACCCGGGAGGTCTTTAACACGACCGCCACGGATCAGGATCACGGAGTGCTCCTGCAGGTTGTGACCTTCACCACCGATGTAGGAAGTCACTTCGAAACCGTTAGTTAAACGAACACGGCATACTTTACGCAGTGCGGAGTTCGGTTTTTTCGGGGTGGTAGTATATACGCGAGTACATACACCACGTTTTTGCGGGCATGCTTCCAGCGCAGGCACGTTGCTTTTTGCAACTTTGCGAGCGCGTGGTTTGCGTACCAGCTGGTTAACTGTTGCCATTAAATAGCTCCTGGTTTTAGCTTTTGCTTCGTAAACACGTAATAAAACGACCTCATATAATATGAGGACGCAGAATTTTATGGCTGTGCTTAAAAGGTGTCAAGAAATATACAGCGATCCCACATTACCAATGCATCTGAACGGCGTGTTTTACCGTCAGGCTAACGAAATCAGTATAGCCAACCCTGACAACACTGCTCGAAATTTGACCGCTTAATCCACGTGCTTGCACATCATCATTTAACGCATGAATGGTTATGGGGGCATTTAGCAATAAAGCAATATAACGACTGCCTTCCAGCGCCGCCGTGACGCCATCCGATAACAGCAGTACATCATCGCCAGAGCGCAACATGCGCAACAGCGCCGTCATATCGCATTGCCAGGGAGAGTGGGACAGAGTATGCAGCATAGGCGCCTCAAAACGTCAGTACGACAGTGTACTCATCAAGCTGTTCACGCAGCGCTTCCGGCTCCAGCTGTTGCGCAGGCAAGACGAAAGCCGTCTCCTCGCCGAGACCGCGTTCGCGTAGCGAGGCCGCACACAGCCAACACTGTTCGATGTCGTACAAAGGAAGGACTTTAAAGGTGGCGATGTAATCGCGCGCCAGAATCGCATCCGGCTGCTGCCCGGCTAATAGCTGAAACACGCCATCGCCGATAAAAAATACGCCAATCTCGTCAGTGAATGCTGAGGTAGCGAGTAAGGCATCCAACCCTTCGCGCCCGGAGGATGAACCGTGCGGCGCGGAAGTAAAGACAAATGCGATGCGCTTCATCAAAACTGCACCACCCGATCACAGGAGATCGCGGCTTCGGCCAGCGCGCCCAACCCGGTAAGTGAAAAACCTGCCTGTAAATTCGCGGCAGGCAGCGCTAATCGCTCAGCTTCATTATCATCAACCACACCACGGCGCAGTGCGGCAGCGACACAGATATGCAGTTCAACCTGCTGTTCATCATGCAAGCGCTGCCAGGCGCGCACAAGGTCAAACTCATCGCTGGCAGGTGCCGTAAGCGCATTCGCGTTATTCACCCCTTCACGATAGAAGAAAACGCTGCTCAGCGTATGTCCGGCTTCCAGCAACGCCAGCGCAAATTGATAAGCGCTACTGGCTTGCTGAGTGCCGTACGCCGGGCCGGTGACCATCAGGGCAAAACGCATTAACGATCCTGTCCGGAAAAATCACCGCTTTTGAACTGGCGGATGTAAAGGTAAACAGTATGTTTCGAGATATTCAGGCGATCGGCAACCTGGTTAATCGCGTCTTTAATGTCGAAGATGCCCTTCTCATAAAGGTTCAGCACAATCTGGCGATTCTTGGCATTATTGGAAACGTTGCGATCGGCATTAACCTCTTCGATGGTGAACTCCAGCGTCTGCATCACCAGATCCTCTACCGAGGATGCAAAGTTAACGGCCGAGCCAACATCCGGAGTTTCCGGCGGAATAAAGGTGTTCATGATTTGCGAGAACGGCACATCAAGGTTCATGTTGATGCACAGCAGGCCAATCACCCGATGATCGCGGTTACGGATAGCGATAGTCACTGACTTCATCAGCACGCCGCTTTTCGCGCGCGTGAAGTAGCATTTGGAGACGCTACTGTCGGCACCGGTCATATCGTGCAGCATGCGCAGGGCAAGGTCGGTAATCGGCGAGCCAATTTTACGTCCTGTGTGTTCGCCGTTCGCAATGCGGATAGCGGAACATTTCAGGTCTTGCAGGGAGTGCAGAACGATTTCGCAGTGTGAGCCAATGAGCATCGCTAACCCGTCCACCACCGCCTCGTAGGATTTAAGGATATCGAAGTCGGTCTGATCGAAAGGACGTTGATCCAGTAAATCAAGTTCACTGGTTTCGTTGGTTAATAGCGACCTGGACATGAAAAAAAACACTCCTTTTCAGGAGCCTGTCGTTAACTTTTCAGGGCAGGCTCATTATTTATATGGGGATATAAATTAATACATCGTACGTTAAGATTATATCCTTACTACAAAAAAAAACGCCGCCCGGAGGCGGCGTTTTTTCATACTGTTACTTCGTGCCAGTATCGGCAGCCTTCGCATCAGCAGGCTGATCTGCAGCGGCCGGAGCCGCATCTGATGCGCCAGCATCCGCTTTCGGCGCTGCGGCATCAGCTTTCGGAGCCGGTTTGATATCCAGCAGCTCTACGTCAAACACCAGCGTGGAGTTAGCCGGAATGCCCGGAACGCCAGTTTTACCGTAAGCCAGAGCCGGTGGGATCACCAGCTTGATTTTGCCGCCTTTCTTGATGTTTTTCAGACCTTCAGTCCAGCCCGGGATCACGCCGTCGAGGCGGAAGGAGAGCGGTTCGCCACGGGTATAGGAGTTATCGAACTCTTTACCGTCAATCAGCGTACCTTTGTAGTTTACAACGACAGTGTCGCTGTCTTTCGGCGCATCACCAGTCCCTTCTTTTTCGACTTTGTACAGCAGGCCGGTATCAGACGTTTTCACACCTTTCTCTTTGGCGAAGGTGTCACGGAAGGTTTTACCTTTCGCTTCGTTGTCAGCAGCGTCTTTCTCCATACGTTCTTGCGCGGCAGTTTTCACACGCGTTTCGAACGCTTGCAGCGTTTGTTCAATTTCCTGGTCGCTCAGTTTGCTCTTATCAGCAAACGCGTCCTGAACGCCAGCGATCAACTGGGCTTTGTCCAGTTTGATGCCCAGTTTTTCCTGCTCTTTCAGGGAGTTTTCCATGTAGCGGCCCAGAGATGCGCCCAGCGCATAAGCAGATTTCTGGTCGTCATTTTTAAATGCCGCTTTGCTGTCAGCTGCAGTGGCAGTCTCTTTCTTCGCCGTCTCCGCAGCGAAAGAGATCGGCGCATGAAGGGCAACGGCCATTGTGGTCGCCAGCAGCGTGACTTTAAACAGTGATTTCATCCATTTCTCCAGGGGTCGGGGCATCTCGCCCCAGGGTTAAACATTAAGTAAGAAGCGTACTATAAAGCGTTGCGGTAGAAATCAACATAAGGACACTACCCGAATTCACCTGTTTTCTGACTATTTTTGTTTAAATTAGTTTCTGATTTTCTGACGTAATGCTGTACCGCATGACAAACTTCAGTAAAATTCGCCCGGTTTATGAAATTTGAGCCGGAAGCAGACCCGAGGTGAAGAATGCAAGAGCTAACAACAGAAGCGCGACTGGCTGAACTGGAGAGCAGACTGGCTTTTCAGGAGATGACAATCGAAGAGCTAAACCAGACGGTTATTGCCCACGAACTGGAGATGGCAAAGCTGCGCGAGCATCTGCGACTGATGGCAGAAAAACTCAAGGCCAGCCAGCCTTCCCATATGGCGTCGCCATCAGAAGAAACACCGCCGCCCCATTATTAGGGCGTAAAAAAAGCGGGTTTCCCCGCTCAGTGCATAAATCCCTAATATTTCGTGTTGCAGGCAGGCGGCAAACTTGAAAATCCCCGGGAGCATAGAAAACTATGTGACCGGGGTTTGAAAGTGAAGCCAACGCACCTGCAGTGCGAAAGACGACGGGATTTTATTAGTGGCAACCGCAGCCGCCGTTACCACCGCAACCGCCTTTACCATGGTCGTGACCATGATCGTGGCCGTGACCACCGCAGCAACCGTCGTGATCGTGGTCGTGGTCATGATCGTGGCCATGCGCACCGTGAACGTGGCCATGAGCCAGTTCTTCTTCAGTCGCTTCGCGGATCGCGACAACTTCAACGTTGAATTTCAGGTTCTGACCAGCCAGCATGTGGTTGCCATCAACCACAACGTGGTCGTCTTCGACTTCGGTAATTTCTACTGGTACCGGACCCTGGTCGGTTTCCGCCAGGAAGCGCATGCCAACCTGCAATTCATCAACGCCCATAAAGACGTCTTTCGGTACGCGCTGCACCAGGTTTTCATCGTACTGACCGTAAGCGTCGTTCGCGCCAACCGCCACATCGAATTTATCGCCGACTTCGTGACCATCCAGCGCGTTTTCCAGACCAGAGATCAGGGAACCGTGACCGTGCAGGTAGTCCAGCGGCGCACTCACCGGAGACTCATCAACCAACACACCGTCTTCTGTACGTACCTGGTAAGCCAGGCTGACCACCAGGTCTTTTGCTACTTTCATGATATCTCCTGAGCGTGGGAAAATTACTGGCGCAGATTGTAGCGGAATTCTGCACCCGTGTACCCTTTAGCTTAAAAAAAGCTGCCCGATATGGCTAGTCCGGATGAAAAATCCCAATAACTTGCTCATCTTTGCGAACATGATCGCGGGCCTCTTTATCGGCTTCACGCATCTGGTGTCCGCACTTAACACACTCAACTATATCGACATTATTTTCACGCCACATCGCCAGCGAATCCTTCGCCTGGCATGACGGACAAACCGCCCCGGCAATAAAACGTTTACGTACAGCCATTCGAATCCCCTTATTCAAACTCGTCCCAGCCATCCAGCTGGCGACGCTCTTGTTGCATTTCACGCTGGAAAATCTCCTCCAGCTCGCGCCGCGCTTCGCGTACGCGGGAAATTTGTAGCGTATCGGTATGCACCGGCATCAGTTCGCGCAGCATACGCATATCCAGCCGTTTAAAATGCAGTTGCGCGCGCTGCGCCTGGTGAGGGTGCATCCCCAGCGAAATAAGTGCCTTACGCCCCAGTTCAAGCGCGCTGGAGAAGGTTTCGCGGGAAAACTGCGTCACACCGGCCTGCAACAGCTCGTGTGCTTCCACGCGTCCACGCGCCCGCGCCAAAATAGCCAGATGCGGGAAATGTTGCTGACAGATTTCCACCAGTTTCATCGTATCCAGCGGATCGTTGCAGGTAATGACGATGGATTGCGCTGATTCCGCGCCCGCCGAGCGCAACAGCTCCACCTGCGTCGCATCGCCGTAATAAACTTTATAACCGTACTTACGCATCAGGTTAACGGCGCTGATATCCCGTTCCAGCACGGTAATACGCATCTTGTTCGCCATCAGCAGGCGGCCAATCACCTGACCAAAGCGACCAAACCCGACGACAATCACCTGCGGTTTGTCATCTTCCACCCACGGCGCTTCGTCTTCATCTTCCGGCGTGTTAAAGCGCCATGAGAGCAGCTTATCGATGCCGCGCATCAGCAACGGCGTGGTCATCATCGACAGGGTGACGGTCACCAACAACAGCGCCATCTGATCGTGCTGAAACAAGCGCTGGGACGATGCCGAAGAGAAGAGCACAAACGCAAACTCTCCCCCCTGGCTAAGCACGCCAGCAAACTGCATCCGCTCCGAGCTGCGCAGCCCATACACACGCGCCAGCACGTACAGCACCAGCGTTTTGATCGCCACCAGCACTGCGACGCTCATCACCACCCATAGCAAGTGGGTGTAAAGCACACCCAGATTCAGGGCCATACCGACAGAAATAAAGAACAGACCGAGCAGTAAACCTTTAAACGGCTCAATAGCGATTTCCAGTTCGTGGCGATATTCACTCTCCGCCAGCAGCACTCCGGCAATAAAGGTGCCTAGCGCCATCGACAGCCCCAGTGCATCCATAAACAGCGCCGAACCGAGCACCAGCAACAGCGTTGCTGCAGTAAAAACCTCGCGTACACCTGAACCGGCGATAAAGCGAAATACCGGGCGCAGCAGGTAACGCCCGCCAATCAACATACCCGCAAAGGCCAGCACCTTTATTCCGACCTTCATCCAGTCAAGGTGATCGTCGCCATTTCCTGCCAGCAGCGGCACCAGCGCCAGCGCCGGGATCACCGCCAGATCCTGAAACAGCAACACAGAAAAACCCAGTTGCCCGGATTCGCTGCGATTCATGCCTTTATCGCGCATCAGCTGCAGCGCCATCGCCGTCGATGACATCGCAAGACCAATACCGCCAATCACAGCGGCCTGCCAGGCGAATTGCGTCAACATCAGCAATCCGGCCAGAATCGCCGCGCTCAGCAGCACCTGCGCGGCACCGACGCCGAAAATCGAGCGCCGCAATTCCCAGAGCTTGGCCGGATTCAGCTCCAGCCCGATGATAAACATCAGGAACACCACGCCCAGCTCGGAGAAATGAAGGATTTCGTCAACGTCGCTGATAAACCCCAACCCCCACGGGCCAATGGCTATCCCCGCCAACAAATAACCAAGCACAGCCCCAATACCAAGCCGGGCGGCCAGCGGTACGGCGACGACGGCAGCGAAGAGAAACAGCACACCAGCCAGTAACAGCGTGGAACCTTCCATCAGCGGCCTCCTGGCGGCAGGGGCGACGCCAGCCAGTCGCCGTAAGCTTTGGCATGATTTGCCAGTTCCTGCGGCGGCTGCCTGCGCGCCCAATAAACAATGATCGGGCTAAGCCAGTGCATACGGCACATGGCGGCGGTCAGCTCAAACGGGCGCAGAATGTCATTCATTGAGTAGCGATTCAGGCCATCATGACGATAAGCCGCCTCCGGCTCACCGGTGGTGACCACGCTACGCCAGTACTTTCCCGCCAGTTGATTCCCACCAATACCGCTGGCAAAACCGCGGCTTAACACGCGATCCAACCACTCTTTGAGTAATGCCGGGCAGCTGTAGGTATACAGCGGGTGCTGGAAGACGATCACGTCATGCTCGCGCAACAACGCCTGTTCACGAGGAATATCGATAAAGAAATCAGGATAGCGCGCGTAGAGATCGTGCACCGTGACGTTTTGGAGCTGCATTGCCGGTTTAAGCAAAACCCGATTAGCCACCGAGTCCTGAGATTCCGGATGGGCATACAGCAGCAACACTTTGGCTGTCTGCGACATCATTCCCCTCCCGGGTGTCGTACCTGTTATTCTTCCGGCGCGGCCGCTTTTGCCCGCCCAGAATGATTTTGTCTATCGCCTTCATTTTGGGCTACCATTGCGGCCCCGGTACGGCATTAGGCCGTAACCTTACATTATCATAATGACAAATTAACATAGTCTGAACATACGGCGCCTTATGATTGTTTTCTCCTCGTTACAAATTCGTCGCGGTGTGCGTGTCCTGCTGGATAACGCCACGGCCACCATTAACCCGGGCCAGAAAGTCGGTCTGGTGGGTAAAAACGGCTGCGGCAAATCAACGCTGCTGTCGCTGCTGAAAAACGAGATGAGCGCCGATGGCGGCAGCGTCACGTTTCCCGGCACCTGGCAACTGGCGTGGGTGAATCAGGAAACCCCGGCCCTGAACGAGGCGGCGATAGACTATGTGATAGACGGCGATCGTGAATATCGCAAACTGGAAGCCGAGCTGAACAGTGCCAACGAGCGCAACGACGGCCATGCCATCGCCACGGTACACGGCAAACTCGATGCCATTGACGCCTGGACTATTCGTTCCCGCGCTTCCAGCCTGTTGCACGGGCTGGGCTTTACCAACGAGCAACTCGATCGCCCGGTAAGCGACTTCTCCGGCGGTTGGCGCATGCGTCTGAACCTCGCGCAGGCGCTGATTTGCCGTTCAGATTTACTGCTGCTCGATGAACCGACGAACCACCTGGATCTGGACGCGGTGATCTGGCTGGAGAAGTGGTTGAAGAGCTATCAGGGCACGCTGATCCTGATCTCCCACGACCGCGATTTCCTCGATCCGGTGGTCGACAAAATTCTGCATATTGAACAGCAAAGCCTGTTCGAATATACCGGCAACTACAGTTCGTTCGAGCGCCAGCGTGCAACGCGTCTCGCCCAGCAGCAGGCCACTTACGAAAGCCAGCAGCTACGCGTGGCGCACCTGCAAAGCTTTATTGATCGCTTCAAAGCGAAAGCCAGCAAAGCCAAACAGGCGCAGAGCCGTATCAAAATGCTTGAACGCATGGAGCTGATTGCGCCAGCGCACGTCGATAATCCGTTCCATTTCAGCTTCCGCGCGCCGGAAAGCCTGCCGAACCCGTTATTGAAAATGGAAAAAGTGAGCGCAGGTTATGGCGATCGCACCATTCTGAATGCCATCAAACTGAACCTGGTACCCGGTTCGCGTATTGGCCTTCTGGGGCGCAACGGAGCAGGTAAATCGACGCTGATCAAAATGTTAGCCGGTGAACTGGCGCCGCAAAGCGGTGAAATCGGCCTGGCGAAAGGCATCAAACTGGGTTATTTCGCCCAGCATCAACTGGAATTTTTACGCGCGGATGAGTCGCCGCTGCAACACCTGGCGCGCCTGGCACCGCAGGAGCTGGAACAGAAGCTGCGCGATTATCTCGGCGGTTTCGGCTTTCAGGGCGACAAGGTTACCGAAGTGACGGAACGTTTCTCCGGCGGCGAAAAAGCACGGCTGGTGCTGGCGCTGATCGTCTGGCAGCGCCCGAACCTGCTACTGCTCGATGAACCGACCAACCACCTGGATCTTGATATGCGCCAGGCGCTGACCGAAGCGTTGATCGAGTTCGAAGGCGCGCTGGTCGTCGTCTCGCACGATCGTCACCTGTTACGCTCCACCACTGACGATCTCTACCTGGTACACGACGGCAAAGTGGAGCCGTTTGAAGGCGATCTGGAAGATTACCAGCAATGGCTGAGCGACGTGCAGAAGCAGGAAAGTCAGCCCGCGGAAGGTGCAAAAGATAACGGCAACAGCGCTCAGGCACGTAAAGATCAAAAACGCCGCGAAGCGGAACTGCGCACACAAACCCAGCCGCTGCGTAAAGAGATCGCCCGGCTGGAAAAAGAGATGGAAAATCTGAATGCACAGTTGGCGCAAGCCGAAGAGAAGCTCGGCGATAGCGGGTTGTACGATCAAAGCCGTAAAGCCGAACTGACCACCTGCCTGCAACAACAGGCGACGGCGAAAGCCGGTCTGGAAGAGTGTGAAATGGCATGGCTTGAAGCGCACGAGCAGCTGGAAGCGATGCTGCAAGGGGAATAACTGGCGATAACAGCGGGCGAGAGAGTTATGAATCTGGATATCACCAACGACATTACGTTTCGCAAGCTGGGCATTTTCATGGCGTTTATGGAAAAGGGAAATATCGCCCGCGCGGCGGAAACCCTTAACCTGAGCGGCGTCAGTGTGCATCGCGCGCTGCACACGCTGGAAGAAAATGTGCGTTGCCCGCTATTCGTGCATAAAGGGCGCAATCTGATCCCCCTTCCTGCCGCCTGGACGCTTATGGAGTATTGCCAGGAAGTCATGCAGTTGATGGAGCGCGGGCTGGATGAAGCGCGGAAAACGGCGGGCGTCGGTCAGGGTCGTTTACGTGTCGGTACGCTTTACTCGCTGACGCTGGAAACCGTGCCGAGGCTTATTATGGGCATGAAGTTGCGCCGTCCGGACCTGGAAATGGATCTGACCATGGGGTCAAACGAGGCGCTGCTGCATATGCTGGAAGAGGGGACGCTCGATGCCATCCTCATCTCAATCTCCGGCAGCGAACTCGACCACAATAATTTCGAAATGCTGCCGCTGTTTCATGACGATATCTTTCTTGCTGCGCCAGCCAGCGCCACGCTGAAGAGCGACGACTTTGCCGATCTGCGCGATTATCGTACGCAAAAATTTGTCTCGCTGGCCGAAGGGTTCGCCACTTACGCCGGGTTTCAGGAAGCGTTTCATATTGCCGGGTTCGAGCCGGAAATCGTCACCCGTGTTAACGACATCTTTTCCATGCTCAGCCTGGTGCAGGCGGGCGTGGGTTTTTCCCTGATGCCGGGAAGAATGAAAAAAGTATACGAAAGCTCCTTGCAGTTACTGCGTCTCGCCGAGCCGTATCAGATGCAGCAGTTGATCGCTATTGTCTTCGCCCGCAACCGCGAGCACGATCCCAATTTACTGGCGCTGGCCGCCGAAGGGCGAATGTACGCCCGCAGTCTGGGAGATAGCGCCTGATCTTTGCCGGATAGCGGCTGCACCTTATCCGGCAAAGATCGGCGCTATCAGGCAATCAATCTTCCCTGCAAATCGTTCGCTAGCCTGCAGGCCTGACAAGCGGAGCGCAAACTTACCCCCGAAGCCGCTTAGCCAGATGCAGCGCAACATCCGCACCACTTCTTTCCAGCGAAATGCATTCACCGTTCCATGCCGCCTGGCGCGTCAGACAGGTCAGAATGCCGCCCGGCGGCATCTCAATCGCCAGCCTTGCGTCACGTTCATTCGCGGCAACCATCGCCTCCTGCCAGCGCACGGTGCGCGCCATATTACGCGCCAAATCGTCAGCAATTTTTTCCGGCTGCCACAGCACACGGCCAGTACTGCCGCTTAAATAAGCGCATTGCGGCCGGTTCAGCGCGATGTGAGTAAAGGCCTGCGCCAGTTTTTCCGCGGGCGCAGCCAGCAGTTCACAATGCGAAGGCACGCTGACCGCCAGACGCTGCGCTTTGTTCGCGCCTTTGGCCAGCGCACGCTGCGCGACCAGCGCCATCGCGTCATCACTACCGGCGATAACAATCTGCGTTTCCGCGTTCAGGTTGGCAATATACGCCCCGCTCCCTTCGAGCAGCGTTTCCACGACAGGCAGCGTCAGCCCCATAATCGCCGTCAGACCGTACCCGTGCGGCCAGGCCTGTTCCATTAAGTCGCCGCGCAACGCGACAAGCTGCAAGGCATCGTGGAAATCCAGCGCTCCAGCCACCACAGCGGCAGGAAATGCGCCAATCGATAATCCACAGGTGATATCCACTATCATGCCCCGGCGCTGTAATTCCCGCGCCCAGGCAACACCGGAAATCAGCAGTGCCAGTTGTACGGCACGCGTATGTTCTAATGCCTGCGGCGTATCAAGCGCATCCACTTCCGCGCCTAATATTTCACGCGCTTGCGCCAGTTCTGTGCCGGGCAGCCCCTGTAACATGCCGGGACGCTGCGTCCCCTGCCCCGGAAAGGTAAACAGAATTTTCATTACGCCTCCCTGTACCACGGATCGCTGACCAGCCGCGGCCCATGATTGGTTTTCAGCATTGCCCGCCCATCGCGTAGCCACTCCGCCAGCGCAAAACCGCCATTCGGCGTCTCAATCTGGGTATCCGCCCGGCACAATCCACCGCTCAGTTGCTGTTGCCAGCGTAAAAGATCATCGGGAGAAAGCGGCTGCGGAGCGCGGATCAGCAGGTCAAGATCGCTGGTCGCATGGATAACCGGAATGCCTGTCGCCAGCGCGTAGCCGGTGCTGCCGGTCACGCCCCATATCCACGGCCAGTTCTGCTGCGCCAGTTGCAAAGCCAGTTGCACCGGCGGCTGAGAAATAAAGGGGGAACGAAGCAGCGCCAGCGGTGCGACAAGCTGCTCTGGTGAGACAATGCGGGTAATGCGCTCTGATCTCACCCACCCCGCAGCGCGCTGATCGCGTCGTAAACCGCGCACGCCAACGGGGATTCGATCGCCCTGAACAACATCACGCCGCACCACTACCGGTAAACCGGCGTGCCACACTTCATCGACCCAGGGTTCAGTTACCCCTTCCAGCGCATCGCGTGCGCCAGGCCAGAGAAGATCGTGCGGGCGTAATGTTGTGGTCATGATTACATTCCTGAAGTCAGCGAGATAAACAGCGGCAGCGACAGGATACACAGTACGGAACTTAACAGCAGTACCGCTTCCGCATCCGGCGACTGCACGCCAAAGCGGTTACCAAATACCACGCCGAAGAAACCAGCCGCCAGCGCAATCATCAGGATCGCGGTGATAGCGACAGAGCCATGCAGGCCCAGCACCAGCACAATCCCCCAGGCAATAGCAGGCTGGATCAGCAGCTTGGTGATCGTGGCAGAAATAACCATAGTGTTGATGGCGAGTTTACGCGCTGAGAGGATCACACCGGTCAGGAACAGCGCCGCAGCGGTCGCAGCCAGGCCAAGCGGTTTGATAGAAGCCAGCAGCAATTCCGGCATTTTGAGGCCAAACGCTGAAAGCACAACCCCCAGCAGCGGGCCCCAGACAATCGGTTTTTTCACCGAACGCCACATCAGCACCGGCAGCATTGCCAGCGTAGAACCTGTGTTGCCGCCTTCTGCACGCGCTTTTTCACGTTCGAGGATCAGCAGGCAGAACGGCGTCATCAGTACCGAACCACAGGCAATAGAAACCGCGACGGAAAGAGACGTTGCAGACCCTTCGCCCAGAACGCTACCGAGGATCGGCAGACCCAGCGCCGCGTAGTTCGGCAGCGCCACTGTCAGGGTTAATACTGCAGCATCCTGCGGCGATTTTTTGAAGACAGAGACCGCCAGGAAGTAGATAGCCGCGTAGGTGATCCACATAGCGAGAACCAGCACCACAATCAGCGGCGACTGGGCGATGATACCGGCCCACGGCGTTTGTACGGTCGCGCTAAACAGCGCGGCGGGCAGGGCAAAGTCCATTACGAAGATATTCAGCAGGGAAACGTTCTTGTTGTCGACCATTTTGGCCTTCCCTGCCCAGAAACCCAACAGCATGATGACAAAAATGGGTGCGAGGGCATGAACAATTACATAAGTCATAGATCACCTATAAGCCTTTAAGAAAAAAGAGAAATAGCGCGATGGTTATTATTTTCAGATGCAGAATGCCGCGTGGGCGCGGCGTACGCGCCCACGGGTTTGCTATCTGGCAGGTTTCTTTTTTTTACTTACCAGCTTGCTTTCATGCGTTCGCGCACAAGAGCGGAGCTGCGGCGGTTGTCAGCACCCAGACGGTTTTTCAACGTGGTGTCCTGACGAGCGTCTTTGATTGCCTGTTGCAGAGTGTTCTTCACCTGCGTCAGATCGCTTTCTGAAGGCGCATCCGGATTGCTGATGTTCAGCAGATCCGACAGCAGCCCCAGCGTGGCATAGTTGCTAATGTCGTAGGCCATCGGCGGAATGGTCGCCGCCAGTTTTTCCAGCGCTTCCACGGTACGCAGCGTAATACGCGCCGCCGAGTCTTTACCCATCGCGTGGATCAACACACCGGAATCGTTAAAGGCGATCAGGCGGTTGGCCTGGTAGCCGTGGGCCAGAAATGCCCCGGACATCGCTTTACCGACGATCAGACCAATCACCGGGTGGCCCGCCAGGCGCGCATTGGCATACGCCGCAGCCGCGCCAGCCAGCGCCTGGTGAATACCAAATGCCTCTTCACGACGGCCGTAAGCCTGGCTTGGCACGTCAATCACCGCAATGATCGGGCGTTTCACGCTGCTGTTCGCATCGGCAGCGACCGTTTCGCTGACCACTTTCGCCAGCGTCCAGCCTTCCAGCAAACCGACTTCGCCTTTCGCGGCGCGCGGATAGTGGTTGTTGGCGTCCGGTACCACAGCGATAAAACGCACCGCTTCACCGTTCACCTGACCATCAGCGGCCTGTACGGACGGGCAAAGCCCGCTCAGACGTTGCGCATTCGGTGCCAGTTTTTCCAGCCATAAGGCACCACGGCTGACTGTCGTACTCATGCTTTACCCTCCCCGGCAAATAACGCGTTGATCTGTTCAGCATCCGCTTGTTTACGGGTGTCGAACCGGGTCAGACGTTGCAGATAATCGTCGTAGTTATCGGTGCGGTGTTTCGCCGGAACGCCTTTGGCAATGGCGTCATTCATCGCGTTTTTCACCGCGTTCACGCCGTCGCCGACCAGCGCATCCACCAGCCCGCTGCGATAACGCACTTCACCGCCGGTCATGCTCCAGATAAACGGACGGTCGCGGGAGTCGTACTCTTCAATCCCCGCTTCCTGCTCAATCACCTGCGGGCCGTTCAGACCGAGACGCGCTTCGCGGGTCACAATCAGATAGCTGCACAGCGCGGCGGCGATAGACATCCCGCCAAAGCAGCCCACCGTGCCGGCAACAATACCGACAACCGGGGTATAACGACGCAGGTCAACGATCGCCGCATGAATATCGGCAATCGCCGCCAGGCCGAGGTTGGCTTCCTGCAAGCGCACGCCGCCGGTTTCAAGACACAGAACAGCCTGCGTCGGGATCCCTTTGCGGTTATCTTCTGCCGCCAGTTCCAGCGCCGCCGCCATTTTCGCGCCGGAGACTTCGCCCATGCTGCCGCCCTGGAACGCGCCTTCAATTGCCACGACGACAGCCGGTTGACCATTGATGGTACCTTTGGCGACAACCATGCCGTCATCCGCCTGCGGAACAATACCCTGCGGCCCTAACCACGGGGAGATAATGCCCTCGAACGGATCCAACAATTCGCGGTAGCTGCCTTCATCCAGCAGCGCCTGTGCGCGCTGACGCGCTTTGAGTTCGATAAAACTGCGATCGTCACGCATAGCTCACCTCTTCGAATACCTGTTCGATACGGATGCGCGCCACACCGGGCGTCGCGCCGAAATCGTGGATCACAAGCTGGCCGGCAGGTAACGTGCTGACCAGCCCCAGACGGGTGAACAGCGCTTCCCAACGTCCACGGCTGTTATCCACGGAGGTGGTGATATCGATTGTCAGTGTCTGCCCCTGGTCGGCGGTGAATAACACCTCCATATCCCCGGAGCCCACAACGCCTGCCAGTGCTTTACCGCGCAATACGCGGCCGGCAGGCACAGTGATCGTGATATGTTCCATAACTTCCTCTTAATTCGCTAAATAAGGCGTGGTCAGGCGATCGAGAAACAGTGTGGCGGCCAGTAAATCCGCCGCGCCGCCGGGCGAAGCGTTCAGCGCCAGCATTTGCCTGTCGAGGTCAGCCAGCGCTTGCCAGCCGTGCGGATGGGCAACACCGCCTGCCTGCAACACATTCCGTGCGCCTGTGCGCATCGTCTCCAGCCCTTCCAGACCGGCGCGTGATAAAACACAGGTGTCGCTGAGCGAGGTCATGATCGCCATCAACGCATCCAGCCGTGCGGCAGTTTCGCTGCCGCCACGCTGGCGGCTTTGCTGCAACTGCGGCAGTGCCAGCTTCATGATGTGTGGAAACGCCTGCTGCGCTTCTTCGCGCGCGCCGGGCACCCGGTAACGATGGGTAGCACGCAGCCCTTTACTGAACACTTTCGGCGCGGCCTCGTCCGGCAGTTGCGCCAGCTTTGCGGCGGTGGCGGTAATCGCCTCAGCCGGGCCGCTGCCGCCGAGCATCGCCACAGCGCTGACCAGCAACCCCAGCGCCCAAATCGCGCCACGATGCGTATTCACACCGCCAGTTGCCGCCATCATCTGCTGCTCGCCTTCGCGGCCCAATCGCCCGATGGTTTGTCTGAGCGCCACATCTACCGGCCGTAACCAGCTCTGTTGCGCCAGCGCCTGAAACGTGGGGGTCAGGCTGTGCGCGGAACGCTCCATCAGTTCAAGCGTTAAATCGTGGTGCGCGCCGTTCCCCCGACTGTCCACCAGACCTGGCTTGGGGCTTAATCGTGCTTCGTCAATCAGACTCTGCGTGGCGGCTCGCGCCAGCCAATCGGCACCGCCTTCAGCTTCAATCCGTGGCAGAAGTTTCATTACCAGCTCCGGAATTTCGCAGGTGGGTTGTAAAGGCCGCCGGACCATTCCACCAGGTCCGCCACGCTGCTGGCTGCCAGCAACGAACGGGTGGCGTCAGTACGACGAATGCCCATATCTTCCGGGTAAACCACTTTGCCGCTCTGACGAAGTTGCGCCACGCGTTTGGCGTCAACACCCAGACCGATATCGGTGATACCGGCCACCGCCGCCACCATCGCGCGGCGCTCTTCGATGCTTTCCGCACGATAGAGGTAAGCAATCCCCTCTTCGGTGAGCACGTGAGTCACGTCATCGCCATAGATCATGACGGGTGCCAGCGGCATGCCGGAGGTTTTCGCCACTTCAACAGCGTCAAGTTTTTCCACAAAGGTCGGTTTCGCCCCGGCCTGGAAGGTTTCAACCATCTGCACGACCAGTTTTTTACCGCGTTGCATCGGATCCGGTTCGGTGATCATATTCAGCCAGGCAGGTGTTGCATGGCGACGACCGTGCGGGTCATGCCCCATGTTTGGCGCGCCGCCGAAGCCAGAGAGACGACCACGAGTAACCGTGGAGGAGTTCGCCAGGCCATCAACCTGCAGCGTGGAGCCGATAAACATATCCACCGCGTACTGACCTGCTAACTGGCAGAACGCACGGTTGGAACGCATTGAACCATCAGAACCGGTGAAGAACACGTCCGGACGCGCGCGGATATACTCTTCCATCCCCAGCTCGCCGCCGAAGCAGTGCACGCTTTCCACCCAGCCGCTCTCAATCGCCGGGATCAGCGTCGGATGCGGGTTCAGCGTCCAGTGTTTACAGATTTTGCCTTTCAGGCCGAGCTGTTCGCCGTAAGTCGGCAGCAGGAGTTCAATCGCCGCCGTATTGAAACCGATACCGTGGTTCAGCGACTGCACCTGATGCTCTGCGTAGATGCCTTTAATCGCCATCATCGCCATCAGGATGTGTTCTTGTTTGATCAAACGCGGATCGCGGGTAAACAACGGTTCGATAAAGAACGGTTTGTCCGCTACCACTACGTAGTCGATCCACGAGCCAGGAATATCGACACGCGGCAGATCGCATTCGTCATCCACCAGTTCGTTAACCTGCGCAATGACAATACCGTCGCGGAACGCAGCGGCTTCCACCAGCGCCGGCGTATCTTCGGTGCTGGGGCCGGTGTAGAGGTTACCTTTACGGTCGGCTTTGTAACCGGCAATCAGTGCCACATTCGGGCACAGGTCAACATACAGGCGGGAGTAAAGTTCGATGTAAGTGTGGATGGCGCCGATTTCCAGCAGACCATCTTCCAGCAGCTGCGAAATGCGCAGACTCTGCGTACCGGAGAAAGAGAAATCGAGTTTGCGCGCGATGCCTTTTTCGAAGATATCAAGATGTTCGCTACGGCCGACGCTCGGCATAATCATATGCAGATCATGCACTTTCTGCGGATTGACTTCAGCCAGCGAGCGGGAGAGAAAATCCGCCTGCTTTTGGTTGTTCCCTTCGAGAACGACACGGTCGCCGGGGGCGATCAGTTTTTCCAGCATGGCGACAAGGTCGCCGGTCGGCAGTACCTTGCCCTGCACGGGAATGGACGCCAGGCGACGCTGTTTCTCGCTGCGCCGCGTGTTCCATACCTGTGCTGGCGTTTGCCCAGATAACATTGTTAACCTCCTGATTCAGCTCATCATTTTGACTTGCTTAACACTGAACTCAGTGTGCGCTTTGCTGAGAAAGGCATCAATTAAGGAGGCGACGAAATCATTAGCCTGGGAGTAATAATCAACGAAACAATCTGTGATGTGGATCAGTTTCGCCAGATAAGAAAAGTATTATGGCGGTACGGAACGTACCGCCAACGAAAGATTAGCGCTGGCTGGCCAGACGCTGGCGAATCTGCTCTAAATGCTCCGTTTGATAGAGTTTGCCATCAAGGAAGCGCGTTTTCAGTTCACCGCCTTTTTCCTGCTCCCAACGCTGTTCATCATACAGTTGCAGTTCCCCCTGCGCATCGCGCTCCACGCGCAGTAGTCCCCGCGCCGAACGTTTCAGACCATTATCGGTTTTCGGCTCTTTAAAAATCATGCGTCCTTCGCCGTTTACCGCTCCCCAGGTCGCTTTCATCGCGAAACCGAAGGTGTCACGGGTGTTGTACTGATAAGTAAAGGAACCGACGCCAAACACCACGTTGGAGCTGGCAAAACCTTTGGCTTCCAGACGGCGCAGGATCTCATTCGCACGCGCCAGGGTGATGGAGTCCCCATAAATCAGGCCAACATGCGGATCCAGCACTTTGTAACCTTTCTCATTAATCGTGCCGCCAAAGATTTCCCACAGCACCTCTACCGAACCTTTCTCTTCCGGGCTGCGTTCCGGATGCATGTCATTATCTGCCCCCGTCCCGCAAAGGATCTCTACCGGATCGCCGCTGTCCGGGCGGAACACCACGCGTCCCTCACGGTGGAGAATGATCTGTTTCAATTCCCTGGTGTATTCCGTCAGTACACGCCAGTAATCCCAGGTATCCGATACGATAGAAACAAATCCCTGCGGATAAATATCGGCAATCAGACGTCGGAACGTTTCGATTTCATGATCGTGTTCACCCATGCACATCACGCTGTGTTCAGTAGCGGGAATGCTGGCACCAATAAAGTACTCTTCACCGCCAGTGTAGTGATCGCGGACATACAGCAGTGACGGAATGCTGTCGGTACCTTTGAAACTCAGCAGGTGACCGGCCCCAGCCTGCGCCGTATCGTGGAGACCGGCCATGCCGCGAAAAGAGAAGTCGTGACACTGGAAATCCAGATGCGATAAATCGGTGCAGGTTTTCTCTGCCCACTGCTGACAAATTTTACGGTAGTGGTGGGCAATGGTGGCGTTGGTGGAGGCTTTCCATAATTCAGCGGAGAGCACAGTTTCCAGGTAGTTCACCAGCCAGAAAAACTCCTCACGGGTGTTGGTAATCGTCAAAACCGGGACTTTCATTGGCACTTTACTGCCTTCATCCAGCGACTTTATGTGCAGCGGCAGATACCCCAAACGATGCAGCGCGCGAATATGATCGACCGCCACGGCATCCCTGCCGAGATAATTATCCATCACCTGCTTATATTCATTGACGACGTCATCTTCCTGGCGGGTAAAAAAGTCGGCATTGAACAAATCAACCATAAACCACTTCAGAAAGCCTTGCAGGCCGAAAAACACCAGCTTGCCATCCGCAACGGGAGACTGGAAAAAGCGGTCGCTGCGCGGGGTAAAGTTGGAGTAAACCTGAGTTGTTCCCTGCGGGTATTGCACACGGTGCGAAACTTTATAACCGTCGATAGCCAGAATGGGATTGATTTTCATAATGTTGGCTCCCTTAAGCGCGGAAAATAGTGTCGATGTCGATCAGTTCAACTCGCGGGTCTGCAAGCTCAGGCGAGGTGAAGGAGGTGGTGGTGTAAATTGCGTCAATGCCATTATTCAGCAAGTGTTCGACCCCTTTGGAGAAGACGCCGTGCGTGACATACAGACTGACACTGCGAGCCCCGGCATCGCGCAGCACCTGTGCTGAGCCGATAAAGGTGCCGCCCGCATCGCAAAGGTCATCAACGATCAGCACATCTTTGCCCGCCACATCACCAGCCACCAACGCAAACCCCGTAAGATTTCCTGTTGCAACATCACGTTCTTTCGTCAGGATGGCGTAGCTTTGCGCGCCGCTGGCTTTTGCCACGTTGTGGATTTTCTTCAGCGCACCGGCGTCCGGCGCGACCAGCATCAGCTCGCTCTTGCCTATGGCGCGACGCAGCGTTTCGCTCTGCATTAGGCCACTTTCCTGCGCAATCACTACGCAGTTCTTGATGGCTGCCGCCGCAGCATCGCTGTGCGGGTCGAGGATATACACTTTGTCGAAATTCAGGGTATTGAGCTGGTCGGCAAAAACCTTCAGTGCGAAGCTGTCACCTGCCACCATATGGCGGTCCTGACGTGCCCACGGCAACCATGCCAGCTCCAGATGGCTCACTGCGATATCGGTAACATGGCGCACGGCATCCACCAGTTGTGCCAGTAACATAAAGTCGTTCATATCGCGCATGGCGGCGACACGTACCCGCATATGCAGGGCGAATGAGGGAAGTTTACCGGCCACTTTTAGCCATACAGCGCCATCGGGAAAGACGCCATGGCTAATCTCAACCTGCTCATTATCAATCACTAATTCGATTCTGCTCGCCATCATTCACCTCGCTTTAACTCATTAATGTCCCTTGGACACTTTTAATATTGTCTGTGAGACACTATTAAGGCAAGCGTTTTTTCCAATTACCACGAAATAACAAGTTAACTCGCTGAAAATTAAGCTGATAAAAGTTAGCTTGCCGCTCCAGGGCAGGCTGATAAACTTGTGACGTGTAAAAAGGAGCGAGAGAGCCATGATCAGCGAAGCAGAGTACCTGGAAGCTTATGATGCCAGCCGTTTTCCCTCGCCACTGGTGACGGTGGATAGTGTGCTGTTTACCGTGCATCAGCAGGTGCTTTGCGTGCTATTGGTAAAGCGTGCAAGCCAGCCGCAGCAAGGGCGCTGGGGATTGCCCGGTGGGTTTATCGACATGGCGCAGGATGATTCCACACGCACCACAGCGCTGCGCAAACTCACGGAAAAAACCGGCGTCTCTCCCTCCTGGCTGGAACAGCTCGATACCTTTTCCGGCCCACAGCGAGATCCACGCGGCTGGAGCCTGACTATCGCCTGGTACGCGCTGATTTCATGGGTTTCTTGTGCGCCGCATATTGCCAGTGTGAGTGATGCGAAATGGGTGCCCGTCAGCGAGCTGGATACCATTGAGCTGGCATTTGATCACCGCGATATTATTCAGGCGGCGCTGCACCGGCTGCGTCAGAAAACCATGTACTCGTTACTGCCGGTTTACTGCTTGCCGGAGACGTTTACCCAGGCGCAATTGCAGGAGGCGACCGAAATCATTCTTGGTCAGCCTATTCAGCGTAAAAGTTTGATCCGCCGCTTTGAAGCTTCTGGCATGTTTGAAGAGACGGGTCAGAGCGTGGCGACCGGCGCGCGTAAAGCGCGTTTGTGGCGACGCAAACCGGACGCCGACATTCATCTTTTTACACGGAATTTACTGGCGGATGGGTAACATACCTGCACCCACGCTATTGCGGGTGCAGGCGCGCTTTTATTTCACATAGCCGTCTGTTTTAAGAAGTTTGTCCAGCGTTCTGAGCTCTGAATCAAAATCGTCCGTGTCGTTTTCCAGTAGCGCCTGATGCTGCTGATGAAAAGCACTTCTTAAGCGGATCAACATATCCAGTTGATCTTCAGTCGTCTTTCGGCGCAACTCATCGTCTATCAACTGCTTTGAAAGGGACTGCCCCTGCGTGACGATCATTTCAACGCCCGGCAAGTAGCGCTCCAAAAATCTCCGTCCGGACACTTCATCCCGCTCGTCAGTCTTCATGCACACCACAATCTGCTGCGCCGAATGAATGATTTGAGCGAGCTCGACCAGTAGCGGCCCAGGCAAATCGCTGATTTGTTCCAGACGAGATATCCGCTGCACCAGCGCTTTATCCGAATCAGCCAGTTTTTCTTTCTCTCTTTCCGCTTCGGCAAACATTGCCAACCGGTCCTGTTGCCTGCGGGCGTTAACTTTCAGCGCCAGCTCGTACAGGAGGTATCCGGCAAATAGCAAGGCAAACAGCGTCAGGTAAACAGGATGTGCGGTGTATTCATAGATCGAGCCATACTTCAACGCGGCCGAGAACCATAAAAACAGATACCAGATGTGGATTTTACCCAGTTTGCTCCACCCGCTTCTGTAGATGTGCACCAACAGCGCCATTGTTCCTGCCCAAAATGGCAGCGCTACCGCATCGCCCACAAAAAGCCAGCAAAAGCCCGCCAGCACCCCGACACACAGCGCGATACGATCGAAGAACAACGTGCGGCAGAGCAAAATAAAACAAAACCAGTCCACCGCAGCGAAGCTCGTTTCTATCCCGCCCGCTTCACTACCCAGCCCTGTATTAGCCTGCGTGGCGTACGGAGCAAAATAAGTGGCATACATCGCTCCAATGAAAAACATAAGTAGCTGGAGAGCGACCCGATTCAAACGCTTGCTGTAAATAGTATCCAGCCGCGTTCCTGCTTTATCGAACATCGTCTTTCTCCCGCCTTACTGCTGACGCACCGCGCCGTTGGCAATAGACGCCAGGCGGCTACGCAGATCGTTTTCCATCGTGACCAACTCTTTTTCCACCTCGGCTCTGCGCTGGCGCGCGTCGGTAGCGATCTTCACGGAGTCTTCAATGGTGCTGAGCAACCGCGTCTGCACCTCACGCAGGGTTTCGATATCCACGACCGAACGCTCCACTTCGCGCGCTGTTTCCAGCGTTCCGGTTTGCAACATTTCTGCATTGCGGCGCAGTAAGTCGTTGGTCGTATCGGCAACGTCTTTTTGCAGTTTTGCCGCCTGACGCTGAGTCTGTAATGACATCGACAGCGCAATCTGGCTCTTCCAGACAGGAATAGTGGAAAGAATGCTGCTCTGGATCTTTTCCGCCAGGGACTGGCTGTTACTTTGCATCAGGCGGATTTGCGGCGCGGACTGCATCGCAATGGTGCGCGACAGCATCAAATCATGCAGACGACGCTCAAAGCGCTGAATGCCCTCCAGCAGATCCCGAAGGCGCTGTGCGTTCATCGGATCAGTTGCCGCCTGCGCCTGCAAAGCGGGTAGTTCGTTCTGTTTGATCTGCTCCAGCTTTTGCTTACCGGCAATGATATGCAACGTGATTTGCTGAAAAACGTCGCGGTTACGATCAAACAGGATCTCCAGGACCGAGATATTGCGCAGCAGATCCACCATCGCTTCGTTCAGCTTTTCGGTGATGGTATCTACCTGCTTCGCCAGCGTCTGGTATTCCAGCATAGTGCGCTCGATCCGGTTAAACAGCGATCCCAACAGCGGTAGTGAAGCGAGGAAACCCGGTTTTTGCTCAAAAGCGCTGATATCCACCTGCTTGATTTTCATCAGCAGATCGGTCAGCTGTGCGCCAATCACGCCAGCGTCTTTCGCCCGGACTTCCTGCATCAGCGATTCAGAAAACTGCGAGATGCTGTTCATGGTTTTGGCGCCAAAGGCCAGCGAGAACACCGGATCGTTAATATTAATTTCTTCAACGATATTCTGGATTTGCGTTTGCTCGGCTGGGGTTAAATTTTCACTGCCGGGTAAGTCGTTAATTGCCTGATTGAGCTGCTGTGGCGCCGCAAGGTCAAGCGAGGTATTTTCCGTCATCCAATGAGTCCTCAATGAGTGAAAAGCGGACAGCAGTAATGGAATGAAATTGCTGATTTATTAAATCGTTATAAGGCTGTCCATAGAGCGTAATACGGTACAACAGCAGCAAAGTATTAAACAGCTTAAATATTCACAAGTATAATAAGCGTCAGTTTCTTGAGATGATTTAACACGATGGCAGATATTACCCCTGCAAATCTTCTTGAAAATCAGGAAGATTCGCACAACTTTCATCCGATGCCGGGTGCGCGGAATCCGCATCTACAAACGATGCTGCCTCGCATTCTACGCCGCCGCTTACAGTTTGATCCCTGGTGGCAGCGCCTGGAGTTGCCGGACGGCGACTTCGTCGATCTCGCCTGGAGCGAAGAGCCCGGGCAAGCAAAACACAAACCGCGTCTGGTCGTGTTTCACGGCCTGGAAGGAAGCCTGCACAGTCCGTATGCGCATGGTCTTATCCATGCGGCAAAAGAGCGCGGCTGGCTGGGCGTGGTGATGCATTTTCGCGGGTGTAGCGGCATTCCCAACCGCCTGAACCGCATCTACCACTCCGGCGAAACCGAAGATGGCACCTGGTTTTTGCGCTGGCTGCCAGAAACCTTCGGCCCGGCGCCGACCGCGGCGGTAGGGTATTCGCTGGGCGGCAATATGCTTGGCTGTCTGTTGGCCAAAGCCGATGATTCTCTTCCCGTTGATGCAGCCGTGATTGTCTCTGCGCCATTGATGCTGGAAGCGTGCAGCTATCATATGGAAAAAGGGTTTTCCCGCTTCTATCAGCGTTACCTGCTGAATTTGCTGAAAGCGAACGCCGCACGCAAATTAAGAGCCTATCCCGGCTCGCTGCCGACAACGCTGCCAGCGCTGCGGAAAGTGCGGCGTATCCGTGAATTTGACGATTTGATCACCGCCAAAATCCACGGCTTTGCGGATGCGCTGGATTACTATCGCCGCTGTAGCGCCATGCCGCAGTTGCCGCTGATCCGCAAACCGACGCTGATCATTCACGCCAAAGACGATCCGTTTATGGATCACAACGTCATTCCCGACGCCGGGCATTTACCGCCAAATATTGAGTACCAACTGACAGAGCACGGCGGTCATGTCGGGTTTGTCGGCGGTACACTGCGCCGACCGGAAATGTGGCTGGAAAAGCGCATTCCGGACTGGCTTTCCACCTGGCTGAGAACATCATGATTATTCCCTGGCAAGAGATTGACGCCGACACGCTGAACAATCTGATTGAGAGCTTTGTCTTGCGCGAAGGCACCGATTATGGTGAACATGAACGTTCGCTAGAACAAAAAGTCGCTGACGTTAAACGTCAACTGCAACGCGGTGAAGCTGTACTGGTGTGGTCGGAACTGCACGAGACAGTAAATATTATGCCGCGGGGGCAGTTCCACGGTTAACCGGGTAGATGGCGGCTGACTATACTGCAAACACAGTTTTATTCAGGGAGTTGCTATGTCCGCCAAACATCCGGTCATCGCCGTTACTGGCTCCAGCGGCGCGGGAACCACCACGACCAGCGTCGCCTTCCGTAAAATCTTCGCCCAGCTCGATATGCATGCCGCAGAAGTGGAAGGTGACAGCTTCCATCGCTATACCCGTCCGGAAATGGATATGGCGATCCGCAAAGCCCGCGATCTTGGGCGGCATATCAGTTACTTTGGCCCGGATGCCAATGACTTTGGCCTGCTCGAACAAACCTTTAGCGAATATGGCCAGAGCGGAACCGGGCAAACGCGTAAATATCTGCATACCTACGATGAAGCGGTGCCGTGGAATCAGGTTCCGGGCACGTTTACGCCCTGGCAACCGCTGCCGGAACCCACCGACGTGCTGTTTTACGAAGGGCTGCACGGCGGCGTAGTAACACCGCAAAATGACGTGGCGCGGCACGTTGATTTGCTGGTTGGCGTGGTGCCGATCGTCAACCTGGAGTGGATCCAGAAACTGATTCGCGACACCAGCGAACGCGGACACTCCCGTGAAGCAGTGATGGATTCGGTGGTTCGCTCGATGGAAGATTACATCAACTTTATCACCCCGCAGTTTTCCCGTACGCACATCAACTTCCAGCGTGTGCCGACAGTCGATACTTCTAACCCTTTTGCCGCAAAAGGCATTCCGTCACTCGATGAAAGCTTTGTGGTCATTCACTTCCAGAATTTGCAGGGCATTGATTACCCGTGGCTGTTGGCGATGCTGCAAGGTTCGTTTATTTCCCATATGGATACGCTGGTGGTACCGGGCGGCAAGATGGGGCTGGCGATGGAATTGATTATGACGCCGCTGGTGCAACGGCTGATGGAAGGGAAAAAGATTAAGTAGCCCGGCAAACCGATCGCCGGGCCAGGGCATCAGGCTTCGATAACCTCGTAGGAGTGGGTGATCTTCACGGCCTTCTCCAGCATCAACGCTACGGAGCAATATTTTTCTGCCGACAGATCCACCGCGCGGGAAACCGCCGCGTCTTTCAGCGCCTTACCGGTGACGATAAAGTGCAGATTGATGTGCGTAAACAGACGCGGCGCTTCTTCACGGCGCTCGGAAGTCAGCTTCACTTCGCAGTCGGTCACGTCGTGGCGTCCTTTCTGCAGGATGGAAACGACGTCAATTGCGCTGCAACCGCCCGCAGCCATCAGCACCATCTCCATCGGACTTGGCGCTTTATCCCCGGAATTACCGTCCATCAGAATTTGGTGGCCAGATGCGGACTCACCCAGGAAGGTTAACCCTTCAACCCATTTCACTCGTGCCTGCATTTTATTCACTCCGGAGTAGTAATTTTCTCCACAGATTACGCGTACATAACAAAACTCGCAACGGAAGGCGACCTGCGTCATGCTGAAGCGAGACACCAGGAGACAGGCGTGAAAACCTATGCTAAAACAATCTGGATGCTACAGAGATAAATGGATGTTACGCATGTATGCATGACATCGTAGATTAGAGGCCGCAGATAACGCTGACGGCCTACTTCTCAGGACATGAGAAGCTTTGATTGCAACCCCGGAAGCAGGCTGAAACTACATCCCCGCTTTCGGAGCCAGCTTATAACAGAGGATAACCGCGCATGGTGCTTGGCAAACCGCAAACAGACCCGACTCTCGAATGGTTCTTGTCTCATTGCCACATTCATAAGTACCCGTCGAAGAGCACGCTGATTCACCAGGGTGAAAAAGCGGAAACGCTGTACTACATCGTTAAAGGCTCAGTGGCAGTGCTAATCAAGGATGAGGAAGGTAAAGAGATGATTCTCTCTTACCTTAATCAGGGTGATTTTATCGGTGAACTGGGCTTGTTCGAAGAAGGTCAGGAGCGCAGTGCCTGGGTACGCGCCAAGACCGCTTGTGAAGTCGCCGAGATTTCCTACAAAAAATTCCGTCAGCTTATCCAGGTGAACCCGGATATTCTGATGCGCCTCTCCGCACAGATGGCGCGTCGCCTTCAGGTGACCTCGGAGAAAGTCGGCAACCTGGCGTTCCTGGACGTAACGGGCCGTATCGCGCAGACGCTGCTGAATCTGGCAAAACAGCCGGACGCAATGACTCACCCGGACGGCATGCAGATTAAAATCACTCGCCAGGAGATTGGCCAAATCGTTGGCTGCTCCCGTGAGACTGTCGGCCGCATCCTGAAAATGCTGGAAGATCAGAACCTGATCTCCGCCCACGGTAAAACCATCGTGGTATACGGAACACGTTAATCCGTAAAACGGCGCATCGTTTACCCGGCGCGCCGTTTTTCTCTCCTCATGTGGCGCAGGCTGATTTATCACCCCGAAATCAACTACGCACTGCGACAAACGCTGGTGTTATGTCTGCCTGTGGCGATTGGCCTGCTCGTCGGGCATCTGCAACAGGGTCTGCTTTTCTCACTCGTTCCCGCTTGCTGCAATATTGCCGGTCTCGACACGCCGCATAAGCGTTTCTTTAAGCGCCTGATTATTGGCGGCAGTCTGTTTGCGGGTAGCAGCCTGGCTGTGCAATTGCTGTTGGCGGAAGATCTTCCGCTGCCGTTGATCTTTACCATGCTGACCCTGCTACTGGGCGTCACGGCCGAGATCAGCGCATTGCACGCGCGCTTACTGCCCGCCTCGCTGATTGCCGCCATCTTCACGCTCAGCCTCGCCGGGAATATGCCGGTGTGGGAACCACTGCTGATCTACGCGCTGGGCACGCTGTGGTACGGGCTGTTTAACTGGTTCTGGTTCTGGATGTGGCGGGAACAACCGCTGCGCGAATCATTAAGCCTGCTCTACCGGCAACTGGCTGATTATTGCGAGGCCAAATACAGCCTGCTGACGCAGCACGCCGATCCGGAAAAAGCCCTGCCGCCGCTGCTTGCACGCCAGCAAAAAGCGGTGGATATGATAAGCCAGTGCTATCAACAATTGCATATGCTGGCGGCCAATCAGCATAACGACTACAAACGCCTGCTGCGCGTTTTCCAGGTCGCGCTGGATTTGCAAGAGCATATTTCCGTTAGCCTGCACCAGCCGGAAGAGGTACAAAAACTGGTTGAACAAACCCATGCCGAGCAGGTGATCCGCTGGAATGCGCAGACCGTTGCCGCCCGTTTACGCGTGCTGGCGGACGATATTCTCTACCATCGGTATCCGACGCGTTTCACGATGGAGAAGCAAATTGGCGCGCTGGAAAAAATCGCCCGCCAGCACCCGGATAATCCGGTAGGCCAGTTCTGCGCCTGGCACTTTAGCCGCATCGCCCGCGTACTACGTACGCAGCGTCCTCTGTACATCCGCGATTTGATGGCAGAGAAGCAGCGTCGATTACCATTTCTCCCGGCGCTGAAAAGCTATTTGTCCCTGAAATCCGCCGCGCTGCGTAATGCGGCGCGCATCAGTGTGATGCTCAGTATTGCCGGCCTGATGGGCAGCGCCCTGCATCTGCCGAAGCCCTACTGGATCATGATGACAATTATGTTTGTTACGCAAAATGGTTATGGCGCGACACGCGTACGCATTGTCCACCGGGCGGCAGGAACCATTGCCGGGCTGGTGATCGCCGGGATCACGTTGCACTTTCATGTTCCGCTCGGCTTTACGCTGACGGCCATGTTATTGATTACGCTGGTCAGCTATCTGATTATCCGCAAAAACTACGGCTGGGCGATGGTCGGCTTTACCATTACCGCGGTGTACTCATTGCAACTGCTGACCTTAAACGGCGAAGAATTTATTGTCGCGCGGCTAATCGATACCTTAATTGGCTGCCTGATCGCCTTTGGCGGTATGGTCTGGCTGTGGCCGCAATGGCAAAGCGGTTTGCTGCGCCAGAATGCCCACGACGCGCTGGAAACAGACCAGCAGGCGATTCGCCTGATCCTCAGCGATGACCCGCAGCCCACGCCGCTCGCCTGGCAGCGTATGCGCGTCAACCAGGCACATAATGCACTTTTTAACTCGCTCAATCAGGCAATGCAGGAACCGGGCTTTAACACCCGTTATCTGGAAGATATGAAGTTGTGGGTGACGCACAGTCAATTTATTGTCGAACATATCAATGCGATGACCACGCTGGCGCGTGAGCATACGATGCTGACGCCGGAGCTGGCGCAGCGCTATTTACAGTCCTGCGAAATTGCGCTGCAACGTTGTCAGCAGCGGCTGGAGTATGACGGACCGGGAGAGTCCGGTGATGTGAATATTCTTGAAGCGCCGGAAACGTTGACCCACGGGCCAATGAGCACGCTTGAACAGCATTTACAACGGGTTATCGGGCATCTGAACACCATGCACACCATTTCGTCAGTGGCATGGCGTCAGCGCCCGCATCATGGCATCTGGCTAAGCCGACGCCTTAACCATTAACCACTTTCTCTACCGCGCTGGCAAAGCGGCGCATCCCTTCATCAATATCCTGCTCGTCAATAACCAGCGACGGCGCAAAGCGCATTACGTCCGGACCGGCGTTCAGCACCATTACGCCCGCATCTGCGGCAGCATAGAGAAAATCACGCGCGCGGCCTTTGAACGGCGCAGTCAATTCAGCGCCAATCAACAACCCCATGCCGCGAACTTCGCTGAAGAGTTGATATTTTTCGCCGATCTGCTGCAAATGCTTAACGAAAAGCTGGCGTTTAGCATTCACACCGTTGAGCACTTCTGGCGTGTTGATAATGTCAAAAGCCGTTCCCGCTACCGCGCAGGCCAGCGGGTTGCCGCCATAGGTGGAACCGTGCGAACCGGCGTGGAACACGCTGGCGATCTCATTGGTCGTCAGCATCGCGCTGATCGGGAAACCGCCCCCCAGCGCTTTCGCACTGGTCAGAATGTCCGGCGTCACGCCATAGTGCATATAAGCAAACAGATCGCCGCTACGGCCCATGCCGCATTGCACTTCATCAAATACCAGCAGCGCTTTGTGCTGATCGCACAGTTCGCGCAGCCCTTGCAAAAACTCCGGCGTTGCTGCCGTAACACCGCCTTCCCCCTGGATCGGCTCGACCACCACCGCGCAGGTATGATCATCCATGACAGCTTTCACCGCGTGCAGATCGTTGAACGGCACATGAATGATATCGGCTGGTTTCGGGCCAAAACCGTCGGAATATTTCGGTTGACCACCAACCGTGACGGTAAACAGCGAACGACCGTGGAAAGCATTGTGGAAGGCAATAATTTTGGTTTTATACGGACTATGGCGAGTGGATGCATAAAAACGCGCCAGCTTAAAGGCGGTTTCGTTCGCTTCCGTGCCGGAGTTCATAAACACCACGCGCTCGGCAAAAGTCGCGTCAATCAGTTTACGCGCCAGACGCAGAGCCGGTTCGTTGGTGAATACATTGCTGATATGCCACAGCGTTTCACCCTGCGTTTTCAACGTTTCTACCAGCGCGGGATGGCAGTGTCCTAAAGCAGTTACCGCAATTCCACCTGCAAAATCAACATACTCTTTACCCTGCTGATCCCACACACGACTGCCTTTTCCCTTCACCGGGATAAACTCGGCCGGTGCGTAAATTGGCAGAATCACTTCATCGAAGTTTGCACGCGTTACCGCGTCTTGCTGAGTTGCCATGTCTTGCCCATCCAATTTTTTGTTGCATTGATTATGAAAATATAATCACGAAATATGCATAAAAAATCACTGCGTGGCAACCAGAAATCACCGTTTGAGGAAGTTTTCCAGTAACTGGTGGCCCTGCTCGCTAAGAATACTTTCCGGGTGAAACTGTACGCCTTCCAGATCCCACTGCCGATGGCGAATCCCCATTATTTCCCCGCTTTCCGTGCGCGCAGTGACTTCAAAGCAGGCGGGTAGCGTAGGTGGATCAATCACCAAAGAATGGTAACGGGTGACGGTTAACGGATTATTAAGCCCGGTAAACACGCCGCTATTGTTATGGGTAATGGGCGATGTTTTGCCGTGCATCACTTTTGCCGCACGGACGATCGTCGCGCCAAAGGCCTGGGCAATCGCCTGATGACCAAGACAGACGCCCAGCACAGGAAGTTTGCCTGCATAATGGCGAATGACTTCCAGTGAAATACCGGCCTCATCGGGCGTACAAGGGCCTGGCGAGATAACGATTTTTTGCGGTGCCAGCGCGGCAATATCCTCAAGCGAAAGCTCATCGTTACGCCTCACCTCCACCCTTGCGCCCAGTTCGCAAAAGTATTGATACAGGTTCCAGGTGAAGGAGTCGTAATTGTCGATAAGCAGGATCATAGCGGCCTCGGTAAAATAAACCGCGCTAGTTTACTCGCTTTCGACAGCTTCGCTTACCACTTTACGGAAGATAGCGCACAGTGGATCTAAATCACCCATCGCTCCGGCCTGGTTCGCCGCGCTCCAGCGTTCAGGAGCGATACCGCGCCAGTCCAGAATATAGCCAGCGTGCAGCGCAAGCTGCTCAAAAAAGATGCGCTGTGCGATGCCATTGCCGAGGCGGAATGGATGCAGCACATTGATCTCACAGTAGTAGTGCGCAAGTCGTTCGATAAACGCATCCGCAGACAGGCCGCACAACCACTCTTCTTCTTCCAGTTGCTGCATCAGCGCGTTGCCCTCTTTTTCGATGTATTCGAAATGGCAAAAACGCGTATCGCCCTCGTAGATGTCTACTTCCCGAAACTTCCCGGCCCAGTCGAACACATCCTGATAAAGGTGATGATGAATAGCGCAAAGATGCGGAAGCCCGCGTGCCAGCGGCCCCAGTCCAAGCGTCGCTGCACGTAATGCCGTCAGCTCATAAGCAGCTTGTTCAAGGCGCTGCGCCTGGCGGATACCCAGTAAGTTGCGCATCACATTCAGGCCTGGATAGAGGTAAGGATCGCGGCCATCGCCAAATTTATCGCTCATAGTGCCTCCGGAGTTCTGCAAGTCGGATGTTGGCTTCTTCGGCGGTGAGCGTCACCAGCGCGCTGTCAACGCCTTCCAGTCGTCGGCTGGCCTGAAAGTTAACATTGCGCTGCTGCTCCCAGAGACGGGATTTTTGCCTGTCGGTGAGTTTTTTCGGCATAGCGCCTCCCTGTTGGCACATGTAGTTGCCCAAATTATAAGCAGCAATTTAACGTTACGCAGGGAAGCGAACTAAGCACGGGCGAAAAACCCGTGCGAAGGGGGTGTTACGGCAGCACTTTTGCGGAAAGGATAACAACCGGTTTTGACGGGACATTCTGGTACGGACCAACATCGTGCGTGGGCACCTGAGAAATTTTATCCGCCACATCCATCCCTTTCACAACTTTACCGAATACCGCATAGCCGAAATCACGTTGGCCGTGGTCGAGGAAAGCGTTATCCGCAACGTTGATGAAGAACTGGCTGGTCGCGCTGTCTTTATCCGCAGTGCGCGCCATTGCAATGGTACCGCGCGTGTTACGCAGACCGTTGTCAGCTTCGTTTTTGATCGGCGGGTTAGGCTGTTTCTGCTGCATCTGCTCGTTGAAACCACCGCCCTGCACCATGAACCCCGGGATCACACGATGAAACGTCGTGTTGTTGTAGAAACCGTTGTTAACGTAATCAAGGAAGTTTTTCACCGACACAGGGGCTTTCTGGTTGTTCAGCTCCAGTTCGATATTACCTGCGGAGGTGGTGAGCAGAACATGGGGGTCGCCTTTTGCCGCCAGCGCAACAGGGGAAAGAGCAGAAAGGGCAAACACAGCCACAACAGCCGCCAGAGTCGATTTAACCATAGGGTTTCCTTAACGAAGTGCAGTAAAGAAAGCGAGTGGCTTGATTCTAAAGAGCAGTCAGCCAGCAGGCCAGCCTTTTACTTAATTTTACGTATTTGGAAACATATGTAACGTCAGGTCGCTCACAACCGCAAGAATACGGCCTGACGCCGCAGGTTATCGTGTGTGATAACGGCTGAACTGCACCTCTTCACCGCCGCTGTCCATCTTCACCCAACTTTGCGCAGGCTGCGTACTGGCAATCACTCGCCCCTGGCGAATAGACCATCTCACCGGCACCTGGCAACGCACAGCATCAAATCCGCTTTCCACCGGCAAAATAATCATATTGGCCGGGTTGCCGGGGACGATACCGTACTGTGTCAGACCGAAAGTTCTGGCGCTGTTATGGGTGATTAAACGCAGCCCTTGATCAATTTGCTGATAGCCCATCAGCTGGCAGACATGCAGCCCCATATGCAGCACCTGCAACATATTGCCCGTACCAAGCGGATACCAGGGATCAAACACATCATCATGACCAAAGCAGACGTTGATGTCCGCCGCCAGCAGCTCTTTCACGCGCGTGATGCCCCGACGTTTCGGATAATCATCAAAACGCCCTTGCAGATGAATATTTACCAGTGGATTGGCGACGAAGTTAATGCCGGAAAGCTTCAGCAGGCGGAACAGCCGCGAGGTGTAAGCACCGTTATAAGAGTGCATGGCGGTGGTATGACTGGCCGTCACACCCGGGCCAATCCCCATTTTCAGCGCCAGTGCAGCCACCGTCTCAACAAAACGCGACTGTTCGTCATCGATTTCATCACAGTGAATATCCAGCGGGCGGTCGTATTTTTGCGCCAGTTCAAAGGCAATGTGCAGCGATTCCACGCCGTACTCGCGGGTAAACTCAAAATGCGGGATCGCGCCGACAACATCGGCGCCCAGACGTAACGCCTCTTCCAGCAACTCCGCACCATTGGGGTAAGAGAGAATGCCTTCCTGTGGAAACGCAACAATCTGCAAATCGATCCACGGCGCGACCTCCGCTTTCACTTCCAGCATCGCTTTCAGCGCAGTCAGGGAGGGATCGGAGACATCAACATGGGTGCGCACATGCTGCACGCCATTAGCCATTTGCCACTTCAGCGTCTGCCAGGCGCGTGCTTTCACATCCTCATGGCTAAGCAACGCCTTGCGTTCCGCCCAGCGTTCAATCCCCTCAAACAGCGTACCGGACTGGTTCCAGTTCGGCTCACCGGCAGTTTGCGTAGTATCAAGGTGGATATGCGGTTCGATAAAAGGTGGCAGCGCCAGGCCGCCGCGGGCATTCAGTACTTCGAGGCTATCGCTGTGCGTTGCGCCCATCGGCGTAATTTCGCCAAAGCGCCCTTGTTCGATGGCGATTTGCCAAAGCCCTTCGCGATCGGGTAAATGCACATTCTGAACCAACCAAAGCGGTGTTGCCGACATAGCATGCCTCCGTGTTTTCATCAGATATCTTGTATCAGAGACTCGAGCAAAAACCCGCTTTTTTTTGCACACATTTAACGCAAACCATAAAAGCCATTGATATCCACAACTTATAAAAACTAAGAAAAATCAATAAGCTACTCATTAAGTGGTAGGCGAAGATGTATTTGATGCACATCAATAAGTGGGGGGGCTGAATCGTTAAGGTAGGAGGTAATAGAAAAGAAATCGAGGCAAAAATGAGCAAAGTCAAACTCGCTATTATCGGTAACGGCATGGTCGGCCACCGTTTTATTGAGGATCTCCTCGATAAAACCGACGCCGCTCAGTTCGATATTACTGTCTTTTGTGAAGAGCCGCGTAAAGCCTACGACCGCGTCCATCTCTCTTCCTATTTTTCTCATCATACCGCCGAAGAGTTGTCGCTGGTTCGCGAAGGCTTTTACGAAAAACACGGTGTGAAAGTTCTGGTAGGCGAACGCGCCATCACTATCAATCGGCAGGAAAAAGTGATTCACTCCAGCGCCGGGCGCACGGTCTATTACGACAAGCTGATCATGGCGACCGGCTCCTATCCGTGGATCCCACCGATCAAAGGTTCCGAAACGCAGGACTGCTTCGTCTACCGCACCATTGAAGATTTAAACGCTATTGAAGCCTGCGCGCGTCGTAGCCGTCGTGGTGCCGTGGTCGGCGGCGGTCTGCTGGGCCTGGAAGCTGCTGGCGCGCTGAAAAACCTCGGCGTCGAAACGCATGTGATCGAATTCGCCCCGATGCTGATGGCCGAGCAGCTCGATCAGATGGGCGGCGAACAGCTGAAGCGTAAAATTGAAAGCATGGGCGTGCGCGTTCACACCAGCAAAAACACCAAAGAGATCGTGCAGGAAGGCAGAGAAGCGCGCAAAACCATGCGCTTTGCCGACGGCAGCGAGCTGGAAGTGGACTTTATCGTCTTCTCAACCGGTATTCGCCCGCGCGACAAGCTGGCGACTCAGTGCGGCCTGGAAGTGGCGCAACGTGGCGGTATCGTGATCAACGATAACTGCCAGACCTCCGATCCGAACATCTACGCCATCGGTGAATGCGCCAACTGGAATAACCGCGTGTATGGCCTGGTCGCGCCGGGTTATAAAATGGCGCAGGTCGCTGTAGATCATATTCTGGGTACGCAAAACGCCTTTGAAGGCGCGGATCTCAGCGCCAAACTGAAGTTGCTCGGTGTCGATGTGGGCGGTATCGGCGATGCGCATGGCCGTACGCCGGGTGCCCGCAGCTATGTTTATCTCGACGAAAGCAAAGAGGTCTACAAACGCCTGATCGTCAGCCCGGATAACAAAACCCTGCTCGGCGCGGTGCTGGTGGGCGACACCAGCGATTTCGGCAACCTGCTGCAACTGGTGCTTAACGCCATCGAACTGCCAGAAAATCCGGATGCGCTGATCCTGCCTGCACATGCCAGCAGCGGCAAACCGTCAATCGGTGTCGATAAGCTGCCGGACAGCGCGCAAATCTGCTCCTGTTTCGACGTGTCCAAAGGCGCTCTGATCGCCGCCATCAATAAAGGCTGTCATACCGTTGCTGCGCTGAAAGCTGAAACCAAAGCCGGTACCGGCTGCGGCGGTTGTATCCCGCTGGTGACGCAAGTGCTGAACGCCGAGCTGGCAAAACAGGGTATCGAGGTCACCAACAATCTGTGCGAGCACTTTGCCTACTCGCGCCAGGAGCTGTATCACCTGATCCGTGTGGAAGGGATTAAATCCTTCGACGAGCTGCTGGCGAAATACGGTAAAGGCTACGGCTGCGAAGTATGTAAACCGACCATTGGTTCGCTGCTCGCTTCCTGCTGGAACGAGTACATCCTGAAACCGCAACATACGCCATTGCAGGACACCAACGACAACTTCCTCGCCAATATCCAGAAAGACGGTACGTATTCGGTGATCCCGCGTTCCGCAGGCGGCGAAATCACACCGGAAGGGTTGATGGAAGTGGGCCGTATCGCCCGTGAGTTCAACCTGTATACCAAAATCACCGGTTCACAGCGTATCGGCCTGTTCGGCGCGCAAAAAGACGATCTGCCGGAAATCTGGCGTCAGCTTATTGACGCCGGTTTCGAAACGGGCCACGCGTACGCTAAAGCATTACGTATGGCGAAAACCTGCGTCGGCTCCACCTGGTGCCGCTACGGCGTTGGCGACAGCGTTGGCTTTGGCGTCGAACTGGAGAATCGCTACAAAGGCATCCGTACGCCGCACAAAATGAAATTCGGCGTTTCCGGTTGTACCCGCGAGTGTGCGGAAGCCCAGGGGAAAGATGTCGGTATCATTGCCACCGAAAAGGGCTGGAACTTGTATGTTTGCGGTAACGGCGGTATGAAACCACGCCATGCGGATCTGCTGGCTGCCGATCTCGACCGCGAAACCCTGCTGCACTACCTTGATCGCTTTATGATGTTTTACATCCGCACCGCTGACAAGTTGACCCGTACCGCCTCCTGGCTGGAAAGCATGGAAGGCGGCATTGAGTACCTGAAAAGCGTGATTATCGACGACAAGCTGGGCTTTGACGCGCAACTGGAAGAAGAGATGACCCGCCTGCGTGAAGCGGTAATTTGCGAATGGACAGAAACCGTGAACACACCTGCCGCCCAGACGCGCTTCAAACACTTTATCAACAGCGATCGCCGCGACCCGAATGTGCAAGTGGTGCCGGAACGCGAACAACATCGCCCGGCAACGCCCTATGAACGTATTCCGGTCGTATTAGTGGAGGAAAACGCATGAGCCAGTGGAACACTATCTGCAAAATCGATGACATTGTGCCTGCCACCGGTGTTTGCGCGCTGGTAAACGGCAAACAAGTCGCCGTTTTCCGCCCGCGCCATGACGATCAGGTTTTTGCCATCAGCAATATCGATCCCTTCTTTGAAGCCAGTGTGCTCTCTCGTGGGATTATCGCCGAACATCAGGGCGATCTGTGGGTGGCAAGCCCGCTGAAAAAACAGCGCTTCCGTCTGCGTGATGGCCTGTGTATGGAGGATGAAAGCCGTTCTGTCGCGCATTTCGACGCGCGAGTCAAAGAAGGTGAAGTCCAGATCAAAGCCTGACTCTCCAGCGGGAGCGCAACGCTCCCGCTCCTTCAAGATTCCCTTAACTTCCGCAGTTCTCTTGCTGGTATGCTACGTCGAACAACAACAATACCGAGGTAATGTCGTGGATCATTTGCCCATTTTCTGTCAATTACGCGATCGCGCATGCCTGCTGGTTGGCGGCGGCGATGTCGCCGAACGCAAAGCCCGGCTGCTGATGGACGCAGGCGCCCGGCTGACCGTTAACGCTCTCGCGTTTACGCCACAGTTTACCGTCTGGGCGGCAGAAGGCATGCTGACGCTGGCGGAAGGCGCATTCGAAGAGACGCTGCTTGATGATTGCTGGCTGGCGATCGCCGCCACGGACAACGAAGCCGTTAACCAGCAGGTCAGCACTGCGGCTGAAGCGCGCCGCATCTTCTGTAATGTGGTCGATGCTCCCACGCAGGCGAGTTTTATCATGCCGTCAATTATTGACCGCTCACCGCTAATGGTGGCCGTCTCCTCCGGCGGTACTTCGCCGGTACTGGCACGCTTGCTGCGTGAGAAGCTGGAATCGCTGCTACCGCAACATCTCGGCCATGTTGCACACTTTGCTGGCAAGCTACGCGGTCGTGTAAAGCGCCAGTTCGCCAGCGTCGGTGAACGCCGCCGTTTCTGGGAAAAACTGTTTGTTAACGATCGGCTGGCGCAATCTCTGGCGAACCAGAACACTCCAGCGGTAGAAAAAATCACCGAACAGCTGCTGGCCGAGCCGCTGGATAACCGCGGCGAAGTTGTGCTGGTGGGTGCGGGCCCTGGCGATGCCGGATTACTGACGTTGAAAGGTTTGCAGCAGATCCAGCAAGCCGATGTGGTGGTCTACGATCGTTTGGTTTCGGATGAGATCATGAACCTGGTGCGCCGCGACGCCGATCGTGTCTTTGTCGGTAAACGCGCAGGTTATCACTGTGTACCGCAGGAAGAGATCAACCAGATCCTGCTGCGAGAAGCGAAGCAGGGCAAACGCGTTGTGCGTCTGAAGGGCGGCGATCCGTTTATTTTCGGCCGCGGCGGCGAAGAGCTGGAAACCTTGTGCCATGCAGGAATTCCCTTCTCCGTTGTACCGGGGATTACCGCAGCCTCCGGCTGTTCGGCCTATTCAGGCATTCCCCTGACGCACCGCGATTATGCACAAAGCGTACGGCTGGTAACGGGGCATCTGAAAACCGGCAGCGAGCTGGACTGGGCCAACCTGGCGGCAGAAAAACAGACACTGGTGTTTTATATGGGCTTAAATCAGGCCACCACCATTCAGGCTCAATTGATTGCACACGGCATGCAGGCCGATATGCCGGTTGCGCTGGTGGAAAACGGCACCTCGGTGCAGCAGTGTGTGGTGAGCGGTGATTTATCGCAACTCGGCGAACTGGCGCAGCAGGTGGAAAGCCCGGCGCTGATTATTGTGGGTCGCGTCGTGGCGCTACGCGATAAACTGAAATGGTTTTGAAATAAATTGCCGGATGGCGGCTTCGCTCATCCGGCAATCATCAATTACGGTTTGGCGACAAAGCCAATCGCTTCGTAGACTTTTTTCAGCGTTTCAGAGGCGCGTGCACTGGCTTTCTCAGCCCCCTCTTTCATCACCTGCTGCAGGAAGGCTTCGTCATTGCGGTAGCGATGATAACGCTCCTGCAACTCGGTCAGCATACCGGAAACCGCTTCCGCCACTTCGCCTTTCAGATGTCCATACATTTTGCCTTCGAAGTGCTGTTCCAGCTCCGGAATGCTCTGGCCGGTAACGGCGGAGAGAATATCCAGCAGGTTGGAAACGCCCGCTTTGTTGGCGATATCATAACGCACAACCGGCGGCTCGTCGGAATCGGTCACCGCGCGTTTGATTTTCTTCACCACGGATTTCGGATCTTCCAGCAGGCCAATCACGTTATTACGGTTATCGTCCGACTTGGACATCTTCTTCGTGGGTTCCAGCAGCGACATCACGCGCGCACCGGATTTCGGAATGAACGGCTCCGGCACTTTAAAGATATCGCCGTAGATCGCGTTAAAACGCTGGGCGATATCGCGGCTCAGTTCCAGATGCTGCTTCTGATCTTCCCCAACCGGCACCTGATTGGTCTGGTACAGCAAAATATCTGCCGCCATCAGTACCGGATAATCAAACAGACCGGCGTTGATGTTTTCCGCATAGCGAGCGGATTTGTCTTTGAACTGCGTCATACGGCTCAGCTCACCAAAATAGGTGTAGCAGTTCAGCGCCCAGCCCAACTGGGCATGTTCAGTCACATGCGACTGAACGAAAATGGTACTTTTCTGCGGATCAATACCACAGGCCAGATACAGCGCCAGCGTATCCAGCGTCGCTTTACGCAGCGCCTGCGGGTCCTGACGCACGGTAATCGCGTGCTGGTCAACGATGCAATAGATACAGTGGTAGTCGTCCTGCATGTTTACCCACTGACGCAGCGCACCCATATAGTTGCCAATGGTTAGTTCACCTGAGGGCTGTGCGCCACTAAAGACGATGGGCTTAGTCATGTTTCATTTCCTGATGTTCAATATGCGAAAGCCCAAATGCGGGCAGTAAGTCCTTAAAGTGATCAAATACGAGATCTGGTTCGCTCAGGGTGATCGCTTCGCCGTAGTTATAACCGTAAGTCAGGCCCACAGAAACGCTGCCTGCCGCTTTCGCAGCCAGGATATCGTTACGCGAATCACCCACGAAAAGTAGCTCGTGAGGCTGAATATTGAGCTTTTTACACACCAGAAGCAACGGTTCCGGGTGCGGCTTTTTGTTCACCACATCGTCGCCGCCGACGACAAAAGAGAAGAATTGTGCGATATCAAGCGCTTCCAGCAGCGGAGCGACAAACGGCGTCGGTTTGTTGGTCACCAGCGCCAGCGGCAGACCTTGAGCGTGCAGTGCAGCCAGGGTGTCTGCCACGTCCGGGAACAGGAAACTGCCCTCTTCCACCGTATCTTCGTAATAGCGGTTAAACAGCTTACGCAGCATGCGAATCTGCTCTTCCTGCGGAACATGCTCTTCAATGTCTGGCTTGCCCTGCGCCGCACGCTGGATAGCACGTTCCTGGCGCGACCAGTTGAATGCTCGCTCCATCAGCACATCCGCGCCGTTACCAATCCAGGTCACCACGCGCGCTTCGCCGGCCTGGGGGAGTTCCAGCGCATACAACGCGCTGTCTACGGCGGCCGTCAAACCCGGCGCGCTATCCACCAGCGTACCATCCAGATCGAAAGCCACACCTTGAATCGACTGCAATTTATCCATGACTTACCTTCGCCAGTTCGCTACGCATTTCATCAATAACCTGTTTGTAATCCGGCTTATCAAAAATCGCCGACCCCGCCACGAACATATCCGCACCAGCAGCGGCAATCTCGCCGATATTGCTGGCTTTAACCCCGCCATCAACTTCCAGACGAATATCAAAACCGGAAGCATCAATGCGGCGGCGAACTTCGCGCAGTTTATCCAGCGTATGCGGAATAAAGGATTGACCACCAAAACCGGGGTTCACCGACATCAGCAGGATCACATCCAGCTTGTCCATTACATAATCCAGGTAGCTCAGCGGCGTCGCCGGGTTAAACACCAGCCCCGCTTTACAACCCTGCTCTTTGATCAGTTGCAGCGTGCGGTCAACATGCTCGGAAGCTTCAGGATGAAATGTAATGATGCTCGCACCCGCGGCGGCGAAATCCGGCACCAGACGGTCAACCGGTTTCACCATCAAATGCACGTCGATAGGTGCGGTGATGCCGTAGTTGCGCAGCGCTTTAAGCACCATAGGCCCGATAGTCAGGTTCGGTACGTAATGGTTGTCCATTACATCGAAGTGGACAACGTCGCCACCAGCGGCCAGCGCGTTGGCAGTGTCTTCACCCAGGCGAGCAAAGTCAGCCGATAAAATCGAAGGGGCAATCAAATACTGTTTCATCCGCATCTCCTTGAGAAAATAGGGCCTGGCAACGCGGCGAAAGCGAGTTAAGGTGTCGCCGGGCGATAGAGCGCCAGCAATTCATCCACCTTTTTACGTGTGCCGCCGTTACTGCTGATACTGCGGCGCACTTTCACCACATGCAATTTTGCCTGATGATACCACTCACGCGTCAACGCGGTGTCGTGGTTGGAAATCAATACTGGGATCCGGTTCTGCACCAGGTTCTCGGCAATGGTGGCCAGGTGCGCCTGCTGCTCCAGACTGAAGCTGTTTGTATGGTACGCCGTAAAGTTTGCCGTTGCAGAAAGCGGGGCATAAGGCGGATCGCAGTAGACGACTGAATTCTCGTCAGCGCGCGCCATGCTGTCGGCGTAGGATTCGCAGTAAAAAAAGGCATTCTGCGCTTTTTCCGCGAAGTGATACAACTCCGCTTCCGGAAAATAGGGTTTTTTATAGCGACCGAACGGCACATTAAATTCGCCGCGCAGATTATAACGGCACAGGCCGTTATAACCATGCCGGTTGAGGTACAAAAACAGCAACGCGCGCCGGAACGGATCCTGGCACTGGTTAAATTCCTCGCGCAACTGATAGTAAATCACCGACTGATTCGTCGCAGGCATGAACAATTCCCGCGCATACTGAACGTATTCATCAGGGCGGTCTTTGACGATGTTATAGAGGCTAATCAAATCGCTGTTGATATCAGCGAGGATATAGCGGGAGAACGAGGTGTTAAGAAACACCGAACCCGCGCCGACGAACGGCTCGATCAGGCATTCACCCTCTGGCAGATGCCTTCCGATATCGTCCAGCAGGGGGTATTTCCCCCCTGCCCATTTCAAAAAAGCGCGATTCTTTTTCATGCTGACTGATTACTTACACTCTCTCCGGCTGTGGAGAAAGCTCCGACAGCATCCTGCGCTTTAAACATTACTTCAGATCGGCCTGAACCTGATGCAGCGGCTTAGCCCACGGGTTTTTCGCCTGGACATCAGCGGGAAGCGTAGCAACTGCGCGTTTTGCATCATCTTTTGATGCATATACGCCGCTTACCAGCACATACCACGGCTGGCCGTTACGCGTAGTCTGATAAACCACGAAGTTTTTCAGATTTTCTTTCTTCGCCCACGAATTCAGGTTGCTGTAATTCGAGGAACTGCTCAGTTGCAGCGTGTAGTGGCTGCCCGGAGCCGATTTCAGCGCGCCAACATTCCCGGTTGAGACTGCGCTGCTTGCAGCGGGTGCAGTAGCCTGCGCGGCGGCTTTCGGCTGTTGTACCGGCGCAGCAGTCGCAGCAGTTGTCGTTGTCGCCGGTGCTTTCACCGGAGCGGTTACCGCAGTTTCAGTGCGTTTTGGCGGCTGGGCAACCGGTTTTGACTCGGCTTTCGCGACCGGCGCTTTAACGACCGGTTTCGGCTCAATCACCATCTGTTTACGCTCAGGACGCGTTGCCGCCGAATGACTTTCTGCCGTCTGCCGTGCGTTGCCGTTATGTACCGGTGCTACCGTTGCAGGTTCTGTTGGCAACGTGGAGCTTACCGCATTGTCAATCTGCGCCTGGCTTTGCGGCTGCGACAGCGCGGTGTTCAGATCGCCCTGAACTTCCACACGCTGCTGGCCCGCAGGCGTTGCAGGCGATTCACCCTGAGATGGTGTCGAGGAGATCGGCGGTAAGGTAACATCCTGCGGCGCAGGCGCATTGCCAGCAGGTTGCTGGACAGGCGATGTACCGGCGGCGGGCTGTGCGTTATTCGCCTGGTTAGCGGCGGCGGAGCTGTCCGCACTGCCATTGTTACCGGAGAGATCGATATTCTTCTCTGCCGGAGCATTCTGTTCATTGGCCGTGGAGGGCGCAGGGGATTTCAACGCGGAACCGATACCGATAATGAGCAATAACAGAACCAGAACGCCAATGCCCATCATCATGTACTGGCGCGAAGCAGGTTTCGCGGCAGCCGCTTTCTTACGCTTGCGCGGACGACGTTCTTCACGCTCTTCGTCCAGAGCTTCATCTTCTTCGTCGTAGCCCTCTTCTTCGCGCTCATCACGCGCCCGGCGGGTACGCGAAGGACGGCGGTCGTCGGCATCGAGATCAATATCATCGAAATTGATCTGCGGTTCATCGACACGATCGGAAGATTGACGAGAACGACCAGTACGACGATCGCTGGGATCGGTTTTCAGCTCGTCTTCTGGTTTGTATTCATCCATTTAACACCCCACACAAAGGCGTATGCCACGACATGCATAGCGCCCGAAGTTAAACGTCACGCAACAGGTGACCAGACCTTTCTAATAGTTACGCCTGCTGACAATCAGCAATAGCGCCAAGTACTACGTCGTGCGACACTCCGCCGCGAACTTCACTCTTCCCTATGGCCAACGGGAGCACTAAGCGCATTTCCCCCGCCAGCACTTTTTTATCGCGCATCATATGTGGCAGATAGGCTTCCGCCGCCATTTCATGCGGCCCCTGAACTGGCAGGCCAGCACGTTTGAGCAGCGTTTTGATACGCTGCGTGTCTGCTTTGCTGAACTGGCCCAGACGCTCAGAAGCATGTGCCGCCATCACCATGCCAGCTGCAACAGCTTCGCCGTGCAGCCAGTTACCGTAGCCCATTTCTGCTTCGATAGCATGGCCGAAGGTATGCCCCAGATTCAGTAAAGCACGTAAGCCGGTTTCCCGCTCATCGGCAGCAACAACTTCGGCTTTCAGCTCACAACAACGCCGAATACAGTATGCCATCGCCGGGCCGTCGAGACGCAAAAGCGCATCCATATTCTGTTCCAGCCAGTCAAAGAACTCACCGTCAAGAATAATGCCGTATTTGATCACTTCCGCGAGACCGGAGGAGAGTTCACGGGCGGGAAGGGTTGCGAGGCAATCAAGGTCAACAACGACAGACGCTGGCTGGTAGAATGCGCCGATCATGTTTTTGCCAAGGGGGTGGTTTACCGCCGTTTTACCGCCAACGGAGGAATCAACCTGAGACAGAAGCGTGGTTGGAACCTGAATAAAGCGTACGCCGCGCTGATAGCTGGCCGCTGCAAAACCGGTTAAATCACCGATTACGCCGCCTCCCAGCGCAACCAGCGTCGTGTCACGCCCGTGCGGTTTTTGCAACAAAGCAGTAAATACGGTATCCATCACCGCCAGGCTTTTGTATTGCTCGCCGTCGGGAAGAATCACGCTATCGACCTTCACGCCAGCCTGTTCAAGAACGTGGCGAACCTTATCAAGATAGAGCGGAGCCAGTGTTTCATTAGTGACCAGCATGACCTGATCACCAGACTTCAGGGGCGAGAAGGAAGCTGGATCGTTAAACAAACCAGCCGCGATGGTGATAGGGTAACTACGTTCCCCAAGAGTGACTGTGATCCTCTCCATGACGCGACATCCACCTTAGTTGCTTAAACCCGCAGGCCTGTGTATTAAGCCAGAATTAGTTGCTTTCCAGCATATGGATAATCTGGTTTGCGACCACTTTAGCGCTCTGGTCGTCGGTGCGAATGGTCACGTCTGCAATCTCTTCGTACAGAGGATTGCGTTCGTCAGCCAGTGCTTCCAGTACTTCACGCGGCGGCGCGTCCACTTGCAGAAGCGGGCGTTTTTTATCACGTTGAGTGCGAGCCAATTGCTTTTCGATAGTGGTTTCCAGATACACCACTACGCCACGGGCGGAGAGACGATTACGGGTTTCGCGAGATTTCACAGAACCACCGCCAGTCGCCAGAACGATGCCCTGTTTTTCCGTCAGCTCATTGATGATTTTTTCTTCGCGATCGCGGAAGCCTTCTTCACCTTCAACATCGAAGACCCAGCCCACATCAGCTCCGGTTCGTTTCTCAATCTCTTGATCAGAATCGTAAAATTCCATATTGAGTTGTTGAGCTAACTGACGCCCAATAGTGCTTTTGCCGGCACCCATAGGCCCAACCAGAAAGATATTGCGTTTCTCTGCCATTTTTTCGGTACTACTAAGACTATTCGTTGATGATAAACCCGCTTCACAGATACCCAGCGTAGCAGGACATGAACTGAAACCTCATATGCGATAGTGCGAGAGTCAGATCGAAAATTATCTCAGTACTCCGGCTTGTTTGGCAACTGAATAAACACGTTATCCTTCACGCTGCTTGCTATACGACGGAGACCACTGACGCTCAAATCGGTACTCCTTGTAAGCTAAATCATCTCTCACGTCAAACACCTGAACCAAGTTCCGAAGAAAAAGGGGGATTACGGCAGGTTTAATGTACCGCCGCCAACCTTGGGGTAATAAATACGACCAGTTCTCGCCGTTCGCTATCCTTCCCATCCTGACGAAACAGCTGACCAATGCCAGGCAGAGACCCAAGCCCCGGAATTTGGTTTTTATTCGTGGTGCGCTTTTGCGAAAAAATTCCGCCAAGCGCCAACGTGTCACCGCTTTTCACCTCCACCAGCGTTTCAATTTCCTGTTTATCAATCGCCAGGGCTTCGCCTCCGGACTGTTGCAGCACCTGACCAGGCATATTCTGACTGATACGCAGCTTCAGACGAACGCGTTTATCAGGCAGCACAGTTGGCGTCACTTCCATCCCCAGCACAGCCTCGCGAAATTCGACCGAGGTATTATTTTCGCCGTTGGCGACCTGATAAGGAATTTCGCTCCCCTGTTTGATGCTGGCAGGCTGCCGGTGTGAAGCCAGCAGACGTGGGCTGGCGATGATCTCCAACTGCTGCTTTTGCTCCAGCGCGGAAAGCTCCAGATCGAGCAAGCGGGCATTAATACTGCCGATATTGAACCCCACGCGCGTACTGGCATCGGGAACGGAGAGATCCGCAGATAGCGCGTTTATCTGCCCACGCGCTGTTTCGGCGCTCTGCGCCAGACCCCATTTCACACCCAGCTCGCGCAGGCTTTTTTCATTGATGGTCACAATATGCGCCGCCAGCTCAACCTGCTCGACCGGTAAATCCATTTGCGCCACCCATTTTTCGAGTGTTGCCAGCCCCTCTTTATTATCCCGGATCAGCAGGCGGTTAAGCCGCGAGTCCACGGTTATTGCGCCTTGCGGGCTAAGCAGTTTTCCGCCCGCTTTTGCCAGTTCTTCGGCGTCCGCATAACGCAACACGATGCTGCGCGTTTGCAGCGGGGCATTCTGTTTTTGTCGGGCCTGCCGGGCATCCTGTTCCGCCTGTTTTTGTTGCTGCCACGACGCGGAGTGAACCTGCCAGATTGTCCCCTTCTGACTGAGCGTTAATCCGGCACTTTCCACCACGGTTTGCAATGCCTGCCGCCAGGGAACATCGGTTAAATGCAGCGACAACGTGCCACTGACATCTTTCTGGATCACCAGATTTTGCTTTTCAATCGCGGCCAGCGTCTGTAGCACCTGTACAACCGGCACATCATCGACGGTCAGCGTGACGAGCTGCGTTGTCGCTGTGCTGACGTAAGGCAGGGCGAAGAGCATGAGGCCCGTTATCCATTTTTTCATTCTGAGTTCCTTCTCGTTTCCAGCGCCACTGCGCCGGGATGCAATCTTTACCCGTGGAAATTTGCAGCTCATCCACGGTGACAGAAACAACGAGCCAGCCCGTTGGCAGCAACTCGCCAGCAGCGACCCGATGCCAGCGTTCACCGGCATCACGCAATATGCCCACCGCATGCTTGCCCTGAATCATGCCGCGAAACTGCCATTGGTTCAGTTGGGTAAGCTGGCAGGTATCCGGCGGCGGCTGGAAGGGGTCGCGCATACCGCTCAGCAACAGGCATAACGCACAGGCAAAAACCACGCGTTCAACGATCATCGTCATGCTCCAGTTGCAGGGTAAAACGCAACAAATCAGCGCCCACTGCCAGCGAAAATGCCGGAACCTGCATGTCGCAACTGGCAAGGCGCGCAAAAGTTTCCGTCACCGGTTCCCAGCGAGTTTCCAGTACTAACTCCCCCCCATTTTTTCCGGGTTGCCAGCGGATGAGTTGCCTGTTGGTCTCCTGAAAATCCAGAGGACTAAAAGGCTGCGCTGCGGGTAAGGGCGCACTTTCTGTCGGCGGGAATAATGCACGTAGCGTGCGCCACTGAGCCTGTAATGCGGCCTGTTGACCGCTTTGCTGAATATTTAACTGCGCCTGTGCCGCACTAAGCGGGGAAATGGCTAACCACCACACCAAAAGCAAGCCGCAAAAAACGCTCAGCAGCCAGCATGCCGTACGTTGCCACGGCGATAATGCAAACCAGAAATCAGCGTTCAGGGACATCCCTGTTCTCCTTATTAAGCTGGTAGTGGAATTGCCAGCGCCCCTGCGCATCCCGTTCCATTGCGCCGGTTTGTTGTAACTGAAACCCCGCGATGTTGCGCAATTGCTGTTCAAGCACACCTAACGCCCGAACCGAGCTGGCAAGGCCTGATAGCGTCAACTGGTTTTGCTGCCAGCGCAGTTGCGTCAGCCAGGCATTCTGCGGAAGATTTGCGGCCAGGCTAAGCAAGCGTGGCTGCCAGGCCTGCGTATCCTGCCGCCGCTGTCTGCGAACCTGCGCCTTGCGCCACGCGTCTTGCCGTGCCAGCAAAGTTTTTTCACCCGCCTTCAGCGAGGCCAGCAGTGCGGCATCGGCTTGCTGCCAAAGAACCCGCACGTGAAGATTGGCGGCTACCGATGCTCGCCATAGCAAGCCAACACCACCTGTCAGCAGGAGGCTGGCGATAAAAACGCTCGTCCAGAGACGCACGCTGCGTCGCCGCCGGTATTGCCGCCAGGGCAGAAAATTCACGCCAGCCATCAATATCCCCTGGCGACGGCCAGCCCGAGAGCGACAGCATAGCGATCGCCTGCTGTCGGCAACGGCGGCTGACGCGAAGGTACAGCACTCCAGCAATCAAAGCCGCCGGGTAAATCACTGCACTGCACAACTTCATCAGCAGGCAACCCCAGCACGCTGGCTAACTGAACAGCGCTATCGGCGTCCTCCTGCGCACGCCGACCCCAGCTCTCTTTCGTTGCCCATAACCATTGCCGTTCGTCGCGCCACACCAGGCAACGGGCAGGAGGCGCGAGCCAGGGCAGCAAAGCCTGCAATGCACTGGCATCGGGCGTAATAGAAGAGAGATGTAGTGAGAGGGTCTGCGCCATATCGAGCAGCACCGCCACGTCTTTATTCTGCGCTGCGGTCACGCCATAGGTTTTTCCCGGCTCATCCTCCGTAAAATCAAAGCAGAGCTCGTTTTCCGCCATTTCCAGTTCGCGCGCCATAGCCTGTGATACCCAGCGATTAAGCGCCTCTTCACGCAATGCAATAGCCGGACGTGGTAGCTTTTTTTGTAGGGTTTGTACGGCGGGAAAAGCCAGTCGAACACAGTGCCGTTGTGGTAAAGATTGTCGCCAGGGACGCAGCGCGGCAAGAAGCGGCTCGGGTGTTTTAATACGCCCCTGAACAATCGTTCCGGCAGGTAAAGGAAAGTGCCACCAGCGGCGTAAAGCCTGACCGCCACGTGCGGCGGCAAGCGCCACAATAAAGATTCCATCTTGTTGAATATGCAGCCCAATTTGCCAGTGCCTGAATGCCATAAGTTACGATCTCCTTATCGTCTGCGGGGATGACGCTATATCAATGCATCAGGCTTGCCTTTATACTACCGCGCGGTTGTTTATAAACTGCCCAAATGACTCTTAATGGGAAATCTCCAGTGAAGTTCGTAAAGTATTTATTCATCCTTGCAGTCTTTTGCATTCTGCTGGGAGCAGGCTCGATTTACGGTCTGTACAAATATATTGAGCCACAGTTACCCGATGTCGCGACGCTCAAAGACGTCCGGTTACAGATTCCAATGCAGGTGTACAGCGCAGATGGCGAATTGATCGCGCAGTATGGTGAAAAGCGCCGCATCCCGCTGACCCTGAGCCAAATTCCGCCAGAACTGGTAAAAGCGTTTATCGCCACTGAAGATAGCCGTTTTTATGAGCACCACGGTGTTGACCCGGTGGGGATTTTCCGTGCCGCCAGCGTAGCGCTCTTCTCTGGCCATGCATCACAGGGAGCCAGTACCATTACGCAGCAGTTAGCGCGTAACTTCTTCCTGAGCCCGGAACGCACCATGATGCGTAAAATCAAAGAGGTGTTCCTGGCGATCCGCATTGAGCAACTGTTGAGCAAAGACGAGATCCTTGAGCTTTACCTCAACAAAATCTATCTCGGTTATCGCGCTTACGGCGTGGGCGCTGCAGCTCAGGTCTATTTTGGTAAGTCGGTCGATCAACTGACGCTAAGTGAAATGGCGGTGATTGCCGGTTTACCGAAAGCGCCATCGACTTTTAACCCGCTCTACTCGCTCGACCGGGCAACCGCACGTCGTAACGTTGTGCTGGCGCGTATGGAAAGTGAAGGCTATATCACCGAACAGCAAGCCGACCAGGCGCGCAGCGAGGCGATAGACGCTAACTACCATGCGCCGGAAATCGCCTTCTCCGCCCCTTATCTTTCCGAGATGGTGCGTCAGGATATGGTCGCCCGTTATGGCGACAAAGCCTATGAGGATGGCTACCGCGTTTACACCACCATTACGCGTAAAGTGCAGCAGGCTGCGCAGGATGCCGTACGCAATAACGTGATGGATTACGACATGCGCCACGGCTATCGCGGTCCGTCAAATGTGTTGTGGAAGATCGGTGAAGCCGCATGGAGCAGTAAAAAAATCACTGACTCGCTGAAAACGCTGCCTACGTACGGGCCGCTCTCTCCGGCGGTCGTCACCAGCGCAAATCCGCAAGAAGCCGTGGCGATGATGGCTGATGGCACGTCGGTTTCATTGCGCATGGACGGCGTCCGCTGGGCTCGCCCTTACCGCTCTGATACGCAACAAGGCGCCACACCACGTAAAGTGACGGATGTCATGCAGGCCGGGCAGCAGATTTGGGTGCGCCAGGTCGATAACGCCTGGTGGCTGGCGCAGGTGCCGGATGTGAACTCTGCGCTGGTCTCTATCAATCCGCATAATGGCGCGATACTGGCGCTGGTCGGCGGCTTTGACTTTAACCAGAGCAAGTTTAACCGTGCAACTCAGGCGCTGCGCCAGGTGGGTTCGAACATCAAGCCGTTCCTTTACACGGCGGCAATGGATAAAGGCCTGACGCTGGCAAGCATCCTCAATGATGCCCCGATTTCCCGCTGGGATGTGGGTGCAGGTTCCGACTGGCGGCCAAAGAACTCGCCGGATGAATATGCCGGTCCAATCCGTCTGCGCCAGGGGCTGGGGCAATCGAAGAACGTAGTGATGGTACGTGCGATGCGCGCGATGGGCGTCGATTATGCCGCAGAGTATTTGCAGCGTTTCGGTTTCCCGGCACAAAACATTGTGCATACCGAATCCCTGGCGCTGGGCTCAGCCTCATTTACGCCGATGCAGGTAGCAAGAGGCTATTCGGTGATGGCGAACGGCGGGTTCCTGATCGATCCGTACTACATCACGAAAATCGAAAACGATCAGGGCAATGTGCTGTTTGAAGCGCGCCCGAAAGTGGCCTGTGCCGATTGCGACATTCCGGTGATTTACGGCGAAACGCCGAAATCAAATGTGCTGGAAAACAAAGATATGGAAAACGTCGCCACGTCGCAGGAGCAGCAAAACAGCTCGGTGCCGCAACCGCAACTGGAGCAGGCAAACCAGGCGCTGGTTCAGCGCAGCGGTGGCGAAGAGTATGCGCCGCATGTGATTAGCACGCCGCTGTCGTTCCTGATTAAAAGCGCGCTGAACAGCAACATCTTTGGCGAACCCGGTTGGCAGGGAACGGGCTGGCGCGCGGGACGCGATCTCAAGCGTAACGATATCGGCGGTAAAACCGGCACCACCAACAGCTCGAAAGATGCCTGGTTCTCCGGTTATGGTCCGGGCGTTGTCACTTCCGTGTGGATCGGTTTTGACGATCATCGTCGCGATCTGGGGCGAACCACTGCTTCCGGCGCGATCAAAGATCAGATTTCCGGCTACGAAGGCGGTGCGAAAAGCGCCCAGCCAGCCTGGGATGCATACATGAAAGCGGTGCTGGACGGTGTGCCGGAAGATCCGTTAACGCCGCCGCCAGGCGTGGTCACCGTCAATATCGACCGCAGCACCGGGCAGTTGGCAAGTGGTGGCAGTAGCCGTCAGGAGTACTTCATCGAAGGAACTCAGCCGACGCAGCAAGCAGTACATGAAGTGGGCACGACCATCATTGATAACGGGGAAACGCACGAGCTGTTCTGATAGCGCGTGAACCCAGAGAAGCAAAAAGGGCGCTGCGGCGCCCTTTTTATTTATGATTTTGTGCCTTCAGAGCCGACCCTGCCCTTTTAGCCATTCACGCACTAAAAACAGCGCGCTGACATTGCGGGCTTCATTGAAATCCGGGTCTTCCAGCAAATCCATTAAGTGCTTCAGCGGCCAGCGCACCTGCGGTAGCGGCTCCGGTTCATCACCCGGCAGCGACTCCGGATAAAGGTCTTCCGCTACGATAATGTTCATCTTGCTGGAGAAATAGGAGGGGGCCATACTGAGTTTTTTCAGGAAAGTAAGCTCTTTTGCGCCAAATCCTACTTCTTCTTTTAACTCACGGTTCGCCGCTTCGTATATACTCTCACCGGGATCGATAAGCCCTTTGGAAAACCCCAGCTCGTAAGATTCGGTTCCAACGGCGTATTCGCGGATCAGAATCAGATGCTCGTCCACAATCGGTACAATCATCACTGCTTCGTGCGTAGAAGGACGCATGCGCTCGTAAACACGGCGCACACCGTTGCTGAACTCCAGATCCACGCTTTCAACGTTAAAAAGTCGTGAAGAGGCAACCGTTTCTACGTTAAGAATGGTGGGTTTTTGCAATGATTTGCTCATTATTATCGGTCTTTGCAGAGAAACTTACGTTATTGTGCGACACTACGCACTGTTTCGGCAATGTCATTCGCCGCTAATTTACATTCTTGTAACCTCTCCAAAAGCAATCCCAATTTATCACAAAAGTCAATAGGTTGATATAAAACTAAGAATTTGCTGATATTCCCGCTTGGGTGGTTTTGCTATTCTTTCTCGCAATGGTATGCGCTTAAAAATTCTCAAGTAATTTCTTGCTTACAGCGGCCAGCCACATTAAATGTTTACAGGAAGGGTGCAACTGACTACACCTGTTAGAAAAAGTAAGATGGGGAAAGCATGAGCACCATTTTGATTTTTTTCGCTGCTATGCTGGCCTGCGCATTCCTCGCTGGATGGATTTTCAGGTTCAGGTCTCAACGCCGGTACAGGTTGCCTCATTTACAGGCATTTGCCGGCGCGACAACCCGTAAACTCTTGCCAGAGGAGCGCGATGCTGTTGAGCGCTATCTGGACACGCTTTCCCGTATACAAAATACGCCAGGCCCAACGGGCGCTACGGCTGCGCCGATCTCCATCAAACTCAATGCTCAGAGCAATACCGTCCTGTTTGTCGCGCACTCGATCACGCGCTATGGCATCACCACCGATGCTCCCAACAAATGGCGCTACTATCTCGATTCCGTCGAAGTGCATCTGCCGCCCTCCTGGGAGCAATACATTACCGATGAGAACAATGTTGAGCTGATCCGCACCGATTCCATGCCGCTGATCATTTCGTTAAACGGCCATACGCTTAGCGAATATATGCAGGAAGAGCGCAGCGGAGAGCTGGAGCGTGTATCTTCCACGCGCTCCGCTATTCGCGGCGAAGAGACGGAACAGATCGAGCTGCTGAATATTCGCCGCGAAACACCGGAAGAGTATGCGTTAAGCCGCCCGGACGGTATGCGCGAAGCGTTGCTGATCTGCGCCTCTTTTTTACTCTTTTTCTTCTGCCTCGCGGCGCCGGAGGTTTTCGTTCCGTGGCTGGCGGGCGGCGCCGTGATGCTGTTCGCCGCGGGAATGTGGGGGCTGTATGCGCCGCCAGCGAAAAACACACTGCGCGAAATTCATTGTCTGCGCGGTACGCCAAAGCGCTGGGGGCTGTTCGGTGAAAACAATCAGGAGCAGATGAATAACATCTCTCTGGGGATTATCGATCTGATTTATCCCCGCCACTGGCAGCCCTTTATCACCCGCGATCTCGGTCAGCAAACGGATATCGATATTTATCTGGATCGCCACGTTGTTCGCCAGGGGCGCTTTTTGTCCCTGCATGACGAAGTGAAAAATTTCCCGTTGCAGCACTGGGTGCGCAGCGCGGTAATCGCCACCGGTTCGCTGGTGGTGGTGGCGATGCTGCTGATTTGGGTGCCGCTGGACATGCCGATCAAATTCACCGTTTCGTGGATTAAAGGCGCGCAAACTATCGAAGCCAGTAGCGTTAATCAACTTGAATCCGCCGGGTTGCGCATCGGCGATACGCTGCGGATCAGCGGTACAGGAATGTGCAACATCCACACGCAAAACTGGTCATCGCGCCAGATATCGCCATTTACGCCGTTCGACTGTTCGCAGATTATCTGGAATAACGCCCCTCCGTTGCCCTTGCCGGAATCGGATACCGTGACCAGAGCCACTGCGCTTGCGCAAGCGGTGAGCCGTCAGTTACACCCTACAGCCGAAGATGATTCACGCGTTAGCCCGGTGTTACGCTCAGCCATTCAAAAGTCGGGTATGGTCTTGCTGGATGACTTTGCCGATATCGTACTGAAAACAAAAGATTTATGCTCAGCAGAAGACGATTGTCTGAGGTTGAAAAATGCACTGGTAAACCTCGGAAACAGTAAAGACTGGGATACGCTGACCAAACGCGCCAGCGATGGCAAGCTGACCGGTGTTAACGTGCTGCTGCGCCCGGTAAGCGCCGAATCGCTGGATAATCTGGTGACCACCTCAACCGCGCCCTTTATCCTGCGCGAGACAACCCGTGCCGCACAGGCGCTGAACAGCCCGGCGCCGGGCGGGTTCCTGATTATTAGCGAAGAGGGTAACGAACTGGTGGATCAGCCGTGGCCGCCAATCGCGCTGTATGACTACCCGGCGCAAGAGCAGTGGACCGAGTTCCAACGGCTGGCGCAAATGCTGATGCAGACGCCGTTCCACGCTGAAGGGATCATTACCAATATCTATACCGACGCCAACGGTACCCGACACATTAGCCTGCACCGCATGCCGGATGCCACGGGCTTGTGGCGTTACACCGGTATAACGCTGTTACTGTTTGCCATGGTCATTTGTTGCCTCTACAACGGTGTGCTGGCGCTGCGTCGCTACCAGCGTAACCGTACACGCCTCGAAGAGATTGCGCAGTATTACGAAAGCTGCCTGAATCCGCGCCTGCTTCCTACGCAGGACAGCCTTACCTGATAACCCCCCGCAACGTGAGCTGTGTTAATCTGTCGCGCACGTTTTCCCCTGGCTGGAGTTTTAATGCACCTTGATATTGCATGGCAGGACGTTGATACCGTTCTGCTGGATATGGACGGCACTTTGCTTGATCTGGCGTTTGATAACTTTTTCTGGCAAAAACTGGTGCCAGAAACTTTCGCTGCTCAACAAGGGCTGACGCCAGAGGAAGCACAGAACGTTCTTCGCCAGGAGTATCACGCGGTGCAGCATACGCTAAACTGGTACTGTCTGGATTACTGGAGCGAACGTCTCGGGCTGGATATTTGTGCGATGACGACACAGCAAGGGCCGCGCGCAGTGCTGCGCGAAGATACGGTGCCTTTTCTGGATGCGCTGAAAAAAAGCGGTAAGCGCCGTATTCTGCTGACCAATGCGCATCCACATAATCTTGCCGTCAAGCTTGAGCACACAGGCCTGGCGTCGCACCTTGATTTATTACTTTCCACCCATACATTTGGTTATCCGAAAGAGGATCAGCGCCTGTGGCAGGCCGTAGCGGAAGAGACCGGGCTATGCGCCGAACGGACGCTGTTTATCGACGACAGCGAACCGATTCTCGATGCGGCAGCAACCTTTGGCATTCGTTACTGCCTTGGCGTGACGAACCCGGATTCCGGGCTGGCAGATAAACACTATCTGCGTCACCCGGGAACCAATGACTACCGTTATCTGATCCCCTCACTTCTCAAGGAGATGTGATGAAACAGCAGCCCGCACAAGAAGTCCGTCTGGATAAGTGGCTGTGGGTGGCGCGTTTTTATAAAACTCGCGCCCTCGCCCGCGAGATGATTGAAGGCGGCAAAGTGCATTACAACGGTCAGCGCAGCAAGCCGAGTAAAATCGTCGAGCTGAATGCCACGCTCACGTTGCGCCAGGGAAATGACGAACGTACTGTCGTCGTCAAAGGCGTTACGGATCAGCGCCGTCCGGCAACCGAAGCCGTTGAGCTGTATGAGGAAACGGCAGAAAGTATTGAGAAACGTGAAAAAATGGCGCTGGCGCGTAAGCTGAACGCGCTTACAATGCCGCACCCCGATCGCCGACCGGACAAAAAAGAGCGCCGCGATCTGCTGAAATTTAAATCTGGTGGCAGCGAGTAACGCGCACCTGCAAGAGAGATAATCATGGCCAATCAAGACCAATTACACCGCTATCTGTTTGAAAATTATGCCGTGCGCGGCGAACTGGTGACTGTTTCCAACACCTGGAAGCAGGTACTGGAAAACCATAACTATCCGCTGCCGGTAAAAACGCTGCTCGGTGAACTGTTGGTTGCGACCAGCCTGCTGACCGCAACCCTGAAATTTGCCGGCGATATTACCGTGCAGTTGCAGGGTGACGGTCCGATGAATCTTGCAGTGATCAACGGTAACAACCGCCAGCAAATGCGCGGCGTTGCCCGCGTGCAGGGCGATGTCCCGGCGGATGCCGATCTGAAAACGCTGGTGGGTAACGGCTATCTGGTGATCACCATTACGCCGGAAGAGGGCGAGCGTTATCAGGGCGTGGTTGGCCTCGAAGGCGATACGCTGGCGGCGTGCCTGGAAGATTACTTTATGCGTTCAGAACAGCTGCCGACCCGCCTGTTCATCCGCACGGGTGAAGTGGATGGCCAGCCGGCAGCCGGCGGGATGCTGTTGCAGGTGCTGCCAGCGCAGGAAACCCAGGCCAACGATTTCGAACACCTGGCGGTACTGACCGAAACGGTAAAAGCGGAAGAGCTGTTCTCCCTGGCGGCAGAAGATGTGTTATGGCGTTTGTACCATGAAGAAGAGGTCACGCTGTACGATCCACAGGACGTTGAATTTAAATGCACCTGTTCGCGCGAGCGCTGCGCTGCGGCGCTGAAAACGCTGCCGGATGAAGAAGTGGACAGCATTATTGCCGAAGAAGGTGAAATCGACATGCACTGCGATTACTGCGGCAATCACTATCTGTTTAATGCGATGGATATTGCGGAGATCCGTAATAACGCCTCCCCGGCCGACCCGCAAGTTCATTAATTCCCCCTTCCCTCATGCCGCCTTCGGGCGGCATTTTTTGCATTACACGTCACGTTTCCGCTAAAATCCTCAATGTAATTCTTACGTAATTTTCTTTCATGAAAGCGATTACAGTCACAAAGTGACGGTTAAAAATATCGGTTTATAGCCTTTTGGGGACATTTTCCCGATTATTGTCACTGTTTTTGCCACAATACATCTCGCTAAGTGACGCAAATGACAGCGTTTTGCGGAAGTCAGCTTTATCGGGATTCGAAAATCTATGAACATCGTCCGGGTAAGCGGCGATAAACAACCCTACAATTTCAGGCAGTACAATTGGCTAAGGAGTAGTGACATGCGCGTTAAGAGCTTAACCCCGCAAGATCTCAAGGCTTATGGTATCAACGATGTTCAGGAAGTCGTCTACAACCCCGATTACGATACGCTGTATCAGGAAGAGCTCCGTCCAGATCTGGAAGGATATGAGCGTGGTGTGCTGACGAATTCTGGTGCTGTCGCCGTCGACACCGGTATTTTTACCGGCCGTTCGCCAAAAGATAAGTACATTGTCCGAGATGAAACCACCCGCGACACCGTGTGGTGGGCCGATAAAGGCAAAGGCAAGAACGACAACAAACCGCTCTCGCCGGAAGTCTGGAAGCATTTAAAAGGCCTTGTGACGGAGCAACTCTCCGGCAAGCGCCTGTTTATTATCGATGCGTTTTGCGGCGCTAACCCGGACAGCCGTCTTTCAGTCAGGTTTATCACCGAGGTCGCCTGGCAGGCGCACTTCGTCAAAAACATGTTTATTCGCCCGACGGATGAGGAGCTGGCAGGCTTCAAACCCGACTTTATCGTGATGAACGGGGCGAAATGCACCAATCCGCAGTGGCAGGAACAGGGCCTCAATTCGGAGAATTTCGTTGCCTTCAATCTGACCGAACGCATCCAACTGATCGGCGGAACCTGGTACGGCGGCGAAATGAAAAAAGGGATGTTCTCGATCATGAACTACCTGCTGCCGTTGCAGGGGATCGCCTCGATGCACTGTTCTGCTAACGTTGGCGAGAAAGGCGACGTTGCGGTCTTTTTCGGCCTTTCCGGCACCGGCAAAACGACGTTGTCCACCGATCCGAAGCGCCGCCTGATTGGCGATGACGAGCACGGCTGGGATGACGACGGCGTCTTCAACTTTGAAGGCGGCTGTTATGCCAAAACCATCCGGCTCTCGGAAGAGGCTGAACCGGATATCTTCCACGCCATCCGCCGCGATGCGCTGCTGGAAAACGTCAGCGTCCGCGACGACGGCAGCATCAATTTTGATGATGCGTCGAAAACGGAAAATACCCGCGTGTCGTATCCGATTTACCATATTCATAACATCGTCAAACCCGTGTCGAAAGCCGGTCACGCCACGCGAGTGATCTTCCTGACTGCTGATGCGTTCGGCGTATTGCCGCCGGTTTCCCGCCTGACGGCCAGCCAGACGCAGTACCATTTTCTCTCTGGCTTTACCGCCAAACTGGCCGGAACAGAGCGCGGCGTGAATGAGCCGACGCCAACCTTCTCCGCCTGCTTCGGCGCAGCATTCCTGTCGCTGCACCCGACGCAGTATGCCGAAGTGCTGGTGAAACGGATGCAGGCTGCCGGTGCGCAGGCGTATCTGGTAAACACGGGCTGGAACGGGACCGGCAAACGCATCTCCATCAAAGATACGCGGGCGATTATCGACGCAATTCTGGATGGTTCGCTGGATAATGCGGAAACCTTCACCCTGCCTATGTTCAACCTGGCCGTGCCGACATCATTACATGGCGTGGATTCGCGCATTCTCGATCCACGCAATACGTACGCATCGCCGGAACAGTGGCAGGAGAAAGCGACACAGCTGGCGAAGCTGTTTATTGAGAACTTTGATAAGTATACCGATACCGCAGCCGGAGCCGCGCTGGTCAGCGCCGGACCGAAACTGTAATTCGGCTACGCAAGAGAAACAAAACCCGCCATATTCCGGCGGGTTTTTTTATGCTTCTTTGGTGGGCCCATTCAGGCGAACAACCGGGATTGGCAACCAGGCGCGAATCGACAACCCGCCACGCTCGCTGGTACCCAGCTCCAGCAGGCCGTTATGGTTGTCGATGATTCGCTGCACGATAGCCAGCCCTAAACCGGTGCCGCTGGTGCTACGCGCGCTGTCGCCGCGAACAAACGGCTGGAACAGATGTTCACGCTGTTCTGGTTTAATCCCCGGCCCGTCATCCTCAACCTGGAACCAGGCGCGATTCAGTTCAGTACCGCTGCTGACCTTGATCCAGCCGTTACCGTAGCGCGCCGCATTCACCACCATATTGGCGACTGCGCGCTTAATAGAGAGCGGATGCATGCGTACAAAAATCTCACTGTCGTTCAGACCGGTTTCGATCTCACGTTCGTAACCACTTTCGGCGGCGATGACCTCGCCCAGCACGGCATTCAGATCTGCCACTTCCATTGGCATCTCCTGGCCGGTACGCAGGTAATCGATAAACTGCTCGATGATCGCGTTACACTCTTCGATATCTTTATTAATCGATTCAGAGAGATAACCATCTTCTTCCGCCATCATCTCCGTCGCCAGACGGATACGCGTCAGCGGCGTGCGTAAATCGTGGCTCACCCCGGCCATCAGCAGCGTGCGATCGTCCGCCAATTGTTTCACCCCGGCGGCCATCTGGTTGAAAGCGCGGGTGACGGAACGGACTTCTGATGCGCCGTACTCACGCAGCGGCGGCGGAATATGCCCTCGCCCAACCTTCAGCGCCGCGTGTTCAAGGTCAACAAGCGGTCGGTTCTGAATACGAATAAAGAGCCAGGCGCCGCCTATCGCCAGCAGCATAATCGCCAGCGTGTAGCGGAACAGCGGCGAAAAATCGCCCTGATGGATTTCCGTCAGCGGCACGCGCACCCAGATATTGGGCGACAGCCAGGTTTTCAGCCACACCACCGGAGAGCTTTTGTTCACTTCAACGCGCACTTCGGTCGGGCCACCGAGCTGCTGCGCCATCTGCTGACTTAAGAATTCGTAGTGCTGCGCCCAGCGTAGGCCCGCGTCTTCCGCCGCTTCATTGGAATAGAGAGAAATACCCAGTTCACGGTAAATTTCACGACGAAACGCAGGTGGCACCACCAGTTGCGTCCCATCCTCCAGTTGCAGTTTGTCGGTCATCAGCATACGAACTTCGTAGGCGAGTACCTTATTAAATTGCTGGAGGCTGGGCAAAATGGCGAAATTCAGCACCACAAGGTATGTCGTCACCAGGCTGACGAACAGCAAGGTGACGATAAGCAACAGCGTTCGGGCAAATGAACTTCGCGGCGAGAAGCGCACGCGCATCATGCTTTAGAACCGTCCGGCACAAATACGTAGCCCAGGCCCCAAACGGTCTGAATATAGCGCGGATGCGCCGGATCCTCTTCCACCATGCGGCGCAGGCGGGAGATCTGCACGTCGATGGAACGTTCCATCGCTGAATACTCACGACCGCGCGCCAGATTCATCAGCTTGTCACGAGAGAGCGGCTCGCGCGGGTGGCTAACCAGTGCTTTCAGCACGGCAAACTCACCGCTGGTTAACGGCATCGGCTCATCTTCACGGAACATCTCGCGCGTACCGAGGTTCAGTTTGAACTTACCAAACGCAATTACTGCTTCTTCCTGCGACGGCGCGCCCGGCAGCTCATTCGCCTGACGACGCAGTACCGCGCGGATACGCGCCAGCAATTCACGTGGGTTAAACGGTTTCGGAATATAGTCGTCGGCGCCGATTTCCAGGCCAACAATACGGTCCACTTCTTCCCCTTTTGCCGTCACCATAATGATCGGCATCGGGTTGCTCTGGCTACGCAGGCGGCGGCAGATGGAGAGGCCATCTTCGCCCGGCAGCATCAGATCCAGCACCATCAGGTGGAAAGATTCACGGGTTAACAACCGATCCATTTGTTCGGCGTTAGCCACGCTACGAACCTGGAAGCCCTGCTCGGTAAGGTAACGCTCAAGTAATGCGCGCAGACGCATGTCGTCATCCACTACCAGAATCTTATAATTCTCTTGCATTGTTTATACTCCCAAAGGTTCCGAAATTTCTGTTTCCGTATTCTAAAAAAGTGCGCGTTAACGACCAGCGAAATCTGGTATAAATTCTAGTCTAAATTGTTACAAAGCATATTTAACAGCAAGTTATATGCATTCAACATCACATAAAACATGATTAATCCGCACTTTACGCAATACCGTTTGTAAAGTCTGTACATCAAAGCTGTCACAAAGAGAAGGCAGAAGTATGAAAACGCCCCTGATCACCCGCGAAGGTTATGACAAACTGAAGCAGGAACTCGATTTTCTCTGGCGTCAGGAGCGCCCGGAAGTCACGAAAAAAGTGACCTGGGCGGCAAGCCTGGGCGATCGCAGCGAAAACGCTGATTATCAGTACAACAAAAAACGCCTGCGCGAAATAGACCGCCGGGTACGTTATCTGACGAAATGTCTGGAAAACCTGAAAATCGTTGATTATTCACCGCAACAGGAAGGCAAAGTCTTCTTTGGCGCATGGGTGGAGATCGAAAACGATGATGGCGATACTCTGCGCTTTCGCATCGTCGGCTACGATGAGATCTTTGGCCGCAAGGATTACATCTCCATCGATTCACCGATGGCCCGCGCCCTGCTGAAAAAAGAAGCTGGTGATGTGGCGGTCGTACAAACACCGGGCGGCGAAGCTACCTGGTACGTTAATGAAATCGAATATGTGAAATAACCGCACAGAACAATCCAGGAACCACCCCGGCGGCTGGCATTTTACAGTGCCAGTCCGTATAACTATCCGCTGATTTTGTTCAGAAGATGATGAAAGAAATGATGAATGATTCGCTCTGCCGCATTATTGCGGGTGAACTTCAGGCACGGACCGAACAGGTGGAATCCGCCGTTCGCCTGCTTGATGAAGGGAATACCGTGCCGTTTATCGCACGCTACCGTAAAGAGGTCACCGGCGGTCTGGACGACACGCAATTGCGTCAGCTCGAAACCCGCCTTGGTTACCTGCGCGAGCTGGAAGAGCGCCGCCAGGCAATCCTGAAATCGATTGGCGAGCAGGGCAAACTCAGCGAAGAGCTGGCGAAAGCCATCAACGGTACGCTGAGCAAAACCGAACTCGAAGACCTCTATCTTCCCTACAAACCGAAGCGTCGCACGCGTGGGCAAATCGCGATTGAAGCCGGTCTCGAACCGCTGGCAGACCAACTGTGGAATGACCCGTCGCAGGATCCGGAAACGCTGGCCGCCACGTTTGTGGATGCAGATAAAGGTGTTGCCGACAGCAAAGCGGCGCTTGATGGCGCGCGTTATATCCTGATGGAGCGCTTCGCTGAGGATGCGGCCCTGCTGGCGAAAGTCCGTGACTATCTGTGGAAAAACGCCCATCTCGTGGCGACGGTGGTCAGCGGCAAAGAGGAAGAAGGCGCGAAATTCCGCGACTATTTCGATCATCACGAACCGGTTTCTACCGTTCCTTCGCACCGCGCGCTGGCCATGTTCCGTGGCCGTAATGAGGGTGTGCTGCAACTGGCGCTGAATGCCGATCCGCAGTTTGACGAGCCGCCGAAAGAGAGCCACTGCGAGCAGATTATTATCGACCATCTCGGCCTGCGCCTGAATAACGCCCCGGCAGATAGCTGGCGCCGCAGCGTCGTGAGCTGGACGTGGCGCATTAAGGTCCTGATGCACCTTGAAACTGAATTAATGGGTACTGTGCGCGAACGCGCGGAAGATGAAGCGATTAACGTCTTCGCCCGCAACCTGCACGATCTGCTGATGGCCGCACCGGCCGGGCTGCGTGCAACGATGGGGCTCGATCCGGGCCTGCGTACCGGCGTAAAAGTGGCAGTAGTCGATGCCACCGGCAAACTGGTCGCAACCGACACGATTTATCCGCACACCGGGCAGGCAGCGAAAGCGGCGGTTGCCGTGGCGGCGCTGTGCGAGAAACACAACGTCGAACTGGTGGCGATCGGTAATGGTACAGCATCGCGCGAGACCGAACGTTTCTACCTGGATGTGCAGAAACAGTTCCCGAAAGTGACCGCGCAGAAAGTGATTGTCAGCGAAGCGGGGGCGTCAGTCTACTCCGCCTCCGAACTGGCGGCGCTGGAATTCCCGGATCTCGACGTTTCTCTGCGCGGTGCGGTGTCTATCGCCCGCCGTTTACAGGATCCCCTGGCTGAGCTGGTGAAAATCGACCCGAAATCAATCGGCGTTGGCCAGTATCAGCATGACGTCAGCCAGACACAGCTGGCGCGTAAACTGGACGCCGTCGTTGAAGACTGCGTGAACGCCGTCGGCGTTGATCTGAATACCGCCTCGGTGCCGCTACTGACGCGCGTGGCCGGTTTAACCCGCATGATGGCGCAAAATATTGTCTCCTGGCGCGATGAAAACGGTCAGTTCCAGAACCGTCAGCAACTGCTAAAAGTGAGCCGCCTTGGGCCGAAAGCCTTTGAACAGTGCGCGGGCTTCCTGCGTATTAACCACGGCGACAACCCGCTGGATGCTTCCACCGTTCACCCGGAAACCTATCCGGTGGTCGAGCGAATTCTGGCGGCAACCGCACAGTCCCTGCGCGATCTGATGGGCAACAGCGCCGAGTTACGTAAGCTGAAACCGTCCGAGTTTACCGACGAGCAGTTCGGCGTGCCGACCGTCACCGACATCATCAAAGAGCTGGAGAAACCGGGCCGCGACCCGCGTCCGGAGTTCAAAACCGCGACCTTCGCCGAAGGCATCGAAACCATGAACGATCTGTTGCCAGGTATGGTGCTGGAAGGCGCAGTGACCAACGTCACCAACTTTGGCGCGTTCGTTGATATCGGCGTGCATCAGGACGGGCTGGTACATATCTCCTCGCTGGCGGATAAGTTCGTTGAAGATCCGCATACGGTGGTGAAAGCAGGCGATATCGTGAAGGTGAAAGTGCTGGAAGTCGATCTGCCGCGTAAACGTATTGCGTTGACCATGCGTCTGGACGAACAACCAGGCGACAGTAACAGCCGTCGCGGCAGTGGCAATGGCGGTAGTCGCGATGCTGGTAACCGGAGTAGCGCGCGTCCGGCAAAATCACCGCGGGATCGCAGCCCTCAACCCGGCGGCAACAGCGCAATGATGGATGCACTGGCGGCGGCGATGGGTAAAAAACGCTAATCCTCTCCCCTCTCTTGCGCCTGCGGGAGAGGGGTTATTTTTGGTGCAACACCGTCGAAAAAGCGCCTTTTTCTTAGTGCTGTTAATCATAGAGAATTATTAACCTATTATTTTTGCTGGTTATTGATATTCAAAATTATTAATCAATTTACTGACATCGTATTTATTTATCGGAATTTACATCAGCGGACATACGGCCCGCGCACCATTTCAAATATGAATAAAAGATTAAGATCCCGATATAAATAACAATTATTTATTTCCCCTTAATGTGTTACTGCGCCGCGCAAAATTCAGAACCCAACTTATTTTTGAGCTACGTCAAAACAAAATCGAATTTTTATTTCCTCTCCCGTCCTGACGCATTTTTATTATTGATGATAAAAACTATTCTCATTATCATTGTTCTCGTTGGCTGTTCTTTACTCTTCATGGGTTCACGGTGCGTCGTGATGACGTACGGCAAACATCGGCTCGCAGCAAAAATAAGTAGGCACTATGCATTTCTCTCCTGACAGTGTGTGGAAAATTACCGGCTTCTCACAGCAAATAAGCCCGGCCTGGCGGCAAAAACTCCTGTCATTAGGTATGTTGCCCGGCTCATCTTTTAATGTGGTGCGGGTGGCGCCATTAGGCGATCCCATTCATATCGAGACCCGCCGCGTTAATTTAGTGTTACGGAAAAAAGATCTCGCTTTTCTCGAACTGGAAGCGATGTCCCGTTAACCGGTCAGCTATGACATAGAGTGCTAAGTAAAATGAAAAAATTGACCATTGGTTTAATTGGTAATCCTAATTCCGGCAAGACGACATTATTCAATCAGTTAACGGGAGCGCGCCAGCGGGTGGGAAACTGGTCTGGCGTAACGGTAGAGCGCAAAGAGGGCTTTTTCACCACAACCGATCACCAGGTTACGCTGGTTGACCTGCCTGGCACCTATTCGCTGACCACCATTTCGGCGCAAACATCGCTGGATGAGCAGATTGCCTGTCACTACATTTTGAGTGGCGATGCCGATCTGCTGATCAACGTGGTGGATGCTTCGAACCTTGAACGCAATCTTTATCTGACACTCCAACTGCTGGAACTGGGCGTACCATGCATCATCGCGCTCAACATGCTGGATATCGCTGAAAAACAAAAAGTGCGCATCGATGTTGATGCCCTTTCAGCCCGCCTTGGCTGCCCGGTTATCCCGCTGGTATCCACGCGTGGTCGCGGTATTGAAGCGCTGAAGCTGGCGGTGGATCGTCATCGGACCAATGACAATATCGAACTGGTGCATTACGCCCAACCGCTTTCCCGTGAAGCCGACGCGCTGGCCGCGCAGATGCCGGAGGAGCTTCCGCAACAGCAGCGCCGCTGGATGGGCCTGCAAATACTCGAGGGTGATATCTACAGCCGCGCGAACTCGGGCATCAACAACCAGCAATTCGACGCTGCACTCTCCCGTCTGAAAGACGGGATGGACGATCCGGCGCTGCATATTGCCGATGCGCGTTACCAGTCGATTGCCGCCATCTGCGACACCGTCAGCAACACGTTAACGGCCGAGCCGAGCCAGTTTACCGCCGCCGTTGACCGCATTGTGATCAACCGCTTTTTGGGTCTGCCGATCTTTCTGTTTGTCATGTATCTGATGTTTCTGTTCGCCATCAACATTGGTGGCGCGTTCCAGCCGATCTTCGACGCCGGTTCAGTAGCGATTTTTATCCATGGCATTCAGTGGCTGGGCGCCACGCTGCACTTTCCGGAATGGCTGACAATCTTCCTTGCTCAGGGGCTCGGCGGCGGGGTGAATACCGTACTGCCGCTGGTGCCGCAGCTTGGCATGATGTACCTGTTTATGTCGTTCCTTGAAGATTCCGGCTATATGGCGCGCGCGGCCTTTGTGATGGACCGGCTGATGCAATCGCTGGGGCTGCCAGGAAAATCCTTTGTGCCGCTGATTGTTGGTTTCGGCTGCAACGTGCCGTCAGTGATGGGCGCCCGTACGCTGGATGCCCCGCGTGAACGGTTAATTACTATCATGATGGCGCCGTTTATGTCCTGCGGCGCACGTCTGGCCATTTTCGCTGTCTTCTCGGCGGCTTTTTTCGGCCAGCATGGTGCGATCACCGTCTTCTCACTCTACGTGCTGGGGATTGTAATGGCGATCCTCACCGGGCTGATGTTGAAATTTACCCTGCTGCGCGGTGAAGCCTCGCCGTTCGTGATGGAGCTTCCGGTCTATCACGTACCGCATCTGAAAAGCCTGCTGCTGCAAACCTGGCAGCGCCTGAAAGGCTTTGTGATCCGCGCGGGTAAAGTCATCATCATCGTCAGCATTTTCCTCAGCGCAATGAACAGTTTCTCGCTGGATGGCCGGACGGTACATAAAATCGATGAATCTGCGCTGGCGTCGATCAGCCGGGTATTTACACCGCTGCTGGAGCCGATTGGCGTGCATGGCGATCATTGGCAGGCCACTGTCGGCCTGGTCACTGGCGCGATGGCGAAAGAAGTGGTGGTGGGTACACTGAATACGCTCTATACCGCCGAAAATATTGAGCAAGCTGGCTTTAATCCGGCGGAATTCAGCCTGAGCGACGAGCTGATTGCCGCGCTGGTAGACACCGTGAAAAGCGTGCGCGATACCTTCAGCCTGAGCGTGCTGGCCAACCCAATCGAAGCCAGTAAAGGCGACGGTGAAATGGCGACGGGTACGATGGGCGTAATGAGCCAGAAATTCGGCAGCGCGGCCGCCGCCTATAGCTACCTGATTTTCGTCCTGCTCTACGTGCCGTGCATTACCGCGATGGGCGCAATCGCCCGCGAATCGAGCCGCGGCTGGATGGGATTCTCGGTGCTGTGGGGGCTGAATATCGCCTACTCACTGGCAACGTTGTTCTATCAAAGTGTCACCTTTAACCAGCATCCACTCTACAGCCTGACCTGCATTCTGGCGGTTCTCCTGTTTAACGTGGTGGTCATTGGCGCGCTGCGCCGGGCCAGAAGCCGGGTGGATATCAGTACGCTGGCTACACGTAAAACTGTCGCCAGTTGCTGTGACAGCCCGGCGGGCGACTGCCATTAAGGAGTGAAGCGATGGCATCATTACTTGAGATTCGCGATCTGCTGGCGCTTCGGGGAAGAATGGATGCGCAGCAGTTGAGCAGCACGCTGCGCACGCCCAGAGCGATGATTGATGCCATGCTGGGTCGTATGGAAGCGATGGGTAAAGTGATGCGTGTTCAGGAAGATGCTACCGGTTGTTTAACCGGTAGCTGTAAACAGTGTCCGGAAGGGAAAAGCGCCTGCCAGCAGGAGTGGTGGACGCTGTGCTGAAGGCCCGATAAGCAGCACACTACCGGGCTGCTTTCACAGCTTCGCTTTTAACGCCAGCAGGGTTTCGCAGAATTCAACCGGATGCGAGATAAAAGGCGCATGCGCTGCTTTTGCAAACACAATCGATTCGCTTGCAGGCCACATCTCATCCAGCACCGGCACGATTTTGCGCGGCACCAGCCCATCGAGCCGCCCGTAGAGGCGTAAAAACGGCAGCGTCAGCGATGATAATGCTTCGCGCAAATCCGCTGTCTTCAGGATCTCCAGCCCGCCGTTCAGCACCTCAGCAGAAGGCATTTCCAGCGACAACACTGCGTTTTTTAGCTGACGCGCGTCCTGCCTTGCGGTTTCCGTTCCCAGCGTTTGCAGCGCGAGAAAACGCTCGACGGTACGCTGAAAATCTTCACTCAACTGATGCTGAAAACCGGCCAGCACTTCGGGTTTAATGCCCGCCCATTCGCCCTGTGCGCTGAAGCACGGCGAGGAAGCAACCGTCACCAGCGTGCTTACACGCTCGGGTGCCTGCAACGCCACGCGGCTGGCCACCAGCCCGCCAAGGCTCCAGCCCAGCCAAATCGCCCGTTCCGGCGCCTGTGCCAGAACAATATCAACCATCTGCCCAAGCGACAAAGGGCTAAATCCCGTACTTCTGCCGTAGCCCGGCAAATCGACCAGATGCAGCGTAAAATGCGCACTCAGTTCCGGAGTTATGCAATCCCATACCTGGGCATTCAGTCCCCAGCCGTGCAACAGCACAAGATGACAATCGCCTTCACCTTTGGTTTGCCACCAGATGTCTTTCATCCGCTATCGTTCTCTTTCTTCACACAAGGAGGTGGAACATGCTAACAGTGCCGGGCTTGTGCTGGCTATGCCGAATGCCGTTAATGCTCAGCCACTGGGGAATCTGTTCGGGCTGCGCCCGCGCGATGCAAACGCAGGGAAAAGTTTGCCCTTTGTGCGGTTTACCTGCTGCCCATGAAAATGTGCCCTGCGGCCGTTGTCTGCAAAAACCGCCGCCCTGGCAACGGCTCATCGCTGTGGGTGACTACGCGCCGCCGCTCAGTACGCTGGTACAGCAGTTTAAATTTCATCCTCGCCCGGAGCTTGCCAGCGCACTGGCGCGGCTATTGCTGCTCAGGGTGGTACAGCGCGGTAAACGTCCGTTACCGGACCTGCTCCTCAGCGTTCCGCTGCATGCCCGACGCCAGTGGCGGCGCGGGTTTAATCAAAGCGATTTGCTGTGCCGACCGCTGGCGCGCTGGCTGTCGTGCCGCTATTCGCGCGTGGCGCTTAAGCGTCTGCGGGCAACGCCGGTGCAGCATCATTTAAGCGCCAGGCTGCGCAGGCAGAACCTGAAAAATGCTTTTCGCCTTGAATTGCCAATAGCCGGGCTCCATATCGTTCTGGTGGATGATGTCGTCACGACCGGCAGTACTGTTGCGGAGATCTCCCGGCTGCTTTTGCGCAGCGGCGCAGCGACTGTTCAGGTCTGGTGCCTGTGTCGAACCTTGTAGACCCTCGATGATGGGCGTATTATAACCAAGTAAAATAGTCAACTATTAGGCCATTGCTATGATCCGTATTTCCGACGCTGCCCAGGCGCACTTTTCCAAACTGCTGGCAAATCAGGAAGAAGGGACACAAATTCGCGTATTTGTGATTAACCCTGGCACGCCAAACGCTGAATGCGGCGTCTCTTATTGTCCGCCAGATGCAGTTGAAGCGACCGATACCGCGCTGAAATTTGAACAACTGGTTGCCTATGTCGATGAACTGAGCGCGCCGTATCTGGAAGATGCGGAAATTGATTTTGTAACCGATCAATTAGGTTCTCAGCTCACGCTGAAAGCGCCAAACGCTAAAATGCGTAAAGTTTCCGACGACGCGCCGCTGATGGAGCGCGTTGAGTACCTGCTGCAATCGCAAATCAACCCGCAGCTGGCTGGCCACGGCGGCCGCGTGACGCTGATGGAGATCACCGATGAAGGCTACGCCATTCTGCAATTTGGCGGCGGCTGTAACGGTTGCTCCATGGTCGACGTAACGCTGAAAGAAGGGATCGAGAAGCAACTGCTGACTGAATTCCCGGAACTGAAAGGCGTGCGCGATCTCACTGAGCACCAGCGCGGCGAGCACTCCTACTACTAAGCCTGTTCCGCAGAGCATTGCCCGGTGGCGTAACAGCGTGCCGGGCCTGTTTCACCTGCCCGTTTTCATTCCCGGCTGACCCGCCCGTTAATCTCCGGCCATTGTTGTATTCGCAAGATCTTTCCTGCGCCCGCTATCCCTTTTGTGCCTGTCATCTCAAGACGTTACCCGTATCTTTGCGCGCGTTTCCTGCCCTTTAAAGCAAACTAGTTTCCCGGCGTTAATATGACACAGGTCTCAGATCTCACATTTAGATCGGCAGGGTGATTCTCTTTTCACAGATGTTACCCGTATCATTCCAGCCAGCACCAACAAGATAAAAACATCCGACTACAATTTTTAGCAATGGATGTCCAGCCGTAATGGTGCCGCAGTTCGCCCTTCCCGGTTCGGGAGCTTTTAGCGGCTGCCAAGAAACACTGACGTTACCCATAACAAATTAAAGGCCAGGTAAATCATGCCATTAGTCATTGTCGCTATCGGTGTTGTCCTCTTACTCCTGTTAATGATCCGTTTCAAACTCAACGGATTTATCGCTCTGATTCTGGTGGCGCTCGCCGTCGGGATGATGCAGGGCATGCCACTGGATGCCGTTATCAAATCGATTAAAGCGGGCGTGGGCGGTACGTTGGGCAGTCTTGCGCTGATCATGGGCTTTGGCGCCATGCTCGGCAAACTGCTGGCAGACTGCGGCGGCGCACAGCGCATCGCCACTACGCTTATCGAAAAGTTCGGTCGTAAACATATTCAATGGGCCGTTGTGCTGACCGGTTTCACCGTCGGTTTCGCGCTGTTCTATGAAGTCGGTTTCGTGCTGTTGCTGCCGCTGGTATTTACTATCGCCGCCTCTGCACGCATTCCGCTGCTGTATGTTGGCGTACCGATGGCGGCAGCCCTCTCTGTGACGCACGGCTTCCTGCCGCCGCACCCGGGCCCGACAGCTATCGCCACCATCTTCCACGCGGATATGGGTAAAACGCTGCTGTACGGCACGCTGCTCGGTATCCCGACCGTGATCCTCGCAGGCCCGGTCTATGCGCATTTCCTGAAAAGCATTGATAAGCCGATCCCGGAAGGTCTTTACAACTCCAAAACCTTTACCGAAGAAGAGATGCCAGGTTTCGGCGTCAGCGTCTGGACTTCCCTGGTGCCGGTGATTCTGATGGCGCTGCGCGCGGTCGCGGAAATGCTGCTGCCGAAAGGCCATGCGATTCTGCCTTATGCAGAGTTCTTCGGCGACCCGGTGATGGCGACCATGATCGCGGTACTGATTGCGGTCTTCACTTTCGGTCTGAACCGCGGCCGTTCTATGGATGACATCAATGACACGCTGACTTCATCCATCAAAATCATCGCCATGATGCTGTTGATCATCGGCGGCGGCGGCGCATTCAAACAGGTGCTGGTTGATAGCGGCGTGGATAAATACATCGCTTCCATGATGCATGCCACTAACCTCTCTCCGCTGTTTATGGCCTGGTCGATTGCTGCGGTACTGCGTATTGCGCTGGGTTCCGCAACCGTTGCGGCGATTACCGCAGGCGGTATTGCCGCGCCGCTGATTGCCACCACGGGCGTCAGCCCGGAACTGATGGTGATTGCCGTTGGCTCCGGTAGCGTGATTTTCTCTCACGTTAACGATCCGGGCTTCTGGCTGTTCAAAGAGTATTTCAACCTGACCATCGGTGAGACCATGCGTTCATGGTCGGCACTGGAAACCATTATCTCGGTGTGCGGCCTGGTGGGTTGTCTGCTGCTGGGAATGGTGGTCTGATTTTCAATTGCCCGGTGGCGCTAACGCTTACAGGACAACAAAAAGCCCGGATATCCGGGCTTTTTTATTAACGTTTTCTTCCGGCTTTGCGCCGTCGGTCAAGATCTTTAATCAGCTTGTTAACCTTCTCATCGCTAAACATCGCTTCCAGCGACACCGACAGCTTACGTCGCCAGTTTTTGTACTGGTAACTGGTGCCCGGAATGTTCACCGGCCCCGGCATGTCCAGCCAGTCTTCCGGCTGCAACCCCAGTAATGCGCTGTTGCTGTCGGCAATATAGCGTTGCATACCGCGATTGAGGATCGCCGTCATCGGCATGCGCGACGCTTTATGACCAGCGCGTTTCGGCAGGCAACCGTGCTGATGCAGCGCATCCAGCAGCCCCTGCTTCGCCCGCTCGCGATCCTGATACAAACCGCGCAGTACCTCTTCGTCGGGATATAACCCCAGCGTTTTGCCGAGGGTTAAATCGCCGCTCTCCCAGTAACCGCGCAGGGTCGGAAGATCGTGCGTCGTCGCTACCGCCATCGACTGCTGCGGCCAGGCCTGCGGCGCGCGGAAGTTTTTCTGATGATCGTTTTCGAAGTAGAGCACTTTGTAGGAGTAGACGCCGCTGCTGCGCAGCTTGCCGACAATCTCTACCGGTACAGTTCCCAGATCTTCGCCAATCACCATGCACTGATGCCGCTGGCTTTCCAGCGCCAGAATGGCCAGCAGGTCATCCACCGGATACTGCACGTAAGCGCCGTGATCCGCCGTTTCGCCGTACGGGATCCACCACAGACGCAGCATCGACATAACATGGTCGATACGTAACGCGCCGCAACTGGTCATATTGGCACGCAGCAGATCGATAAATGGCGCATAGGCGCGCGCCCGCATCACGTGCGGATCCATCGGCGGCAGCCCCCAATTTTGCCCGAGCGGCCCCAGAATATCCGGCGGCGCGCCGACGGAAGCTTTCAGACAGTACAACTCGCGATCGCACCAGGTTTCTGCGCCACCTTCCGCCACACCGACCGCCAGGTCGCGGTAGAGGCCGATGGGCATCCCATTGTACTGGCTGGTTTCCCAGCACTCAGCAAACTGGGTGTAAGCCAGCCACTGCAACCAGAGATAAAAATCGACCTCGTCAGCATGCGCCTTGCAGAAGGCTTTCACCTGCGGGCTGCGGGTAGATTGATACCCTTCCGGCCATACCGGCCAGCCCCAGCGCAGCGCATCTTCTTTCATCTGATTCGCATGCAGCGCGTCAAACGCAGCCTGCCAGTAGAGGCTTTCACCCTGCTGCTCAACAAAGCGGCGGAAAGCGGCTTGCTGCGCGTCATCGTCCGCACGCTGGCGGAAACGCCGCCATGCAAGGCTCAGCGCCGCCAGCTTCAGCGCCGTCACCGACGCGTAATCCACCCACTCCGCATCACGCGCGGCGCGCAAGGTTTGTTGAGTGGTGGGAAGTTGCCACCACGCCTGCGCCTCTTCGCTGTCGCGGAAATCCGCCACTGCGTTAACGTCGATGTAGATAATATTCAGCCAGCGCCGTGATGAAGGGCTATAGGGGCTGGCGCTCTCCGGATTTGCCGGGTAGAGCGCGTGGATCGGGTTGAGGCCAATAAATGCCCCACCGCGCTGCGCCACATCGCCGAGCATCTTTTTCAGGTCGCCGAAATCCCCTATCCCCCAGTTATCATTTGAACGCAGGGTGTAGAGCTGCACACAGGCGCCCCACAACTTTTTTCCTTCCAGCAGAGCCTGAGGTTCATAGCAGCGGGCAGGCGCGATGATCAACCGGCACTGCCAGCGCTGCTTCTGCTGTTCCAGCGTCAGCATGTGATAGCCCAGCGCCAGACCGCCTGGCAACGGCAGATTTTCTCCGCCGTTTACCTGACCCTGGTACTGCTTGCCAGCTTCTGTGACCAGTTGCCACTGGAAACTCCCTTTGCCTGCCACCGGCAACGTTTTCTTTTTGCCGTGAATAAACACCTGCACGGCAGGAACCGGCGGTACGCTGAGCGCCGTTGCGTTTGCGGCGTGCATTGCCGCCAGCAAACGCTGTTTTGTCTGCGCCGTAATGGACTGCGGTTTACCGTGCGCATTGATGTAGTTTGGGCTGATCCCCGCCGCCAGTGCGGCCTGTTCCAGACGTTTACTCTCCATCGCGCTTCCTTAGCGTTTTGCCTGCCAGATGCGGGTTTGATAATCGCGGATTGAGCGGTCAGAACTAAACATACCGCAGCGCGCCGTGTTCAGGATCGCCGCACGGGTCCAGGCTTCCTGGTCGCGATAGAGCACATCCACCTGCTTTTGCGCCTCCACATAGGCCGCAAAGTCCGCCAGCACCAGATAAGGATCTCCCCCCTGTTTGCCAATGCTGTGCAGCATCTGGTCAAAAGCATGTTTATCCCCGTCGCTGTACTTCCCGCTTTCAAGCTCCTTCAGCACCGCATCCAGCAGCTTGTCTTTTTTACGCCATTTCAGCGGATCGTAGCCTTTGGCTTTTAGCGCTTTCACCTGCTCCACCGTGTGGCCGAAGATAAAGATATTCTCTTCGCCAACCTGTTCGGCAATTTCAACGTTCGCGCCGTCCAGCGTACCGACCGTCAGCGCGCCATTCAGCGCCAGCTTCATGTTGCCGGTACCGGAAGCTTCTTTGCCCGCCGTGGAGATCTGCTCAGATACATCCGCCGCCGGGATCAGCTTCTCCGCTGCCGAGACACAATAATCCGGCAGGAATACTACTTTCAGCTTGTCGCCGACCTTCGCATCGTTGTTAATCACTTCCGCCACTTTGTTGATGGCAAAGATAATGTTTTTCGCCAGGTAGTAGCCCGGCGCAGCTTTGGCGCCAAACAGGAAGACACGCGGCACGCGGTCGGCTTTCGGGTTTTCGCGAATTTCTTTGTACAGAGCGAGAATGTGCAGCAGCCCCAGATGCTGACGTTTGTATTCATGCAGACGTTTGATCTGGATATCGAATAACGCCTGCGGATTGATCTCAATACCGGTACGGGCTTTGACAAACGCCGCCAGTCGCACTTTGTTCTGCTGTTTAATCTCGCGATACTGCTTGCGGAATGCCGCGTCGTCGGCGTACTTCTCCAGATTGATCAACTGATCGAGATCGTTGGCCCACTCTTTTTTCAACGTCTTGTCGAGCAGCGCGGCCAGTAGCGGGTTGCACTGTTTGATCCAGCGACGCGGCGTGATGCCATTGGTGACGTTATGGAATTTGCCCGGCCAGAGCTGGTGATATTCCGGGAACAGATCCTTGACCACCAGATCCGAATGCAGCGCCGCCACGCCGTTAACCGCAAATCCGCCCACCACGCAAAGGTTCGCCATGCGTACTTGTTTGTGATGCACCACCGCCAGTTTTGCCCATACTGCATCGTCGCCCGGCCAGGTTTTCTCGACCAGCAGCTTAAATTTGTCGTTGATCTGTTTGATGATTTGCATGTGCCGCGGCAGTAGCGCTTTGACTAACGTTTCATCCCAGCACTCCAGCGCTTCCGGCATCAGCGTATGGTTGGTATAGGCAAACGTCCGGCTGGTGATCGCCCAGGCATCGTCCCAGCTTAGCTGGTGTTCGTCGAGCAGCACGCGCAGCAGTTCCGGAATGGCGATAGTCGGGTGCGTGTCGTTAAGCTGGATCACTTCGAAATCCGGCAACTGCGCCAGTTTGCGGCCTTCCAGATGGTGACGACGCAGAATATCGGCAATTGAACAGGCGCACTGGAAGTATTGCTGCATCAAACGCAGCTTTTTCCCGGCCTGGTGGTTGTCGTTCGGGTAGAGTACTTTCGTCAGCTTTTCCGCGTCGATCCCGGTTTGCTCGGCGCGCAGAAAATCACCGTCGTTGAATTTGGTCAGATTAAAGGGATGAGCATGTGTCGCCTGCCATAAACGCAGCGGCTGCGTCACGCCGTTACGGTAGCCAATAACCGGTAAATCCCAGGCTTCGCCAATCAGCGTAAAAGCGGGCTGCCACTGTCCGGATTTGCTCACTTTGCCGCCAATCCCCACTTGCACATCTAACTGCTCGTTATGGCTGAACCACGGGTAGCTGCGGCGATGCCAGTCGTCCGGGGCTTCATGCTGTTGCCCATCAACAAAAGACTGGCGGAACAGGCCGTACTGATAATTCAGGCCGTAGCCGGTCGCCGACTGGCCAACCGTCGCCATCGAGTCAAGGAAACAGGCCGCCAGACGCCCCAGACCGCCGTTACCCAGCGCCGGATCGATCTCCTCTTCCAGCAGGTCGGTCAGGTTGATGCTGTGTTCCTGCAATACCGCGCCAACATCCTGATACCAGCCCAGGTTCAACAGGTTATTGCCCGTCAGGCGACCAATCAGGAATTCCATTGAGATATAGTTAACGTGGCGCTGCCCTTTCGCCGCTTTCGGCGCGGGCTGCGCCGCCAGCAGTTCTGCCAGCGCACCGCTCACCGCTTGCCACCACTGTCGGGTTGTCATGTCACCGGCAACCTGAATCCCTAAACGCTGCTGCTGGCGCGTGAGCGCCGCTGCAAATTCCGCTTTATTAAACGTTGGCTTTGACATAAAGAATCCGGGTCCTGTAATGAAGTAAATCGACGTTTGCGTTAGTGTGCCTGGCTCGGTTTATGACTTCCTCATCCTGCCAGGGATTAGCCGGGGAGGAGCAGCGGGGATGAGCAAAAAGTGTGATCGCCGCCACCTAAAGGTAGCGTTTTTTTCGCACGTTATTCAATCAAATTGACTGGAAATTGTTCAGTAAAAATGAAATATCGTTTCGGAGGAAATTAATTTTAGTAACGCGTTAAAAGCAGAAAAAATAATATTCACTGCACTATCACTAATCAATTTTTGCTATTTGTGCGTTTTGTCTGATATGCCGGTTAATAATGCGAACAAACCCTTACTACATGTATAGCTATTAAGCCTTCTGCCATGCGCAGCGCGCCAGCCGTGCCCCGGCTATTTTTCCCCTTTTTTGTCCTTAACTATTCATGAAATAAATAGAAATGTGACATAGTGCAAATTCACAATCGTTAGATCCGGACATAACTTGCAATATTTCCTCATCTGACCGACCTTATTAGGATTAATTACGAAGCGCAAAAAAAATCACACCCTCCGTTTTCGCACAGTGAAGTGATAACTATGTTGATTCCGTCAAAATTAAGTCGCCCGGTTCGTCTCGACCACACCGTGGTTCGGGAACGCCTGCTGGCTAAACTTTCCGGCGCTAACAATTATCGCCTTGCGCTGGTGACCAGCCCTGCGGGTTACGGAAAAACCACGCTCATTTCGCAATGGGCAGCCGGAAAAAATGATGTCGGCTGGTTCTCTCTGGATGAAGGTGATAACCAGCAGGAACGTTTTGCCAGCTACTTTATCGCTGCGGTTCAGCAGGCGACGGGCGGGCATTGCGCCCGCAGCGAGGCGATGGCGCAAAAACGCCAGTACGCCAGCCTGCCGTCACTCTTTTCCCAGTTGTTCGTTGAATTGATGGAGTGGCAACGTCCGCTGTTTCTGGTCATCGACGATTATCATCTGATCACCAACCCGGTGATCCATGATGCAATGCGGTTCTTTTTACGCCATCAGCCGGAAAACCTGACGCTGATTGTGCTGTCACGTAATTTGCCGCAGTTAGGTATAGCCAACCTGCGCGTACGTGAACAACTGCTGGAAGTGGGTAGCCAGCAACTCGCCTTTACCCATCAGGAAGCAAAACAATTTTTTGACTGCCGCCTGACCTCGCCGATTGAAGCAGCGGAAAGCAGCCGCCTGTGCGACGACGTTGCCGGCTGGGCGACAGCGCTGCAGCTTATCGCCCTCTCCGCTCGGCAAAACCACAGCGCACCGCATCAGTCCGCACGCCGCCTTTCCGGCATTAATGCCAGCCATCTCTCCGATTATCTGGTGGATGAAGTGCTGGATAATGTCGATATCGACACGCGTAAGTTCCTGCTGAAAAGCGCCCTGCTGCGCTCGATGAACGACGCGCTGATCGTCCGCGTGACCGGTGAAGAGAATGGGCAAATGCGGCTCGAAGAGATTGAGCGTCAGGGGCTGTTTTTACAACGTATGGACGATTCCGGCGAATGGTTCAGCTACCACCCGCTGTTCGGCAATTTCCTGCGCCAGCGATGTCAGTGGGAACTGGCAACCGAGCTGCCGGATATTCACCGCGCCGCAGCGGAAAGCTGGATGGCGCAAGGCTTCCCCAGTGAAGCCATTCATCACGCGCTGGCGGCCGGAGACGGCATTATGCTGCGCGATATTCTGCTGCATCACGCCTGGGGTTTGTTTAATCACAGCGAGCTGAGCGTGCTGGAAGAGTCGCTGAAAGCGCTGCCGTGGGAAAGCCTGCTGGAGAATCCACGTCTGGTACTGTTGCAGGCCTGGCTGATGCAAAGCCAGCATCGCTACAGCGAAGTGAATACGCTGCTGGCACGCGCCGAGCAGGAGATGACCACACAAATGGACGCCTCGTTGCACGGTGATTTCAACGCCCTGCGCGCCCAGGTAGCGATTAATGATGGCGATCCGGTGGAAGCAGAGCGGCTGGCGATGGTGGCGCTCGACGAGTTGCCGCTGGCGAACTATTACAGCCGTATCGTGGCGACCTCTGTTCATGGTGAAGTGCTGCACTGCAAAGGCGAACTGACCAGTTCGCTGTCGGTGATGCAGCAAACTGAACAGATGGCGCGTCGCCACGATGTCTGGCACTACGCGCTGTGGAGCTTGATCCAGCAAAGCGAAATCCTGTTCGCGCAGGGGTTTCTGCAGGCGGCCTGGGAGACACAGGAAAAAGCCTTTACGCTGATCCGCGAGCAGCACCTTGAGCAACTGCCGATGCATGAATTTTTGCTGCGCATTCGCGCCCAGTTACTGTGGGCGTGGGCGCGGCTTGATGAGTCCGAAGCGGCGGCGCGCCAGGGGATGGAAGTGCTCTCTGCCATGCAGCCGCAGCAGCAGTTGCAATGTCTGGCGCTGCTGGTGCAAAACTCGCTGGCACGCGGCGATCTGGATAATGCCCGCAGCCATTTGAACCGCCTGGAGAATCTGCTCGGCAACGGTCAGTACCACAGCGACTGGGTGTCGAATGCCGATAAAGTACGGGTGATCTACTGGCAGATGACCGGCGACAAAAAGGCCGCCGCGCAGTGGCTGCGCCTGACGCCAAAACCGGAGTTTGCCAATAACCATTTCCTGCAGAGCCAGTGGCGCAACATCGCCCGTGCGCAGATCCTGCTGGGCGAGTTTGATCCCGCAGAGATGGTGCTGGAAGAGTTAAATGAAAACGCGCGCAGCCTGCGTTTGATGAGCGACATCAACCGCAATTTGTTGCTGCTCAACCAGCTTTACTGGCAGGCCGGGCGCAAAAACGACGCGCAGCGCGTGCTGCTGGAAGCGCTGCAACTGGCTAACCGCACCGGATTTATCAGTCATTTTGTGATTGAAGGCGAAGCGATGGCGCAGCAGTTGCGCCAGTTGATCCAGTTGAATACTCTGCCGGAGCTCGAACAGCATCGCGCCCAGCGTATTTTGCGCGACATCAACCAGCATCACCGGCATAAGTTTGCGCATTTCGATGAGAATTTCGTCGAACGCCTACTGACGCACCCGGATGTGCCGGAGCTTATCCGCACCAGCCCGCTGACCCAGCGCGAGTGGCAGGTGCTGGGGCTGATCTACTCTGGCTACAGCAATGAACAGATTGCAGGCGAGCTGGATGTTGCCGCGACGACCATTAAAACTCACATCCGCAATCTTTATCAGAAACTGGGCGTCGCCCATCGTCAGGATGCCGTGCAACACGCACAGCGGCTGCTAAAAATGATGGGCTACGGCGTGTAATTAGCACAGCTCCAGTTGCACATTGTTGTGGTTGATCACCTGTAATACCCCGGCAGGCGGCATGGCATCGGTATACACCGCATCCACAAGGCCAATGCTGCCCATATTCACCATCGCGTTACGGCCAAATTTCGAGTGATCCACCACCAGCATGACGTGACGCGAGTTTTCAATGATCGCGCGTTTGGTGCGCACTTCGTGGTAGTCGAACTCCAGCAGCGAGCCGTCCGCATCAATCCCGCTAATACCGAGGATGCCGAAATCGAGGCGGAACTGAGAGATAAAATCGAGGGTCGCCTCGCCAACGATGCCGCCGTCGCGGCTGCGCAGTTCGCCGCCCGCGAGGATCACGCGGAAATCCTCTTTCTTCATCAGAGTATTCGCGACGTTCAGGTTGTTGGTCACAATGCGCAGATCGCTGTGTTCCAGCAGCGCATGGGCGACGGCTTCCGGCGTAGTGCCAATATCGATAAACAGTGTTGCACCGTTCGGGATCTGTTCTGCTACCTTGCGGGCAATGCGCTCTTTTTCCGCCGTCAGCGTTGATTTGCGATCGTGCCAGGAGGTGTTCACCGAGCTCGAAGGCAGCGCCGCACCGCCGTGGTGACGCAAGATTTTGTTTTGATCCGCGAGGTCATTCAGATCGCGGCGAATGGTCTGCGGGCTGACGGAAAATTGTTCAACCAGCTCTTCGGTACTGACATATCCTTGTTGTTTAACCAGTTCAATAATCGCGTCATGACGCTGTGTTTGTTTCATGAAATGTCCCTGGATAATTATGTTCGTTTCCGCACATTCTGCGTGTCCACCAGCGCCATCGCCAGCCCAATCACCATGCCAGCCGTGTGCGCACCGGTAGCAATCTCAAAGCCCATAGCGCCGAACCACTCGGCGACCATCAGCGCGACCGTAAAAATAAACAGCCCATTCGGTAACGCCACCTGAGGAATCGGATCGCGTACACCGTGCAGCCAGACATAACCAATCAGCGCATACACCACGCCGGATAAACCGCCAAACCACGGGCCGGTAAGTTGGTGCTGCACAAAACCGCTTAATAAGGCGCTAATCAGGGTAATGACCACCAGTTTGCCGGTGCCGAGACGCTTTTCCACCGCTCCGCCAAGATACCACCACCAGAACAGGTTGAAGAGGATGTGCACCAGCGAAAAATGCATTATTGCGTGAGTGAAGTAACGCCAGATCTCAAACTGTACGCTGGCATCCCACGGCCAGGCGAGCCACATCATCACGGTCTGATCGCCAATCACGCTCATCACCACGAAGACAAACACGCAGAGCGCGGTCATCAGTAACGTCAATGGCCCGCCGCGTTCGCGAATAGCCGCCGTCAGGGGAAAACGACGATAGCGCAGACCGCTGTCGACCTGCCCGGATTGCCAGCTCGCCGCCAGATAACGCGGGTCGGCAGGATTTTCGATAAAGCGCGCCAATTCATTTTTGACGCGCTCAGCCTGGCTCTCATCTGCCAGCCAGATATCGCTTTGCTCGTGATGTTGAATGGTGAGGATCACGCCCTGGGTCTGCATATAATCGACAAACGCCTGGGCGACGCGAGGGTTAGTAAAAGAGGTAATCATCAACATGGCGGGCGTCGCTTAATCCATACAAAGAGAGACAGTATAGCGGCACGGGACGGATGCCTAAAGCGTACCGTGCGCCACTTCCGCCGGGAAATGACGTTGCCAGGCGTCGAAACCGCCGTCAACGCTGTAGACCTGATCGTATCCCTGCTGGAGCAGGTATTGCGCTGCACCTTTGCTGCTATTGCCGTGGTAGCACATCACCATCACCGGGGTATCGAAGTCGTTGTCGCGCATAAACGCGCCCAGCGTATCGTTGGTCAGATGGAATGCGCCCGGCGTATGCCCCATCGCGAAGCTTTGTGGATCGCGGATATCCACCAGCACCGCCTGCTGCTGATGCAATTTCTGATGGGTTTCTTCTACGTTAATGCATTCAAAGTGATCCATGACGTTCTCTTAATTGACACAGGAAATGGCTATTCTGCCGTCAAGTGTACGTCGTGACGGCGGGTAAACGCCATTATGTTATGCATATCACTCTAAATTGTTTTTTTGATGTTACCAAAAGCGCGTTCCTTTGCTATCATGAGCGATAACGAACATTTATGAGCTTTAACGAAAGTGCGTGAGGGCAGCATGGAAACCAAAGATCTGATTGTGATAGGCGGGGGCATCAACGGTGCCGGCATCGCGGTAGACGCCGCAGGGCGTGGTTTATCCGTGCTGATGCTGGAAGCGCAGGATCTGGCCTGCGCGACATCCAGCAACAGCTCCAAACTGATTCACGGTGGCTTGCGCTACCTTGAACACTACGAATTCCGCCTGGTGAGCGAAGCGCTTGCCGAGCGCGAAGTGCTGCTGAAAATGGCACCGCATATCGCTTTCCCGATGCGTTTTCGTCTGCCGCACCGCCCGCATCTGCGTCCGGCGTGGATGATCCGCATTGGTCTGTTTATGTACGACCACCTTGGAAAACGCACCAGCCTGCCGGCCTCAGCCGGTTTGCGTTTTGGCTCAGAATCGGTGCTGAAACCGGAAATCGTGCGCGGTTTCGAATATTCCGACTGCTGGGTGGACGATGCGCGTCTGGTACTGGCGAATGCGCAGATGGTGGAGCGTAAAGGCGGCAAAGTACTGACCCGCACCCGCGCCACCAGCGCACGCCGTGAAAATGGCCTGTGGATTGTTGAAGCGGAAGATATCGACACCGGAGAAAAATATAGCTGGAAGGCGCGCGGTCTGGTGAACGCCACCGGTCCGTGGGTCAAACAGTTCTTCGACGACGGTATGCATCTGCCTTCGCCGTACGGTATCCGCCTGATCAAAGGCAGCCATATTGTGGTGCCGCGCGTACACTCGCAGAAGCAGGCCTATATTCTGCAAAACGAAGACAAGCGTATTGTCTTTGTTATTCCGTGGATGGATGAGTTCTCCATTATTGGTACCACCGATGTAGAGTACAAAGGCGATCCGAAACACGTTGAGATCGATGAAAACGAAATCAACTACCTGCTGAAAGTCTATAACGCGCACTTTAAAAAACAGCTCATGCGCGACGATATCGCCTGGACTTACTCCGGCGTGCGCCCGCTGTGCGACGACGAATCCGATTCGCCGCAGGCCATTACCCGCGACTATACGCTGGATATTCATGATGAGAACGGCCAGGCTCCGCTGCTGTCGGTGTTCGGCGGCAAGCTGACCACCTACCGCAAACTTGCCGAGCATGCGCTGGAAAAACTGACGCCGTACTACAAAGGCATTGGCCCGGCGTGGACAAAAAATTGCGTACTGCCAGGCGGCGATATCAGCGGCGATCGCGACGACTACGCGGCGAAACTGCGCCGTCGCTATCCGTTTATCAGCGAATCGCTGGCGCGCCATTTTGCCCGCACCTACGGCAGCAACAGCGAACTGCTGCTGGCAAACGCCACCCGCATTGAAGATTTGGGAGAACACTTCGGTCACGAGCTGTATGAAGCCGAACTGCGTTACCTGGTTGAACATGAATGGGCGCGCCGCCTTGATGATGTGATCTGGCGTCGAACGAAGCTGGGAATGTGGCTGAATGCCGAAGAGCAATCCCGCGTGGCACAGTGGTTAACGCGTCATAACAAAGCGGAATTATCGCTGGCGTCGTAATGGTTGTGCCGGATGGAGGCTACGCCTTATCCGGCCTGAGTTCTGCATGTTTGCAGGCCCGGTAAGCATCACGCTACCGGGCCTGCATCGTTACAATCGTACCGGATCGATATGCCAGATATATTCGGCGTACTCCTGAATCGTACGATCCGACGAGAAATACCCCATATTGGCGATATTGTGCATCGCTTTGGTGGCCCACTCTTCCGGGTGGAGGTACAGCTCATCCACCTTATCCTGGCAATCAACATAACTGCGGAAATCCGCCAACACCTGGTAATGGTCGCCAAAGTTGATGAGCGAATCCACCAGATCGCGATAGCGTCCGGGCTCGTTCGGGCTGAACTGGCCGGTGGCGATTTGCGTCAGCACCTGATGCAGTTCTTGATCTTTCTCGTAGTATTCGCGCGGCGAATAACCTTTGCGTCGCAGCGCCTCAACTTCATCCGCCGTATTGCCGAAGATAAAGATATTCTCCGCGCCGACATGCTCCTGCATCTCAACGTTGGCGCCATCCAGCGTACCAATTGTCAGCGCGCCGTTAAGGGCGAACTTCATATTACTGGTACCGGAGGCTTCCGTACCCGCCAGGGAAATCTGCTCTGACAGATCCGCCGCCGGAATGATCACCTGCGCCAGGCTAACGCTGTAGTTCGGGATAAACACCACTTTCAGTTTGTCGCCGATTTGCGGATCGTTATTGATCACCTGCGCCACATCGTTGATCAGGTGAATAATATGCTTTGCCATGTAATACGCCGAAGCGGCTTTCCCTGCGAAGATATTGACGCGCGGCACCCACTGAGCGGTGGGATCTTCTTTGATACGGTTGTAACGCGTGATGACATGCAGAACGTTCATCAACTGACGTTTATATTCATGGATACGCTTGATCTGCACATCGAACAGCGCTTTTGGATTCACCACCACATTAAGCTGATGGGCAATGATCTCCGCCAGCCGCTTTTTGTTCTCCAGCTTGGCCTGCCGCACCGCCTGGTTAACCAGCGGATAATCAATATGTTGCTCCAGCTCGCTCAACTGGCTGAGATCGGTACGCCATGTACGCCCAATATGTTCATCCAGCACGCCGGAAAGTGAAGGGTTGGCCAGCGCCAGCCAGCGTCGCGGCGTCACGCCGTTGGTGACGTTGAGAAAACGCATCGGGAAAATAGCAGCAAAATCGGCAAACAGCGACTGAACCATCAAGTTGGAGTGCAACTCAGACACACCGTTGACTTTATGGCTGATCACCACTGCCAGCCATGCCATGCGCACACGGCGGCCGCTGGATTCGTCAATGATCGACGTCCGGCTCAGCAGCGCGGTGTCGTTCGGGTACTGCTCCTGCAACGTTTTCAGGAAATAATCATTAATTTCGAAAATGATTTGCAGATGACGCGGCAAAATTTTGCCCAGCATATCCACCGGCCAGGTTTCCAGCGCTTCACTCATCAACGTATGGTTGGTGTAAGAGAAGACCTGACAGGTGACTTCAAACGCTTCATCCCATTCGAATTTATGTTCGTCGATTAACAGGCGCATAAGCTCCGGAATCGACAGCACCGGATGGGTGTCATTGAGGTGAATGGCGATTTTATCCGCCAGATTGCTGAAGGTTTGATGCAATTGATAGTGGCGGCTGAGGATATCCTGCACGGTCGCTGAAACGAGGAAATACTCCTGCCGCAGACGCAGTTCACGCCCGGAATAGGTGGAGTCATCCGGGTAGAGCACGCGGGAGACGTTTTCCGAGTGGTTTTTATCTTCCACCGCCGCAAAGTAGTCGCCCTGGTTAAATTTACCGAGGTTGATTTCGCTACTGGCCTGCGCATTCCACAGGCGTAGAGTGTTGGTCGCATCGGTGTCGTAGCCGGGAATGATCTGGTCGTAGGCTACCGCGAGGATCTCCTCGGTTTCCACCCAACGACTCCGCTTGCCTTCCTGCTGAACACGCCCGCCAAAGCGCACTTTATAGCGCGTATTGTGGCGTTTGAATTCCCACGGGTTGCCGTATTCCAGCCAGTAATCCGGCGATTCCTTCTGCCGACCGTCGACGATATTTTGCTTAAACATGCCGTAGTCATAACGGATGCCATAGCCGCGACCGGGCAAGCCCAGCGTCGCCAGCGAATCCAGGAAACAGGCCGCCAGCCGCCCGAGGCCGCCATTACCGAGGCCGGGGTCGTTCTCTTCATCAATCAGCTCTTCAAGATCGAGCCCCATCTCTTCCAGAGCGTTTTTCACGTCGTCATAAATACCCAGTGAAAGCATGGCGTTGGAGAGCGTGCGGCCAATCAGAAACTCCATCGATAAGTAGTAGACCTGGCGGACTTCCTGGGAAAGTTGCGCGCGGGTGGAACGCAGCCAGCGCTCCACCAGACGATCGCGCACGGCGAACAGCGTGGCGTTCAGCCATTCATGGCGGTTAGCAATAGCGGGATCTTTACCGATGGTGAACATCAGTTTATAGGCAATCGAATGTTTTAATGCCTCAACGCTCAACGTCGGTGAGGCATAAGTAAATGGCGCATTCATATAAGTGATTCCTGGAAAACTATTTCAACCGAAGATAAAGATCGCGATAAGACTGCGCTGCGACCTGCCAGCTAAAATCCATGGCCATCGCCTGGCGCTGTACAAAACGCCAAAGCGAAGGTCGGGACCACAACACGAAAGCACGCCTGATCGCCCTTAACAGCGACCAGGCATTACTGTCTTCAAAAGCAAAACCGGTAGCGATGCCATCCGCCAGATTTTCCAGCGAACTGTCGGAAACAGTATCCGCCAGCCCGCCGGTTCGCCGCACCAGCGGCAACGTCCCGTACTTCAGACCGTACAACTGCGTTAAGCCGCACGGCTCAAAACGGCTCGGCACCAGAATGACATCCGCGCCGCCCATAATGCGGTGGGAGAACGCTTCGTGGTAGCCAATCTGTACGCCAACCTGACCCGGATGCTCCGCCGCCGCCGCGAGGAAACCTTCCTGCAAGACCGGATCGCCCGCGCCCAGCAGCGCCAGTTGGCCGCCCTGTTCCAGCAGGCCTGGCAAAGCTTCCAGCACCAAATCCAGCCCTTTCTGGCTGGTCAGACGGCTGACCACGGAGAACAGCGGAACTTTGTCGTTGACCTTCAGCCCCATGGCGATTTGCAACTGACGTTTGTTCTCCGCTTTCTCTTCCAGCGTATCCCGCGTGTAGCGCGCGCCGAGAAGCAGATCCGTCGCCGGATCCCAAATCTTCTCATCCACACCATTCAGAATGCCGCTGAGGCGGCCCTCCTGCTGGCGCTGGCGCAGTAATCCTTCCATGCCATAGGCATATTGCGGCTCGGTGATCTCCCGGGCGTAGGTGGGGCTAACGGCGGTAATATGATCCGCGTAATACAGCCCCGCCTTCAGAAATGAAATCTGTCCGTTAAACTCCAGCCCGTGCATGTTAAAGAATGACAATGGCAACTGGATGTCATTCATATGATGGGCAAAAAACATCCCCTGGTAGGCAAGGTTATGGACGGTAAAAACCGACTTTGCCGGGTGCCCTTTCGCCGCCAGATAGGCCGGAGCCAGCCCCGCATGCCAGTCGTGCGCATGAACCACATCCGGACGCCAGAAAGGATCCAGTCCGGTGGCCATCTCGCTGCCCACCCAACCGAGCAGCGCAAAACGCAATACGTTGTCAGTATAGGCAAATAAATTGGTATCGTGATAAGGACTGCCGGGGCGCGCATATAAATGCGGCGCGTCGATCAGATAGATCCCTACTCCATTGAAATGCCCAAACAGCAACGTGATGGGCCCGGCAAAGGTCTCCCGGCGGGAGACCACCTGAGCATCGCTCACGCCGCGGCGTATATCCGGGAATGCAGGCAACAGTACGCGTGTATCAACACCACCGGCGATTTGCGCCGCAGGCAATGCACCAATAACGTCCGCCAGACCTCCGGTCTTCAGCAACGGAAACATTTCAGAACAGACATGTAAAACCTGCATTATCGCTCCTGTTCAAATCCATACGGCAAGGATGGCCGTCAGGGGGGAAACAGCGCGCGGACCTCTTCCGCGCAAGGTTTCAATTCACTTATCAGCCTTGCAGTTTGCGTAGCATCTCTCGCGTTACCAGCACGATACCCTCTTCGGAGCGGTAAAATCGGCGCGCGTCTTCTTCTGCGTTTTCACCGATCACTGTGCCTTCCGGGATCACACATCCTCTGTCGATAATGCAGCGGCGCAAGCGGCAGGAGCGCCCTATCCAGACCTCCGGCAATACCACCGACGAATCAATATTGCAGAAGGAGTTGACGCGTACGCGATAGAACAACACCGACTGCACAACGACCGAGCCTGAAATAACGCACCCGCCAGCCACCAGCGAGTTCAGCGTCATGCCGTGGCTGCCCGATCGATCCTGAACAAATTTCGCCGGAGGCAGAGATTGATTATAGGTACGGATAGGCCAGTTTTGATCGTACATATCCAGTTCTGGCATCACCGACGCTAAATCGAGGTTCGCTTTCCAGTAAGCTTCAAGCGTTCCCACATCGCGCCAATATGGTTCTGAATTCGGATCCGATTGCACACAGGATTGCGGGAAAGGATGTGCATAGGCCATGCCAGATTTGACGATTTGCGGAATGATATCTTTACCGAAGTCATGGCTGGAGTTCTCGTTTTTATCATCCTCCTCCAGCAGGTCGTACAGATATTCGGCATCAAAAATATAGATCCCCATACTGGCCAGCGCCTTGCTGTCATCGCCGGGCATAGAGGGGGGATTCGCCGGTTTTTCGACGAAGTCGACTACCTTGTCCTGCTCATCAACCGCCATCACGCCAAAAGCGGTTGCTTCGTGAATGGGCACCGGCAGGCAGGCCACGGTGCAACGCGCCCCTTTTTCGACATGGTCGAGCAGCATGCGCGAGTAATCCTGCTTGTAAATGTGGTCGCCCGCCAGAATGACGATATATTCCGCGCGATAACGGCGAATAATATCGAGGTTCTGCGTCACCGCATCTGCCGTGCCGCGATACCAGTTTTCGCCATGCACACGCTGCTGGGCAGGCAACAAGTCGACAAACTCGTTCATCTCGTTATTGAAGAAAGACCAGCCGCGCTGAATATGCTGAACCAGTGTGTGGGATTGGTACTGAGTTATCACCCCAATACGGCGAATACCGGAGTTGATGCAGTTGGAGAGCGCAAAATCGATGATGCGGAATTTACCGCCGAAGTGAACCGCCGGCTTGGCGCGTTTTTTTGTTAAATCTTTCAGGCGCGTCCCGCGCCCGCCCGCCAGAATCAGGGCGACGGATTTCAAGGGCAACTGGCGCGCTAACATTGTAGGGTCGTTCTTATCTAATCTCACCATGACAGACTCCGTTTTTATGACCGCTGAAATACGCATACTCCATGCGCAGGCCCATGCCAGGCAGTTATCACTACCGGATTGTCCTCTCCGGCAAAGGGAGGAATGGCGTGCCATCCTCCTCGGGGCAAAACCATTTCTGCAACATCGCTGGTTGCGTTAATGGCGATTAAAACCGTATCGGAGAGCAGAATTTGTAAGCGCAGAGCCCCGTGCTGCCACGCCTGCGCCGTCAACGGTTGTCCGGCGTGATCCAGCCAGGCTACACTGCCGTCTCCTTCTTCCCACCAGACGTCGCGCGTCAAAGCGGGGATCCGTTGACGTAACTGGATAAGCGCAGCAGTGAAGTGCATTAGCCCGCTATCCGCATGCTGCCAGCTCAGCCATGTCAGCGCGTTATCCTGACAGTACGCATTATTGTTACCGTGCTGGCTGTGCCCCAGTTCATCTCCGGCCAGCAGCATCGGCGTTCCCTGAGAAAGTAGCAGCGTGGTCAGCAGCGCATGCACGCTGGCGCGCCGCCGTTCTACCACATCAAAACTGCCGCCCAGGCCCTCGTGTCCATGATTATTGCTGTGGTTTTTATCGGTGCCGTCGCGATTGTCCTCGCCGTTCGCCTCGTTATGCTTATGGCTGAAGCAGACACAATCACGCAAAGTAAAACCATCGTGCGCGGTGATCAGATTGACCGAAGCCGACGGCAAACGGCCCGCACGTTTAAACAGATCGCTGGAGGCAGCAAACCGCCCGGCCAGCTCGCCCAGCGACAACGACTGTTCCAGCCAAAAACGACGCGTCGCGTCGCGGAAATGATCGTTCCATTCGGCAAACGGTGCGGGGAAATTCCCCACCTGGTAGCCGCCAGGGCCGATATCCCACGGCTCGGCGATCAGTTTCAGATCGCAAAGTAGCGGATCGTTTTTGATCGCGCTAAACAGCGGCGCCTGCGGATCAAAACCCGGTGTGCGTCCCATTACTGTCGCCAGATCGAAGCGAAAACCGTCAATGTGGAATGTCTCCACCCAGTAACGCAGGCAGGCATGCGCATAGTCCACGCCTGCAGGATGGCTCAGGTTCAGCGTGTTGCCGCATCCGGTCCAGTTGTGGTAATCGCCATCGTCTCTGATCCAATAATAGGTACTGTTATCAATGCCGCGCAGGGAGAAAGTCGGCCCATCGAGATCGGTTTCGGCGCTGTGATTAAGCACAATATCGAGGATCACTTCGATGCCCGCCTGATGCAGCGCCCTCACCGCTTCGCGGAACTCATTGATGGCCTGTTGCGGATCGCTGGCATAGTGCGGATGGAGCGCAAACAGCGCCAGCGGGTTATAGCCCCAGTAATTAGAAAGCCCCAGCCGTTGCAGGCGCGGCTCACTGGCAAAATGAGCGACGGGCATCAGCTCCAGCGCGGTGATGCCAAGCTGCTTAAACCAGGCAATCATCAACGGATGCCCCAGCGCCTTATAGGTGCCACGGATATTTTCCGGTAACTGAGGATGAAGCCAGGTGAGCCCTTTGACGTGCGCTTCGTAAATGACGGTGTTGCCCCACGGCGTGCGCGGCGGCACATCGTCTTGCCAGTCGAACGCGTCATGTACTACCACACTGCGCAAGCCAAGCGAGGCATTATCGTGAGGATCCGGCGAATCATAGCCGTCATGGAACAGCGGGCTGTCAACGGCTTCGCCGTCGACGCGTTTCGCGCAGGGGTCGAGCAAAAGTTTTGCTGGATTAAAACGGTGGCCTCGCGCCGGTTCCCAGGGGCCATGCACGCGGTAGCCATAGTGCAGGCCGGGCTTTGCGCCGTTGAGAAAACCGTGCCAGATATCCCCGGTGCGGCCAGGCAGATCGACGCGCTGTTCGTTACCTTCATCATCGAACAGGCACAACTCGACGCGCTCCGCATGGGCGGAAAACAGCGTAAAATTAACGCCGTCCGCCTGCACTTCTGCGCCGGGCGGCAACGATTGCCCCACCGTCAGCTTCGTCATTCCCCCTCCCGCACCAGCCATATAGTCGCCAGCGGCGGTAACGTCAGCAGTAGCGAGTGTTCACGCCCCCGGTTAGCAATTGCATCGCTGTGTACCACGCCGCCATTACCGGTATTGCTGCCGTGGTAGTGCATCGAATCGGTGTTTAACTCCTCGCGCCAGCGGCCGGGCTGATTGATACCAAAGCGATAATCGTAGCGCGGCACCGGCGTAAAGTTACTGGCGACAATGATTTCGTTGCCCTGTTTGTCGCGCCGGACAAAGACAAACACCGACGCTTCATGATCATCCACCACCAGCCACTCAAAACCGTACGGGTCAAAATCCACCTCATGCAGCGCTTTGTGGTGACGGTAGAGATGGTTCATGTCGCGCACCAGCCGCTGTACGCCGTGGTGCCAGTTGTCGCCACCCTCAAGAAGATGCCAGTCCAGGCTGCCGTCGTGGTTCCACTCGCGTCCCTGGGCAAATTCGTTGCCCATAAACAGTAATTTTTTACCAGGGAAAGCCCACATCCACGCGTAGTAAGCACGCAGATTGGCAAACTTTTGCCAGGCATCGCCGGGCATTCTGTCGAGGATCGATTTCTTGCCGTGAACCACTTCGTCATGGGACAGCGGCAGGATAAAGTTTTCGCTGTAGTTGTAGAGAATGCCGAAGGTGAGTTTATCGTGGTGGTACTTGCGATACACCGGATCGAGCTTCATGTAGTCCAGCGTGTCGTGCATCCAGCCCAGATTCCACTTGTACCAGAAACCCAGCCCGCCCTGAGAAGGCGGCCGCGAAACACCGGCAAAATCGGTGGACTCTTCCGCCATACTGACAACGCCCGGCGCCTGCTCGCCGAGAATGCGGTTGGTGTTGCGCAGAAATTCAATCGCTTCCAGGTTCTCGCGCCCACCATACTCATTGGGGATCCACTCGCCCTCTTTGCGGCTGTAGTCGCGGTAGATCATCGAGGCCACCGCATCGACGCGCAGCGCATCAATACCGAAGCGTTCGATCCAGTAGAGCGCGTTGCCTACCAGATAGTTACTCACTTCGCGACGCCCGTAGTTATAGATCAGCGTGTTCCAGTCCTGGTGATAGCCTTCGCGCGGATCGCTGTGCTCATACAACTTCGTCCCGTCAAACTCTGACAGGCCAAAATCGTCCGACGGAAAATGCCCCGGTACCCAGTCGAGGATCACCCCCAGCCCGGCAGCATGAGCGGTATGAATGAAGTGCAGAAAATCATCGCGGGTGCCAAAGCGGCGGGTCGGCGCGTACAGCCCGGTCGGCTGATAGCCCCAACTGCCATCAAAGGGGTGCTCATTCACCGGCATCAATTCAAGGTGGGTAAATCCCATCCATTTGGCATACGGCACCAGTTGATCGGCCAGTTCACGATAGCTGAGCCAGAAGTTGTTGTCGGTATGGCGACGCCAGGAACCAAGATGCACTTCATAAATACTGATTGGTGCATCAAACTGGTTTGCCCGTTTGCGCTCATCGCTCTGGGTTTTCTTGCCCGGCAGACCGCAGATCAGCGAGGCGCTGTCCGGACGCATCTGGGCTTCAAAGGCGTAAGGATCGGCCTTAATCTTCAACCTGCCGTTTGCATCACGGATCTCGAATTTGTAGAGCTGACCGTTGAGCGCGCCAGGAATGAACAGCTCCCAGATCCCGCTTTCACGACGCAAGCGCATAGGATGACGGCGGCCGTCCCAGTAGTTGAACTGCCCAACCACCGAAACTCGTTGTGCATTCGGCGCCCAGACGGCGAATCGCGTTCCCACCACGCCATCCATCGTATCAGCATGCGCACCCAGCGTTTCATAGGGGCGCATATGTGTTCCTTCGCTGAGCAGCCAGCTATCCATATCCTGCAACAGCGGGCCGAAACGATAGGGATCATCAATCAGATTCTGCTGGCCATGCCAGATCACAGCAAATTGATAACGGAAAGGATTTTTGCGGCGCTCCATTACGCCGCTGAAGAAGCCCCGTGAATCCAGGCACTCCAGTTGTCCTACTTTGCGCCCGGTTTTCGGCTCAATGACCCACACTTCAGTGGCGTCAGGCAACAGAGCGCGAACTTCAATACCGGCATCGGTACAATGCATGCCAAGAACGGAGAAAGGGTCGGCAAAACAGCCGGAAATTAGTGCGTTAATCACGTCTCTGTCGATATGAACAGACATGGCTTTCATCCTGTTATGGTGGTATCGCGCTTTCCACCGCCGTTTCACGCGGTTGCGATACTTTTTGAACCTGAACGGAGCAGCACAAATGTGCGCATCCTCTATGCTCCGTCCCGCTTTCAGGTAAGGTGTTCAGACACCTTACTTAAAGCATAGCCAACACTTTTCAACTCCTGAGAAAATAAACACATCAACCACATTTTCCGGTAAAAACTCATAAAAAAAGGTGCCGAAGCACCCTTTTTTTATTTTTCTCTTACGCCAGTTGGCGCAACATTCGACGCAATGGTTCCGCTGCGCCCCACAATAGCTGGTCGCCAACGGTAAAGGCGGAGAGGAACTCCGGCCCCATATTCAGTTTGCGCAGACGGCCAACCGGCGTGGTCAGCGTACCGGTGACAGCCGCAGGCGTCAGTTCACGCATGCTGATTTCGCGATCGTTTGGCACCACTTTGGCCCACGGGTTGTGCGCAGCCAGCAGCTCTTCCACAGTCGGAATTGACACATCTTTTTTCAGTTTGATGGTAAACGCCTGGCTATGGCAGCGCAGCGCGCCGATACGTACGCACAGACCGTCAACCGGGATGGTGGACGCCGTGTTGAGAATTTTGTTGGTTTCGGCCTGGCCTTTCCACTCTTCGCGGCTCTGGCCATTATCGAGCTGTTTGTCGATCCACGGGATCAGGCTGCCCGCCAGCGGTACACCGAAGTTATCAACCGCCAGTTCGCCGCTGCGGGTCAATGCTGTCACTTTGCGCTCGATGTCGAGGATAGCGGAAGCCGGATCCGCCAGTTCTGCCGCCACATGGCTGTGCAACTGGCCCATCTGCGTCAGCAGTTCGCGCATATGACGCGCGCCGCCGCCAGAAGCCGCCTGGTAGGTCGCTACAGAGACCCATTCCACCAGATCGTTAGCGAACAGACCGCCCAGCGACATCAGCATCAGGCTGACGGTACAGTTGCCGCCAACAAAGGTTTTGATGCCATTGTTCAGGCCGTCATTGATCACCGCCTGGTTAACCGGGTCGAGGATAATAATGGCGTCATCTTTCATGCGTAAAGAAGATGCTGCGTCGATCCAGTAACCCTGCCAGCCGCTTTCACGGAGCTTTGGATAGATTTCGTTGGTATAATCGCCGCCCTGGCAGGTGACAATGATGTCGAGTGCCTTCAGCGCTTCCAGGTTGAACGCGTCCTGAAGCGTACCTGCTGCATGGCCGCCAAACGCGGGTGCAGCCTGCCCAAACTGGGAAGTGGAAAAGAAGACAGGGCGAATGGCGTCGAAATCGCGCTCCTCAACCATGCGTTGCATGAGTACAGAGCCGACCATTCCACGCCAGCCGATAAAACCAACATTTTTCATAGCGAAAGTTCCTGCAGAGGTATGTGCTGAAGATGTGTACCAGTATCCCACTGGGCCAGTGCTCACATTACAAAATGCAGCCAAAGTCGCAAGTGAAATTAATCAATGATAGCGAATGCATCAGAAATGCGGCTAATTACTGCAAGTTGGCCGCCAGCGTCAGGGATAATAATAAATGAGTGAAATCATCTCCGCAGCGGTGTTGTTGATCCTGATAATGGATCCGTTAGGCAACCTGCCCATTTTTATGTCGGTGTTAAAACATACCGAGCCGAAACGCCGCCGGGCGATCATGATCCGCGAACTGCTGATCGCCCTGCTGGTGATGTTTATCTTCCTGTTTGCCGGGGAGAAAATCCTCGCACTGCTCAATTTACGCGCGGAAACGGTGTCGATTTCCGGCGGCATCATTCTGTTCCTGATCGCCATTAAGATGATTTTCCCCAGCGAAACCGGCAGCAGCTCCGGCCTGCCGGCCGGTGAAGAACCGTTTATCGTGCCGCTGGCGATTCCGCTGGTTGCTGGCCCTACGCTGCTGGCAACGCTGATGCTGCTTTCACATCAGTATCCAAACCAAATGAGTCATCTGGTGATTGCGCTGTTAATCGCCTGGGGCGGAACGGTCGCCATTCTGCTGCAATCGACGCTGTTTTTACGCCTGCTCGGCGAGAAAGGGGTGAACGCGCTGGAACGCCTGATGGGGCTGGTTCTGGTGATGCTCGCCACCCAGATGTTCCTCGACGGCATTCGGGTGTGGATGAAGGGTTAACGACTGAAACGCCGGGTGGTGGTTTTGCCTTATCTGGCCTACAGATATTGATAACAATCGACGAGACAGCTAAACACATTCATAAAAAAGGCAGCGACCAAACGGCGCTGCCTTTTTCTTTACGAAGAACTTAACTCAACAACGTGAAAGCAATCATCCCGATAATTGCACCGGTGGTGCCGAGGATGGTTTCCATCATGGTCCAGGTCTTCAGCGTTTGCGCTTCGCTTGCACCGGTAAAACGGCCATACAGCCAGAAACCGGCGTCGTTCACGTGGCTCACCACGATGGAACCGCCCGCGATACAGATGGAGAGTGCCGCCATCTGCGCGCCGTTGAAGTGCAGTTGTTCGATAACCGGCATCACCAGGCCGACCGCCGTCAGACAGGCAACGGTTGCAGAACCCTGAATGATGCGCACCGCCGCCGCCAGCACGAAGCAGGTAATAGCGACAGGCAGGCCCATACCGGTCAGCGCTTCACCCAAAGCCGGGCCTACGCCTGAGTCCACCAGCACCTGTTTGAACACACCGCCTGCACCGATCACCAGCAGAATAATGCCCGCCGGTTGCAGCGCATGGCCGCAGATTTCCATCACGCGATCTTTCGGCATCCCCTGGCGCATCGCCAGGCCGTAAATCGCCACCAGGCACGCCACGAGGATCGCCGTGAACGGGTGACCGATAAATTCCAGCCAGTCATACAGGTTGCTGCCTTCGGTAACGAAACGCGCAGCGATGGTTTTCATTCCCACCAGCACCAGCGGCAGCAGGATCAACGACAAGCTGAACGCGAATGACGGCATTTTGCCTTCGCCAAGATGTGGCTCGCTCACGTCATCAGGAATATGCAGTTCGACATAACGGCTGATGAAGTTGCCCCACAGCGGGCCGGCAATCAGCATGCCCGGAATGGCTGCGCACAGGCCGATCAGGATCATCCAGCCGAAATCAGCGTGCATCTGCGAAGCCAGCAGCATCGGCGCAGGCCCCGGCAGCAGAAACGCCGCCGCTGCCGCAACACCGGCAAACAGAGGAATCACCAGTTTCACCAGGTTGGTGCCCGTATGGCGCGCCATTGAGAAAGCAACGCTGATCAGCAGCACAATCGCCACTTCAAAAAAGAGCGGCAATGCGCAAATCAGCCCGGCCAGACCAATCGCATAATGCGCGCGGCTGTGGCCGAAAGATCTCAACATCTTGACGGCGATTTGGTCCACCGCCCCGGTTTCATGCAGAATTTTGCCGAACATTGCGCCAAGCGCGACCACAATGGCCAGAAAGCCGAGCGTTCCGCCCATCCCTTTTTCCATGGTCTGCGCGATTTTAATCAGCGGCATACCGGAAAAGAGCCCTGCACCAATAGAAACCACCATCAAAGCGACGAAAGCGTGCATACGCGCTTTCATCACTAAAAACAGCAGCAACAGCACGGAGCCGACTGCTGTTAAAACCAGTGTTAATGTACTCACTGCACATTGCCTTTGTTAATAATCTCAATGGTGCTGGCAACAACACCTTCCAGCGGCTGGTCGATATCAACGACCAGAACATCGCGCTCGTCTGCACCCGGCTCTTCAAGGGTGTCAAACTGCGTGACCAGCATTTGCGTTTTAAAGAAGTGGCCCTTACGCGCCTTCAGACGGCTTTCGATAACCTCGAAATCCCCTTTCAGATAGATGAAAGAGAGGTTCGGGTTACCGTCGCGCAGCAGATCGCGATAGTGCTTTTTCAGTGCCGAGCAAACAATCAGCGACACTTTATTGGTGCGCTGCATGGCGAAAGCGGCATCGTTCAGCGCCTGCAACCACGGTTTGCGGTCATCGTCATTGAGCGGCTCGCCGGAAGCCATTTTCATGATATTGCTGCGCGGATGGAGGAAATCGCCATCGAGAAACGCGGCATGTAACTGATGCGCCACTTCGCTGGCGACAGCAGATTTGCCACTGCCTGAAACGCCCATCAGGACATAAATGTGGTGATCAAAGTTCGTCGTGCTCAAGGGTAGCCCCCACAAAGTGCAAGAGTGAATTGTTACGGGTAACTGTTATCGGTAACATTGTCCTGCCGGGGTCTGGGAGAAGCAATATCCATTCGTGCCAGAGATAAATAAGTGTGAGCTACTTCAAATTTGTCAGACTAAATAGATCCACCTGGTGACAAAGTGAAACCTAAATCTAACATTTTCGGCGTAACTGCTTCACCGCGAATGCGCGCCAGTAAGCGCTCTGCGCCAATGCGTCCCATGCGCTCACGTGGCGTCAGGACGCTCGCCAGACGTGGCTCCATCACCTGGCCGATATCGTGACCGTGGAACCCGGCAATCGCCATATCTTCCGGGATCCGCAGCCCCAGACGCTGGCACTCAAACGCGGCGCCGACGGCAAGGTCATCGTTGGTACAGAAAATCCCGTCCAGTTGCGGGTACTCGCGGCGCGCCTGACGCATCAGTTCTATCCCTGACGTATAAGAGGATGACTGCTCCATCATGACGCTGTACGGCGTCAGCCCGGCATCCAGCATCGCCTGCTCGTAACCCTTCTGTTTGATGATAGTACGTTCGTCAAGACGTGCGCCGAGATACGCCACGCGCCGATGACCGCGTGCGAGAATAGCGGCGGTCATCTGCCGCGCGGCTTCGAAGTTGTCAAAACCCACGGCGATATCAATGCACGGCGAGCGGCTGTCCATCAGCTCCACCACCGGAATACCCGCAACCTGAATCATCTTCAGCGTGCGCGCGGTGTGTTTGCGTTCAGTGAGGATCAGCCCGTCGATATTCCACGAAAGCATCGATTCCAGACGTTCTTCTTCCATCTCCGGTTTATAACCGTAGTGGGCAAGCATCGTCTGATAGCCGTGCGCATCGGTCACGCTTTCAATACCGCGTAACACTTCAGCGAAAACCTGGTTGGTCAAAGAGGGAAGCAGAACACCAATAGCCCGGCTGGTGGCATTGGAGAGAATATCGGGAGCGCGATTGGGAATATAACCCAGTTCATCAAGCGCAGCGGCGATTTTGCCACGTAATGCCTCGGAAACCTGCTCCGGGTTACGTAAGAAACGGCTGACCGTCATTTTGGTCACGCCAACGCGATCGGCCACATCCTGAAGTACGGGTCTTTTCTTTTTCATCGTCCTGACATTTTTATCTGAGTGAGAGTTTCTCAGTTTATCACGGACAATGCGCAACCTTCCGGTAATAACCGAAAGGTTGCGTTATTTATTCAACTAAATCAGATCAAACCGGCGGCAAATCGAACAGCAGAATTTCACTGTCGCTGTCGGCATGAACCGAAATAGCCTGCTCGTCCCAGATTGCCAGACCATCGCTGGTGGTCGCTTTAGTGCCATTAATGGTCACGCTGCCTTTCACCACCTGGATCCAGACGCGGCGTTCAGCGGCAATCTGATGGGCAGACTGCTCATCTTTCAACAGCGCCCAGCGGTACAGTTCCATATCCTGGTTCACTTTCAGCGAACCGTCGCGGGCATCCGGCGAAAGCACAAGCTGTTTGCCCTGCAGGGCGTCGAAGCGGCGCTGTTCGTAACGTGGCGTGATACCTGTTTTTTCCGGAATGATCCAGATTTGGTACAGACGCAGACGATCGGTGTCGCTCGGGTTGTACTCAGAGTGACGCACCCCGGTACCAGCACTCATAATCTGGAATTCACCGGCGGGCACCTGCTCTTTATTGCCCATGCTGTCCTGGTGTTCAACTGCGCCTTCCAGCACGTAGGTCAGGATTTCCATGTCTTTGTGCGGATGCGTGCCAAACCCCTGGCCCGGATCGATCACGTCATCGTTAATCACGCGAAGAGCCGAGAAACCCATGAAATTCGGATCGTAATAATCGGCAAAAGAGAAGCTATGCCAGGAATCCAGCCAACCATGATTTGCGTGGCCGCGGTCGTTTGCTTTACGTAAATAGATCATCTTTTTTACCCCCGTATGTTTTCGATGGGGTAAGTGTGGACGCAAACGACAGGCAATCATAGAGGGTGAAAATTGACTCCTCTGTTCAAAAAAAATGAACAATCACAGAGGAGCCATTTGTACTTATTTCGCGAGGGTTATCGTGGCCGGAGAGGCCTGCTCAAAGGCACGTTCGAGCAACTCAAGGTTGGTGAGAACTTCAGATTCCTTGACGTAATTTGGCGCCCCGGTTGTCAACGTTTGATAGAGCGCATCATAGACGCGGCCATAGTCGCCGGTTTCCGGCGCAACCTCTTCGCGAACCGTTTCGCCCGCCGCATTCACATACTCCAGAATGCCAATACTGTCGTCAGCGGCAAAGCCTGGTTCCCCCGGCATGATATTGGCTTTCAGGCTGGTTTCCTGCTGATCGATACCGTATTTGATAAACGACCCTTTCGTGCCATGCACAATAAATTTCGGGTAATCGATTTTTACCAGATGGCTGGTTTTCACGATGGCTTTTAAATCGCCGTAGAAGAGCTGAGCTTCAAAGGTATCGTCCGGATTGGCCTTGTTGCGCAGGCTGCGAATATCGTAGGCCGCATGATCGGGACGACCAAACAGCGAGATAATCTGGTCCATGGTGTGCACGCCGAGGCCATAAAATGAGCCATCCTGCGGCAAGCCGGGTTTGGTTTCCGCCACCGGGCGGTAATAGTCAAAGTGGCTTTCAATTTCAATAATATTGCCGAGCTTACCGCTTTCGATCGCTTTTTTAGCGGTCAGGAAGCAGGAGTCAAAACGGCGGTTCTGGTACGGAGAGACCGTCAGACCCTTGCTTTTCGCCAGTTCAAACAACGCGATCGCTTCCGCCATCGTCGGGGTAAACGGCTTCTCCACCAGCACGTTTTTCCCTGCTTCCAGCGCGCGCTTCGCATAGTCGAAATGGCTGTCGGCGTGAGTACAGACAATCACCAGTTTTACCTGCGGATCGAGCAGGATGTCGTCCAGATCGCTGGTGAAATGAATATGTTGATACGCGGGATGTTGTTCTTCCGGTTTTGCATGGCGGCGAAAGATGTGCGCCACATTCCAGCTCGCTTTCCGGTTGAGAACATAAGGAAGATGATAACGGGTCGTGCTTTTGCCAAACCCGATAAATGCGCAATGTAGAGTCATGATCCAGTCCTTGTTGAGGTGACTGTCACTACCATAGCGCAACTTCGAAAGCCGTGCCCCTCGCCCTTTTCTCAAAAGGCCGCCTTCGGCAAATGACAGGCAAAAAAAAGCCAGCACGCGGCTGGCTAAGAAATACTGGAAGCAATGTGAGCAATGTCGTGCTTTCAGGATTACCGCAACGGTTTCCCTGAATGCATGGCAATAATAATCATTATCATTCGCACTTGTCTACACCTTTTTGCAAAAAATGGCAGTTGACGCTTTTTATGAAAGCCCGGAAGGTATGGGTAAACCTAACCAAATGGAGAAGCAGGATGAGTGAGATAGTGATACGCCATGCCGAAGCGCGCGATGCCGAAGATTTACGTCAGTTCTATGCGCTACCTGAGGTGTATCACAACCTGCTACAGCTACCGCATCCACCTGCCGAACTCTGGGAAGATCGCCTGAAACCACAGCCAGGACGCCGTCAACTGGTCGCCTGCATTGATAATCAACTGGCCGGAAACCTGACGCTGATGGTGGAACAAAACCCGCGCCGCAGCCACGTTGCCACCTTTGGCATGGCGGTTTCGTCGGCGTTTCATAACCGTGGCGTCGCCAGCGCGCTGATGCGCGAGATGATCAACCTGTGCGACAACTGGCTGCGCATCGACAGAATTGAGCTAACCGTGTTTGTCGATAATGCTCCGGCGCTGGCGGTGTACCGTAAATTCGGTTTTGAAATTGAAGGCACCGGAAAACGTTATGCGCTGCGTAACGGTGAGTTTGTCGATTCGTACTTTATGGCGCGCATGAAAGCCTAAGCCATTCCCTCTCCCTGCGGGAGAGGGAAATCATTCAATATCCGGCCGTTAAATCATCCACCGAGCGCGGGTCCGACGCGCCATACAGTGTACCGTCCGGCGCCACCATAATGCTCTGCGTGCTGCCCATCGCCTCCTTCACCGCCACTTTTTGCCCCCTCTGTTCCAGCAGTTTCAGCGTATCCGGGCTAAAGCCTTTTTCGACGCGCAGCTCATCCGGCAACCATTGATGGTGGAAGCGCGGTGCGTTGGTGGCTTCCGCGACGTTCATCCCGAAATCAATGGAATTCACCACCATTTGCAGCACCGTGGTAATAATCCGGCTGCCGCCAGGGCTGCCGGTCACCAGCCAGGTTTTACCGTCTTTCAGCACAATGGTTGGCGACATCGACGACAGCGGCCGTTTGCCAGGCCCAACTGCGTTCGCATCGCCGCCTACCAGACCATACACGTTTGGCACACCGGGTTTGGCGGAGAAGTCATCCATTTCGTTGTTCATCAGGATGCCGGTATTACCGGCCACAATACCGGTGCCAAAAACCGTATTCAGGGTATAGGTGACGGCCACCGCCGTGCCCTCTTTATCCACCACCGAATAGTGCGTGGTTTGGTTGCTCTCGTAGGGTTCGAGCTTGCCAGGGCGGATCTGGCTGGAAGGGCGGGCTTTATTGAGATCAATCTGTGCGGCGATCGATTTGGCATACGCTTTGTTGGTCAGCGCCTGCCACGGCACTTTGACGAAGTCCGGATCGCCGAGATATTCGGAGCGATCAGCATAGGCGTATTTCTCCGCTTCGGTCATCACCTGTATGGCATCGGCGCTACCAAAGCCATATTTCGCCAGATCGAAGTTCTCCAGAATATTGAGGATCTCAACGATATGGATCCCGCCGGAAGAGGGCGGCGGCATGGAGTAAACCTGATAGCCGCGGTAGTCGCCGCTGATCGGCGTGCGCTCCACGGCTTTGTAATTGGCTAAATCTTCTTTGGTGATAAGCCCGCCGTTTTTGCTCATCTGCTGGGCGATTTGCTCAGCGATAGCGCCTTTGTAGAAGGCGTCCGGCCCTTTTTCCGCAATCATCTCCAGGCTTCTGGCCAGATTGCTCTGCACCAGTTTGTCGCCCTTTTTCAGCGGTTCGCCATCCTTCCAGAAGATCGCTTTACTGTTTTCATGATTTGGCAGCACTTCACTGCCGTAGGTTTTCAGATCGTTCGCCAGCGCATCGTTGACCACAAAACCCTGCTTCGCCAGTTTAATGGCCGGCTGCACCACTTTCTTCAGCGGCAGCGTACCGTACTTTTCCAGCGCCATTGAGAAACCTGCCACCGTGCCGGGCGTCCCGGATGCCAGATGTGAGGTCAGGGATTTTTTGCTGTCCGGGTTACCCTGATCGTCGAGGAACATATCGCGCGTGGCGGCGGCGGGCGCCATTTCCCGGAAATCGATCGCCGTGACCTTCCCCTCTTTGGTACGAATCAACATAAAACCGCCGCCGCCGAGATTACCGGCCTGCGGATGCGTGACCGCCAGCGCATATCCCACCGCGACGGCCGCATCAACAGCATTACCACCCTGCTTCAGAATATCGACGCCAACGCGCGTCGCGGCTTCATCTACCGAAGCCACCATGCCTTGCTTCGCAACCACCGGGTGGAAGACATCGGCTTCAACACCGTACGAGACCGGCGGCGCGGTTGCCTGCCCTTCTGGCGGCGCAGCCGCAACGCTAAAACACCCTCCCGCTGTCAGCGCGGCAATCAGCATCCAACGCGCAAACTTCTGTTTCATCATCGTCGTTACTCCCAGGTAAGGGGCTACAGTTCCCGCTTAAGCCTGGTTCACAACTCTTAAAAAATCATTTTCATGAATGAAAGCAAGTAAACTGAAAGGAAGCCTCAACAGGAGGGAACAACGATGAAACATTTACTGATTCTGGCGGCTCTGCTGCCTTTTAGCGCCTTTGCACAGCCGCTAAACCCGACGAATAACCCAAACCAGCCGGGATATGTGATCCCCAGCCAGCAGCGGATGCAGACGCAAATGCTCAACCAGCAGCAACAGCAGCAGGGCATGCTGAGGCAGCAACAGCAGACGCAAAGCCGCCTGCAACAGCAAAATCTGCAAACGCAAATGAATAACAACTCACAGCGGATTAAACAGGCGCAGCCCGGCGCGCTTAACCAGGGCCATCAAGTGCTGCCAAATACCGGTAGCGGAATGTTAAGCGGCGGAACGGCTTCTGGCGGGATGACGACGCAGCAGCATATGCTGCCGCAGAGTCAAAACGGCAACATGCTGCAAAGCACGCCGCCGTCGACCACCTCTCAATAACGGAAGTTCGGCCCGATATCGTCGATTTTATCGGTGCAGATGCTGTCCACACCCCAGCGCAACAGCTCGGCAGCGCGCGCGGGTTGGTTTACGGTGTAAACCAGAATGCGTAAGCCCGCGTCGCGCAACATGCGCACCCGCGCTTCATCCAGCAGTTTGTGATTGAGATGGATGGAGAGGCATCCGAGGCGTGTGGTCAGTTCCTGCCAGTCATCGCGCCACTCGTCAAGCAACAGGCCGCGCGGCAGTTCCGGCGCGGCTTGCTGAGCGGCTTCCAGCGCATCGATTTCAAACGAAGAGAGCAAGGGCGCGGTCATGCCTGCCCACAATTCGCGGGCGGCCAGCGCCACCACTTTGCCGGTCAGCGGACCGGTGCCGGTGGTGGGTTTGATTTCGATATTCGCCATCATGCCGTGCTGGCGGCAACGCTCCGCTACCTGCGAAAGCAGCGGCAGCGGCTCGCCTTTGAATTCGCCGCTAAACCAGCCGCCGGCATCCACTTTCAGCAAATCACTCCACGCCAGTTCGCCCGCCACGCCCCAGCCATTGCTGGTACGCTCAAGGTTGTCGTCATGCAGCAGGAAAATCTCGCCGTCTTTCGACAATTTGGCATCGAACTCAATCATGGTATGCCCGTAACTCGCGCCGACGTCGATTGCCGCCAGCGTGTTTTCCGGAGCCAGTTTCCCGCCGCCGCGATGGGCGACAATATGGGGATAAGGCCAGTTACTCATACGCGTTGTCCTGTTTCACCATCAAATAAGTGCAGGTGATTTTCCGGCAGATGCAGCCACAACGTGCTGCCCGCAGCCGGGCGTTCGTAATGCGATAAGCGAACCACCAGCTTCTGCTCGCCCCAGCGGCCGTGCGCCAGGTTGTCTGCGCCGAGCATCTCCAGCGTCTCCATCACCAGCGGAACGCCACCTTCGGCCTGTGAGCTTAACGCAATATGTTCCGGGCGGATACCCAGCGTCATTTTGCGCCCGGCGTAGCCGCGGTAGTACCAGTTGATCGGCAATGCCATACCGCTTCCCAGTTCAAAATGGGTGCCCTCGCTATTGATGCGGCCCTCCAGCAGGTTCATCGCCGGGCTGCCGATAAAGCTCGCCACAAAACGGCTGGCGGGTTTTTCATACACTTCCACTGGCGTTCCGATTTGTTCAGCAACACCTTTATTCATCACCAGCACACGTTGCGCCAGCGTCATCGCTTCAACCTGATCGTGCGTGACATACAGCGAAGTGGTGTTCAGGCGGCGGTGCAGTTGTTGTAACTCCAGCCGCATCTGCACGCGCAATTTAGCATCGAGGTTCGACAGCGGTTCATCAAAGAGAAACACCGCCGGATCGCGCACAATAGCGCGCCCCATCGCCACGCGCTGGCGCTGACCGCCGGACAACTCGCGCGGACGGCGCTTCAACAAACCATCTAGTTCAAGAATACGCGCCGCCTCCGCCACCCGACCGGCAATGTGCGCTTTGCCCATACCGCGGATTTTCAGCCCCCACGCCATGTTCTCTTCCACACTCATATGCGGGTAGAGCGCATAGTTCTGGAACACCATCGCAATACCGCGATCTTTCGGCTCCTTTTCGGTCACGCGCTGGGTGTCGATCCAGATATCGCCGCTGGAGACGCGCTCCAGCCCGGCAACCATACGCAGCAACGTTGATTTCCCGCAGCCCGACGGGCCAACCATCACGATAAATTCACCATCCGAGACGTCCAGCGTCAGCGGTTGAATCACCTGCGTTTTGCCGCTGTCCCAGCTTTTGGTTACAGCCTGTAATTTTAAACCTGCCATCTTATTTCTCACTGTCCACTAAACCACGCACAAACGCGCGCTGCATGGCTAAAACGATAACGACCGGGGGGATCAACGTCAGCAGCATCGCTGCCATCACCTGGTTCCATTGCGTGGTGCCTTCACCGCTGGCAATCATGCCTTTCACGCCCGCTACGGCAGTGCCGAGGTTGACGTCGTTGATAATCAGCAGCGGCCACAAATACTGGTTCCAGCCGTAGATAAAGGTGATCACGAACAGTGCAGCCAGGTTGGTTTTGGAAAGCGGCAGCACAATGTCGCGGAAAAAGCGCATTGGCGAGGCGCCATCAATGCGCGCGGCTTCCAGCAGCTCATCCGGCAGGGTCATAAAGAACTGGCGGAACAGGAATGTCGCGGTGGCCGACGCCATCAGCGGCAACGTTAGACCGGTGTAGCTGTCGAGCATCTTCAGGTTGGCGATCACTTCCACCGTCGGGAAAATACGCACCTCGACCGGCAGCATTAAGGTGATGAAAATCATCCAGAAGAAGAGGTTACGCAGCGGAAAGCGGAACCAGACGATAGCGAAAGCCGACAGCATCGACACCGTGATTTTGCCCACCGTGATCGCCAGCGCCATGATGAAGCTGTTGGTCAGCATCAGCCAGAATGGCGCGCTGTTTACGCCGACGCCGTTCATCCAGATGTTGCGCAGGTTTTCCCACAGGTGAGTACCGGGAATTAAGGTCATCGGCGTGTCATAGACGGCGTTGATATCCAGCGTCGCGGTCACGAAGGCGACATATAGCGGAAACAGCACCACGACGACACCGAGAATAAGCATGATATGGCTGAACAGCGCCAGTCCGGGGCGATTCTCAATCATTGGTAGCGCACCTTACGTTCAACATAGCGAAACTGGATAACCGTCAGCACAATTACCAGCACCATCAGCACCACCGACTGCGCCGCCGAAGCAGAAAGATCCAGGCCGACAAACCCTTCGCGGTAGATCTTATAAATCAACGTCGTGGTTGCCTGCACCGGGCCACCAGCGGTCGCGGCATCAATCACCGGGAAGGTATCGAAGAAGGCGTAAACGAGGTTCACCACCAGCAGGAAGAAACTGACCGGCGCGATGAGGGGCAGCGACAGTTTGAAGAAGCGGCGAACCGGCCCGGCGCCATCAATAGCCGCCGCCTCGACCAGCGAGCGGGGAATCGATTGCAACGCAGCGAAAAAGAACAGGAAGTTGTAGCTGATCTGCTGCCACACCGAGGTAAAAACCACCAGAAACATCGCCTGGCCGCTGTTTTGCGCGTGGTTCCAGTTGTAGCCGAACTGTTCCAGAAAATGGGTAATCAACCCGCGCCCGGGGTTAAACAGGAAGATCCACAGTACGGCGGCAACGGCTGGCGCAACCGCATAAGGCAGCAGCATCAGCGTCTGGTAGATACGGCTGCCGCGCACCACGTTGTCCACCAGCGCCGCAAAAAACAGCGAGACAAACAGGCCGCTAAAGGTCACCAGCGCGCTAAAACGCATCGTGGTCCAGAACGAATCCAGATAATAGCCGTCATGAAACAGCGCGATAAAGTTGTCCAGCCCGACAAACTGGCTGGAAAGCCCGAACGGATCCACGCTTTGTACCGAGTACCACAACGCTTCGCCCGCAGGCCAGATAAAGAAAATAATGGTGATAACCAGTTGCGGGGCAACCAGCAAATAGGGCAGCCAGCGCGAGCGGAACACCGGACGGGATGATGACATTGCGATTTGCTTCCTGAACCGTGTCGGGTGGCGCTCCGCTTATTCAGCCTGCAAGCATGTGCAGGCCGGGTAAGGCAAAGCCGCCACCCGGCATTTCTACATTAGGACTTCGTTGACTGCTCGAAACGGCGCAGCAGCTGGTTACCACGCTCAACGGCAGAATCCAGCGCCTGTTGCGGGGTTTTCTTACCGGTCCACACGCTTTCCAGCTCTTCATCGACAACACTGCGGATCTGCGGCATGTTGCCCAGACGCAGACCTTTGGTGAACGCCAACGGCGGCTTGTTCAGCATCTGACGCGTAGCGATATCAGCCCCCGGATTTTTGTCATAGAAACCCTGCTTGCGGGTCAAATCGTAAGCGGCAGTGGTGATCGGCAGGTAACCGGTTTTCTGGTGCCATTCGGCAGCAATTTCCGGTTTCGTCAGGAAGTCGAGGAACTGCGCCACGCCTTTGTAGGTCGCGTTATCTTTGCCCTGCATCACCCACAGGCTGGCTCCGCCAATGATGGCGTTCTGCGGCGCGCCTTTCACGTCAGCGTCGTAAGGCATCATGCCCACGCCGTAGTTGAATTTGGCGTAGTGACGAATATCCGCCAGCGAGCCAGAAGAAGCCGTGGTAATGGCGCAATCACCGTTGTAGAACTTCTCGGTGGATTCGTCTTTACGCCCGAAGTAGCTGAAATCGCCCTTCTTGTTCATCTCTTCCAGCATGGCGATATGTTTCACCTGCTCCGGCTTGTTGAACTCCAGCACCGCATCAGTACCGTCGAAACCGTTATTTTTGGTCGCCACCGGCAGACCGTGCCAGGCGCTGAAGTTTTCAATCTGGATCCAGCCCTGCCAGCCGCTGGCGTAACCGCATTTCATTCCGGCCGCTTTCAGCTTCTCGGTGTAAGCGGCCAGATCCTGCCAGGTTTTCGGCGGCTGCTCCGGATCTAAACCGGCTTTTTTGAAGGCATCTTTGTTGTAGTACAGCACCGGCGTGGAGCTGTTAAACGGCTGAGAAAGCAGATGACCGGATTTAGAATCGGTGTAATAACCGGCAACGGTCGGTACGAACTGGCTTTCATCAAAGTTGATACCGGCATCTTTAAACACCTGATACACCGGCTTGATAGCTTTGGACGCCATCATGGTGGCGGTACCCACTTCATAAACCTGCAAAATGGCAGGCGCGTTACCGGTACGGAACGCAGCGATACCTGCGCTCAGGCTCTGCTCATAGTTGCCTTTGTAGACCGGAACAATTTTGTAATCCGGGTGTGTGTCATTGAAACGTTGCGCCAGGGAGTCAACTTCTTTACCTAACTCCCCTTCCATCGAATGCCAGAACGGAATGGTGGTTGCAGCCATGGCGTTGCCTGCAAAAACTAACCCCATAGCCAGACCCAAAGCGGTATGCCGTAACGTTGTCATTGTGATCTCTCTTGTTATGCGGGATGCGCGATATCACGCGTTTTTATGCTCGCGAGGTAACATGACACGCTCGAATTACAGAAAAATAACCTTTTAATTACAATCAGATGACAGCCAGGCGTCAGGAAAATGTCGCAGAGATGATGGTACGGTGACGGAAAAATGGCGGCTCATCGGCGATTCGATGATGCCGCCCGTAAAGGTAAAAAGGCTTCTCTGTCGCAGAGAAGCCTTTTTATTACATGAATCGCCCGGCGACTCAGCTTGTCAGGTATATCGACAAGCCGCCAGGATACTTGCCCGCATAAAATTTGATAAAAAAACCGGCCCCTGGAGGCCGGTTTAAATACTGTTACCTCAAGGAGTTACCCGCCGAGATAAGCGCTGCGCACCGCTTCGTTCGCCAGCAGCGCGTCGCCGGTATCTTCCAGCACCACGTGGCCGTTTTCCAGCACGTAACCGCGATCGGCGAGCTTCAGCGCCTGGTTGGCGTTCTGCTCCACCAGGAAGATGGTCATCCCTTCTTTACGCAGCTGCTCGATGGTGTCGAAGATTTGCTGAATGATGATAGGTGCCAGGCCCAGCGACGGTTCATCCAGCAGCAACAAACGCGGCTGGCTCATCAGCGCGCGGCCAATCGCCAGCATCTGCTGTTCGCCGCCGGACATGGTGCCCGCACGCTGAATACGCCGTTCATGCAGACGCGGGAACAGCGCATAAACCCGCTCAATGCGGCTCTGGAACTGTTCACGATCGGCGAAGAAACCGCCCATCGCCAGGTTCTCTTCCACGGTCATTCGTGAGAAGACACGACGCCCTTCCGGCACAATCGCCACCGCTTCACGCATGATTTTCGCGGTCTGCCAGTCGGTGATCTCTTTTCCGTCAAATACAATGTGCCCGCTGCTCGCGCGCGGATCGCCGCACAGTGTGCCCAGCAGGGTGGTTTTGCCCGCGCCGTTAGCGCCGATCAGGGTCACGATTTCCCCCTGATTAATGTGCAGACTGACATCGTGCAGCGCCTGAATCTTGCCGTAGTGGGCGCTGACTTTGTCAAAAGATAACATCACTTTTTCCATCTTATGCCTCACCCAGGTATGCGCGGATCACGTCCGGATTGTTACGGATCTCTTCCGGCGTCCCGTTCGCCAGCGGCGTCCCCTGGTTCACCACATAAATCCTGTCGGAAATCCCCATCACCAGTTTCATATCGTGCTCAATCAGCAGAATGGTGGTGTTGTGGTTGTTACGCAGCTCGACGATCAATTCGTCCAGCTCTTTGGTCTCTTTCGGGTTCAGGCCGGCCGCCGGTTCGTCGAGCATCAGGATCTCCGGCTGCGTTACCATGCAGCGGACGATCTCCAGACGACGCTGGTCGCCGTAAGCCAGGTTACTGGCCTGGCGGTTAGCGTGGGCTAACAAACCGATACGCTCCAGCCACACTGCGGCGCGATCCAGCGCTTCACTTTGTGCGCGGCGGAATGACGGAGTTTTCAGCAGGCCGGAGAAGACGCCGGTTTTCAGTTGCTGATGCTGGCCAACCAGCAGGTTCTCAATCACCGTCATTTCACGGAACAGGCGCACGTGCTGGAAAGTACGCACCACGCCCATCCGCGCGATTTGCTGGCCCGGCAACCCTTCGAGGTGCTTATCACGCAGCATAATGGTGCCGCCGGTCGGTTTATAGAAACCAGTGAGGCAGTTAAATACGGTGGTTTTCCCCGCGCCGTTCGGGCCAATCAGCGAAACGATCTCCTGTGGATATAGATCCAGCGCGACGTTGTTCACCGCCAGCAGACCACCGAAGCGCATCATCAGACCGTTTACGGATAACAATGGCTGACTCATGCCTGCTCTCCTTTCGCTTGCCCGTTTTTCAATTTCAACTGCGGACGGGTCATTGGCAGCAAGCCTTGCGGACGCCAAATCATCATCAGTACCATCAAACCACCCAGCATCAACATGCTGTATTCATTGAAATCACGCATCAACTCGCGGGAAACCACCAGCAGGATGGCCGCGAGAATAACCGCAAACTGCGAGCCCATACCGCCCAGCACCACGATCGCCAGCACAAAGGCAGATTCGGCAAAGGTGAAGGATTCCGGGCTGACAAACCCCTGGCGGGCAGCGAACAGCGTTCCGGCAAAACCGGCAAACGCGGCGCTGATGGTAAAAGCGGTCAGCTTGATGCGCGTCGGATTCAGGCCCAGCGAGCGACAGGCGATTTCATCTTCACGCAGCGCTTCCCACGCACGGCCAAGCGGCATACGCAGCAGGCGGTTAATGACAAACAGCGTGACCACGACCAGCAACAGCGCGACCAGATAGAGGAAAACCACGCGGTCATTCGGATCATAGGACACATGGAAGAAGTTGCTGAAGGTATCCCAGCCGCCTTCTCGCGCAGTACGGCTGAACTCCAGGCCGAACAGCGTCGGTTTCGGGATCTGGCTGATGCCGTTCGGGCCGCCGGTAATTTCGGTGTTATTCAACAGCAGGATACGGACGATTTCACCGAAGCCGAGCGTCACAATCGCCAGATAGTCGCCGCGCAGACGCAGAACCGGGAAGCCCAGCAGGAACCCGGCAGCCGCGGAAACCAGCCCCGCCAGCGGCAGGCAGGTCCAGAAACCCAGCCCGTAATAGTGGTTCAACAGTGCGAAGGTATAGGCACCGATGGCGTAAAAACCGCCGTAGCCCAGCACCAGCAGGCCGGAAAGCCCCACCACTACGTTCAGTCCAAGGCCGAGGATGATATAAATCATCGTCATAGTGGCGATATCCACCGTGCCGCGCGACACCACAAACGGCCACGCCACGGCGATAACCAGCAGCGCCAGCAGGAACAGTTTCTGTTTTACCGTTGAGCCATCGATAGCCGGCAGAACGAATTTCGGACCGGAAACGCCGCGCAGGCCTTTCTGTAACAGCGGTCGCAGCAACTGGAAGAAAAAGACCACGGCAGTACCGATGATGATCCACTGCCAGCGGATATCCGCAGCGGTGTTCACCACCAGTTTGGTGCCATCCAGCTCAAGCTGGACACCCATAAAGACGCCAGCCAGCACGAAGAACATCGCGGCGGAAAGCAGCGCCATCGCAAAATGCATCGGTTTCATACTTTTTCCACCTCCGGGCGGCCCAGGATACCGGTAGGCATTACCAGTAGCACCACGATCAACAGCGCGAACGAAACCACATCTTTATATTCCGTACTGAGATACGCAGAGCAGAGCGATTCGGTAACACCGAGGATCAGCCCGCCAATCATCGCGCCAGGAATGCTGCCGATACCGCCCAGCACCGCTGCGGTGAACGCCTTCATCCCGGCCATAAAGCCGATGTAGGGGTTGATCACGCCGTAGAACTGGCCCAGCAACACACCAGCCACCGCCGCCATTGCCGCACCGATCACGAAGGTCAGCGCGATAACGCGGTCGGTGTTAATGCCCAGCAAGCTGGCCATTTTCAGGTCTTCTGCACAAGCGCGGCAGGCGCGGCCCATACGGGAGTAACGGATAAACAGCGTCAGCGCCAGCATCGCCACGAAAGTCACAATCCAGATCACCAACTGCATGGTGGTGACAGAAGCAGAGAAGTTTTCGCTGCTACCGACAACCCACTGGCCGTTGAACAGGCTCGGCAGCGCCACATCGCGCGAACCTTCGGTCAGGCTGACGTAGTTTTGCAGGAAGATGGACATGCCGATGGCGGAGATCAGCGCAATCAGGCGCTTGGAGTTACGCACCGGGCGATAGGCCACCCGTTCGATGCTCCAGCCGTATGCGCTGGCGATCACGATGGCGCCAACAAAACCGGCGGCGACCAGCAGCCAGCTGCTGTCGATGCCCATCATCATCAGCGCGGCGATGATCATAAAGGAGACATAGCTACCGATCATGTAAACCTCGCCGTGGGCGAAGTTGATCATGCCGATGATGCCGTAAACCATGGTGTAACCAATGGCGATCAATGCATAGGTGCTTCCCAGCGTTACGCCGTTAAACATCTGCTGCACAAAATAGAGAAACTGCTCGGACATAACTTAACCTTCTTAAAACTTCCCGGGCATTGCGCCCAGGAAGCGGGATGACAGTTATTTCGCCACAGAGGACGAACCATCGGCGTGCCATTGGAAGACGCCAAACTCAAATCCTTTCAGATCGCCTTTTTCATCCCAGTTCAGCGGCCCAATCACGGTTTTAGCCCCGTTGGCTTTTAAATCTTTGATAAGCGTCAGCGGATCGTCGCTGCCGGTACGCTCCAGCGCGGTCGCCAGCGATTGCACGGCAGCGTATGTGATCCACACATATGGCCCGCTCGCATCTTTCTTCTGCGCTTTCAGGGCATCGACGATGCTCTGGTTCGCCGGATCCTGGTCATAGCGCTTCGGCATCGTCACCAGCATGCCTTCCGCCGCATTGCCCGCGATGTTAGACAGAGAAGCGTTACCCACGCCTTCCGGCCCCATAAACTGGGTTTTCAGTCCGCTGGCGCGCGCCTGGCGCAGCATTTGTCCCATCTCCGGGTAATAACCACCGTAGTAGACAAAATCGATATTTTCTTTTTGCAGACGGGCGATAAGCGCGGAGAAATCTTTCTCCCCGGCGGTGATGCCATCAAAAAAGACAATGTTTGCGCCGCCAGCTTTCAGCCCTTCCTGCACGGAACGAGCAAGACCTTCTCCGTACTGCTGCTTATCGTGAATGATGGCGATACGCTGCGGTTTAACCGAATTCAGAATGTATTTCGCGGCGGTCGGCCCCTGCGAAGAGTCCAGCCCGGCGGTGCGCATAATTTGCTGATAGCCGCGCTGAGTCAGTTCCGGATTCGTCGCGCCTGGCGTGATCATCAGAATACCTTCGTCTTCGTAGATATCAGATGCAGGCTGCGTGGAGGAGGAGCAGAGATGGCCAATTACATATTTCACACCGTCGTTAACGATTTTGTTCGCTACGGCAACGGCTTGTTTCGGGTCACAGGCGTCGTCGTACTCAACAGCAACCAGTTTGTCGCCCTTGATTCCGCCTTTGGCGTTGATATCGTGGATAGCCTGGCGCGCGCCATTAAATTCCATGTCGCCCCACTGCGCAACAGGACCGGACATCGCCCCAACAACCGCCACTTTAATATCCTTCGCCACGGCCGCGTGAGACATCGCAAGTGCAACCATTCCCGCGATTAATGTCTTCGCGTTCCTTCTCATTGTTGTAAATCCCCATTCGTGATGTCGTGTAATAATTTTGTTTTTTTATGGTTAAAAAGCATTCTGTACTTTTAATGCACAACGCTATTTTTACCAGCGCCTTTAATGGTTTAGCGCAGTTTTTTGGCAAAAACCAGACTAAATCCTCTATTTTTCAGGCGATTAAGCACAGATAATATTCTGTATTTAATCGGAGATAAACAAAAAAAGTCCCATTGCCAGCATAAAATAATGGTACATAAAGCGGAATAAATCACTACCAATCAGGTTAAAATGCTGCCTGCTTTTCGATCTCTAATGTTTCACACTGGCTGAACGTCTGCGGCAAAATTATTCACCTGCCGAATGAAAAATAAAAAACTACCCCTCTCCGGCCGATGAAATTGATTACACTCACACTATCTTTTGCGTTTTGGACAAGCTGTACATGAAATTGACTATCATCCGACTGGTAACCTTTACCGAGCAGGATCATATTGATTTAGCGAAAGTCTGGCCGGAATACTCTCCTGCTTCCCTTGAAGTGGATGATGACCACCGCATTTATGCGGCCCGCTTTAACGATCGCCTGCTGGCTGCCGTGCGCGTCACCCTGCGCGGCACCGAAGGTGCGCTGGATTCGCTGCGCGTGCGCGATATCACTCGCCGTCGCGGCGTTGGGCAGTACCTCGTTGAAGAAGTGATTCGTGATAACCCCAGCATCACCAGTTGGTGGATTACTGATATTGGTGTCGAAGATCGCAGTGTGATGGAGGCGTTCGCTCAGACGTTGGGCTTTACCGCGCAGGAAAATGGCTGGGAAAAACGATAAAAAATGCCGGGTAGCGTTTGCTTACCCGGCATAGAAAATAACGATCTTCTGACCAGGAATTTCGTGTCGCAGGAAGCCGGCAAGTTCGTTCATCCCCGGGAGCTTACTGAAGTAAGTGACCGGGGTGAGTGAATGCAGCCAACGCATCTGTGGCGCGAAAGGCGACGGTCAGTTCATAAAATTACTTAGCGTCAGTCGCCGTACCGTTCGCGTGCCAGGTAAACACACCAAACTCAAAGCCTTTCAGATCGCCCTTCTGATCCCATGACAGCGGCCCCATCACGGTATCAACAGTGTGCCCTTTCAGGTAAGTGGCAATCGCGTCCGGTTCCGCAGTCTGGTTCAGACCTGCCGCCAGAGACTGCACGGCTGCGTAGGTGGTCCACACGAATGCGCCGCTCGGATCCTGTTTCTTCGCTTTGATAGCATCAACAATCGGTTTGTTCGCCGGGATCTGATCGTAGTTCTTCGGCTTCGTCACCAGCATGCCTTCTGCTGAATCGCCCGCGATGTTAGACAGGGAGACGTTCGCTACGCCTTCCGGCCCCATAAACTGGGTTTTCAGGCCAGCTGCGCGTGACTGACGCAGGATCTGCCCCATTTCCGGGTGATAGCCGCCGTAGTAGACGAAATCGATGTTCTCTTTCTTCAGACGCGCCACCAGCGTGGAGAAATCTTTCTCACCAGCGGTGATACCGTCAAAGAACACCACGTTGGCGCCGCCTTTTTTCAGGCCGTCCTGCACCGCACGCGCCAGACCTTCACCATACTGCTGTTTATCGTGGATGACCGCGATGCGCTGCGGTTTCACTTTATCCAGAATGTATTTCGCCGCGGTCGGGCCCTGATCGGAATCCAGGCCAGTCGTGCGCAGCGTCAGTTTGTAACCGCGCGCGGTCAGCTCCGGCGCTGTCGCCGCAGGCGTGATCATCAGAATACCTTCGTCTTCATAGATATCAGACGCAGGCTGAGTAGAAGAGGAGCACAGGTGACCGATAACATATTTGATGCCGTCGTTGACCACTTTGTTGGCTACTGCAACCGCTTGTTTTGGGTCACACGCATCGTCATATTTTACCGCTACCAGTTTGTCGCCTTTGATGCCGCCCTTCGCGTTGATGTCTGCGATAGCCTGCTCAGCGCCGGTAAATTCCTGGTCGCCATACTGCGCAACCGGACCGGACATCGCACCGACAACGGCAACTTTAATATCTTTGGCGAATGCCACGTTGCTCATTGCTAACGCAATACATCCTGCCAGTAACGCTTTGCCCTTCATTTTCATCCTGAGTTTCCCCATTGTTATGGTTATTGCATTTGTTGTGATGTTGTTGTGTGGCACATTATTTTGATTACCATCATAAGCAAAGAATATGATAGTAGTTATTAGCCATTCTGCCGGTGCCTTAGCAGCATACTCTGCTAAAACATACCCCATTTTTCAGAATATGGAATAACAATTTTGAAGGTTATGCGACAGAGTGATGACACGCTGTAAAAAAGCCGCCCATAAGGCGGCTGAATACTTAGCGGGTCAGCGACTGGTGGATAATATCCAGCGCTTTGCGGAACTGAACTTCCGGAATGGTTAACGGATAGAGGAAACGGATCACGTTGCCGTAGACACCGCAGCTCAGCAGCAGCACACCTGCAGCCAGCGCCTTGTCCTGTACCTGTTTGGTAAATTCAGGCGATGGCGCACCGGTACTGGGATCGTTAAATTCCACAGCCACCATCGAGCCCTGCGAGCGGATATCCGCGATGTACGAGCACTGCGCTTTTGCCTGCGTCAGCACTTCCACCAGATGTTTGCCCAGATGGTTAGCGCGTTCACAGAGGTTCTCTTCGTCGATCACATCCAGCACCGCGTGTGCTGCGGCCACCGCCAGCGGGTTACCAGCGTAAGTGCCGCCCAGCCCGCCAGGCGCAGGCGCATCCATCACCTCTGCACGCCCTGCCACCGCCGATAGCGGCAACCCGCCCGCCAGGCTTTTCGCCATGGTGATCAGATCCGGTTTAACATCGTAATACTCGGTCGCGAACAATTTGCCGGTACGGGCAAAGCCGCTCTGCACTTCATCAACAATCAAAAGAATGCCGTGGCTGTCGCACAGTTTGCGCAGCGCGTTCATGAAATCCGCTGGCGCCACGTTAAAGCCGCCTTCGCCCTGAACCGGCTCCAGCAGGATGGCCGCAACCTGATCCGGCGCGATATCCGCTTTAAAAATGCGTTCGAGACTTTTCAGCGCATCTTCGGTACTGACGCCATGCAGCGCATTCGGATATTGTGCGTGGTAAATCGAGCCGGGGAACGGACCAAACCCGATTTTGTACGGGGCAACCTTCCCGGTCAGCGCCATGGTCATAAACGTACGGCCATGAAAACCGCCGCCGAAGGTAATCACGCCAGGGCGTTTGGTGTAAGCGCGGGCAATTTTCACCGCGTTCTCCACCGCTTCCGCGCCGGTTGAGAAAAACGCCGTTTTCGCCGGGCCATCAACGGGCACGCGTTCGTTAATACGTTCCGCCAGCGAAACATAGCTTTCGTAAGGAACGATTTGGTAAGCGGTGTGCGTAAATGCCTGCAACTGCTTTTCCACCGCAGCCATTACTTTCGGGTGACGATGCCCGGTATTGAGCACCGCGATCCCGGCAGCGAAGTCGATGACTTCGTTGCCTTCGACATCCCATAATGTGGCATTTTCTGCTTTTTCCGCATAAAACCCGCACATCACTCCAATACCGCGCGGCGTCGCCTGTAAACGGCGCTGATGTAGTTCGTTATTCTTCACCTGATTACCCTCGTCTGTGTTCGTTGTTGCTGCGTCTGTTGTGAAAACATGACATAAGTGGTTCTATAATCGAGTACCAGTTTTGAATAATTGAGGGATCCAATTGCGCTCACTCGTCTCTGACTTGCTGCAGTTGCGTCTGGACGAGCAGCACGAAGGCAAGCTGCATAAGAAATTATATAACGCGATTCGCCTGTCGATACTCGACGGTAGCCTGCCGACACAAAGCCGACTGCCGCCGAGCCGCGATTTAGCCGCGCAACTGAATCTGTCGCGCAATACGGTGCTGACGGTGTATGAGCAGCTACTGGCCGAAGGGTATGTCGTTTCCCGTACCGGCAGCGGCACCTTTGTGGCCGGTACCGTCCCGGATAGCCTGCTTTCCGCGCCGCTGACGCCTGGTGAAAAACTCAGCGCCAGCCTGCCTTCACAGCTTTCCGCCCGCGGTCAGCATCTGCTGAGCCACAGCAATGCCAGCGCGCGCCAGTGGGGCGCGTTTCTGCCTGGCGTCCCGGATATCAACGCTTTCCCGCATGCGCTGTTGCGAAAAATACAGTCTCGCGTAAGTCGAAAACCGCAGGCAATACAGCTTTCTTATAGCAACGCTGGCGGCAGCATCGCGCTGCAGCAGGCTCTGGTGGAGTATTTGCGGGTCACGCGCTCGGTTCGCTGTAGCGCGGAGCAGATCCTGATTACGGAAGGCATTCATCAGGCCATCGATCTGGTATCGCGCATGCTGTGTAATCCTGGCGATCTGGCGTGGATTGAGGAGCCCGCCTACTGGGGAATTCGTAATGTGCTGGCAGTAAATGGCGTTAACTTGCAGGCCATCGAAGTTGACAGATCCGGGATGAATCCGCCGGAGCCGGGCGATGCGCCGCCGAAACTGATTTTCGTCACGCCCTCGCACCAGTATCCGCTGGGCTGCGTGATGAGTCTGGAACGCCGCCAGCGGCTATTAGCGCTGGCGCGGCAAACCGGGAGTTGGATTATTGAGGATGATTACGACAGCGAATTTCGCTTCTCGGGCCAGCCCATTCCCGCCCTGCAGGGGCTGGTGGACGATGCGCCGGTGATTTATACCGGTACGTTCAGTAAAACGCTCTACCCTGGGTTGCGGCTCGGTTATCTGGTGTTGCCGCGCCCGCTAATGCAGGCGCTTAAAACCGCGCATGCCGAGCTCTATCGCGGCGGACGTTTGCTGGATCAGGAAGCGCTGGCGCAGTTTATCCGCGAGGGGCATTACACGGCGCATATTCGCCGGATGCGATTGCTGTACGCCCGGCGCCGAGCGCGGCTGGCGCAGCTTATCACCGATTATCTTGGCAAAGAGGCGCTTAGCGAGTTTAACGATAATGCCGGGCTGCATCTGGTGCTGTCGTTGCCTGCTGCCTGCGATGATGTCGCGCTGGCGCAAACGGCTAACGCGCGAGGCATTCTGGTACGGCCACTTTCGCGTTATTACAGTGGCGACACGCCCGCGCGCGGCCTGTTGATGGGATTTGCGGCGATGGAGGAAGAAGAGATGGAGCCAGTGTTTGCCGAGCTTGCAGAACTGATACGCGAAGCGCCGGGAAGCAAAAACGCAGCGCGTTAAAAAACAAAAAGCCGGGCGAGGCTTGCGCCGACCCGGCTTGTTCACTGCATACGCTTACGCTTCGATAGCGGCGCGCAGTTTTTTCATCGCGTTCTTTTCCAGCTGTCGTACACGTTCGGCGGAAACACCATAACGGTCAGCCAGCTCCTGCAGCGTAGACTTGTTCTCTTCGTCCAGCCAGCGGGCGCGGATGATCTGCTGGCTGCGTTCGTCCAGCCCTTTCATCGCGTCGGTCAGCTTGTTCGCAGCCTGTTCTTCCCAGTTGTCGTCTTCAATGCCATCGGCAAAGTTCGACGATTTATCCTGCAAATAGAGCACCGGAGCCATCGGCTGGCTGTCCTGGGCGTCATCGTCCGGGGACATATCAAACGTCATGTCCTGCGCCGCCATACGCGATTCCATTTCGCGCACGTCTTTGCTGGTCACGCCCAGTTCACGGGCCACCATTTCGACTTCGTCCTGGTTAAACCAACCCAGACGCTGTTTCGCTTTACGCAGATTAAAGAACAGTTTGCGCTGTGCTTTGGTAGTTGCCACTTTCACGATACGCCAGTTGCGCAGCACATACTCGTGGATCTCAGCTTTGATCCAGTGCACGGCGAAGGAAACCAGTCGCACACCCACTTCCGGGTTGAAGCGACGCACAGCTTTCATCAGGCCGATATTACCTTCCTGGATAAGATCCGCCTGCGGCAGACCATAGCCCGAGTAATTACGAGCAATATGAACAACAAAGCGCAGGTGAGACAGAATCAGCTTTTTCGCTGCTTCCAGATCGCCCTGGTAATGCAGCTTTTCAGCCAGCGCCCGCTCTTCATCAGCCGTCAACATCGGCCATGCGTTAGCGGCCCGGACGTAAGATTCCAGGTTACCAACAGGGGCTAAAGCTAAAGTTTGCATTTCTTTGGTCATTCAAATCCTCTCAATTTACTTTCCACTGGCGGCGGTCTGTCCCCATCAGGCAACAAACATGCCAGTCCTTATGAGCAACGAGATTAGCATTCACACTTTTATCAGACAGTGATTTTATCCACAAGTTCCATGTCGCCTTGTGTATAAATTACGCACAAATTGTGACATCTGGATGAAAAAGCCGGTGCAAGGAAAACATCAGAAAGGGGCGATACGCTTTCCCTGCTACGGGAATACTTCATTGCAGGGAAAGAGTATACCAGAGTTTTTTTAATCGGGAGTAAAGTGACGTAAATGTTGCACCGTCGCCAGCCAGGCGGCTATCCAGCCGATCATCGAACAGACCAGCAGCAGCAATAAGCACTCGTCAAAAGACAAGCCGCTTAGCTCGAACTGAGTGCCAAACACTTTCGCCACTTCGGTAACGGCCGAGGAGAGCCGCATCACCAGAATTTCCGACAGGATCAGCGATAAAAACGCGCCGGAGAAGCCGAGCAGCGCGCCGCCATACAGGAACGGACGCAGGATAAAACCGTCCGTTGCGCCGATCAATTTCTGCACGTTGATGGTGTCGCGGCGGGCAAAAATACTCAGCCGCACGCTGTTGCCGATAACCAGGAAGACGGCCGCAACCATCAGTAGGCCTATCATCGCCGACACGCGCCCGACCAGCCCGGTCAGCGACGCCAGACGCGCAAACCAGCTATCGTCCATACGCACTTCATCAATGCCCTGGAGATGAGAGATGCGATCGCGCAGCGTGTTCAGCGAATCCGTGCTCTGAAAATCCAGTTTAGGAACCACTACCGCCACGGCGGGCAGCGGGTTCTCTTCCAGCATATCCAGCGCACCGCCAAACCCGGACCAGTTGCGGAACTCGCCTAGCGCATCTTCGCGGGAAAGATAGTTCACCTTCTCCACGCCCTGTTCGGACTGGAGCTGGGCGACCACCTGCTGTGCGGCGTTATCATCCAGCGTTTTGTCGAAATAGACGGTGATCTGCGGCGACGGATAGTACTGCGACGCCGCCTGGTTGACGTTTTTGTAGACCATATAGCAAACGCTCGGCAGCGTCAGGGAGATGGCAATCACCATCACCGTCAGGAACGTCGCCAGCGGTTTGCTTTTCAGATCCTGTAACGCGCCATGCCAGGCGTAGCGAACCTGCTCGTTAAACACATTGGTTTTACGTGATGGCGGTTTGTTTGTCGCTTTGCCACGTCGTGGAGTATTGCGATTACCGTCGCCGGAGCCAGCGGCGGATTTACGGAAACGGTCAAGCCGGCTGCCAAACTGCCGGATATGATTTAATGCGTCGCGCTTATTCACCCGCCGGGCCTCCATGCAAATGGCCATCGCTCAGGGTCAGCATGCGATACGAACGCCGGGAAATCAGCCCCAGGTCGTGAGTCGCCATCAGTACCGTAACCCCAACGCGGTTAAACTCTTCGAACAGACGTAAAATCCCTTCCGACAACGCGTCGTCCAGGTTACCGGTCGGTTCATCTGCCAGCAGCACTGCCGGTTTATTCACTACCGCGCGGGCAATGCCGACGCGCTGCTGTTCACCGCCGGAAAGTTGAATCGGGAAGCTTTTCGCTTTATCAAGCAGCCCGACCTTATCCAGCGCCGCCGACACACGACGACGAATGTCATCACCGCTCGCGCCAGCGATGATCAGCGGAATCGCCACGTTGTCATACACCGTGCGATCCATCAGCAAGTGGTGATCCTGAAAGATCATGCCGATCTGGCGACGTAAAAACGGCACTTCACGGTTCTTCAGACGGCTAATGTCGTGGCCGCTGAACAGGATTTTCCCGGTGCTTGGCCGCTCAATCCCGCAGATAAGCTTCAGCAGGGTACTTTTCCCCGCGCCGGAGTGCCCGGTCAGAAAGGCCATCTCGCCTGGTTGCAGGTGGAATGTCACCCCCTGCAACGCTTGTCTCCCACCGAGATAGGCTTTGCTGACATGTTCAAAGCGAATCATTGTTAATCCTCTCGGGCAAAAAGCGCCTCAATAAAATCGCCCGCGTTAAACGGACGCAGATCTTCGATACGTTCGCCGACACCAATGTAGCGGATCGGAATACCGAACTGATCCGCCACCGAGAAAATCACGCCGCCTTTGGCGGTGCCGTCGAGTTTGGTCAGCGTGATGCCGGTAAGACCAACAGCTTCGTGGAACAGTTTGGCCTGGCTTATCGCATTTTGCCCGGTGCTGGCATCAATCGTCAGCATCACTTCATGGGGAGCGTCTTCGTCCAGCTTTTTCATGACGCGGACAATTTTCTTCAGCTCTTCCATCAAATGCGATTTGTTCTGCAAACGCCCGGCGGTATCGGCAATCAACACATCAATATTGCGCGCTTTCGCCGCCTGAATGGCGTCAAAAATGACCGAAGCGGAATCCGCGCCGGTATGCTGGGCAATCACCGGAATATTGTTGCGCTGGCCCCAAACCTGCAACTGCTCAACCGCGGCCGCGCGGAAGGTGTCGCCCGCCGCCAGCATCACCGATTTGCCCTGCTGCTCGAACTGACGCGCCAGCTTACCGATGGTGGTGGTTTTACCCACGCCGTTAACGCCAACCATCAAAATCACAAACGGTGTTTTGCCTTCAATATTCAGCGGCTCATCAACCTTCGCGAGGATGTCGCTCATTTCCTCTTTCAGCAAACCATAAAGTGCTTCTGCATCGCGAAGCTGCTTACGGCTTGCGCCTTCCGTCAGGTTGGTGATGATTCTGCGCGTGGTCTCAACGCCAACATCCGCAATCAGTAGCTGCTCTTCCAGCTCTTCAAACAGATCATCATCGATTTTTTTACCGCGAAACAGACTGATAAATCCGGAACCCAGATTTTCTTTTGTTTTCAGCAAACTGCGTTTCAGACGCGCGAAGAAACCCTCTTTTGTCGGTTTCTCCTGCTCCTGCGCTGCGTCCTCTGGCGGCACAACCATCACCGCTTCTTCCGCGGCTTCAGCGGCCAGCGCCTGTGCGTCCAGCTCTTCATCGCTCAGCGGCGCATCTTCTTCCACCAGCGGTTCAGCTTCCGTCTGCCACTCTTCCGCGCCGATCTCCTGCTCTGCGACCTCTTCCGGCAGCGGCAGTTCTTCGTGTTCAACCTGAAGCGCCTGCTCTTCGACGACAGGCTCCGGCTGCGCCTCTTCGTGCGCCAGCTGTTCGCTGACCTCAACAACCTCTTCGGCAAATTTTTCGCTGTCGGCGGCAGGTTCAGTTGCCGGTGTCTCTTCGACCGGCTGCTCAGTTACCTGCTGTGATTCGGTTTGCGCCTCTTCGGCCTGTTCTTTCTGCCCAAAGCCGAGCCAGGAAAAAAAGCCACGTTTCTTCTCATTTGCCATTGGCGACTACACTCCCGCTGTTGATTCATGGCGCAGCCCGTCTTACATGACAGGGACTGAAAACATTTGTTAATTAGTCGGATAGTCTAACACTTTCCTCAACTCGCATCACGGCCTGAGGATTAGGGTTTAACGTCCTTCGTCAGACCGCTAGAATAGCAGGCCGAAATGATGAGCAAAGCGAAAACCATGAAGAAACCTAAACGTGCCGCCAGCGGCCAGATACGCATTATTGGCGGGCAGTGGCGGGGCCGCAAATTACCGGTTCCGGATAGCCCCGGCCTGCGCCCAACCACCGATCGCGTGCGGGAAACCTTATTCAACTGGCTGGCGCCATCCATGGTTGATGCGCACTGTCTTGATTGCTTTGCCGGAAGTGGCGCATTAGGGCTGGAAGCGCTCTCGCGCTACGCCGCCAGTGCGACCCTGCTGGAGATGGAGCGCAGCGTCGCACAGCAGTTACAGCAAAATCTGGCGACGCTGAAAGCCGTCAACGCCAAAGTGGTGAATACCAATACGCTGGCCTATTTAGCAGGCCAGGGCACGCCGTACACCATTGCCTTTATCGACCCGCCGTTTCGTAAGGGGATGCTGGAAGAGACCGTGCGCCTGCTGGAAAACAACGGCTGGCTCGCCGATGACGCATTAATTTATATCGAAAGTGAAGTCGAAAATGGCTTACCGCCGGTGCCTGCGCACTGGCTTCTGCACCGGGAGAAAGTCGCGGGCCAGGTCGCGTATCGTTTATATCACCGCGAAGCACCACAAGGAGAGAAGCATGCCGCTGCTGATTAATCTGGGACGCCTGCTGATGCTTTGCGTCTGGGCCTTTCTGCTCTGGAATCTGATCCAGCCGTTTCCGCGCCCGTTGAACATTTTCGTCAACGTCGCGCTGGTCTTTACCGTTTTCATGCATGCCTTACAGGCGACAATGCTGAAAACCGCGTTGCCGAAAGAGGGCCCGCAAATGAGCAAAGCTGAGCAGATCCGCATTTTCCTGTTTGGCGTGTTTGAGCTATTGATTTGGCAGAAAAAACTAAAAGCGAAGAAGTAACGTTATAGCCCGGAGGCATCTCGCTTACCGGGCTTGTTCAAAGCCGACAAAACGTGACCCTTTATAGCTCAGCACGCCTTTGTCGCCGACCGTCAATGCATGATATTGCTGCGCATCAACGCGAAAAACCATCTCCAGCCCACCACTTTGCGGTTTGAAACGCGCTTCATAACGCATGGCGCTGCCCGCCGGGATCTCCTGCTGCTGGCGCGTACGGCGATCATTGAGCGGTTTTTCCCGCTTACTGCTCACCACCACGTTTTTTTGCTGTAGCGGAGCCGCATCGTTATCCGCCTTTTCCCGCCGCTGTTGAACATAGCGAAAAGAAGCGAGTACGACGATCAAGCCAATGACAAGAATGAAAAAAAGCGGTGGTTTACTCATGACGGCGCCCTGTCAGAAAAAGCGGAATTGAGCTTATCGCGGGTGAAATAGCATTGTCATCCTCCTTTTTCCGCCACTACACTGAACAGGAGAGATTTACGCAACAATAACAGATACAGGGACTTAATTATGCTGTGGTCATTTATCGCTGTCTGTTTGTCCGGCTGGTTGTATGTCGATGCGTCTTATCGCGGCCCGACCTGGCAGCGCTGGGTTTTTAAACCCGTCACCCTACTGCTCCTGCTGTTGCTGGCCTGGCAAGCGCCAATGTTCGACGCCATCAGTTATCTGGTGCTGGCTGGCCTCTGCGCCTCGCTGGTTGGTGATGCGCTAACCTTGCTGCCGCGACAAAAAATGCTCTACGCCATCGGCGCTTTTTTCCTCGCCCATCTGCTTTACACCATTTACTTCGCCAGCCAGATGACACTCTCCTTTTTCTGGCCGTTGCCGGTGGTGCTGCTGGTTATTGGCGCGTTGCTGTTGGCGGTGATCTGGACGCGCCTCGAAGAGCTGCGCATGGCCGTATGTGCCTTTATCGCCATGACGCTGGTGATGGTCTGGCTGGCAGGCGAACTGTGGTTCTTCCGCCCTACCAGCCCTGCGCTGTCGGCGTTTGTCGGTGCGGCGTTGCTGCTGCTCGGCAATATCGTCTGGTTGGGGAGCCACTACCGTAAACGCTTCCGTGCCGATAACGCCATCGCTTCGGCCTGCTACTTCGCCGGACATTTTCTGATCGTCCGTTCGCTGTATATTTAAAAGGCTTGACTCTGGAGTCGACTCCAGAGTGTATCCTCCGGTTAATGAGAAAATTATCATTCACCGGAGGATGCTATGCCGACCCCCACCTCGCCCGCCGACACGAAAAAAGCCCCACAGTTTGCGGCAATAAAACTGCGCCCGTTGCCGGAGAAACCGCAATCCTGCTGCGCTGATGGTGCCTGCGAAAGCAAGGCGCAACCGGCGCTGAGCGCGGAAGGCGAACGCTATAGCTGGCTGGTTTCTGGTATGGACTGCGCCGCCTGCGCCCGCAAAGTGGAAAATGCTGTCCGCCAGGTTGAAGGCATTGGCCAGGTTCAGGTGACTTTTGCGACAGAAAAACTGATCGTTGTGGCCAACGGCGATGTGCGCGAACGCGTCGAGCAGGCAGTTCAGCAGGCTGGCTACCAGCTACGCAGCGAGAACAGCACGCCCGAGCCCTCCTCTTCGCGGCTGCGGGAAAACCTGCCGTTGATTGTCCTGATGGTAATGATGACGCTCAGTTGGGCGCTGGAGCAGTTCAACCATCCCTTTGGCCAGGCGGCTTTTGTCGCCACCACGCTGGTCGGCCTGTGGCCGATTGCCCGCCAGGCGCTGCACTTAATCAAAAGCGGTAGCTGGTTTGCTATCGAAACATTAATGAGCGTGGCGGCGATTGGCGCCCTGTTTATTGGCGCAACGGCGGAAGCAGCGATGGTATTGCTGCTGTTTCTGATTGGCGAACGCCTTGAAGGCTGGGCTGCCAGCCGCGCACGCCGCGGCGTAAGCGCACTGATGGCGCTGAAACCGGATACCGCCATCCGCTTGCGTAACGGTGAGCGCCAGACGGTCGCCGCCAGCGAGTTACAGCCAGGCGACACCATTGAAGTTCCGGCGGGTGGGCGTTTACCCGCGGACGGCAAGCTGGTGTCGGCATTTGCCAGTTTTGATGAAAGTGCCCTGACCGGCGAATCGGTGCCGGTGGAACGCACTTGCGGCGAATCAGTACCGGCCGGTGCCACCAGCGTCGATCGGCTGGTGACGCTGGAAGTGGTATCGAAGCCCGGCGAAAACGCTATCGACCGTATCCTCAAGCTGATTGAAGAGGCCGAAGAGCGTCGCGCGCCAATTGAGCGCTTTATCGATCGCTTTAGCCGCATCTATACACCGGCGATTATGGCAGTAGCGCTGCTGGTCGCGGTTGTGCCGCCGCTGCTGTTCGCTGCGCCGTGGTTACCGTGGATCTACAAAGGGCTGGCATTGCTGTTGATCGGTTGCCCGTGCGCGCTGGTGATCTCTACGCCAGCCGCGATTACTTCCGGGCTGGCAGTAGCTGCACGGCGTGGCGCGTTAATCAAAGGTGGCGCGGCGCTGGAGCAACTTGGTCGCATCCGCCAGGTCGCATTTGATAAAACCGGCACGCTGACCATTGGCAAACCGCAGGTTGTCGCGGTCACGCCGCTGGCAGGGATCGACGAAGCGGAACTGCTGGCGCTCGGCGCCGCCGTTGAACAGGGTTCCACTCACCCGCTGGCGCAGGCTGTTGTACAGGAAGCACAGCGCCGCCAGTTGCCGATTCCGACGGCGCAAGCGCAGAGAACGCTGGCCGGAAAAGGGATCGAAGCACAGATTGACGGGCAATATATTCGCATCAGTGCACCGGATAAACTGCCGCAAGAGAAGCTGGGGAACCTGTTAGCACACATTCGTCAGCAGGAGAGCCTCGGCCAGACGGTGATTGTGGTTGAGCGCGATGGCGAAGCGATCGGCACGCTGGCGTTGCAGGATACGCTGCGCGATGACGCTAAAGAAGCGGTTGCCGCGCTGCATGCGCTGGGCGTTCAGGGGGTGATCCTGACCGGAGATAACCCGCGCGCGGCGGCGGCGATCGCCGGGGAGTTGGGGCTGGATTTCCGCGCCGGACTGTTGCCGGAAGATAAAGTCCAGGCGGTACAGGCGCTGAATCAGCGTTCACCGCTGGCGATGGTAGGCGATGGCATCAACGATGCGCCCGCCATGAAAGCCTCAACCATTGGGATTGCGATGGGTAGCGGCACCGATGTGGCGCTGGAAACGGCGGACGCGGCATTAACGCATAACCGTCTGATCGGCATTGGGCAGATGATCCGCCTGGCGCGTGCGACGCACAGCAATATTCGCCAGAACATCGCCATGGCGCTGGGTTTGAAAGCTATCTTTCTGCTGACGACGTTGCTGGGAATGACCGGGCTGTGGCTGGCAGTGCTGGCGGATACCGGCGCAACGGTGCTGGTGACAGCCAATGCGTTGCGCCTGTTACGCAGCAAAGATTAGTGGCTTTTACGCACCACGTACCGATACGGCAGTGATTCGGTTTGCCCGGCAACCAGCTCGTGCTCCATAAAACGACAAAAGCCGGGAATATCGCGGGTGGTTGCCGGATCGTCGGCGATAATCAGCAATGTTTCGCCAACCTGCATATTGCGCACGGTTTTGCGCACCATCATTACCGGCTCCGGGCAACGTAAACCCTGCGCATCCAGCGTATGGTCAGCAGTGGAAAAGAAATCGGTCATCTTCATCTCGCAAGGGAAAAAACCGCATTAGTTTACGCTGCCTTTTTTGTGACGCAAGCAAGGTTAACGATTGCGTTAAAATTAACCATTGCATCCGACAATAGTTGCAGTATCATGCGGCGGCTCTGCGTGGCAGAGCACAAAAAAGTACTGGGTTCCCTCACCCCATTTACCAAAAAGGTCACAATATGACGCAATTTTCATCCTCACAGCGCATGAAAGCGCTGGTCTGGCTTTCGCTTTTTCATCTGCTGGTGATTATCTCCAGTAACTATCTGGTGCAGCTGCCGGTCGCCATTTTTGGTTTCCAGACCACCTGGGGCGCATTCAGTTTCCCGTTTATTTTCCTCGCGACAGATTTAACCGTGCGCATTTTCGGTGCGCCGCTGGCAAGACGCATTATTTTCGCCGTGATGGTGCCTGCGCTGCTGGCCTCTTACGTGATCTCTTCGCTGTTCTATATGGGAAGCTGGCAGGGTTTTGGCGCACTCGCGCATTTCAACCTGTTTGTCGCCCGTATCGCCAGCGCCAGCTTTATGGCCTATGCGCTGGGGCAAATTCTCGACGTGCATGTGTTTAACCGCCTGCGTCAGAATCGCCGCTGGTGGCTTGCGCCTGCAGCCTCCACCGTATTCGGTAACGCCAGCGACACCGTTGCGTTCTTCTTTATTGCTTTCTGGCGCAGTCCGGATGCATTTATGGCGCAGCACTGGACGGAAATCGCGCTGGTGGATTACAGCTTTAAAGTACTTATCAGCATCGCCTTCTTCCTGCCGATGTACGGTGTGTTGTTGAATATGTTACTGAAAAGGTTGGCAGACAAATCTGAAATTAACGCGTTGCAGGCCAGTTAAGAGTACCGCTAAGCAGATGTGATAAGATGGAGCGCTGAGCCGTTATGGCTGTTTATTGAAAGGAAGAAGTCAATGCGCAATCTGGTTAAATATGTCGGTATTGGCCTGCTGGTCGTCGGGCTGGCTGCCTGTGATAACAGCGACAGCAAGAAGCCGGTTCAGGCCGCTTCAGCTGAAAGCAATGCAACAGGCCAGCCGGTAACGCTGCTTGACGGCAAGCTCAGCTTTTCGCTGCCGGCGGATATGACCGATCAGAGCGGCAAGCTGGGCACCCAGTCTAATAATATGCACGTTTACTCCGACGCCACCGGCCAGAAAGCGGTGATCGTTATCGTTGGCGACAATACGCAGGAAGATTTAGCGGCGCTGGCGAAACGTCTGGAAGATCAACAACGTGTCCGCGACCCGCAGTTGCAGGTTGTGACCAATAAAGCGATTGAGATCAAAGGCCAGACGCTGCAACAACTCGACAGCATTATCTCGGCCAAAGGTCAGACAGCCTGGTCTTCCGTGGTGCTGGGGAAAGTCGACAATAAACTGCTGACCTTGCAGGTCACGCTGCCGGCAGATAACCAGCAGCAGGCGCAAACCGCCGCAGAAAACATCATCAATACCATCGTGGTGAAATAATCACACTGCGAGGGGTAAAAAGGGAACCTGCAGGTTCCCTTTTTTATTGCCGAATGGCACTGTCGGCCCGATAAACAGAGCGCTAGCGAGCAATCATCCCACCGACACCGGCTTTTGTTTTAATCGCCAGGCTAACAACAAGGCGATTGCCACCAGCCCTGCCGCCGCCAGATAAATCGACGACACGCCCGCCCATGCCATCAGCAACCCTGCCAGCGGACCGGTAATACCCAGCGATAAATCCATAAACACCGTATAGGTCGCCAGCGCGGAACCCTGGTTATTCTGCGGCACCGCTTTCACGGCTACGACGCCCAGCGCCGGGAACACCAGCGAGAAACCGGCGCCGGCAAGAAACACACCGAGTTTTGCCATCCACGGATCTACCGCCAGCCCCACCAGTACCAGACCGAGCGTTTCGACCACAAAACAGATCATCGATACATTCAGGCCGCCAAAACGGTTGATGCCATTCGGTATCAGCAAACGGGTGCCAACAAACGCACAGCTGAACAGCGTCAAGGCAAATGCCGCGCCGTCCCAGCCTTTGGCCGCGTAATAGAGCGTGATGAAGGTCGCTATCACGCCAAACCCTGCCGAGCCCAGCGCCAGTGCCATGCCGTACGGCAAGACGCGCCCCAGCACTGCGCGAAACGGCAGTGGTTTGCCTTTACTGGCCTTCACACTCGCCCGCGGTAATGCCAGCACAATCGCCAGCAACGCAATGCCCATAATGGCTAAAGACAAACCCTGTAACCCACCATAGCGGTAACAGAGTACGCCGAGCGGCGCACCCACCGCCATTGCGCCGTAGCTGGCAATGCCATTCCACGAGATCACGCGACCAATATGAATGGAACCGACAACGCCCACGCCCCACAGCGTCGCGCCGGTCCCGGCAAAACTCTGGCCGATACCCAAAATCACACGCCCGAGGCCCAACAACACCAGGCTTAATATGCCAGGGCTGCTGCCCATTGCCGCCAGCAAGTAACTGAGACCGCTAAGAAAGGCACCGCACAGACCAAAGATAACGACCTTTTTCGGCCCCAATAAATCGGCATAGCGCCCGGCATGCGGTCGGCTGAGCAGCGTGGCGAAATATTGCAGGCTAATCACTAACCCGGCCCAGAAGGCGCTATAACCCATCACATCATGGACATAGCCAGGCAGCACCGCCAGCGGCAGTCCAATGGTGAGATAACTGGCAAAGTTAAAAATAACGACGGACAAAATCCGCAGATTGAGGCGCAATCCGCTAAGCGCCGGTTCAGCGGCATTTTCAGGCATGAAGTTTGACCCAGAGATTCACAACAGTGTTTCACTATTATCACGTCAGGGCGCAGAAATCAGCACCCACTTTAAGAATATCTCTGTCGGGCGAAGACGTTACGGGGCACTACACTTAACGGGCGTGATGACAAAAGGAATGCCGAATGACACAACCTCAACCGGACCAGGCAGGTCTTCATATTCTGTTAAAACTGGCAGCACTGGTGGTGATCCTCGCCGGGATCCACGCCGCCGCTGACATTATTGTGCAACTGCTGCTGGCGCTCTTTTTCGCCATCGTCCTTAACCCACTGGTGAGCTGGTTTATTCGCCGCGGCCTGAAACGCCCGGTCGCCATTGCAATTGTGGTGCTGGTGATGCTGATTTTCCTCACCGCACTGCTCGCGGTGCTTGCCGCATCGGTGAATGACTTTATGACCCTGCTGCCGAAATACAATCGCGAATTCACGCGCAAATTTCTCCAGTTGCAGGATGCTATGCCCTTCCTCCGGCTGCATATGTCGCCAGAGCGCATACTGCAACGCATGGACTCCGAGCGGTTAATGACTTTCGCAACGTCCATGGCGACTCAGCTATCGAACGCGATGGCCAGCATTGTGCTACTGGTGATGACCGTGGTGTTTATGCTGTTTGAAGTACGCCACGTTCCCTACAAAATGCGTTTTGCCCTTACCAACCCGCAGGTGCATATTGCCGGGCTGCACCGCGCGTTAAAAGGCGTCTCTCACTATCTGGCGCTGAAAACGCTGCTCAGCGTCTGGACCGGCCTGATTGTCTGGCTGGGGCTGGTTTTGCTGGATATTCAATTTGCGTTAATGTGGGGCGTACTGGCTTTTCTGCTCAACTATGTACCGAATATCGGCTCGGTGCTCTCCGCGATCCCACCGATGATTCAGGCGTTGCTGTTCAATGGCGCTTACGAATGCTTGCTGGTTGGCGCGCTGTTCCTGGTGGTACATATGGTGATTGGCAACATTCTTGAACCGCGCATGATGGGCCACCGTCTCGGGATGTCCACGCTGGTGGTGTTCCTGTCATTGTTGATTTGGGGATGGCTGCTCGGACCGATCGGTATGCTCCTGTCAGTACCGCTGACCAGTGTCTGTAAGATCTGGATGGAAACCACCACCGGTGGCAGCAAACTGGCGATTTTGCTGGGGCCAGGCAGACCGAAAAGCCGCCTGCCCGGGTAAACGTTATTTGCCTGACCGCCCAGGCAGAAAAATAACCAGCACACCGGCGACAATCAGCAGCACGCCAAGCCCGCCGCGCAGAGAGAAGGGTTCATGCCAGCCGGGCAACCAGATGGCGGCAGCCCACACCAGAATGTAACTCACGCTGAGCAGGGCATAAGCTTTGCTCAGCGGCAAACGGTGCAGCGCAAAATACCAGCACCCCATCGACGCCAGGTAGCCGCACAGCCCGGCAATCAGCGCCAGCGTTCCTTTCTGCGGCTGAAGCAGTACCGATACAAACTCCCACGAAAGGCTCACCGGCGGCAGTGAAATCATCGCGTAACGCAGCAATAACTGCGCGACGCTGACCAGCAGCACGCTTGCCAGCGCCCATACCATGCCCCTCATCGCGTACTCCCCAGCAGCACAATACCGGCAATGATCAACGCAACTCCCACCGCATGACGCGCGGTAACTCGCTCATGCCAGATAAACCGCGCGGCCAGCGTAACCCAGACAAAATTGAGGCTCAGCATCGGATACGCCACGCCGACCGGAATACGCTGGAGCACCAGCAGCCACAGCGCCATACCGGCGCCCAGCGATGCCAGCGCCAGCCCCAGCCACAGACCGAGATGCCTGCCACGATGCCCTGGCGGCGCGGGGCGTGTCGCCTGTTTCTGGCACAATTGCCCTACGCAGCTCAACAGGCTGGCGAGGAGGAGCCAGATCCAGCTTGTCATTGTGGATAGTACTGAATAAAGACCATACGCCCCTGCACATAGACGTTATCAGGTTTCGGGATCGGCAAACGGGTGAAATCATCCGGTTTAGACTGGTGCAATACCAGCGATATCACGCCTTGCTGACGATGTTGTGCCAGCCAGTCAGTAAAACCATCCTCACTGACAAAGCGGCCCTGCCCGTCAGGATACGCCATCCCGTAGGTAAGCTCACCCTCAGTACCGAAGAGAATAATATCTTTGCGCTTCAGCTCCCACGCCAGACCAGCGGCAACCCCGACGTTATCGGCCAGCACATAGCGGCTGGGGGTCAGCGAGTCGTTGACGAAGTTAATTAAAAATTGCGGCTGTTTGGAATCCATCACTTTGTCCGGGATAACAATGCCCACCAGCAGTGCAACCCCCAGCGGACACAGCGCGGCGTACGACCAGCGCTCGTGACTGGCGCGCAACGTAAACAGCCCGACCAGCAACCAGCAGAAAAAGGCAAATGCTGCCAGCGCCGCTTTATAGACTTCGATCGGCATCCATACCGGGTGCTTCAAAAAGCCCCACGGCGACACCACCAGCGCGGCAACCGTACCGATCAAACCAAAAGCAATGTTGATCCAGGCGTTAATGCGCAGCGCCCGGCCATGCTCTTTGGCTACCGCCACCGCATAGCGCGCCATCAGGATCGCCAGGGGTCCGAAACACGGCAGAATATAGGTCGGCAATTTCCCCTTCGCGATGCTGAAGAAAATCAGCGGCATCACCACCCAACCCAGCAGATAGAAAGCTTCGCGCAGCCCCTCTTTACGCGCCAGCCAGCCCGTTTTCAGCGCGCCAGGTAACAGCGCGAGCCACGGCAGCGAACCGGCAACCAGAAACGGAATGTAATACCAGAACGGTGCTTTGTGCTGCGCGTCCTGCTGGGCAAAACGCTGAATATGCTCCACCCAGAAGAAGTAGCGCCAGAAATCCGGCTCGCGGGCAGCAATCGCCAGCCCCCAGGGCAGCACAGTCACAACGCAGCAGATCACCGCCAGCCAGCCCCAGAGCAACACCTCTTTCCAGCGTTTCTGCACAATCACCCACGGCAGAACACCGATCACCGGCACCGCCAGCGCGAGGAACCCTTTGGTCATCACCCCCATGCCGCAGGCAACGCCCAGCAGTACATAACCGCCAAACTTACCGCGCAGCGTGGAAGCCTGCGACGCAAGCCAGAAGCTGAACATCGCCAGCGTCATCCACAGCGTGATCATCGGGTCGAGCACCGCATAAGTGCCAATGCCGTAAACCAAAAACGCCGTCAGGAATATCACGCCGGAGAGCACTGCAATCCGTTTGTCGCGCCACATCTTCCATGCCAGCCCGCCAACCAGCAGCCCCGACAGCGCAATCGAGAAGATGGCACCGAAACGCACCGCGAAGTTATTGTGACCAAACAGCCACTGGCCAATATTGTTGATCCAGTAACCGGCAATTGGTTTTTCGAAATAGCGCAGGCCGAGGAAATGCGGCACTACCCAGTCGCCGCTGTGCAGCATCTCCCGGCTGATTTCCGCATAGCGGGTTTCATCAGGCTGCCAGAGCAAACGATATTCAATGGGAATGAGATAGTAGAGGGCAAATAGCGCGAACAGCGCCAGCGTAAAATAACGGGATTTCATGACCCTGAACTCAACAGTTGTTGGCAACCCAGCCAGCCTTCCCGGCCGACCACTTCTCCGCGCACGACTTTGCCCACCGGCAACGTGGCAACATCATCCGGCAATAGCTGGCTCAACGGGCAAAAGACGATTTGCTCGCGGGTCGCCATTGTCAGTAATTCATCAAATCCATCCGCGCCGATGATCCCTTCCACTTCAGCATGAATGGTATAAACCGGCGTCCCGTTATCACTGTGGATACAGTCGAGAATATAACGATTGTATTCAGCGGCGCTCACCGTGGTGCCGACCACTTCATCCCAGGTCGGCAAGGTCACCGGGATCTGCGGAGCAGCACAGGTGTTGGCCGTCAGTTGCGGGCGAAACGGCTGCGTACCGCGACAATCGCTGTTATAACGGAAGTCGAACGCAGACTTCGCTTTCACTATCCGCTGATCGGCGCGCCAGCCCGCGACGGCCGAACAGGTCACCGAACGACCGATAATCACTTCCAGCGCCAGCAGGCCGCGTTCGATCTCCGCCTCTAAACGCTTTTGATCCCATACGCCGCTCCAGCGCTGCCAGCCGTGGTGATCCCAGGCGTGCAGCCCGACTTCGTGGCCCTGCGCGGCCTGGCGAATAATCTCCGCATTCCCTTCGCCAATTAACCGTCCCGGCCAGGCCGTTCCGGCCAGCAGAATATCCCAGCCGTAGAGCGATGCCGCGCGCGAGCGCAGCATCTTCCACAGAAACTTCGGCTTAAGCAGGCGCCAGATATGGCGCCCCATGTTGTCCGGCCCGACGCTAAAGAAAAAGCTCGCCTGAATATGGTGCTTTTTTAACAGCTCCAGCAGGCGCGGTACGCCATCACGCGTGCCGCGAAAGGTATCGACATCAATGCGTAAGCCGACATATTTCATGCTTATTTCTCATCCGTCAGTTCGACAGTGCGCAGGAAGAAATCCAGCGTCTCGTCAATGGTCTGGCGCATATCGACGGTCGGCTCCCAGTGCAGGCAGCGTTTAGCGTTACGGATGCTCGGTTTGCGGTGCTCGACATCCTGGTAGCCTTTGCCGTAATAGCTGCTGCTTTCCACTTCACGGAAACCGGCAAACGGCGGGAAACGATCGCGCAGCGGGTGTTTCTCAAAGCTCGCCAGCAGCATTTCAGCCAGCTCTTTGATGCTCGCTTCGTTATCCGGGTTACCGATGTTGATGATCTCGCCGTCGCAGCGACCATCTTTGTTTTCGATAATGCGGAACAGCGCTTCAATACCGTCGCTGATATCGGTGAAGCAACGTTTTTGTTTACCGCCTTCGATCAGTTTGATCGGCGAACCTTCCACCAGGTTGAGGATCAGTTGGGTGATGGCGCGGGAGCTACCGATGCGCGCGGCGTTCAGGTTATCCAGGCGCGGCCCCATCCAGTTAAACGGACGGAACAGGGTGAATTTCAGACCGTGCTTGTCGCCATATGCCCAGATCACGCGGTCGAGCAGTTGCTTCGATACCGAGTAAATCCAGCGCTGTTTGTTGATCGGGCCGACCACCAGGTTCGAATTGTCTTCGTCGAAATTCTTGTCGGTACACATGCCGTACACTTCCGACGTCGACGGGAAAATGATGCGTTTATTGTATTTCACGCAGTCACGGATGATTTTCAGGTTCTCTTCGAAATCCAGCTCGAACACGCGCAGCGGATTGCGGGTGTATTCGATCGGCGTGGCGATCGCCACCAGCGGCAGCACCACGTCGCATTTTTTGATGTGATACTCGATCCACTCGGAGTGAATGCTGATATCGCCTTCGACGAAGTGGAAACGCGGGCAATCGAGGAAACGGCTGATCGCATCCGATCCGATATCCAGGCCGTAGATCTCGTAATTATCATCACGCAGCAGACGCTCGGTCAGATGGTTGCCGATAAAGCCGTTCACGCCAAGGATCAGCACGCGGGTACGGCGTTTAACCGCCACCACCGGTTTGCTGGTCAGCAATGCGCCAGCGACCAGTCCCAGCGACTGCGCCAGTTGCGCACCCTGCATATAAACGCCGTTGTCGGCCTGGCCGGTCAAAATTTCCAGCGCGCCTTCACCACAGGCGACAACCAGCGGCGCAACAGACAACACGGTACCTGCGCGGGCCGGGCTGAGATCGGTACGTACGCGGGATTTCCAGACGATAAATTTATGAGTACCGGCAAAGCTGTAAGCGCCCGGCCACGGATCGGAAACGGCACGCACCAGGTTTTGCAGCGTCTGCGCCGGTTTTTCCCAGTCAAGACGGCCATCTTCCGGCGTACGGCGGCCAACATAGCTGGCTTTGCTTTCGTCCTGCGCGGTTTCGCTAAGGCGCTGCGCTTTGATGTCGGGCAGCACGCTGCTCAGCATCGCTTTTGCCGCCTCGGAGAGCTTACGGTGCAGCGAGAGGGCTTCATCATTTTCTTCAATCGCCACGCGCTGCTGCGCGATAATCGCGCCCGCATCGGCCCGCGCGACCATGCGATGCAGGGTAACGCCGGTTTCCTTTTCGCCATTGACCAGCACCCAGTTCAGCGGTGCGCGACCACGGTAAGCCGGCAGCAGAGAGCCATGCAGGTTGAACGCGCCAAAACGCGCAGTGTTGAGGATGTTTTCGCACAGCAAGTTACGGTAGTAGAACGAGAAGATCACATCCGCGTTGAGGTCGCGAATACGGTCCACCCACAGCGGGTGGTTAACATCCTCCGGTGCGTAGACCGGAATGCCGCGCTCAGCGGCAATGCGTGCCACGGAGCCAAAAAAGTGGTTTTCGTTCGCGTTGTCAGGGTGAGTAAAAATCGCCGCAATCTCAAATCCGGCATCCAGTAACGCCTGTGTACCAACACATCCCATATCGTGGTAAGCAAAAACTACGGCTTTCATTGTTTTTTTTCCTCTTGCGAATCATCAGATTCTTGACGGACAACACGTTGAATAAAGTAGCGGGGACGAGCGCGCACATCGTTGTAGATACGGCCGATATACTCCCCAAGCAGCCCCATGCCGATAAACTGCGCGCCGATAAAGGTGAACAGGATGGCGAAGAGCATAAACACCCCTTCCCCCGCCCACTGCGGGCCAAACGCCAGACGCAGCACCACCAGCAGTACCGCCAGCGAGAAGCCCGCCAGGGCAATCACGCTGCCGAAGACGCTCAGCAAGCGCAGCGGCGTGGTGGTCAGGCAGGTCACCAGGTCGTACATCAGATTGATCAGTCGCATGAAGCTGTATTTCGAATCACCGAACTCACGTTCGGCGTGCTGCACCGGGATCTCAACCGCCCGGCGGGCAAAGGTGTTGGCGAGGATTGGGATAAAGGTGCTGCGCTCGTGGCAATGCAACATGGCATCGACAATATGGCGGCGGTAAGCGCGCAGCATGCAGCCATAGTCGCCCATTGCTTTACCGGTGGTGCGCTGGATCAGGCGGTTGATGGTGCGTGACGCCATTTTGCGGAACAGGCTGTCCTGGCGGTGCTGGCGCACGGTGCCGACCACGTCATAACCTTCACTGGCTTTCGCCACCAGACGCGGGATCTCTTCCGGCGGGTTTTGCAGATCGGCATCCAGCGTGATGATCAGATCGCCGGTGACATGGCTGAAACCGGCCATAATCGCCGAGTGCTGGCCGTAATTGCGGTTCAACAATACGGCAACAACACGGCTGCCTGGCTCTTCAGCCGCGGCGGTTAACATCTGCGCGGAGTCGTCGCTGCTGCCGTCATCGACCAGCAGAATTTCGTAATCAATGCCCAGCAGGTTGCAGCTCGCCGTAGTGCGGCGAATCAGTTCCGGCAGGCTCTCTTGCTCGTTGTAAACCGGGATAACCACGGAAACTTTTTCGACAAGGGGTAAGGTAAACATATCAGCGCCCTGCAATGTTTTTGAGCGCATCAATGACGCGGGTTGAGTCGTCATGGGTCATATCCGGGAAAAGCGGCAGGGAACAGATACGTGCGCTGTTCCACTCCGTATTGGGTAAAACAATCGGGAAGCGTTCGCGGTAGTACTTCTGCGTATGTGCCGCGCGAAAATGCAGGCCAGTGCCAATGCCCTGCGCTTTCAGGGTTTCCATCAGTGCGTCGCGGGAGATACCGCAACGTTGTTCATCAACGCGAATAATAAACAGATGCCAGGCGTGCTGATGCGGCCATGACGGCAGCGCCAGCGGCTGGAACGGGGTATCAGCCAGTTCCTGCAAATAGCGTTGAGCAATCTCCTGGCGGCGGGCATTGGCCGCTGGCAACTTGCCAAGCTGTACCAGCGCAATGGCGGCGTTGATATCGGCCAGGTTGTATTTAAAGCCAGGGGAGATCACTTCCGCCTGCGGCGCGCGGCCGTGGGTCTGCCGATCGTAGGCATCCACGCCAAGCCCGTGGAATTTCAGGCTGCGAATACGGTTGGCCAGTTGTTCGTCATCCGTCACTACTAACCCGCCTTCAGCGGAGGTCATGTTTTTAATGGCGTGGAAGGAAAAAATCGCCGTACCGCGCGAACCCACATGCTGACCTTTGTAGTAAGTTCCGGCCGCGTGCGCCGCATCTTCAATCACCGGAATACCGTGCTTCTCGCCAATGGCGCGAATGGCATCAATATCAGCAGGCGCGCCTGCGTAATGGACGGGAATAATGGCTTTGGTTCGTGGAGTAATCGCCCCTTCAACCGCTTCAGGGGTGACCATCAGCGTATCGCGATCGACATCGATCATCACCGGCGTCGCGCCGAGCAGGACGATCATGTTGAGAGTGGAAACCCAGGTCATCGACGGGGTGATCACTTCATCACCCGCACCAATCCCCAGCGCCATCAGCGTGACGTGCATTCCGCCTGTCGCAGAACTCACCGCAATCGCATGATGGTTACCGGTCAGCGTGCAAAAAGCCTCTTCCAGCGCCTGGTTTTTCGGACCTGTCGTGATCCAGCCGGAAGAGAGCACTTGCTGAATGGCTGCGAACTCTTCATCTCCCATTGACGGGCGCGAGAACGGTAAAAAATCACTCATCATTTTTCCTTGGCGTCAAAGACGCATAAACAGACCGCCACAAAGACACTTTGCGGCTAGTGAGTAAAATGGCGGATGAATGTTAAACCACAATATAATGACTGCATTTTTTTATGCATTAATCATCATTCACAGTTGGTCGGTAGATGTTACCAAAGGAATATTAGGACAAGATTAAGAAAGCTGAGAAGTGACAAATTTAACAATTATAAAAAATATTTATTTTACAAAGCGTTAAATTGATGGAATAGAAAATTAAGCTGTGACAATTGTCAAAAAAATGAAACAATTAACGCCTCTGCGTTGTATACAAAGGCGTTTTCTTTGTTATTTAAACGGTACATCAACAAAAGCGGAAAAAATTAATATTGTTATGCAATTAATTATTTCTATCGTTACTGTTTAAATATATTTTCTGAATAAGAAATCAGGACAAATTCTGCGGAAAATTAGCCGGCAATTCGCTGGCAGCGCAGTCAATCACGCTATCGTTATTCGCGCCGCAATCGCGCACAAACGTAATGGTGGCGAATTCGTCGATCACTTCGGTCGGATAAGCCGGGCCTGCCGCGCGGTAAGACTCCATCAGCGGAATGTGATCGTTCTGGAAGCAGACGGTTTTTTCCGGGTTGTTGATCACCCAGCGCGGGAAGAAGATAGTGCCGTGGAACAGGCGGTCGCCGAGGTTCACAATCAGGCTGACATCTGTGCCGGTCGGTTCAGTCCAGGAAATTTTATAAATACTTTCCCCCACGCGAACAATATACGCATGCTGGTTTTTCACCCAGCGGTTCGCCACGATGCCGCTATGAATACGGTAATCAAGGGTTTCGCCGTTTTTCACGTAGATCTCGTAATTCCAGCCATTATCGTAGGTATAAACCAGATGTTTGCCGATAAAACCGCTCAAATCATGTTTATCAAAGGTGCTCATTTTTCATCTCCTCTGTTCGATAAGGTGATCCTACGCTCGTAAAAATCCAATGAATAACGCTATATTTGCATCACATTCATTCAATTTTTAGATGAGTTATGCACAAGACCACGCTGGAACAATGGACGCTGCTGCAAAAAGTGGTGGAGCTGGGCAGCTTTGCCAAAGCCGCCGACGAAACGCACCGCAGCCAGTCATCCGTGAGCTACAACCTGGCGCTATTGCAGGAGAGGCTGGGCGTTGCCTTGCTGGTCCAGGAAGGGCGTCGCGCGGTGCTGACACCCGCGGGCGAATTGCTGCTCAACCAGGTGAAACCGCTGCTCAAAGCCTTCGACTGGGTCGAAACCCGCGCGGCAACGCTGCGTAACGGCATGCGCACCCGGCTGGATCTGGTAGTGGATAACATCTTTCCCCGCGCGCGCCTGTTCGCCATCCTGCGCCAGTTCCAGCAGCGCTATCCGCAAACCCAGGTGCGCTTGACCGAGGTGCTGGAAAACGCCTCTAACGAGCTGCCGGTGTATGCGCAGGCGGATGTGATGGTGCTGACTCGCCGCCAGGACACCACCGGGCGCGGCGAATGGCTGATGAATATCGATTTTGTCGCCGTCGCGCACCGCGATCACCCGCTGGGCGCGGCGCAACAGGTGAGCGAAGAGATGCTGGCCGAGTGGCCGTTAATCCGCATTGCCGAGAGCGATGCCCGGCAAAACCAGAGCGCGCAGGAGTCATGGACTTTTTCCACCATCGATGCGGCGATAGAAGCGGTGCAGTACCAGGTCGGCTATGGCTGGCTGCCGGAAGAGCGCATTCAGCCCTTGCTGACAAACGGCGTGCTGAAAGTTCTGCCGCTCAGCCACGGCGCGCGACGCGCCACGCCGCTGCATCTGATCGTAAAAAAAGATCTCGCGCCGCTGGATGAACAAGTTGAGATGCTGTTACAGCTATTTAAGGCATAGCACCTGCACGCACATTATTCGCCACCGGGCGAAATCTGACCACAATCAGCGCGGTCTGCGCGCTCAACGCCGCCAGCCATCTTATGCGCCGCGCGCCGGGAGATAAATCCTTGTGATTCACATGGTTTTTGATCCAGGACAGGCCATAAGTATGATGAATAAATAAAATCGTCATACCTTCTCGCTACCGACTTTCGTCAGGGAATTCAACGTGTCCTTCTTTCGCCACGCCTCCGCGCTGCTGTTATGCGCCTCTTTTGCCGCCTGGGCGGCGCTACCCACATTGACCACCGCCTGGCCGGTGAATGTCGGCCCGCTCAACCCGCACCTTTATACGCCGAACCAGATGTTCGCCCAGAGCATGGTGTATGAACCGCTGGTCAAATATCAGGCTGACGGCAGCGTAAAACCCTGGCTGGCCACTCACTGGACGCACTCGGAGGATGGCAAAACCTGGGTGTTTACCCTGCGCGACGGCGTGCTGTTCTCCAACGGCGAGCCGTTTAACGCCCAGGCCGCCGCAGAGAACTTCCGCGCGGTACTGGAGAACCGCCAGCGCCATGCCTGGCTGGAGCTGGTAAACCAGATAACTGACGTCAAAGCCCTGAGCCCCAGCCAGTTACAAATCACCCTGAAAAGCGCCTACTATCCGTTTTTGCAAGAACTCTCCCTGCCCCGCCCGTTTCGCTTTATCGCCCCGTCGCAGTTTAAAAACCAGCAAACCATGAACGGCATTATCGCGCCGATCGGCACCGGACCGTGGGTGTTGCAGGAATCCCGGCTCAATCAATACGACGTCATGGTGCGTAACGAACGTTACTGGGGCGAAAAACCGGCCATCGGCAAAGTTGTTATCAAAGTGATCCCCGATGCCACCAGCCGCGCGGTGGCGTTCGAAACCGGTGACATCGACCTGCTTTACGGCAACGAAGGGCTGCTGACACTGGATACCTTTGCCCGCTTCAGCCATAACCCGGCCTGGCGCACGCAGCTTTCTGCACCGGTAGAAACGGTGATGCTGGCACTTAACTCCACGCGTGCGCCCACCAGCGAGCAGGCGGTACGTGAAGCGCTGAACTACGCGGTGGATAAAAAAACGCTGATTGATGGCGCGCTCTACGGCACGCAGCAGGTTGCCGATACGCTATTTGCGCCAACGGTGCCTTACGCCAGTGTTGGGCTACAACCCCGCAGCTACTCGCCGAATCGGGCGCGGGCATTGCTGGAAAACGCTGGCTGGACGCTGCCCGCCGGGAAAACCATCCGTGAAAAAGCCGGTCAGCCGCTGCATATCGAACTGGCGTTTATCGGCACCGACGCGCTGAGCAAATCGATGGCGGAGATAATCCAGGCCAACCTGCGCCAGGTGGGCGTCGAGGTGGCGCTGGTGGGGGAAGAGGAGAGCAGCATTTACGCCCGTCAGCGCGATGGCCGTTTCGGTATGATTTTCAACCGAAGCTGGGGCGCGCCGTACGATCCGCACGCCTTTATGAGTTCCATGCGTGTACCGTCCCATGCTGATTACCAGGCGCAACGCGGCCTGGCGGATAAAGCAATCATCGATCGCGAGATCGGCGAAGTGCTGACCACCCGCGATGAGCACGCTCGTCAGGCGTTGTACCGCGATATTCTCACTCGTCTGCACAACGACGCGGTTTATCTGCCGATCAGCTATGTATCAACGATGGTGGTAGCAAAACCAGAACTGGGTGTGATTCCGTTCGCGCCGATTGCTTCTGAGATCCCCTTCGATCAGATTGCACCGGAGGCGGCGCAATGAGCCGCTATTTACTCCGTCGTCTGCTTATCCTGATCCCGATGATCCTCGCCGCATCAGTGGTAATTTTCCTGCTGCTGCGCCTCGGCACGGGCGATCCGGCAATGGACTATTTACGCCTTTCCAGCCTGCCGCCAACGCCGGAGATGATTGCTGCCACGCGAGCGCAGCTTGGCCTCGACCAACCGCTGGCCGCGCAATATCTCCACTGGCTGTGGCGCGCGCTGCACCTCGACTTCGGTATCTCCTACGCCACCCAGCGCCCGGTGCTGGATGACGTGCTGCACTTTCTGCCCGCCACATTACTACTGGCGGGTGCAGCGCTGGCGCTGATTTTGCTCATCTCGGTGCCGCTTGGAATCTGGGCTGCTCGCCACCGCGACGGTCTGCCGGACTTTATCGTGCGCGCAATTGCCTTTCTCGGCGTGTCGATGCCCAACTTCTGGCTCGCTTTTTTACTGGTGATGTTCTTCTCGGTACACCTGCAATGGCTGCCTGCGCTGGGTTACGGCGGCTGGCAGCACCTGATTTTGCCTGCGGTGTCGATTGCGCTGATGTCGCTTTCGATCAACGCCCGTCTGCTGCGCGCCAGCATGCTGGAAGCGGCGGGCCAGCGCCATGTCACCTGGGCGCGGCTGCGTGGCTTAAACGAAAAGCAGACCGAGCGCGGGCATATCTTGCGTAACGCCGGTTTGCCGGTGATCACCGCGCTGGGCATGCATATTGGCGAGCTGATTGGCGGCACGATGATCATCGAAAACATCTTCGCCTGGCCCGGTATTGGCCGCTATGCGGTGTCGGCCATTTTTAACCGCGACTACCCGGTGATCCAGTGCTTTACGCTGGTGATGGTGGTGGTGTTTGTTCTGTGCAACCTGGTGGTGGATCTGCTGAGCGCAGCGCTGGATCCCCGCATTCGCCATCATGAAGGAGCGCACTGATGCACTTTTTTCTTACCGCGCGCTGGCCGGTACGTGGAGCGATGCTGATCCTGCTCCTGCTGCTGGTGATTGCGCTGACCTGTCAGTGGTGGGTGCCGTTCGATCCGCAGGCGGTTGATCTGCCTTCGCGCCTGCTGCCGCCCGACAGCCAGCATTGGCTCGGCACTGACCACCTCGGGCGCGATATTTTCTCCCGGCTGCTGGCCGCCACTCGCGTATCGCTCGGCGCGGTGATGATTTGCCTGCTGCTGGTGCTGGCGCTGGGGCTTGCGGCGGGCGGCTGTGCCGGATTGCTGGGCGGGCGCGTCGATCAGGCGATTATGCGCGTGGCGGATATTTTCATGACCTTTCCCACATCGATCCTGTCGTTTTTTATGGTCGGCGTGCTCGGCACCGGGCTGACCAATGTGATTATCGCCATCGCCCTTTCCCACTGGGCATGGTACGCGCGCATGGTACGCAGCCTGGCGATCTCCCTGCGCAGCCGGGAGTATGTACTGGCGGCGCGCTTAAGCGGTGCAGGCTACTTGCCGCTGTTTCGCGACCATCTTGCGGGCGCGGTAGTCCCCTCGTTACTGGTGCTGGCGACGCTGGATATCGGTCATATGATGCTGCATGTGGCAGGCATGTCATTTCTTGGGCTTGGCGTGACCGCGCCCACGCCGGAATGGGGCGTGATGATCAACGATGCGCGGCAGTTTATCTGGACGCAGCCCCTGCAAATGCTGTGGCCGGGGCTGGCGCTGTTTATCAGCGTGATGGCGTTTAACCTGCTGGGCGACGCCCTGCGCGACCACCTCGATCCTCATCTGGTTACGGAGCACGCACACTGATGCCTGGACAACTGTCTCTGGAGAGTCTCACCCTGCATGCCGAAAGGCCGCTGGTACAGGAGGTTTCGCTGACGCTGCGACGCGGGCGCGTACTGGCGCTGGTTGGCGGCAGCGGCAGCGGTAAATCACTGACCTGCGCGGCAGCGCTCGGCGTGTTACCTGCCGGTGTGCGGCAGGTAAGCGGCCAGTTGCGGCTGGATGCACAGCCCGTCATCCCGCAGGCCTTGCGTGGCATCACCGTCGCCACGGTGATGCAAAACCCGCGAAGCGCCTTTAACCCACTGCGCACGATGGCCGCGCATGCGCGGGAAACTTGCCATGCGCTTGGCAAACCCGCCGATGACGCGACATTCATTGCCGCGCTGCGCAGCGTCGGGCTTGAATCACCGCAGCGCGTGCTGGCCTGTTATCCCTTTGAGATGAGTGGCGGCATGTTACAACGCATGATGATTGCCATGGCGCTGCTCAGCGATGCGCCGTTTATCATCGCCGACGAACCCACCACCGATCTTGATGCCGTAGCGCAGGCGCACATCCTCGATCTGCTTGATGAAATCGTACAACAGCGCCAGCCCGGTATGCTGCTGGTGACGCACGATATGGGCGTGGTTGCCCGTCTGGCCGATGACGTAGCGGTGATGGATAACGGGCGAATTATCGAACACGGCCCGGTGACAGCGCTGTTTACGGCGCCGCAGCATCCTGTCACCCGGCAGTTAGTGGCGGCGCATCTGGCACTGTATGGCATGGAGCTGACGCAATGAATATTCTTGAGGTTAATGGGTTATCCCATCGCTACCAGCAACAGCCAGTGTTGCAACAGCTCTCCCTGCAACTTAAGCGCGGCGAAACCGTGGCGCTGCTCGGGCGCAGCGGTTGCGGTAAAAGTACGCTGGCACGGCTGCTGGTCGGGCTGGAAGCGCCGCACGCAGGCGAAATTTTCTGGCAGGGCGCGCCGCTTTCCCGGCTGAATGCCCGTACACGTAAAGCGTTTCGCCGCGATATTCAGATGGTGTTTCAGGATCCGCTCAGCGCGGTGAATCCGCGTCAGACGGTACGCGAGATCCTGCGCGAGCCACTGCGCCATTTGCTGGCGCTTAACAGCGCGGAGCAGCAGGCGCGTATCGCGCAGTTACTGCAAGATGTCGAGCTGGACGAAGCGTTGCAGCATAAGCGCCCGCCGCAGCTTAGCGGCGGCCAGCTTCAGCGCGTCTGCCTGGCGCGGGCGCTGGCGGTAGAGCCGGGGTTATTGATCCTCGACGAAGCGGTCTCCAGCCTTGATGGCGTGCTGCAAGCCGGGATGATTAATCTGCTGAAGCGCCTGCAACAGCGTACTGGCCAGGCGTGCCTGTTTATCACCCACGACCTGCGGCTGGTTGAGCGTTTTTGCCAGCGGGTGATGGTGATGGAAAACGGCAGTATTGTTGAAACCGTGGAGGTCGCCGCGCCGCTGCGCTTTACCTCCACCGCAGGCCAGGCATTACAACAGGCGGTACTACCCGCCTTCCCTTCACCACGACAAAGAAGAGCGCCATGCAACGCGTAACCATTACCCTTGACGATGATCTGCTGGAAACGCTGGATAACCTGAGCGAGCAGCGCGGCTACAACAACCGCTCGGAGGCGCTGCGCGATATTCTGCGCAGCGCGCTGACGCAGGAATCGACACAGAACAGCGAGCAGCAGGGCTATGCCGTACTCTCCTACGTTTACGAGCATGAAAAGCGCGATCTGGCGAGCCGCCTTGTCGCCACACAGCATCACCATCACGAGCTTTCTGTCGCCACGTTGCATGTGCATATCAGTCACGACGACTGTCTGGAGATCGCCGTGCTGAAAGGCAAAATGGGCGATGTGCAGCATTTCGCCGACGATGTGATTGCCCAGCGCGGCGTGCGCCACGGCCATTTGCAGTGCCTGACAGAAGAATAATTACACGGCGTAGCGCGGAGTGAAAAACTGCTCCGTCTGGCGCAGCGCGCGCTCAATACGTGCCGGATCGAGGGAAAACGGCAGGTGATCGGCCGCCGCCTTCGGGAAACTGATACTGCGCGCCACCGCCTGAATCACCGCCAGGCGGATCTCCTTTAACGGCGCCAGCGTCAGCGGCGCATCGTACTGGCGCAGCAGCGCCAGCAGTGTGGCATCCGGCGTGTCGCTGTCATTCTCCAGAAACGACTGTACCAGCAGGCTGTAGCCAACGCGTTCGCCGTGCAGCCAGTCGCGCAGCGCCGGTTCATAGGTCAGACGGTTATGAATCGCGTGCGCCACGCCGGGCGTGGGGATTTCACCACGAATACTGTTGGCCATACCGGCAACGGCAATATTGGCGTCAATAACGCTGATAAGCGCATCGCTGACCCGCTGCGCCTGATTATCCCGCAACGCCTGCTGACCGTGTTTTTCATAAATATCCACCGCCAACCGCGCAGTCTGTACTTTTAATTGCAGCGATAAGTTATCCGGCGCGTGTTGTAAATAGGGGCGGAATTCATACCATTTCGCTAGCGCATCAACGATGCCCGCTTTTAAATAACGCACATCGCTTTGCGCAATAATTTCACTGTCTACCAGCACCAGCCGCGGCAATGTTTTTAATGGCTGGCTGCGTATCTGCCCACCCTCTTCGGTGTAAAACACCGACAGCGGCGACCAGGCCGCGCAGGTTGATGCCACAGTCGGAATGGTGATCGATGCGCCGCCGTCAAGGGCATCCGCCACCGCTTTGGCGGTATCCAGCACGCGCCCGCCGCCAACGCCAACGATATACTGCACGCCCAGTTTGTGCGCCCGTTTAACGTAGTGCGCCACGCGTTCATCGGTACAGTAACCGGTCATGATCTCCGTCTGCCATGCGATGCCGCTGTTGCGCAAACTGTTTTCCAGCGCCGGATTCACCCGCGCCCAGGCCTGCGCGCTGGTAATAATTAAAATATTTTGCGTCAGCGGCGCAATATATTCCCCTGCATCATGACGAATACCTGCGTGATGAAACCAGGTGTGCGGCGTTTTTATTGCAAGCATGAGATTGTCCATATTGAGAGGGATTAACAGCCGTTATTCCCTCATGCTACAAAAATAAAAATAAAAAACAATCTTTGCCATTTCCTGTATTTTCATATCGATAGAACAATATTAGCTATAGCGACAAATACCTTGCCGCCGATATATTCATCCGTGAAGATGCTGAGCAGAAAATAAATTTAACCATGCTTCTTTTTCATTTTTCACCGACAGGTAACAGCGTCTATGTCATCGCATCCCATCGATTTTCTGATTATCGGCAATAACTTCGCCACGCCGGAAATGCGCGCCATCTGGTCGGAGGAAAACCGTCTTCGCCAGCAGGCCGCCGTGGAAGTGGCGCTGGCCCGCGCTCAGGGCGAACTGGGCGTTATTCCCGCGCAGGCGGCGCAGGAGATCGCCGAGCGTGCGCAACCGCAGGCGCTGCAACTGAGCGATATCGCCACGCTGGCCGCGCAAATGAAACACTCGTTTATGCCGACCCTGACGGCGCTGCAACAGCAGATTGGTCCGGCGGGCGAGTATCTGCACTACGGCGCGACGACGCAGGATATTGTCGATACCGGCACGATCCTGCAACTGCGCGATGCGCTGACCATTATCCGCCGCGATACGGTGGGGGTGGCACGCGCGCTGCGTCAGCTTGCTGAACGGCATCAGCGCACGCTGATGGTCGGCCGCACCCACGGCATGCAGGCATTGCCCACCACGTTCGGTTTTAAGGTCGCCGTCTGGCTGGATGAATTTCTGCGTCACCTGACGCGCATTGATGAAATCAGCCCGCGCGTGCTGACCGGCAATATCAACGGCGCGATCGGCACCAATGCAGCGCTGGGCGATAAAGGGCCGGAAGTGGAACGCCGCGCACTGGCGCTACTGGGGCTGGCAAGCCCGAATATCGGCTGGCAATCGGCGCGCGATCGCCTGAGTGAATTCGCCTCGCTGGCGGTACTGATCAGCGGCTCGCTCGGCAAAATTGGCAATGAACTCTATAACCTGATGCGCACCGAAATCGGCGAAGTTGAAGAGCCGTTCAGCGCCGGGAAAATCGGCTCCACCACCATGCCGCATAAACGCAACCCGGCCGCGATTGAAGGGCTGGCAAGCCTGACTGCGCCGGTGCGCCACAGCGCCGGGCTGATTTTTGAATCGATGCACGTTGAGCACGAACGCGACGCCATGAGCTGGCGGGCCGAGTGGCTGGCGCTGCCGGAAATCTGCCTCTACCTTTCGGCGCAACTGCAAAATGCGCAGGGCATTCTCAGCGGCCTGACGGTCAACGAAGCGAAAATGCGTACTAACCTGGATATTCAGGCCGGGCTGCTGCTCTCTGAACGCGTGATGTTTGAAGCGGGCAAAACCCTCGGCAAACAGACAGCACATCACCTGGTTTACACCTGCGCGATGACCGCTTTTGAGACTGGTCGCGATTTTAAAAGCGTGCTGGCGGAACAGCCGGAAATCGCAGCGGCGATCAGCGGAGCCGATCTCGATGCGTGGCTTGATCCGGCGCGTTACCTTGGCAGCGCGGTGGAAAAAGTGAATGACGTCCTGCGCGCCGCCGATCGCTCCGCATTACTGGAGCCGCAATGAGCGAACACTACCGCCAGCTTACCGCTGCCGACAGCGAGATCTACCTGGCGTTGATGCTGGAAGCCTACGTGCAGGTGAAAGAGCTGGGGATCCATTTTGATGCCGCCACCACCAGCAAGGCGCAGGTGACGCAACACCTGCAACAGCACGGCGTCTGGGGGCTGTTTGTCGATGACGATCTGGCCGCCTCGATCACCCTGCGCTACCCGTGGGGGCCGCTGCCGGGGCCATTTGGTCTGCCGCATATCGGCTGGTTTGGCGCGCATCCACGCTATCGCGGCGAGCAGCGCGGGCGGCAAATCTACGACTGGGTGGAAACGCATATTCTGCGCGAGCAGCTTCGCGCCCCGGCGGTATCGCTGGGCACCGCCATCAACCATCCGTGGCTGATCCCGTTTTATCAGCAGTATGGTTTTGAGCCTTCCCATGAAGCGGATCTGGGCAAAGGCCATATCACATTGTTTATGAAGAAAATCCTTGATAGCGCCGCCCACAGCGCGTGGCTGGCGCGTCAATCTCCCTGATGAGTAACCCTATGACTGATATCGCTGCATTATCCGGTTGGCTGACCGACTTTCGTCATGAATTACACCGATTCCCTGAACTCTCTAACCAGGAGTTCGCCACCACCGCCCGCCTGCGCGCCGCGCTGGAAAAACACCAGATTCGTATTCTGCCGCTGGATTTAGCCACCGGGCTGGTCGTTGAACTGGGCGGCCAGCAGCCTGGCCCGCTGGTGGTGCTACGTGCCGACATTGATGCGCTGCCGATTGACGAAAAATCCGGTGTGCCGTTCAGCTCTGAGCATCCCGGCGTGATGCATGCCTGCGGCCACGACTTCCACAGCGCCAGCGCGCTCGGCGCAGCCATTTTGTTAAAAGCGCAGGAAGCCGAACTCCCGGGCCGGGTGCGCATTCTGTTTCAACCGGCGGAAGAGACGGGCCAGGGTGCGCCAGCAGTAATTGCCGCCGGCGCGCTGGATGGCGCAACGGCCATTTTTGGTATTCACAACGATCCGGCTCTGCCGGTCGGGGTAATGGGCAGCAAAGCCGGGGCACTGACCGCCGGGGTTGACCGTTTCCGCATTGATATTACCGGCACCGGCAGCCACGCCGCGCGGCCGCACGAAGGCAATGATCCGGTGGTGATTGCCGGGCAGCTTATCACCACGCTGCAAACCTTAATCAGCCGCAATGTTCCCTCCGATGAAAATGCCGTGCTGTCGATTACCCAGGTTCACAGCGGTAGTACCTGGAACGTAATCCCCGACAGCGCCTGGCTGGAAGGGACTGTGCGTACCTTTAGCCAGACGGTGCGCGAGCAAATCGAGCAGCGCCTGCGCGATGTACTCTCCGGGTTGGGCACGGCGTTTAACGCGCAAATCGCTCTCGACTGGCAGCCCGGACCGCCGTCGGTGGTCAACAGCGAAACGTGGGTTGATCTGGCGCTGAAAACCGGACGCCAGAGCGGTTTTGACGCCCGGCGTATTGCCGCCAACCCGATCGGCGAAGACTTCGCGTTTTACCAACAGCATCTGCCCGGCGCGTTCATCATGATCGGTTCCGGCGGCCCTTATGCCCTGCACCACCCGCAATTCCGCGTTGATGACGCGGCGCTGTTCCCGACGTCGCAATGGCTGGCAAACCTGGCCGTGCAGGCGCTAAAAAAGGCGGCAGAATGAGCGAACTGACCCAGGCCGTTGCGCGACTGATTGTTGACGCTCAACCCGACGATAACGCGCGGGAGCAGGCGCGACGCGGCGTACTCGATTTCTTTGCCGTCGCGCTGCCGCTGGTGAACGGCACGCTGCCCGACACCACGCTGCTGGCGTTACGCAAGATTTGGCCGGGGCAGGATGCCCAGTCACGCGCATTGCGTCTGGGCTACAGCGGGCATGCGCTGGATTTTGATGATTTTCATCCGGATTTTCGCGGCCACGTCGGAACGGTTATCCTCCCGGCGCTGCTGGCGTTGTCGGCGGCAGACGATATAACGGAGGGGTCACGTTTTCTCGATGCATTTGTGCTGGGGGTCGAGATGGCGGGTCGCCTCGGGCTGGCAGTGGGCAGCGGCCATTATGTGCAGGGGTTTCACAATACCGGCACGCTGGGCGCGCTGGCTGCAGCCGCCGCCTGCGCACGGCTGATTAACGCCAGCGCAGCGCAGACGGCAAATATCCTCGCGATTGCCGCAAGCCAGGCCGCCGGGCTGCGTGTGCAGTTCGGCGCTGATATCAAACCGCTGCACGCCGGGCTGGCAGCAAGAGCGGCGGTGACCGCCGTGCAGTTGACACAGCATGGCGTGGAAGCGAAAACCGACGGCGCGCTGGCAGGTTTTCTCGCCGCCTATAGCCCGGCGACGGCCGATCCGGCAAAACTGACCGCAGGCTGGGGCGCGCCCTGGCGCATTATCACGCCGGGGCTGGAATTCAAACCCTGGCCGACCTGCAGCGGCACCCACGGCGCGGCGCTGGCCGCGCTGGATCTGCGAGCGCAGTGGCTGGCGGCGGGATTTTCCGTCGAACAGTTATTTGCTGAGGTGGAACAGATTGCGGTGGCCTTTCCGCCCGGCGGCGATGTGGCGGCGTTTATTCGCGCACCCACGAACGGTGTTGAAGCCCGTTTCAGCCTGGAACATGTGATTGCAGAATGCTTGCTGGAAAAGGATTTACCGCTCGGCAGCTTCGGGCCCGGTACAGTGAAAACCCGCACCGCCGGGCTGGCGGCCCGCATCATCCGTACACCGGATAACAGCGCTCCGCCCGATGCCCTTAACCCGTCAGCGCGTTTTCATCGCCTGACTTTAACCACCCGCTCCGGCGCGCAGTTTACCGCGCACGCCACGCGCCAGCAGTTACTGGCGCAGGGAGTGGATTTAACGGAGAAGCTGCGGCGCTGCCTGCCGCAGGTGGATGATACCACCCGCGAACACTGGCTCGTGCTAACGCGTCTGGAAAACGCGCAGGCGTTACCGGCATTACAGGCGCTGCTGCTGGTTTAGAGCGGCGCAAAGGCCTGCACTTCGCCGACATCGCCGGTAAAGAGGGAAACCTGCACTACGGTGATCTGTCCGCTGCACCCCTGACCTAATGATGAAGTGCCGATATCGCGCGTTAACACGTTGGGGTTGCCGTGGCGGCACAGTGGACGCTGCGCCAGCGGGTCGACGGGATCGTACCAGGCGCCTGTCGGAAGCTGGACGACGCCGGGCATAATATCGTCGGCAATCCGCACCGCGGCCAGTACCGCACCGCGCGTGTTATGCAGCATCACAATCGCGCCCTCATCAATACCACGCGCGGCGGCGTCTATCGAGTGCATCGTACACACCTCTTTACCCTGCTTTTTGTGCTGTGCGCTGTGTCGCCCGTAATCAAGCTGGCTGTGCAGGCGGGTGGCGGGTTGATTGGCGATCAGCCACAGCGGATGCTGCGCGTCGGGCTGCTCGTCCGGCGTCAGCCACACCGGCAGACCGGGGCAATCCGGATAATTAAAACTGGCAATGGTCGCCGAGTAGATCTGGATTTTCCCGTCCGGCGTCGGTAGCGGATGCGCATCAGGATCGGCGCGGAAGCGGCGCATCAGCCGCCCGCCGTCGTCCACCTGCGGCAGTTGCAATATGCCTTCCCGCCAGAAATCGTCAAACGCGGGCGTGGAGACCCCTTCCTGCGTCAGTTTCTCCTGCATCTGACCGTACAGATGTTGTAACCACTCGCGCACCGTCCGGCCTTCGGTAAACGCCTCTTCACGCCCCAGACGGGCGGCAATATCGCGGAAAATAGCAAAGTCATCCCGCGCATGTCCCCACGGCTGCGCCACCGGGTGCATGGCGAACAGATAGCGATCGGTCGGCGCGCCGCCGATATCTTCACGCTCCAGCGTCATGGTGGCGGGCAAAATCAGATCCGCATGGCGGGCCGTGGCCGTCAGGCTGTGCTCATGAACGATTAAGGTATCCAACTGGCAAAACGCATGGCGCAGCCGCGCCAGATCCTGATGGTGATGGAACGGATTACCGCCCGCCCACCACGCTAATTTAATGTGTGGATAACGGCGACGCACGCCGTTGAAGTCGAACGGCTCGCCGGGATTGAGCAGCATATCGGCAATGCGCGCCACCGGAATAAGATCCTCCACGCCGTTGGCGCCCTGCGGTAGTGCAGGAAACGAGACGCGGTTAAACGCTTTACCGTAATGCCCCAGCGCCCCCAGCGCATAGGCGTATCCGCCTCCGGGCAGACCGGGTTGCCCCAGAGCGGCGGCCAGCACCAGGCCCAGCCATACCGGCTGCTCGCCGTATTGCGCCCGTTGCAGGGAGTGGGCGACCGTCACCAGTACCCGTTTACCGTGCAGACGCCGCGCCAGCGCGACAATCTTTTCCGCCGGTACGCCGCAAATGGCTTCTGCCCATGCAGCATCGCGCACCGTGCCATCCTGTTCACCGGATAACGAAGCCACCAGCATCGGCCAGCCAGTGCAGTAACGGGCAAGAAATGCTTCATCGCTCAGCCCTTCGCGCCACAACGTGTGAAGCAGCGCGAGGATCAAGGCCGCATCGGTGCCCGGACGTACCGGCAGCCACTCACCCGCAGCCTCCTGCGGTAAGTCGCTGCGCAGCGGGCTGACGGAGATAAACGTCGCGCCACGCGCGGCGGCCTGGCGCATATAGCCGCGCTCGGTATGTTCACTCATTCCACCGCTGGCGACCTGCGAGTTTTTCAGCGCCAGCCCGCCGAACGCCAGCACGATATCGCTGTGTTCGGCGATCTCGCGCCAACTTACGCCGCGCCGGGCGATCTCATCCTGCGGAGCAACAATGTGCGGCAGAATGACGCAGGCAGCGGCGGAGCTGTACGACCACACCGAGCGCACATAACCGCCGATAGTGGTGTTGAGAAAGCGATGAAGCTGGCTTTGCGCATGGTGAAAACGCCCGGCGCTCGACCAGCCGTAAGAGCCGCCGAACACCGCCTGCGGGCCAAAATTATCCGCCACACGTTTCAATTCACTGGCCGCCAGATCCAGCGCCTGCTCCCAGCTAATAGCGATGTACTCATCTGCGCCGCGGCGCGCATCCGGGCCAGGGCCGTTCTCCAGCCAGCCTTTACGTACCATCGGCTGCGTGACACGCGCCGGGTGGCGCAGCGTATCAGCAAGGTTTTCCAGCAGCGGGCTGGGATCGGGATCGCCGGGAAACGGCGTAATCTGCAGTTCGTCGCCGCTATCGGAGGCGGTGAATGCCCCCCAGTGCGAGCTGTGGGTAACAGAAGCCATAATTACAACACCGTAGAGAGGAAATGGCTGACGCGGGCGTTGGCGTTATTCTCCAGCAACTGGCGCGCCGGGCCGGAAGCGATGATTTTGCCTGCCTCCATAAAGACGATGTTGTCGGCCACTTCGCGGGCAAAACCAATCTCGTGGGTGACAATGACCATTGTGATGCCGGAGTGCGCCAGTGCTTTGATCACCTGCAATACTTCGCCCACCAGTTCCGGATCCAGCGCCGATGTCGGCTCATCAAACAGCATCACTTCCGGGTCCATCGCCAGCGCTCTGGCAATCGCCACACGCTGCTGCTGACCGCCGGAAAGCTGTTGCGGCCAGTCGTTTTCCCGCCCCGCCAGCCCCACTTGCTGCAACAGCAAGCGCGCTTTCGCCACCGCCTGCGCGCGCGGCTGTTTCTTCACGCGGATCGGCGCGTCGATAATGTTTTGCAGCACCGTGCGATGCGGGAACAGATTAAATTGCTGGAACACCATGCCAATGCGGCTGCGCTGGCGGGCGATTTTACTGTCGCTAACTTCAAACAGCGCCTGGCCTTTTTGTTCATAGCCCACCAGCTCCCCGCCGATACGTATGGTGCCCGCATCGAGCTTTTCCAGATGGTTAATGCAGCGCAGCAGCGTGGATTTCCCGGAACCCGACGGGCCGAGGATCACGGTAACCGAACCAGCATCGACATCCAGATCGACACTATCGACCACCGTCTGCCCGGAGAAGCGTTTGGTAATGTTGCGTAATTCGATGGCTTCAGCCATTGCTCACTCTCCTGGCATTCAACAGATAAACCGGCAGCTTACGGGCAAACCAGACTTTTGCTTCCACGCGTTTCACGCCGCGCGAGAAGTAGCGCTCGACATAAAACTGCCCAACCGACAACACAGAGGTGAGCAGCAGATACCATGCCGTTGCCACCAGCAGCAGCGGGATCACTTCATAGGTGCGTTGATAGATGATTTGCGCCGAGTAAAGCACGTCCTGCAAGGAGATCACCGACACCACAGCGGTGGTTTTGAGCTGGCCAATCACTTCGTTACCGGCAGGCGGCAGAATGGCACGCATCGCCTGCGGCAGTACGGTATGGCGGAAAATCTGCCCGCGCGAATAGCCGAGCGCCCGCGCGGCTTCCAGTTGGCCGTTGCCGACGCTCTGAATTCCGGCACGAATAATCTCCGCCGCATAGGCCGACTGGTGCATCACCAGCGCAATGACCGCCGCGCTGAACGGGCTTATCAGCGCGTTCGCCGGAGAACTGTAGAGTTCGCCAATCCCTGGCAAGGTTACTGAAATCGTTGGATAGAGCGCCGCAATGTTGTACCAGAGGAACAGTTGCACCAGCATCGGCACGCCACGGAAAAACCATGTATAGCCCCAGCTAACAGCGACCAGCACCGGATTCGATGAAAGGCGCATCAGCGCCAGCACAGTGCCGCCGGCAAAGCCGAGCACCACCGAAATGGCGGTCAGTTGCAACGTCATCAGCACGCCGCTGAGGATGGACTCTTCGGTGAAGCTTTGCGCCACTACGCCCCACTCAAAACGCGGGTTATTGAAAACAGAGTGCAGCAGCCCTGCCAGCAGCAGCAAAACGAACAGGGCGCTGAACCAGCGCCCGTAGTAGCGTTTTCCGATGATGCGCAGTTCATCCTGCGATTGTGAAGCGGTGGTGTGCGCCATTAGAAAATCTCTTCGTTACGTTTGGACTCTTTTACCGCGCCAAAACCGATCGACCAGTGGTCGAGGATCTTCTGGTAAGAGCCATCTTTGATCAGGGAGTTGAGCGCGGCCTGAACGGCCTCTTCCAGCCCGGAACCTTTCGGGAAGGCGATAGAAACCGGTGCATCGTTAACGCTGATTTGCCCGCTCATGGTTAGCGGTTTCACTTTGCTGACCTGCCAGGTCAGGCCTTCGTAAGGGCCAAAGAACATAGGCACGCGGCCGCTGACCACCGCCTGCACACCTGCCGGGCGATCCGGGAAGACGGCGATTTTAATCGGCGGTTTACCCTGCGCTTCACAGGCTTTGCTGCCTTCGTTCAGGCGGTTGATTTGCGTAGTGCCAGCCCCGGCACCAATCTCTTTGCCGCACACCTGGGTGAGTTCGGTGAAGGCGGGAATATTGGCATCCTGGCGGGAAATAATGCCTAAGCGCGAGGCGTCGTAATAACTGACAAAATCAACCTGCTCCAGGCGTTTTTGCGTGGCGTTAATATTGGCGAGCGCCACATCGTAGCGGCCTGATTTCAGCCCCGGAATAATATTGTCGAAACCGCCGGTATCGTGCCATTGCACTTTCACGCCGAGACGTTCGGCAACGGCGGTCATAATATCGATTTCACGCCCGGCCAGCGTTTTATTATCTTCCTGATAAAACGTGGTTGGCGGCGTATTTGGATTGGTACCGGCAATAATATAACCACGCTTTGCAATATCGGCGGGTAATTTTGCGTTTAATGTTTTGTCCGCCTGAATCGTAAATGTCGGATGCGCGGGTACACTCTCTTCCGCCGCATTGGCCTGCTGCACGCCGCTTATTGCGAGGAGAAGGGAAAATATGCCGTATTTATTCATCTGTTTGTTGGTCCCCTGAAATGAGCAAAAAAAAACCAATATATTTTGTGCAATCCATTCTGGTAGAGCGCTGAAAACGAGGGAACGAATAAAACCGGAAAAGCAATGCCAGGAATGGCATAAGCCAGCCTCCACGCGTAATGGCGCAACAATTGACAACGGTTCTGCGGCGCAGGTGCTAGCCTTAGTTATTTGTAAAATCCAACTGGCAAGGAGCGGACGATGAAGATTGAGCTGCACGATAAAGTCGCGCTGGTCACCGCCTCAACGGGCGGGATCGGCTTTGCAATTGCGAAAGGTCTGGCACAGAGCGGTGCGGAAGTGATCCTGAACGGACGCAGCGAAGGGTCGGTCAATAAGGCGAAAGAGGCGCTGACAAAGCAGGTGCCGGGCGCGCGTCTGCGCACGGCGATTGCCGATCTCGGCTCGGCGCAGGGCGTGGAAACACTGCTGAAAGCGGTGGCGGAAGCCGACATTCTGGTTAATAACGCCGGGATTTACGGCCCGCAGGATTTTTACGCTACCGATGATGAAACCTGGGAAAAATACTGGCAGACCAACGTGATGTCCGGCGTGCGCCTTTCCCGCGCGCTGCTGCCGGGCATGGTGAAAAAAGACTGGGGACGCGTGGTGTTTATCTCTTCGGAATCGGCGCTGAATATTCCGGCGGATATGATTCATTACGGGGTGACGAAAACTGCGCAGCTCTCGCTGGCGCGCGGGCTGGCAAAATTCGTCGCCGGTAGCGGTGTGACGGTTAACAGTGTGCTGCCGGGGCCGACGATGTCGGACGGTTTTGCCGATATGATGAAAGACGAGATCGAGAAAACCGGTAAATCGCTGGAAACGCTGGCGAAAGAGTTTGTGATGGCGCACCGCCCGAGCTCGGTGATCCAGCGCGCGGCCACCGTCGAAGAGGTAGCAAACATGGTGGTTTACGTCTGTTCGAAACAGGCTTCGGCCACTTCCGGCGCAGCGCTGCGCGTTGATGGCGGCGTGGTGGACGATATTGTCTGAACCAGTGGCTGCCCTCAACACGGGCAGCCACTGGTTCAACTAAGCGTTTTCACCAGGACTTCGAACAGCAGACCGGGCCGGGTCGGAATGCCAAACCGGGTATCATCCACCGGAAACGGCTCGGTTTCCCCGGTGCGGCGATAGCCGCGACGCAGATACCAGGCCAGCAGCGACTCCCGCACCTGCAACACCGTCATCAGGATACGTTTCCCGCCGCGCGCCTGACACCACTGTTCCGCCGCTTCCAGCAGGCGTCGGCCATACTGCGCATTCTGCTGCGACGGAGAAATCGCCAGCGATCCGAGATACCACACGCCGTCCTGCTGCGGCTCTACCCAAACACAGCCATCAATGCCGCTGGCGGTTTTCCAGACCAGCAACGTCGCCTGTGGTTTGCTCGCCAGCTCTTCACGTAGCGTTTGCTCGCTAATGCGATCGCCATCCAGTAAACCCGCTTCGGTTGTCCAGCCAGCTTCTTCGCCACCGCTGCGGTAAGCGCGGTTCAGTAATTTGACGACATCGGCGATTTCGTCTTCCCTCACGGGGCGAACATCGAGTTTGGTGTAACGCGCGCCACGAACCGGCAACGGGCGCTCGGCAAGGCGTTTTTCAAGCTGCGTGATCTGCTCGATAAAGTTGCCCGAAAGGCCTGCCGTCAGCTCCTGAACGACTTTGCCCAGCAGCGGCCATGCCATCTCTTCACCCCGCACAATGGCGTTTGTCCCCTCGTCCGTTAAGCGAATAAACGATTTTCGTCGATCTTCACCGTCACTCTGACGGGTGACTAACCCAGCGTGGATCAGGCGGTTGATACTGCTGGTCATCGCAGGCTGGCTAACCCGCGAACAGCGGGCCAGTTCGCCAATCGTCAAACCAGGCTGGCGATGGAGCGCCAGCAAAACCGGGTACAACCCGGCCGGTACATGAATCCCGGTATTTTGTACCAATACACTGGCTTCCGCCTGCAACTGCTCGGCCAGCCGTTTTAACCGGCTACCGAGAAAGGCGTAAGGCATATCAGAGAGAATATCCATTAGTCACCCGCAGAAATATATAATGACTTATATAAATCATTATATATACATACATACGGCAAATGAATTCAAGTCCAGAAGGCGAAAGAGAGAGAATCTTCAGGGCCAGTTGGGGTAGAAATGTGCCATCAAAATCATACACAGCGGCGTCGTTACGGTAGAGAACAGCGTGGAAAGCAGCATGCTGGTTGCCGTTGCGCCCTGCAATACCTGGAACTTTTGCGCCATCAGATAGACATTGATCCCCACCGCCATTGAGCCTAACAGCACCACCACCTGGCTTTCCTGACGCGGCAGATGCAGCAGATACGCTATCGCCCAAATCAGCCCCGGCATCAGGATCAGCTTCAACAGGCAGATAGCGCCGCTTTCGCGCAGCCCTTTGCGGATTTGATAGCGCGACAGGCTCATGCCGAGGGTGATGAGCGTCAGCGGCGCGGCCACCTGCGCCACCATGCTGACCGGGCTATCGAGGAAGCCAGGCACCGGGCGATGCAGCAGAAAGCTCCAGGCAAAACCGGTGAAAATGCCGATGATAATCGGGTTACGCAGTACGCTGAGCAGCGTTTTGCCAATCCCGCGCAGCGAGAAGCTGCCGTTCTGCGCCCACTCCACCGACACGGTGACCAGCGTCCACAGGATCAGGCTGTTAAACACTAAAACCAGCGCCACCGAAGCGAGGCTCGCCGGGCCAAGCAGGATTACCGCGACCGGAATGCCGAGCATCACGTTGTTAGAGAAGATGCCCGCAAGGCCAAACACCGAGGCAGAAACCGAATCCAGGCGAAATATGCCTTTCGCCAGAATCCGCCCGATCACGTAGATCACAAAGCAAGTGCCGAAATAAGCAATCAGCAACCGCACATCCACCGCCGGGCTTTCGTAGAATTTACTCATTACTTTGAATAGCATGCAGGGGATCGCCACGTTAAAGCAGAAGCGGTTTAACCCCTCATTGACCGATTCCGGCCAACCAGCAAAGCGCCCCAGCGAGTATCCCAGTGCAATCAGTAAAAAGAGCGGCGCAGAGAGCAGCAGTTGCTGCACAAGCTGGCCGAAAAATTCAGCTGTGTCCATCCCTTACCCTGTTGATATTGATAAAAGTGATTTTCTCTTTGTTTTCCGCAGTATAGGGGATGGTTTTGCGTACGTCTGCTTGTCTGACATCTGTTTTGTGAGAAATGGCTTGCGCCTGGAAATCTCAAAAAAGGATGTGGAACTAAAACGGGGGGCTTACAATTACTCCCAACTTTTTTAATTGTTTCTTCGCGCTATTACTTATTGCATCATTATTAGCGGCACTAAGTAACTTTAATTTTTCAATAGCATCTTTATTATTTATTTTTGCCAAGGTTCTTATACATTTATCTGCCAACACGAAATCTTCATCATAATCACGATAACTGAGCTTTAATAATGCTGCGTAATATAGAGAATTTACACTTGACGCACTCTTATAAAAATCCAATAGTCTAACCAATTCTTCATGCTTTTCATGCCAATCATCTGTAATCAAATCATTTAAGACATCAATGCATTTGAATTCATAACTTACCACAGCAGCAAGATATAGCAATAGATCAACGAATTCACCATCCTTCGCTTCACGGGCTAAAATAAGTTCGTTGCATATATCTAGTTCTCCATGCGCTTCATTGAATTTATTAAGAAATCGTAAAAAGTCAATATCGTTTTTCATTAACGACACAATCAATTTTTTCTTTTCAGGCATCATTTATGTTAATTTAACCTCTCAAAACTCTGAATGCCATTATTGAATATATCTAACGCTTTACCTTTTCCTGGGCCGATATTTATTTGGTCGTCTTCAGATTTAAAGAATGCATTATTTTCTTTCCATCTTTTACCCACTTCTGGCATATCAGGATAGGTCATCCAGGTCAGTGCTGCTGAATCTTTAACATTTATAGATTTTATGCGCTGAACGCGCCGCGCCAGACGATATCGCCGTTACTGTCGGTGACCGATTGCGGCAGCCCGTTGATTTCGCTGTGATACCAGTAAATTTCTGCATACTGCTGGCGGCTGTCGACGCGCGCCAGCGGCTCGTAGCTGTTTTCCGTGTAGATATACTGCACGGCGGCTTCCGGGTCGCGGTCGCTAGTTTCGCCCACCATTTGCAGCCCGGACCATGCGTACTGCGTGCGTTCCGGCGTGCGGCTGTGGCGTCGCCACACCTGTTTCTCCGTGCGGCGGCCCAGCGCGTCGTAACGGTATTCCGCTTTGCTGAACTCCGCATCGCCTTGTTAATGCTCTGGTATGTTTAATAAAGCCCGAAGGCTATCGTTATAACCATCGAGCTTTTCAGACATTATTTTTAATTATCACCAGCCAGCCCAGGCATCATATTTGAAATTTTCGTCAATAGATTTAAAGTCAACTCCTTTTAAACCCAGCATTTCAAATTTTTCTTTAAAAGACCAGGAGCATACTGGCTTTGATAATTCCTGACAGAAAAAGAGATTGTTTTTTATTTCTTTTTTTACAATAAACAAATCAATTGTATCATAATACGTTTTATCAAGCCCACGAGATTCCGGGGTATTCAGCAAACCTGACTCAACATCCTGAGAAATCGTATAGTCAGACTTTTCTCGATCGAGAATCTCAATATAGTCCAGCAAGAAAAATAAATAATACTCTTTTCCAGGTTTTTTCTTTCTAAGGAGTGAGATATCAACTGGGATATGTATGCTATGTACCAAATATTCTTCACACAGTCTAAGAAAATCAAAAGAGGCCAGATTATCACTAATCAAAAAATCGCCATCTAATTGTGTAGCACTCGCTTTTAAACGATATGCCGGAGAAAAATCAGTGGATTTTGGCGGCGCTGTAAAAATATCATAATCCGGTAATTCCGGGTCCCACTCTTTATCCATAAAATACGGAGAACCAGCATCATCTGGTAAATATTCCATAACATAAAATTGTTCAGTTGTATTACTCATAGTAATCTCCCGGTATTCGGATCAATTTTAAACATGCCAGACTCAAGACCTTTGCTTGCCCAATCCTGGATGTTTTTTACGCCTAATGCCAGTTGAGTATCACTCATTCTGCTGGCCTGACTTGCAAGTTGAGTTAATCGGCCTCTAACAGCAGCGGTATACTGATTGTGATTAGACCAGTGGCCAGGGAGTCCTATCTTCCCTGCCAGATCTTGAGAGCCAGGTAAGAAAATGCCATTTGAAGCGCCATCGCCATTCCAACCAATTTTTCGAAGCCTTTCAAAAATTGGTTTAAAGTTTTTATCTTTTATCAATTCTTCCGGAATAAGGTGATGGTTCGCCATGCCATCACCACTCCGTGCTCCCATATTACGCCCTAACACACAGCTACTAAGTCCCAAAGGGTCAATCCATGCTAAGGGATCGCCAACATAGGTATACGTATTCAACCCACCCAGCAACCCTATCGGGTCCATCTGGGTGTAGCAGCCACCGGTCGGGTCATAGTAGCGGAACGTGTTGTAGTGCAGCCCGGTTTCGCGGTCGAGATACTGTCCCTGGAAGCGCAGGTTTTGTGGGGTGTCCCACCTCAGCGCGTCGTTTTCCCGCTCCGTGCGTCCCCATGCGCTGAACGCGCCGCGCCAGACGATATCGCCGTTACTGTCGGTGACCGATTGCGGCAGCCCGTTGATTTCGCTGTGATACCAGTAAATTTCCGCGTACTGCTGGCGGCTGTCGACGCGCGCCAGCGGCTCGTAGCTGTTTTCCGTGTAGATATACTGCACGGCGGCTTCCGGGTCGCGGTCGCCAGTTTCGCCCACCATTTGCAGCCCGGACCATGCGTACTGCGTGCGTTCCGGCGTGCGGCTGTGGCGTCGCCACACCTGTTTCTCCGTGCGGCGGCCCAGTGCGTCGTAACGGTATTCCGCTTTGCTGAACTCCGCGTCGCCTTCAATGAGGACCTGGCTGATGCGCTGCTCATCGTCATAACTGAAGCGCTGCACGATACCGCGATGCGTATCGTGGCGTTCCGTCATGCGCCCGAAGCCGTCATATTCGCGGCGCACGCCGTCGAGGCGTTTTAGCAGGTTGTCCCAGACTGGCGGCAAATCCGCTGTTGTGCGGTTGTCTGCCGCGTCATACCAGAAACGCTCTTCTCCAGAAGGCTGAATACTCTGCGTCATGCGACCTGCTGCATCGTATCCCCACAGCGACTGGCGATATTTATCCGCAGGCGTCGACGGCGCGCCATCGGTATACATCTGGCGGATGATCTGATCGGCCCGATCCCACTGGTAGCGGCGCTCAAACACCAGCCGCTGGCGCACATTATCAACGCAGCGCCGCTGGCTGATGCGCCCGGCGATGTCGTAGTGCGTTTCCAGCTCCACCGCACCCGTGGTGCGGCGGGTTTCCCGGTGCAATTTGTCGCGCTGGTAACTGGCAACCGGCAGCGTATTCCCGCCAACGGCAAGCTGCATCTCCAGCAGATGCCCGGTACCGTAGCGCAGATACTGCAACTGCCGCCCGTCCGGGAAAGTGGTCGCGCTGAGATTGCTTAATGCATCGTACTGATGCAAATACACGCCGGAATGGTTCTCTTCCCCTACCAGATCGCCGAGTTTATTGCGGCGAAAAACCACCACTTCGCCATTCTCCGGCTCGCGCTGGTCGATCATCGCCTGCCGCCACGCTCTGTACGGGAAGCGGTGAATTTCGGTAGTCAGGGCGTTGTAGCAATACTCGGTGCGGTGTTGCTCGGTTTCCCGCACAACCATGCGGCCGATCGCATCGTATTCATAATTCGTCACCAGCGGCGACAAACCGCTACCGCTGGCGGGATGACGCACCAGCGTCGCCACCTGCTGCATGGCGTTGTACTGATACTCCGTCTGCCGACCGGCGTAATCGTGCTGGCGGGTCAGCAAGCCTTCAGGCGTATAGTCAAAGCGCCATTGCTGGTTGTTAGCGTTGGTCAGCGTCACCAGGCGGCCCGCGCGGTTGAAGCGAAAACGCGTCACCTGCCCGGCGGGATCGATAGCCTCAATCACCTGGCCGCGCGCATTGAGCGTCACTTTACGCTCCAGCAGGCCATCAATGTTCTGCCCGCACAGCAACCCGGCGTGGTTATAGCTGAACAGGGTTTCTCGCCCGTCGGCGCGGATCCAGGTTTGCAGACGGCCTGCCGGGCTCCAGATATAGCGTTCGCTGTTGCCGAGCGGATCGGTGGTGCTAATCAGTTTGCCGGAAGCGTCATACTGGTTGCGACTCTGATAGCCGGAACAATCTTCTTCACGGATAAGCTGGCCGAGCGCGTCCCACCAGAAGCGGTGGCTGTTCTCCAGCGCATCAATGCGCCGCAGCAGATCGCCCTGCGCGTTCCACTCAAAGCGCGTTACGCCACCTTCCGGATCGGTCAGTTTCACCACATCGCCCGCAACGTTGTATTCGTACTGCCAGATTGCGCCATCGGGCAGCACTTCTTTCAACGGGAAGGCGTACAGCGGATGCCAGCTGGTCAGCGTCGTGCGGCCCAGCGGATCGCGCTCCATGGTCAGATTGCCGCGCGCATCCCATGCATATTCCCAGCTCACGCCGTCCGGCTGCACCATTGCCAGCAGTTGTTCAGTGTTGCCCGCCCAGCGAAATTGCCATTTGCCGCCGTGTGGATCGGTGTAAGCGGTGATGCGAAACAGTTCATCCCAGTGATGTTCGCTTGAGACGCCTTGGTCGTTGCTGACGCGCGCGCGACGCTGTGTTTCATCGGCATCGATACGCCAGCGTTCCAGCACCTCGCCACGATCATCAAGCACCTGATACGCCTCAACGCGCCAGTGCCGCGAGTTGGCGTCGGGCCGCCACTGGTACTGCACTTTCAGCCCGGTGGCGTAGGCATGCCAGGCCATCATCTCGCTGGCCTGATCCCAGCCGAACTGGCGGGTGATGATGCCGTCGGCGTCGGTGACGGCGATCAGTTGCCCCTGCTCGTTAAAACGGTAAGAGACCAACAGATGACGCGCACCATCGTACACCTGATAAACCGCGCACAAGCGGCCGGAAAGCGCGTCATACTCCAGCTCAACGTCCAGCGCCTCGTTATCGCCGGAGATGCGCACCAGTTGCCCGCGCTCGTTCCAGCTAAAGTGCTGTACGTTTTCATGGCGGTCATAAATGCGCTGAATGCGCCACTCGCCGGGACGCGTTGGGTCCGGTTCGTACAACTGGTGCTCGCCGTCATTTTGCTGAATGACCATCGCCCCGTTCGGGCTACAGAACAGCTTAATGCCATCTTCCTGGTAATCGATCATGTCGCCCGGCTGCACATTTCCCATGCCCAGCTCGCGGCCAGTCATATCGAGGAATATCAGCTGATTATCCGCTTGCCGGTAAAGGCGGGTTTCAAACGGTAGCATCCAGCCGGTGCCGAGCATGCCGGTTGACAGGTTGCGGCTGTGGTAAATGCGCTGCCAGTAAAGCGGCATTCTGTCCGGCAGCACGAAATCGAGATCCTCTTCTTTGCTGAGGATTTTCGCGCCGGTAAGGATATTGACCGGGTGTACGGTGTTTACTGCTGCCGCCAGTACCGGCATCACGCCCGCCGAGGCAACATAAGCGCCAAGCGGACAGATAATTTCCCGCATCAGGCGGTTCACGATCAGCCGGTTACAGCCCATCTTGATAAGCGAGGGGATAATCGCCACGACCGCGCTGCCAAGCAGGTTGCCCGCGAGGTAAGCCAGTTGGTTTTTACCGCTGTGGATATCGCGCACGGTGATGGTGTCGCCACCGATACGCACGCGCGGGTTTTCGCTGACTTTGATTTCCGCTTCGCAGGTGCTGAGGTGACCATTGCGGGCAGCGGGCTGGTTGTTGATCAGCACCGCTTTTGAACCCTGGGCGATAAAGTTGCTGCTGGTAACCATATGGCCTTTTTTGCAGGCCACGTTATCGTGCGGCGCGGGAGACGCATACGGGCTGGCGCTCTCCACCAGCGGCTGCGTCAGGTCGTTCCAGGTGTTTTTTCCCCACTGTTTGACATCGTCGAGGGTCAGCTTGCTGGCGCGTTCAGCCATCGCCATCAGCGCTTCGCCCGGCATCAGCGCCGTTTTCAGCGTTGCGGCGACGCCCGCCAGCGCCATCATGCCGAACCCGGCCCAGTCGAAGCTGCTCTCGTCCGCAGAAGCGGTCGCGTTCAGATAATCGCGATCGACGGTGCCAGCGGCACGTGCCGCCTTTTTGCCCATGATCAGCACGTTATCCGAGCCAGAGATAATTTGCGCATCGGGAGGCCCAGGGTCTATCAGGCTATCGACGAGTTTTCCCGCCGCATTGCCCACGCTCTCCAGCGCGCCGCTGAACATCAAGCCAGCCACCGCCACACCGGCGACGACGATACCGATAGGCGTGGTAGCGGCAATAAAGATCGCGGCGACAATCGCTCCTTCCACTAACCCGCCGACAAAATCCGCCAGCGCGGAGCTATGGATCAGCGGGTCATCAATGCGCGCTGCAAGGTAATCCGTCATCCGTTACGCCCCCGGCTGCACACCGCTTTTTACCGCCGTCCAGAACGCCTCTGCGTCGGCATCAAACGGGGCGACACGGCTGAGCGTGAACGCCATAAGGTGATCTTCCACGCGAGCGACGGCGAGTTTTTCATACACCGTGACGTGTTGATTTTCAAAACGCAGTGCGACCTCACGGGCGGGTAGCCCGCCGATGACGCTATCCTGCACCTCGTCCAGCACCACCTTTTTCATGCTGCGCTTCACTTTCGCCAACTGCTGCTGGAGGAAATTCTCTTCCTCGCCGGGTTTGATATCCCACGCGCGGGTGATGACAAGCGTTGCGCCCTGTTCTTTGAATTTCAGCACGTTGATGCTGTGATCCTGATACGCGCCCGGCAGCGCCAGCACGCCTTCAGAAAGTGTGAACGTCGCCATTATTTATCCGTCCCTTGATTAAATGCGGCTTTTACCGCGGCCTGAATTTGTTCCGGCGTCGGCTCGACAGTCGGCAGGCTCTCTGGCCGCGTAATATTCAGATCCAGCGTTCCGCCGGTGTTGATTTCACCATTGCTCAGCGCATCAATGCTGAAGTTCAGGCATTGCAGTGAAACCGTGCCGTTAGCGCCAAGCGTCAGCACCGATTTGCCCGCCACCAGCATGATGCCGCTGTCGGAAGCCTGCACCAGCGCGCCCTGCACTTTTTGGGTAAAACCGCCGCCGACCAGTTGTTCATGCGCCAGTTGCGTGGCCTGGGTATGCGATCCCGCCACCGCGCCGGTGTAATCCCGCGTCACATTAACGGTCTGCGAACCGCCAACGGTATGCGTTTCGTCGTTTTTCACGTTGGTATCAAGATTGCGCTCGGCCTGAATCCACACCTGCTCTTCCCCGGCTTTATCTTCAAAGCGCAGGGCGTTGGCGTTATCGACTGAGCCATCTTTCGAACGGCTGAGGAAGCCCATTTGCGTCGCGGCGGCGGGCAGCGCCCACGGCGGCATACTGGCTTCGTTATAGACGCGCCCGATGATGATTGGCCTGTCCGGGTCGCCGTTGATAAAGTCGATCACCACTTCATCACCGACGCGCGGAATTTGCACCCCGCCAAAACCCTGGCCCGCCCAGGCGCTGGAGACGCGCACCCAGCAGGAGCTGGTGTCGTCGCCCTTCGCCAGTCGATCCCAGTGAAACTTCACCTTCACCCGGCCATATTTGTCCGTCCAGATGCTTTCGCCCTGCGGACCGACGACGCGCGCGGTTTGTGGGCCATAAGTTCGCGGCCAGGCGGTTTGCTGCGCGGGGCGGAAGACCACCGAGGAGGGAATGACGCTGAAATCAATGCGGTGCACCGTCTGGCTATCCGCACCGCTGGCATAGCGGTTCTCTTCAAAGTTGTAATGCGCGGCGGTTACCAGATATTCGCCGTTATCATTGAAAAACGCGGCGTTGGTCAACTGGAAAGTGCTGCCCGGCACGATGCCGATCGCCGTGGCGGTGCCTTCGATTTGCTGATGTTCCACCTGCCAGCGTTCCTGGCGGATGCGGGCATAAAACTCGCCGTGGCCATGTTCAACAAAACGCCCTGGCCAGTCGTAAACGTCAATGCTGCCCGGCTGTGGCGATGAAGGGTTTTGCCGCGCCTGGAACAGCCATGCATTCGGCTTGCGGAAATCATAATCGTCAAGGCTGTAGATGCCCGGCGTGACGCTGTCTTCCAGCGCCCACTGGCTGATGCCCTCTTCATCCGTGCTGCCGCCGGACGGCGTCTGGTGATAAGGAATGGTTTCATAGCCGCTGAAGGGTTGATGTTGCGTAGCGGCGTCGGTCAGCACCAGCGTGTGTTTATCTGCTTCATGCTTAAAGTGGTAAGCAATCCCTTCCAGCTCCATCAGGCGGCTGATGAAATCGAAGCTGCTCTCCTGGTACTGAACGCAATACTCCCAGACGCGGTAACTGCCGCTCAGCTTATCTTCCAGATTGACCTGGTATTCGCCAAGCAGGGTTTTGACGATTTGTGGCACCGTCTGCCCCTGGAAGATGCGCAGGTTACGGTCGCGTTTCATTGGCCACAGATCCGGCTCGACGGTAAGCTGATAGACGGCGTAGCGTGTCCCGCTCAGTTCCACCGCGCTGACTGCCACGCGGGTAATTTTGCCGTTGAAGTAGCGGGAGCCGGAAAGCGATTGCGTGGGCACGGTAACGGTGACCGCTTTGCCGAGCAACTGGCTGCGATCCATGCGCGCGTCGGTGCCCAGCAATTGCAGGTTGAATGCAAACGCCTCGGATAACGCCTCACGACCTGAAAATTTCCAGAAAAGCAGTCCTTCGACGGGTAACTGAACAGTAATACGATTGCTCATAAATCGGATCCTGACATAACGACGCAAGCCGCTCCGGGCTTCGCCTGTAAGTTTAACGTTACGGAATAATTGACACGCTACCGCACAATTTCTGTAAATGTAAAAGGACGTTATTGTCTGATTTTTCGGCGCGAGAAATGCCAGGAATAGTCCTAATCAGGTATCTAAAAACCAGAAAACCCGCCAATTTTTAGAGGGTTAGCCACGTAGCACAATCTGGAAATAATACTTATACGAAATTTTTATGACAATTACTCACGCGGAAACATGTCATACAAGTGTTATTTACCACAGATAAAACTATACCGGTGATAACGTTTTCTCGCCTATTCTCGCACTTTAACATTAAAGATGAGACAGCCGACCGGAAACACGGTATAACGTTTTCATTACTATCGCATCCTTATTTTTTACTTATATCAAATTAAGCCATTATATGCCCAAGGCATAGACCCTACGAATATTTAATACCCATTTAATGGTCGTTAAGCAGGATTAAATCAGTACTAAACTGGAGGGAATAATGGAAACGTATAATCAGTATGGACAACGTATTGGTCAGGAATTTTCGGAATGGACAAAACGGGCGATGCCCGAGAAAGTCGCTCTTGCTGGTCAATACTGTAACGTTGTTCCACTGGCGGTTGATCACGCCGAAGACCTCTTCCCGGAATGGCAGAGTATCGACGACGATCGCGACTGGACCTACCTTGAGGATGTCAGGCCAAAGGATATGACGGCCTGTTATTCCTATTTAAGAAATCTGTCTACACACAAAGAAAGAATTTATTATGCCGTACAGGATAAAGCCGATCAGCAAATAAAAGGGATATTTTATGCCGGTAAATTTGATCCGGAGAATGGCTCCTTCGATATTGGCGGCGTTAACTGGACGCCATTAATGAAAAGGACGCGCATCAGCACCGAAAGCCTTTATTTGGTTCTGGCTTATTTCTTTGATCAATTAAAATACCGCCGCTGTGAATGGCGCACCAGCAGTTATAATACGGAAGCGATTAAGTCGGCAGAACGAATTGGTTTTGTGAAAGAAGGCGTATTAAGGGATAAGCGAATTCGCAAAGGCCATCTGACGGATATTTCGGTGTTCTCGATTACCTTACGGGAATGGCCGGCGATCTCGTCAATGATAACTGGCTGGCTGCGCGCAGATAACTTCGACGACCGCAGCCGCCAGCTGCACAAGCTGGCGTCGTTTCGCCGCTACTGAGGTTGCCATGCGTTGGCTTACCGCGCAACGCATGGCTTTAGGGCTTATTTTCCGTGCTGTTTGAAACGGAAATCGTCCATAAAGTTGCTCAGTTTTTCCACTGCACCAAGCGTCAGCGCGTTATAGATCGAGGCACGGATGCCGCCGATCGCGCGGTGTCCCGTCAGACCAGAGAAACCCGCCAGCTCCGCTTCCTGCAGGAATTTATCCTCCAGCGCCGCCGTCGGCAGTGTAAACGCGGCGTTCATATCTGAACGGAAGGCCGCATCGCCCCAGTTACGATAGAAACCGTCGCTGTTATCAATGGTGCTGTAGAGCAGCGCCGATTTCTGCTGGTTGATGCGCGCCATGTTTTCCAGACCGCCAATATCATTCAGCAACCAGCGGGTCACCAGCATCACCACGTAAATGGCGAATACCGGCGGTGTATTCAGGTTAGAGTGCGCTTCCACCTGGCGACGATAATCAAGAAACGCTGGCAGGTTAGTCGGGCCGTTTTGCACCACACTGTCGCGAACCAGTACGATGGTCACGCCCGCCGGGCCGATGTTTTTCTGCGCGTGGGCATAAATCAGCGAGAATTTACCGGCATCGCACGGTTTGGAGAGAAAATCAGAAGACATATCGCAAACGCGTGGCACATCATCACGGCCCAGCACGCGATCAAACTGTAAGCCTTCTACCGTTTCGTTGGAAACATAGTGGATGTAAGGCGCGTCCGGGGAGAAATCCAGCTCTTCGTCGGTCGGCAGACGACGGTAGCCCTCTTTTTCACCGCTCCAGATCACGCGTACCGGCCCTTCGCGCATTGCTTCGGTGATCACTTTGCGGCTCCAGTAACCGGTATCGAAATACTCAGCCGGGTGCTTTTTGCCGCGCAGCATGGTCATTGGCACCATCGAGAATTGCTGCGTTGCGCCGCCCTGTAAAAACAGAATGTGATAATCCGCAGGCAGTCCCAGCAGGGTGCGAATATTATTTTCGGTTTCGCGAACCACATTTTCGAACCATGCGGAGCGATGGCTGATACCCAGAATCGACAGGCCCACTTCCGGGACATTAATAATAGCCTGCTGTACCTGGTTTAATACGACGTCAGGTAATGCGCCCGGCCCGCCGGAGAAATTAAGGGTGTTGTTAGGATTTAATGACATGTTATTTCCTGAGTCATAGTTATCGTTTTAAAGGGCCTGACCGGCGTACTTAAGCAGCATTTCCCGCATCGCGGTTTTCACTTTCAGCATGTGAACTTGCTTATTCGGGAACATCTCTTCATCGTCCATCGCATGAACAACCATCGCCGGATCGATTTCAAAAATCAGCAGTTCGCCGTCGCGCGTTTCCGCACAGTCGATGCCGATATACTCCAGCCCGGTACGCTGGCTGATGGCGTCCAGCGCTTCGCGATGACGCGCAGCAAAGTCAGCAAACTCATTGAAGAAACGGCCTTCCTGCGCACGTTTGTCCGCATCTTCGTACATCCCGGCGTTAACGTAGTGGATCATCCAGTGCGAAGAGACACCCATATGGCAGGCGAACGGTTTACCGTCGATCAGCACCACGCGCATTTTGCGGAACAGGCCATCTTCGCCGCTGTAATCGACAAAGCGCGAAACGAAAAACTCCTCTCCGGCCGTCTCTTCCAGGTAGGCTGTAACAGCAGCGGCAGAGTCGATTTTTTGCAGGCCGTGACCGCCGTGGCTACCTACCGGGCGAACAATAATCGGGAAGTCGTGATCAGCGGCGATATCTGCCAGCGCTTTCTGACCACAAGCGACATCATGCAGCGCCTGGCGGGAGACATGCAGCGCCGGACAAATCACTAAACCGGGGACATTTTGCAGCAGCAGGCTGGCGTTATGGCGTTCAGAAGTCGGGACATTTTTCGGCGGGTTCAGTACCGGTTTTGGCCAGTTACGCAGAGCATATTCAAGACGCAGCAGCACGGATTCCTGCTCATCGCTGGCGCCAATTGCCACCATAACCACGTCATGTTCCGGCACCGGTGCCGTCAGCGGATTGTCGTTCAGCGGATCGACGTAGTAGTAGATGAGGTCGATATCGCTGTCTTCCATCAGGCAGTCGAGCGGAATATTTGCCGAGAGATTGCCCGGTACCATTAACATCAGCAGGCGTAATTTTGTCGGCTGACGCGCCGGCCAGTGATAAACGCGCTGCATATCCAGCGCCTGCGCCTGGATTTGCAGGCCCAGCTCTTCGTGCTTCAGGCTCATCATCGCAGTCGCGAGATTCATCCATAACACGGCATCTTCAGGGGCATTTTGCGCCTGCGCGATCATCTCCTGCGTGGCGGAGGTGAAGTCAACGCCCGCAATACTCATACGCAAAAAAGGCGCCATTCCGAGGAATCGCGCCGACGAAACGCCTGATTCAGTCGTTAGTGGCATGGTGGTTAATCCTGTTTGTATGGTGCATATCGCTTATGATGCGACATAACGCCAACAAACAATTCGCGGAATAGCGGCCTTAGTTGTCGGGATAACTGAGCGTAAACCGGCCAAATCAGTTACGCGGTGAATAAGTAAAAGTAAAACTCAAAAAAAATAATTAATAAAAACAATCAATAAATAACGACACGTCTGACAGGAAATATAATGAAATATTTCGGCTTTAGCCGCTTCGTTAGCACAGGTAAATCGCGCATCTTCGGGATATGAAAACCTGAGCCTTTCGGCTCAGGTTGATTCAGGACTAGCGTGTTATCTGCAGATCTTTGATGGTGACGGGCAGTTCCGCGCCGTCTTTCCACTGCGTTAATGGCAGAAAAACATTGTAATCGACAAGCCAGGCCAGCGTCTGTTTCTCGCCTTTATCGCCACTCTGCATTTCGCATGCGACTTTCCAGTAGCGGCCACTCAGCGCACTGCTGATCTGGCGAGCCTCATCGCTACCGGTCACTTCGCAACGGCGGTTGATCGCGGTTTTATCACCATCTTTGCCCTTCGCAGGCAGCGCTGTATCAAAGGTGAATTTCTGCCCCTGATGCAGCGGGAAACGCAGGTTGGTGTGCAGTTCGCTGATGATACTCGGCGAGCTATCCAGGCTGATACCGCCTTTTAACTGCCCAAGGTTACCCAAAGTCAGGCGCTGCGCCTTAAACACGTTGTAATTTTCCAGCAGCAGCATCAGCCCGTTGGGTTGAACATCCAGCTCCATCGGCACGCCTTCATCACTCCCCCAGATCAGAGTCCACTGCATTTTTTTGAAGCGAGGCGTCGCCCACGGGTTAACAATCTGCTGCGCCTGTTTGTCGATCTCCGCAGGCAACGGGAATTGCGCCAACCATTGTGGCGAATTGCTGCTCATATCCGGCAGCATCGGGCCAAGCCTGGAGGAGACGCTTTTTTTCTTCGCCTGGGGAACATAAGCCCCTTCCCCTTTAAAAGCAGAAGGCGTGCTCATTGCGCATAGCTGCTTAAACGCCGCAGCGGTGGCAGGCGTATTGGTAAAATCCGCCGCCCGGCGCAGCGCCGCTTTCCCGCTCAGACTATCGGATACATAACCTTCCGGCGTCATATCCAGCCCGGCGAGCACACTGTCTTTATTGGTTGCGCAGTTATATGCGTGTACTTCGATTTTCATGTCGTACGGCGCATCATACGGCGGATCGTACTGTATCTCGTTGTACTCGAAGCCGATTTTCGCAATCAACAGATCTTTGGCGCGGATAACCGAAGCGGTATCCAGCAGGATCGGCGTGTCATATCGCGATTTTTTTTCAATGTAGACCCAGCTGGCATTTTTCAGCCCGGGAGATTTGCAGAGGCTGGCGGCGACATCATTCAGTTCGCTGTTCGGGCTGGGGGCGGCATAACGTCCGTAGCTATCGCCATAAAAACGGCGCACGACCGCCTCTTTATCGTCGAGCATTTCCCAGTAGAGTTTCACCGCTTTTTGCGTGGAGCAATCGAAGCCGTCCCAACGGTTAATGTTTTGCCCATCTTCAAAAACAATATGATTCATTGCCGTAATGCGATCGTTAAGTCGAATCATTACCAGCGGATTTACCGTGCTGCTAACGACTTTTTTGCCTTGCCCGTCAGCCGCATGGCTGCTTAACGTCACGGCCAGTAATGCTGGCAGAAGAATCTTGCCCGTCTTCATTTTCATTCCTTTGTCAGCGCAAATGGAGTAGCGCAACAGATGTGTAGTGATGAGGTTATCGGCAGAAGGCAGGAAATATAAAGGTCTTAAAGGGGAGGCTGAAAGTCACCAAAAATGATAGTGATGGATGAACCCGGTAGTACGATTCCCCCCTCTGGCAACGCCGTCGTTTACGGCGGAAAGATTACTCCGCCAGCGCCTGCGCGCAGGCCCATGCGCTGGACCACGCCCACTGGAAGTTATAGCCGCCCAGCCAGCCGGTGACATCCATCACCTCGCCGATAAAGTAGAGCCCCGGCACATTGCGGGCTTCCATCGTGCGGGAAGAGAGTTCGTGGGTATCAACGCCGCCCAGCGTCACTTCCGCGGTACGGTACCCTTCCGTGCCGTTCGGTTGAACGCGCCAGTGCGTGAGTAACTCGACCAGTGACTCCTGTTCGCGACTGTTGAGCTGCTTCAGCGTGACATCCGGGATCTGCCCCAGTTGCTGCAAGCATTCAACCAGCCGTTTCGGTAACTGCATCGCCAGCGTGTTTTTCAGGCTTTGATTCGGGTGCGCTTCGCGCTGTTCATCCAGGAAGCTTGCCAGATCGCACTCCGGTAACAGGTTAATGCTGACGAATTCGCCTGGCTGCCAGTAGCTGGAAATTTGCAGAACTGCCGGACCTGAAAGCCCGCGGTGGGTAAAGAGCAGATTTTCCCGGAAAACCGTGCCGTCTTCAGCGGTAATAACCGAAGGCACTGACACGCCGGAGAGCGTCTGCATCTGCTCCAGCAGCGGCTTATGCAGGGTAAAAGGCACCAGACCGGCGCGTGTCGGCAGCACTTTCAGGCCGAACTGTTCGGCGATTTTATAGCCAAATGGTGAAGCGCCAAGCCCCGGCATCGACAGCCCGCCGGAAGCAATGACCAGCTTCGCTGCCTGCACGCTGTCGCCATTCAGTTGCAGCGTGTAACCCTGATCATCACGCGTTACGCTCAGCACTTCGCTGCGCAGGCGCTGTGTGACATTGCCTTTTTCGCACTCTGCCACCAGCATATCGACAATCTGTTGCGCCGAATCGTCGCAGAAAAGTTGTCCCAGCGTCTTCTCATGCCAGGCGATACCGTGCTTGCCGACCAGATCGATAAAATCCCACTGGGTATAACGCGCGAGAGCAGATTTACAAAAATGCGGGTTCTGGCTCAAATAGGCTGCGGGTTCGACATAAAGGTTAGTGAAATTGCAGCGACCACCGCCGGACATCAGGATTTTGCGCCCCGGTTTTTTGCCGTTGTCCAGTAACAGCACACGACAGCCCGCCTGCCCGGCCAGCGCCGCACAGAACATACCCGCCGCACCCGCGCCGATAACAATGACATCAAACCTTTCCACACCTGCACCCTCATCAAAAAATCGTGGCGGATTGTAAAGAGTTCACGCTGGTCACACCAGCGCGAAGAGAGCTAAAAACAACATGACATTGAAAAATATACGATAATTTTAAAGTTTCAGCGGAATGTAAGAAATAATGTCAAAAAAAATACATATTTCACTTTGCCGACACCGCTAATGTCCCTGATAATGCGCCGCGTTCATGTCCTCAAAATGGCTTAACGTCCTATGTTACATTTGTTTGCTGGCCTGGATCTTCATACCGGGTTATTACTCTTGCTTGCTCTGGTTTTTGTTCTGTTCTACGAAGCAATCAATGGCTTCCATGACACAGCAAACGCCGTGGCAACCGTAATTTATACACGCGCTATGCGTTCTCAGCTGGCGGTTGTGATGGCGGCGGTGTTTAACTTCTTCGGCGTTTTGCTGGGCGGGTTAAGCGTTGCCTATGCAATTGTGCATATGTTGCCAACCGATCTGTTGCTGAATGTCAGCTCCGCGCACGGCCTGGCGATGGTCTTCTCCATGCTGCTGGCGGCGATTATCTGGAACCTTGGTACCTGGTATCTGGGTCTGCCGGCTTCCAGCTCCCACACTCTGATTGGCGCGATTATCGGCATTGGTTTAACTAATGCGCTGATGTCCGGTACTTCAGTAGTGGATGCCTTAAATATCCCGAAAGTGCTGGATATCTTCGCCTCCCTCATCCTTTCGCCGATTGTCGGGCTGGTAATTGCTGGTGGTCTGATATTTATCCTGCGCCGCTACTGGAGCAATACCAAAAAACGCGCGCGTATTCATATGACGCCAGCTGAACGCGAGAAGATCGATGGTAAGAAAAAGCCGCCGTTCTGGACGCGTATCGCCTTGATTCTTTCCGCTATCGGCGTGAGTTTCTCCCATGGCGCGAACGATGGTCAGAAAGGCATCGGCCTGATTATGCTGGTGCTGATTGGCGTTGCGCCTGCAGGCTTCGTGGTGAATATGAACGCGTCAGGTTATGACATCACTCGTACGCGTGATGCCGTCAACAACGTAGAAACTTACTTCCAGCAACATCCGGCGCTGCTGCAAAAAGCCACCGGCGTTGATCCGCTGATTCCGGCACCGGAAGAAGTGAACACGCAGCCTGGCGAGTTCCACTGCCATCCGGGTCGCGCAATTGTGGCGCTGGATCGTGCGAAGGTGATGCTGACCGGTATCGAAAACTACGAGCAGATTCCGCTGGAGCAGCGTAGCCAGCTGCGCCGTATTATGCTCTGCCTCTCCGATATTACGGATAAAGTGGCGAAGCAGCCGGAGATCAGCACGGACGACCAGCGTCTGCTGAAGAAACTGAAAGGCGATATGCTGAGCACCATTGAGTATGCGCCAATCTGGATCATCATGGCGGTAGCGCTGGCGTTAGGTATTGGCACAATGATCGGCTGGCGCCGCGTGGCGACCACCATCGGCGAGAAAATTGGTAAGAAAGGTATGACCTACGCTCAGGGAATGTCCGCGCAGATGACTGCAGCGGTATCTATCGGGCTGGCAAGTTATACCGGGATGCCGGTTTCCACCACGCATGTGCTCTCCTCTTCCGTGGCCGGGACAATGATTGTCGACGGCGGCGGTTTGCAGCGCAAAACCGTAACCAATATTTTGATGGCCTGGATCTTCACCCTGCCAGCCTCGATTATTTTGTCCGGCGCACTGTACTGGCTCTCGCTGCATCTGATTTAACGCAGCGCAGGCGCAATAAAAAAACGGGTCAGGAAACTGGTCCGTTTTTTTTATTCTCTGATTAGCGCAGCGCTCAATGCCAAATCATCAACGCAATCAGGCTGATGACCACCAGACCACACAGCGAACTGGTTAAAATAAACTGGCGGCGAACGCGCTCACAGCGGCGGATGAATTCGTCATCATGGTGATCGCGGTAGCGCTGGGCATAGATATACCAAACCAGACGCATCTGCTTACTGGGCTGGCCGTGCGCGGTAAAAAAGCCGCCGCCATCCACGTACTGATAGAGTAAGGGATCACAACCACGAAGTACCACTAACAGCGCGCGTAGTGATGAGTAATAACGCGCCATGTTAACCAAACACACCACACATAAAGCCCAAAACAGCGCAACAGTGTTGATCACCATATCCCCTCCCCGGCGATCGCCCGCGGAGAAAGCCTCCGGAACGCTCGCGCCTGGATACCCAACCAAGTCTGACAACGAATAGTGTTACCAATCCCCGGACGGGAAGACAAGCACAGGCGGAGTCCCGCAATTGACCGCATTTCCTTACGCGGATAACTGGGGGACGCCGTCTGTTTCCGTACGGTTTATTTATAGTGTAGGAGATCCGTTTATTTTTTTACCACAAGCTTAATCACCATCAATGCATCTGGCTGTAAATATTGCTTAAGTGATTCGTGATCCAGGTTAATTGACGGTGTGAAAAGAGCGTTATAAGGTAGAAATATCTACAAAAGATCCTTAAGGCCGGGCGCTACGCTCACGTGAAACGCAGGATGCGGGCGCAGTGCAACTGTATCAGGGGCAATCACCCCGATGGTCATCGACAACTTATGGAAGGAGTACCACTATGGCTTACAAACATATCCTCATCGCAGTCGATCTCTCCCCCGAAAGCAAATTGCTGGTTGAGAAAGCAGTATCCATGGCGCGGCCATACAACGCGAAGATTTCCCTGATTCATGTCGATGTAAACTACTCCGATCTTTATACCGGTCTTATCGACGTTAATCTCGGCGATATGCAAAAACGCATTTCTGATGAAACTCACCAGGCGCTGACCGAGCTGTCCACTAACGCGGGCTATCCGATCACCGAAACTCTGAGCGGCAGCGGCGACCTGGGCCAGGTACTGGTTGATGCGATTAAAAAATACGATATGGATCTGGTGGTGTGCGGCCATCACCAGGATTTCTGGAGCAAACTGATGTCCTCCGCGCGCCAGCTTATCAACACGGTTCACGTTGATATGCTGATTGTCCCGTTGCGGGATGAAGAAGAGGATTGATATTCCCGCTAACAATTAACCGTTAGCCTGAACATAGCCCGGTACGCGCAACGCGACCGGGCTTTTTTATTCCCCGGAACCGGGGTAGATATCGAAACGATGGCTTTTGGTCACTACCGCCGACTGTGTGGCGACACCGGCCAGCGGCGGCGCGTAATCCGGGCGTTTCACCACTACACGCTTGATGGCAAGCTTGCGCGCAGGCTCCAGCAAACCATCGGCGTCAAGATCCGGGCCAACCAGCGACTGGAATACCCGCATCTCCTTCTTCACCAGCGCGCTTTTTTGCTTATGCGGGAACATCGGATCGAGATAAACCACCTGCGGGCGCGGCGTGATATCCGCCAGGCTCGTCAGACTGGACGCGTGAATCAGTTGCAGCCGTTCGCGCAGCCACGGGCCGATTTCCGCATCGGCATAGCCACGATGAAGACCATCCTCCAGCAGCGCAGCAACGACCGGGTTACGCTCCAGCATCCGCACGCGGCAACCCACCGAGGCCAGCACAAACGCATCGCGACCCAGCCCTGCCGTGGCATCCACCACCTCCGGTAAATAGCTGCCTTTGATACCAACCGCTTTGGCGACAGCTTCACCGCGACCACCGCCAAACTTACGCCGGTGCGCCATACCGCCCGCGACAAAATCGACAAAGATACCGCCCAGTTTCGGCTCATCGCGCTTACGCAGTTCCAGATGCGTCGGCGTTAACACCAGCGCCATCAGGTTATCGTCATCCGGCTCCAGCCCAAAGCGGGCCGCAAGAACAGATAAGGCGCCGTCTCCGGCGCCTGTTTCATCCAGCAAACAGATTTTCACTGCATCAGCCTTCGATACCGTAATGCTCAAGCATGGCGTCAATTTGCGGCTCGCGGCCACGGAAGCGTTTGAACAGCTCCATCGGCTCTTCCGAACCACCACGGGTCAGGATGTTATCGAGGAACGACTGCCCGGTTTCGCGGTTGAAGATGCCCTCTTCTTCAAAGCGGGAGAAGGCATCTGCCGCCAGCACATCGGCCCACAGATAGCTGTAGTAACCCGCCGCATATCCGCCCGCGAAAATATGGCTGAAGGCATGCGGGAAGCGGCCCCACGACGGCCCCGGCACCACGGCGACCTGACGTTTGATTTCGGCCAGCGTTTCGAGGATTTTTGCCCCCTGCTCCGGGCTAAATTCGGCGTGCAGACGGAAGTCGAACAGGCCGAACTCCAGCTGACGCAGGATAAACATCGCCGCCTGGTAGTTTTTCGCCGCCAGCATTTTGTCCAGCAACTCCTGCGGCAACGGCTCGCCGGTTTCATAATGACCGGAGATAAACGCCAACGCTTCCGGCTCCCAGCACCAGTTTTCCATAAACTGGCTCGGCAGCTCGACCGCATCCCACGGCACACCGCTGATCCCTGCCACCCCGGCGGTTTCAACGCGCGTCAGCATATGGTGCAGACCGTGGCCAAACTCATGGAACAGTGTGATCACTTCGTCATGAGTGAACAGCGCCGGTTTGCCGTTGACCGGGCGGTTAAAGTTACAGGTGAGGTACGCGACGGGTTTTTGCAGCGAACCGTCGGCGCGGCGCATCTGGCCAACGCAGTCATCCATCCACGCGCCACCACGTTTGTGTTCGCGGGCATAAAGATCGAGGTAGAAGCTGCCGCGCAGCTCGTTGTTCTCATCGTAAAGCTCGAAGAAACGTACGTCCGGATGCCAGACATCAATATCCTTGCGTTCTTTGGCGGTGATGCCGTAAATGCGTTTCACCACTTCAAACAGGCCGTTCACCGCGCGGTTTTCCGGGAAGTACGGACGCAGTTGCTCATCGCTGATGCTGTAGAGGTGCTGCTTCTGTTTTTCGCTGTAGTAACCGATATCCCACGGTTGCAGCTCATCAACACCAAATTCGGCTTTAGCGAAGGCGCGCAGTTGCGCCAGCTCTTTTTCGCCCTGCGGACGCGCACGTTTGGCAAGATCGGTTAAGAATTCCAGCACCTGCGCCGGGTTTTCCGCCATTTTGGTGGCCAGCGATTTAAAGGCATAGCTTTCAAAACCGAGCAGTTGCGCCAGTTCATGACGCAGCGCGAGGATCTCGGCCATGATCGGGCTATTGTCCCACTTACCCGCATTCGGCCCCTGATCGGAAGCGCGGGTGCTATAAGCGCGATACATCTCTTCACGCAGCGCCTGGTTATCGCAATAGGTCATCACCGGCAGATAGCTCGGGATATCCAGCGTCAGCAACCAGCCTTGCTGCTCTTTGGCTTCTGCCTGCGCTTTCGCCGCCGCCAGGGCGCTTTCCGGCATGCCGGAGAGTTCAGATTCGTCAGTGACCAGCTTGCTCCAGCCCATAGTGGCATCGAGCACATTGTTGCTGTAAAGGTTACCCAGTTCAGAGAGGCGTGAGGCGATTTCGCCATAGCGCTGCTGTTTCTCTTTTGGCAGGCCGATGCCCGACAGTTTGAAATCACGCAGCGCGTTATCCACCGCTTTTTTCTCCGCCACGCTCAGCGCAGCGTAATGCGGGCCGTCACGCAGATCGCGATAGGCGTTGTACAGCCCTTCGTTCTGCCCGACCCAGGTGCTGTATTCCGACAGCAGCGGCAGCGTTTGTTCGTACGCTTCGCGCAGTTCCGGGCTGTTTTTCACTGAATTCAGGTGGCTGACCGGCGAGAAGAGACGGCCAAGGCGATCGTCCACTTCAGCCAGCGGCTGACAAAGATTGTCCCAGGTGTAGGGGCCGCCCTGCGCAACAACGCGTTCCACTGCGCTCCGGCAGTCGTCCAGCGCTTTGGTCACCGCAGGAACAACATGCTCAGGAAGAATTTTAGAAAAAGGGGGGAGCACAAAAGGCGTCAATAATGGGTTGGTCATAGCGCAGTCCTTGGTATGAAGTATTGGTTAAGAATGGGGCCAAGTCCCGCAGATTTCAATCCCGTGCGCTCCGCGTACCAGGGTATCGTTGCAATAAGCCACAACGAAGAAAACGCCCGGCGGCATTGCGCTCGCCGGGTATTACACACGCAAACCTCAGCGGGATTTATGCGCCATCTCATAGGCCGCAGACAGGTTCAGGCGCTGCCAGAAGCTCTGTTCATCGTTATCGCCAGAAAGCGGGTAACCCGCCGGTATCGCCGTTTTCACCATCAGCGCACGGCGCTGGCTGGCGGAAAGATTCGGCAACGCCGCTTCCAAAAGCACATCAGCCCCTTCCGGTACTTTCAGTTTTTTCTCTGTCCCTTTCTGCTGCGGCAAATTGTAAGTCATGGTGAAACGGTAGAAATCGCGCATTGCCGGGTCGCGATACGGATCGTCTTTCCCGGCGCTCTGCGCACATTGCGCAAGCGACGTGCCGCACTCTTTTTCCAGCGCGGCGCGAAGCTGGTCGCGGGCTTCATTGAACAGGGCACGGTATTTCGCATCATTCAGGTAATGTGCGACGTTACGCTCCGCCACCATCCTGGAACCGATGACATCCAGCGGATAGTGCACACCCAACACCACGCGGGAATAACCGTAGCGCGCGCCGCGCGTCAGCAGTGCGTCAAAACGTTCCGGGATCATCTCCGCCATCAGCAACGAATCAGTATAACCGGTGTTGGTATGGCCGCTGGGGAACGAGCCACCATCCGCGGTATAGGCTTTGTTATCTTTCACCACCACGTCGTCCGGCACCAGGTGAATGCTGTTGTTCTGGATCAGGAACGGACGCTTATAGTCAAAATGCTTTTTCGCCGCGCCAGTACTCACTTCGCTGGCTTTGATTAACGCCGCCGCTTTGCCTAACTCGCCTTTGTCATAGGCAGTGAGAAAAGCGTTGCCCAGTTTTGGCCCCAGCGCATCGGCAATAAAATAGAGATAGCTGATTCCCTCAGCATCAGCCAGCGCCTGACGGCGCAAACCCTGCGTGGCATCGCGGTTAATCGCCTCAACGGTATGCAGATTGGTATCCAGCACCGGCTTTGGCAGAGCGCTAAAACTGGAGAGTAGCGCGATACCCGCCTGCTGATTTGCTTTAGTCTGGAAATCATAACCGCGCGCCTTCAGCCAGGCGCTATCCGCCTGTTTAGCGCTCTGCGCGGCGTGCTCCAGTTGATCGCGGGTCAGCGACGCAGCGTTACCCTGCAAGGCCTGGCGCAGCCCGGCCAGTGATTGTGCTTCCAGCGCAACATACGCCTGGCTGTCCGAGGCTGGCGTGGTGGTATTGGCAATATCGCGCGCCTGCACCAGCGGAATATCTTTTGCCATCGCCTGGTTAGCCAACAGCAGCGCGGCAGTTAAAAGAGTGAGACGGATTTTCATTTTTTATCCTTTTATTCAAAGAATTACCTTGCCTGAACCCGACGCTAGCGCGGCAGTTTGACATTTTCATGACACCGTTATGTTTTGAAACCTTTTCCGCTGAAATGAAACAAGCCCGCGGTGCAGCGGTAATCTGCGGCAATCTACGGTAAACTGTGCAGAATCTCGTTTATTTTCCGGAATCTCAGTCCCCATGCTCAGTTATCGCCACAGCTTTCACGCTGGCAACCACGCCGACGTCCTTAAACACACCGTTCAGAGCCTGATCATTGAAGCGCTGAAAGAAAAAGAGAAACCGTTTCTCTATCTCGACACCCATGCAGGTGCCGGACGCTATCAGCTCTCTGGCGAACATGCGGAGCGCACGGGCGAATATCTGGAAGGCATCGCCCGCATCTGGCAGCAGGACGATTTACCGGCCGAGCTTGAGCCGTACATGAATGCAGTGCGCCACTTCAACCGCGGCGAGCAACTGCGCTATTACCCGGGTTCACCGCTGATTGCCCGTGAATTGCTGCGCGAACAGGACAGCCTGCAATTAACGGAACTGCACCCGAGCGATTACCCGCTGCTGCGCCAGGAGTTCCAGAAAGACAGCCGCGCCCGCGTTGCACGCGCCGACGGTTATCAGCAATTGAAGGCCAAACTGCCGCCGGTTTCCCGCCGTGGTCTGATCCTTATCGACCCGCCGTATGAGATTAAAACCGACTACCAGGCAGTAGTGAGCGGTATTCAGGAAGGCCATAAACGTTTTGCCACCGGTGTTTACGCACTGTGGTATCCGGTGGTGCTGCGCCAGCAGATCAAACGCATGCTGCGCGATCTGGAAGAGACCGGCATTCGCAATATTCTGCAAATCGAACTGGCCGTGCGACCGGATAGCGATCAGCGCGGCATGACGGCTTCCGGCATGATCGTCATTAACCCGCCGTGGAAGCTGGAAGCGCAGATGAACAACCTGCTGCCGTGGTTGCACCGCAAGCTGGTGCCTGCCGGTACCGGGCACACGCTGGTTCACCAGATCGTGCCGGAGTAATCGCAGCCATCGGTGGAACCTTTCGGGTTGCGCGTTACAATCGCGACAATTTTCGACTTCGTTCAGGATTAAGGAAAAAACCATGAGCAAACATTACGACTACATCGCCATTGGCGGCGGCAGCGGCGGTATTGCATCGATCAACCGTGCAGCCATGTACGGTCAAAAATGCGCGCTGATTGAGGCCAAAGATCTTGGCGGCACCTGTGTGAACGTGGGTTGTGTTCCGAAAAAAGTGATGTGGCACGCCGCACAGATCGCCGAAGCCATTCATCTCTACGGCCCGGACTACGGCTTTGACACCACCGTCAACCATTTCGACTGGAGCAAACTGGTTGCCAGCCGCAGCGCTTACATCGACCGTATCCATACCTCGTACGAGAACGTGCTGGGTAAAAATAACGTTGATGTGATCCGTGGTTTTGCCCGTTTTGTCGATGCCAAAACCGTGGAAGTGAACGGCGAAACGATCACCGCCGATCATATTCTGATCGCCACTGGCGGCCGTCCGAGCCACCCGGACATTCCGGGCGCGGAATACGGCATTGATTCCGATGGTTTCTTTGCCCTGCCCGGGCTGCCAAAACGCGTTGCCATTGTTGGCGCAGGGTACATCGCCGTTGAGTTGGCGGGCGTGGTGAATGGTCTTGGTGCTGAAACGCACCTGTTCGTGCGTAAACACGCGCCGCTGCGCAACTTCGATCCGCTGATCACTGAAACGCTGGTCGAAGTGATGGCGGCAGAAGGCCCAACGCTGCATACCCACGCGATTCCGAAAACGGTAGTGAAAAACGCTGACGGCAGCCTGACCATCACCCTGGAAGATGGCCGCTCGCAAACCGTTGATTGCCTGATCTGGGCGATTGGCCGTGAACCGGCGACCGATAACTTCAACCTTGCTGCCACTGGCGTGAAAACCAATGACAAAGGTTATATTGAAGTCGATAAGTTCCAGAACACCAGCGTGCCGGGGATTTACGCAGTGGGCGATAACACCGGCGCGGTAGAACTGACTCCGGTTGCCGTTGCCGCTGGCCGTCGTCTCTCTGAACGCCTGTTTAACAACAAGCCGGATGAGCATCTCGACTACAACAATATTCCTACCGTTGTGTTCAGCCATCCGCCAATTGGCACCGTCGGTTTAACCGAGCCGCAGGCGCGCGAGCAGTATGGCGACGAGCAGGTGAAAATCTATAAATCGTCATTCACCGCGATGTATACCGCCGTCACTTCTCATCGCCAGCCATGTCGCATGAAGCTGGTCTGCGTCGGCCCGGAAGAGAAAATCGTTGGTATCCACGGCATCGGATCCGGCATGGACGAGATGTTGCAGGGCTTTGCGGTTGCGCTGAAGATGGGCGCCACCAAAAAAGACTTCGACAACACCGTCGCCATTCACCCGACGGCAGCAGAAGAGTTTGTCACGATGCGCTAAGCATCAGCGGTAAAACGACACGCAGAAGCCCCAAATGGGGCTTCTTTTTTGCATCGGTGTCGCCTGCATCAGATGAGCGGAGAAATGCATATCACCAGGTCGGAATGTTGGTCAGAAAGCGAACCGTCACTGATGCAAGAAATCACCCACTTTTTAAGAAGCAAGCTGAACCACAAAACGTGTCACGCGGGCAGCCTCAATAAATGGCTGGCGATTCCCCAGCGCATCACCCGACAAGATTTCTCCTCTATCGCCAGCAGCGAAAAGCTGGCATTCGGGTGGTGGTAACGCGCAACATTGCTCAGCGAGTTTTCCATCAGTTGCGCAATAACCGCCTGAATCACATGACCATGCGAGACCAGTGCCACTGTTTCCTGCGAGCAAATATCCGGCAACCTATGCAGAAAAGTGAGTAGCCGCTGCACCGCCTGCGCCAACGATTCGCCCTGCGGCGGACAGAAATGTTCATCATCGATAAACGGCGGATATGCGCGCTGTATTTCGCTCAGACTGCGACCTTCAAGCTCGCCAAAATGTTGCTCCTGTAGCGCGTCGTGCAACTGAAAATCGCAGGCGAAATGCGCGGCTATCCGCGCCGCCATCTGCCGTGCCCGGCCTGCCGGAGAGGAGATAACAGCGCCAGGCGTTACCTCCTCGGCCTGCAACCCGGCAATCAGTGCGTTGCACTCTTCCTGTCCGCGCAATGTCCACGGGCTATCGAGACGCCCCTGGATAATTCCGGCGCGGTTCCACTCGGTTTGCGGATGGCGAATTAATAGCGCTTTCATTTAAACCCGCACCGCCTTCAACTCATTGATCAGCCACTGCACCGCAGGCTGATAATCATAAAGCCGGTGGGTAAGCAGCAGTAAATCGTAAGAGGGCGCGCCGTCCGGCAGCGCCATGATGCGCAGCGGCAACATCTTTGCCAGCTCCTGGGCAATACGGAACGGAACGCACATCAAATAACCGGTCGCGACGGCCACACGTCCTCCTACTGCATAACTTTGCACTACCGTCGCCAGCGGACGGTAGAGATGCTGCGACAGCAGCCAGCTATCAATATGATCCGCGCCAGAGCTAACCGCCGGTAAATGGATTTGTGACTCGCTGACCAGATGTTTAAGCGTCAGGGTTTCCGGCAAATCGGTGCGCTCCATAGAAGCAATTGCCACGAAATGGTCGGAAATCAGCGGGTATCGATTAAAGTAGTGCGGAATATGCTGCACGGTATCAACGCCGATAAACGCGTCGAGTTGCCCTTTTTCTACCCGTTCAACCTTGATGGTTTCCGAAAGAATATCGACCGACAACCGCACATTCGGGGCGATGGTTTTAAAGCGGGCGGTCAGCACTGGCATAAACATAAATTCGAAGTAATCCACCGCGCCGATATAAAAAGTATGTGCATCGCGGGCGGGATCGAAGTGGCTTGGCCCGCGCGTGGCGGTATCCAGCTTGCTGAGCGCATTCTCAATCACCGGGATCATCATCGCTGCGTACGGCGTCGGCTCCATGCCGTTGCGCGTGCGAATAAACATTTCGTCTTTGAGCTGCTCGCGCAGACGGTTCAACGCATGGCTAAACGCAGATTGTGAAAGATTGGCCTTCTGCGCCGCCCGGGTCACGTTTTTCTCTTTCGCCAGGATCGGCACCAGCCGCAGCAAATTCAGATCGACCACCACTATGCACCCTTTTCATGTTTTCATGATAACAATACATTTTATGCATAACGAAGATCGTTGCTATAGTTTGCAGCAAAAGAAGTGCGGATGATTTGCACTGTCTGAACCGAGACCAACGGGAGAGAATTGATGAGAAATGTAACTGTTGCCGCGACCCAGATGGCCTGCACCTGGGAACTGGAAAAAAACGTACAGAACGCGGAACGTTTAGTTCGCGAAGCGCACCGCCAGGGCGCACAGGTGATCCTGATCCAGGAGCTTTTTGCTGCCCCTTATTTCTGCATCGATCAGAGCCCGGAGCACTATGCGCTGGCGCAGGAAGTCGCAACCAGCCCGCTGATTAAGCATTTCTCAGCGCTGGCGAAAGAGCTGGAAGTGGTGCTGCCGCTGAGCCTGTTCGAAAAATGCAATAACGCGTACTACAACTCGCTGGTGATGATCGATGCCGACGGCAGCGTGCTGGACACCTACCGTAAAACCCATATTCCGAACGGTCCGGCTTACCAGGAAAAACAGTTCTTCATCCCTGGCGATACCGGATTCAAAGTCTGGAACACCCGCTACGCCAAAATCGGCGTCGGCATTTGCTGGGATCAGTGGTTCCCGGAAACCGCGCGTTGCCTGGCATTGCAGGGCGCAGAGCTGATCTTCTACCCGACCGCGATCGGTTCTGAACCGGCCTACCCGGATATCGACAGCCAGCCGCACTGGACCCGTGTTCAGCAGGGCCACGCTGCCGCCAACGTCATTCCGGTGATTGCCTCGAACCGTATCGGCACCGAAGCCAGTAAATACATTGAAGGCCTGGAAATGACCTTCTACGGTTCTTCATTCATCGCCGATCAGACCGGTGAACTGGTAGCGCAGGCCAATAAAACCGACGAAGCGGTGCTGGTGCACACCTTCGATCTGGATGCCGTTGCCGCGCAGCGCGCCTCCTGGGGTCTGTTCCGCGACCGCCGCCCGAACATGTACGGCGCGATTGCGACCTCTGACGGTAGTGTGAGGAGCTAAGCGATGGCGCAGCTGACCACGCCCGTAAAAGACGGGTTCGCAATGCCGGCAGAGTGGGCGCCGCATAAGGCTGTGTGGATGATCTGGCCTTATCGTACCGATAACTGGCGCGCCAATGCTGCACCAGCCCAGCAGGCGTTTGCGGCCGTGGCAAAAGCGATTTCCCGCAATACGCCGGTCATCATGGGCGTTCCTGCGGTCGAAATGGCGAAAGCGCGCAGCACCATGCCAGCGGAAGTGACGCTGATTGAAATGGAGAGCGACGACGCCTGGATGCGCGATACCGGCCCGACCGTAGTGCTGAATCAGGCGGGCGAACAGCGCGGTATTAGCTGGACGTTCAACGCGTGGGGCGGCCTGAACGGCGGGCTTTATGCCAGCTGGGACCGCGATCAGTTAGTGGCAGGCCAGGTGGCGAATTACCACCAAATGCCATGCTACAACACGGATTTAGTGCTGGAAGGCGGCTCCATTCACGTTGACGGTGAAGGCACCCTGCTGACCACCGCCGAGTGTCTGCTGAACCCGAACCGCAACCCGAATCTGAGCCAGGCGGAGATCGAGCAACAGCTGCGCGATTACCTTGGCGTGTCACAAATCATCTGGTTGCCGGAAGGCGTGTTTAACGATGAGACCGACGGTCACATCGACAATATGTGCTGCTTCGTACGCCCCGGCGAAGTGGCGCTGCACTGGACTGATGACCAGAATGACCCGCAGTACGCCCGCTCCGCAGCGGCGTTGCAGGTGCTGGAAAACACCAAAGATGCGCAGGGTCGTACGCTGAAAGTGTGGAAAGTCCCGTCGCCGCCGGCGCTGTACGCCAGTGCGGAAGAGACCAATGATGTGGAAAAAGGCACGGCGATTGAGCGCCACGAAGGCAATCGTCTGGCGGGTTCCTACGTCAACTATCTGGTCAGCAACCAGCAGATTATCTATCCGCAGTTGCACCCGGCCACCGATGGCGCGGCGCAGGCGCTGTTTGAGGAGATGTTCCCAGATTTCGTCATCACTGGCGTTCCGGCGCGCGAAATTCTGCTCGGCGGCGGCAATATTCACTGCATCACTCAGCAAATCCCGCGTTGATCCACAGCCCGGCGGTGAATGCCGCCGGGTATTTTACAGCGTGCGCGACATCCGAATGTACTGCACTTCTTTTTTATAAAACGTCTCACCCTCTGGGGCAAAACCGAAGCGCGTATAAAACCCTGCCGCCGAAGTTCTGGCGTCCAGCGTGACCGTTTTCACCCCGTCCTGCATCAACTTATCCAGCACCGACTGAAACAGAAAACCGCCAAACCCCTGCTGCTGATACGCCTGCAAAGTGGCGAATTTGCGGATCTGGCAACGCTTCTCACCGATGATGAACACCGACAGGCAACTCACCACCTGAGCATTGAACAGCGCGCCAAAATGTGCGGCGCTTTCGTCGCCCTCCACGCGTGAAGCATTGCGCTCCAGATGCGGCCACAGTACCGCCTGGCGAATATCCAGACATTGCTCTAACGTAATAGTGGCGAAATTCACGGGTTCTCTCTCCCTTTAATGGGGCTTCCGGGCAATATAAGCGTGCAGGGGCGATTATTCATAAATCGTTGCAAATTGATTACTCTGAAAGCCGCCGCTGCGTTATCCGATCCGTTTTGCAATTTTAATAAAATTAATCAATAGGTTGCTTAATTTTTGCTTGCGCGTAACGGGAAACAAAACGTGATCTAACGCACATTTCATCCCCCAGAGATCGAAGCGAATGTCTACGCTTTATAGATAGCCGGGACACACCCGTCATTTTTTACGACGACATCCGGAGGCCAGAGCCACTATGTTCAACCAGAAACTACAAAGCGCAGAAAACGTCGAGTTTATCATCGAAGAAGAGCTTCTCTATGAAACCGATCCGTGCGAGTTAAAACTGGATGAAATGATTGAAGCGGAGCCGGAACCCGAAATGATCGAAGGGCTGCCGGCGTCCGATGCGCTGACGCCTGCTGATCGTTACCTTGAATTGTTTGAACACGTGCAGTCGTCACGTCTCTTTGCCGACAGCAAAACCTTCCCCGACTGTGCGCCGAAACGGGATCCGCTCGACATTCTGATTCGCTATCGCAAAATTAAACGCAAACCCGAGTTCGACCTGAAGCAGTTCGTGAAAGCGCATTTCTGGCTGCCGGAAAACACGACTAAAGAGTATGTTTCCAATCCGGAGCATTCGCTGAAAGAGCATATCGACAATCTGTGGCCGGTGCTGACCCGCGAGCCACAGGATCATATTCCGTGGTCATCGCTGCTGGCGCTGCCGCAGGCATACATTGTGCCGGGCGGTCGATTCAGAGAGACCTACTACTGGGACTCTTACTTCACCATGCTGGGGCTGGCGGAGAGCGGCCGTGACGATCTGCTGCGCTGTATGGCCGATAACTTCGCGTGGATGATCGAACGCTACGGCCATATTCCGAACGGCAACCGGACTTACTATCTGAGCCGTTCGCAGCCGCCGGTTTTCGCTCTGATGGTGGAACTGTTCGAAGAGGATGGCGTGCGCGGCGCGCGGCGCTACCTTGAACATCTGCTGATGGAGTACGCTTTCTGGATGGATGGCGCGGAATCGCTGGTGCTGAACCAGGCTTACCGCCATGTCGTGCGGATGCCGGACGGTTCGCTGCTTAACCGTTACTGGGACGATCGCGATACGCCACGAGACGAATCCTGGCTGGAGGACGTGGAAACCGCCCGCCACTCCGGTCGCCCGGCGAATGAAGTTTATCGCGACTTGCGCGCAGGTGCCGCCTCCGGCTGGGATTACTCTTCCCGCTGGCTCCGTGACGCGCACCGGCTGGCGAGCATTCGCACCACGCAGTTTATTCCCATCGATTTGAACGCCTTTCTGTTCAAACTGGAAAGCGCGATCGCCAATATTTCCGGGCTGAAAGGCGATCGCGAGCGTGAAGCGGAATTCCGCCAGAAAGCGAGCGATCGCCGGGCGGCGGTTAACCGCTATCTGTGGGATGAGGAGAATGGCTGCTACCGCGATTACGACTGGCGCCGAGAAGAGATGGCGCTGTTCTCCGCCGCCAGTATCGTGCCGCTGTACGTCGGTATGGCGACGCATGAACAGGCGGATCGGCTGGCAGAATCGGTGAAAAATCGTCTGCTCACACCTGGCGGCATTCTGGCGACGGAATATGAAACTGGCGAACAGTGGGATAAACCCAACGGCTGGGCGCCATTACAGTGGATGGCGGTGCAGGGCTTTAAGCTTTACGGTAACGACGCGCTGGGTGACGAGATCGCCCGCAGTTGGCTGAAAACGGTGAATCACTACTACCAGAATCACCACAAGCTGATCGAGAAGTACCATATTGCCAGCAGCACACCGCGCGAAGGGGGCGGGGGGGAATACCCGTTGCAGGACGGTTTCGGCTGGACAAACGGCGTGGTGCGCCGGTTAATCGGGCTGTACGGCGAGCCGTAATGCTCGCCGCCTTTCGTTAATTGCGCCATCGGGCTAAACGCCTGATGGCGCTTCGCTTATCAGGCCATCTTAATTGATGGCGTTATAAATGGCGGTCTGAATATCCGCCCACTTACGGTTTTCGTCACCCGGCTCTGCCTGGTAACGCAACTGCGCCTGTTCCATCTCATAACGCTGACGCTCAACCACCGGTTTTATGGTGCAAAATGCCCGTAAATAACTTTTCCCGATCGATGACAACCCCTTGTTATTCACCGCCATTTCATGGGTCAACGTGCTGATAAACCGACGGCAGGGGCGACTCTCATCCATTTGTATCCGGTAACGCAGCAGCATATCCAGCACCTCGGTATAATTGGCCGCCACCGCCTGCTCCGTCCACGACAGTTTCCAGTTCATTCCGGTACGCAAAAACAGCGACACCACGCGCGTATCGTTACGATCGATTGCCGCGCGGAAGTTGTTCTCGTCGCGCGGCAGCCCCATGCGGCTCAACTCCTCTTTCGGCGAGATTTTTTCCTTATCCTGCGAAATGGGCACCGTAATGCCACTGCCGCGCGCCATCGGTGCCTGAACATCACTGAGGAACAGCCAGAAGCCGCCAATCGCCACGATCAGCGCCACCACGGCCACCGAACCCCATAACATGCTGACAAACAGCTGCTCCCGCTCTTCACGGCTACGTACCGGGCGTTTAGCCGGTCTGTCGATACTGTCACGCATTGGCATCGCATCACCTCCTGCGGCGCGGTCTTTTTTCCGCGCCTGCTCCCAGAAAGCGTCTAAGTTATCGCCCGCCTCGCGCAATATTTCAGCGGGATTAGTTGTGGTGCGCCCCTCTTCCCATGCGCGTTGTACCGGCCCCGTAATCTGCGGATAGTAGCTATCCAGTAAACTGAGTTGACTGGAGGTCAGCGGCTGTCCCGCCACGACCAAAGCGCGCATGTGCCGCACATCGTCGAGGAACGTGTGCAACGTTTTACGCGTTTCCAGATACAGGTTTAATACCGCGTTATCGTTAAACAAACGGGCGTAATGCTGGCTGAACTCTTTTTTATCCACCAGCAACAACGCCAGCTCGCTAAAGCGCATCCCGCTCAAAACATCGTCGCGATCGCCCAGCCGCAGCCAGCGGCGCACATGATCGGCGCCAAACTGCATTTTCAAATGGTTACGCAGTCGTTCCGTATCCGGCCACGCCTGCGCCACCAGCGAGGTGATCATTATCTCCAGCGCGCGCAGTTGCTGCTGAGCGCGCTGCTGCTGGTTCTCCTCCACTTCGAGCGACGTGCTGTAGCTGAGTAACGGCTGCCGGGTGCGCAGATTTTCCAGCGCACTAACAAAGCGGAGCGCGGCAATCAGTTGATTTTCCGTCACGTTCTGCCCGCTCTCATAGCGCGGGACAAGCTGCTGCAAATGACGGAGCTGCAAAGTGAACTGTGTTAATTCCGCATCGTTGAGTTTAAGTCGTTTAGCCACCGCGCCCCAGCCACCCATACTCAGGCGCGCAATATCAAGTTGTTCTAAAAACCAGCGCGGATCTTTACCCTCGTCGAAACGGACATTCAGTAATAACAGAATTTCGACGGACGCCTGGCGAATCACGGCAATGCATTTTTCAAACTGTTCACCCGTATTAACAGGGGCGTTACTTGTCATTATTTTCCTTTAAGTACAACTTAAGAAATAATTATCTGGCCAATGTCAGCGCTGAATTTTTTCTTTAATTACGTGTAGTTAAAAGATAGACCACTTAAGGATTATGATCAGTGATACTGGTTTCAACGCCTAAAAAAAACGGCTGGAGACATTCATCATGCTTATATTTCATACGCCCAGACTGACCTGTTCGCCGCTGTCTGAAGAGGACTGGCCCTTTTTTCTTGCGCTGCAACAGCACCCCGATGTGATGCGTTACGTTTCGGATACCCGCAGTGAACAGGAGATCCGCGCGGCGTTTGACGCCCGTCTACCTGAATGGCACCCCGGCAGCCCGCACTGGCTCTGTTTGCTGGTACGCGATAACGCCACCAACGCGCCACTGGGGGTGACCGGCTATATCCACCGTGAGGATGATTGCGCCGAAGTGGGGTTCCTGTTTGCGCCGCAAGCGCAGGGCAGAGGTTACGGCCAGGAATCCCTTACCGCCCTGTGTCATTATGCGTTTAACCAGGGCGGTATTCGTCGGCTGGTCGCCACAGTTACCGCCGGGAATCTGGCTTCGCGCCGTTTACTGGAAAAAACAGGGTTTGTACTGGAAGGTGAACTGCGGGAGGCCTGGTGGCTGGCGGGAGCGTGGCATAACGACTGGCTGTTTGGCTTACTGCGCCATGAATATACAGAAAAAGGCTAATTTATCAGCACATCGCACGCCCTTCTGCCAGGCTTAAAGACGTGTTCCGGCAACTGACAGGAGAAGTTATGAAGAAAACTGTGCTCACCCTCTGTGTAGCAACACTGTTCTCCATGACGGCATTCGCCGAAGATTCACCCGGCCTGAAAACCGATAAAGCCCCGCCGCCACCACACAAAATGGAGGATGGCTACCGTGGAATGGAAGATGCGCGAAGTTCCACCATCAAAGACGTAAAAGCCATGCATGACGGCGCATCCGTCTCACTACGCGGCAACCTGGTGAAAAAGGAGAGCGAGGATCGCTACCTGCTGCGCGATAAAACAGGCGAGATAAACGTGGTGATTCCGCTGGCGCTGTTCGACGGCAAATCCGTATCGCCGGATGAACTCGTCGGTATCAGCGGCTCGCTGGATAAAAAGCAGCAGCCCGCGTTTATCCGGGTTACGCATTTTCAGAAACAGTAGCCAATGCGCGCCCGGCAGCCAGAAGCCCGCCGGGCGTCGTTATTTTACAGGAACATACCGCCAGAAACTTCCACGCGCTGCGCGTTCATCCAGCCCAGCTCATCGCTCAGCAACGCTGCCATCGCATCGCCAATATCGTCCGGCAGACCTACGCGCCCCAGTGCGGTTTGCGCAGCGATATACTGATTAATCTGCTCATTATCACGCACCTGGCCGCCGCCAAAATCGGTTTCGATAGCGCCCGGCGCGATGATATTCACTGCAATTCCGCGCGCGCCAAGCTCTTTTGCCTGATAACGGGTCAATACTTCCATCGCCCCTTTCATTGACGCATAAACGGCATATCCTGGCTGGCAAAAACGCGTCAGGCCGCTGGAAACATTAAGAATGCGACCGCCATTTTTCAGCAGCGGCAGCAGATTCTGCGTCAGGAAGAATGGCCCTTTCATGTGGATGTTCACCAGTTGGTCAAACTGCGCTTCGGTGGTTTCAGCAAACGCCGCGCGAATGCCGATTCCGGCATTGTTCAATAAATAATCGAACGTCTCACGCTGCCAGACCTGTTTCAACTGTTCATGGACTTCATGGGTAAAGGCAGCAAAACTCGAAATATCGCCGACGTTCAATTGCAATGCTACAGCTTTCACGCCTTTTTTTTCAATTTCGCGTACGACTTTCTGTGCTTCTTCGGCATTGCTGTTGTAGGTCAGGATAATGCCCGTTCCCTTCGCTGCCAGCTTCAGGGCCGCATTTTTACCCAGCCCACGGCTGCCACCTGTCACTAATGCAATAGGTTGTGTCATAAGGAACCTCGTTTTCGCTGATGTAGAGAGTGAGAAAAGCTTATTAACTGAGACAGAAACAATAAAGATGCTAAATTAAGCTTCACTGTTTCGTTCACGACAACAATAGAGTGTCGACATGGATAAAATTTACGCAATACAACTGTTCATCCGCGTCGCGGAACTGGAGAGTTTTTCCCGGGCGGCGGATTCAATGGGATTACCTAAAGGTAGCGTATCTCGCCAGATTCAGGCGCTGGAAACCCATCTCGGCACCCAGTTGTTGCACCGCACCACCCGCCGGGTACAGCTCACGCAGGACGGCATGGTCTATTACGAGCGGGCAAAAGATCTGTTGGCGAATATGGACGAGCTGGACGGCCTGTTTTTGCACGACCCTTCCAGCATCAGCGGGCGATTGCGCGTGGATATGCCGGTCGGCGTGGCGAAGAATCTGGTGCCGCGCTTGCCCGCTTTCGTGCAGCAGTACCCCGGTATTGAACTGGAGCTGAGCAGCAGCGATCGGCTGGTGGATATCATCCGCGAAGGCTTCGACTGCGTGGTACGCGTTGGTACGCTGAAAGATTCCGGCTTAATCGCCCGCCAGCTGGGTCGGTTATCGGTCATTAATTGCGCCAGCCCCGATTATCTGGCGCGTTTCGGTTACCCGGAAAATCTGGATGATTTGTCCTCTCATGCGTTGGTGCATTACACGGTGAATCTCGGTACGCGTCCGCAAGGTTTTGAAGTCTGGCAGGATAAACAGACGCGGTGGGTAAAAACCGGCGGCATTCTGACAGTCAACAGCACCGAAACCTATCAGGCCGCCTGCCTTGCCGGGCTGGGGATTATTCAGGTGCCTCGTATCGGCGTGCGCGAAGCGCTGCGCGCCGGAAAGCTGGTAGAGATCCTGCCGCAATATCGCGCCGAGCCGATGCCGGTCTCGCTGATTTACCCGCACCGCCGCAATCTCTCCCGCCGCGTACATCTGTTTATGGAGTGGCTGGTGACAGCGCTGAAAGATTATGTCGATTAGCGCCAGGCTATAATTTCCGTTACAGACATATTCAGGAGAAGGAAAAAAGCGCTGATGACGCCGGAAAATCATGAAAAACGCCCGACGCAAGACCTCGACTATGAACCCGTAAGGAAAATGACGGAACAGCCTGCACAGCAGAAGAACGCCACGGAAGGAAAAGTCAGCAGCACGCTGGCGACCGTGACCAGCACGGCGCAAAAACTCCAGCGCCTTCCCGTCATCGCGCACCTGATCCGCGCCGCAGAACGCTTTAATGATCGTATGGGAAACCAGTTTGGCGCGGCCATCACCTACTTCTCTTTTCTGTCGATGATCCCGATTCTGATGGTCTCGTTTGCCGCCGCCGGGTTTGTGCTGGCCTCGCATCCAACATTGTTACAGGACATCTTCGACAAAATTGTGTTGAGCGTCAGCGATCCGACCATGGCGGCAATGCTGAAGAACACCATCAATATTGCCGTACAACAGCGCACTACGGTGGGGATTGTCGGGCTGGCCATCGCCCTCTACTCCGGCGTGAACTGGATGGGCAACCTGCGCGAGGCAATTCGCGCCCAGTCGCGCGATGTCTGGGAGCGTAATGCCCAAGACGCGGAGAAAATCTGGGTGAAATATTTCCGCGACTTTATTTCGCTGATTGGTCTGCTGATAGCCCTGATTATCACGTTGTCGATCACCTCGATTGCCGGTTCAGCGCAGCAGATGATTATCTCGGCGCTCTATCTCGACAATATCGAGTGGCTAAAACCGGCCTGGCGGCTGATTGGCCTGGTGATCTCGATATTCGCCAACTATCTGCTCTTTTTCTGGATTTTCTGGCGCTTGCCGCGTCATCGCCCGCGCAAAAAAGCGCTGATCCGCGGCACCTTTATCGCTGCCATTGGTTTTGAGGTGATCAAAATCGTGATGACCTGGACGCTGCCATCGCTGGTGAAATCGCCCTCCGGCGCGGCGTTTGGTTCAGTCCTTGGGCTGATGGCGTTCTTCTACTTCTTTGCCCGCCTGACGCTGTTCTGCGCCGCATGGATTGCCACCGCGCAATATAAAGGTGATCAGCGCATGCCGGATAAAACCCGCCACTAAATTCGCGATCGGGCTGAGTGAAAATGTAAAATATCAGCCCGTTCTCGCTTTTTAGCATGAAAATCCAGGCCGTAACTTTTATTTAACCGAAAACCAGTTTTATCCACTAATTTATAAAATATGTGAAGCATTTCATGGAAGAGAAATCGCACGTGTGAAAATTATCCGCTTTTTGCGTATTTTTCATGCGATCTGCCGTTTTGTTACAGATTGAAATGTCGCTTTTGCTGTGGCTAATATGGCTGTTCGTTCGCGCAAAAATAAGAAAATTCTATGCAAGCTACAGCTACCACTTTCGACAACGAGCAGGAAAACCCACCGGTAAACTCACGCAATAAAGTCGTCGTTGCTTCTCTGATCGGCACCGCCATCGAGTTCTTCGACTTCTATATTTACGCGACCGCTGCGGTGATTGTGTTCCCGCATATCTTCTTCCCGCAGGGCGACCCAACGGCAGCCACGCTGCAATCGCTGGCGACCTTCGCCATTGCCTTTATCGCGCGTCCGATCGGCTCTGCAGTGTTTGGCCACTTCGGCGACCGCGTTGGCCGCAAAGTGACGCTGGTGGCATCGCTGCTGACCATGGGCATCTCTACCGTGGTGATCGGCCTGCTGCCGGGCTACGAAACGATCGGCGTAATGGCGCCGTTGCTGCTGGCGTTGGCCCGTTTTGGCCAGGGTCTGGGGCTTGGCGGCGAGTGGGGCGGCGCAGCTCTGCTGGCCACGGAAAACGCCCCGCCGCGCAAACGCGCGCTGTACGGTTCTTTCCCGCAGTTGGGCGCGCCAATCGGCTTCTTCTTCGCGAACGGCACGTTCCTGCTGCTCTCCTGGCTGCTGACCGACGAACAGTTTATGAACTGGGGTTGGCGCGTACCGTTTATCTTCTCTGCGGTACTGGTGCTGATCGGCCTGTATGTACGCGTTTCGCTGCATGAAACGCCGGTGTTCGCTAAAGTCGCGGCAGCGAAAAAACAGGTCAAAATTCCGCTAGGTACGCTGCTGACCAAACACGTCCGCGTGACGGTGCTGGGTACCTTTATCATGCTGGCAACCTACACGCTGTTCTACATCATGACGGTCTATTCAATGACGTTCAGCACCTCGCCGCAGGGGCTTGGCATGCCGCGTAATGAAGTGCTGTGGATGCTGATGATGGCAGTGATTGGCTTCGGCGTGATGGTGCCGGTGGCGGGCCTGCTGGCCGATGCGTTTGGCCGTCGCAAAAGCATGGTGATCATCACCACGCTTATCATTCTGTTCGCGCTGTTTGTCTTCCCGCCGCTGCTGGGTTCCGGTAACCCGGCGCTGGTGATGACTTACCTGCTGATTGGCTTAAGCCTGATGGGGCTGACTTTCGGCCCGATGGGCGCACTGCTGCCGGAACTGTTCCCGACCGAAGTGCGTTATACCGGTGCGTCATTCTCCTATAACGTGTCGTCCATTCTCGGCGCGTCCGTGGCACCGTATATCGCCACCTGGTTGCAGGCGAATTACGGCCTGATGTATGTCGGGTTCTACCTGGCGGCCATGGCGGGGTTAACGCTGATTGCACTGCTGCTGACCCACGAAACTAAACACCAGTCGCTGTAATCCTTTCTCCCTCTCGCCACCGGCGAGAGGGTCAATTCTTAATGTTTCATCTGCGTCAAAATCGTCTGGCACTGATTTTGCTCCCCTTCTGAGGGCGAGATCAGCGCCAGCAACGCGGCCGCCGGAGTCACTAACGTCGCCAGCGCCGCGGCTACTGCGCCGCGCGCAATCAGCGGCCCGGCTTTAACCCCGGCCTGCGGATTTTTGAAGCTACCGCGCACATACAACGGCGAGCGCAGCGTCACGATACGAATGCCTTTACTCTCCGGATCGATGGTTAAATCCAGTTGCTCAGAAGCAAAGCTGGCGGTGCCGGTGACATTAATCAGCGCATTTTCAGTGTCGAAAGCGAAGATTTGCGGACGCGCCACGCCGTTCGTCAGATCCAGATTGGCCGCCGCGCAGTTGACCCGCACTTCGTCATCGCCAAACAACTGGCCGATAACATAATTGCCCACGTTCAGGCCGAGGATCTCCATCAAATTGCGGCTCACCAGCCCGTCATTCATCAGCAGCTTGAGATTGCCATTACTGGTGCCGAGCAGCGCGGCGACCGAGTTTCCGACGCCACGAATGTCCGCATCGCCGTTCATCTCGCCGAGTGTTTTTTGCATCAGCTCAACGTTCGGCATCAGTTGTTTTAACTTCAGCCGCCGCGCCTGGATCTCTGCGCGGCCCTGCATCGGTTTTTTATCCCCTTCAAAATGGAGGTTCGATGAGATAGTGCCGCCCGCGAGGCCAAATTTCAGCGGTTGCAGGCGCAGGTCAGCGTTATTAAGGATGATGTGCGTGGAGAGGTCGCTGATGGGCAACGTTGAACCATGCTCAATACGACGGCCTTTAAAGCGGACATCGGCATCCATCACATCCCATTTATCGGTTTCAAAACGATCGTACGGCAGCACTTTGCCCGCTGGTTGCACCGATTTTTCCCCTTTTTGCTGCTCACTGTGTGTGGAGTGCTGTCCCCCTTTGCCGGAATCAACGCCAATGAGCGGCCCCAAATCCGCCAGCCGCAACTGGCGCGACTCGACATCGCCTTCCAGTTTCGGGCGCGGTTTACCGGTGGTGTAATTGAGCGAGCCGTGAATGTCGCTGTCGCCGATATGGCCGTTGAAATCGCGGTAATCAAATGCCGAGCCTTTTTCACTGTCGATCTTCGCCACCAGATGACCGTCGGTCTCGAACGGCGGCGTATCCGGCAACAGCACGCCGGTTAAGTCATACAGGTCGCCCAGCGAATCGCCGCCGAACTTCAGTTGCAGATCGACGCCGCCGATGTTCAGCGGATCATTGACCGTACCAACAAACGCGACGCGGGTATTGCCAGAGCGAAAATCCGCCTGCACCGGGAAAGGCGTTCCTTCGCTACGCAGCGCCAGCATGCCGCCGATTTTCCCCGTCCCGGAGAGCGGCTGTCCGTTGTAGCGCCCTTTTGCCGTCAGGCCAAAGACATAATCGCCCGCTTTCGTTTTACCATCGTTTTTGCCGGTCACTTCGCTAAATGGCAACGGCTTACCGAGTGGATCGACGAGGATCTCGATATCAGCGCGCGTCACCGCATCATCAATGGCAATACGCCCGCGATCGAAGAGAATGTTATCAAGGCGAAATGACCATGAAGAGGGCTGTGCATTCGTCTCTTTATTGGTGTCGCTGGCGAGGGTGAAGGTCCAGTTATTGAGTTTTTCTGAGCGGCGAATAAGGCGGGCATCCGGCTGTTGCAGTTTGATCCACGGCAGATAGACCGTTTTGCTGAGCAGCGCCAGCGGCGCCAGCGTGGCTTCTACACGCGGCAGATGAACCATGGCCACTTCATCAATGCCCGGCGGATTGCCCAGCATAATATCGTCAGCGTGAACATGCGGCCACGGCACCCAACTGCGCCAGCCGGTCTCCTCTTTTTGCCGCTCCCAGACCACGCCCAGATCGCCACGAATGGCAAACGGACGATTCAGTTCGGCGGAGACTTTTTCATTGATGGTGGGTTTCAGGCGGTTCCAGTCGAAAGTGGCGATGATAACGACGGCAACCACAATCAGTAACAGTACGGTGGCTATAACAGCGGTGATCGCTTTACGCGTTTTTGTCATTGTTTCCCTTTCCTCTTAAGCCTTACCTCTCATAAAGATAGTTTAGGCTCACTGAAAGGGCGGAATTACAAATCGAGTATCACATGTTCAAGTCGGGCCAGAGGAACCGGACGCGACAGAAAATAGCCCTGCGCCGCAAAAGCCGGAGACTCCTGCACATCGCGCCACTCTTCGAGGGTTTCAACCCCTTCAACGATAACGCCCTGACAGTAGCGGTTCATCAACTGCAACAGCATGGTGAACAGGTTTTGCCCTTCCGGAGTTTTACGCAGCATGATAAACAGGTCGCGCGCCACTTTGATGTAGTCGTAACGCACTTCGCTCAGCGCCGAGAAGTTCGCCATTCCGGTGCCGAAATCATCCAGCCACAGCGGGCCAATTTCGCTGATCGACGCAAAGGTAGAATCCTGCGGTAAACGAATGTGCTCCACCAGTTCAAAACGGATCCACGGCAGCGACTCGACCAGCGCCATCAGTCGCGTATTCTCGCGCATCGCCAGCAGCGTCGGGCCATCGACATTGACCGAAGCCAGCACATCGTTATCAGCGAAGAAAGTGCGCTGTTCTGCCAGCAATTCGACCTGCTCATGTACCACTTCTACGCGCAGGCGCACGGGGATTTGGCTGAAATAACGATCGGGGGCAATTCGCTGATCCGGCTGTGACGGATGCGTCACAATGGTCAATACTTCAACAGCCATCAGACGACCATCGGTTTTATAGATGGGTTGATAAGTATAAGCACGTTCGCATTGCAGCCAATAGCGACGCTCCTCAAGGCTTTCAATGCTCGCTTCAGGAATGTTTAGCCGCTGGATGACCTGCTTTAACTTCATGTCTGGTGTCCTGTCGATGGGGATGAGCTGGAACAACTCGTCAATGGGTTATCGGCGCTACGACTAAGAACTTTATGTCCTGCTTTTCGGCAAAATTAAAAACCAGGATGCAGGAATCTGCGCAGAACAGGGTTTAGCTCAAAAAAATACTGGAACGTTGTTTTAATATGATTGACCGCGCTTCACGCAAAACGCACACTACTGTTAATTTATCTGATCCAGGTTCACGACTATGTCCAGGAAAATTGCCGTTATCGGCGAATGCATGATCGAATTGTCACAAAAAGGCGCAGAAGTTAATCGTGGCTTTGGTGGCGATACCCTTAACACCTCCGTTTATATCGCCCGCCAGGTCAATCCGTCAGCGCTTTCTGTGCACTACGTTACGGCACTTGGCACCGACAATTTCAGCCAGCAGATGCTCGACGCCTGGCAGAGCGAAGATGTCGATACCCGTCTGACGCAGCGTATGGAAAACCGCCTGCCGGGCCTGTACTACATCGAAACCGACAGCACTGGCGAGCGCACGTTCTATTACTGGCGCAACGAAGCAGCGGCGAAATTCTGGCTGGAGAGCGAGCAGTCTGCGGCAATCTGCGAAGAACTGGCGTCATTCGACTATCTCTATCTGAGCGGTATCAGCCTGGCGATTTTAAGCCCGGCCAGCCGCAACAAGCTGCTGTCTCTGATGCAAACCTGCCGCGCCAACGGCGGCAAAGTCATCTTTGATAACAACTACCGTCCGCGCCTGTGGGCCAGCAAAGAAGAGACGCGCCAGGTCTATCAGCAAATGCTGGCCTGCACCGACATCGCGTTCCTGACGCTGGACGATGAAGATCTGTTGTGGGGCGAAAAACCGGTCGAAGAGGTTATCGAACGCACGCAGCGCGCAGGCGTAAAAGAAGTGGTGATTAAGCGCGGCGCAGACTCTTGCCTGGTGGCGATTGCCGGTGAAGCGCTGGTTGAAGTGCCGGCCGTGAAACTGCCGAAAGAGAAAGTGATCGATACAACGGCGGCAGGTGACTCCTTCAGCGCGGGCTACCTGGCCGTACGCTTGACCGGCGGCGATGCCACGGCAGCGGCAAAACGTGGTCACTTAACGGCCAGTACGGTCATTCAGTATCGCGGGGCGATTATTCCGCGCGAAGCAATGCCAAAGTCAGAGTAAAGCTTCTGCCCCCTCTCAACCTTGCGGAAGAGAGAGGGCACACATTACTGCTGCGGCGGGATATCCGACACATCGGTATGCCCGTCGTCACCCGCTGCAGGCGCTGCTGCGGAACCTGCCGGACGCATCACGTCATCCCACGTTGCCTGCAACTCTTTCATGTTGTATTCCGGCTCGCCTTTCGGCTGCATCAGAATCAACGCCATATCCTGCGACAGCTGCTGATGCAGATCCTGATTCAGCATCTCCGGCGTAAGGCCATTTAAGAAGCTCTGGCGCAGCTTTTGGTACTGCTCCGGCGCGATATCCACCACCTGGTTCTGCCACGAGCGCAGCCGCTGGCCGATCAAAATATCGGTATCGGCGCGGGCGTAGGTCGCGAAAAGCTTTTGCAGTTCAAGGTTTTTCTGCGCAATCAGCGCCTTAAACTCCTCTTCCGGCAGACCTTTTTCACGGACTTTCGCCAGTTCACGCGCGATCACACCGACATTGGCGCTGAGCTTGTCGTTTGGCGTATCGACATTAATGGCGCACTGCGCGCGCTGGAACAGCACGCGGCAATCAAAGCCCAGGCCGATCTCTTTGGCGTTATTTTTCGTCAGGTTCTGCTGGATATGCCAGAACAGCGCTTCACGCGCCAAATCTGCACGCCAGTAGCGTTCCAGCGCTGCGGATTCGCGGATTGGCTGCCAGGCGGAATCCCACATAATCGACAATCGATCCTGGGTCACCGACTCGCTCATCAGGCTGACCGCCTGGCGCGGCAGCGGAGAAAGTGTGGCCACCGGCGTTGGCGTCTGGCGTTTACCTTTCAGCTCGCCGAAGGTTTTGCTAATTTGCTCGGCCACCGCGCGGCTGTCCACATTGCCGACCACTACCAGCGTCATCGCGTCCGGCGTGTACCATTTTTCGTAGTACGCTTTCAGCTGTGCCGCATCAATCGGCTCTTTCAGCGTTTCGGCGGGATCGTGTCCCAGCAGCGACGAACCCTTCAGACGGTAGCGCCACCAGCTATCTTTGGTATCCGCAGGCCAGGTTGCCACCATATCGTTACTGGCGAGCGCGTGACTGATGGTGGCAGGCGTAATGGTGAGTTTGCCCGTCGCATCCGCCAGATAGACCAGCGCTTCTTTCAGCAGGTCCGTGCGGTTATTCGGCAGGCTCAGGTTGTACTGCGTGTATTCATAGGAGACCAGCGCCGGCGGCAGCGGGCGTTTAGGGTCGATCCCTTGTTGCCACAGCGAACGAACCTGCGCCGGTTCAAGACTACCGCTGTGGGTCAGCGCGACGCGGGGAATAAAATGGGTGTAGCCGCTCTGCTGCGTACTTTCGGCGAGCGAACCGGTATCAATAGACAGGCGAATTTCAATGCGATCGCTGGGACGCTGCGGCGTGGCCAATACCTGCCACTGAAAACCGTTCGCCAGTGTCCCCTGTTGCCAGGCCGGGTCGGGCTGGAGCGCATCTGCCTGCACATAACCGACAGCTGCCAGCATCAGCAAACCGCCCGTTAACAGTCGAATTTTTGTGCCCTGCATGTGAACCCCTAATCAACATTCCTGGTTAAAAAGTATGCCCGCCAGAAGGAGGCTAAAGAGAGATAAAAACACTTCGCTTTTAGACCGCAGGAAACGCAAAACGTCACAACACGAAGCGAATTTTCCCGAAAACTCATCATGAATGGTAACGGAGACAGGGGTCAATTATGCGCAGGAGCCAGCAGTCCGACAAGGGCTGCTGGCTTAAGTGCTGAAATTACGAGGAGATTTCGCGCGTTTTCGCGGTGCTTGTACGATTATCCAGCGTATCGACAAGCTGTTTTTGATCGAGCTCTTTTACCCATTTAGCCACCACGATCGTCGCCACACCGTTACCGACCAGGTTGGTCAACGCACGCGCTTCGGACATAAAACGGTCGATACCCAGAATCAACGCCAGCCCGGCCACCGGCAGATGGCCGACCGCAGAAAGCGTCGCCGCCAGCACGATAAACCCGCTGCCCGTCACTCCTGCTGCGCCTTTGGAAGAGAGCAGCAACACCACCAGCAGCGTAATCTGGTGGACAATATCCATATGGCTGTTGGTGGCCTGCGCGATAAATACCGCCGCCATCGTCAGGTAAATGGAGGTTCCGTCGAGGTTGAACGAGTAACCCGTTGGGATCACCAGCCCCACCACCGATTTACGGCAGCCCAGCCGCTCCATCTTCTCCAGCATGCGCGGCAGCGCAGACTCCGACGAGGAAGTGCCCAACACAATCAGCAGCTCTTCGCGGATGTAGCGGATAAATTTAAAGATATTGAATCCGGTCACGCGGGCAATCGACCCCAGCACCACCACCACGAACAGGATACAGGTGACGTAGAAGCAGATAATGAGCTGCCCCAGTTGCACCAGCGTACCGACGCCGTATTTACCGATGGTGAAAGCCATCGCGCCGAAAGCGCCAATTGGTGCCAGGCGCATGATCATATTGATGATGCCGAAAATGACCTGCGAGAAGCTTTCAATAACGTTAAAAATCAGCTGGCCTTTGTGGCCCAAACGGTGCAGCGCAAAACCAAACAGCACGGCAAACAGCAGCACCTGCAGGATATTACCGCTGGCGAAGGCACCGATAACGCTGGACGGGATCACATCCAGCAGGAAGTCGATAATCCCCTGCTGTTTTGCCTGCTCGGCATAAACGGCCACGGCTTTTGCATCCAGCGTCGCCGGATCAACGTTCATTCCTGCGCCGGGTTGCACCACGTTAACAATAATCAGGCCGATGATCAGCGCCAGCGTACTGACGACTTCAAAGTACAGAAGCGCAACCGCACCGGTGCGACCTACAGCCTTCATGCTTTCCATACCGGCAATACCGGTAACAACCGTACAGAAGATCACGGGGGCGATGATCATCTTGATGAGCTTCACGAAGCCGTCACCAAGAGGTTTCATCTGCGCCCCGATGTCAGGGTAGAAGTGGCCAAGTAAAATACCGATGGCGATTGCCGTCAGAACCTGAAAGTAGAGACTTTTAAACAGGGAGGTTTTCATAAGGTGTCCTTGAAATTAAAACCTCAGGCTTTTTAGGGCTTTCATTAAGCCTGCGGTTTAAAAATAACACCCGATAAACATGACAGAAATGAACTTACATCAAATCAGAAACAACAATGTTAAAAGTTTGAACTGACTCGCACAACCTCGTAACAATTTAGGATTTTTCAACCCTTTCCGAAGCGGCAAGGTAGCGATGTTCAAACTGATCCGCCGACGTTGCACGATCAAATAAAAAGCCCTGCGCCACTTCCACGCCAGCCGCCACCAGCCACTCCCGCTGCGCCTGCGTTTCTACGCCTTCGGCGATAATGTGCAGCTCCAGGCTACGCGCCAGATGAATGATGGCCGACACCATGCTGTCGTCTTCCGGCAAACCTTCAACAAACATTTTATCGATCTTCAGCATATCCACCGGCAGTGATTTCATATGATGAAGTTGACTCAGACCGGCATAACCCATGCCGAAATCATCCAGCGCAATGCGTACCCCGGCATTACGCAGCGGACGCAGGATCTCCACGGCGGCTTTCGGGTCATCAATATGGCGACTTTCCGTCACTTCAAGGATCATCGTCTGCGGGGCGATTCGGTAGCGATTCAACAGCGCCAGCATGTCCGGTACCATATCGTGATGCAGCAGTTGGATTGCCGAGAGATTGACCGACAGCGGCAACATAATGCCGCGCGACTGCCAGGCGGCCAGCAGACGGCAGGCCTCTTCCAGCACCCAGTAACCAACGGTCACCATCAGGCCGCAGGATTCAATGCGTTCAATCAACCCCTGCGGTAAATCCCAGCTCCCATCAGGCTGGCGAACCCGCAGCAACGCTTCCGCGCTAACCAGTTCACCGCTGTCGATCGCCACCTGCGGCTGAAGCCAGAGCGCAAATTCTCCCTGATCGAGGGCGGTGAGGATATCGCTCTCCTGCGTTAACCGCTGCTGCGCCAGCTCCATCTGCTCAGGATCGAAGAACTGGATCTGGTTTTTCCCTTTACGCTGTGCGCTGGTCACCGCGGACATAGCGCGATGGTAAATCTGCCCGGCGCTCAGATCGCCATAAAACATTGCCACGCCGATATTGGCGTTAGGCCGCAATTGAATACCGTTCAGTGGAACACGTTCATTAATGACAGTGAGTGCTTGCTTACCTAACGTCATCGCATGCCACGGTTCCTGAACGCCGTTGGCAATAATGGCAAAGTCATAACCGCTGACCTGCGCCAACATCATGTGTGGAGAAAGCACCGATTTCAGTTTCTCAACCAGCGTGACCAGCAGTACTTCACGCTGGGATTCCTGCAACACACCGGCGGTGTCGCGCAGCGTTTCGCAGGAGACAATCATCAGCGCCGTCGGCTTTTGCCGGGCCACGGTTTGCTCCAGCATCGCCATCAGGAACGCCTTGTTGGGCAGCTCCGAAACCGGGAAGCGGGTAGACTGGATATTCATCTCTTCAAGCTGGCGCAGCAGCATCTGCTGGTTGCGGTTGTAGTTGCGCACCAGAACGCCGATTTCATCATCAAAGTGGTGGCCGGGCAGCGTTAACTGGTGACCAATGCTTTCCTGCGCGGACAGCGCGTTCAGTTCGGCAGAGAGTTTGCGCAGCGGATGGACGATCAGCCGGTTAATGCACCAGGTGATCGCCACGGTAATCATCAGCGACAAAAGTAAGTAAGTCGTTACTAACATAGAGAGCGTGCTGAGGATAAATTTGTAGGTGCGCCAGGAATCCGCCTGCAACACCAGATACGCCAGCGGCTGCGGGTTCGCCGGACGCTCAAGCGAGTAAATCGGCAGCGTAATCTGGATCGGTAATTCGAAAAAGCGGGTGATGGTGATCGGCACCGGATGTTCCGCAATAAAGCGTACGCGCAGCGCCTGAAATTGATTCGGCAACACCACATCCGCCCGGCTGACCACGCCCGCCGGTTTAATCTGTTTCAGGATGGTTTCCGCTTCGGGGATATCGGCTTTCAAAATGGCCGCCGAGAGCGGTTCACGCACAGAGCGGGCAATGCTTTCCAGTTGCGTAGCCGTGTTATAGCGATTCTGCTGTAAGAAGTGAAACAGCAAAATAACGCAGAAAATAAAAACAAACACCATGGAAACACAGGCAACCATGGCCATCTGTTTAATGGTTAAAGAACGGCTGACACGCAAAATTACTTCTCCAGAGACACAAAGCCATGAGTTCAGAGCTAACACAGTAAACTCTGACGCCAGAGTATACTCGATCGCAATGCGGTTAGATAAACGGGCTGATAGATCGTTTTCGCGGGCGAAACAACGGCAGAAAAGGAAGATAACAGTTTGAATATCTGGCGGTTAAGCGCGGTATCGACAGCCTGTCTTTACCGCGTATCCCGCCAGGAATGTTCTTGTATTACCAGTCAGCGTACGGCGTCAACGGCTGCGGAGGCATATCCATATCGCCCTGCCAGCCCGCCATTGAATACCGCACGAACAGAATGCCGTGGCTTGGAGTGTAATCCTTCGCCTGCTGAATATCGATGCCAGCACCAATTGACCAGTGCGATGTGACGCGCCGCTCCACCAGCAACCTTGCGGTATAACCAAAACCATTCGAACTGCTGCCCGCGCCTAAATTATCTTTATCCGCATACATTGCCGTACCGTCCGGGAAGAACTGGTTATCCGGGATCAGGTTCTGCAACGGATAGCGCAGAATCGAATCGGTCTTCGAGTGCGACCACGAGACCGAACCACCCAGCTCCCACGACCAGTTTTCCGTGCGTTTGCGCCAGTTGACCGGCAAAGCAAAGGAGAGGTATTGCTGCGGACTGTAGTAACCGCCCTGGCCGAGCGAATAACCGCTCAGATCTTTATCGTAGTGCCACAACATATTGTTGACGCCAATGGTCAACCGCTCGTTGTTTTTGTTGATCAGCTTGTAGTAGTAACCGGTCATCCAGCGAACGCGCCAGTTATCTTCGACGTTTTTACCAGTGAGAGTGTCGGCGTTCAGGCTCGACCAGACGCCGTTAGCTTCACCTTTATCGTAACTGATGCTGACCCCGCCGCCGGTCGCGCGTACGCCGCCCCAGGTGGTGCCGGTATTCGGGTCTTTCTGCCCGGCAAAGGCCAGCAGTGAGCTGGAGATCGGACGCCGGTGCGCGTTAACGGTATAACCAATGGGGCCGAGATCGCTGCTGTAACTCACGCCGCCGACCACATCGACCACATCAAATCCCATCGGCGTGGTGCCGATATCTGCCGCCCAGGTACGGTTTTGCCAACCGACGGCAACGCTCGCGCCGTTCGCGGTCTGGCTGGTGCTGCCGCTACACGGTGTAGCGGAACATGTCCCCCATGTTGGATCGTAAGTGCCATTGGTGGTGGCAAAACTCCCGGCATCCATATTGACGACGTCGGTACGGAAAAACATGCGCCCGTCCGATAGCGGCGCATCAACCTGCAACATGGTGGTATGCGCTTTCAGGTCAGAATAACCGCCCGTGCCGCTGGAACCCCAGTAGTCATGTTGCAGGGTGGCGTTAACATCTTGCTGGCGGTAAAGATCCGCCGCATCGCTGCGCACGCCGCGCTTCAGCCAGTCATCTTTTTCATCGTTGCGCGTCAGTTGGGTAAAGCTGTCGTTATCCGCCGGGCGCGTGGTGGTAATACCGGAGGCAACCATCGCATCTTTCCAGATTTCCAGCGCCTGCTGCGGTTCGCCATTTTGCGCTTCGAAACGAGCGGCATCGCGCAGTACCAGCGCATTCTCCATGGATGGCGGCCGGGATTTAGCCTGCGGTACAAGCGCACTGAAAGCCTGCTGCGCGCTGGCGCTATCACCAAGCGACGCCTGCATCAGCGCAATCCGCCGCTGGGTATTGATGGAACGCGGCTGCGCCGCTGTCGGCGCAGGCAGTTTTGCCAGTTGATCGCGCGCCGCCATCTTATTGCCTTCTGCGGTATACACTTCCGCAAGGCCAAGTAATGCGTCCTCATTGGCCGGTTCACGGTCAAGTACGCGCTGGTAATATTGCCGCGCCGCGCTGAAGTCACCGCGCTGCTGCGCCCAGTCAGCCAGTGTTGAATCAATACGCGTGGAAGCGGGTTGCTGGTTTAAGAAGGCAATCGCCTGCACTTCGTCGCCGTTGTCCCGTAGCCTGTTCGCCTTCTCCAGTAACTGGTTGGCTTGCAGCCGGTCGGCCAGCTCCTGAATATTGCTGTTCCATTTTGCTTTCGGTAGCCCGTTGAGATGGTTCAGCGCCGCCAATTCCTGATTGTTGCCCGACAGATAGAGCCCGTAGGCAAAGACCTGCTCCGGATCGTCCGGCTTTTGCACAGCCAGCTGGCTCATCAGCGAATCGGCTTCGCCACGCCTTCCGGACTGGCGTAAATCACTGGCCAGTCGATAAGTTATCCAGACGTCGCCGGGCGAGAGTGCCAGCCGTTTACGTTGCAACTCCGCTGCCTGCGCCCATTGACCCTGGTTTTCCAGCGCTTCGGCCTGCTGCGACAGACGATCGTTGGTCATGCCGCGTTCAATATCATCAATGCTGCGCCGCTGGCTGGCGGAGAGCGACTGAATAAAACGTTCGGCTTTCTCCGGCGACTGGGCGCGGTAAATGTTCGCCAGACCGCGCACCGCGTTGCTGTTGCCGCTGTCCATGCGCAATGCCTGACGATAGAAACCCTCTGCCGCCGCGTTATCCTTGCGCGCCACCGCCGCATCGCCGAGGCCCAGCACCGCATAGCTGTCGGTGTTATCAATGCTGCGTGCTTGCTGGTAAAGCCGCTCGGCCTGCGCCGGATTATTGGCTTTCAGCGCCGCATCACCCTGCTGGATCAGCAGCCAGTAGCGGTTCACTTTCAGCAAACTTTCCCATTTGCTGCGGCTGCCGCTCGTTGGATCCATGGCGATGGCTTTCTCAAACTGCGTGACCGCACGGGCGCGATCGCCCCGCTGAGAATATGCCTGCCCCAGCGCGCCCACGGCTTCACTGTCGTTATGGTTAGCGTTAACCGCTTGCTGCAATTCCCCCACCGCCTGCGCACCTTTACCGGCATCCACTGCCGCAAGACCCGTGGCGCGAGCGCGAAACGCCGGATCGGCCATCTGTTTTTGCTGCGTAGCCAGCAGCGTACGCGCGCTGTCAACGGCATCGCCCGTACTGAAGATCGTCAGAAAATGCTGCAACGCTTTCACGCTGGCATCACTGACCGGCATGTTCTGAAGTTGCTGATACCAGAGTGTGGCAGCAGCATTGCGTCCATTACTCGATTTCGCCATCTGCTCCAGCACAGCATAGCCTTCCGCGTCATGACCATCGGCAAACAGCAACTGCGCCAGCGAGTTTTGCAACTGATCGTTGCCGGGATAACGGGCGTTCAGCCGTTTCAACTGATTCACGGCTTCCGCACGGCGCGCCGGGACTTTCGACACCAGTACCCAGTACTCGACCGCCAAATCGCCATCCGGCGTATGACCTTTAAACAGCGCATCGTAGGCGGCAATTGCCTCCTGCGTATGCCCGGTGGTGGCCTGCAAACGCGCCTGCTGCAACGCCTGACGCCCCTCCGCCGTGGAGAGCGACATCGCAAGCAGAGAGGACTGGTAAGCCGCGGATTCCGGTGCCAGTTGCTTCATCCGATCGAGCTGCTGCTGCGCGCCGGCATTGTCGCCCTGTCGCAGCAAATAGCGGAAACGGGCGGCAATCACCTCCGGGTTGTTCGGATCGATCAGTTCAAGGCGATAGAGAGACTGACGAACTAAATCTTCGCGTTTGGTTGTTTCCCCCAGGCGCACCTGATCCAGCAACTGTTGCTGCGCGGCGGTATCCGCCGCGCGCGCGGCTGGTGCCAGCGCGAGGCCAAGTGAGAAACAGAGAAGACTTACTGTGAACTTACGCATTCCTGGCCCCAGTCAGGTTGTAACTCACCACGAGGGGTGAAACGAAAACGGTGCTCATCCCACCCTTGTCCAAACAGGGTGAGAACATAGCTGTAGTAGGCATCGTCACCGGGAAAATGGTCTGCGACGTTCTGCCGCTGCCGGGCCTGGGCATCACGATCCTGTAAAAATGGCAACAGTGCCGCGGCAAAACCGACCGGCCCGTTACCCTGGATCTTGCCGGTCGCTATATCCACTTTTTCCGGGGGCACGTTATTTTTCTTTGTGACCGTCGCCATCGGTTTAAACTTCGCCAGCAACCGCGCTTTCTGCGTGTCGTTGTCATTCAGCATGCCAGCCCACAAATAGACGCGAATCGCATCGTAGCTTCCGATCAGCGTCTTTTCGCTTTTAAGTTGCCAGCCCTGCCCCTTTTGATAGCGCACCCAGTCCGGCGAAAAGCCTTTTGGCGCGGTCTCCAGCAACAGCCGCAGATTGGTTTCGCGCAGCGTTGTCCAGGGCGCGCCGAAACGGGTGAAATAGCTCGCCAGTTGCGGCGGCAAATAGCTGGGGTTAAAACGCCATGCGCTGTCATCGGCAAAGCCGATTTTTCCCGGCAGCAACATCAACCCAAGCTCTGGCACCTTCACCACCTCTTCTTTGGCGATGCGATCTAACAGCGCTTCCCCCAGGCGGGTGTAAGCATCGTTTTTCCACAAGCGCCCGGCTTCCAGCAGTGACCAGGCGATCCAGAGATCGGCATCGGAAGCCGAGTTGGTATCCAGCACCGTCCAGCTCTCTTCGTCTTTTTTCCCCCACAGCCAGGCAGGAAGATGGTCGCTGAGCGAGCCTTGCGCCAGGTTGTTTTGCGTCCATTGCAGCAGGTTATCGAATGCCTTGCGATCGTTGGCGGCCAGCGCGAAGAACATCGCATAGCTTTGCCCTTCCGATGTGGTGATTTTGCGCGCATCGCTTGGGTCCACCACCCGTCCGCCATCGCTGATATAGGCCTGTTTAAAATGCTCCCAGGCAGGCCAGGTGCAGGCGGCGCGCGTACTCATCGCCGCCAGCATCAGCGCCATCATCACCACCCAACGTAGCGCCTTCATTACTGATTACTCATGGTCCGAATCAAGGCGGCGGCGGCTGATAATCCGCAGCAAGCGCCACAGTACCCATGCCAGCAATACAACGCTGACCGCAGCCAGAATGGCCAGCAGTACCGGGTGGTTCGCCAGCGCATACCAGATACGCTCAAACCACGGCAAGTGACCGACATAGTAAACATCGCCCACGCGCAGACCGTTAACACCGGATTCACGGATCACCGTCACTGAACCAAAAATCGCCGCGCGTTTACCGCTGTCGTTCATGGCATTGTTCAGCAGTTCGTAGCCGCGCGGGCTGTCCGCCAGCAACGCCACAACGCTGCGCTGATCGTTAAATGGCGACTGGAAGCTAATCACTGCCGCCATTGGGCCATCGGAACTGACTGCCGTTTTCGTATCGGCTTTGCGGTCGGCGGCATCCGTTTCACTCGCCATGAATGGCGACTGGCGCAGCGGCGTTTTCACCCAGCTTTGCGTCGCATTCACCAGCAGGTCGATCTTCTCGTCATTCTTCAACGGTTGCGGAATCGAGCCGATGATCATGATGTCGGCATCTTTGCCCTGCAGCTGGCTGGCATCGCTGGTCAGTTGCATATTAATGGCCGGGAAGCCGGTTTGCGCGCCGATGGTGCCAAGCGTATCCAGCAGCGTACCAACCTGTGCTGGCGTCGGCTGCACCGGAGTGACAATGAGGGTTTGCGACAGATCCGCCATCCGGCTAAACGGGAAGCCTGCGTTAGCAAAGGCACGCAGATCCGGCATGGCGATAAAGTGGTAATACTTCGAGAAATCGATAGTTGAGTCGTCGCCAATCACCACGCGGTTCGGTACTTGCTGGAACGTCACGCAGTTATCGATGCTGCCGCCCGGCATGGGATTCATATACTGGAAGTCGAAGCGCAACTGGTTGACCGCCCCCAGTTTCAGCGCCGGAATCGACACATCCGTTTTGCTGTCCAGCAGACCTTGCAGTACCGGCAGGCGCAGCAACAGACGGTTCGTGTCCTGGTTGCTGGTCAGGTTGAAATATTGCAGGAACTGGTTATTCAGGCTGATATCCATGCGCGAGCTATCTTTGGTCAACGGCGCGGTATAACGATAGTTGAGATTCATATCGATACCGGTGCTGCGCAGCAGATAGAGGTCCGGCGGCAAGTTCAGCGACACGTTGATGGACGACGGCTCCAGCCCGGTGGACTGCAACTGTTCCTCATAGGTTTTCAGCTCGCCGAAGGTCACCGGGCGGTCAGTACGCACCCAGTTCGGCGCGTCATACGGCTGGCGAGCCAGCAGCGGCTTAACGTCATCCACCGTGACGCTATCGCCACGGAACAGCACGTTCCCCTGAGCGATACCTTTTGCCGCCTGCAACAGATCCTTATCGTCACGCCCCATCACGATCAGCAACTTCACATACGGGTTATCCGGATGGTTGATCATGCTGATGGTCGGCCCTTTCACCGCAGGCGCATCACGCAGGAAATCCGGGCGTTTATCGTTAGTGGCGAAAACAATAGCATTACGATCCGGCAGACTGTTGTAAGAGACCGGGAAAGTCTGGCCGCGCCAGCCGGCACGTGAACCGAACCACGAAGCGATGATCGCCGCAGCCTGCTGCTGCGCGATATCCGGAGCACCGGCAAAGATCATCGGCAGGGTTAAAGCCCGATTATCACGCGGGTCGAAGAACGGCACCGGGAAGTGTGAGAGATCGTTTTTCAGCGGCAAACTTTGGTAGGTCATCTCCAGCGAACTGCTGCGACCGATATCCAGCCACAGCGTGCTGCTGGCTGGATTTTCACAAACATCACGATAGTGGCCGACAAACTCCAGCCGCACGCGGTTGAAATCGCTAATAAACAGCGGGTTGATCGGCACCTGCGCCAGCGTTTTCTTACCGAGCTGCTCTTTGGTGACCGGCAAAACGCCCATCAACTCATCATTCAGATAGACCTTTAACTGGGATTGTACCGGCAACAGCGATGGCGATGGCGTGTACTCAAGGTTCAATACCGCTTTTGACACCACTTCGTCGCTACGAACGCCAAACTCAACGCCACCGTCCGGGTTAATGCCGCGCAACACCATGCTGCCCGGCGGCGGTGCGATCTGCGCGAAGGTGAGTTTGACGTCGCGGGATGGCGAATCTGCCGCCACCACTGGCGCATTAGCGCCTGGCAGGCCCGGCATCACCTGGCCCACAACATTCCCTGCGGTCGGCGTTGTTGGCGTTAGCGATTCAGCTTGCTGCGGTGCAGGCGTTGCAACCGGATCCGTAGCCGGTGCGACAGCCGGGACATTAGGCGCCGGAAGCGAGGGCGCGGCAGAAGTCATCATCGGAGTCAGGGCGCTTACCCCTACCGCCACAGCACAAATCCAGGAAAGTTTTCTTTTCATCGCGTTTTCATCATTGTTGAGCCAGTCACGTCGTTGGTTGCTGCACGGCCATATTCCGTGCCGGGCGACGCGGAATAAATGACACCACCCAGGCCACCAGATCGGTGAATGAGCGGAAAATCACTTTGACGGACGGCGGAGCAAATTCCGCGAGATGGCGATAGCCGCGGAAACCCAGTTTTAAAATATCAAACAGACTTTCCAGAGGTTTATCTTCCGGGAAGCTGTCCTGCCACAGCGCCCATGTGTCTGCACGGGCAAAGGTACACTGCACAAAATCGATATGTTGTTTGGTGGTGAGCGGCATCAGTTGCAGACCGACCTCATTGCCAATGACACGCGCTACCGTAGTCGGAAACGCATACTCTTGCTGACCACGTTTCAGCAGCAGGTTCACTTTCTGCCCTTCCAGCACCTGCGCCTGGCCATTAATCTTGATGCCCAGACCGCCGTCGGAGAAGTCATGGACGGTACAGGAGAAGAGATGACCATCTTCGCGGGCAATGGCCGCTGGCATGGAGATTTCGACACGGTGCGCGCGGCGCACCTGTTTGCTTTCGACCGATACCGCTACTGCGCCGCCAAGAATAACCATGTTGTAGAACACCCAGGCCATACTGACGAACACGGTGAGCACTTCGTTCTCCGGGCCGTAGAAATAGCGCCAGATCCCCACCAGCACACCTACCAGGTTAAGCAGAACCAGGAAGATGTAAGGACGGGAGATCACCCAGTCCACGTACTCCTCTTCCACCAGCCCGCCTTTGGCGGTGACGTTAAATTTGCCTTTGTGTGGGTTGAACAGCGCCACCAGCGTAGGCGGCGCGATATACCATGCCAGCACCGTTTCGTAGATCTCGCTCCAGAAAGAGTGGCGATATTTCCCCTGAATCTTCGAGTTCGTCAGGCTGGCGTGAATCATATGCGGCAGCACGAACAGGGCGATCATCAGCGCTGGGGCGTAAATGATGTAGGCATGTAACAGCAGAAATGCCAGCGGCGCAGTCAGAAAGATCAGCCGCGGGATGCCCGATAAGAAGTGGAACATGGCGTTGACGTAACACAGCCGCTGCGGCAGTTTCAGCCCTTTACCAAACAGTGGGTTATCGAGGCGGAAAATCTGCACCATGCCGCGCGCCCAGCGAATACGCTGACCAATGTGCGCCGAAAGGCTCTCGGTCGCCAGCCCTGCCGCCTGCGGAATACGCATATACGCAGAGGTATGCCCAAGGCGGTGTAAACGCAGTGAGGTATGCGCATCTTCAGTGACGGTTTCCACCGCAATCCCGCCAATCTGATCCAGCGGCCCACGACGAATAACCGCGCAGGAGCCGCAGAAGAAAGTGGCATCCCACATGTCGTTGCCGTCCTGCACCAGACCATAGAACAGCGTGCCTTCGTTAGGCGTTTTACGAAAGCGTCCGAGGTTACGTTCAAACGGATCCGGCGAGAAGAAGTGGTGCGGCGTCTGCATCATCGCCAGCTTTTTCTCTTTCAGGAACCAGCCCATAGTCATTTGCAGGAAAGAGCGCGTCGGAACGTGGTCGCAGTCGAAAATCGAGACAAACTCGCCCTTCGCATATTTCAGCGCGTTATTGATGTTCCCGGCTTTCGCATGTTCATGCGTCGTGCGGGCGATATACTCCACGCCCACCATGCTGGCGAACTGGCGAAACTCTTCGCGGCCGCCATCATCGAGGATCCAGATTTTAAGTTTGTCTTTCGGCCAGTCGATACCGAGCGACGCGTAAATGGTGTTTTTCACCACACTGAGATCTTCGTTATAGGTCGGCACGAAAATATCTACCGACGGCCACAACGACATATCTTTCGGCAGCGGCACCGGCTGGCGGTTCAGCGGCCAGGCGACCTGGAAATAGCCCAGCACCAGCACTATCCAGGCGTAAGTTTCGGCAAACAGCAGCACCAGGCCGCACACCAGGCTGACCGGATCGTCCCAGTTGAGGGTTGAGGTATAGCGCCACCAGATATAGCGACAAGAGACAGTCAGCGACAGCACAATCAGCATCAGCGCTGAAAAGCGTCCCGGAATACGGCGCACCAGCAGTGCAACGCCCCACAGCAATACCAGGAAAACAAACTGCGCCAGCGGGTTAAACGGCTGCGTAATGCACAACAGGGCGAGGATCAGCGAAAACACCACAATGACGCCTAAAATAAAGCGCCGCAGGTGCGGGCTGATATGGCTAAGCTCTTTTTTGTGATCGAGATGACCCGTACGATGCGTCACGCGTTCCGGCAAGGTATCAAGCCAGTGATACCAGCGTCCACGCAATGCGCGGATACGGGCAAAACGCTGGCGCCGCGTCGATTTCGGCGGTCCCCAGGGTAATGTCACCAGCAGCCAGAGGCTTTGCAGCAGGTAGCGCGCCGGATCAAGCGGGCGCGGCCGGTCAGGATCGATATGCGGAAACCAGTGCTGCTGTTGTGCCCGTAACTGCTGCCAGCGCGGATGTTCAAGCGGGATAAACAGCCAGGCGAGGATCACCCAGAAGCAGCCAGAAGCCGCGCTGAACCACGATGCGCCATGCTGGCGATAGTGCTGATAGCGCGCGCGTAAGCGTGCGCTGACCGGCGGAATCAACAACCAGCTGGCGGGACCGCTCATGGCCGGCTCCCCTCTCGCTCACCACCTTCGCGCGGCTTTGCGCAATGTAGCAGGCACCAGTTCGCCAGCGTCACCATCTCTTCTGCGGCCAGCGAGTCGCTGCGGTATTCCCCCAGCGGTTGTTTCGATGCCAGACACTCCGCCAGCGCTTCATCACGATGGATAGTCGTCGGCAGGATGCGCGTCTGGCTTTGCAACCAGACCTGCCACAAATCGTCCTGCAACTGGCTACCGATCCGCAGGTCGTTAATCAGAATATGCGACCCCGCAGGCAGCGGCTGCTGATGCAGGCGAATATGGCAATTGATATCGGGTTTGATAATGGTGAAAACATGATCGCACGCGGCGACGAATTGCCGCGTCAACGGTGAAAAACCGTGCGGCAGATCGATGAGCACCCAGTGATACTGTTGCTGCGTTTTTAACGCCTGTAAAAGAGCAGCAAGTTGGTTTAACGCGTCATGCTGATGAATAACATCCCACTCGTTCGTCGTGAGTTGGCCGAACGGCAATACATCAAGCTGCGAAGTGTAGCGCAAACCGGCATCACGCCAGTCCTGACCATCAAGCACGGAGCGCGCCCAACCGCCACGGCTGGCAAAATCGACATTAAATGAAAGGCGCAGCAGATTGTCAGGGCTGGCATCAATAACCAGCACCGATTCGCCTAATAATTGCAATGACCAGGCCAGAGCCGCTGTAATCGATGTTGTACCCACACCGCCGCGGATCCCCTGTAATCCCAAAATGGCCATCTACTGTTGCCTTATTGTTGACGGGATAATTCAGCCAGCAACGGCCAGCGCTTAATAGCCGCAGCCAACTGTTCACGCTGGGAAATATCGGCGTAATCTATTTCGGGTAGAGAAAAAGCCTTGCTCAGCGCCAAAAAATCATTCTGGAATGTATAACCCAGAGTTGGGTCTGTTTGCGTTTTTGGTTCATTGTTATGCATTCTGGCCCGATCCCTTTGAATAGAAAACACATGCACTGATTGTAGCAAGGCATCATGCCCGACAAAATTCATTTACATGCTAAAACTGATGTTCTTTAATTTCAATGTTAGGTTTATTTCTCAGCTTTCGCTAGTAAACTGAGATACAGATAAATTTGTTTCAAGAGGGACATCGTGGACCCCATATTTTCTATTGGCATTCAGTCTTTATGGGACGAATTGCGTCATATGCCTACAGGCGGCGTTTGGTGGTTAAATGCCGATCGCGAAACTGATGCAGTTAGCCTTATTAATCAAACTATTGCACAACAAGATACCGAGGCAAATGTCGCGGTTATCGGTATGGACCACGATCTACGGGGCATCCTTAAACTGGATAAAGATCACGGCCCCCAAAAAATTCGTCTATTTTCCATGCCAAACCAGAGTAATAGCCTATACTTTTTCGCCCGCGATTTACTCTGCACCATTGAGCCTGAGAATTATTTACTTATACTGCTCTGTGCTAATAATGCCTGGCAGAATGTTCCTGGCCCCAAAATACATCAATGGTTAGAAAAAACGCATGAGTGGGCGAAATATCATAATTGTACTTTGCTGGTTATTAATCCCGGCAATAACAATGACAAACAAGCCTCGATTTTGATGAGTGAATATCGCTCACTGTTTGGTCTGGCAAGTTTACGCTATCAAAACGGTATGCATCTTTATGATGTTGCCTGGTGGTGTAATGAAAAAGGGATCAGCGCCCGCCAGCAACTGATTCTTCATCATCATGATGACCGGTGGCAATTAGCGAAGCAGGAAGAAACCGCCGTACAACCGCGCAGCGATGAAAAAAGAATATTAAGTAATGTGGCGGTTCTGGAAGGTGCGCCGCCGCTTTCCGAATATTGGTCTTTATTTGAAACAAACGAAGCGCTGTTTGAAGAAGCCCGTTCAAGCCAGGCGGCAACGCTGATTTTCTCCCTGGCGCAAAACAACCAGATCGATAGTATCGCCCGCCAGGTACATACCCTGCGCCGCCAGCGCGGCAGCGGTTTAAAAATTATCGTCCGTGAAAGCCAGGCCAGCCTGCGCGCGACCGATGAGCGATTATTGCTGGGCTGCGGCGCGAATATGGTTATTCCCTGGAACGCGCCGCTGTCGCGCTGCCTGACGCTGATTGAAAGCGTGCAGGGGCAACAATTCAACCGGCTGGTGCCGGAAGATATCACCACCCTGCTTTCCATGACCCAGCCTCTGAAGCTGCGCGGCTACCAGCCGTGGAATATCTTCTGTGATGCGATAAGCAATATGGTCAATAACCAACTGTTGCCGCCGGATGGCAAAGGGGTAATGGTTGCGCTGCGCCCGGTACCGGGTATTCGCGTCGAACAAGCGCTTACCCTTTGTCGCCCCAATCGCGTGGGGGATATTGTCAGCATGAGCGACAACCGGCTGGTGCTGTTTTTGTCCTTTTGCCGTGTCAACGATCTTGATACCGCCCTGAACCATATTTTCCCGCTGCCAACGGCGGATATCTTCTCAAACCGGATGGTGTGGTTTGAAGATAATCAGATTGCCGCGGAACTGGTGCAGATGCGTATGCTGACGCCGGAAAAACTGGCTAAACCGCTGCCTGACACTGCCGGAATGAAGAAAGTCATTAACGCCGAACATGACGGTACAGGCTGGCGCCGTATTCCGGAGCCTTACCGCTTATTCAGTGACACCACGGAGCGCACATCATGATGTCAGTCAGCGATATCGTTCAGCTTATCATCTTCTGCGCACTGATCTTTTTCCCGCTGGGTTATCTTGCGCGCCACTGGATACGCCCTATCCGGTCCGCATTTCGGATCTTGTTTACCAGACCTCGCTATGTAAAACCGGCAGGAATATTGCGCCGGGAATCGTTCGTCAAGGCAGACCGCAAACATGACTAATTCATCGATGACCACTTCAACGCCTTCGCCGCTGTGGCAATACTGGCGCGGCCTCTCCGGCTGGAACTTCTATTTTCTGCTGAAATTCGGTCTGTTATGGGCGGGCTACCTTAACTTTCATCCGTTGCTGAACCTGGTTTTTATGGCATTCCTGCTGATGCCGTTGCCGCGCATGAGGTTACATCGTCTGCGTCACTGGATCGCACTGCCGATTGGTTTTGGTCTCTTCTGGCATGACACCTGGCTGCCTGGCCCGGAAAGTATGATGAGCCAGGGCTCGCAGGTCGCGGGTTTCAGCGCCGACTATCTGCTTGATCTGGTGACCCGTTTTATCAACTGGCAAATGATTGGCGGGGTTTTTGTCCTGCTGGTGGCGTGGCTGTTTTTATCACAGTGGATCCGCGTTACCGTGTTTGTCGTTGCCATTATGATCTGGCTGAACGTGCTGACCCTGACCGGACCGGCATTTAACTTGTGGCCAGGCGGCCAGCCAACCACCACGGTGACCACAACCGGCGGCGGTGCGGCAGCAACCGTCGCGGCGGCAGGCGATACCCCGGTAGTGGGCGATATGCCTGCGCAAACCGCGCCGCCGACCTCGGAAAACCTGAATGCTTATCTTGCCAGTTTCTACGCCTCAGAAGAGAAGCGCCAGAGCACTTTCCCGGCGCAGCTTCCCGCTGACGCCCAGCCGTTTGATCTGCTGGTCATCAATATCTGTTCCCTCTCGTGGGATGATATTGAAGCAGCAGGGCTGATGTCGCACCCGCTGTGGTCGCACTTCGACATCGTATTTAAACACTTCAACTCTGCCACCGCTTACAGCGGCCCGGCGGCGATTCGTCTGTTGCGCGCCAGTTGCGGCCAGTCGTCGCACAAAAACCTCTATCAGCAGGCCAACAACCAATGCTATCTGTTTGATAATCTGGCGAAACTGGGCTTTACCCAGCAGTTGATGATGGACCATAACGGCGAGTTCGGCGGTTTCCTGAAAGAGATCCGCGATAACGGCGGCGTGCAGGTACCATTGATGGATCAGTCTGGCCTGCCGCCTGTACTGCTCTCTTTTGATGGTTCGCCGGTCTATGACGATACTGCCGTGCTGAACCGCTGGATGGAGTCGGACAGCTTCAAACAGGGGCAACGCACCGCAACCTTCTACAACCTGCTGCCGCTGCACGACGGGAACCACTATCCCGGCGATCGTAAAACGGCGGATTACAAACTGCGCGCGCAGAAACTGTTTGATGAGCTGGATGCCTTCTTCACGCAGCTGGAGAAATCCGGGCGGAAAGTGATGGTGGTGCTGGTGCCGGAACACGGCGCGGCGCTGAAGGGCGACAAAATGCAGGTTTCCGGCCTGCGTGATATCCCCAGCCCGTCAATTACCAACGTACCGACAGCGATTAAATTCTTCGGCATGAAAGCGCCGCATCAGGGCGCGCCGATTGAGATTAACCAGCCGAGCAGCTTCCTGGCGATATCAGAACTGGTGACACGGGTGCTGGATGGCAAAATCTTCACCGAGGACAGCGTCAACTGGCAGCAGCTCACCAGCAATCTGCCGCAAACGGCGCCGGTTTCTGAAAACGCCAACGCCATTGTGTTGCAGTACCAGAACAAGCCGTATGTTCGCCTGAACGGCGGGGACTGGGTACCGTATCCGCAGTAACGTCCTGCGCCCTCTCCCGCAAGGGAGAGGGCCGATCGGTTAGCTCTGCTGCGCCAGCCACACCAGCATCTTCAGGCTGGCAGAGTAGTAATCATCCTGCGCGGTGATTTGCGGCTCGGCCAGCGGTTCTCCCAGCGTTAAATCACGTACCGCCAGCAGACCGTCATTCATCATATACGGCGCCGTTTCGTTGGTCGCCACATTCACCCAGGCCGGCGTCTGGTTGCGGCTAAAGCCCTGCCACCAGCTACGCCACGGCATCAGCAGCGCGCTTTGCGGATCCTGCCAGCTGATATACAGCGGAATACGGATAGCATCATAACTCATGCGTGGCGGCCACTCTTTTGCCGGGGAAAGCTTGCCATCCGCCGCCAGCGAAACCCAGTCTGTCGGGAGCTGTGCTTTGCCAAAGCGCATTTTCCCCAGCAGCTTTTGCCCGTCGGCGATCAAATCGCGCCACACCACTTGATGGCTTCGTTTCGCGAAATCCTGCCACGCCGGGAAGATGAAATAGGCGGGATTCAGGTTCACATAGGTGTTGAGGTTGAAGCCGTTCGCGCCTGGCAGCATCACGCGGTAACCGGCATAACTCACCACGGTATGTTTCAGCACGGCCTGCGTAATAGCGTCCGACGCGCTGGTATAAGCCGGAACATTCCAGCGCTCCCCCGCTTTCAGCAGCGCCCAGGCCAGCAGAACATCGCCATCCGTCGCATCGTTTTTATCAGCAACAGGATCGGCTTCCACCGGGTTATAACGCCAGAAAAAGAGGCCGTTATCTTTATTTCTCAGGGTCTTATTCGTCCAGTTCCACATGCTGTCAAAGGCAGCTCTGTCATCACTGGCCACCGCCATCAACATGGCGTAACCCTGGCCTTCAGTATGGGAAACACTTTTATTACCGGTATCGACGACGCGTCCATCCGGCATTAAAAAACGGGCTTTATAACTATCCCAGGCCGCAGAAGCCTGGGAAAATGACGTAAACAACAGACTCACCATCACCACCAGAGCGGCGAATACGCGCTTCAACATGGGTTTACTCACTTGGGTTAGCGTAACGGAAGAGAACATCCGACACAGAATAGAGCCTTTCGCGGGTAAAAACGAGACCTGCCGCACCACCCTGCTCTTGCATCCAGCGGGTATACAGCCCCTCAAGCACGGCGCAAAAAGCAAAGCACCAGCGCTTCCGGTGCGCTTCTTCCCGCGCGACCGGCAAGCCCTGATGACGAAATGCCAGCCCGTCATCACGGGTATCGATATCGATAAAACCCCAGTTGAACAGCGCCAGTTGCGCATTGATATTGGCTTCCAGTTCGCCCACGGTTTCCGACGGCGGAAGCGGCGTGCGTTCCGCCATTGCATCACCCATCTGTCGCAGGAATGGCAGGCTTTCCGCTTCACCGACGTTGTTTACCATGCCGTCAATCATTACGCTCAGCAAATCAAACCAGCCCGGCGCGGTTTGCTGCTGCTGAAACCACGAGAGCAACGGCGTATCAGAAGTGTGTGTCATCATTTGTCTCCCAACATGTACCGGAGCCAAATCCCGGCGGTGCTTTCGTTATAATTACCGAAGGTGTCGTAGCCGACTTTGCCGCCCACCGTCATATTTTTATTCACGTTGTAATCCAGCCCCGCATGGAAGTTGTAGCCGATACCGTTTTGCGAAGTGCCCTGGTACTGCGCCTCTTTGATAAAGCCAAGATCCGCCAGTTGCTGGAGCATCTTCTGTGCCTCAGGCTCGGTCGGGAAATAGTCGCTTTTATCCTGGGTATAAGACTGATATCCCACAGCGCCGCCGATGCTCAGCTTCCAGTTATCGATTTTCTGCGAAAGATCGACCGGTAAAGAGACGCTGACATAGTTCTGCGGACTGAAATAACCGCCCTGGCCGTAAGTGAAGTAGCTGAGGTTTTTCGAGAAATCCATCCAGCTCACGCTCAACCCGGCCTGCAACTGGCGGAAATCGTCATGCCACGGGCGTAAATAGACCCCGGCATTGGCGTTCATGCTGGTGTTGCTGGCAACATCCGTCCCGAGATAACTGTAACCTCCGCCGCCGACGTAGAACCCGGCATCGCCATCATCGTAACTTAACTGTACCGATCCGCCGTTTTTGGTGACCTGCCCCCAGCGCTGGCCGGAGTATTTATCCTGTAGTCCGACATACGACAGCAGGCTGTCGGTGATCGCGCGGCGCTCGCCGGTGAAGATCAGCGTCAGGTAGTTGGTCAGTTTCGGCGACCACTTCACGCCGCCCACCAGCGAGGTGAGATCCTGCCCGAGCGGCGTACTGCCGATATCCAGCTTGTAGCTGTCGCCGCTGAGCGCCATATTCAGCTCCACGCCGCTGGCGTTTTGCGAATCGGTAGAGGCGTTAATTGCATCGTTGTAATTCTTCTTGTAGTTCGATGCGCTCAGGCTTTTCAGGCGGCTCGAACCCAATAAAGAGGTCAGGTTGTTGTAACCCTCATCGGTAAACGGTGTCAGTTTGCTGGCATCGGCGTAACTTGTCAGATCGGTAAATTTATCGCTGCCGTCCGTTGCCGTAGAACTGTTGGCATTGCTGATGGAGGTGGCAATATTGCTCGCCGCATCTGCCAGCGGGTTTGAACCATAACGACGCCAGGCATCGCCCGAAGCGCTACCGGAACTGAGGCTGACTGGCGTGGCAGTAAATTCAAAGCGCGCATCGCCGAACGGCGAACTGGACCAGGTCAGCGGCGCTTTCGCTTCCGTTAACTTGCTGGTGCCGGTTTCCCCGTCGCGACCGCGAATATCCACTTCACCTTGCAGCCACATGCCGGTTTTTTCGTTCATCTGCTGCATCATGTCATCCACCTGGCGCAGCGTACGGCTTTGCGCCGTTTCTACCGGCAGATCGGTACGCGTAGTGCCCGGCAGATTACTGCCCGGCTCACGGGCCACCTGCGCCACCTGCCACGGCAACGTCTGCCCATACAGCGACTGCGGCGCAGCTGTGTCAGCCGTGGTTTTACTGGTAGTCATAAACGGGTTATCAGCCAACAAAACGCCGCCAATTGTTGGCGTGGCCGCGCTGTTGGTCGATTCCAGCCCCACCAGCTTGCCGCGGGCGCTACGCAACAGGGTCATCGCCTGCTGATGGTTACCCTTTGCTTCTTCCAGCCGCGCCAGCAGTAGCAGGCGTTCCGGTGAACTGTTACTGCGCAGACCATTCGCCAGGGTCTGGGCTTTATCAATATTATTTTCCGCCAGCGCCACATCAATCGCGCCGACACGCGCGGCCTGATCATCGCTGTCGCGCGTCATCAGATAGTCATACAGCACGCCTGCTTCTTTGTTCATTTTGCCGCTCTGGTAGAGACGGCCCATGGCGAACATCAAATCGGTATTCTGCGGATCGCTTTGCAACGCGCGAATCAGCTTGTCATAGGCGGCGGCATAGTTGCCCTGCTCACGCAGACGATCGGCTTCATTAATCACATAACCGTTACGCACGCCCGCCAGTTGCGCCGGGGTGCTGCGCGCCTGCATCTCGGGACTGGAAACAAAGGCCTGTGCTTCCTGGTTCAGCCCGGCCTGATTCAGCACGGCAATTTGATCGGCGTAATCCCCGGCATTGCCCCGCACACCCTGCTGCATATTGGCCCGCACCAGCGAAACCGCCGTTGTCAGATCGCCGGTTTGCGCCAGCATCCGCGCCAGTTTCCCGGCATCGGCCGGGCTTTCCGGTGGCGTGCTGGCGAGCGCTTTCAGGGTATTCGACGCGGCAACAGTATTGCCCTGTGCCAGGTAACGATCGGCGGTCGCCATTTGCAGGTTGTAGTTCACCCGGCGGGCGAGATCGCGCGTCTGGCTGTTTTGCCCCGCGGGCGAGATCCGCGACAACAACGAGCTGGCCTGCTGCCAGCCGCCATTTTCACTGGCGAACAGCGCGGCGGCATACAGGGAGCTTGCGCCCGCGCCGCTGCTTTGCGCCGGAAGCATAACGCTCGCCGCTTCATTCTGCTGGCCGGATTGCTGTAATAATCGCGCCAGATCGAGGCGCAGCCACGGATCGTCCGGCAACCGCTCAACGCCCTGACGCAACAGCGCAATCGCCTGCGGCGTATTGCCGCTGGCAGCCAGTTGTTGCGCCTGACGGCGCAGCGGATCGCCCGGCGCGCCGGTGACTACGCGCGGTTGCAGCTTCGCCTGCAAGCTGGCCGGTAGGGTTCGCAGCATGCTCTGAGCTTCTGCCGTTTTGTTTTGATCGCGCAGAACGTAATAGAGGTTTTCGCGCGCCGGGGCATTCTGCGGTTGGTCGTTCAGAATAGCGCGCAGTGCCTGCTCCGCCTGCGGGTAATCTTTGTTCTGGCGTAACACATCGGCGCGGAACAGTTTTGCCGCCGTTCCCCGCTCGCCGCTCTGCTGCGCCAGCGGTGCGGATAGGGCCAGCGCCTGGCTGACATTGCCCTCTTTCAGCGCCTGTTGCGCCTGCGCCAGTTGGCCGTAAAACGCCGCGTCCTCCGCCTGCGTTTTGCGCTCGGCAGAGGCATCGCCACCCAGGCTCGCCGCCCGGTTCAGGTATTGCGCCGCCGCCTGATAATCTCCATTGCGCTGAGCGATATAACCCATGCCCGCCAGCGCATCGGCATCCTGCGGATTGGTTTGCAGCACCTGTTCAAACTGCCGCTTCGCCGTACTGCTGTCGCCGCTGTTCAGGGCGGTAAAGCCCGCGCCTTTCGCTGCGCCGCCGATGTTTTTGCGGTAGTAATCCTGAACTTCGCTGTCCTGCGGATGGCGCTGCAACCAGGTGTCGTAGAAGCGCTCATCGCCGGACTGCGGCCCAAGCCACAGCAGCGCCTGTCGTAAACCGGCATCGGCATCTTTGCTGCCGCTGGCCATCGGTTCGAGCATTAAAATCCCGTCGCGGCGCGTCTCTTCACGCCAGGTGAGCATCTTGCCCAGCGCCACGCGCGCGGCATTGTCCTGCGGATTCTGCGCCACAATGTGCTGCATCTGCGCCAGCGCCTGCGGATAGAGCGCTTTGTCGCTCGCCATCGTCAGGTAATATTCCGGCGCCAGACCCGGCGGCGGCGTATTGCCGTTAAACAGGCTGCGCCAGGTCTCCAGCGCGGCCGGAATGTTGCCGCTCCGCGCCTGCTGACGCGCCAGCGTGAGCTGCCCTTGCGGCACCTGCGCCATCTGTTTGGCGTTATCCAGCGCCTGCAATTCGCCATCGCCGGGCGCGGTTTGCGCCAGCCGTGAACGCCACTGCGCGGCGGTCTGCAAATCGCCATTTTGCTGCGCCCACAGCGCCATCAGATACATCGCCCGGGTGTTATTGGCATCAACCATTAACACCTTTTTCAGCGACTCCATCGCCAGCTCGTCATGGGATTTTTCATGCCAGTAGTTGGCCTGATCGAACAGCGCTTTTAAGGCAGCATCATTCGGCGCGGCCTGTGCCTGCCCGGCAGCGCTGAGCGCAAGTGCGCCGGAGAGGCAAACGGTCGTCCACCGGCGGGCGGTTTTGTTTCGCATTGTGGTCACCCTTTTCACTTGCTGTTCTCCGGATGCAGACGTTTACGCTCGCGCTTTTTCAGCGCCAGATAGAACAGCCAGCCCGCCAGCGAACCGACCAGCAGTCCCAGAATGGCCAGCAGCGCTGAGTGCTGGTTGGCATACCAGACCACCATCATCTGCGGTGGCATTTGACCGCTCGGGAACTGTTCGCCGACGCGGAAGCTGCGTACCCCGTTTTCATTGGTGATGATGGCGGCATCGCCGCGAATACCGGCGTTAATACGCGCTGAGGCCAGATCGCTATGCAGGTGCGAAAGCTGTTCATCGCTGCTGCCCAGCGCCAGTACCACCAGACGCTCATCGTTCCACGGTGAGCGGAAACTGATAAAACCGCGCCATGCTTCGTTAGAGGAGAAGTAGCGGTCGGCCTCCAGCCCTTCGGCCGCCCAGTCGCCCGCCATCCAGCGCTGCACTTTCTGCCACAGGGAGGGCGCGCGCACGCCCAGCGTGTTGTCATGGGTGATAAACGGCGAGTCAGCCAGCAGCGCATGGTTGAAGTCGTGCTGATCCATGCCCGTGACCGCCAGCACGTCGCGATCGCGCACCAGCTCTTGCAGGCCGCCGCCGGTGGGAACGCCAAGCACCACGCGGTTATGTCCCAGCGCCGTTCCGGTGGCATTACCGGAGCGAGCAGCCATATCCAGTAGCGTGGCGAGTTGCGTTTCCGACGGATTCTGCGGCAGCATCAGCACCGTTTCCGCGTAGTCCGCCATGCGGGTAAACGGGAACGACGCGCCAACGAAATAGGAGAGGTTCGGCAATAGCGCAAAGTGACGCGTGTGGCTTAAATCGATCCATGAATCATCATCAATGCGGCTTTTGATGTTGTTGTTGAGCAAGGTGCTGCACGGCGCATTCTCTTTCGGCACGATGTTGAAGTAGAGCGAGAGCTGGTTGTCGCCGTAGATCATGTACGGCTCCAGCGGCATATCGAACGACTCCTGACGCGCATCGCCGCCCAGTTTGTGCCACAGCGTTTCCAGCGCGCCCTGTTTATTGACCGGCAGGTTGTGCAGGAAAGTGTCGTTCATGGTCATGCTCAGCCAGGAGCGCTGCTCATCGATCCAGTTTTCCGTCGGGAAGCGGTAACCAATATGCAGCGGGATGGTTTCTCCGTCCCACAAAAACAGATCCGGCGCGGCGCGAAATGCCACCTGCAACGGCGAGTGCCAGATCCCGGTGGCGGTCAGGCTTTGATCTTTGCGGATCAACTCATGAAGCTTGATGGGACGATCGGTTGGGATCCAGCGCGGCGCATCATAGGGTTTGCTCAACGGAATGGTCTGCGCCGTAACATCAAACGCAGGCGTTTGCGGCGTGAAATTGCCCCGCGTCAGCCGCCAGGCCGCCGCACGCAGTTCTTGTTCATCTTTGCCGACAACCAGCAGCAGCTTGTACACCGGGTTCGCCGGGTTATCGATAATTTTCAGCAGCGGCTGCGTGGTTTGCGGCAGCGTCAGGCCGCCGATCTGCTCGCCGGGATGGCCGATCAGGATGCCGTTCTGTTCCGGCAGACGATCGTGATATACCGCAAACGAGATGCCGCGATAATCGGCCTGGATCCCCATCCACGAGGAGATCAATGCGCCGGCGCTAATGGCATCGGCGCTCAGCGTCGCGCCGAATGCCATCGCAATGCTGGTGGGTGACATCTGCATGCTGTCAAAGAACGGGCGCGGGAAGTGGCTCAGATCGGCACCGATATCCAGTTGCTGCCCTTCCAGCTCAAAACGCGAATCCGGCAGGACGGTGACACGATACTTATCGTTCAGATCGCGCTGGCACTGCATCGCATCGCCATCATTGATTTTGAAGCTCAGGTTGTTGCTGGAAACCATCAGCGCTGCCGGAATATCCAGCTGGTAGCGCGACAGATCACTATCAGTAGCGGTCAGTGGTACGGTGCCCAGCGGCTGGCCATTAAGCATCAATTGCAGGGTGGCATTACGCGCCGCCATTGCCGGGGAGATCTTTAGATTCAGCGCCAGCCGGGCGTTGGTGATCACCTGATCCATCGGTAGGGTAAAATCGATGCCGCTCTGGAACTGGCCGCCGCTCAGGGTTAATCCCTGCGGTTGCCCCATCTGCGCCAGACTCACGCTGTTGACCACCGACGGCACAAAGGCCGATGCGCTTTGCGTCGTTGTCGGCGGGGGTAAATCAACCGGCAGCAGCGATGAAACCGTTGTTTCCTCACTGTGCAGCGGCGCCATAAACAGCATACCGACCAGCATAGCCAGCGTTGTCAGACGTTTCATACGCCGCCCTCCTCCGACGTCGCCTTCGCCGCCAGCTCTGCCCGCAGGCGGCGGTTTTCCCGACGCGATGTCCAGGTCAGCCAGAAGAGATCAAAGACGCAGCGCACAATGGTCAGCATCGAGCGGAACGGGTTGTCCTGCGGTTTCGGCGGATGGATCCACGCATCCGCGCGGGAAAGCACCACGCGCACCAGTTCACGGCGGCGCGACAGCGGAATATCGTCGAACATCAGGCGGATATACTCTGCATCGCTGGCGATGATGCGAGCCGGAATGGCAATCGCACCCGATTGCAGCAGCAGCTCAATCTCTTCGATTTCATCGCTCTGGTGGCGCTCGTCCGGTACCACGATACGGCAGCCGCCCATCGATAAATCGGCGGTCTGGCTGCGCGAGGTAATACCGCTGGCATAGTGGATCAACACCGGAATATCGACATCAATACGGATGGTTTTGCGGGTCTGACGGGTTTCCCGCGCCACGGCAATTGCCGCCAGCAGGAAGATCAGGCTGTACAGCCCCCAGCCGACGTTAAGGGCGATAACGCGCGGATCGACGCCGAAGTAATCATGGGCGCAGGCGCGGACAATCCCGGCCACCACGCCAGCTGCCAGCAACACCGCGATAATCAAATGCGGGCGCACCACGCTGAAATCGAAATAGCCAACGTTCAGCAGGCCGCCTTTATCGGTGACGTTAAATTTCCCGCGTTTCGGGAACAGCATGGTGACGACGGTCGGCAGGACAATATGGAACGCCAGCACGATGTCATAAATCTCTCCCCAGAAGCTGTAACGGAAACGTCCGTTCAGACGCGAGTTAACGAACACGGCAAGGAACAAATGCGGCAGCGCGTAGGCGAAGACCAAAGTGGCCGAAGAGTGAATAATGTTCAGGTTAAACAGCAAATAAGCCAGCGGCGCGGTCAAAAAGGCGATTCGCGGCAGCGCAAACTGGTAATAAAGCATCGCGCTCAGGTAGCACAGACGCTGCGGAAGGGTCAGCCCACGTCCCAGCAGCGGGTTATCGAGGCGGAAAATCTGCGTCATGCCGCGCGCCCAGCGGGTACGCTGGATCACATGCAGTACCAGGCGTTCGGTCGCCAGACCGGCCGCCAGCGGGATATCGATAAACGCTGTGCCCCAGCCCAGGCGCTGCAATTTCAGCGCGGTATGTGCATCTTCGGTCACCGTTTCCACGGCAAAACCGCCAATCTCCTCCAGCGCGCTACGGCGGATCACCGCGCACGAGCCGCAGAAAAAGGTGGCGTTCCAGTTGTCGTTGCCTTGCTGGATCGGGCCGTAGAACAGTGAGCCTTCATTAGGAATGTTGCGGCCTACCGACAGGTTGCGTTCGAACGGATCCGGTGAATAGAAGTAGTGCGGCGTCTGTACAAGCGCCAGTTTCGGATCTTTCAGGAAACCGCCGACCGTAGCTTGCAGGAAAATTCGCGTGGCGACATGGTCGCAGTCGAAGACGCAGATCAGCTCGCCGTGGGTAAGCTTCATCGCGTGGTTCAGGTTGCCGGCTTTGGCGTGCGCATTGTCGTTACGGGTGATATACCCAACGCCGACATCGGCGGCGAACACCGCAAACTCCCGGCGTTTACCGTCATCAAGCAGGTAGATTTTCATCTTATCGCGCGGGTAATCAATACACTGCGCGGCGAGCACCGTATCACGCACCACGTCCAGCGGTTCGTTGTAGGTCGGAATGTAGACATCCACCGTCGGCCACTGGCTCATATCATCCGGCAGTTGCACTATTTCACGCTTCAGCGGCCACACAGTTTGCAGGTAGCTCAGCAGCAGCATCACCCAGACATAGACTTCCGCAAGGAACAGTCCCATGCCGAGCAGGGTTTCAATCTCAGAGTTAAAATGCAGGGTTTGGGTCAGGCGGAAATACATGTAGCGTGTCGACAACAGCGCTGACATCACGACCATAATCACCGAAACACTGCGCTTTTTGCTGAATCCAAGCAGGAACAAAATACCCATGCTGATCAGGCCAAAAATATACTGCTTTTGGCTGTCCATCGGCGTAATGACCACCAGCAGGGCGACAGGAACCATTGCCAGTACCAGCAAAACAGAAAGAAGCTTTTTCATAGGTTGCCCGTGAGCGTTAGAAACCTGACATGCGCGGCGAGTTGTGAACCGTCCCGTCACCGATTTTGACGCCTAAGATGCCGGCGACGCGTTTTGCAATGAGTTCAATATCGAAAGCGGCTGCGGAAGCCGGGCTAAAATCGAACACCGATTGCTGTGAGGCATTCGCTTCGGCAACGCTTTCATCGCGGTGCAGCACACCCAGGAGCTGGTTACCCAGGCGCTGCTCAAGAAACGTGGTGACATCACGGCTGATCTGGCGGCGGTTGTCGCTCTGGTTGACCACAAAATAGTGACCAGCTTTACGGTTGAGCACGTCCCCCGTCAGGCGGTTGTTTTCGATTTGCGGCAGCAGGGAGAGCGATGCGGTATCCGCCAGCAACGTCACCAGATGCACGTCGGCCAGCCGCGACATGGCTTTTAACGCAGCCGACGGCCCTGGCGGAAAATCCGCGACGATAATCAGACCCGGATAGTTCAACAGCGTATTCAGTCCACGCGTTAAAAAGTGCTCGTCATTCGCCAGCCGCTCTTCAAATGTGAGTCGCTGCTCTTCCGTGGCATCGCCATAAGGCAGGACGAAGATATTGCCGCCTGCGGTGAGGACAAACTGGCTCCAGTCCGACGATTCCGCTGCTTTGGCAACGTAGCCGCGTCCGTCCGTTAGCGGTACGCCAAAATGCAGGCGCAGCGCATTCTGCACGTCAAAATCGAGCGCCAGCACTTTGCTGCCCGAACGGGCCAGCGCGTACGCCAGATTCGCCGTCAGGGTCGTTTTTCCGACACCGCCTTTCGGTGAACAAACACAAATCAACGGCATGACGCGATCCTTTCTAACAACGAGTGTAATGGCTGGTTTTTTTCTGTTTTCGGCTTTGCTTCCGGCACTTTGGCGGCGAAGAGTTGCGCGTAATTGACGGTGGCAGATTTTACCCCCTCGGCAGGCAACGCTCTCACCGGTGTGGGAGCGGGCACAGGCGCCGGGGGCGGAATGACCGTCGCAAGCTGGCTGGCAACTCCTTGAAAAATGGAAGGAGCCGGTATTGACGCAGGTTCGCTGACGTCGACTGCGGGCGCATTCTCTGTGCGGGCAAAGAGATCCGGTTCAACGGATTGCGGGGGAAGAGAAACATGGCCGCCCATGGTCAGCGTCGATTCATCCGTTGCCGGAGAGAGCTGCTGGATCAGTGTCCAGTTTCCCTGGTCGCTGCCAGGGTTTTGCGCGGAGAGATCCTTAAAATCGTGTTTCTGGTTGCGGGTTTTATCCTTAAACCTCTGCAAATCATCATAATGATTCATTGTTAATCTCATGATTTACAAAATAATATTGTACCCACCACCGCTAAAGATCTCAGCGCCCGGATATTGGTCGAGTTGTGGCTTTTTATTTTGGCTGTGCTGTGTTTGCGCGGGTACAAGATAATGTTTCGGCGATGATCTTCCGCCTGTTTTTACGTGTTACATTTCAGCATTGCTAACACGGTGTTTATTTCCGGTAAATATATAAACAATACCCATACATGTGCCATCTTTTTTTGCTGCTGTATCTATTAAAGTATTAACGTCCAAAAATGTAGGGATATTATGGGAATAAAAACCAGCTTAACCTAAATTTATATTAATAAATGTCATTTTTACCTTGATTAAAAGAGTAATAATCCAGACAAAGAAATAATAACCTTAATTTTTGCTTACTCAGAGAAATATTTAGAAATAATTATTGGGAGTCATAAAACTGTTTTATTCCGCTAACCCATTATTCCTACTGAAATTATCTCTCCGTTCGTTTTAAGGTAAATTTATTGAAAATTTCAAAATTAAGCCGGAACGTTTATAAGGATTGTCAGCAGCGGAGAATATCGATTGTCGGGTTCAGAGTAAAGTGGCAGGCCCGGCAACCTGAACGCTGCCGGGCACATGAGGATTACGCGTGCGGTTTCTCGCCGTTCTCATCCTGGTCGACGGCAAAGCAGGCAACCAATTGACCGCCGTAATCTTTCAGCTGCGGCTGCAGCTGCGTGCAGGGGCCGAAACGACGGGAGCAGCGGGCGTTAAACGCGCAGCCCGGCGGTGGATTCAGCGGGCTTGGCAGCTCGCCGGTCAGTTTAATACGCTCGCGGCGCTCATCCGGATTCAGGCGCGGCGTTGCAGAGAGCAGCGCCTGAGTGTACGGGTGACGCGGGTTGGAAAAGATCTGGTCTTTCGTGCCTTTTTCCACGCAGCGGCCGAGATACATCACCATCACTTCATCGGCGATGTGCTCAACCACAGAGAGATCGTGGGAGATAAAGACGTAAGAGAGCCCCAAATCCTGCTGCAAATCCATCATCAGGTTGAGCACCTGAGCGCGCACGGAGACGTCCAGCGCGGAAACGGGTTCGTCGGCAATCACGACATCCGGATCGAGCATCAGACCACGGGCGATAGCGATACGCTGACGCTGACCGCCGGAGAACATATGCGGATAACGATCGTAATGCTCGGTTTTCAGGCCAACTTTCGCCATCATCGCCAGCGCTTTTTCCCGACGCGCCTCTTTGCTGAGAGAAGTGTTAATCAGCAGAGGTTCTTCGAGGATCTGCCCTACTTTTTTACGCGGGTTCAGCGAGCCATACGGGTTCTGGAAGACGATCTGAATCTTCTGCCGACGCAGCTTCTGCGCATGGGGATCGTGTTTCAGTAGATCCTGACCCTGGTAATACAGCTCGCCGCCGGTCGGGGTTTCAATCATCGTCAGCAGACGGCCGAGCGTGGATTTACCACAGCCGGATTCGCCCACCACTGCCAGCGTTTTACCGCGCTCCAGGTTGAACGACACGCCATCCAGTGCTTTCACCAGGCGTTCCGGGGCAAACATTCCCTTCTTCACCGGGTAGTATTTTTTCAGGTCGATAGCCTGCAACAGCGGCTGCTGCGAGGTGGCCTCGTGCGTACTCATAGTGTCGGCCTCCCGGCGTCATCGAGTGGGTAGTGACATTTGGACTGACGGCCACCATCGACGGTGTTCAGTGCCGGTTCCTGCTCGCGGCATTTGTCCGTTGCATACGGGCAGCGCGGATTCAGCAGGCAGCCAGTGGGGCGGTCATATTTGCCAGGAACAACGCCCGACAGCGAAGCCAGACGCGCTTTGTCCTGCGCAAACTCCGGCAGCGCGCGTAGCAGCGCCTGGGTGTAAGGATGACGCGGCGCGCGGAAGATATCTTTCGCTTCGCCGGTTTCCACCACCTGGCCTGCGTACATCACAATGATTTTGTGCGCCGCTTCCGCCACCAGCGCCAGATCGTGAGTGATCAGGATCAGCGCCATATTCTCTTTTTGCTGCAACTCCAGCAAAAGCTCGATGATCTGCGCCTGGATGGTCACATCCAGCGCGGTGGTCGGTTCATCGGCAATCAGCAGTTTTGGCTGACAGGCAATCGCCATGGCAATCATCACGCGCTGGCTCATCCCGCCAGAGAGCTGGTGCGGGTATACGTCCAGACGCGAGGCCGGATCGGGAATACCGACCTGCGTCAGCAGGTCAATTGCGCGCTGACGACGGGTTTTCTTATTCCCGCCCTGATGCACCTTAATCGCTTCCATTATCTGGAAACCGACTGTGTAGCACGGGTTCAGGCTGGTCATCGGATCCTGGAAAATCATCGCGACTTCGGAGCCCACCAGACTGCGGCGCTCTTTTTCAGAAATGCGTTTCAGATCCTGGCCGTTGAACTCCAGGTTTTCGGCCATTACGCGACCGGGGAAATCAATCAATCCCATAATCGCCAGTGAACTGACGGATTTACCGGAGCCAGATTCACCGACGATGCCAACCACTTCGCCCTGGTTCACGCTATAACTTACGCGGTCTACGGCGCGGAACTCGGAGCCAACGTCGCCGAAGTGCACCGATAATTTATCTACATTTAATAACGCCATCTCGAACCTCTTACTGCTTCAGTTTGGGGTCGAGCGCATCACGCAGTCCGTCACCCATCAGGTTAAATGCCAGCACCGTCAGCAGGATCGCCAGACCCGGGAAGGTCACGACCCACCAGGCACTCTGCGCGAACTGCAACACGTCGGAGAGCATCGTGCCCCACTCCGGTGTTGGCGGCTGCGCACCCATGCCAAGGAAGCCAAGGGCGGCCATGTCGAGAATGGCGTTCGAGAAGCCCAGCGACGCCTGAACGATCAGCGGCGCGAGGCAGTTGGGGAAAATATTGACGAACATCTGGCGCATCGCGCCCGCACCAGCAACGCGGGAAGCGGTCACGTAGTCGCGATTCACCTCCACCAGTACGGCGGCGCGCGTGAGTCGCACATAGTGCGGCAGGGCGACAAACGTCAGCGCCAGCGAGGCGTTGACGATCGACGGGCCGAAGATAGCCACCAGCACCAGCGCCAGCAGCAAGCTCGGCAGCGCCAGCATAATGTCGACGACACGCATAATGATGCTGTCGATAACGCCGCCAAAGTAACCGGCCACCAGGCCGAGCACGATGCCCGCAATCAACGACAGCACGACCACCAGACAGCCCACCAGCAGCGACAGACGGGCGCCAAACATCAGGCGCGACAGCGTATCGCGGCCCACATCATCGGTACCCAGAATGTGCGTCCAGGTGCCGCCGTCCTGCCAGACCGGTGGCGCCAGCAGCGCATCGCGGAACTGATCGGCCGGGTTGTGCGGCGCAAGGAAGTTAGCAAATACGGCGATAATCAGCATGATCACCACGTAAGCCAGGCCAACAACCGCACCTTTGTTGCGTTTGAAATAGTGCCAGAACTCCTGCAACGGCGTCATTGGCACCGGTGCAGCAATAACTTTATTTTCAGTAACTTGTGACATGATGGCCCCTTACTTCTTATGCCGAATACGCGGGTTCACCACGCCGTAGAGCAGGTCGACCAGCAGGTTGACGAGGATAATCATCGTCGCGACCAGCAATACCCCGCCCTGCACCACCGGATAGTCGCGGCGTTGCAGCGCATCAATCAACCAACGACCCAGACCCGGCCAGGAGAAGATGGTTTCCGTCAGGATTGCGCCCGCCAGCAGCGTGCCGACCTGCAAGCCGATAACCGTCACCACCGGCAGCATGGCGTTGCGCAGCGCATGCACGATGATCACGCGCATGCGGGTCAGCCCTTTTGCGCGCGCGGTACGGATGTAATCTTCACCCAAAACTTCCAGCATAGAGGAGCGGGTCATACGCACGATCACCGCCAGCGGAATGGTGCCGAGCACAATGGCTGGCAGGATCATATGCGCAAGGGCATCGATAAAGTTGCCCTGCTCGCCCCAGATGGCGGTATCTATCAGCATAAATCCGGTCAAAGGATTGCTGTCGTCAAGGAACACCATATCGCTGACGCGTCCGGAAACCGGCGTCAGGTTGAGCTGCACCGAAACCAGCATGATCAGCATCATGCCCCACCAGAAGATAGGCATGGAGTAGCCGGTCAGCGCAAGGCTCACCGCAGTATGATCGAAAATAGAGCCACGTTTGACGGCGGCCAGTACGCCCACCGGAATACCCACAGCGACCGCAAAAATCATGGCGCAGATACCGAGTTCCAGCGTCGCTTTAAAACGCGGCACAAACTCGTCCCACACCGGAAGTCGGCTCTTCAGAGAGATGCCTAAGTCACCGTGCAATACGCCCCAAACATAGTGGACATATTGTTCCCAAAGCGGCTTATCAAGACCAAGCTCAGCCAGCAATTGAGCGTGACGCTCAGGAGAGATACCACGCTCACCCGCCATGATCATTACCGGGTCGCCGGGGATCATATGGACAAAGGCAAAGGTGAGAAGGGTGATACCGATAAACGTTGGGATAACCAGCCCCAGACGTCGGAGAATGAACTGCAACATAACCCGGATTCTCAGTAGTGACGCAGCGCCTGGCGGCGGCGCGTCTGTATTGCTCACAAACAGGAATTCCCTCCGCAGAGGGAAAACGCTTTACCCCCTCTCCCGGAAAGGAGAGAGGGTAGCTATCGTGCTTATTATTCGACAGACACGTTTTCGAAGTGGTGTTTGCCTAACGGATCAACAACATAGCCTTTGACTTCTTTACGCACCGGCTCATACACGGTGGAGTGAGCGACGATCAGCGCCGGAGCCTGGTCATGCATCACTACCTGAGCCTGTTTGTAGAGTTCAACACGCTTGTTGTGGTCGTCGGTTGCGCGAGCCGGTTGAATCAGATCTTCAAACGGCTTGTAGCACCAGCGAGAGTAGTTAGAACCGTCTTTCGCCGCTGCGCAACTGAACAGGGTGGCGAAGAAGTTATCCGGATCCCCGTTGTCGCCGGTCCAGCCCATCATGACAGCCTGGTGTTCGCCCGCTTTCGCGCGCTTCAGGTATTCACCCCACTCGTAGGTCACGATTTTGGCTTGTACGCCGACTTTCGCCCAGTCAGCCTGAATCATCTCAGCCATACGACGAGCGTTCGGGTTGTACGGACGCTGTACTGGCATCGCCCACAGTTCAACGGTAAAGCCTTTATCCTGACCGGCTTCTTTCAGCAGCTGTTTCGCCTTCTCCGGATCGTAGGTGTAGTCTTTAACGTCGTCGTTATAGCCCCACATGGTTGGCGGGATCAGGTTTTTCGCCGCCACGCCAGCGCCCTGGTATACCGCTTTGATGATCGCTTCTTTGTTCACCGCGTAAGTCAGCGCCTGACGTACTTTCACGTCATCAAACGGTTTCTTCTCGGTGTTGAAGGACATGTAGCCAACGTTCAGGCCAGCCTGCTCCATCAGCGTGATGTTTTTGTCCTGCTTCATACGAGCGATATCCGCCGGGTTCGGGTACGGCATAACCTGGCACTCGTTTTTCTGCAGTTTGGCATAACGTACGGAAGCATCCGGGGTGATGGAGAAGACCAGACGATCGATTTTCGGCTTGGTGCCCCAGAAACCGTCAAACGCTTTGTACAGGATGCGGGAATCTTTCTGATATTGCAGCAACTGGAACGGACCGGTACCGATCGGGTCGAGGTCCACTTTCTCCGGCGTACCGGCTTTCAGCATGTTGTCCGCGTACTCTTTGGAGAGAATAGAAGCGAAGTCCATTGCCAGGTCGGCCAGGAACGGCGATTCCGGACGGGTCAGCACGAACTGAACGGTATTGTCGTCGACTTTCTTCACTTCGCTAATCAGGTCAGGCAGACCCATGCCTTCGAAATATTCGTAGCTGCCGCCAGAGACTTTATGGTACGGGTTCTGATCGTTTTTCTGACGGTCAAAGGAGAACACCACGTCATCCGCGTTGAAATCGCGCGTCGGTTTGAAGTCTTTGTTGTCCTGCCACTTCACGCCTTTACGCAGGTGGAAAGTGTAGGTTTTGCCATCAGCGCTGATTTCCCACTTCTCAGCCAGGCCAGGAATCACTTCCGTGGTGCCGATTTTGAATTCCACCAGACGGTTATAAATCGGTACGGAGCTGGCATCATAGGTGGTACCAGAGGTGAAAAGCTGTGGGTTAAAGCCTTCAGGCGAGCCTTCAGAACAATAAACCAGGGTTTTAGCCTGCACGCTTGCCGCGACGGTCATGGCCACCAGGCTAAGACCGAGCTTCAGCATCCCTGACTTCTTCAAGGAAATACTCATTGATTCTGCTCCAATGTGATATGTGTTGTTACCCATGCAGTGGGTATGTCCGACAGACCTTTATTAGTTTTTTACCCGGTCTGGTCGGTTGTGCCCGAAGGCGTTATGAGAGATGGGGATTCCTTTCACAAGGTTGACTGAGTTGCAGTGCAGATTCTCCTTGAAATGCCCCTCATGCCCTACAATCTGTCAACAGAATGTCAAAACGTCAATACAGGTAATCGGGATTTACAACGACGGTGAGAATCGGTAAACAAAGTTTAAAAAAACTTCAAGCCTCTATTTTCAGCAGGGAAATTTGTGCTAGCGCCGAGGCAGCAGAATAATTCGCTCATTAACCACCAAAATCCAGTGCTTAACTTTCATGCAGATTATGAAAAATTTCTTGCAGAATGATGATTATCTGAGCGATTAATGCCATGAACGCTAAAACGCACAGCGAAAAATGCTGTCATTATCCATAAGCAACGCGAAAAAAGATCCAAACATATATAAAAAAATACAATGGAATATCGTACAAAATTGTGAACTGGTAGCGAGAAGTGGGGATAACGGAGATTTTCGATAATTTCGCCGGCTGGCGCTGCGATTGTCCGGTCTACGGGATCGCGCCAGGCCGGTAAGGCGAAGCGGCCTTCAGGCTATTTTCCAGGATGCAGAAAGCAAAAAACCCAACCTTGCGGTTGGGTTTTTCTGAATTTGGTCGGTGATAGAGGATGACTCGCCACTGTGTGGCTCGCCCTGCGGGCCGTTTCTGAAGCAACGTTCTCTCGCGATGCTCGAGTCGAACCTCTTCCCCCGGAGGTTCTCATCCTCTTTTCGAGGCCGGAAAGCAAAAAACCCAACCTTGCGGTTGGGCTTTTTTGAATTTGGTCGGTGATAGAGGATTCGAACCTCCGACCCCTTCGTCCCGAACGAAGTGCGCTACCAGGCTGCGCCAATCACCGAATGCGGGGCGCATCTTACTGCCGTGAAGCTACCCCGTCAATCCCCTAATGTAAAAAAGCATACTGACTGGCGATAAAGCCAGCAGAGCGCTTACTTCGCCGCCTGAGCCGGCAAATGGCACCAGTTATTGTTCTCGTTAATACCGCCATTTGGCGAGGTATAACCGAGGCAACCCATAATGGTGTCGTACAGTTCAACATGGCGACGCGGCGTTTTAAACGCTGCCTGCTGCTTAAGCTGAGCAAACATCTGCGCCTTTTGCGGATCCTCAAGATACTTGTCGGACATCCACACCATCATCGGCACGCGGAACTGCTCCGGTGGCGCCATTTTGCGCGGCGTACCGTGCAGATGCTCCTTTTCATTGATCGACTCCCCGTGGTCAGCGGCATAGAAAATGATCGCTTTCCGGTCGCGCATCTTATCAATCACGCTATCAATAAAGTAATCCACATAGCTGACAGAGTTATCGAAGGAGTTTATCAGCTCTGCTTTGCTGCACTTGTCATCGACGCCGACACACTCTGGCGTCCACTGCGCAAAGTTGCGCGGATAACGCTGGGTATAGTTAAAGTGTGAGCCTTTGGTATGCATAATAATCAAATGCTTACCTGCGGATTTATTGTCCAGCGAATTCTGCATTTCATCGACAAGCAGCATATCGTCCACGCTTCTGCCACGGTTACGCGGCTCCGCACCAATCTGCTCGCGATAAGCAATGTTGTCGGCCATGGTATTGCTGTAGAACCACATCTCGCTCTGCATGGCGTACAAATCGCTGGCGAAGCCCAGTTGTTTAAGCACGGCAAAGACGTTTTGCTCTTTCAGCGTGCGCTGCGGGTTATCTTCCGCGCCGCCTTCACGCACAAACATACAGCGCAGAGAGAGCTTGGTCGCGGTGTCGCATGAGTAACCGCGAAACGCCACGAGGTTCTTCTCCTTCGCCAGCTTCGGCGTGGTATCGCGGGAGTAACCCAGCAGCCCCATATGATCCCAACGCGTGGTCTCGCCAATAATGAATACCACCCAGGTATCATCGATATCTTTTGGCGCGACATAGGTAAACTTCGTCGCCGGGTTGATCAGCGATTTATTGCCGGAGGATTCATCCACCTGTGCCCAGGCATACAGCCCCAGCGCAGAGAGCCAGTTTGACGGCAGATAGGAGTTCGCCACTACCCCGCCATAGCTCGGCATATCAACCTTTGACGTCCGCTCGGCCTGTTTCTGCTCCATGTCCAGCAGACGGATTGGCCCCCAGACCAGCAACCCCGCCAACAGCACCAGGCCCAGACTGCGAATGCGCATCCCCGGCGTACGCAGCTCGTTCAGCAGCGTAAAGCGGCAGCGGTTGCCCCAAATCAGCAGCAACGGCAGCGCGCTCACTGCCACCATCCAGACAATAAGCTGCCAGCCCACCACTTCTTTGGAGAGATCGATATCCGTGGTCATGACCGAAGCAATGATGCCATAGCCAATCACCACGTTGAGAAACGTCATGTAATAGCTGGCAGCCGCAGAGCACACAACCACCAGCGAAGCCAGCACGCGCCAGACACGGCGCCCCGTCAGCGACAACAGGCGTAATAAAAAGAAAGTGACCAGTACCGTACCAACGAGTTCAACAACTGCGGAGATACCTTTCAACGCAGTGAAGGATTGCGCATATCCATCAAACCGACGGAAAAAAACCGCGCTATTCATAAACAGACCGATATATAGCGCTAGCAGGAAGCTCAGCTTCTGCTGCGTCATTGTTTTGATATAACTCATGCAAGCAACTCTACAACTAAGGGGAAAAATCCTGACTCAGGCAGGCTATTAATTGGCAGCGGAAGTTAACAGCGGAAACTTCTGAAGCGTGGTAAGTAGACCATAGCGGGGCGGAAAAGTGTCATGCGGAAAGCTTAACCAGCCATATATTTACAAAATATATGGCTGGCGTCAGAAATTTAGCACGAAAGAGCGTTATCAGGAGGTAATCACGTTAAGTTTTACGTCAATGTTGCCACGCGTTGCGTTGGAGTAAGGACACACAATATGGGCTTTTTGTACCAGCGCTTCGGCTTCCTGATGATCCATACCCGGCAAGTGAATATCCAGCTGCGCTTCAATACCAAACCCGGTCGGTAGTGGCCCAATGCCAACTTGTCCTTCAATGTAAGCATCCTGCGGTACTTTCTTTTTCTCTACCGAGGCAACATGTTTCAGCGCTCCAAGGAAACAGGCTGAATAACCTGCGGCAAAAAGCTGCTCCGGGTTAGTGACTTCACCGCCAGCACCGCCCATCTCTTTGGGTACGCCAAGTTTTACATCCAGAACGCCGTCAGAGGAGGTGGCACGACCATCACGGCCACCGGTTGCTTTTGCTTTAGCGCGATAAACTACTTTTTCTAAAGACATCTATAGACTCCTTCAGTAGGGAAGAACCTGACCAATAAGGATAGACGCTCTGGAGAAGGTTGGCGGCAGAGACAGAAAAACCGCCAAAACGGCGGCTTTTCATGTTGTCGGTTCGCGATCAGGCGTGCGCTTCTTTATACACGCTACGCTGCGGCTGACGAATGGTGGTGGAGAGCGCCAGCGAAAGAATCAGCAGTGCGAAGATAACGCAGAAGGTGACATAGAAGCCGCCAAACACCGACGCAATCAGCGAACCACAGATACTGCCGATACCGAAGCCCAGGTAAATCACACCGTAGTTTTTCGCCAGGTTGTTGAGGCCGAAGAACTCGCTGACCAGCGACGGGAAGACGGTGATCGTACCGCCGAAGTTAAAGGCAACACAGGCAATGGCTGCAAAGAATGTAGTCGCATTCAGCGGTGCGAACAGCAGAGCCGCCATACCGACCAGCGAAATCACCTGACCGATAGTAATCACACGGATACGGGCAATTTTATCAGAGAGAATGCCGAGCACCAGGCGACCGCTGAGGTTAGCAATGGCGATAATGGTAACCGCATTCGCCGCTGTTGCGACATCCAGATGAACCATGCCCTGGGCGATATCTTTCGCAACACCAATCACATACAGGCCGCTCATGCAGGCGGTGAGGAACATAACAGCCAGCATCCAGTATTGCGGTTTACGCATGGACTGCGCCAGGGTGAAGTCGTTTGCAACAACACCATTCACGGTCGCAGCTTTCTGCAGCGGCGCATCGGTCATCAGGGTTGCGCCGAAGACAATCATCACCAGCGTAATCAGGCCCCAGATCATAAAGGTTTTTTCCAGGCCAACACTTGCCAGCAAGTGGCTGTCGATGAATTTAAAACCGAGGCTGCCGAGGCCGTAAGAACCAATAGAGAAGGCAGAAATCAGGCCCTTACGTTCCGGGAACCATTTCACGCAGTTCGAGAGCGTTAACAGATAACCCGCGCCATCTGCCAAACCCACCAGCACGCCTGCGCTCATCCACAGCATCAACAGGTTGTTGGAGTGCGCGGTCAGGAAGAACCCCAGACCCAGCAGAATACCGGAAGCTATGGTGACGCGTTTCACGCCAAAGCGCTCCTGCAATTTCCCGGCAATAGAGGAGGAAAGCGCAAGGCCAAGGCTCAACAAACCGAAAGAGAACGCAATCTGACTGACGGGCTCGTTCAGTTTTTCCGCCAGCGAGCTGTTGAACAGGCTCCAGGTATAAACAGACCCTAACGCGAATTGCGTAATAATGGTCCCGATCAGCGTCAGCCAGCGAGTGTGATTAGCAGTTGAAGTTTTCATGGCAGTTGTCCTGCAGAAATAAATGAGAAGTTTCACTGCCGACAACCATAACGAAGCGCATTTCATGCCTGGTGAAAAAAGGCATGAAATGCAGCAGAGGAGGAATGAAATGCATCTAAGCGGGAATGAATGACACAGTGAAATTTCATGCCATCAATAAATCAAGGTAAGTTAGTACATACTATCAATAAGAAACGTGCCAGCTATTGTTTCTTAAGTGTAAAAAGTTTGTTTTAAGCGTGCTTCAAAAACGTGCACTAACGCCCATACTGTATAAATAATGTTGCCCCAGCGTTACATTTTCCGACTGCGATAACGACGCATAAGCGGCAAGGTGTGGATTCAGCAGCATATCGGCGCCTAAAGTCACATCCATCCAGTTACCGTACTGATTCGCCGCCGTTAAGCGATTAAGCCCGGACTGGTTTTTCCAGACATTATCGCCGAACTGCTGATTGAAGCTGATTTGCGCCCACGGGCGAAGGTCGCCAAAACGGCTGTCTACGCGCCATCCAAGCGAGCTAACACTGGCGTGCCATAAAGGATCGCTGTACTGCGCGGTGGTCGCGCTGTCGCCAAATTCGTTATACATTGACGTGGCTGAGCCATCGTAATGCCAGGCCGCAACCGGGCCGGTGGTAACGCTGCTGACCAGCGGAATATTCCAGCCAATACTCATGGTAGTGATCGGATCTAGCGGTGTGTCATCCGGCAAATTCAGCGCAATACCCGGCGAATTTTGCGCAGAGCGGATACGCTCTTCCAGAATATCGTTATAACGTGGTTGTCGTTCGCTATCCCAGGTATAGCGTTCGGTCGCGGTACTTTGCGGGTCGGTAACTATATATTCTTGCTGCCACGCCGCCGCCGTCTGAGCAAAAAGCAGACACGCAGGCAGCAGCGCCAGCGGAAGGCCACTGTTTTTTATTTTCATCAAGTTGCGACTCCAGAGAAGAGCCGAATCCGGCGTATTCGTTATGATTGTTTATGGGCTAAAGCCCTTTACTAAATATTGTCTTTCTGTTGTGCGCGTCAAGGCAGGCGGACGTTTATTTTACCAGGCATAAATGGAGTAAGAATATGCAGCGTTGTGGTTGGGTTACTCAGGATCCTCTGTATCTCACGTACCATGATACCGAGTGGGGCGTCGCGCAAAGGGATGGTAAAAAGCTGTTTGAAATGATCTGCCTGGAAGGGCAACAAGCCGGGCTGTCATGGATTACCGTATTGAAAAAACGGGAGAATTATCGCGCGGCTTTTCATCAATTCGATCCTGAACGCGTAGCGGCGATGAGCGCAGAAGATGTGGAGATTCTGCTGCAAAATGCCGGCATCATTCGCCATCGCGGCAAGATAGAAGCCATTATTGGCAACGCCCGCGCATACCTGGCAATGGCGCAAAACGGCGAGTCATTTTCAGAATTTGTCTGGGGGTTTGTCGATAACACGCCGCAAATCACCCAAGCGGCGACGCTCGGCGAAATTCCAACTTCGACAGCAGCGTCAGATGCTTTATCAAAGGCGCTGAAAAAGCGCGGCTTTAAATTCGTCGGCACCACCATTTGCTACTCGTTTATGCAGGCCTGCGGTCTGGTCAATGACCATATTACCGGCTGCTTTTGCCACCCCGGAGGCATGCATGATCCGCGCGTGGCATAGCCGGGATTTATCGCCTCTGCTGACGCTGTGGATGGAAAGCACCTGTTTTGCTCACCCGTTTATCGACACACGCTACTGGCAGGAGAGCGAAGCGCTGGTGCGTAATGCCTATCTCCCGTCGGCGAAAACCTGGGTCTGGGAAGCGCATGGCGAGCTGGAAGGGTTTATCAGCGTGATGGATGAACAATTTATCGGGGCGCTGTTCGTGCGCCCTGCCGCCATTGGCCAGGGAATTGGCAAAGCGCTGATGAATCACGTCAAACAGCGCTTTCGTTGGCTAAGCCTGGAGGTGTATCAGAAAAACGAACGGGCGGTGAAGTTCTACCATGCGCAGGGCTTTCGTATTGAAGAGAGCGCCTGGCAGGAAGAGACCCGCCACCCGACGTGGATCATGAACTGGCAGGCGGATCAAAGGCCGTCAGCGTAAGCGCCGGGCCGGTATACTTCTCTACCCATGCCAGCGCCGTGTTTCCTGCACAACCATTGCCCAGGCGCGAGCTGGGCAGATCTTTGGTCAGCACGTTCACGGCGCCGTTTTTACAGATGCCGCCCGCCGCAGGCTCCAGGTCCGGCCAGGCGCCTTCGTGAATACAGATCACGCCAGGCTTGATACCCTCGGTCACCACCGCCCCCGCCAGAACCTGCCCACGCGCATTCCATACGCGCACAACATCGCCCGCGACAATTCCGCGCGCCTGCGCATCGGCAGGATGCAGGGTAATGGGTTCGTGGCCAGCAACAGCATACTGTTCACGCAAACGGGTAAAGTTAAGCTGACTGTGCAGACGATGCGCCGGATGAGCCGACAGCACCTGCAACTGATCCGGTTCGGCATTACCGTGCCATTCGTCCGGCTCCAGCCACATCGGATGCGGCGGACAATCAGCGTAACCAAAGCTACGAATGCGCTCCGAGAAGATTTCGATTTTGCCGCTCGGCGTCTTCAGCGGGAACTGTGCAGGATCGCGACGGAAATCGGCAAAGCGCACAAACCGGGCATTCTGCTCGCTTTCCGGCATCTCAATGAGCTGGTTTGCTTCCCAGAATTCGGCAAACGGCGGTAGCGTCACCTGCTGGCTGGCACCGCGCTCAGCGGCAATATTGTAAAAGGTTTCCAGCCACTGAAGCTCGCTTTTGCCTTCGGTAAAACGCTCGCGGCCGCCCGTTTCCCAGCGCTCGCTCAGCTCGGCAAACACCTCCCAGTCATCGCGCGCTTCATACTGCGGAGCAACCACGCGCTTCATCGGCACCAGATGTTGATTGCTGTAATCGCCGGTCATCGTCAGATCGTTGCGCTCGAACGAGGTGGTGGCAGGCAGAACGATGTCCGCATGCTTCGCCGCTGCTGTCCAGAAACACTCCGAAATCACCACCAGCTCCGGCTTCTGCCAGGCGCGGATCAGGCGATTGGTATCCTGATGATGGGTAAAGTTCGCACCGCCGGCCCACCAGACAAAACGGATCTGTGGGAAGTGCCTGTCCATGCCATTGTGCTGATACGGTGCGCCGGGGTTTTCCAGCGCTTCCACAATGCGGGCGACCGGGATTTTATCCACCGCGTCAACGCCGCCCTGCACCGTGCCCTGCATCGATGCCAGCACGGCTGCGCGCCGCGTCGGGTTACCGCCGTTGGCAAAATGGTAAGAGAGACCAAAACCGCCGCCGGGCGTACCAATCTGCCCGATCATGGCGGCGAGCGTGACCAGCATCCAGTGTTTCTGCTCACCATACTGCTGGCGCTGCATACCCCAGCCGGACATCAGCATTGTGGTATTTTCATGAAAAAGTTGCGCCAGTTCGCGGATTTTCGCCGCATCAATGCCGCAAATTGCCGCTGCCCATTCTGCCGTTTTCGCGACGCCGTCCTGCTCGCCGGTCAGGTAGGCGGCAAACGTGGGGTAACCTTCTGTGCAGCGGGCCAGGAAATCGTCATCCTGCCAGCCATTTTCCACCAGCGTATGGGCGATGCCCAGCATCAGGGCAACATCGGTTCCCATATGCGGAGCAATCCACTCCATGCTCTCGCCAAAGAAATCAACGGTCTCCGATCGCATCGGATCGATACAGATCACCCGCTTGCCGCTTTTACGCAGCGCATCAAAGTAAGGAATGCCCTGTTCGTCGGTCGCATTCCAGGCAATTTTCAGAGTGTTGAGCGGGTTTGCGCTCCACAGCACCACCACTTCGCTGTGCTCCAGAATCAACGGCCAACTGGTTTGCTGCTGATAGACTTCGTTGCTGCCGACGACGTGCGGCATGATGGCTTGCGCCGCGCCAGTGGAATAATCACCCAGATGGCCCGTGTAACCGCCCGCCAGGCTCATATAGCGTTGCAACAGCGTCGCCGCTTTATGCAGCACGCCGTTGGAGCGCCAGCCGTAGGAGCCGGCAAAAATAGACGACGGGCCGTAGCTGTCGCGAATCCGTTTGTGCTGGGCGTGGATCAGCGCCAGCGCATCCTCCCAGCTCACACGCACAAATTCGTCCTGCCCGCGCACACCCTGCGGATTGGACGGCGAAGCGAGAAAGCCTTTGCGCACCATCGGATAGCGCACGCGCGTCGGGCTGTGCACCTGCTCCTGCACCACGGTTTGCAGTGAGTTCGGATGGCGAGTCGGTAGCGCACCGCGCGAAGCGAGCACGTTTTCACCGTCGGTATCGACCAGCATCGGCCCCCAGTGGGCCGCCGTAAGAACTGTTTTGATAGCAGGGTTTGCCAAAGCGCGCTCCTGAATAGCTTGCAGGTGATGGCGGCACGATGCCGCTCTGATGTTCTGTTCGCTCTATCATCCACAGCCGCGGTGTAATCGCAAAGAATTAAACGTCATTACGCGCACACTCCGGGTGATATGCCTGTGTTAGTGCTTGATTGCCCGCGATTTCGCGCTAAGGTGTGGACAATCATTTACGGCGAGGGAAGCAGCAATGGCGAAAATGGCGCGCCCAACCATCAGCGATGTGGCAAAAGCAGCGAAAACCGGGAAAACCAGCATTTCACGTTACCTTAACGGTGAAAGGCATCTGCTGTCGGCTGACTTGTTGGCGCGTATTGAGCAGGCCATTGCCGATTTGGATTATCGCCCCAGCCTGATGGCGCGTGGCCTTAAGCGCGGCCGAACCCGCCTTATCGGCCTGATTATCGCCGATATCACCAACCCCTATTCAGTGCATGTGCTAAGCGGTATCGAAGCTGCCTGCCGGGAAAAAGGGTTTACGCCGCTGGTCTGTAATACCAACAACGAGCTGGATCAGGAACTGCATTACCTCGACCTGCTGCGCAGTTATCAGGTAGAAGGCATTGTGGTGAATGCGGTCGGCATGCGCGAAGAGGGGTTAAACCGGCTGCAACAATCCGCCCTGCCGATGGTATTGATTGACCGTAAAATCCCTGATTTCGCCTGCGATGTGGTTGGGCTGGATAACACCCAGGCCGCCACCACGGCCACAGAGCACCTGATTGAACAGGGTTTTGAGGCGTTACTCTTCCTCAGCGAACCGCTGGGAACGGTAAACACCCGCCGCGAGCGGCTCAGCGCCTTTCGCGCTACCCTTGCCCGCTATCCGGGCGTGGTGGCGGAAAACGCCGAAGTGCCGCTGCATGAAGCTGCACTACTGGACAATGCCCTGCGCCAGTTCCATGCCCGCCACCGCGGGATGCGCAAAGCGGTGATCTCCGCCAACGGCGCGCTGACCTTACAGGTAGCGCGTTCACTCAAACGCATCGGCCTGAACTGGGGCAGCGACATCGGCCTGCTCGGTTTTGACGAGCTGGAGTGGGCTGAGCTGGCGGGCGTGGGCATTACCACGCTTAAACAGCCAACCTGGCAAATCGGTTACGCCGCTGTAGAGCAGGTGGTACGGCGCATTGAAGGCCAGAACGACACGGTGCGCGAGCAGGTATTTTCCGGCGAACTGATCGTCCGCGGCTCCACGTCTCGTTAACGACACTGCGTGATAGCGATCATAAATTCAACATACCGCGCTTTTCTTTGGAACCGGTTCCATCTAGCGTTAAAGACAGAACCTATTTGCTGTCTTTGCCGGGGAGCCGGAGTATGCCGAGAAAAATTATCGTTGTTACCGCCGCATACGGTCATGACACGATCCACGCAATGGGCGGGCAAATGGCCCTACTGCCCGTTATCGCCGCCGCCGGAGCTGACGGCGTAGAAATCCGCCGCGAGCTGCTGAGCAGCGAAGAGATCGGCCATTTGTCCTCGCTGGCGTTCGCCATTGAAATGCACAATCTGCAAGCTTGTTACTCCGCACCGGAGCCACTGTGCCTGGCGGATGGCGCGCTCAATCCTCGTTTACCCGCTTTGCTGCACGAAGCCCATACGCTTAAAGCCCTCTGGTTGAAAGTCTCGCTGGGCCATTTTACCGATCAGGCGGTACTGGCAACGCTGCGCGACTGGCTACTGACCGGCCCGGTGCCGCTGGTGGTGGAAAACGACCAGACGGACTGCGGCAAACTTGCGCCGATGCTGCGCTTTAAAGCTGCCTGCCATACCCTCTCGCTGCCGGTGACGCTGACATTCGATACTGGCAACTGGTTGTGGGTCGGTGATTCACCCGAAGAAGCTGCCCGCCATCTGGCGCCAGCGGTCAGCTATATCCACGTCAAAGCGGCTGTCGTTCATGGGCACACTTTTCGCGCCGTACCGCCGGATGAAGCCGATGCCCGCTGGCTGGCGCTGCTGGATAACCTGCCCGCCGACGCGCCGCGCGGTATTGAATTCCCCCTGCAGGGCGACGACCTGATCGCCGTTACCCGTCATTACGTTGAACTGTTACGTAAGGAGCCACGCCATGCATAACGCGCTGGATGTCATCACTATTGGCGAAGCAATGGCCATGTTTGTCGCCACCGAAACCGGCGACCTCGCCGGGGCCGGACACTTTATTAAACGCGCGGCAGGCGCAGAACTGAATGTGGCGACGGGTCTGTCGCGGCTGGGTTTGAAAGTCAGTTGGGTCAGCCGCGTCGGCGATGACAGCTTCGGGCGTTTCATCCTCAATACGCTGCGCCAGGAGGGAATTGATACCCGTTGCGTGACGCTGGATGGGCGCTTCGCTACCGGGTTTCAGCTTAAATCTAAAGCCGAAAATGGAACCGATCCCATCGTGGAGTATTTCCGTAAGGGCTCTGCGGCCAGCCATCTGTCGCCGGAGGATTTTAACGCCGACATCTTTAGCCAGGCGCGCCATTTGCACATCAGCGGCGTGGCGGCTGCGCTGTCGGCAACCTCATATGCGCTGCTGGAACATGCCGTCGCGCGGATGAAAGCACAAAACAAAACCATTTCGTTCGATCCGAATCTGCGCCCGGTGTTGTGGAACAGCGAAGCCGAAATGGTGGAGAAACTGAACCGCCTCGCCTTTCAGTCCGACTGGGTTCTGCCGGGGCTGAAAGAGGGTGTCATTCTGACCGGCCAGCGCACACCTGAAGGGATCGCCGATTTCTATCTGCAGCGCGGCGTTCAGGCGGTGGTGATCAAAACGGGCGCCGATGGTGCATGGTTTAAAACCGCCAGCGGTGAGCAGGGCGCGGTGCCGCCGGTCAAAGTGGAAAATGTTGTCGATACGGTCGGTGCCGGAGATGGTTTCGCCGTGGGCGTACTGAGCGCGCTGCTGGAAGGTAAAACCCTGCCTGAAGCGGTACGCCGGGGTAACGCCATCGGCGCGATGGCCATTCAGGTGCCGGGCGACAGCGAAGGATTGCCGACACGCGCACAGTTAGGCGCGTTGTAGTTGTAAAGCCTGAAAGTTATTCAACCAAAAACATCCGCCGCACTGTGCCCTACACACAGGCGGTAAGTAACCTCAACCATAGAGGCAATCTTATGAGTAACGCGACAAATTCGTCCAAACGCTGGCTGTACATCATGCCGATTGTATTTATCACTTACAGTCTGGCGTATCTCGACCGTGCAAACTTCAGTTTCGCCTCCGCCGCCGGTATCAATGACGACCTGGGCATCACCAAAGGCATCTCTTCGCTGCTCGGCGCACTCTTCTTTCTCGGCTACTTCTTTTTCCAGATCCCCGGCGCGATTTATGCAGAGCGCCGCAGCGTCCGCAAACTGATTTTTATCTGCCTGATTTTGTGGGGCGGCTGTGCGTCATTAACCGGTATCGTCAGCAATATCCCAATGCTGGCCGCCATCCGCTTTATTCTCGGCGTGGTGGAAGCGGCGGTCATGCCCGCGATGCTTATCTACATCAGCAACTGGTTTACCAAATCGGAACGCTCACGCGCCAATACCTTCTTAATCCTCGGCAACCCGGTAACGGTACTGTGGATGTCGGTGGTGTCCGGCTATCTGATCCAGGCTTTCGGCTGGCGCGAAATGTTCATTATTGAAGGCATTCCGGCAGTGATCTGGGCGTTTTGCTGGTGGGTGCTGGTGAAAGACAAACCGGCGCAGGTAGCGTGGCTCTCCAGCGATGAGAAAGCGGCGTTGCAGGCCCAGCTTGAAAAAGAGCAGCAGGGCATCAAAGCCGTACGTAATTACAGTGAAGCCTTCCGCTCGCGTAATGTCGTTCTGCTGTGCCTGCAATATTTTGCCTGGAGCATTGGCGTATACGGTTTTGTACTGTGGCTGCCGTCAATTATTCGCAGCGGCGGCGAAAACCTCGGCATGGTCGAAGTAGGTTGGCTCTCTGCCGTTCCGTACCTTGCCGCAACGCTGGCAATGATCCTGGCCTCCTGGGCTTCCGATAAGCTGCAAAACCGTAAACTGTTTGTCTGGCCGCTGCTGCTGATTGGCGCATTCGCCTTTATCGGTTCATGGGCAGTGGGCGCCAACCATTTCTGGATCTCTTATACCCTGCTGGTGATTGCCGGTGCCGCAATGTATGCCCCATACGGGCCGTTCTTCGCCATCATCCCGGAAATGCTGCCGCGCAACGTCGCTGGTGGCGCAATGGCGCTGATTAACAGCATGGGCGCGCTCGGCTCATTCTGCGGCTCATGGGTGGTAGGTTACCTGAATGGCGCAACCGGCAGCCCGTCGGCCTCGTACATTTTCATGGGGGTAGCACTTTTCGCCTCTGTGTGGCTTACTTTAATTGTTAAGCCTGCTAACAATAAGCAGATTCCGGCAGGCGCACCATCACAAGGGAGAACCGCATGAAGCCGTCTATCATCCTGTACAAAGCCTTACCCGATGACCTGCAACAACGTCTGGCCGAGCACTTCACCGTAACCCAGGTTGCCAACCTGAAACCGGAAACGGTGCAACAGCACGCTGAGGCTTTCGCCACTGCGCAAGGGCTGCTGGGTTCCAGCGAGAAAGTCGATGCCGCGCTGCTGGAGAAAATGCCGCAGTTGCGCGCGACGTCAACGGTCTCGGTAGGCTATGACAACTTTGATGTGGACGCGCTGAACGCACGTAAGATTTTATTGATGCATACCCCGACCGTGCTGACGGAAACGGTCGCCGATACCATTATGGCGCTGGTACTGAGCAGCGCCCGCCGCGTGGTAGAGGTCGCCGGGCGGGTAAAAGCGGGGGAATGGACATCCGGTATTGGCGCAGACTGGTTCGGCATCGATGTGCATCACAAAACAATGGGCATCATCGGGATGGGTCGTATCGGGCTGGCGCTGGCGCAACGCGCGCACTTTGGTTTCGGCATGCCGATTCTCTATAACGCGCGTCGCCATCACGCCGAAGCGGAAGCGCGCTTCCAGGCGCGCTATTGCGATCTCGATACCCTGTTGCAGGAGTCCGACTTTGTGTGTCTGGTGCTGCCTCTGACCGAAGAGACGCATCATCTGATCGGTAAAGCGCAGTTTGAAATGATGAAAAAATCGGCGATCTTCATTAACGCCGGACGCGGCCCGGTAGTGGATGAAAATGCGCTGGTGGAAGCCCTGCAAAACGGCGAAATCCATGCGGCCGGGCTGGACGTCTTCGAGAAAGAGCCGCTGCCCGTTGATTCACCGCTGCTGTCACTGCCCAACGTCGTGGCGCTACCGCACATCGGCTCCGCAACGCACGAGACACGCTACAACATGGCGGCCTGCGCGGTGGATAACCTGATTGACGCGCTCAATGGCAAGGTGGAGAAAAACTGCGTCAACCCGCAGGTCGCAGGCTGACGATTCACCCTGCTGCGGACATAAAAAAAGAGGCGATTAATCGCCTCTTTTTTTGTCTGCGCCCGCTTACTGCTGCGTGGCGTTAACGGTCGCGGTCCAGGCCTGGTTGAACGCCTGATGCTGCGCCGCCAGCGGAGCAATCAGCGCGTTATACTGGCTGGCCTGCTGGGACGTCGGGAACTGGATGCCGTTAGCAACAAAGCTCACCTGCGTATCCTGCTGGGCAATAAAGTCGCCCACCTGCACCAGTTGCTGAGTGAAGACCTGCGCCGCCGGGATCAGCGGTTGCAGTGCGTTGGCCGGATTGGTAACCACTTTGGTATACACCTGGTCAAACACCGGCTTGAGATCGTCCGCCTGTTTTAACGCCGCGTGGGAAGCATCCGCCTGCATTTTTGCATTCTGCAGTTGCTGGCTAAGTACGCCGAGCGAGCCATTGGCCTGACGAAGCGGTTCACGCTGGGTCATATAATCCTGCGGTACCCGGATGGCGTTAACGCTGTCCACTACCGGACGCAGACCGGAGTCCATCGCCTGGTTCACCTGCTGGGAATAGCCATAAATCACAGCATAATCAGAGACAAACGGACCGAACTGTTTTTTCTGATCTGCCGTCAGAGCGGGCAGACGTTCACTGCTACGCATCGCCGTATTTTGCAGGAAGTCGATAAACGCCTTGCGCTGATCGCCTTCTTTATCGAAACACCCACTCAGGCTAACTACCATTAATAACGCCGCAAGAGGCGCAAACCAGCGAGAGCAGGACTTTCCTGTCGCCATTTTATTACTCCTTTCACCCATAAAAGCGCACACCGGCACACGCGTGCCTGACGGCTTACAAGGATAGTCCAGGTCCGCCTCGCAAGATACCCTTTCCTTACATTCTTAATACGATGAATTCGACCTGGCATGAAAATTTCCCGGAAGGCGTGCAGATAATTCTTAATCCAAATTAAACGAAAGGTTTTACACAAAAATACTGAGCGCCGACAGATGCATATGAATCAAACAATTAAGCGGCAGAAAACTCACTTAAGATGCATCTGAAGCGTATGAAAAGTCATTTACCGTCTAATTAATCACAGCCAAAACCACACACCAGGAATTTTCACGACTATTCTTAATAAGCTGTATCACGATCCCGCTGTGTGATTTTTACGAGGAGTTCTCAATGGAGTATAAAGATCCTATGTTTGAACTGCTGAGCAGTCTGGAACAGATTGTTTTGAAAAATGAAGTAACGCAGCCGGTAACTCTGAGCAAAAATCCGAATTCCTTTAGTGACTTTGAACAATTGCGACGCGGAACCGGGCTTCAAATTGATGACTTCGCTCGTGTAATGGGAGTCTCAGTATCAATGGTGCATGAGTGGGAATCACAACGAATAAAACCCACCGCGACTGAAATGAAACTGATGCGTCTGATTAATGCTAACCCGACGCTCAGCAAACAGCTTATTGATTGAACGTATTTACCACCAGAACCCCCGCTGAGCCGGGGGTTTGTTATTTCTGCTTTAAAGTCCCCCAGACAACCCATACCCACGATTGAAGCCCCCACAACGACAGGCCTGACTCTCTGCGCTTCAGGATTAAATTTCACGTGATGCTGTTATTCAGCGCTAATTTTTTGCGCGCGATTGCCGATGAATATGATGACTTAACTAAAAGCAGCAGACAGGGCGTGTAATCCAGGTACGCAATTTCACAAAGGAAACGACTAAACAAGGCATTAGCGCAAAGCGCAACGCTGCGGCAAGTGCAAGCAATAATCAGGGAAGGCAGTTCCATAGAGAAGCATTGTTCTGGTGTTACGGCAACGAACCACTAAAAGAGAATGAATGATGTCCAGATATATTCTGATTGTTGACGACAGCCGCCTGTCGCGCATGATTTCACGGCAGTTTGTCACTAATTTGCATAACGACTGGAAAATTGACGAGGCCGGCACGGGCGAAGAGGCGATCGCTCTGGCCGCGACGACGGCACCGTATCTGATCTTGCTGGACGTTAATATGCCGGGCATTGGCGGGCTGGAGACGGCTTCGCGCATTCGTAAAAGCCACCCGCAGACCCACATTATTCTGCTCACTGCCAATGTGCAGCATTCCGTGCAAGCCGCCGCCGAAGAACTTGGCCTTGGTTTTCTGCCGAAACCGCTGAAAGAGCCGCAGCTCCATGCATTGCTGAATAGCCTGGAGACGAATTCATGAACGCGCTGACGGATATCAGCGATATCGAAGCTGACAGCCTGATGGAGATCTTCAACATTGGCGTCGGCCATGCGGCTGCAGCGATGAGCAATATCGTCAATGAAGAAGTACGAATGTCGGTACCAACCATCCGCTTTACCACCCGCTCCGACGCAGCCGATGAGCTGGGCGCAGGTGTCTCACTGTTTGGTATCAGTCAGCATTATGAGGGCGCGTATGCTACGGAAGCGATTTTGATGTTTCCGGAAGCCGCCAGTTTTGAAATCGTACGCATGATGGTTGGCGATCTGATCCCCGCCCACGAACTGGGGGAGATGGAACGTGAAGCGATGAGCGAAATCGGTAATATCGTGCTCAACGCCTGTGTCGGTACGCTGGCGAATATGTTCCAGAAAGAGCTACAGGGCTCACTGCCCGAAGTGCGCGTCGGCACCAGCAAGGAGATCCTCAATCCGGACAAAGATGAAAACGATCCGATAGTGATGATGCTGCGCATCGATTTTGCGCTGGAGCGCCAGCAAATTCAGGGGTATCTCGCGTTTATCCTGGATATGTCTGCGCTGCAAGACTTACGTGAGCAAATCCGGCTCTATATCAGCCGCCTTGAATCCGGTTGTGTTCCCGACGGAATGTAATCATGAAAGATAAGTTGCTACTGGATGCATTCTCTGCGCTCAGCCTCGGCGTGATCATCGTTGATGCGCAATACCGCATTACGTTGTGGAACGCCTGGCTGGAAGCCCATACCGGCCTTGCCGCCAGCGAAACGCTGGGGGAGGATTTTTTTACTGTCTTTCCTGACTTGCAGTATCACCGCGTGGGCGATGCTATCCGCCAGGCGATTGGCCACAATTTATCAGCCCTGCTGTCGCAGTCGCTGCACCGTTCTCCGTTTCCGCTTTATGCCGAACCGGCACGGCCTGCTGCCCGGCTGAGCCAGGCCGTGACTATTGTTCCGCTGGGTGATGCTGAACGGTTTTGCCTGATCCAGATTGTGGACGTTACGGCCGCAGTCCGCCGCGAATCCCTGCTGCGCGACCAGGCGCACGAACTGTTATCACAATCGCTGTCGGACGGCCTTACCGGCGTGGGCAACCGGCGTTACTTCGATCTCTGCATTGACCGCGAATGGCGCGCCAGCAAACGCAACAACAAATCGCTGTCGCTACTGCTTATCGATGTCGATCACTTCAAACGCTATAACGATTGCTACGGCCACCAGCGCGGAGATGAGTGCCTGCAACAGATCGCGACCGCTATGCGTAATGCACTGGATCGCCCAAACGACATTCTGTTTCGCTATGGCGGCGAAGAGTTCTGCGCCCTGCTGCCGGAAACGCGCTCCGCCGATGCGGTGGAAATTGCCGAACGGTTGCGCACCAGCGTTCAACTGCTGGATTTACCCCATGCTAACTCGCCCGACCGCATCGTCAGCGTGAGCATTGGTGTCGCCAGTCTCAACCAGCAACAACACGCAGAATACGGCCAGCTTATTCAGAGTGCGGATGACGCGCTGTACGTAGCCAAACGCGCGGGCCGCAATACGGTGCGCGTAAAATCCGCCACCAGACAATCGCAACCGGTTAAGAGCTGATGAAGTGGGGCTATAAAAAAACCCGCCGGAGCGGGTTTTTTCGTTGCAGATGACCTATTGCAGCAGGGAGATATCCGCTACCTGCAGGAACAGTTCACGCAGTTTCGCCAGCAGCGTCAGGCGGTTAATACGCACGTCTTTGTCGTCGGCGTTTACCATTACCTTTTCGAAGAACTCATCAACCGGCTCACGCAGTTGCGCCAGTTCGATCAGTGCTTCCTGATAGCGACCTTCTGCAAAGAACGGCTCCAGCTTATCGCGCAGCACCACCAGATTACCGGCCAGCTTGATTTCGGCCGCTTCTTTCAGCACCGAAGCATGAACGATATCGTTCAGCGTTTCATCAGACTTCGCCAGAATGTTGGAGACACGCTTGTTGGCTGCCGCCAGCGCCGCCGCTTCTTCCAGGGTACGGAAGTGCGAAACCGCCTTCATGCGCGCATCGAAGTCCGCCGGTTTGGTCGGACGGCGCGCCAGTACGGCCTGAATGGTGTCAACGCTGAAACCTTCGTCCTGATACCAGGCGCGGAAGCGACCCAGCATAAAGTCGATCACATCATCCACCACGTTAGCATTGGTCAGCTTGTCGCCGTACAGACGCACCGCTTCTTCGGTCAGCGTTTGCAGATCCAGCGCCAGGTTCTTCTCAACGATAATACGCAGCACGCCCAGAGCGGCGCGGCGCAGTGCGAACGGGTCTTTATCGCCTTTTGGATGCTGGCCGATACCAAAGATACCCGCCAGCGTGTCCATTTTATCGGCAATCGCCAGCGCGCAGGCAATTGGGTTCGACGGCAGTTCATCACCGGCGAAACGCGGCTGATACTGCTCGTTCAGCGCAACAGCAACATCTTCTGCTTCGCCGTCGTGACGCGCGTAGTGCATGCCCATCACGCCCTGGGTGTCGGTAAATTCAAACACCATGTTGGTCATCAGGTCGCACTTGGAGAGCAGACCCGCGCGGGTGGCATGATTGACGTCAGCGCCAATCTGCCCGGCGATCCAGCCTGCCAGCGCCTGAATGCGGTCGGTTTTGTCGCGCAGCGTACCCAGTTGCTGCTGGAACAGCACGGTTTGCAGGCGCGGCAGATGATCCTCAAGACGTTTTTTGCGGTCGGTATTGAAGAAGAACTCGGCATCCGCCAGACGCGGGCGCACTACTTTCTCGTTACCGGAGATAATCTGCTGCGGATCTTTCGATTCGATGTTGGCGACGAAGATAAAGTTCGGCAGCAGTTTGCCGTCGTTACCGTAAACCGGGAAGTACTTCTGGTCACCTTTCATGGTGTAGACCAGCGCTTCCGCCGGAACCGCGAGGAATTTCTCTTCGAACTTCGCCGTCAGCACCACCGGCCATTCCACCAGCGAAGTGACCTCTTCCAGCAGGCTGTTGCTCAGATCGGCATTACCGCCGATTTTGCGCGCCGCTTCTTCAGCATCCGCTTTGATTTTGGCTTTACGCGCGTCGTAATCGGCGATCACTTTGCCGCGCTCGAGCAGAATTTGCGGATACTGATCGGCATTATCGATAGTGAATTCCGGCTCGCCCATAAAGCGATGGCCGCGGATCACACGATCGGAATTGATGCCCAGAATCGTCGCCGGAACAACGGTGTCGCCCAGCAGCAGCGTAACGGTGTGCACCGGACGCACAAACGTCACTTCCGACGCGCCCCAGCGCATCAGTTTCGGGATCGGCAGCTTAGCAAGCGAGGTGGCAACCATGTTCGGCAGCAGCGTTTCGACGCTTTCGCCTTTTACATGGGCGCGATAGAGCAGCCACTCGCCTTTGTCGGTGGTCAGGCGCTCGGCCTGATCGACAGTAATACCGCAACCACGCGCCCAGCCTTCAGCAGCTTTGCTTGGTTTGCCTTCGGCATCAAACGCCTGCGCAATCGCCGGGCCGCGTTTTTCAACTTCACGATCCGGCTGCGATGCGGCAAGTTTTGCCACTTTCAGCGCCAGACGGCGCGGCGCGGCAAACCACTGTACGTCGCCGTGAGCCAGGCCCGCGGCATCCAGTTCAGCGGTAAAATTGGCAGCGAAGGACTCGGCCAGGCTGCGCAGTGCTTTTGGTGGCAGCTCTTCGGTGCCGATTTCCACCAGGAATGTTTTCTCAGACATGGCCGCCTCTTATTTATTTCTGTTGCACATCGGGAAGCCAAGGGCTTCACGGGAAGCGTAATACGCTTCAGCGACTGCTTTGGTCAGCGTACGGATACGCAGGATATAGCGCTGACGTTCCGTTACGGAGATGGCTTTACGCGCATCCAGCAGGTTGAAGCTATGGGCGGCCTTCAGAATGCGTTCGTACGCAGGCAGCGGCAGCGGGTTTTCCAGCGCCAGCAGCTTCTGCGCTTCTTTTTCATATTGCTCGAAGCAGCTAAAGAGGAAATCGACGTCTGCGTATTCAAAGTTGTAAGTGGACTGCTCCACTTCGTTCTGATGGAAAACGTCGCCGTAAGTGGTTTTACCCAGCGGACCATCGCTCCAGACCAGATCGTAAACGCTGTCTACGCCCTGAATGTACATGGCCAGACGTTCCAGACCGTACGTGATCTCACCGGTAACCGGTTTGCACTCCAGACCGCCTACCTGCTGGAAGTAAGTGAACTGCGTCACTTCCATGCCGTTCAGCCACACTTCCCAGCCGAGACCCCAGGCACCCAGCGTCGGGTTTTCCCAGTTATCTTCCACGAAACGAATATCGTGAATCGTCGGATCCATGCCCAGCTCTTTCAGTGACCCGAGGTACAGCTCCTGAATATTATCCGGGGAGGGTTTAATCACCACCTGGAACTGGTAATAGTGCTGTAAGCGGTTCGGGTTTTCGCCATAACGGCCATCGGTCGGGCGGCGGGATGGCTGGACATAAGCAGTCGCCATCGGTTCTGGCCCCAGCGCGCGCAGACTGGTCATTGGGTGGGAGGTGCCAGCGCCAACTTCCATGTCCAGAGGTTGAACGATGGTGCAGCCCTGACGGGCCCAATAATCCTGTAAGGTCAGGATCAGACCCTGAAAGGTCCTGGTATCAAACTTTTGCATATTCTTTCGTGCTGGATACGTGTGGATTTAAAGGAAGCGACCAGTATACCCGCTGACTGCAAGATATACAGTATGAAACGGAGGTGTTTACGGAAAATTGGGAAAATCACACGGCCGCAGGCCGCATTCTGGACGCTTAGCGCATCGAAAGATGTAGAAACTGACCTTCTGCGTCAAAAGTGCAGACAAACGCCTCGCTACGGGGTGTCATACCACGCATTTCGTAGCTGCCGCGAAATTGTTCAAAACCGGTAACGGCAATTTTTTGCGTTGCGGTATTGTAGCGATGCGCAGCGTTTTGCCGGCATAACTGCTCCATATCGAGGGAGTGAACGGGGTCCGGTCTGGCGTTTTGCGCGCGCTGCACGGGCGTGCCCGGCGCGGCGCTGCATCCTGCCACTAACAGCAGCAACATCAGTACAAGAGATTTCATCATTTTTATCACTGCCCTGTTCGCTGGCTGTTATTTTTAAAGGGGAAGAACACTAGTTTTGCAAATCTGTGGAAAACTGCACAAGCGGATGCGGGAAAACTCAGAATTATCCAGAGCGTCAGGTGGATAAATGGCAGGTCAGAGGATATTTAACATTGAAAAAGAGGAACTGATGCAGTCGAAAATTTACTGGATAGATAATCTGCGAGGGATAGCCTGTTTGATGGTGGTGATGATCCATACCACCACCTGGTACATCACCAACCCGGCCAGCATTACCACTTTCGACTGGAATGTCGCGAATCTGCTGAATTCCGCCTCCCGCGTCAGCGTACCGCTGTTTTTTATGATTTCAGGTTATCTCTTTTTTGGCGAACGCAGCGCGCAGCCGCGCCATTTCCTGCGCATCGCACTATGTCTGATGTTTTATAGCCTTATCGCCCTGCTCTATATCGTGCTATTTACCTCGATTAACAGCGAGTTATCTCTGCGTAACCTGCTGCAAAAACCGGTGTTCTACCATCTGTGGTTTTTCTTCGCGATTATCGTTATCTACCTGGTTTCGCCGTTGATTCAGGTGAAAGCACTCAGCGGCAAAATGCTGCTGGCGCTGGTTATAGTGATTGGCATCGTGGCTAACCCGAATACGGTGTCGCAGAAGATCGGCCATTTTGAATGGCTGCCCATCAATCTCTACATCAGTGGCGACACGTTTTACTACATCCTTTACGGCATGCTGGGACGAGCGATCGGCATGATGGAGACGCAAAGACGGCAGTTGACGCTTTTCAGCGCGGCGATCTTTTTGCTGGCGGTCTGGGGAATTTCACGCGGGACGCTGCACGAGCTGAAGTGGCGCGGCAACTTTGCCGACACCTGGTATCTTTACTGCGGCCCACTGGTGTTCCTCTGCGCCATCGCGCTGTTCACGCTGGTTAAAAATACGCTCAACGATCGCACGCTACCGGGCCTGGCGCTGATTTCACGCCACTCGCTGGGAATTTACGGTTTCCACGCACTTATTATCCATGCGCTGCGCACGCGCGGCATGGAGCTGCGCAACTGGCCGCTACTCGATATCGTGTGGATTTTTGTCGCCACGCTGCTGGCAAGCCTGGCGCTGTCGATGCTGGTTCAGCGCCTCGACCGGCGACGTTTCGTTAGCTAGCCATTCGCGACCGCGCCCGGTGCAACTGGCGCGGCGAAGAGAACCCGGCGGCCAACGCCGCCTGCTCCGCGCCGTGCCCCTGCAATAAGCACTGCTCAGCAATCACCAGGCGTAACTGTTCAAGGTAGTCACGCACGCTGATACCCAGATGTTGCTGGAACAGGCGCGTCAAATGGCGCGGGCTGACGTGCGCGCATTCGGCGATATCCGCCAGTTGCCACGCTTTTTGCGGCTCGGCGGTAAGCGCATCCTGCGCACGATGCACTGCCGGGTGAAGATGATTGCGGTAACGCAGCCACGGCGAAATCTGCGGATCGTCGCCGGAACGGCGGAACCAGACCACCATCTCACGTGCTACCGCCAGCGCCGTTTCCGGCCCCCGCAGGCGGTTTATCAGATGTAGGGCCAGATCGATGCCGGAGGTGATACCCGCGCTGGTCCAGATACCGCGATCTTCAATAAAAATACGGTTCTCTTTCACCTGCGCCGTCGGCGCTGCCGCTTTTAAACGCGCAATCACGTCATGATGCGTGGTGCACTGCACGCCGCTCAACAACCCTGCTTTCGCTGCCAGCACTGCGCCCGAACAGACGCACATCAGGGTAATGCTCTGGTTGTGGATCTGCGGTTGCAGGCGCATCAGCCAGTGCAGCACAAGACTGGCCTGCGGCGTGTTGAAAAAATTCGCCGAATCGCTGACGCCAGGCAACACCAGCAAACTGCCTGCCGGCAGGGTTTCCGGCAGCGGCGAGATGTTGCCCATATTCAGGCCAATCGACGTGGGCACTTCGGCGTCTGGCCCGATGTAATGCAGGCGGAAAGCATCCTGCGCCAGCACGAATGTTTCCGCCGGGCCGGTCATATCCAGCGCCAGCACTCCCGGCAACATCACAAACCAGACATCTGTCGTCATTAGCGTTCCAGAATTTCGTGGACAGTTTGAATCGTGGCGAAGCGGCCTTCCAGCACCGTTTCAGTACGATGACGCAACGCATCGCAATCCAGCGTAATCCCTTTATGCGTCATCGGAAAGGTCAGCGTCGCTTCGCTGGCAAACGTCACACGATAGCCCAAATCCGACGCCACGCGCGCCGTGGTTTCGCAGCACTGTTCAGTGCGAATACCGCAAATAATCAGATGATTTATATCACGCGCGCGCAGCCAGTGATCCAGGCCAGTATCGGTAAAGGCATTGTGCACATGCTTGTAAAAGGTAACGGCTGGTTGATGCGTCAGAAAAGGCATCGGCACAACAAAACCGCTTTCCAGCGAGAAGGGGCCGCTGTCTGCAACGTGAAAGATATCGACAACCGGAATGCCGCGCGCTTCACAGCCGGAAATCAGAGCAGAAATGGCCTGCTGGAAAGCAGGAAAATCCTTCTCCTGCCAGTATTCACGATGAAAGAAAGATTGTTGTGTATCGATATTGATAAGGGCGGTACGTGACATTTCAGGACTCCTTGCTCAGTGGGGATAATGCTATTCTGGCAAGGAGTGTTACGTCTGCTAAGACCAAAAAAGGACAACCTCAGGGTGATTCCGGCCCACTGAAGAAAGTGAGCCGGAACGGTCAGGACATTAGCGGCAACAGCTGCTGATAGATGCGCCGGAACGTCTCGCGACGCGAAGCGTATCCACCATGACGTTCAGCGTTCGGCAGGTGTTGTTGTTCAATGGGAAGCTGTGGTAGCAACGTTGCCAGCGGAACATCCGGGTTCACCGCGACCTGCGCCAGCCGCGCCGCACCCAGCGCCGGGCCAACATCGCCACCAGTACGGTAATCGAGTTGCAGGCCGCTGATATCCGCCAGCATTTGCCGCCACCAGGCGCTGCGTGCGCCGCCGCCGATAAGCGTAATACTCTTAGGCGTCACGCCGCAGGCATGCACCACATCCATACCATCCGCCAGCGCATAACCGACACCTTCCAGCACTGCGCGCGCCAGTTCGCCCTGCCCGTGCTGATGCGTCAGGCCGAAGAAAACGCCCTTCGCCTGCGGGTTGTTGTGCGGTGTGCGTTCGCCAGAAAGATAGGGCAAAAACCAGAGATCGCCCGCCTTGTCGTCCGCCTGCTCCGCCGCGTGAATCAGCGCGGGCACCGATTCCAGCCCCGTAAGCCTTGCGGCCCAGTCCAGACAGGAAGCAGCGCTAAGCATCACCGACATCAGATGCCAGCGCCCCGGCAGCGCGTGGCAAAAGCTGTGTACCGCGCTCTCCGGTTTGCTCAGAAACCCTTCGCTGACCGCGAAATAAACACCGGACGTCCCCAGCGAGAGCATCGCCTGCCCCGCATCGGCCATACCCACGCCCACGGCGCCCGCCGCATTATCACCGCCACCCGCCACCACGGGAACAACGGGCATCGACCAGCGTCGGGCAATCTCCGGCAGCAGTTCGCCGGTTATTTCGCTGCCTTCAAACAGCGCCGGCATATGTGCGCGGGTGAGCGAGCAGGCCGCCAGCATCTCATCGCTCCAGTCGCGCTTCGCGACATCCAGCCACATAGTGCCCGCCGCATCCGACATATCGCTGGCAAAAACACCGGACATTTTCAGACGCAGATAATCTTTGGGCAGCAATACTTTCGCGACTCTGGCGAAGACGTCCGGCTCGTGGCGCTGAACCCACAGCAGCTTCGGCGCGGTGAAACCAGGCATCATCAGGTTGCCGGTAATGGCGCGGGAATTTTTCACCTGCGCTTCCAGTAGCTTGCACTCTTCGCCGCAGCGGCCGTCATTCCACAAAATAGCCGGGCGCAGCACGCGGTTTTCGTTATCCAGCAGCGTGGCGCCGTGCATCTGCCCGGCAAGCCCGATGGCTTTCACCTGCTGTAACGAATGCGCGGCGGCCAGCGCCTGAATTGCACGATCCGTTGCCTGCCACCACTGTTCAGGATCCTGCTCGGACCATAATGGCTGCGGGCGCGATACGCTGAGTTTTTCCGTATGAGAGGCCAGCACATCCCCCTGCTCACCGAGCAGAATAGCTTTCACGCCTGAGGTGCCGAGATCGATCCCGATATACATAGTGACCACTCCTGTTGATGTGCGCCGCGTTATCCGCGGCGCGACACCGGTTACTTGTCGAAGAGGTAATGATTGACCAGATTTTCCAGTTGTTCCTGATGACCGCTCTGATGGCGCGGCGCCAGGTTCTGCTGCTCAGCGTACTTCGCCAGCTCCGCCAGGCTAAGCTGTCCCTGCAAAATTTGCTGGCCCAGCTCACCATTCCAGCCGGCATAGCGCTTCGCAACACGTTTATCCAGCTCGCCATCTTCCACCATGCGAGCGGCCACTTTCAGCGCCAGCGCCATGGTATCCATTGCGCCGATATGTCCGTAGAAAAGGTCATATTTATCGGTGCTCTGGCGACGCACTTTGGCGTCAAAGTTCAGCCCACCAGTAGTGAAACCACCAGCTTTGAGAATTTCATACATCACCAACGCATTCTCTTCCACGCTGTTCGGGAACTGATCGGTATCCCAGCCGAGCTGCGGGTCACCGCGGTTCGCATCCACCGAGCCGAACAGCCCCAGCGCAATGGCGGTGGCGATTTCGTGATGGAAAGAGTGGCCCGCCAGCGTGGCGTGGTTGGCTTCGATATTGAGCTTGATCTCTTTCTCCAGACCAAACTGTTTCAGGAAGCCATACACGGTAGCTGCGTCATAATCGTATTGATGCTTGGTCGGCTCCTGCGGTTTCGGTTCGATAAGCAGCGTGCCGTGAAAACCAATTTTGTGTTTGTGCTCAACCACCATATGCATAAAGCGGCCGATTTGTTCGCGCTCCTGGCGCAAATCGGTGTTCAGCAGGGTTTCATACCCTTCACGCCCGCCCCACAGCACATAGTTTTCGCCGCCGAGCTTATGGGTGGCATTCATCGCCGTCACCACCTGCGCGGCGGCCCAACTAAAGACTTCCGGATCGGGATTGGTCGCCGCGCCTGCGCCATAGCGCGGATTGGTAAAGCAGTTCGCCGTGCCCCACAGCAGCTTCACGCCGCTCTGCTGCTGTTTCTCAGCCAGCACATCCACCATCTGCGCAAAGTTGTTGAGGTACTCTTTCAGCGATGCGCCTTCAGGAGAGACATCGACGTCATGGAAGCAGTAATAGGGGACGTTCAGCTTATGGAAAAACTCAAAGGCGACATCAGCTTTGCGTTTCGCCTGTTCCATGGCCTCGCCGGGGTGTTGCCACGGGCGATCGAAAGAGCCCACACCGAACATATCCGCGCCATTCCAGCAGAAAGTGTGCCAGTAGCAGGCGGCAAAACGCAGGTGATCTTCCATGCGCTTACCGAGCACTAGCTCATCCGGATTGTAATGACGAAACGCTAAAGGATTCGTGGTTTTTGGGCCTTCATAACGAACCCGATCCAGCTGATCGAAATAAGCTTGCATAATGAGCTCCATTGGCGAGTGAACAATTCTGAAGTAATACTGGATTCTCTCTCTGGCTTGCTCAATTACGTTATTTCACACCGCTATTAAGAGAATGCACAAACGTGCGCTGGCTCGCAAAATAACGCCGACAATTGTTGCGTGTCGCCTTCCTCTTTTTTATGCAAAATCGGTTTTGCTTTTTTTAAAATAAGATCGCGGTCATAAATCAGCAAATAAACCAAAAAACGTAATGCGTGGATAAAAATCAGTAATTGCCAACTTAACGTTCCGTGTTAAAAATTTGCTCGTCCAAAGCATTGCATGTTTCTTTTATCTCGCTCATCACCCTACGAAAGGTATTACTATTATGAAGATAAAGAACCTTTGCCTTACACTCTGCGCCTCCCTGCTCCTTGCCAGCGCCGTTGGTCACGCCAAAGAAGTGAAGATTGGCATGGCGATTGACGATCTGCGCCTTGAACGTTGGCAAAAAGATCGCGATATTTTTGTTAAAAAAGCCGAATCGCTCGGCGCTGATGTGTTTGTTCAATCCGCCAACGGCAATGAAGAAACACAAATGTCGCAAATTGAAAATATGATAAACCGTGGCGTTGATGTGCTGGTTATTATTCCCTACAACGGTCAGGTATTAAGTAACGTAATAAAAGAAGCCAAACAGGAAGGAATTAAAGTTCTGGCTTACGATCGCATGATTAATAATGCCGACATCGACTTCTATATTTCCTTCGACAATGAAAAAGTCGGGGAATTACAGGCGCAAAGCCTGGTCAAGAAAGTGCCGCAAGGGAATTACTTTTTAATGGGCGGCTCACCGGTGGATAATAACGCTAAGCTGTTCCGCGCCGGGCAGATGAAAGTTTTAAAACCGTATATCGATAGCGGAAAAATCAAAATTGTCGGCGATCAGTGGGTCGATGGCTGGCTGCCGGAAAATGCGCTGAAAATAATGGAAAACGCGCTCACCGCTAACAACAACAAGATTGATGCTGTCGTCGCCTCAAATGATGCCACCGCTGGCGGCGCGATCCAGGCGCTTAGCGCCCAGGGGCTGGCAGGGAAAGTCGCCATCTCCGGCCAGGATGCGGATCTCGCCGGGGTAAAACGGCTGATTAACGGCAGCCAGACCATGACCGTCTACAAGCCGATTACACAGCTTGCCAACACCGCGGCGGAAATTGCCGTTGAACTGGGCAACGGCCAGCAGCCGAAAGCAGATACCACGCTCAACAACGGTCTGAAGGATGTTCCGTCCCGCTTGCTGACGCCTATTGAGGTGACGAAAGACAATATCGACGCCACCGTCATCAAAGATGGTTTCCATCAGAAAAACCAGCTCTAGCACGTTCGGCGCGCCTCTCCATTGCGGGCGCGCCCTCCGCCTCCTCTTTCAGGCGTTGTCAGACCAGCAAATGACGTGGAGCAGCTATGCCTTATTTACTCGAAATGAAAAACATCACCAAAGCCTTTGGTGCTGTGAAAGCCATTGATAATGTCAGCCTGCGACTGAATGCCGGCGAAGTGTTATCACTGTGCGGCGAGAATGGTTCCGGTAAATCAACACTGATGAAAGTTCTGTGCGGGATCTACCCGGCGGGCAGCTACGACGGGGAGATCGTGTTTGCCGGCGAAACCTTGCAGGCCAGCCATATCCGCGACACCGAACGTAAAGGTATCGCCATCATTCACCAGGAACTGGCGCTGGTGAAGCACCTGACGGTGCTGGAAAATATCTTCCTCGGCGCGGAAATCACCCGTAATGGCGTGATGGATTACGACCTGATGACACTGCGCTGCGAAAAACTCCTTAACCAGGTGAGCCTGGCCATTTCACCGGACACCCGGGTGGGCGATTTAGGGCTGGGGCAACAGCAACTGGTGGAAATTGCCAAGGCGCTGAATAAGCAGGTGCGGCTGCTTATTCTGGATGAACCGACGGCCTCGCTTACCGAACAGGAAACCGCGGTGCTGCTGGATATCATCCGCGACCTGCGTAACCATGATATCGCCTGTATCTACATTTCCCACAAACTCAATGAAGTCAAAGCGATATCTGACATGATTTGCGTCATTCGCGATGGCAAACATATCGGCACCCGCGATGCGACGGGCATGAGTGAAGATGACATCATCACCATGATGGTCGGCCGCGAGCTTACGGCGCTTTATCCCAGTGAGCCACATACTACCGGCACGGAGATCCTGCGCGTTGAACATCTGACCGCCTGGCACCCGGTTAATCGCCATATTAAACGCGTCAACGACGTCTCCTTCAGCCTGAAACGCGGCGAAATCCTCGGTATTGCCGGGTTAGTCGGCGCAGGCAGAACCGAAGCCGTGCAGTGCCTGTTCGGTGTGTGGCCTGGCCGCTGGGAGGGGGCGATTTACCTTGATGGCAAGCAGGTGGAGATCCACAACTGCCAGCAGGCCATCGCGCACGGCATTGCAATGGTGCCGGAAGATCGCAAAAAAGACGGCATCGTGCCGGTTATGGCGGTGGGAAAAAATATTACCCTTGCGGCGCTGGATCAGTTTACCGGCGTGCTCAGCAGCCTGGACGATGCCGCAGAACAAGCCTGCATTTTACAGTCTCTGCAGCGGCTGAAAGTGAAAACCTCATCGCCAGCGCTTGCCATCGGTCGCCTCAGTGGCGGCAATCAGCAAAAGGCGATTTTAGCCCGCTGCCTGCTGCTTAACCCGCGCATTTTAATCCTCGACGAACCGACGCGCGGTATTGATATCGGCGCGAAATACGAAATCTACAAACTCATTAACCAACTGGTGCAGCAAGGGATTGCCGTCATCGTTATCTCATCCGAGCTACCCGAAGTACTGGGCTTAAGTGACCGGGTGCTGGTGATGCATGAAGGCAAGCTGAAAGCCGATCTTATCAATCGTAATCTGACCCAGGAGCAGGTCATGGAAGCGGCACTGAGGAGCGAACATCATGTCGAAAAGCAACCCGTCTGAAATGAAGCTATCCACGGTCTCACCGGGCGTATTTTCCGGTCTGAAATCCCTCAACTTACAGGTCTTTGTCATGATCGCGGCCATCGTGGTGATCATGCTGTTTTTCACCGGTATGACCGATGGTGCTTACCTGAGCGCACGCAATATTTCTAACCTGCTACGCCAGACCGCCATCACCGGCATTCTGGCGGTCGGCATGGTGTTCGTCATTATTTCCGCTGAGATTGACCTCTCCGTTGGCTCAATGATGGGCCTGCTCGGCGGCGCAGCGGCGATTTTTGATGTCTGGCTTGGCTGGCCGCTGCCGCTCACAGTGGCAGTAACGCTGGTGCTAGGCCTGCTGCTGGGCGCATGGAACGGCTGGTGGGTGGCCTACCGCAAGGTGCCGTCATTCATCGTCACTCTCGCCGGTATGCTGGCGTTTCGCGGCGTGTTAATCGGCATCACCAACGGCACCACGGTTTCTCCTACCAGCGCGGCGATGTCGCAAATCGGCCAGAGCTATCTGCCAGACGGCGTCGGTTTCGGCGTCGGCGTTCTGGGCATGGTGGTGTTTGTGCTCTGGCAATGGCGCGGGCGGTTGCGCCGCCAGTCGCTCGGCCTCGCAACACCCGCCTCCACCAGCGCGATTGGCCGTCAGGCGCTTATCGCAGTGATTGTGCTGGGTGCTATCTGGCTGCTCAATGATTATCGCGGTGTTCCTACACCCGTGCTGCTGCTGGCATTTCTGCTGCTGGCTGGGATGTTTATGGCTACGCGAACCGCGTTTGGCCGCCGGATTTACGCCATCGGCGGCAATCTGGAAGCTGCCCGGCTTTCCGGTATCAACGTTGAGCGAACCAAGCTGGCGGTATTCGCCATCAATGGTTTGATGGTGGCTATCGCCGGGTTAATCCTCAGTTCACGCCTCGGCGCGGGTTCGCCTTCGGCCGGGAATATCGCCGAGCTGGACGCCATTGCCGCCTGTGTCATTGGCGGCACCAGCCTCGCAGGCGGGATCGGTAGCGTTGCGGGTGCCGTAATGGGGGCGTTTATTATGGCTTCGCTGGATAACGGCATGAGCATGATGGATGTGCCCACCTTCTGGCAATACATCGTCAAAGGTGCGATTTTACTGCTGGCGGTGTGGATGGATTCCGCGACCAAACGCCGGGCCTGAAAGGAGTGAATACAGGCGCGATCACACTGCCGGATCTTTTTTATCCGGCAGTGTCCTGAATATGATAATCAGAACAGGTCGAAAGCCAGGAATCATAGAGACATGTTTGAAAAACGCCATCGCATCACGCTGTTATTTAATGCGAATAAAGCCTATGACCGCCAGGTTGTCGAGGGCGTCGGCGAGTATTTGCAGGCGTCGCAATCCGAGTGGGACATCTTTATCGAGGAAGATTTCCGCGCGCGCATTGAAAACATTAAAGAGTGGGTTGGCGACGGTGTTATTGCCGATTACGACGACCCAGAAATAGAACAGGTACTGGCCGATGTTGACGTTCCGATCGTCGGCGTTGGCGGCTCCTATCACACGCCGGAAAGCTACCCTGCGGTCCATTACATCGCCACCGACAATCACGCGCTGGTTGAGAGCGCATTCCTGCATTTGAAAGAGAAAGGTGTACACCGTTTTGCTTTTTACGGCCTGCCCGTTTCCAGCGGTAAACGCTGGGCTGCTGAACGTGAATATGCTTTTTGCCGGCTTGTCGCGCAGGAGAAATACCGCGGTGTGGTCTATCAGGGGCTGACCACCGCGCCAGAAAACTGGCAGCACGCACAGAACCGGCTCGCCGACTGGCTACAAACGCTCCCGCCGCAAACCGGCATCATTGCCGTTACCGACGCCCGCGCCCGCCACGTGCTGCAAGTGTGCGACCATCTGCATATTCCGGTGCCGGAAAAGTTGTGCGTCATTGGCATCGATAATGAAGAGCTGACCCGTTATCTCTCACGCGTCGCGCTCTCGTCGGTGGCGCAGGGTACGCGGCAGATGGGCTATCAGGCGGCAAAATTACTGCATCGTCTGCTGGATAGCGAAACCCTGCCGCTTCAGCGACTACTGGTGCCGCCGGTGCGGGTGGTGGAACGACGTTCGACTGATTACCGGTCGCTGAACGATCCGGCGGTCATCCAGGCGATGCACTACATCCGTAATCATGCCTGCAAGGGGATCAAGGTCGATCAGGTGCTGGATGCTGTTGGTATTTCACGTTCCAATCTGGAGAAGCGCTTTAAAGAGGAAGTGGGGGAAACTATCCACGCGGTGATCCACGCGGAGAAACTGGAAAAAGCGCGCAGCCTGCTGATTTCAACGTCACTCTCGATCAACGAGATTTCACAAATGTGCGGCTACCCGTCGTTGCAATATTTCTATTCCGTCTTCCGCAAAGAGTACGACAGCACGCCGAAAGACTACCGCGACCGCTACAGCGAAGTGCTGATATAACGCGCAAAGAAAAACGCCTTCCACAGGGAAGGCGTTTTAGCAGCGAAAACAGTTACATGTGCGCGGCGATTAACTGCTGATTGTCCTGATACATGGCAAACAGATAGTTGTTGTAACTCGCACCGCGGGTCGAGTAACCCTTCAGCTTATGAATCATGTTTGAAGCCGTCACTTCCTGATCGGCCTTGCGTAACTGTGCGCGGGATTTACGGAACGACGCATAAGCAGCATGCGTGTTCAGATTGGTGACGTAGGCATCCACCGACTCCTGCAAGGATTCAAAGTGGGAATAGCCTTTCACCTTACCCGGGCCATTTTTACAGGCACCTTTGGCACACTTCATACCAAACAGATTGTTGTTGGTACGCGCCAGTTTGGAGGTGCCCCAACCGCTTTCCGCCGCCGCCATGGTGGCGACCATGCTGTCAGGAATAATGTCAACGCGCTCCAGCAGCGTGTTCCAGGGGATACGGCGCGTATTCCCGGACCAGCTCACTTTGTAGCGTTTGGCAATATCCTTCAGGCGCGTGCGTTCAGCAGGCGACCATTGGCTGTCGTACTGTTTCTTTTGCAGCCAGTTACGCTCGGCGGTAATCGCTGAGTTTTTACTGGTGATATAAGGCATTACTGTCCGGAGAAACGCTTTTTTCCTTGGGGTTCCGGAAGGGTATTTTCGCAAATCAGGAAGTGAACTGCTATTTACACTATTGCGAGAATACTCTTGTTTACTGCTTGCCTGCTTCTTTACGTTTGCCTTAGTGACGTGGGCTTTGTGACTCGCTGTTTCTGTGTGCGTCTTTGCCAGCACCCCACCCGAAAATATAAGGGTGAAAAACATGAGTATCGTAGCCCCAGGTCGTCGCATGGGTATCGATATCATTAGGTCTCCTGGTCGGATATGAACATTCCAACACCTTCTTTTTTGCATAAATTTGAGAGCTGAATCTCAAATCATACCAAAAATAGCTTACAAGAGCACGTACAGAAATAATCCAATTCCGAAACCATGTCACCAGGAAATTGTGTAGAAAATGGACAGAGAGTGATAAATGTGGTGGTTATCGCAAATCCGTGACGTTCTGTGTGGCTTATCACTCACCCGTTGCTCTCCTCCCTGGCCATAACGCGCCCAGGATGAGTCGGCCCTGTTTTCGGCGTGGCAAACTGAAAGAAACCGCCGTTAACGGGACATCAGATGAAACACGCCGCGCTTTCACTGCTTTTTATACCCTGCTTCGCCTTCGCCGACTGGTCCGCCAGCCGTTTTCCCGCCTTAACCAACGATGGCACCGGTCTGTGGCGCAGCCAGGCGACGCTGAAAAAAGGGGCTTATCCACTCACATTGCAGGAGGGGCAGCAATGCTGGCAGCCTGCTGAAGGGGTGAAGCTCAACCAGATGTTATCCCTGGTTCCCTGCACAGGCAGCCCACCGCAGTGGCGCATTTTCCGCGACGGCGATTACCAGTTGCAGCTCGATACCCGTTCCGGCACGCCCACTCTGTTACTGAGCGTGAAAAGCGAGAATACCGACGCCCGCGCAAACGTGGCGCGCCAGTGCCCGGTGCGCAGCGATAAGCCACTGACGATAGACGTCGGCACAACGTTCCCGGAAGGCAGCCAGGTGCGCGATTTCTACAGCCAGCAAATCACCACCGTCCGCAACGGCAAAATTACCCTTCAGCCTGCGCCAGAGAGTGACGGGTTGCTGCTGTTAGAACGTGCGGAAACCAATGGTCCCGCGCCTTTCCAGTGGCATAACGCCACCGTTTATTTTGTTTTAACTGACCGTTATGTGAATGGCGACCCGTCAAACGACAACAGCTACGGGCGACACAAAGATGGCATGCAGGAGATCGGCACCTTCCACGGCGGCGATCTGAAAGGGCTAACCAGCAAACTTGATTATTTGCAGCAACTGGGCGTGAACGCGTTATGGATAAGCTCACCGCTGGAGCAGATCCACGGCTGGGTAGGCGGCGGCACGAAAGGCGATTTTCCCCATTACGCTTACCACGGCTACTACACGCAAGACTGGACGCGCCTGGATGCCAATATGGGCCGCGAAGAGGATTTGCGCACGCTGGTAGATGAAGCGCACCGACGCGGCATCCGCGTGTTGTTTGACGTGGTGATGAACCACACCGGTTACGCCACACTTGCGGATATGCAGACGTATCAGTTTGGCGCGCTTTATCTGAAAGAGGATGAACGGCGCAAAATCCTCGGCGAGCACTGGACAGACTGGAAGCCCGCCGCTGGCCAGACCTGGCACAGTTTCAATGACTACATCAACTTCAGCGATAAAACGGCGTGGCAAAACTGGTGGGGCAAAAACTGGATCCGCACAGATATTGGCGATTATGACAACCCCGGCTTTGACGATCTGACCATGTCGCTGGCGTTCTTGCCTGACCTGAAAACAGAATCGACCACGCCATCCGGCTTGCCCGTCTTCTACCAACATAAACCGGACACCCACGCGCGGGAGATTGCCGGTTACACGCCGCGCGATTATCTGACTCACTGGCTCAGCCAGTGGGTGCGTGATTATGGTATCGACGGTTTTCGCGTTGATACTGCCAAACACGTTGAGCTGGCGGCCTGGCAGCAGCTGAAAACCCAGGCGACAGAGGCGCTGGCCGAGTGGAAAAAAGCCAACCCGCAGAAGAAAATTGATGATGCGCCATTCTGGATGACCGGCGAATCCTGGGGCCACGGCGTCATGCGCAGCGCTTACTACGACCACGGTTTCGACGCGATGATCAATTTTGATTATCAGGAGCAGGCCGCCAGCGCCGTGCCGTGCCTGGCGAATATGGATACTGTCTGGCAGCAAATGGCGGACAAACTGCAAAGCTTTAACGCCCTGAGTTATCTCTCCTCGCATGATACCCGCCTGTTCCGCGAAGGCGGCCAGCAATCGGCAGAGCTGTTATTGCTTGCGCCAGGCGCGGTGCAGATCTTCTACGGTGATGAATCCGCCCGTCCGTTTGGCCCCACGGGATCCGATCCGCTGCAAGGCACGCGATCGGACATGAACTGGCAGGATCTTGACGGCAAAGCCGCGCAAAGCGTGCGCCACTGGCAAACGCTTGGCCAGTTCCGCGCGCGCCATCCGGCACTGGGCGCAGGAAAACAAACCACGCTGACATTGCCGCAAGGATATGGGTTCGTACGCGAGCAAGGAGAAGACAAAGTCATGGTTGTCTGGGCGGGTGCGGCCACGCGCTGAGCCATAAGGCAAATATCAGCATATTATGCTGACAAAAAATACAGAGTTAGTATAAACAGCGAAAATCGTCACGGCGCGGCAATTTGCACACTGCTCTGCGGAGCGTTATGGTTAGCCACTTTGAACAGTAGCCCGACAGAGCAGTAGCGATGACATTTTCACTTTTCGGCGACAAATTTACCCGCCATGCAGGCATTACGCGCCTGATGGAGGATCTCAACGACGGTTTACGCACCCCTGGCGCTATCATGCTCGGCGGCGGTAACCCGGCACAAATCCCGGCCATGACCGATTACTTCCATAACCTGCTTGCCGGGATGGTAGAAAACGGCAAAGCGATTGATGCGCTGTGCAATTATGACGGTCCGCAAGGCAAAACCGAGCTGCTGACGGCGCTGGCCGCGATGCTGCGCGAAGAGCTGGGTTGGGATATTGAACCGCAGAATATTGCACTGACAAATGGCAGCCAGAGCGCGTTTTTCTACTTGTTCAATCTGTTTGCAGGCCGTCGTGCCGATGGAAGTACCAGAAAAGTATTATTTCCGCTGGCGCCGGAGTACATCGGCTATGCGGATTCCGGGCTGGAAGAGGAGATGTTTGTTTCGGCGCGACCCAATATTGAACTGCTGCCTGATGGCCAGTTTAAATACCATGTCGATTTCGAACATCTGCATATCGGCGAAGAGACCGGGATGATTTGCGTCTCGCGGCCAACCAACCCTACCGGCAACGTGATCACCGACGAAGAGTTAATGAAACTCGATGTGCTGGCGAATCAGCACAACATTCCGCTGGTGATCGATAACGCTTACGGCGTACCTTTCCCGGGCATCATCTTTAGCGAAGCGCGTCCGCTGTGGAACCCGAATATTATCCTGTGCATGAGCCTGTCGAAGCTGGGCCTGCCAGGCAGCCGCTGCGGAATTATCATTGCCAACGACAAAATTATCTCCGCCATTCGCAACATGAACGGCATCATCAGCCTTGCGCCTGGCGGCATCGGCCCGGCAATGATGTGCGAGATGATTAAGCGCAAAGATCTGCTGCGCCTCTCTGAAAACGTGATCAAACCGTTCTATTACCAGCGAGTTCAGGAAACCATCGCCGTTCTGCGCCGCTACCTGCCCGAAGAGCGCTGCCTGATCCATAAACCGGAAGGGGCGATTTTCCTCTGGCTGTGGTTCAAGGATCTGCCTATCAGTACCGAATTACTTTATCAGCGCCTGAAAAAACGCGGCGTGCTGATGGTGCCGGGCGATTACTTCTTCCCGGGGCTGGATAAACCCTGGCCGCACACGCACCAGTGCATGCGCATGAACTATGTGCCGGAACTGGCGCTTATCGAAGCCGGGGTAAAAATTCTCGCCGAAGAGGTTGAAAAAGCCTGGCAAGAAAACGAGGCCTGAAAAGAATTAAAAAAAGCCATCATCAGGATGGCTTTTTTATGCCTGCCAGATAACCACATAAAGGTTAATTTTAATTAAACAGAGATTTTTTTTACATGGATATATTCCATAAATAAAAACTAAACTTGCTTTCTGTTAATCAAAATAATTGTCAAGGATATATCTCTTTTTAATAAAATCTAAAAACGCAAATCTTTGTTAAGTATAAATTAAAGACACAAACCTAAGCAATTGATTTTAAATGACATACAAAATGAAAATACTGGCACTTTAGGAATAATCATATTTTTCATTTTTTTGCAAAATATTAATGCGCCAACGTTGCTGGTCTATAAATGCGATTTACACTTAATTCATGCGTCGTCCGGCGTGTTAATTGAGCGGAGTATCAGCATGGCAACTAATAACATTCGCCACCTCAGCGCAATTGCGGCGACGACGGTGTTTCTGCCAAGGCCTCCGGGCTGCTGGCGAACGTCAATCCCCCCCGAATACGGTCATACAGGCTCAACTATCAGCAATTCCACCAGCACCAGGGGAGAAGCACCACCTCGAAGCCTCTCAGCGATATGAGCGGTATCGTCGGCGGCAGATAAAAACTAACCCAGCAGTAAAAATTTTTGTGCCCCCGCAAGGGGGCACGTCTTCACAGCAATACTTGTCATCGCCGTTCGGCGCACTGATTGAAAAGGGATTGCGTGATGAAACGCTTATTGTGCCGCAGCCCGCTCCGTACTACTCCACTGGCGAACGCGCGCCAACACGCTGACGTAGAACTTTAACGGCTTACGCTAACTGGCTTCGCAGACGATACTCGCGCAGTTGCGACGGGTTCACACAGCTGAGAGCGCTGGTCGGGCAGGCTTCCACACAGGCGGGTCCGGTTTCGCGGTGCTGGCACAGATCGCACTTCAGCGCCTGCGCCCGCGCGTCAACTCGCGTCACCTGCACCGCGCCAAACGGGCAGGCAATCATGCAGCTTTTACAGCCGATACAGCGGGATTGTTCCACCCGTACCGCACCGTCGGCGCGATGAATCGCACCAACCGGGCAGACATTTGCACAGGGCGCATCTTCGCAGTGATGGCAGGTTACTGCCGTGGAAAATGTACCGGTTTTAACCACCCGAATGCGGGCAGAAAAGGCGGAGGCCGAGAGGGTTGAGCAGTCCTGATTATCCTGGTGCGACACCACGCAGGCCACTTCGCAGGTGCGGCAGCCAATGCATTTTGCCGAATCGGCGATAATAAAACGGTTCATTTTCCACTCCAGCAGGCATTAAAAAAGCCAAGAGTGCCGAAAGCGTCGCTGCTGCGCTTTGATCGCAGAGGGGAAAGGCGCCAGATTTGTCATTTGCATGAACATTTCTGGCGCTCTGCCTGGGGTTTATTCCTTCAGGAAAAGGGCTTTGTCACGCAGGATATGGTCATTGCCGCGTCGGCGGGTAAAACCAATGCGGTCAAAATATTCCAGGATCTGAATCGCCAGTTTGCGTCCCACGTTCAGCGTATCGCGGAAATCGGCGGCGCTGGTGGAACCGCGCGCCTGATCCAGATCGCGGATCATGCTGGCAAAAGTGACAATCCGATCGTTACGGTAATAACGATCTTTCACGATCGCCGTAATGAGCCCCTGCTGAGCCGCCTGTCGCAGCACGCCGCGCATCACCTGTTCGTCGCTTGCGGTTTCGCGTGCCAGATCGCGCACCCACCATGGTTCGTCACCAAACAGCGGAGCCACCTTTTGCCACAGATGCTCCTGTTCATCGCTGAAGCCAGTTTTATGATCCGGCAGATGCAGCCAGCCATGATGGCTGTGAATGTCGCCCGCCTCGCGCATCCGTTCGATAAGGGTGAGCACCAGCGCTTCATCTTCCATCGGCAACGCCATGCGCCGCAAACGCTCGCGCCCAGGGCCTGGCTCTTCGCGGTGCTGCTCATGGTAGATTGCCAACGTATCCAGCAGCTTCCGCTGCCAGCGCGCCGCTACCGGCGCATTCAACAGGTTATTACCAGCGCGAATAAAACCGGGGTTATCCAGCAGCGCTTCCAGCCCGCGCGCGCTGAGCTGCCGCGCCCAGCCAAACGCCGTCAGATCAACAGCGCCGCGCGATAAATGCGCCAGCAGCGCCTGCGCATCATCACCCGCCTGCGCCAGCTCCGCGATCCATTGCAGATACTCGGTTTTACGTTTGCCGCGACGCGGTGAGTTGAGTGTTACCACGCGCGCTCCGGCCAGCGTACTGCGCGCAGAGATATCACGCAGCACCAGCCGATCGTTATCGGCCAGCCACAGCGGCATATCCAGTACCAGCTCGGCGAGACCGTTTTCCAGCAGCGAAACGCGGCCGGTAACATGGCTGGCGGCATGGTGGATATGCACCGGCTGCCACTGGGTCAGCGGCGTGTGCGTTTGCAGCGCGACAATCACCCGCTCCGTTGGCTCCGGCGGTTGCTGTGACAGCAACCAGTCACCGCGGCTGAGCGCCTCTTTTTCCGCGTCCCCGGCAATATTGAGCGCAATACGCTGCCCGGCATGAGCATGATCAACTGGCTGATTCTGCGCATGCAGGCCGCGCACGCGCATCAGTTTATTCACTCCGGTCAGCCACAACGTATCGCCCACGCGCACATCGCCAGAGAGCGCTGTACCGGTCACCACCAGCCCGGCACCTTTGACGGTAAACGCGCGATCCAGCGCAAGACGAAAACGTTGATTTTCCGGGTGCGCGCGCTCCGGCAACTGCAACAGATGCGCACGTAATTCAGCGATGCCACGCATCTCTGTTGCGGCAGTGACAAACAGGGTTGCCTGCGGATAACCAAAGGCTTTCAGCGTTTCTTGTACTTCTGCGCGCACCTGCTCAATTCGTGCGCCATCCACGCGATCGGCCTTCGTTAGCGCCACGGTCAGCGCCGGGTTACCGGTGAGCTGCAAAATGGCCAGATGCTCGCGAGTCTGCGCCATCACACCATCATCGCAGGCAACCACCAGCAGCGCATGATCGATGCCGCCGACGCCCGCCAGCATGTTCGAGAGGAATTTTTCGTGCCCCGGCACATCAATAAACCCCGGTACGCGCCCGTCCGGCTGCGGCCAGTAGGCGTAGCCCAGATCGATAGTCATGCCGCGTTTTTTCTCTTCCGGCAAACGATCGGCATTCACGCCGGTCAGCGCCTCGATCAGAGTTGTTTTGCCGTGGTCAACATGCCCGGCAGTGGCAATAATCATTTCAGCAACATCTCCAGCAAGCGGGATTCATCATCAAGACAGCGGCAGTCCAGCCACAAGCGACCATCGTAAATGCGGCCAATCACCGGCTGCGGCAACGCCCGCCACTGCGCCGCCAGCGCTTCCAGCCGACGCCCGCTGCCGTTACGCGGCGTAAAGGTCACGGCTGCGCCAGGCAGGCGATCGACCGGCAAAGAGCCGCTGCCAATCTGTGACAAACAGGCTTCGACACGCAGGTCGAACTCGCTATATCGCGCATTCAGCGCCGCGCACAGCCGCAACGCCTGCTCGCGGATCTCCGGCTCCGGGCGCGTCAGATAACGTAGCGTCGGCAGGCTCTGCGGTAACTTTTCCGGGTGCAGATAGAGACGCAGCGTAGCTTCCAGCGCCGCCAGCGTCATTTTGTCCGCCCGCAGCGCCCGTTTCAGCGGGTGCTGCTGCAACTGCGCAATCAGCGCTTTTTTACCGACGATAATCCCCGCCTGCGGGCCGCCGAGCAGCTTATCACCGGAGAAGCTCACCAGGCTGACGCCTGCGGCGATCAGCGCCTGCGGCATCGGCTCTTTTGGCAGGCCGTAACAGGTTAAATCCACCAGCGAGCCGCTACCCAGATCGACAATCACCGGCAGACCAGCCGCTTCGGCAAGGGTCACCAGCTCCGCTTCGTCCACCGCGGCAGTAAAACCGTCAATATGATAATTGCTGGTATGCACCTTCATCAGCAGCGCCGTGTTGTCGTTGATCGCCTGGCGGTAATCTTTAGCATGCGTGCGGTTAGTGGTTCCCACTTCATGCAGCACGCAGCCCGCCTGGCGCATCACGTCCGGAATGCGGAACGCGCCGCCAATCTCCACCAGCTCGCCGCGCGACACCACCACTTCACGCCCCGCCGCCGTGGCTGCCAGCATCAGCAACACGGCAGCAGCGTTGTTATTGACGATGCAGGCGTCTTCCGCGCCGGTTAGCTGGCAGAGTAAATCCGCCAGCGCGCGATCGCGATGCCCCCGCCCGGCGCCGTCGAGATCATATTCCAGCGTCACCGCAGAACCCATGACCGCCGCAACAGCATCGACCGCTGCCTGCGGCTGCACCGCGCGGCCTAAGTTGGTATGCAGTACGGTGCCGCTCAGGTTAAACACCGGGCGTAGCGCGCTGGCGTTGCTCTGTTCCAGCCGCTTTTGCGTTTCACTGGCCCAGGCATCGCACCAGTCGGGTAATGCCTGCTGCTGACGGATTTGCTCACGCGCTTCATCCTGTAGCTGGTGCAGCATCTGCGTTACGCGGCTATGGCCGAAAAGCGTTAATAAAGTGGCGAACGCCTCGTCACGTAACAGGCGATCGGTCGATGGGATCTGGCTGTAAAGAGTTGTCATGAAAAGGCCTGGCTATGAGTTGCCCCCTCCCGTCAGGGGGATTGACGTGAGGGGATTGTACAGCGACTTTGCTCAGGCCGACACCATGCTTATCAGGCCCTTGGCGGCTCCGTACGGGCGAAACTCTCACGCTGGAAGAGGTTCTCGACCAGCTTCACCAGCAGCGGGCGATTCACGCACCAGCCCGGCGAGACATGGCGGAAGTTGAGATAACCAATCGCGCAGGCGATGGCAATGGTCGCCAGGTTCAGCGTATCCACGCTGAGCGTTCCCTCTTGCAGGTAGCGTTCCAGCGTATCCAGGCCCTGCGAAACTTTCTCCCGCTGGCGCAGCAGCTCGCTTTGCGATTGCTGCTCAACCGGGCGCGCCAGTTCACGCACCGAGACCAGCGCAGCATCCATAATGCCGTCGGCCAGCGCTTCCAGCTGGCGAATTTTTAGCGCAGCCACAGGCTCCGTCGGCAATAACGCCGGTGCGATAGCCAGTAACTCAATGTATTGCGCGATGATCGGCGAGTCGAACCAGACTTCACCCTCATCCGTAATCAGCGCGGGGACCTTACCGAGCGGGTTGTATTGCGCCACGCCGTTGATCGCGTTGTAGGGCTGCTCGTTGATAAATTCAAAGGTGATCCCCTTTTCCAGCAGCATCACGGAGATTTTGCGGACAAAAGGGCTGGTGTAGCTGCCGATAAGTTTCATTTTTGGGTCCTTTTTTGCCAACAAAAACCTAATTATGTACTAGTCGTCGTAAATTGTTTCATCAATGTGAAAACTTCCGATACTAGATTAAGCCTCGCCAGACGACGTGAAAGGAAGTTACAGGTTGTCCTGAGTGTAAAAAATACAGTTTGCTGGCGATCACACTCGGAAAACTCCTGACAAAAATATCTTGTGATTTAGGTCACAAATAAATAACAAAGTCGCGCCCATCAATTGTGAACAGGATCACATTTACCCCCCTTAATCGTTCAGTTTTTATCCTTTGTTCTTTTTTTACACTGATTTTTTGTGATGAACATCACGCTAAGTGGCAGGGTATCCCCCTCATTAGTGTGATCAACATCACGTTAAAGGCCATCGTCTGGACAGTTACGCAATTCGGTGCGAGATTTCGCCTCACAGATAACCCAGGTCCGGCTACCTCTGCCGCCACGTTAACAACAAAACCTCGGGCTTCCGGCCTGTGCGATAGTAAACATAAGAAGGGGTGTTTTATGTCATCCGATATCAAGATCAAGGTGCAAAGCTTTGGTCGCTTTCTCAGCAATATGGTGATGCCCAACATCGGCGCGTTTATCGCGTGGGGTATCATTACAGCATTGTTTATTCCTACAGGGTGGTTACCAAACGAGACGCTGGCGAAACTCGTCGGCCCCATGATTACGTATTTGCTGCCGCTGCTCATCGGTTTCACCGGTGGTCGTCTGGTTGGCGGCGATCGCGGCGGCGTGGTGGGTGCTATCACCACAATGGGGGTTATCGTCGGTGCGGATATGCCGATGTTCCTCGGCGCGATGATTGCCGGCCCGCTGGGCGGCTACTGCATCAAGAAATTTGACGCCGCTGTAGACGGCAAGATCAAATCCGGTTTCGAAATGCTGGTGAATAACTTCTCCGCTGGCATCATCGGTATGATCCTCGCCATTCTGGCGTTCCTGGGCATCGGCCCGGCCGTTGAAGTGCTGTCCAAAGCGTTGGCTGCGGGCGTTAACTTCATGGTTGTGCATGACATGCTGCCGCTGGCGTCCATCTTTGTTGAACCGGCGAAAATCCTGTTCCTCAACAACGCCATCAACCACGGTATCTTCTCGCCGCTGGGTATTCAGCAGTCTCACGAACTCGGCAAGTCCATCTTCTTCCTGATTGAAGCAAACCCGGGTCCGGGTATGGGCGTGCTGATGGCATATATGTTCTTCGGTCGCGGCAGCGCGAAACAGTCTGCGGGCGGCGCGGCAATCATCCACTTCCTGGGTGGTATCCACGAAATTTACTTCCCGTATGTGCTGATGAACCCGCGTCTGCTGCTGGCGGTGATCCTCGGCGGTATGACTGGCGTGTTTACGCTGAGCGTGCTGAACGGCGGTCTGGTTTCTCCGGCTTCTCCGGGTTCCATCCTGGCAGTGCTGGCGATGACGCCGAAAGGTGCCTACTTCGCTAACATCACGGCAATTCTGGCTGCGCTGGTCGTCTCCTTCGTTATCTCTTCTATCCTGCTGAAAACCAGCAAAGTGAAAGAAGAAGATGAAGATATCGAAGCCGCTACCCGTCGCGTACAGGACATGAAAGCCGAGTCCAAAGGTGCAAATCCGCTGTCGGCTGGCGATGTCACCAACGACCTGAGCCACGTACGTAAAATCATCGTGGCCTGTGATGCCGGTATGGGTTCCAGCGCCATGGGCGCAGGCGTACTGCGTAAGAAAGTGCAGGATGCTGGCCTGACCAACATCTCAGTGACCAACAGCGCGATTAACAGCCTGCCGCCGGATGTCGACCTGGTGATCACGCACCGCGATCTGACCGAGCGTGCAATGCGTCAGGTACCGCAGGCGCAGCATATTTCGCTGACCAACTTCCTGGACAGCGGCCTGTACACCAGCCTGACTGAACGTCTGGTTGCCGCGCAGCGCCACACGGACAATGAAGCAAAGGTGACGACCAGCCTGAAAGACAGCTTTGATGAGACCAACAGCAATCTGTTCAGGCTGGGCGCAGAGAATATCTTCCTTGGTCTCAGCGCGAGCACCAAAGAAGAAGCGATTCGTTTTGCCGGTGAGCAACTGGTGAAAGGCGGTTATGTTGAGCCGGAATACGTGCAAGCAATGCTGGATCGTGAAAAACTGACCCCGACCTATCTGGGTGAGTCGATCGCCGTTCCGCACGGTACGGTGGAAGCCAAAGACCGCGTACTGAAAACCGGCGTGGTGTTCTGCCAGTATCCGCAAGGTGTACGTTTCGGCGAAGAAGAAGATGATATCGCCCGTCTGGTCATCGGTATCGCCGCACGTAACAACGAGCATATCCAGGTGATCACCAGCCTGACGAACGCACTGGACGATGAGACGGTCATTGAACGTCTGGCTCAGACTTCCAGCGTTGAAGAAGTGCTGGCGTTGCTGAACAAGTAATCCCCAAAGCCCGGTAGCAAAATGCTTACCGGGCTTTTGTCCTCTCCCTTCGGGGAGAGGGTCAGGGTGAGGAGAACGGTATATGTTCCTTCACCCAGGCCCTCTCGGGTAAAACATTTATGAAGGTTAATTCTATGAAAGCATTACATTTTGGCGCAGGTAATATCGGACGTGGCTTCATCGGCAAACTGCTTGCCGACGCGGGGATTGAACTGACATTCGCCGATGTGAATCAGGTGGTGCTCGACGCCCTGAATGCCCGTCATAGCTATCAGGTTCACGTTGTGGGAGAAAAACAGCAGATTGATACCGTTTCCGGCGTCAACGCTGTCAGCAGCATCGGTGATGAAGTGATTGACCTGATAGCGCACGTCGACCTGGTTACCACTGCCGTGGGACCGGTTGTTCTGGAGCGTATCGCCCCGGCGATTGCCAAAGGTCTGGCGAAGCGCAAAGCGCAGGGCATCAACACGCCGCTGAATATCATTGCCTGTGAAAACATGGTACGCGGCACCACCCAACTGAAAGGCCATGTGATCGCCGCACTGGCCGATGCCGATAAAGCGTGGGTGGAAGAGCATGTCGGCTTTGTCGACTCGGCCGTTGACCGCATCGTTCCGCCAGCGGAATCCGCCACCAACGATCCGCTGGAAGTGACAGTGGAAACCTTCAGCGAGTGGATTGTTGATAAAACCCAGTTCAAAGGCGCGCTGCCAGCCATTCCAGGCATGGAGTTAACCGATAACCTGATGGCATTTGTTGAGCGCAAGCTCTTCACGCTGAATACCGGGCATGCTATAACCGCGTACCTTGGAAAACAGACCGGCCATCAGACCATTCGCGATGCCATCCTCGACGACGCTATCCGCGCCGTAGTGAAAGGCGCAATGGAAGAGAGCGGCGCGGTACTGATCAAGCGTTATGGCTTCGATCCCGAAAAGCACGCTGCGTACATTCAGAAAATCCTCGGTCGTTTTGAAAACCCGTGGCTGAAAGACGATGTGGAACGCGTTGGCCGTCAGCCACTGCGTAAACTGAGCGCCGGCGACCGTCTGATTAAACCGCTGCTCGGTACGCTGGAGTACAACCTGCCGCACGCAAACCTGGTGAAAGGTATCGCCGCTGCAATGCACTACCGCAGCGAGCAGGATCCGCAGGCGCAAGAGCTGGCCCAGCTTATCGAAGAGAAAGGCCCGCAGGCTGCGCTGGCGCAAATTTCTGGCCTGGATGCTAACAGCCCGGTCGTTACCGAAGCCATCGACGCATATAACGCAAAGGCATGATGCCGGTTTTGGCGCGGGAATCCCCGCGCCAGTTAACGAAATTGTCAGATATGCAGGCAATAATGGAACAAACGCAGGCTTTCGAAAACCGTGTACTCGAGCGTCTGAATGCGGGCAAAACCGTACGAAGCTTTTTGATTGCTGCCGTTGAACTGCTCAATGAAGCCATCAATATTCTGGTGTTGCAGGTATTTCGCAAAGATGACTACGCGGTGAAATATGCTGTAGAGCCGCTGCTTGACGGAGATGGACCGCTGGGCAATTTATCCGTGCGGCTGAAGCTGATTTACGGCCTGGGCGTGATTTCCCGTGCGGAGTATGAAGACGCGGAGCTCCTGATGGCGCTGCGTGAAGAGCTGAATCACGACGGTACGGAATACGCCTTTACCGACGATGAAATTCTCGGTCCGTTCGGCGAACTGCATTGCGTGGCCGCCCTGCCGCCAACCCCGCAATTTGATACCAGCGATGCCGATCTGTTCGCCATGCAGAAGCAGCGCTACCAGCAAGTGGTGCGCTCCACCATGGTGCTTTCATTGACTGAGCTCATCTCCCGCATCAGCCTAAAAAAGGCATTCCATAAGTAAGCGCCGCCGCAAATGTTGTATCCTTGCATTTTCCCCCAACAAAACTGAGCACCATGAAAGACGTTGAAAAGAACGAAATCAAGCGCCTGAGCGACCGCCTCGATGCAACTCACCACCAGCAGGCTGACCTCTCTTTAGTCGATGCGGCAGAAAAATACGCCGAACTGGAAAAAGAGAAATCCACGCTGGAGACGGAAATTGCCCGCCTGCGCGAGCAGCACAATCAGAAGCTGAGCAAAGAAGCGCAAAAGCTACTGAAAATGCCGTTCAGCCGCGCCATCAGCAAAAAAGAGCAGGCCGATCTCGGTAAGCTGAAAAAAAGCGTTCGTGGGCTGGTGGTTGTGCACCCGATGACGGCGCTGGGCCGCGAAATGGGTCTCGACGTGATGACTGGCTTTGCCAAAAGCGAATTCTAATTGGTATCGCCCTTGTCGCGTGCTGAGCGCGGGGGGCGATCTGAATTGGCCCTACCAATTTCACTTTGATTCTCTCCCTGCTTCACAGTTCCATCAAATCCCGTCACATAGCCATTGCCCAAATGCAACATTTGGATAACCATTCGTTATCACCAACCCTACACCATCGCATTGGCAGGACCACTTTTACAAAACTTGTGACGCAGCGTTAAGCACAGACTTACCGCGTACCGGCTTTGTTGTGGTTCTCGGGAGACACCTGCATGAGCCTCTGGCAACAGAATTACGACCCGGCCGGGAACCTCTGGCTATCAAGTCTGATCGCATCGCTACCGATCCTGTTTTTCTTTTTTGCTCTGATAAAACTCAAGCTCAAAGGCTATGTGGCCGCGAGCTGGACGGTCGCCATCGCCCTTGCGGTGGCGCTGCTGTTTTACCATATGCCCGTGGATCACGCCCTTGCCTCGGTGGTTTACGGCTTCTTCTATGGCCTGTGGCCGATTGCGTGGATCATCGTGGCGGCGGTATTTGTCTACAAGATCTCGGTGAAAACCGGGCAGTTCGACATTATCCGCTCATCAATCCTCTCGATTACGCCCGACCAGCGCCTGCAAATGTTAATTGTCGGTTTCTCGTTTGGCGCGTTTCTCGAAGGGGCGGCCGGGTTCGGCGCGCCGGTGGCAATCACCGCCGCATTGCTGGTCGGGCTGGGCTTTAATCCACTGTATGCCGCCGGTTTATGCCTGATTGTGAATACTGCGCCCGTGGCGTTTGGCGCGATGGGTATTCCGATTCTGGTCGCAGGCCAGGTCACCGGGCTGGAGAGCTTTGAGATTGGCCAGATGGTAGGCCGCCAGTTGCCGTTCCTGACCATTATCGTGCTGTTCTGGATCATGGCGATTATGGATGGCTGGCGCGGCGTGAAAGAGACCTGGCCTGCGGTGCTGGTGGCGGGCGGCTCGTTTGCTGTTGCCCAATATCTGAGCTCCAACTTTATCGGCCCGGAACTGCCGGATATCATTTCGTCGCTGGTTTCGCTGGTGTGCCTGACGCTGTTCCTGAAACGCTGGCGGCCGGTGCGCATCTTCCGCTTTGGCGACATGGGTGCGGCGCAGGTTGATCTCGATTTAAAACGCACGCACTACAGTGCCGGGCAGGTTCTGCGCGCCTGGTCGCCGTTCCTGTTCCTGACAGCAACCGTCACGCTGTGGAGCGTGCCGCCGTTCAAAGCGCTGTTTGCACCAGGCGGCGCGCTGTATGACTGGGTATTCAATATTTCCGTGCCGCATCTCGACAAGCTGGTTGCCCGCATGCCGCCGGTTGTCAGTGCCGCCACGCCGTATGCCGCGGTGTATAAATTCGACTGGTTCTCTGCCACCGGCACCGCCATTCTGTTCGCGGCGATCCTGTCAATTGTCTGGCTGCGCATGAAGCCAAAAGAGGCGGTCAGCACCTTTGTCAGTACGCTGAAAGATCTGGCGCTGCCGATTTACTCGATCGGTATGGTACTGGCCTTCGCCTTTATCTCGAACTATTCCGGGCTGTCGTCGACGCTGGCACTCGCGCTGGCACATACCGGCAGCGCCTTCACCTTCTTCTCGCCATTCCTCGGCTGGCTGGGGGTATTTCTCACCGGTTCCGACACGTCATCGAATGCGCTGTTTGCCGCGCTGCAAGCGACCGCCGCTCAGCAGATCGGCGTCTCAGATGTGCTGATGGTCGCAGCCAACACCACCGGCGGCGTCACCGGCAAAATGATCTCGCCACAGTCGATCGCCATTGCTTGTGCGGCGGTCGGACTGGTTGGCAAAGAGTCAGACCTGTTCCGCTTTACCGTTAAACACAGTCTGATTTTCACCTGCATGGTGGGTGTGATCACCACACTTCAGGCTTATGTACTGACCTGGATGATCCCATGACGGTTTTACCCCGACGCCTGGCTGACGAGGTTGCAGACCGCGTTCGGGCGCTGATTGCTGAACAACAACTGGAAGCGGGCATGAAACTGCCCGCCGAACGCCAGCTGGCCGTACAGCTTGGGGTTTCGCGCAATTCGTTGCGTGAAGCCCTTGCGAAACTGGTCAGCGAAGGCGTGCTGCTGAGCCGTCGCGGCGGCGGTACTTTTGTACGTTGGCAGCACGAAACCTGGTCAGAACAGAATATTGTTCAGCCGCTGAAAACGCTGCTCAGCGATGACCCCGATTACAGCTTTGATATCCTCGAAGCCCGTCACGCCATTGAAGCCAGCACCGCATGGCATGCCGCCATGCGCGCCACCGAAGCGGATAAAGAGAAGATTGCCCTGTGCTTTGACGCCTCGCAGTCGGATGACCCCGATCTCGCGTCGCAGGCAGATGTGCGTTTCCATCTCGCCATTGCAGAAGCCTCGCATAATGTGGTGCTGCTGCAAACGATGCGCGGCTTCTTCGACCTGCTGCAATCCTCGGTAAAACAGAGCCGCCAGCGCATGTATCTCGTGCCGCCCGTTTTTGCCCGTCTGACCGAACAGCACCGCGCGGTGATGGACGCCATTTTCGCGGGCGATGCTGATGGCGCGCGTCAGGCGATGATGGCGCACCTCGGTTTTGTGCATACCACTATTCGACAATTTGATGAAGATCAGGCCCGCCAGGCGCGCATCACCCGCCTGCCCGACGAGCAGAATTCGCATTCAAGGGAGAAAAAAGCATGATTATTTCCGCAGCCAGCGACTATCGCGCAGCGGCAAAACGCATTTTGCCGCCGTTCCTGTTTCACTATATCGACGGTGGCGCGTATGCCGAATATACCCTGCGCCGCAACGTGGAAGATTTGTCACAGGTGGCGCTGCGCCAGCGGGTGTTGAAGGATATGTCCACGCTCAGCCTCGACACCACGCTATTCAATGAGAAGCTCAGTATGCCGGTGGCGCTGGGGCCGGTCGGGCTGTGCGGTATGTATGCCCGTCGTGGCGAAGTGCAGGCCGCAGGCGCTGCCGATGCGAAAGGCATTCCATTCACACTCTCCACCGTTTCGGTGTGCCCGATTGAAGAAGTGGCACCAACCATCAAACGCCCGATGTGGTTCCAGCTCTATGTGCTGCGCGATCGCGGTTTTATGCGTAACGCGCTGGAACGGGCAAAAGCCGCAGGCTGCTCGACGCTGGTCTTCACCGTGGATATGCCGACGCCGGGCGCGCGCTACCGCGATGCCCATTCCGGAATGAGCGGCCCCAATGCCGCCCTGCGCCGTTATGTGCAATCGGTATTGCATCCACAATGGGCGTGGGATGTGGGGGTAAATGGCCGTCCGCATGATTTGGGTAATATTTCCGCCTATCTCGGCAAACCGACCGAGCTGGAAGACTATATTGGCTGGCTGGCGAAGAATTTCGATCCCTCCATTTCCTGGAAAGACCTGGAGTGGATCCGCGAATTCTGGGACGGCCCGATGGTGATCAAAGGGATCCTCGATCCGGAAGATGCCCGCGATGCGGTGCGTTTCGGCGCTGATGGCATTGTGGTTTCCAACCACGGTGGCCGCCAGCTGGATGGCGTGCTCTCTTCCGCCCGTGCATTACCAGCGATTGCCGATGCGGTAAAAGGCGATATCACCATTCTGGCTGACAGCGGTATTCGCAACGGTCTTGATGTGGTGCGTATGATTGCGCTCGGTGCCGATTCCGTGCTGCTGGGCCGCGCGTATCTGTATGCGCTGGCAACGCATGGTCGCAAGGGCGTGGCGAACTTGCTGGATCTGATCGAGAAAGAAATGAAAGTGGCAATGACGCTGACCGGCGCGAAATCGATTCGCGAAATCAGCAAAGAATCGCTGGTACAAACGCTCCACCAGCTACCCGCCGCGCTGGCACCGCTGACGCATGGCGATGCGGCTTAGAGAGTGCTATCCTGCCCCCGCTATTAAGGGGGCAGTATGTTAAACATCGTATTATTTGAACCAGAAATCCCACCCAATACCGGGAACATTATTCGCCTGTGCGCCAATACCGGTTTCAGCCTGCACATTATCGAACCGATGGGTTTTACCTGGGACGATAAACGTCTGCGCCGCGCGGGGCTGGATTATCATGAGTTCGCTGCAGTGAAGCGCCACGCGGATTACGCTGCGTTTGTCGAAGCTCAGCAGCCGCAGCGCCTGTTTGCGCTCACCACTAAAGGTACCCCTGCACACAGCGCGGTCAGTTTTCAGGACGGGGATTATCTGATGTTTGGCCCGGAAACGCGCGGCCTGCCCGCCACGATCCTTGATGCGCTGCCGCCACAGCAAAAAATCCGTATTCCGATGATGCCGGACAGCCGCAGCATGAACCTGTCAAATGCCGTATCCGTGGTGGTGTATGAAGCCTGGCGCCAGCTGGGCTATCCCGGCGCGGTGCTGCGGAGTTAACGGATTGTCGGATAGCGGCAATGCCTTATCCGACCTGGAAGTTGGTGTTAACGCGTCAATTTTTCTGGCGTTATTGGCGAGGGCAGACAGAACACGGACAGCGCGGAAAAATCGGAGCGTACACAATGTACGTGAGGATTTTGAGCACTGCCCTGGTTCAGGCGAGTAAAATAGCCGGAAAATTAGATGCCGTCGCCGTACTCGAACCCGTGGTTGATCCCATTAAAATGCTGATCCATATCCATCGACGGTTTATCGCTTTCGGGTTTGCCCACGATGCGCGCCGGAACCCCGGCCGCAGTGGTGTGCGGCGGCACGGGTTGTAGCACCACCGAACCGGCACCGATTTTCGCGCCGCGTCCGACTTCAATATTACCGAGAATTTTCGCTCCGGCACCAATCATCACCCCTTCACGGATCTTCGGATGGCGATCGCCGCTGGTTTTCCCGGTACCGCCGAGAGTAACCGACTGGAGAATCGAGACGTCGTCTTCAATGACGGCGGTTTCACCAACCACAATACCGGTGGCGTGATCGAGCATAATGCCACGACCGATTTTCGCCGCCGGGTGAATATCCACCTGGAAGCTCACCGACACCTGATTTTGCAGGAAAATTGCCAGCGCCTGACGGCCCTGTGACCACAGCCAATGACCAATGCGATAGGCCTGTAAGGCGTGAAAACCTTTCAGATAGAGCAGCGGCGTGGAGTATTTATCCACCGCCGGGTCGCGCGTGCGCACGGCCTGAATATCGCAGGCGGCGGAGGCGATCATTTCCGGGTCGGCAGCGTAGGCTTCTTCCACCACTTCACGGATGGCAATCGCCGGCATAATCGGCGAAGCCAGTTTGTTCGCCAGCATATAACTCAGGGCGCTGCCCAGATTCTCGTGCTTGAGTAGCGTTGCATGATAAAAACTGGCAAGCATCGGCTCACACTCCGCCAGCGCCCGGGCTTCGGCTTTGATATTATTCCAGACCAGATCCAGTTCTTCACACGGCATTGCTTACTCCAGGAATATCTGCGTTTCAATAAACAAAAGTATTCAGGATGCGTCAAAGCAGTAAGCCCGTGCGCCCTGGTACTTATACAAGCCACCGGGGACACAGGCTTAGCCAACAAAGAGGCAACAAGAAGAAGTGTATTTAGTGATTGCTGCGTTCGTCTTTGCGAGCACGACCCAATAGTGTCAATGCTGCCTCGCGTGCATTCTTTCCGCAATACAATACCTGATAAATTTCCTCGGTTATTGGCATTTCAACGCCAAACCGGTGCGCCAGAGCGCGAACTTCTTTGGTATTGCGATAACCTTCCACCACCTGGCCAATTTTGTCCTGTGCGCTTTGCACATCCATTCCCTGGCCAAGCATCATGCCGAAGCGACGGTTGCGCGACTGGTTGTCGGTACAGGTCAGCACCAGATCGCCTAAACCCGCCATGCCCATAAAGGTGGACGGATCGGCCCCCAGCGCCGCGCCAAGACGCGACATTTCCGTCAGACCGCGAGTAATCAGGGCCGTACGGGCATTCGCGCCAAAACCAATGCCATCAGACATTCCCGCGCCGATCGCAATCACGTTTTTCACCGCGCCGCCAAGCTGCACGCCGATGAAATCCGGGTTGCTGTAAACACGGAAGCTTTTGCCGCAGTGGAGAAGTTGCTGAAGATATTCAGAAAATTGCGGATCGGTAGAAGCCAGCGATATAGCCGTCGGCAAACCTGCCGCCAGTTCTTTGGCAAATGTCGGACCGGAGATTACCGCCAGCGGGATCGCCGAACCTAAAACTTCACGCGCCACGTCCTGTAGCAGTCGTCCGGTTTCCGCTTCCAGACCTTTCGTTGCCCACACAATGCGTGCATCATCGCGCATCAGCGGCTTTATCTGTGACAGCACATCGCCAAACACATGGCTGGGTACGACCACCAGAATATTGCGGCTGGCGGCCAGCGCACGCGCAAGGTCGCTTTCTAATTGCAGCGAATCAGGAAAAGGCACATCGGGAAGAAATGCGGCATTGCAACGATCGTGTTGCAGGGTCGCGATATGTTTCGGGTCATGACCCCACAGCACAACCTGGTGGCCATTTCTTGCCAGCGTGATGGCAAGAGCGGTGCCGTAAGAGCCGGCACCGATCACAGTCATTGCAGCATTAAGTGCGTTCATCAGGCATCCTGATGTTGTTCAGCACCTTCGCCAGTCTGCTGTTGCAGGTAGTTCATGAACAGCGCATCAAAGTTAACCGGCGCAAGGTTCAGTTGCGGGAATGTACCGCGGGATACCAGGCTGGTGATGCATTCACGGGCATACGGGAACAGAATGTTCGGGCAGTATGCACCCAGGCAATGCGCCATCTGCGTTCCTTCGATACCGTCGATAGAGAAGATACCGCCCTGCTGCACTTCGCACAGGAAGCCGGTTTCTTCACCAAGAGAAGCCGTGACAGTAACGCGCAATACGACTTCATAAACGCCTTCAGCCAGCTGCGTGGAGGCTGTGTCGAGATCCAGTTTCACTTCCGGCTGCCACTCTTTCTGGAAGACGTGCGGTGCATTCGGCGCTTCGAAAGAGATATCTTTCGTATAAATACGCTGAATCTGGAAAGTCATTTCGGTGTTGTTTTGTTCAGACATGAGTGAATAACCCTTAAGTGTTGTAGTGCTTTAAAAGCATTAACGTAAAAGCGGATCCAGCCCGCCACGCGCATCCAGCGCATATAAATCGTCACAGCCGCCAATGTGCTGTGCATCAATAAAAATCTGCGGAACCGTTGTACGGCCACTACGTTGAATCATCTCTTCACGTTTTACCATGTCGCCATCGATAGGCAGCTCAGCAAAAGCGACGCCTTTGCTGCTCAGCAGCGCTTTTGCGCGATGGCAGAACGGGCAGGTTGCTTTCGTGTAGATCTCAATATTGGCCATGACTTTAGTCTCCTGATGTCCCCTGCGAGCCGCAGCTCGCCGGAGCAATTATTTACCGCGAACCAGTGGCAGATTCTCACCGATCCAGCCAGAGATGCCATCTTTCAGCACAAAGACTTTCTCGAAGCCCGCTTTCACCAGCTCATTTGCCGGCGCCTGCGCCTGCATGCCACTACCGTCAACAACGATAATTGGCGCGCTTTTGTGTTTCTCAAGCTCACCTACATTATTGGCTTTGATCTCGTTTGGCAGCAAATTAACTGAGCCTGCAATGTGCCCTTTTCGGAAATCATCACGCTGACGCAAATCCACAACGACAGCCTCTTCTTTGTTGATCAGGCGTGTGGCTTCGCCGCGAGAAATCACTTTTACTTTCGACGCCAGGCCTTTGAAAGTAGTGAATAATACAGCCCCGAATAACGCAATCCAGGCGATACACAGTATGGGGTTGCGGCTAATAAATTGCATAATTTCTTGCATCTGGGGTAACAGCTCCCGACTTAGTGATTAAAAAACCAGGAAAGGAGTATACCTGCGCAGTGTGGCAAATACAGCCAGCGAGCGCGATGGAATGCATTTTCTGCGGAGTGTTACGAAAAAAAGAAAGAAACACCCGTAAATCAGCCCCACAGGCAGCCGCTTTCTTTGATCTTCTGCGGCTATTTTATCGATTCAGCTGTAGTAAAATTACGCAAAATTTTTTTGTCTTCTGAGCAAGAGGGTGTCGCAATGTCGGTTTCTAAAAAACCTATGGTACTGGTGATTCTGGATGGCTACGGCTACCGCGAAGACCAGCAGGATAACGCTATTTTCAACGCAAAGACCCCGGTAATGGACCAGCTGTGGGCAAAACGTCCGCACACCCTGATTGATGCGTCAGGCCTTGAAGTCGGTCTGCCGGATCGCCAGATGGGGAACTCCGAAGTCGGCCACGTCAACCTCGGCGCGGGTCGCATTGTTTATCAGGATCTGACCCGTCTGGACGTTGAAATTAAAGAACGTACCTTCTTCAGCAACCCGGTGCTGAGCGGCGCGGTGGATAAAGCCGTAGCAGCCGGTAAAGCCGTGCACATTATGGGCCTGCTTTCCGCAGGCGGCGTGCACAGCCACGAAGACCATATTATGGCGATGGTAGAACTGGCCGCAGAGCGCGGCGCTGACAAAATCTACCTGCATGCGTTCCTCGACGGTCGCGATACGCCGCCGCGCAGCGCGGAATCTTCACTGAAAAAATTCGAAGACAAGTTTGCCGCGCTGGGCAAAGGCCGCGTCGCTTCAATCATCGGCCGTTACTACGCCATGGATCGCGACAACCGCTGGGATCGCGTAGAGCAGGCATATGATCTGATGACGCAAGCGAAAGGCGAGTTTACTGTCGACAGCGCGGTGGCTGGCCTGCAAGCGGCTTACGCCCGCGATGAAAACGATGAATTCGTCAAAGCGACCGTGATCCGTGCTGCGGGTCAGGCTGATGCCGCGATGCAGGATGGCGATGCGCTGATTTTCATGAACTTCCGTGCTGACCGCGCGCGTGAGATTACCCGCGCTTTCGTCAACGCGGATTTCGACGGCTTCGCACGTAAGAAAGTGGTTAATGTGGATTTCGTGATGCTGACGGAATATGCCGCAGACATCAAAACTGCCGTGGCTTACCCACCAGCCTCTCTCGCTAACACGCTTGGCGAGTGGATGGCGAAGCACAACAAAACGCAGTTGCGCATCTCTGAAACAGAAAAATATGCGCATGTGACCTTCTTCTTTAACGGCGGTGTTGAAGAGCCGTTCCCGGGCGAAGACCGTATTCTGATCAACTCGCCAAAAGTGGCGACTTACGATTTGCAGCCGGAGATGAGCTCCGCCGAGCTGACCGAAAAACTGGTTGCGGCGATCGCCAGCGGCAAATACGACACCATCATCTGTAACTACCCGAACGGTGATATGGTTGGTCATACCGGCGTATTCGATGCAGCAGTTGCCGCGGTTGAAGCGCTGGATCACTGTGTGGCGGAAGTGACCAAAGCGGTCGAAGCTGTGGGCGGTCAATTGCTGATCACCGCCGATCACGGTAACGCAGAACAGATGCGCGACCCGGCAACCGGCCAGGCGCATACCGCGCACACCAACCTGCCGGTGCCGCTGATCTACGTTGGCGATAAGCCAGTGAAGGCTGTTGCAGGCGGAAAACTTTCCGATATCGCACCGACCATGCTGACGCTGATGGGCATGGAAATCCCGCAAGAGATGACTGGTAAGCCGCTGTTCATCGTGGAATAATCGCTCCCCATGAGGGGAAAGGCGATTTTTTCAATTACATGGGGCAGGTTCCGGCCCCTTCTCTGCGCCAGCGCACTCAGCGCTGGCGCATTGCTGTGCGCCGTTTCCGCCCATGCGGATGACCGCGACCAGCTCAAATCCATTCAGGCCGATATCGCCGAGAAAGAGCGCGCGGTACGCCAGCAACAACAGCAACGCTCCGGCCTTCTTGCCCAGCTTAAAGCGCAGGAACAGGCTATTTCCGCCGCCGCCCGCCAGCTGCGGGAAACCCAGAACACACTTGCGCAACTCAACCGCCAAATCGATGAGATGAATGCCTCGATCGCCAAACTGGAACGCCAGCGCGCGGCGCAGGAACGCAATCTGGCAGCGCAACTTGATGCCGCGTTCCGCCAGGGGCCGCACACGGGCATTCAGTTGCTTTTAAGCGGTGAAGAGAGCCAGCGCGGCCAGCGTTTACAGGCTTACTTCGGCTATCTCAACAAGGCACGCCAGGAAACGATCGCCCAGTTGAAGCAAACGCGTGAAGAAGTGGCGACGCAGAAAACCGAGCTGGAAGAGAAACAGAGCCAGCAACAAACCCTGCTTTACGAGCAAAAAGCGCAGCAGGCCAAGCTTGAACAAGCCCGTAATGAGCGGCAGAAAACCCTTTCCGGGCTGGAATCCTCTATCCAGGAAGGACAACAGCAGCTCAGCGAGATGCGCGCCAACGAATCCCGCTTGCGTGACCGCTTAGCCCGTGCGGAAGCGGCAGCCAAAGCGCGCGCCGATCGTGAAGCGCGTGAAGCGCAGGCCGTGCGCGATCGCCAGAAAGAAGCCAGCAGCAAAGGCACCACCTACAAACCCACCGAAAGCGAACGCTCGCTGATGTCCCGTACCGGCGGGTTAGGCTCGCCATCGGGCCAGGCAATCTGGCCGGTTCGCGGTCCGTTGTTGCATCGTTATGGCGAACAGTTGCAGGGTGAGCTACGGTGGAAAGGGATTGTTATCGGTGCGTCTGAAGGCAGCGAAGTTAAAGCGATCGCCGATGGACGTGTGATCCTGGCCGACTGGCTACAGGGTTACGGCCTGGTGGTCGTGGTTGAGCACGGTAAAGGCGACATGAGCCTCTACGGTTATAACCAGAGCGCGCTGGTCAGCGTCGGCACGCAGGTGCGCGCAGGCCAACCGATAGCCCTCGTAGGCAGCAGTGGCGGTCAGGGCCGGCCTTCACTCTATTTCGAAATTCGCCGTCAGGGTCAGGCGGTCAATCCACAGCCGTGGTTGGGAAGATAAGTTTTGCTTCAGTTTCGTCATCTTGCGCTTTCTCTCGCCGTTGCGCTGGTTTTTTCTGCGCCGGTTCTCGCTGGAAAACTGGCTATCGTTATCGATGACTTTGGTTATCGTCCTCTGACTGAAAATCAGGTGCTGGCGATGCCACAGGCGATTTCCGTTGCGGTATTGCCCAACGCCACACATGCGCGGGAAATGGCGACCAAAGCCCACAACAGCGGCCATGAAGTGCTGATTCACCTGCCGATGGCGCCGCTCAGCAAACAACCGCTGGAAAAAGACACGCTGCGTCCGGAAATGAGCAGCGCGGAGATTGAACGTATTATCAGCGATGCCGTCAGCAAAGTGCCCTACGCCGTGGGGCTGAATAACCACATGGGCAGCGCCATGACGTCGAGCCTGTTCGGCATGCAGAAAGTGATGCAGGCGCTGGAGCGCTATAACCTCTACTTTCTCGACAGCATGACCATCGGCAACAGCCAGGCGATGCGCGCAGCGACGGGAACCGGCGTGAAAGTGTTGAAACGCAAAGTGTTTCTCGACGATACGCAAAACGAAGGCGATATTCGTCGTCAGTTTAACCGCGCCGTTGAGCTGGCTCGCCGCAACGGTTCCGCCATTGCTATCGGTCATCCGCATCCGGCGACCGTCCGCGTCCTGCAACAGGCGCTGTCCAGCCTGCCTGCGGATATCACGCTGGTGCGCCCGAGCAGCCTGCTGAATGAGCCGCAGATCGATACCTCAACACCAAATACCACAGCGCCCGGCGGCATCACTCCGCCACCACGTAACCCGTTCCGCGGTGTTAAACAGTGTAAAACGAAGCAAAAACCGCAGCCGGTTTATGCCAGCCGCTTCTTTAGCGTGGTAGGTGAAAGCATTCTCGACAGTTCGCTGGTTCACTATATGCAAAACCAGTGGCGCGGCTGGGGTCAAAAACAATAATTTCGCGCCGGTTAACTGAGATTCAGCACACGGTGCCTGTGTTTTAAGCATCACTATTGTGCAAGCCAAAAGGTTAAGAAATGCCGCAACGACATAAGATTCTCCTGCTTGATACGGGTAAAGAGTGGGGTGGTGGTACAAACAGCATGCTCGAACTTCTGAAGCGTATCGATCGCCAGAAGTTCAATATTACGTGCTGTTTTTACAATAATTACAGCCGCGCCCAGGGACAAACTATCGAGCAGGTTTTACACAGCATCGGCATTCCGCTTATTGTCATCCCGCAACGCAGGCAGCCCTGGTGGGCAAAACTCGCCAAAGAAACGGGCCGCGGGTTACTCTTTTTTTCCAGAACTGCACGTAAATCTTATACCCGTTATATCGACCGGCAGTGGCGCATTCAGCCGAATGTACACAGTATTGAGAGCTTATTGAAACAAGGCGGCTACGATACGCTGTACATGAACAACCAGCCAGGCTCCAACGAAGAAGGCTACCTTGCAGCGGCGAGGCTGCCAGTGCGCCTGATTCAACACTGCCGTATCGAGCCAGTGCTGAATGAACCTTTGGTGGCACTGGTGAACCGCTATGCCACGCAGATCATTGCCGTATCCCACGGCGTTGAACGCGTTTTGCTTCAGCATGGCGTTAAGCCGGAGCTCTGTACGACGGTAAATAACGCGATTGATATCCATCAGAAAATGCCGGACCGCCGCGCAATGCGCCAACAGTTGGGGCTGGATGATGAAACGTTTATTTTTGGCAGTATCGGCTCGCTGATCCCGCGCAAAGCGAACCATCATACTCTCAGCGCATTAAGCGCATTTAGCCAGCGCAACCCGCAGGCTAAATGGAAGATGATCATTGTTGGCGAAGGCGTGGAACGCGGTGCGTTGCTTAATCAGGCAAAATCACTGGGGATTGCGGAACGGATCGTGTTTACCGGTTTTCAGAACCAGCCTTTTGACTACCTTTCCACTTTCGATGCCTTTATTCTGGCATCGCAAAGCGAGGGTCTACCGCGCGTTGTTCTGGAAGCCATGCTGTTAAAAATTCCCGTTATTGGATCCGCCGTGACTGGTACGGCCGAGCTTATCGAAGATCAGGTAACAGGATTATTGTTTCCGTGGAGTGATATCGCCCTGCTTTCATCACATCTGGAGCAGGTATGGGCAAGCGAAACGCTGCGCTCACAGCTGGTCACCAGAGCCTACGAAAACGTATGCCATCATTACGCCATTGAGCATTACGTGGCTGGTGTTGAAGCCGTGCTAGAAACCCCTTCTTCAGAACGAGAGCGTCATGTTTAAATTTCTCAACTCCCGATACCGCCATATTACCGGCCGCCACAATATTCCTTATGCGACGCTTTCTCCGAATGAGAAACGTGTTGCGGTGGATTCCGTCGTCATTCCCTGCACAGGCGCGGATTACATTGAGGAAGCGCTGTTATCGGCAACCTTTGCCGAACGTTATGCGCAAGAGATAACGGAAATTGTCATTGTCAGCGATCAGCTGGCATCCGCATTTGGTCAGTTGCCCGCTAAAACGCGCGTCGTGACGCTCGATCTGCCGAAACGTGAAGAGCAATATCGCTACAAACAAATTTACCTGAGCCGCCTGATTAAGCTGAATGCGCCTTTGCAGGCCAAAGGAGAAGGTATTTTGATGATCGATTCCGATCTGAATTTACTCAAAATGCCTGAAATCCGTATGACGGATATGCATATATATTCCAGCTTCCGGCAGGGAAAAATGATTGCCAAGCTGGACGGCGCGCCCACAGAAAAGGTTCCTGCCTACTATAAAGAGACCGTGCGCCCGTATTTAGTGGATCACGTTAACGGCGCTTTTCTTGCGGCAACAAAAAAAACCTGGCGGCGTATTTGTCCGCTTTGGCTGACGTTGTTCCAGGATACCTGGGAACTGATGGACGATAGCCAGCCGCCAACCGATCAGCTGCCGCTCGCAGCGTTACTGGATTTGCTGGACCTAAAGACGATTAATTTGGGTGACTGGATGAACTGGCCGGTTTCCAAGAAAATCGGCGGTCAGGAAGCGGTTATTCCCAAAGAGGTTATTGGCGCCCATGGTGGTTTTCCGCTCTCCGAATGGCAAAAATATCTCGACTCGACAGATAATAAATTGCTTTTCAAAGGTCAGGACTATACGCGTAAAGTGCGCTACCTGACCGATCAAGAGAAGTTACAGAAATGACAAAGGGGCCGCGGCCCCTTTTATTGTTGAAATGTGCTTCACGGCTCTGGGCGGAGTGGCTGCCTTAAGTTGTTCTTTTCTCATGATCTTCCGTCGTTGCAGAGAATTTCTCTTCCTTGTGGGCATACCAGGCTTTGAAATATTTCATAAAGCTGTAGAGCGTGGCATACAGCCCGGTGGCAGCGGCCCACTTTCCCTTCACGCCATGCGCCGCTAAACAGATACCATTTAAAAGAAGCCCCGATAGCGCTAATAATTCCCCGCAAAACAGAAGGCCGAATATCACGATATTTAACCAACCGCGAGGTGTAGCTATTTAGCTTATTAAACATCTCGTGCAGTGTATGAAACGTATCATGACGTACCCGGCCTGGTATTTTTTCGCAGGTCATCTCTCCGATGACCTGATCGTCAACCGGACGCTCGTTAAAGCGTGCACGCTGGCGGTTAAATAAACGTACCGGAAAATCCGGTGAAGAAATGGGATAGAGCGTACGCACTTCTTTTCCCAACACATACCAGTAACGGGGCAGTTGCCACGCCCGCTCAGGCGTGGGTTCCTCACCCGCTTTTAATTTAAGGATATAGTTAACGACCTGCTCATCGAGTATTTCATCGCTGTCCATGCACAGAACCCAGTCGTGAGCGGCAATACTAATGGCATAGTTCATTTGCTGTCCGTGTATATCGAAGGGACGGTGATGAACATCTATTCCGTATTCCCGGCATATTTCCAGCGTTGCATCCGTACTACCGGAATCCACAACAACGAAATCATCTGCAATGATAATGAGCGGCGGCAAGACTTCCCGTAACAGGCGCGCCGAATTAAATGTCAGCAAACAGACCGATATTTTGAACATATCGCTCACCCGCAATGAAAGTTAAACCAATCATCAACAGCGTAGCCGAGTTAGCATTATCGACCAGGTGAAATGTTGCGGTTACACAGAATTGCGCGTCAGGAGGTGAACTTTGTTGTAAAAAAAGACGCCCGCAGGCGTCTTTTTTATTTATTCCCAGCTCAGAATCACCTTGCCGGATTGACCCGAGCGCATGGCATCGAAGCCCTGTTGGAAGTCGTCAACGCCGAAACGGTGAGTGATAATCGGTGAAAGATCCAGACCAGACTGAATCAACGCCGCCATCTTGTACCAGGTCTCAAACATTTCACGGCCGTAAATCCCTTTGATAAACAGTCCTTTGAAGATGACTTTGTTCCAGTCGATCGACATATCCGAAGGCGGAATACCGAGCATTGCGATGCGCCCGCCGTGGTTCATGGTATCGAGCATCGTACGGAATGCCGGTGGCGCGCCGGACATCTCGAGGCCCACATCGAACCCTTCGGTCATGCCCAGCTCTGCCATCACATCGGCCAGGCTCTCTTTGGCTACGTTCACGGCGCGGGTAACGCCCATTTTGCGAGCCAGTTCCAGGCGATACTCATTCACATCGGTGATCACCACATGGCGGGCGCCGACATGCTTCGCCACGGCCGCCGCCATGATGCCAATCGGACCAGCGCCGGAGACCAGCACATCTTCCCCCACCAGATCGAAAGAGAGCGCGGTATGCACGGCGTTGCCAAACGGATCAAAAATAGAGGCCAGATCGTCAGAGATATTGTCCGGAATTTTAAACGCGTTAAACGCCGGGATCACCAGATACTCAGCAAAACAACCCGGACGATTTACGCCGACGCCAATAGTGTTGCGGCACAGGTGCGTACGCCCGGCGCGGCAGTTACGGCAGTGGCCGCAGGTAATATGACCTTCACCGGAGACGCGATCGCCAATCTTGAAGCCTTTCACTTCCTGACCGATCCCCACCACTTCGCCGACATATTCGTGGCCAACCACCATCGGCACGGGAATGGTTTTTTTCGACCAGTCATCCCAGTTGTAAATATGCACGTCGGTGCCGCAAATCGCGGTTTTACGAATTTTAATCAGCAGATCGTTATGGCCGACTTCCGGTTCCGGGACGTCGGTCATCCAGAGGCCTTCTTCCGCTTTCAGTTTGGATAACGCTTTCATGTCAGGCCCTCAGGCAATCACACCCAGTTGTTTACCAATGCGGATAAACGCCGCCACCGCACGTTCAATTTGCTCAGTGCTGTGCGCCGCAGACATCTGCGTGCGGATACGCGCCTGGCCTTTTGGCACCACCGGGTAGAAGAAACCGGTGACGTAAATGCCCTCTTTTTGCAGCTCGCGGGCAAAGTTTTGCGCCACGACGGCATCGCCCAACATCACCGGGATAATGGCGTGATCGGCGCCCGCCAGCGTAAAGCCTGCAGCGGTCATTTTTTCGCGGAACAGGCGAGCGTTGGCCCACAAACGGTCACGCAACTCCGCGCCGGATGCCAGCATCTCCAGCACTTTAATGGAGGCAGCAACAATCGCCGGCGCCAGCGAGTTGGAGAACAGATAAGGGCGGGAACGCTGACGCAGCCACTCCACCACCTCTTTGCGCGCGGCAGTGTAACCGCCGGATGCGCCGCCCAGCGCTTTGCCGAGCGTACCGGTGATGATGTCCACGCGCCCCATGACATCACAGTACTCGTGCGTACCGCGACCGTTCGCGCCAACAAAACCAACTGCGTGAGAGTCATCCACCATCACCAGCGCGTCATATTTATCTGCCAGATCGCAAACGCCTTTCAGATTCGCGATCACGCCGTCCATTGAGAACACGCCATCGGTGGCAATCAGCACGTGGCGAGCGCCCGCTTCACGCGCCTCTTTCAGACGAGCTTCCAGCTCCTGCATATCGTTATTGGCATAGCGATAGCGCTTCGCTTTACACAAACGCACACCGTCGATGATCGATGCGTGGTTCAGCGCATCGGAAATAATGGCATCTTCCGCGCCGAGCAGCGTTTCAAACAGCCCGCCGTTGGCGTCGAAGCAGGAAGAGTAGAGAATGGAATCTTCCATGCCGAGAAACTCGGCCAGCTTCTGCTCCAGCACTTTGTGGCTGTCCTGAGTACCGCAAATAAAGCGTACCGACGCCATGCCGAAACCATGGCTGTCCATTCCCGCTTTCGCGGCGGCAATCAGTTCGGGATGGTTGGCCAGACCGAGGTAGTTATTGGCGCAGAAGTTAATGACGTGGCTACCATTCGCCACGGTGATATCAGCCTGTTGAGCCGACGTGATAATGCGTTCTTCTTTAAACAACCCTTCCGCCCGGGCGGTTTCCAGGTCATTCGTTAACTGTTGATAAAAATCCCCACGCATCGCAATTCTCCAGACTGGGCAAATTTCGGCACATCTTACCGAAAGCTATGCAGTGATACGAGATGACGCATCACCCATTATGTAATTTGTAGCATAAATCACGCATCGCTAAGCCCTTCTCTGGGGGAATGGCTGAAGGGGCGACAATGTGATGGTATGATAAGAATTATTAGTGTCTGAGATTGTCTCAACGCTCCACTTTTCAAAGGTACAGTTATGATCATCGTTACCGGCGGCGCGGGTTTTATCGGCAGTAACATTGTTAAGGCCCTGAATGATAAAGGCATCACTGATATTCTGGTGGTGGACAACCTGAAAGACGGCACCAAGTTTGTCAATCTGGTTGACCTGCACATCGCCGACTACATGGATAAAGAAGATTTCCTGATCCAGATTATGGCCGGGGAAGAGTTCGGCGACATTGACGCGGTATTCCACGAAGGTGCGTGCTCCTCCACGACAGAGTGGGACGGCAAGTACATGATGGATAACAACTATCAGTACTCTAAAGAGCTGCTGCATTACTGCCTGGAACGTGAAATTCCCTTCCTGTATGCCTCTTCCGCAGCCACGTACGGCGGTCGTACCTCCGACTTCATTGAATCCCGCGAGTATGAAAAACCGCTGAACGTTTACGGCTACTCAAAAATGCTGTTTGACGAATATGTGCGCAGCATTCTGCCGGAAGCGAATTCACCGGTTGTCGGTTTCCGCTATTTCAACGTTTATGGTCCGCGTGAAGGCCACAAAGGCAGCATGGCAAGCGTGGCTTTCCATCTCAATACCCAACTGAACAACGGTGAAAGCCCGAAACTGTTCGAAGGTAGCGATAACTTTAAGCGCGACTTCGTCTACGTTGGCGATGTGGCCGCCGTGAATCTGTGGTTCTGGGAAAACGGCGTTTCCGGTATTTATAACCTCGGCACTGGCCGCGCAGAATCTTTCCAGGCGGTTGCGGATGCGACGCTGGCTTACCATAAGAAAGGTTCTATTGAGTACATTCCGTTCCCCGAGAAACTGAAAGGTCGCTACCAGGCGTTTACCCAGGCGGATCTTACTAACCTGCGCAAAGCGGGCTATGACAAGCCATTTAAAACCGTTGCCGAAGGCGTCACCGAGTATATGGCCTGGCTGAACCGCGACGCGTAAGTATGAAAATTTTGGTCATTGGCCCGTCATGGGTGGGCGACATGATGATGTCGCAAAGTCTCTATCGCACGCTCAAAGCGCGCTTTCCCCAAGCGATAATCGATGTGATGGCACCCGCGTGGTGCCGTCCTCTTTTATCACGCATGCCGGAAGTCAACGAAGCGATCCCGATGCCATTGGGCCACGGCGCGCTGGAAATTGGCGAGCGCCGCAAGCTGGGCCATAGCCTGCGGGAAAAACGCTATGACCGGGCATACGTCCTGCCAAACTCCTTTAAATCGGCGCTGGTCCCCTTCTTTGCCAGAATCCCTCATCGTACCGGCTGGCGCGGCGAGATGCGTTATGGGCTGCTGAACGATGCGCGGGTACTGGATAAGCAAGCCTGGCCGCTGATGGTCGAACGCTACGTAGCGCTGGCCTATGACAAAGGCGTCATGGCCTCGGCGAAAGATCTGCCGCAGCCGCTACTGTGGCCACAGTTGCAGGTCAATGACGGGGAAAAAACACAAGCCTGCGCCGCATTTGCCATCTCAGCAGAACGCCCGATGATTGGCTTCTGCCCCGGCGCGGAGTTCGGCCCGGCCAAGCGCTGGCCGCACTATCACTATGCGGAACTGGCAAAGCAGTTGATTGACGAAGGTTATCAGGTGGTGCTGTTCGGTTCCGCGAAAGACCATGAAGCGGGCAACGAGATCCTCGCCGCGCTGAATGTCGAGCAACAAGCCTGGTGCCGCAATCTGGCCGGGGAAACCCAGCTGGAACAAGCCGTGGTGTTGATCGCCGCCTGCAAAGCGGTCGTCTCCAACGACTCCGGTTTGATGCACGTCGCCGCCGCGCTCAACCGTCCGCTGGTGGCGCTGTACGGCCCAAGCAGCCCGGATTTTACCCCGCCGCTGTCGCATAAAGCGCGCGTCATCCGTTTGATTTCCGGCTATCACAAAGTGCGTAAAGGCGATGCTGCCGAAGGCTATCATCAGAGCCTGATCGATATTACGCCGCAACGCGTACTGGAAGAGTTAAATGCACTGCTGCTGGATGCGGAAGGATAACCGATGCGGGTATTGATCGTGAAAACCTCCTCAATGGGCGATGTGCTGCATACCTTGCCCGCGCTGACAGATGCCATGCAGGCGATTCCTGGGGTCCGCTTTGACTGGGTGGTCGAAGAGGGATTTGCCCAGATCCCCTCCTGGCATGCCGCCGTTGATCGCGTCATTCCGGTGGCAATCCGCCGCTGGCGTAAAGCCTGGTTTTCCGCGCCCATTGTGGCAGAGCGCAAAGCCTTCCGCGAAGCCGTGCAGGCCGAACGGTACGATGCCATTATTGATGCGCAGGGATTGGTGAAAAGCGCCGCGCTGGTTACCCGGCTGGCGCGCGGAGTAAAACACGGGCTGGACTGGAGCAGCGCCCGCGAGCCGCTGGCAAGCCTGTTTTACAATCGTCGCCACCACATCGCAAAACAGCAACATGCGGTGGAACGTATCCGCGAGCTGTTTGCAAAAAGCCTCGGTTACGCGAAACCGCAAACCCAGGGCGATTATGCGATTGCGCGCCATTTTGCCGTTGCCGATACGGCGCATCCGCCGTACGCCATCTTTTTGCACGCCACCACCCGCGATGATAAACACTGGCCGGAAAGCCGCTGGCGTGAACTGCTCGAATTAATGCAACCAACCGGCATCCATATTAAACTCCCATGGGGTGCGGAACATGAACGCCAACGAGCGGAACGCATGGCTGCGGGCTTTGATCATGTTGAAGTTTTGCCTAAACTTTCGCTGGCGCAGGTTGCGGCGCAACTTGCCGGCGCGCAGACTGTCGTTTCCGTCGATACGGGGCTGAGCCATTTAACGGCTGCGCTCGATCGCCCCAATATCACGCTGTTTGGCCCAACCGATCCGGGGCTAATTGGCGGATACGGCAAAAATCAGCATCAGGTGGTAAGCCCAACCGGGCGGATGGGAGATATAACAGCGGATGAGATTTTCACGTTTCTTCAGAACCACCAGCCACTGCGCGACAGAGATGCCTAATCAATGAGTTATATTTTTCTGCTGATTTTATTACTGCCGGTGAAAATCATCCGCAAGTTATTCCGTAAGAAAACCGGGCGCAATCTGGTCATTCAAACGGCTAAAATCGGCGATTTTATTAATGTGACACCTTTACTGGCGTACCTGCAGAAAAGTGACGTACTGATGAGCCGAAGCGTCAGCATGCTGGCACAGCATGATGAGACCATTGAAACGGCTTTTTTTATTGAGCAGCGCAAACGCAATCTGTGGCAAAAACTCAGTTTCGCCTGTCATATCATGAACCGCTACGACAATGTTTATCTGCTGCAACCGAATAGCGCAAACCTGTTCTTTGCCGCTGTTTGTAATGCCAGTAATAAGCAGTTTCTCAGTACTTACGCGCGCAAGTGGTATCACGGGGTCTTCTATGCAACGGCAGATGGTATCGTCGATCATGGAAAAAAGACGTTGTCCGTAACCAATTATCTGCAGTTGGCTGACCGTTCACTGTCCTGGGAGATGTCTCCCAAGCATGCGACAAAACCGCTCTTCAGGCCTGCCGTCTATCCGGAGATCCTCGATAAACCCGGCGTCATTCGTATCGGTATCAGTATTTCCGCAGGTAACAAAGCCAAAACGGTTCCGCCGGTTATCTGGAAACGGATTGTTGATTGCCTGGCAACGCTACCCTGCGTGTTTTACGTGTTTGGAACGCCGAATGAGCAGTCGTGGATGGATGACATTACCGCAGCCTACGGCAACTTCCCCAATTTCGTTAATATGATAGGTAAAGTCTCACTTGAAGAATTGCCCTGGGCTATATCCAAAATGGACTGCTATATCGCTTCGGATTCGGGGAATATTTATATCGCCGATGCGGTTAATGTTCCGGTCGTTATGCTGTTCGGGCCGTGTTGCCATTACGAACAACGCCCCTTAGGCAAGACACTTTTGATTGGTGATGACAAGAATATTTGCTCTTATGTTTTTGAAACACAATATTATTTTTCGCAAGATCGTGAGGAATTATTTGCCGTTACCGATACCTCGCTTGATCAGATTGAACAATTCATTCGTGAATTACCCAAAGCCAGCGCATTACTAAATGTTAGCGACGCACAAGGTAACTGATTCTATGGCTTTTCTTAGCGTCATCATCGCAGCACATAACGCTGAAAAAACACTTACCGCGACCCTTGAAAGCCTGCTGGCAGCAATCGATACCTGCGCTCAAGAGCTCGAAATTATTATTTTTAACGACAGCTCAGAAGATGCAACGCAAACCATTATTGATACGTGGAAGGATAAATTACCGCACGTTATTAGCCGTCAGGTAAACTACCGCAATGTCGGCCAGGTTCGTAATAGTGCCGTTTCTCTGGCCTCGGGTGAATACATCACAATGCTCGATAGTGATGACCAGCTAAAACCCAATAGTCTGCGTGATGCAGTAAATTTCCTCAAAGCACAGCAGCCAGATATGCTGTTGACACGTTTGCTTGAGATCCGCGATACCAGCAAAATTTCCACCTCGTGGCAGGGTTTTAATCCGATACCGTTATCAACACATGATGCTGTGCGACGTTTTCTGCTCCATAAGGATTTTCAGGCGCATCTTATTGGGCAGTTTATCCGTCGGGAGCTCTATAACAGCAATCCCATTCCTTCAATGATTTGTTACGAAGATTTTGCTGTATTTCCCGGGATGTTGATGCAGGCTAAAAAAATATTTTATCAGCGCCAGGGATATTATTATTACATTAAACGTAACGACAGCCTCTCCAGTACCCTGAGCGCCAGCAAAATTGCGCCGCTTATTGAGTGTACGTTACAGATGGAAAAAACCTTTCCACGGAAATTCCGGCACCTGGTTAATTGCCACTGGTTTGATATTTACAGCAATCATAAGAAATATCTTACTGATAAACAGTTGCTCATAGTCAGGCAGCGCGTCAGTGAGCTTTATTCGCTTTCATTTTATCTGTCCAGCGATGTTCGTTTCAGCTATAAAAAAAGGGTCATTGAGGCACTATGGAAAAAGTAAGATTACGGCTTTATCTGTTAACACTTGTTTTAGCATTTGCCTCGGTGGCACTTGCCCTTGTCAATTCAGGCATGCAGAGACAATGCTTTTATATTGCCGTATACGCCAGTATTATTGGCTTACTTTTTGAGTACAAACGAATTTCCCTTCGTCCTTTTAGTATCGCACTGCCAATTTTACTTATCGGCGTGTTAAATCTGGCGTGGTACTTCATTTATGAATACCAGACGGAAGGCATTAACAGATATAGCGACTACCTTGGCGCCAGCAAGAAGCTGATGCTGGCAAGCTTGTTAGTTTTCTATATTGATCGATTTAAGTACTACGTAACCAAAGAGAACTTCCAGAAATATTTCCTGATCGCCACAGCTACGGGTTATACGCTGGCAACGGCTTACGGCCTGTGGCAAGCCTCACAGGGCGTGGATCGCGTTATGATGGCAATTAATCGCGCGACCGTGTCCGCCTATGTGTATTCCGTTCTTTCGTTGGCCTTCGTTTATAGCCTCTATTTGCAGCAAAGTGTAAAACTCTACGTGCTGGCTGGCGTCACTATTTTGCTTTCCTGGTTCATTATTCTACTGACCGGTACGCGAGCGGCTATGGGACTGTATTTAATTCTGGCCATTGTGCTGACACTTTACCATTTCCGTAAATTCCATCTTAAATCCATGGTGATTTTTTGCTGCATCGTGGCAGGTATTTTTCTCGTAAGCTATAAGCCGCTGATTGAGCCTAAGATTGCACAAACGCAATCGGAGATTGAGGATTATCAGAAAGGTCAGGATAGTACTTCACTCGGCGCTCGCTTCTCCATGTGGATTATTGGCGTACAAAACGGCCTTGCACACCCATTAGGGCAGTCCATCGAGAGCCGTGAAATCTGGTCGCAAAATTATGTCAACGATGGGCATCCGCATCTTGCGGCCTCACTTGAATACATCAGGATTCATTTGCACAATGAATTTATCGAGAAGTATTCGCTTCAGGGTATCCCGGGGCTGCTGCTGCTCTTATTCTTCTTTATTTCGGTGATTTCTTACGCCATCCGCAATAATAACGGACTGCTGCTGGTGACAGTGCTGCTTTTACTACTGTACGGAATGACTGACGTCATACTTCTGAGTTCGGAGGCAGTGCTATTCTTTATGGCCATCTTTGCGCTGGCCACATCCTTTTCGCGAAGGGAAGCGTGACGATAAAAAAATGCCCGATAAATCGGGCATTTTTTATTTCTGCTGCTGATAAAACCCGGCCAGCGTCATACCCTGTGTTCTGGTAGCCAGCCACTCAAACAGCTCTTCAAGATCCCGGTACAGCCCCTCAATCGCGGCCTCATCCTTAAAGGTTGGGCTGCCGCCCGGCATAAATTCCGATGAATGCAGCATAAACTCGACGTATCCATTCCCTTGCGCCAGACATTTTTGCGCAACATCAATCATCTGTGCTGTATTTCCGCCGGAAGGGCGTAACCAGTTCACCGAAGGCGAACGGTATTTACCGCGCAACCGATCGTAGCTCTGCTTAATCACGTTGAGCCACGCGGGATGCTTATATTGAATGCTCATCGGAACCTCAAGCAGTGAACTGGTTCCGGGCTTAGAAATATCATCAACATCAATGAAATAGGCATGCTGCGGGAAATGCTGGTAATCCGTACCGCCAGAACCCTGCGGCGCGCCTTTCGCATTACGCCAGTTAACACGAGGTGTGACCGAACAGTCTACCTGGTAGCCCAGTTCGATAAGCAATTTCGCGTAGCGGCTGTCGAACGCCCAGCGTCCGGCGCGATGGCTCAACATTTTGGTGCTGAATGTATCCTCAAGTAACTGCGTCATAAAACAGACTTTTTCACGCAATACTGCCGAGGGATACTCAATCAGATAGGGCTGCCAGCGCCAGTCATCGCCCGTTAAATCATGATCCGGGGGGCTATTCCATGCATGCAGGTGCATCCCAACCTCCCCTTCCCCCCGGGCGATGACGTCTTTCGCGAACTCAACAAACGCTGGATCGGTTGCCATTTCATAATTGGTTAGCCAGACAGGTTTAAACCCGAAACGCTCACACAATGATTGAAAACGTGCCAGATACCGCGCGTTCTCCGTTTTGATCTCGCGGCGATTTTGCCAGAGGTTATCACCCTCTGTATCAATCGTGATGATAAACGCCGGTTTATCCATATTTAGCCCAGGTAAAATAAAGGTCAGCGCTATGTTACGCACTCTCATCACAATGAGTAAACCCTTAGAGATAAAATCCTGACGGCATGGAGAAAGAGTGCAAGACAACAGCAGGTCTATTAGAATTGCAGGCAGGTTGTTGCCGATAAGACGATGATGAATAACATACTGAATACGCCTGATTTACGCATTTTATTGATTAAACTTCGTCATCATGGCGACATGTTGCTGACCACTCCGGTGATAAACTCGCTTCGCCGGGGCTTGCCGGATGCACAGATTGATGTCCTGCTGTACGAAGAAACACGCGATATGCTGGCAGCGCACCCGGCGATTAATACGATTTACGGTATCGATCGCAAATGGAAGCAACTTGGTACGCTCAAACATTTGCAAAAAGAGTGGCAGTTACTGTGCGCACTCAGGGCCCGCCAATATCATCTGGTGATAAACCTTGCCGATCAATGGCGCAGCGCTATCGTTACTCGCTTTACCGGCGCACCGGTTCGTCTCGGCTTCGGCTTCAATAAACGTAAAAACGCCTTTTGGCGCTTTTGTCATACCGAACTGGTTTCCGTTGCAAACCACAATGCGCTGCACACCGTTGAGCAGAATTTATCTATTCTTTCTCCTTTATCGGTTCCTCCCGTCTCAACGGTGACGATGAGTTACAGCGCGGATGACTGGAATTTCGCCCGGCAACAGCTGACAGCACAAGGCGTCAGCGATCGCTATATCGTTATTCAGCCAACATCACGCTGGTTCTTCAAGTGCTGGGATGAAAACAAAATGGCGCAAACTATCACGGCGCTGCGACAGGAAGGCCATACCATTGTGTTGACGGCCGGGCCAGATAAAAAAGAGCTGTCGATGGTCGACAGGATCCTCAGCGCATCGCCGCAGGACGGCGTTATCTCGCTGGCAGGCCAGCTCTCGCTGCGCCAGCTTGCGTCGCTTATCGACCATGCCGATCTGTTTATTGGTGTTGATTCTGTACCCATGCACATGGCCGCAGCGTTGCAAACACCCTGCGTTGCGCTTTTCGGCCCGTCAAAACTCACTTTCTGGTCGCCCTGGCAAGTTAATGGCGAAGTTATCTGGGCGGGTAATTTTGGGCCACTCCCCGACCCTGACGCCGTTGATACTAAAACCAGTGAACGTTATCTCGATGCTATCCCCGTTGATGCGGTTGTCGATGCAGCGAAGAGGTATCTGGCATGAAACGTCATCGGCTGGCTATTGTTCGTCAAAAATATCGTCCTGATGGCGGTGCGGAGCGCTTTGTTTCCCGTGCGCTCATGGCGCTTGGTAATCAGGATCTGGAATTAAACGTCATCACCCGCGAATGGCAAGGGGAGCGCCAGGACGACTGGCACATTCATATTTGCAATCCCGCCAAATGGGGACGTATTAGCCGGGAACGGGGCTTTGCTAACGCTGCGCGCGCGCTATGGCAGGAGCAGCAATTTGATATCGTTCAGAGTCACGAGCGTATTGCGGGTTGCGATATCTATCGCGCCGGCGACGGCGTGCATCAACGTTGGCTCCGGCAGCGTTCGCGTATTCTTCCCGGTTGGCGTGCAAAAATGCTGATGCATGACCGCTATCACCGCTATGTTATGCGCGCCGAACGCGAAATGTATCAGTCGCCAGAGCTGAAAGCAGTCATCTGCAATGCGGAGATGATTAAGCGAGAAATCATCGAAGACTTTTCCGTTGACGCAAAAAAGATTCACGTCATTTATAATTCAATAGATTCCAGCCGTTTCATTCCGGCGGAGAGCGCGCAGCGTGCAGCGTTGCGCCAGCAGTATGGGCTTCCTGCTGCTGCAACTGTTTTTTGCTTTGTTGGCTCGGGTTTTGAACGAAAAGGCCTCGCTGCGGCGATTGAGGCGATAGCAGGAACTACGGCTTATCTGGTTGTCATAGGCCAGGATAAAGCAGAAAAGCGTTATCAGGCGCTTACCCAGTCACTGGGCTGTAAAGAACAGATCCGGTTTATGGGTATGCAAAAAGAGACGCTGCCTTTTTATCAACTTTCCGATGGCCTGTTGCTACCAACGTTGTATGATCCTTTCCCAAACGTCATTCTGGAAGCGATGGCATGCGGTTTACCCGTCATCACTTCGGATAGCTGCGGTGGAGCGGAATTTATAGAGCAAGGAAGTAATGGTTTCTTCTGTGATGCCCTTGATATCGGCAAGTTAAGAGAGGCTGTGATGGCCATTCCATCACTGGAAAAGAGTAATGACATGGGCAGGAAAGCCCGCGATAAGGTTAAGGACTCAACCCCAGGAAAGCTGTCAAGCCAGCTAATTTCGCTTTATCAAAATATTCTGGATTAATATGCGCATCCTGATGATTATTGATGGCTTACCCGGTGGAGGCGCAGAAAAAACCGTCCTCACGCTCTCCAGCGGCTTAGTGGAAATGGGACACCAGGTCTCGCTTTTCTCACTGCGTAAAGTGTGCGATTACCCCATTCCCGAAGGTGTGGATTTCCAGGTAATTCAGGATAAATGCAAAAAACCCTGGCGCAAGCTGACAGAGATCCCGCGTCGGGCAAAGCTGTTAGATGAAGCGATTACTACCGCAGAACGTAGCGGAAAGTTTGATATTGTTTTTTCCCATCTGCATAAAACCGACCGTATTGTTGCCCACAGCCGCGCGCTTGATCGCGACAAAGTCTGGTTTTGTATTCACGGCATGTTCTCATTTTCTTATCTTTGCCACCGCCGTGGATTTTCCCGCTGGTTTAAGCATCTGAAGATTCGGCACACCTACGAAAACCGCAATGTGGTGGCCGTCTCGTCAGCCGTGCTGCACGATCTTTCCGACACGCTGGCAATCCCTCTGCGTCGCAGCGCAGTTATCCATAACCCCTTCGATATTGAAGCTATCCAGCAACTGGCCGAACAGCCGTTTGAAATGCAGGGGCAGGACTACCTGATTCACGTTGGGCGTTTCCACGAACACAAAAGGCACGACCGCTTGCTGCGCGCTTATGCGCTTAGCAAAATCGAGGCGCCTTTAGTGATGATGGGTAACGGCTCAGATGCAAAAATCGCCCAGTTAAAGGCGCTTGCAGGCAGTCTTGGAATCGCTGACAGGGTTGTGTTTCGTTCATTTGTACCTAACCCCTATCCCTGGATCAAGGGTGCTCGCCTCTTAGTGTTAAGCTCGGACTGCGAAGGATTTGGTAATGTTCTGGTCGAGGCGATTATCTGCCAGACGCCACCGGTGAGCACTAACTGCCCGGGTGGGCCGGCGGAGATTTTGACAGGGCCACTTGCTCGCGGCCTTAGCGGCCTGAGCGACGAGTCGCTGGCAAAAACGTTATCCGATATGTATGCCAATAATTCCCAGGGAATAGATGGCGAGAAAATTTCATCTTACGGTATCAACGCGATTTGCCAGCAGTATCTTGCTCTGGCGGAAAATAATAAGTAATCAGGTTTCTTATGCAAATTTCAGCGCCTATGTTAAGCGTGGTGGTTGCCGTCTATAACGGCGAAGCGTTCCTCGACCAGTTTTTCACTTGCCTCGTCGCACAAAAAATCGACAGCATGGAAGTGATCATTGTCAATGATGGTTCTACGGATGGATCGATGCAGATCGTGGAACAATGGCGCGATCGACTACCGCAGTTACAGGTTATTGAGCAAGAAAACCAGGGTGTATCGGTTGCCCGCAATTCCGGGCTTGCCTGCGCAAAGGGAAAATACCTCTCTTTTCCGGACATTGATGACGTTTTCAAACCCGGTATGTATCAGCGCCTGCTTGACATGGCCAACACGGGGAATCTGGATGTTGCGACCTGTAACGGTAACTATGTCTGGGAAAACGACAAAAAACCCACCCGTCCGATTTTTCCGCCTGAAAAGTTACAGTCAACGGGCGTCATGACTGGCCCGGCATGGCTTAAACAGGCCCTGGATTCGCGTAAATTCCTGCATGTCACCTGGCTGAATATCTATCGCCACGATTTCATTCTTCAGAATAACTTTCATTTCGAACCGGGTCTTCGCCACCAGGATATCCCCTGGACAACGGAAGTTCTGCTCGCTGCCGAGCGCGTGCAATATACCAGCGAGCAATTTTACGATTACTACATCCACTCAGCATCTGTTTCGCACATGCCGGACACTGACGACACGCTGATTCGCTCGGCGCGCCACTACATGAAAATCCTGCAAATGCTGGACGCAATTAACCAGCGCTATGCGGATAAAGTGAAAAATATACCGGCATGTTACTGGCAGATAGCCAAAGAAGGGCTCGGCATCATCCATACCTTTGATAACATGAAGGATGAAAGCAAGAAGGCGATGATCATTCGCGAGTTTTTCGAAAAAGGCATCTGGAAGCTCATCTGGAAAAGTGCAAAAAGTCCACGTTTGCGCTGGCGCCTTGGCCGCCGCTACTTCCGTCTCAAAAGGTATCTGGCATAAGGTATAGCTTTAGCTGCCCTAAATGCTTAGAATTTGCCCGCCGAATCTTAAAAAAACGGATAGTCGCTTGGAATTGTTGTATACCACCCTGCTTTACTTAATACAGCCTCTGGTGTGGTTGCGATTATTACTTCGCAGCCGCAAAGCCCCTGCTTACCGTAAGCGCTGGGCTGAACGCTATGGATTTTGTCGTAACAAAGTGAAGCCGGACGGTATTTTGCTGCATTCCGTCTCCGTAGGCGAAACCCTGGCGGCGATCCCGCTGGTACGTGCGCTGCGCCATCGCTACCCTGCATTACCGATCACCGTCACCACCATGACACCAACCGGCTCGGAACGCGTGATGTCCGCGTTTGGTAAAGACGTTCATCACGTTTATTTGCCCTACGATCTGCCGTGCGCCATGAACCGTTTCCTGAATACCGTGCGCCCGAAGCTGGTGATCGTAATGGAGACCGAGCTATGGCCGAATATGATTTCCGCCCTTCGTGCCCGGAAAATTCCGCTGGTAATTGCTAACGCGCGCCTTTCCGAGCGCTCGGCGAAAGGCTATTCCCGGTTGGGTAAAGCGATGCGTCGTTTGCTCAGCAAAATCACCTTAATTGCCGCGCAAAACCAGGAAGATGGCGACCGTTTCCTGCAACTGGGCCTGAAACGTAATCAGCTTACCGTCACCGGTAGCCTGAAGTTCGATATTTCTGTGACGCCGGAACTTGCCGCGCGCGCCGTGACGCTGCGCCGCCAGTGGGCGCCGCGCCGTAAAGTATGGATTGCCACCAGTACGCATGAAGGTGAAGAAACCATCATTTTACAGGCGCACCGCAAGCTGCTGGAAACCTTCCCCGATTTGCTGCTGATCCTGGTTCCTCGCCATCCTGAGCGTTTTCCGGATGCGCGCAACATGACGCAAAAAGCCGGGTTCAGCTACATCCTGCGCAGCTCGGGCGAGATCCCGTCCGGCAGCACCCAGGTGGTCATTGGCGATACCATGGGCGAACTGATGCTGCTGTACGGCATTGCCGACCTTGCTTTCGTCGGCGGCAGCCTGGTTGAGCGCGGCGGTCATAATCCTCTGGAACCCGCTGCCCATGCCATTCCTGTGCTGATGGGGCCGTATACCTTTAACTTCAAAGACATTTGCGCACGTTTGCAGGAAGCGGAAGGGCTGATCACTGTGACCGATGCCGATTCGCTGGTGAAAGAAGTTTCCACACTGCTGACGGATGAAGACTACCGTTTATGGTACGGTCGCCATGCCGTTGAGGTTCTGCACCAGAACCAGGGCGCGCTGGCGCGTCTGCTGCAACTCCTGCAACCGTATTTGCCTCAGCGGAGCCATTAATGTCCAGACGTTTGTCGGTGGTGATGATCGCCAAAGATGCGGCGGATCTGCTGCCCGATTGCCTTGCGTCCATAGCCTGGGCGGATGAAATCGTGCTGCTGGATTCCGGCAGCAGCGATGATACCCCCGGCATTGCCAGCCGCGCCGGTGCTAAAGTCTTCAGCCATACCGACTGGCAGGGTTATGGTATTCAGCGTCAAATTGCCCAGCGTTATGCCAGCGGCGACTATATTCTGATGATTGATACCGACGAGCGCGTAACCCCTGAGCTGGCAGAACAACTGCGTCAGGCGCTGGCTGCGCCGCAGCCCGGCGCGGTTTATAGCATTGCTCGTCGCAATTACTTTCTCGGGCGTTTTATGCGCCACAGCGGCTGGTATCCGGATCGCGTCACGCGCCTGTACGAACGCGAACGTTATCAGTACAACGATAACCGCGTTCATGAGTCACTCGATGCGCCACAGGCGCAGACTATCGCCCTGAGCGGTGATTTACTGCATCTGACCTGCCGTGATTTCGCCAGTTTCCAGCGCAAGCAGCTCAATTACGCCACGGCGTGGGCGCAGGAACGTCATCAGCATGGGAAAAAAACCTCGCTGCCGGGGATTTTCGCTCATACTTTGGGCGCATTCGCAAAAACGTTGCTGCTGCGCGGCGGCGTGCTCGATGGCAAACAGGGCTGGCTACTGGCGGTGGTTAACGCGCAGTATACGTTTAATAAATACACCGAGCTGTGGGCGCTGAACCACGGTTATTCAGAGAAAGAATAAGCGATGAGTACAAAAGCGATTTATCCCGGTACTTTCGATCCGATCACCAATGGCCACATCGATATCGTGACCCGCGCTGCGACCATGTTTACTGAGGTTGTACTGGCCATTGCCGCCAGCCCAAGTAAGAAGCCGATGTTCAACCTTGAAGAACGCGTAGCGCTGGCGCAATCGGCAACAGCACATTTATCAAATGTGACAGTGGTGGGATTCAGTGATTTGATGGCGAACTTTGCCCGCGCGCAGCAGGCAAATATTCTCATCCGCGGTCTGCGTGCCGTCGCAGATTTCGAGTACGAAATGCAACTGGCGCATATGAACCGCCATCTGATGCCGGAACTGGAAAGCGTGTTTCTGATGCCGTCGAAAGAGTGGTCGTTTATCTCTTCATCGCTGGTGAAAGAAGTGGCGCGCCATCAGGGCGATGTCGCTCACTTCCTGCCGCCGAACGTGCATCAAGCGTTGCTGGAGAAGCTTAGTGCCTGATGGCGCTTCGCTTATCAGACCTGCAACACCGGTGTGCCTGACCGCTATTTAGCAAAGCACAACAGCATCCCGCAGCCGCCATCCAGCAAAAACGCGCTTATTTCTGGCAGCGGCGACAGTAAAACGTTGAGCGCTGTGCGTGCTTCGCGGCCATAATCGGCGTACCGCAGACGCGACAAGGTTCCCCCTCCCGCCCGTACACCTGTAACTCCTGCGCAAAATAGCCGGGTTTCCCGTCGCTTTGCAGGAAATCTTTCAGCGTGGTTCCGCCCTGTTCAATGGATCGCAACAGCACGGCTTTGATCACCCTCACCAGAATTTCACACTCCTGTCGCGACAGCGAAGAGGCCAGGCGATCGGGATGGATCCCGGCGGCGAACAGCGATTCGCTGGCGTAGATGTTTCCTACGCCGACCACCAGCTTGTTATCCATCAGCCAGGGTTTGATGGCCGTCTTTTTCTTCGCGCACTTCTGCTGCAAATAATCGGTATTAAAGGCTTCGCTTAACGGTTCAGGGCCAAGGTGTGCCAGCACATTGTGGCCTTCCAGCTCTTTGGTCCACAGCCATGCGCCAAAGCGGCGAGGATCGGTGTAGCGCAGCACTTTGCCGTTGCTCATCACCAGATCAACATGGTCATGCTTTTCAGCCGGAAGCTCATGGGGAAGGATGCGTAAGCTGCCGGACATACCCAGATGGATGATGATCCAGCCATCCGGCAGCTCCAGCAGCAGATATTTCGCGCGGCGCTGAACACTCAGCACCGGTTTATCGCTCAGGGCGTGGATCTCATCGGAAACCGGCCAGCGTAATCGCCCGTTGCGTACCACCGCATGAAGAATGGTTTCGCCAACCAGGTGCGGTTCGATACCCCGGCGGCTGGTTTCTACTTCGGGTAATTCAGGCATCTCATCTCCGGCTTGCGGGTTATCAGAAATGCAAAAACCCCGACAGTGCGGGGTTTTTGTGCAAGAAAACTAAAATTATTTGATTTTAGCTTCTTTGTACAGCACGTGCTGACGGACAACTGGATCGAATTTTTTCAGTTCCAGTTTTTCCGGCTTAGTACGTTTGTTCTTCGTGGTGGTGTAGAAGTGACCAGTACCAGCGGAAGAAACCAGCTTGATTTTCTCACGAATACCTTTAGCCATGATTTATATCCTCTAAGTACTTAGTACTTTTCGCCACGGGCACGCAGTTCAGACAGAACTGTATCGATGCCTTTCTTATCAATTACACGCATACCTTTAGCAGATACACGCAGGGTGACAAAACGCTTCTCGCTCTCAACCCAGAAACGGTGAGAGTGCAGGTTCGGCAGGAAACGGCGTTTAGTCGCGTTCAGTGCGTGGGAACGGTTGTTACCGGTCACCGGACGCTTGCCAGTAACTTGGCAGACTCGGGACATGTCTATTCTCCAAAAATCAAATTAGCTCGAGCTTCGTATGGGGTATCGGCGCCTCGTCAGGCTTTACAGCCCGGTCATCGCAGTTCTACACGTCATCTTTCCGGCTGCCTCTGTGTTGGCTGCGCTCGCTTATCCAGGTCACGTACTTATACGCTCACGGGGATTCACTCTCTTGCCGCCCTGATGCAACTTGAATGATTTAGTGTCTAAGTGAACTCTCGATTGCCAGGCCCAAATGCCAAACCCGAGATTCTCAAAGGTGGCGTAGTATACGCTGAGTCGGCGGTGTGCTCAAGTCCCGAACAGACAAAGATCCCGATGGATCGCCTAAAATGGCTTAAATCCAGCCGCGTTCTGCAAACGAAACGCACTCTCCGCGACCAACAACCAGGTGATCAAGCACACGGATGCCCATGAACTGGCAGCATTTTATCACTCGCTCAGTGATTTGCTTATCCGCCTTGCTTGGCTCAGCGTTACCTGAAGGGTGATTATGCGCGAGGATCACAGCGGCTGCATTCACTTTTAACGCTTCACGCAGAATTTCCCGCGGATGCACTTCGACATGGTTAATGGTGCCGCTAAACAACCGGCAGTGCTTCAGTATCCGGTTCTGGTTATCCATCAGGATCACCATAAAGATCTCGCGCTCTTCTCCTGCTAACTGACTCTGCAGGAATTCACGCGTCATATCAGGACTTAGCAGCGAGCTCTCTTCCAGCAGGCGCGCATTATAGTAACGACGCGCCAGCTCGCCGATGCCTCTTAACTGCGCATATTTCGCCACACCGATTCCGTGTACATCCTGAAAATCTTCCAGCTCAGAAGAGAGCAATGTATAAAGCGAACCAAATTGCTTCAGCAGTTCGCGGGCAACGGTTAATACACACTTTCCTCGCGTTCCGGTGCGCAGAAAAAGCGCTAATAATTCCACATCCGATAGTGCCTCAATGCCGTACTGCAGCATCTTTTCGCGCGGCTTCTGGGGTGTCAAAACAATGTCCATATTCCCTCCTCCCGATCCCACATTTATGTTGCCATTTCACGCCCCCCTCTTTCGACAACCAATTTCAAAGCCTGCGTAGCGCCTCGCAAAGTGCTCTGCGGGCAAAAGCACGACAACATCAGGATTGTGATAAAATGCCCAGCTTCTGGTGAAATCCAACAGGAAAGAATCATGATCAGTCTGGCGGGTAAAAAAATTGTCCTCGGCGTAAGCGGCGGTATTGCGGCTTACAAAACGCCTGAGCTGGTGCGCCGTCTGCGCGATCGCGGCGCGGAAGTTCGCGTGGTAATGACCGAAGGCGCCAAAGCCTTCATCACCCCGCTGAGCCTGCAAGCCGTTTCCGGGAATCCGGTTTCCGACAGCCTGCTCGATCCCGCTGCCGAAGCGGCAATGGGCCATATCGAGCTGGGTAAATGGGCCGACCTGGTGATTCTGGCGCCCGCCACCGCCGATTTGATTGCCCGCGTCGCCGCCGGAATGGCCAACGACCTGGTTTCCACGATTTGCCTCGCCACCCCTTCGCCTGTCGCGGTAGTACCAGCGATGAACCAGCAAATGTATCGTGCCGCAGCAACCCAGCATAATTTGCAGGTGCTGGCCTCACGCGGTCTGCTGCTGTGGGGGCCGGACAGCGGTAGTCAGGCCTGTGGCGATGTCGGCCCTGGCCGCATGCTGGATCCGCTGACGATCGTCGATATGGCAGCCGCGTATTTTTCGCCTGTCAAAGATCTGCAACATCTGAACATCATGATTACCGCCGGCCCGACCCGTGAGCCGTTAGATCCTGTGCGTTACATTACTAATCTCAGTTCCGGTAAGATGGGCTTCGCCATTGCCGCCGCCGCCGCCAGCCGCGGAGCGAACGTCACGCTGGTTGCAGGCCCGGTCACGCTACCGACACCTGCGCTGGTGCAACGCATAGATGTCACCACCGCGCTGGAGATGGAAGCAGCCGTGCAGCGTAGTGCGCAGCAGCAGCACATTTTTATCGGCTGTGCCGCCGTCGCGGATTACCGCGCGGCCAGTGTGGCGGAAGAGAAAATTAAAAAACAAGGCGATGAAATCACGATAAAAATGGTAAAAAACCCGGATATCGTCGCTGGCGTAGCCGCACTTTCTGCCCATCGCCCCTTTGTCGTGGGGTTTGCCGCCGAAACAAATAATGTGGAAGAATATGCCCGGCAGAAACGCGCCCGCAAAAACCTTGACCTGATTTGCGCTAACGATGTTTCACAATCAGATCAAGGCTTTAATAGCGACAACAACGCACTACATCTTTTCTGGCAGGAGGGCGACAAACGTCTGCCGCTGGAACGCAAAGAACTTCTGGGACACCAATTACTGGACGAGATAGTTACCCGTTATGATGAAAAAAATCGACGTTAAGATTCTGGACCCGCGTGTCGGCAAGCAATTTCCGCTACCGACTTATGCCACCTCCGGTTCCGCCGGACTTGACCTGCGCGCCTGTCTCGACGACGCCGTAGAGCTGGCGCCAGGCGCAACAACGTTGCTGCCAACCGGTCTGGCAATCCATATTGCCGATCCGTCGCTCGCTGCGGTTATTCTGCCGCGTTCAGGGCTGGGCCATAAGCATGGCGTGGTGCTGGGTAATCTGGTTGGTCTGATTGACTCGGATTATCAGGGGCAACTGATGGTTTCCGTCTGGAACCGCGGGCAGGACAGCTTCACTATCGTTCCGGGCGAACGCATCGCGCAAATGGTGTTTGTACCAGTTGTGCAGGCAGAATTTAATCTGGTGGAAGAGTTCGACGCGACTGAACGCGGCGAAGGCGGCTTTGGCCATTCCGGGCGTCAGTAAACCGCTCTATTTAACGCATCACACGGCGAAATAACGCGATAACATCACCGCAAACGCACATTGTTTGCGGTCGCCGTGTGGTCGCTCGCCTGACAAGTGTTTATTTTCAGGGGTATTTTAGAACATGGCAGAAAAACAAACTGCGAAAAGGAATCGCCGCGAGGAAATACTTCAGTCTCTGGCGCTGATGCTGGAATCCAGCGATGGAAGCCAGCGTATTACTACCGCGAAACTGGCCGCTTCCGTTGGCGTATCCGAAGCCGCTCTGTACCGTCATTTCCCCAGTAAAACGCGCATGTTCGATAGCCTGATTGAGTTTATCGAGGATAGCCTGATCACCCGCATCAACCTGATTTTAAAGGATGAGAAAGACACGACCACGCGACTGCGCCTGATTATGCAGCTAATCCTCGGCTTCGGTGAACGTAACCCTGGCTTAACGCGCATCATGACTGGCCACGCGCTGATGTTTGAGCAGGATCGCTTGCAAGGGCGCATTAACCAGCTTTTCGAACGCATTGAGGCGCAGCTGCGCCAGGTCCTGCGCGAGCGCAAAATGCGTGAAGGCGAGGCCTATGCCACTGACGAAACGCTGCTGGCAAGCCAGTTGCTGGCGTTTTGTGAAGGGATGCTGTCGCGCTATGTGCGCAGTGAATTTAAATACAGCCCAACCGACGACTTTGACGCCCGCTGGCCGTTGCTCGCCGCGCAACTGCGATAATCTCTCTTTATGCAGCCTTTGTGGCTGCATTCTCACTTTCCGGCAATCTGTGAAAAAGCCCAACGCAATTCGTTAACTGTTGATAGCCTCAAGCACCTCAGTTTATTCACTCTATGTGAACACGCAGGGCACAAAACTGTTATGACACACGCCCGGCAGGCAACGTCTGCCGGGCACTACGGTTATACGCCGTACTGTTCGCGATACGCACGAACCGCAGCCAGGTGATCGGCCATCTCCGGCTTCTCTTCCAGATACGCAATCAAATCTTTCAGCGTGATAATTGAGATCACTTTGCAGCCGTAATCACGCTCCACTTCCTGAATCGCAGAGATGTCAGCGCGGCCGCGCTCCTGACGATCCAGCGAAATCAGCACGCCAGCCAGCGTCGCGCCATTGGCCTGGATAATTTCCATCGACTCGCGGATAGCGGTGCCCGCGGTAATGACGTCATCCACCAGCATCACCCGGCCCTGCAACGCGCTACCGACCAGATTGCCGCCTTCACCGTGATCTTTCGCTTCTTTACGATTAAAACAGTACGGCACATCGCGCTCATGATGTTCCGCCAGCGCCACCGCAGTGGTAGTCGCAATCGGAATACCTTTATAAGCAGGGCCAAACAGCAGGTCGAAATCAATCCCGGAATCCACCAACGCTTCGGCGTAAAAACGGCCTAACAGAGCCAGATCGCGCCCGGTATTAAACAGCCCGGCGTTGAAGAAATAGGGGCTTTTACGCCCGGATTTCAGCGTGAATTCGCCAAACTTCAGTACCTGCTTATTAAGCGCAAATTCAATAAACTGACGCTGATACGCTTTCATGGATTCGCTCCTCATCTCACTTTTCAATTTACAGATTATGTAAAATAGTTCGCGCAGCATCGCGAAGGCAACCAGAGCCTGCCGCTAGCAAAGAGGCTGCGTGAAGTATGACGCGCAAAAAAAAGGGCGACTCTCAGTCGCCCTTAATAATTAATTCGCCAGCGCCGCTTTCTGCGTCGCGATAATCGATTCGATTCCCCCTCTGGCCAGCGCCAGCAGAGTCAATAACTCTTCATGGGAGAACGGCTCGCCTTCCGCCGTGCCCTGAACTTCAATCATGCGGCCATCTTCGGTCATCACCACGTTCATATCGGTCCCAGCGGCGGAGTCTTCCACATACTCCAGATCGCACACGGCCTCGCCGTTAACGATACCCACGGATACGGCGGCAACCATGCCTTTCATCGGATTGGTTTTCAGTTTTCCGGCCGCAACCAGTTTGTTCAGCGCATCCGCCAGCGCTACACAAGCACCGGTAATAGACGCGGTACGGGTGCCGCCATCGGCCTGGAGCACGTCGCAGTCGAGCGTGATGGTGAATTCACCCAACGCGTTCAGGTCAACCGCTGCACGCAGCGCACGGGCAATCAGGCGCTGGATTTCCATGGTGCGACCGCCCTGTTTGCCTTTTGCGGCTTCACGCGCGTTGCGGGTATGGGTGGAACGCGGCAGCATGCCATATTCAGCGGTGATCCAGCCCTGTCCCTGACCTTTCAGGAAACGCGGCACACCTTCTTCAATAGAGGCGGTGCAGAGCACTTTGGTATCACCAAATTCAACCAGCACGGAGCCTTCAGCGTGTTTTGTATAGTTACGGGTCAGGGTGACGGGACGCACCTGAGTGGCGCTACGACCTGCTGGACGCATGATGATTTCTCCGGCTATTCGAATGTGGCTGCGCATTATACTGGCTTACCGTGGTTATTCCTATCCTGATAAGGCCACGAAAGCTATAATCCCCGCATCTCTCTTTAAAAACGGGAACGTCTATGATCCGCAGTATGACCGCCTACGCCCGGCGTGAAATCAAGGGTGAATGGGGCTCAGCCTCCTGGGAACTGCGCTCGGTAAACCAGCGTTATCTGGAAACTTACTTCCGCCTGCCGGAGCAATTCCGCAGCCTTGAACCGGTTGTCCGTGAACGTCTTCGTACCCGTCTGACTCGCGGCAAAGTGGAGTGCAACCTCCGTTTTGAACCCGATTCCAGCGCGCAAGGGGAACTGATCCTCAACGAAAAACTGGCTAAACAGCTGGTATCTGCCGCCAACTGGGTCAAATTGCAAAGTGACGAAGGGGAAATTAATCCGGTAGATATCCTGCGCTGGCCTGGCGTGATGGCCGCACAAGAACAGGATTTGGATACCATCGCGGCACAAATTCTCGCTGCGCTGGACGGTGCGCTGGATGACTTTATCGTCGCCCGTGAAACCGAAGGTCAGGCGCTGAAAGCGCTCATCGAGCAGCGTCTGGAAGGTGTGAGTACCGAAGTCGCCAAAGTACGTGCACATATGCCGGAAATCCTGCAATGGCAGCGCGAGCGGCTGGTTGCCAGGCTCGAAGAGGCGCAGGTACAACTGGAGAATAATCGCCTTGAGCAGGAACTGGTGCTGATGGCGCAACGTATCGATGTTGCCGAAGAACTGGACCGGCTCGAAGCGCATGTAAAAGAGACCTACAACATTCTGAAGAAAAAAGAAGCCGTGGGTCGTCGCCTCGACTTTATGATGCAGGAGTTCAATCGTGAGTCGAACACGCTGGCATCCAAGTCGATTAATGCTGAAGTCACCAATTCCGCTATCGAGCTGAAAGTGTTGATTGAGCAAATGCGCGAGCAGATCCAGAATATTGAGTAATCTTTTTCGCGCTGTAGCTTTACCAGTAAAAAAGCCATCTAAAAAATGGCTTTTTTACTGAGTTTTATACCAGGCAGAGGCCATATCATCCACGAACTGTCTACAAATGATAATCGTTCGGCGCTGTTCCATAAAAGCAGCATTGCTGCTGCTTTTATGTTGAACATGGATATCAGAATTACTTACCGACAACCGTACCCAAAATATTGCTCACAGGAACACTGGAGTTTAACCCCTGAACGCCGCCAATAACCCCGAGCAGATTATTTACCGACTGTGCAGTGATATTGACTACGCCATTGCTGAAAAGATTGCTGTAATTATAAACACCGCCACCTGCGTTGATATTAATAACTTTTCCGGCAAAAATATCACCATAGTTATTCAGGTTGTTCGCTACGTTGAAATTCATTTCATTATCAGAAGAAATAGTATTTCTGTTAGTTAATGAACCCTTTGCAGTGGTAACCGAAACTTTATTTTTCCCGACAAGATATCCTGTGTTCTCAAAAGAGTAGTTCATCGTCAATACCAAATCCTTATCCGCCGTGATAACACCCGTCAGATTGCCGTTTTTGGCGTTACCGGTGCTGCGGTTATCCAGGGATGATGCAGTGATATTAACATCACCATAAGATTTGATGACAGCATAGGCATTATTTATAGCATTAGCTTTAATATTTGCAGCCGTTCCCCCGACTGTCTGGCTATTGGCATTAGAGAACAGACCGGTGGTCATAACATCTAATGTACCCGCCTGAGCAATAATACGGCTATCTTCGCTATAAATATTTTTAGCGGTCAAATTAACTGAACGTTTACCGATGATCCCACCTTTTTGGTCAGCCATACCAAAATAGAACCCATACGGATCGCCATAGTTGTTACCATTATTATTAAAGAGACTACCTTTGGTGGTAATGTTGATATCATTAACAGCAACAACCAGCGCTGCATTGCTGTTCACATCACCTGTAGCAGTGATATTGATATCTTTACCGAGCAACATGCCGCCGTAGTTATCAATTAACCCGCCGTTTATACTCAGTGTTCCTTCATCAGAACGGAGCACACCCACATAGTTCTCAAGTTTACCGGATGCCGCGACGCTTACATTACCCACAGCACCGATGCTGCTTGCATAGTTAACCAGATTTTTTGTTTCAACGTTAACGTTTTTCTCTGAAGAGATTTTGCCGTAGTGGTTATCGATATTATAGCTGCTCTTAATATCGATATTACCATTCGATGAAATTTGACCATTATTTTCCAACGCATAGGATGAAATCATAATGCCACCATCGCCAGCAATAATCCCGCGAGAATCACTGCTGCTAACATCGGCGGTCTTCGTATTATTGTTAATCAGAGTACTGTTTTTAGCATCAATTTTAATATGACCATTTACAGTACGGATACGACCACCGGTATTGTCGATGGTATTATAACTATTATTAATTAACTCGATATTCTGAATCGCATCTATAGTACCATTTCTGTTTGCGGTATTCAGGGAGTTAATGCCAATATAGCCGCCGTTAATCTGGCCATCGCTATTGTCAAAGAACCCTGTTTCGAGAGCAACGATTCCGCCGGTCAGACCATATGTTTTTTCCGTTCCAGCGTTACGCAGTGTATTGCCATTAGTGTTGATCGCCAGCAACCCAGCCGAAGCCATTTTGCCGTTCATGTTGTTCAGATAGCCGCTACTGATTGCGATATCTTTACCTGCCTGAATATTACCAAGGCCAGAGTTGTCTAACGTATTTTTGGCAGTATCGATGTACACTGACGCGTCACTGGCAATACTGCCGCCAGAGTTATTAAGATCGCCAGCCAACTTTATCAGAACAGTGGCATTGGATTTAATCGACGCATTTTTATTATGTAACTGACCCTGGGCATCAAGGGTAAAACCACCCTTGCCTGCGGCGATCACACCGCTATTATTTACGCCAGTTCCTTGTTCTGTACTGATAAGCGTGATTTTGTCCGCATACATTCCCCCCAGCTTCGCAACGTCGAGGCTATTGCTTTTACGGAAACCTTCAGCTCTCACGCTGCCGGTGATTTGATTGTTCGTATTAACATAGTTATTACCCAGAATGAGTGTCAGATCTTTAGCTACGCCGACATAACCCTTGACCGTTACAGCACGAGTAATAAGTTCCGTTGGGGACTCATTGAGCAACTGAGCCTCAACGCTAATATCACCGCTATTAACGGCGTATCCTCTCAGCACGCCATTCTGCACGTCAGGCGTCCCGGAGGTTAACGTCACTTTATTCGTATTAATAAAACCGCAGCCCGAACAGGTGATACCCGATGGGTTAGCAATGATCAGATGTGCTTCATTACCCGCAACTTCCAGCATACCGGCCAGGTTACTACGACCTGAACGTACTTCGTTGAGAATAATTTTGGCGCTACCGGAAGTCAGATTGCTGTTACCGCTTATCACACCCGCGAGAGCCGTATTAGCACCATTGGTGCTGTTATTAAATATGGCCCCTTCCTTTCCCACATTCAATTTGTCATAGATATTATGTGAGAGCCCATTTTCATTCGCTTTATTGATATCTATAACCGATACATTATTAACAGTTCTGGCCGCTGCTGCACGATTACTGTTAATCATGTCCGCGTATACAACCAACGGTAATGACAAAATAACCGCAGTAGCAATAGGTGTGACTTTAACTAAATAACGCTTTTGTTTCATTATAACCTCCGAATATGATCTTTAGTTATTTGTGCGTGGCTGTATACGGAAATTGTTGCCAATCAGTAAGTAAAGAAGAGCTGACACCCAGAAAAATAAGTCAGTATTTGTCCGGGAAGAAGAATTGAAGCCATGATGATAAATGCCGTTGCTATTCGTTTAATAACAGCACTAATAAAATGAATTTAATAACACAACACAGTAAACATCAGAACTCCCTGTCACTGGTTATTCCTTCATTTATCGATAAACATCGACTCACAATTCCATTCACAAATAAAGTGACAACAGGCCATGCTCAAATCGCATTAAAACTCCGATAACTCATTACTGTAAAAGAAAAATCCTCAGAATCAGTCCGCCTTTATTTACCAAAGGCGATACTAATTGTATTGTCACAGCTCTGGCAAGCCTGTTTTATCCCGACAACTAAAAAATCATATTTTTCTCGCGCTCTGCATAAAACATATTACTATAAACAATAACAGAAATTAAATTATTGATATTAAGAAATAAATCACCTCATCAAAAAATAGAACATCTTCGATAAACCCAAATTAAAAGAATAAACATTGACTTGTCTTTCTTGTGAAAAATAAAATTAAAACGTCATCAGGACATTTATTTAAGGGAAAAGAAATGCGTGAATTAAACACTCAAGAAATTGCAGCAGTTTCCGGTGCCAGCCTTGCCTCCATTGGGAGCTTTTTAGGTTTCCAGGCAGGAAATCTTGCCGACTTCATCACATCAAAAATTGGTCTGTCTACTAATTTCGGCAGCTATACCAGCCAGATTGGCACAGGTATCGGCCAATTATTCTCGCTGAATTTTACTGACGCCAAAGCAAACATTACCAATGGTTATAACGGCCTGGTAAGTGCAATAATTACAGCCGTTGGCAGCTTTTTTAAAGAATAAAAAAACCTGTAATTAACAGGAAGAGCCAGCGCATTACTACTGCTGGCTCTTTTTATTAAAAACCAGCATTATTGCCCAGATTTAACGTGATGCTGTTCAATTGATTACCTCCAGAAATATCGAATGATTATTCACTGCCCACGGTAAATCCTCGTACTTTCTGTTTCTCCAGCCAGTCCGCCAGAGATGTCACTTCCGGCAGACTCAACCAGCGCTGTATCTGCCGGACACGCTCTGCCCCCACGCCTGGCAACGCAAGCCATTCTTGTTCCGTCTTTCCGGTAAGTTCCTGCCAAAGGCTGATGCCCTGTGCATTTAATGCAGACTGAGGCAAAGGAATTCCTAACGCGTTAACCCAACGGATAAAAGGATATTGGCGTACCACGTTAAAACGATGCCAAAGCTTTAGCCCGCGAGCGGGAGAAATGCCGGGCGTCGCCTGCAACTGCTCCTTTGTTAATGCCAGCCAGGAAAAGAGATGTTCGAAATGATGTGCCTGATGCAACATCCGCCAACTACTTTCTCCCAGCCCCTCGATCCCCAGAGCCTTTGCAGAACTTAGCCATACCAGCCTGGCAATAAACTGTTCATTGCACTCTGCCGTGGCATAAAAGCAGCTAAGCGATGAAAAAAGTGGAGCCGGTGGAACCGGTTTTTCACGAACAAGGCTGCGCCAGACCACACGGTTAAGACGGGGAATACCCTGCCCGGCAAGACTCACAGAAACCTGATCGCCCGGTGCAATATCCAGTTCCTGCCAGCGCCGGACAGAACCAAGATTTACCCTCTGGACGCGTTTATCATCCAGTTGCACGGGTTCAAGCTGTGCAACGACGGCAATTTTCCCGGTACGCCCAACGGCAAACTGAATATCTTTTACGCTGGCGACTTCCTCTACCGGATCATATTTCCATGCCACCACCCAGTCACCGTGCCCAGGCAACCACGCCTTGCCCTGAGGTTCAGCACCCGAGCGAACGACGATACCGTCTGTCACGAAGGGTAAGGGTGAGGTAAACCAGCGGGCACGTAAGCGCTCCACGTCCTGAACAATATTGACCGGCACGCTGTAATCGAGCACCTCGCTAAATCCGCTCTTGCTCAGCGCAACCAGCCGTTGTGCCAGCGTTGCCGGGCCATCCGGCCATGCCCAGACAAAAAAACCCATTTCTCGAAGCAGGTCTGGTGCGTCGCGGCGCATCATCGCACCAGCAACTCTGGCTCGGGCATTTAAGCCACCCGACTGTTTCTGGATATGGTTTTCACGGCGCAGAAAGAGTTCGCCCTGCAAAACGCTGTTCGCCAGCTCGCCGCTAACATTGTTGGGAATCGCCGGGATCGCGAGGGCTTTTGTCGTCCAGTCCTCGCCCGCCAGCCCATTTCCACGGCTGATGGCCTGTACCAGCTTGCCCTGGCGGTAGACCAGCGTGAGCGCTACGCCATCCACTTTTGGCTGTACCCAGAGATCTTTTTTCCCGGCCATCCACTGTTGCAGCGCCTGCTTATTCGCCAGCTTGCGCACACCGGTATGCGCAACCGGATGAGTTGTATTACCGCCAGGCGGTATTGATGAGTTGAAGGATATTTCGAGCGAAAAGCAGCGCTGCCAATAGGCAAGCCGGGCGTTTAGTCTATCGTAAACATCATCGCTGACATCGCTTGCTCCCGATTTCCAGTAGGCCTCATTCCACTGCGCGAGCTGCTGCTGCAAACGGCTTACTTCTTCCTGCGCCCGCGAAGGCGACCAGACGGGGCAAGTTGCAAAGCTGAATACGCTCCATAGCAACAGACAAACTGCGGCTCCGGCTCTTCTCCACATAGATATTTCTCCCTTTTGATAGCGCAATCGTTATAACGCCGGGAGGGAACCGTTTTCGATCAATAAACAGAGCGGTTGCGAGACAGGTTCCGGAGATTCGCGATGGCGGTGAAAATTTGCAAACAAAACAGGAAAGCGGGCCGCAAAATGCCATACTGAGAGGGAAAAAGTGTGACAAATGCTACGTCACGTAGCGCTGATGTGTATAATAGGCACGTATGTAAGTTTCCTTTCGCAATTCACATACAAAAGACTCTCATGGCTCAAGGCACGCTATATATTGTTTCCGCCCCCAGCGGCGCGGGTAAATCAAGCCTCATCCAGGCTTTGCTGAAAACCCAACCGTTATACGACACTCAGGTTTCTGTTTCGCACACCACGCGCGCACCGCGCCCGGGTGAAGTGCACGGCGAACACTATTTCTTTGTTAATCATGACGAATTTAAAGCCATGATTGATGATGACGCGTTTCTTGAGCATGCCGAAGTATTTGGCAACTTTTACGGCACCTCCCGCGCAGCCATTGAGCAAGTACTGGCGACCGGCGTGGATGTGTTCCTTGATATCGACTGGCAGGGCGCGCAGCAAATTCGCAGCCGCATGCCGCAGGCGCGCAGCATCTTTATACTGCCGCCGTCAAAGCTGGAGTTGGATCGCCGCCTGCGTGGACGCGGTCAGGACAGCGAAGAGGTAATTGCAAAGCGGATGGCGCAGGCCGTTGCGGAAATGAGCCATTACGCAGAATATGATTACCTGATTGTGAATGATGATTTTGATACCGCTCTGGGCGATTTGAAAACCATTATTCGCGCTGAACGCCTGCGTATGAGCCGCCAGAAGCAGCGACATGACGCTTTAATCAGCAAACTATTGGCAGACTGAGCCTGGTTTCAGTATCATGCCCAGTCATTTCTTCACCTGTGGAGCATTTTAAGTATGGCACGCGTAACTGTTCAGGACGCTGTAGAGAAAGTAGGTAACCGTTTTGACCTGGTGCTGGTCGCCGCGCGTCGCGCTCGTCAGATGCAGGTTGGCGGTAAAGATCCGTTAGTACCGGAAGAAAACGATAAAACCACCGTTATCGCGCTGCGCGAAATCGAAGAAGGTCTGATCAACAACCAGATCCTCGACGTGCGTGAGCGCCAGGAACAGCAAGAGCAGGAAGCCGCAGAACTGCAGGCCGTTACCGCCATTGCTGAAGGTCGTCGTTAATTAACCTGCAGGTCACCCTTGTATCTGTTTGAAAGCCTGAATCAACTGATTCAAAACTATCTGCCTGAAGATCAAATTAAACGTCTCAGGCAGGCGTATCTCGTTGCACGTGACGCTCACGAGGGCCAGACACGTTCAAGCGGTGAACCCTATATCACGCACCCGGTAGCGGTGGCCTGTATTCTGGCCGAGATGAAACTCGACTACGAAACGCTGATGGCCGCGCTGCTGCATGACGTGATTGAAGATACCCCGGCCACTTACCAGGATATGGAACAACTGTTCGGCAAAAGCGTTGCCGAGCTGGTGGAAGGGGTATCCAAACTTGATAAGCTCAAGTTTCAGGATAAAAAAGAAGCACAGGCCGAAAACTTTCGCAAGATGATCATGGCGATGGTGCAGGATATCCGCGTCATCCTGATCAAACTGGCCGACCGCACCCATAACATGCGTACGCTGGGCTCGCTTCGCCCGGACAAGCGTCGCCGCATCGCCCGTGAAACCCTCGAAATCTATAGTCCGCTGGCGCACCGTTTAGGTATTCACCACATCAAAACCGAGCTGGAAGAGCTGGGTTTCGAGGCGTTGTACCCGAACCGCTATCGCGTGATTAAAGAAGTGGTGAAAGCCGCGCGCGGCAACCGCAAAGAGATGATCCAAAAAATCCTCTCGGAAATCGAAGGGCGTTTACAGGAAGCGGGCATTCCCTGCCGCGTCAGCGGACGTGAAAAACACCTCTATTCCATCTATTGCAAGATGGTGCTGAAAGAGCAACGCTTTCACTCGATCATGGATATTTACGCTTTCCGCGTTATCGTTCATGACCTGGATACCTGTTACCGCGTCCTGGGCCAGATGCACAGCCTGTACAAACCGCGTCCCGGTCGCGTGAAAGACTACATCGCCATTCCGAAGGCGAACGGCTATCAATCCCTGCATACCTCGATGATTGGTCCACATGGCGTACCGGTAGAGGTGCAAATCCGTACTGAAGATATGGATCAAATGGCGGAAATGGGGGTTGCAGCGCACTGGGCCTATAAAGAGCACGGCGAGAGCAGCACCACTGCCCAAATCCGCGCCCAGCGCTGGATGCAAAGCCTGCTGGAGCTGCAACAGAGCGCCGGTAGCTCGTTTGAATTTATCGAGAGCGTTAAATCTGATCTCTTCCCCGATGAGATTTATGTTTTCACCCCGGAAGGCCGTATTGTCGAGCTACCTGCTGGTGCGACGCCGGTGGATTTTGCCTACGCGGTTCACACAGATATCGGTCACGCCTGTGTCGGTGCACGTGTTGACCGCCAGCCGTATCCGCTGTCGCAATCACTCGCCAGCGGCCAGACGGTAGAGATTATTACCGCGCCGGGCGCCCGCCCGAATGCCGCATGGCTGAACTTTGTCGTCAGCTCAAAAGCGCGCGCGAAAATCCGTCAGATGCTGAAAAACCTCAAGCGCGACGACTCGGTAAGTCTCGGTCGACGTCTGCTGAATCATGCGTTGGGCGGCAGCCGCAAGCTGGCCGAAATTCCGCAGGAGCATATTCAGCGCGAGCTTGAGCGTATGAAGCTGGCGACGCTTGACGATCTTTTGGCTGAAATCGGCCTTGGCAACGCCATGAGCGTCGTGGTCGCGAAAAACCTGCAACAAGGGGAAGCGGTGCAAGCCGCACCAACGCCGTCCAGCTCCAGCGGCAACGGTCATTTGCCGATTAAAGGCGCAGATGGCGTGCTGATCACCTTTGCCAAATGCTGCCGTCCGATCCCCGGCGACCCGATTGTCGCCCATGTCAGCCCGGGTAAAGGGCTGGTTATCCACCATGAGTCCTGCCGTAATATTCGTGGCTACCAGAAAGAGCCAGAAAAATTTATGGCTGTGGAGTGGGATAAAGAGACCGCGCAGGAATTTATCACCGAAATCAAGGTGGATATGTTCAACCATCAGGGAGCGCTGGCCAACCTCACGGCAGCAATTAACACGGCTTCATCCAACATTCAGAGCCTGAATACGGAAGAGAAAGATGGCCGCGTGTACAGCGCTTTCATCCGACTGACGGCGCGCGATCGCGTCCATCTGGCGAATATCATGCGTAAAATCCGCGTGATGCCGGATGTGATTAAAGTCACCCGTAACAGAAACTAATTGTATGAATTCTCAACGTTATGCGCGTATTCGCGAGATGCTCGCCAGACGTCAGCCCGATCTGACAGTTTGCATGGAGCAGGTTCACAAGCCCCATAACGTCTCTGCCATTATCCGCACCGCAGACGCCGTCGGCGTGCATGAAGTCCACGCTGTCTGGCCAAGCAACCGCATGCGCACCATGGCCTCCTCCGCCGCAGGCAGTAATAGCTGGGTGGAGGTGAAAACACACCGTACCATTGGCGATGCTGTCGGCGTACTGAAAGCGCGCGGCATGCAGGTACTCGCCACGCATCTGTCGGACAAAGCGGTCGACTTTCGCGAGATCGACTACACGCGCCCGACCTGCATCCTGATGGGTCAGGAGAAAACCGGGATCACGCAGGAAGCACTGGATCTGGCGGATCAGGACATCATCATTCCGATGATCGGCATGGTGCAGTCGCTCAACGTTTCCGTGGCCTCAGCATTAATTCTGTATGAAGCGCAGCGTCAGCGGCAAAACGCCGGTATGTACCAGCGCGAAAACAGCATGCTGCCGGATGAAGAGCAGCAGCGCTTGCTGTTCGAAGGAGGTTACCCGGTGCTGGCGAAAGTCGCGAAACGTAAAGGGCTGCCTTACCCGCACGTCAATTCGGAAGGCCAAATCGAAGCCGACCCCACGTGGTGGTCCACTATGCAGGCGGCAGGATAACCGATGAAAGGTAAGCTGCTCGACGCGGTGCCCTTAAGTTCGCTGACCGGCGTCGGCGCGGCGCAGAGCAGCAAACTGGCGAAAATTGGCCTGCACACCGTGCAGGATCTGCTGCTTCACCTGCCGCTGCGTTACGAAGATCGCACCCAACTTTACCCCATTGCCGACCTGCTGCCGGGCATCTACGCCACGGTGGAAGGCGAAGTGCTGAACTGCAATATCACTTTCGGCGGTCGCCGGATGATGACCTGCCAGATCAGCGACGGTTCCGGCATCCTCACCATGCGCTTTTTCAACTTCAACGCGGCAATGAAAAACAGCCTCGCCACTGGCCGCCGCGTGCTGGCCTATGGCGAAGCAAAGCGCGGGAAGTATGGTGCGGAGATGATTCACCCGGAATACCGCGTGCAGGGCGATCTCAGTACTCCCGAATTACAGGAAACGCTTACGCCGGTTTATCCCACCACCGAAGGGATTAAGCAGGCGACATTGCGTAAACTGACCGACCAGGCGCTGGAACTGCTGGCGACCTGCGCCATCAGCGAACTGCTGCCGCCTGAGCTGGCAGAGGGCATGATGAGCCTGCCGGAAGCGCTGCACACACTGCATCGCCCACCGCCGTCATTGCAGTTGGCTGAACTCGAAGCGGGTACGCATCCGGCACAGCGCCGTTTGATCCTTGAAGAATTACTGGCGCATAACCTGAGTATGCTGGCGCTGCGCGCCGGGGCTCAGCGCTATCATGCGCAGCCGCTCGTTGCCAAAGATGAGCTGAAGCAAGACCTGCTGGCGTCGCTACCGTTTAAACCGACCGGCGCACAGGCGCGGGTCGTGGCGGAAATCGAGCGCGATATGGCGCTGGATATTCCGATGATGCGCCTGGTACAAGGCGATGTCGGCTCCGGTAAAACGCTGGTTGCCGCACTGGCCGCATTACGGGCGATCGCCAACGGTAAGCAGGTGGCGATGATGGCACCGACCGAGCTGCTGGCTGAGCAGCACGCCAACAATTTCCGCAACTGGTTTGCGCCGCTCGGTATCGAAGTGGGCTGGCTGGCGGGAAAACAAAAAGGGAAGGCGCGCCAGGCACAGCAGGATGCCATTGCTAATGGCGAAGTCCAGATGGTGGTCGGCACGCACGCTATTTTCCAGGAGCAGGTGCAGTTTAACGGCCTCGCGCTGGTGATTATCGATGAGCAACACCGCTTTGGTGTCCACCAGCGTCTGGCGCTGTGGGAGAAAGGCCAGCAGCAGGGTTTCCATCCTCACCAGTTAATCATGACGGCCACCCCGATTCCACGCACGCTGGCGATGACCGCCTATGCCGATCTCGATACGTCGGTTATCGACGAACTGCCGCCGGGCCGTACGCCAGTCACCACGGTTGCCATCCCGGATACACGCCGCAATGAGATTATCGATCGCGTGCGCAATGCCTGCATCGATGAAGGCCGTCAGGCGTACTGGGTATGTACGCTGATTGAAGAGTCCGATCTTCTGGAAGCGCAGGCGGCAGAAGCCACCTGGGAAGAGCTGAAACTCGCGCTACCGGAGCTGAATGTCGGGCTGGTGCATGGCCGCATGAAGCCAGCGGAAAAACAGGCAGTCATGCAGGCGTTCAAACAGGGTGAGCTGCATCTGCTGGTCGCGACCACGGTAATTGAAGTCGGCGTGGATGTGCCCAACTCCAGCCTGATGATTATCGAAAACCCGGAGCGGCTCGGCCTTGCGCAACTCCACCAGCTACGCGGGCGCGTCGGGCGCGGCGCGGTAGCCTCGCACTGCGTTTTGCTCTACAAATCCCCGCTCTCAAAGACAGCGCAAAAACGCTTACAGGTGCTGCGCGACAGCAACGACGGCTTTGTCATTGCGCAAAAGGATCTGGAAATTCGCGGTCCCGGCGAGCTGCTCGGAACTCGCCAGACCGGCAATGCGGAATTCAAAGTCGCCGACCTGCTGCGCGACCAGGCGATGATCCCGGAAGTTCAGCGTGTCGCCCGCCATATTCACGAGCGTTATCCTCAGCTTGCAGCGGCATTAATCGAACGCTGGATGCCGGAAACAGAACGCTACTCCAACGCCTGAGTTTCAGGACTTTAGCCGTTAGAAAGAACATCCCTTCGAAAAGTGTGCTTTTAACATAGCAACCGTTTGCTTTTACCAAACAGTCCGATAAAATCAGCGCTTTTCCATCAGGGGATTGTCTGAGATGTCCTTAAACACCATCGAGTCCGAAAGTGCGCAACCGGTTGCGCAGACTCAACCCAGCGAGCTGATCTATCGCCTTGAAGACCGCCCGCCGCTGCCGCAAACCCTGTTTGCTGCACTGCAACACCTGCTGGCGATGTTTGTTGGCGTGATTACGCCCGCGCTGCTGATCTGTCAGGCGCTGGGGTTACCGGCTCAGGACACTCAGCACATTATCAGCATGTCGCTGTTCGCCTCCGGCGTCGCTTCCATCATCCAGATTAAAGCCTGGGGCCCGGTGGGTTCCGGTCTGCTGTCGATTCAGGGCACCAGCTTCAACTTCGTTGCGCCACTGATTATGGGCGGCACGGCGCTGAAAACCGGCGGTGCGGATGTACCAACTATGATGGCTGCGCTGTTCGGCACCCTGATGCTGGCAAGCTGTACCGAAATGGTTATCTCGCGCATTCTGCCGCTGGCACGCCGCATTATTACCCCGCTGGTTTCCGGCGTGGTGGTGATGATTATCGGCCTGTCGCTGATCCAGGTTGGCCTGACTTCCGTCGGCGGAGGTTTTGCCGCGATGGGCAACCACACCTTCGGCGCGCCGAAAAATCTGCTGCTGGCGGGCGTGGTGCTGGCCATCATTATTCTGCTCAACCGTCAGCGTAACCCGTACCTGCGTATTGCTTCGCTGGTGATTGCCATGGCGGTCGGTTATGTGCTGGCGCTGTTTATGGGCATGCTGCCGGAATATAGCGCGCCAGCGAACGCATTTATGGTACCAACGCCGCTCTATTATGGCCTGAGCATTGACTGGAACCTGCTGCTGCCGCTGATGCTGGTATTTATGATCACCTCGCTGGAAACCATCGGCGACATCACCGCCACCTCTGACGTTTCCGAGCAGCCCGTCGCCGGCCCGGTGTACATGAAGCGCCTGAAAGGCGGCGTGCTGGCAAACGGCATCAACTCGTTTGTTTCGGCGGTGTTCAACACTTTCCCGAACTCCTGCTTTGGCCAGAACAACGGCGTGATTCAGTTGACCGGCGTCGCCAGTCGCTATATCGGTTTCTTCGTGGCGCTGATGCTGGTTGTGCTGGGTCTGTTCCCGGCGGTCAGCGCTTTCGTTCAGCAGCTGCCTGAGCCGGTGCTCGGCGGCGCAACGCTGGTGATGTTCGGTACGATTGCCGCTTCCGGCGTGCGTATCGTCTCCCGCGAGCCACTGAACCGTCGCGCGATTATGATTATCGCGCTGTCGCTGGCCGTGGGCCTTGGCGTTTCCCAGCAGCCGCAGATCCTGCAATTCGCGCCTGACTGGCTGAAAAACCTGCTCTCCTCCGGTATCGCCGCAGGCGGTATCACCGCAATTGTATTGAATCTGATTTTTCCGCCAGAGAAAAACTGACCGCGCCACGGCAGCCGGGCTTACCGGCTGCCGCTGTCATCTCCTTTCATCATTCCGCCCTTGAGCATTGCGCATAAATCGTGCATAACTGCCTGATTGACACTTCGGGGATGGAAGATCATGAAATTTCTTGGAAAGCTGCTTTTAGTTGTCGTTATCGTCCTGCTACTGGCGATAGTGGCCGCTTATTTTCTGCTGCAAACCCGTTGGGGTGCGACACAGGTCAGCAACTGGGTGAATAACAACAGCGACTATCACCTCACTTTTGATGTGATAGAACATCGTTTCTCCTCGCCTTCCCATGTGTTACTGAAAAACGTCAATTTCGGCCGCAAAGGCAACCCGGCGACACTGGTCGCTAAAACCGTGGATATTGGCCTGAGCAGCCGCCAGTTGACCGATCCGCTGCACGCCGACACTATTTTATTGCAGGATGGCACGCTCAATTTCTCCCCGTCTGCCGCGCCGCTTCCCTTCCAGGCCGATCGCCTGCAACTCAATAATATGGCGTTCAATAGCCCGACCACGGGCTGGGATCTGAGCGCGCAACGGGTGATGGGCGGTGTCTCGCCCTGGCAGCCGGTGGCCGGCAATGTGCTGGGCAGTAAAACGCAAATCCAGATGAGCGCCGGTTCGCTGACGTTAAACGGCGTTCCGGCCAGCAATGTGCTTATTCAGGGCAGTATCGACAAAGATGTTGTTACCCTGACGACTATCGGCGCGGACATGGCGCGCGGCTCGCTGACCGGCGATGCGAAACGCACTGCCGATGGCGGCTGGGTGGTGAATAATCTGCGCCTGAACGATATTCGCCTGCAAAGCGATAAAACCCTGCTCGATTTCTTCAACCCGCTCACCACACTGCCGTCATTACAGATTGGCCGTGTCGACGTGACGGACGCGCGTTTACAGGGGCCGGGCTGGGCGGTTACCGACCTCGATCTGAGCCTGAGCAATTTGACGCTGATTAAGGGTGACTGGCAGAGCGACGACGGCAGGCTGTCGATGAACGCCAGCGAGTTTATTTACGGCTCGCTGCACTTGTTCGACCCGATCCTGAATGCCAACTTTTCTCCGCAGGGAATTGCGCTACAGCAATTCACCTCGCGCTGGGAAAACGGCATGGTGCGCACCTCCGGTAACTGGTATCGCGCGGGCCATGCGCTGGTGCTCGACGACGCCGCATTCGCCGGGCTGGAGTACACACTGCCGGAAAACTGGAAGCAACTGTGGATGGACGATCTGCCGCCGTGGCTGAACACGGTAACGCTGAAGAAATTCAGCGCCAGCCGCAACCTGGTGATTGATATCGATCCGACGTTCCCGTGGCAGCTCACCGCGCTGGATGGTTATGGCGACAATCTGCAACTGGTGCGCGAAGGGAAATGGGGCGTCTGGGGCGGTAGCGCAAAACTAAATGCCGCAGCGGCAACATTCAACCGCGTGGACGTGCGCCGTCCGTCGCTGGCGCTGAATGCCAACGGCAACATGGTCAATATTACTGAGCTGAGCGCCTTCACCGACAAAGGGTTGCTGGAGGCGAAAGCCGTGGTCTCGCAAACGCCGGATCGCAGCGTCAATGTCAGCCTGAACGGACGCGGTGTACCGCTGAATGTGCTCCAGGAGTGGGGCTGGCCAGCATTACCGATAAGCGGCGATGGCAACCTGCAACTGACCGCCAGCGGCAGCATACGCGCCGATGCCCCGCTGAAGCCCAGCGTTAACGGCGAGTTATCTGCGGTAAACGTACAGAAACAGCAGGTAAAACAGAGCATGCATGGCGGCGTGGTATCGGGCGGCGTAGTGGCGCCATCCGCAACTGAGACGCCCGCACAGCCCGCCCCTGCCCAGCCCTGAAACATTACTTTAACAAAAATTGCGCCTTCCCCGTGAGAATGTGGAAGGCTTTTTAACGGTGATCTACGATTCTTCTCAATTTTTGAGGAAGGACAGTTACGATGACCGCCGTTATCATTCTCGCCGTTTTTCTTATCAGCGTGTTCTATGCGCATTCCCGCGGCATAGAGAAACAAAAGCTTTCGCGCCAGCTGTTTGATCATTCGACGTTTATGGCGCCGATCAATATGTTTATGACCGGTTTTTCGCGCCTGCCGCCAAAGCAGCCTTTTTTTGATACTGCCGCGTTTCCCGAGTTACAAAAGATTACTGATAACTGGCAGGTAATACGTGAAGAAGCGCTGCGTTTGCAGGATCACATCAAAGCAGCGCAGACCAATAATGACGCCGGTTTTAACACCTTCTTTAAACGCGGCTGGAAGCGTTTTTATCTGAAATGGTACGACGATGCCCATCCTTCGGCGCAGGCGCTCTGCCCGGTCACTACCCGGCTGGTTAACCAGATCCCCTCCATTAAGGCGGCGATGTTTGCCGAGCTTCCTCCGGGCGCTTATCTTGGTAAACACCGCGACCCGTATGCCGGTTCCGTGCGTTACCACTTAGGCTTAGCCACGCCGAACGACAATCGTTGTTTTATCGAAGTCGATCGCCAGCGCCACAGTTGGCGCGACGGAGAAGCCGTGATTTTTGACGAAACATATGTTCACTGGGCGGAAAACAAAACGGACCAGACACGCATTATTCTGTTCTGCGACATCGAACGGCCAATGAAATGGCGATGGGCGCAGGCGATCAACCATTGGGTTGGTGCCACGCTGATGTCTGCCGCCAGTTCGCCGAACGACGAAGGCGACCGTACCGGCGCCATCAACCGGATCTTCAAATATATTTATGCCCTGCGAGAAGGCGGCCAGCGCCTTAAAAAACGCAGCCGCAAGCTCTACTATGCGTTGAAATACCTGGTTATTATCGCGATCTTTGCTGCGATTATTGTGCCGGGTTTACTGTAATTGCTCCCTCTCCCGACAAGGAGAGGGAAATACCCCTCAAAATCAGAGCGTAATACGCACTTCACTACCCTGCGGCGTAATCACCACACCCAGCTCGCTGCCGGACTGCGTTGCGCCCTGCACCCCGGCAATCTGTGCGATATTGCGCAGGCACAGCGTCCAGTTACGCCCTGCACCGTCAGCCTGTATCGTAATCACGCCATGTGCACGTTTCGCCCGCAGACTGAAGATCACCGCGCCGCGGGCATCCGGCACTTCGCACAACGCTTCACGTCCGTCATCCAGGGAAAACAGCTGAAATGCCGTGTCCTCGTGCCAGGCATAATCCGGCCGCTGATCGTTACTGCCCAGCGCCAGCAGCGTATTGTCACGTACGTAAACCGGCAGGCTCATAAAGTTGTGGCGCTGTTTATGCCAGTGGCTGCCGATCTGGACGTCGTTATGCCACAGGTGCGTCCAGCGTCCTTCCGGCAGATAAAACTGCACATCGCCCGCTTCACTGAACACCGGCGCGACCAGTAGCGCATCGCCGAGCATATACTGCCTGTCGAGATAGTCGCAGGCGGGATCTTCCGGGAAGGCCAGCATCATGGCACGCATCATCGGCACGCCAGATTCATGCACCTGCGCAGCCTGGCGATAAAGGTACGGCATCAGGCGACATTTCAGCTGTGTGAAGTGGCATACCACATCGCAGGACTCTTCATCGTACGCCCACGGCACGCGGTAGGATTTGCTGCCATGCAGGCGGCTGTGGCTGGAGAACAGCCCGAACGCGCACCAGCGTTTGTAGACATGCGCAGGCGCAGTATTTTCGAAGCCGCCGATATCGTGGCTCCAGAAGCCAAAACCGGAAAGTCCAATGGATAACCCACCGCGCAGGCTTTCGGCCATCGATTCGTAGTTGGCGTAGCAGTCGCCACCCCAGTGAACCGGGAACTGCTGCGCACCCACGGAAGCCGAGCGGGCAAACAGCACCGCTTCCTGCTCGCCAAGCGTCTCTTTCAGCACATTCCACACCAGTTCGTTGTAGATGTACGCATAATGGTTGTGCATCTTCTGCGGGCACGCGCCGTTATACCAGGCCACATCGGTCGGAATGCGTTCGCCGAAATCGGTTTTGAAGCAATCCACGCCCATCGCCACCAGGCCTTTGAGCTTATCGGCGTACCACTGGCAGGCTTCCGGGTTGGTAAAGTCATAAATCGCCAGCCCCGGCTGCCATTTGTCCCACTGCCATAGCGAGCCATCCGGGCGTTTCAGCAGGTAACCCTTCTCTTTCAGCTCGCGGAAAACGGGCGATTTTTGCCCGATATAGGGGTTGATCCAGACACAGATTTTCAGCCCGCGCGCTTTCAGCCGCTTCATCATGCCGGCCGGATCCGGGAAGGTCAGCGGGTCCCATTCGAAATCGCACCACTGGAAGGCCTTCATCCAGAAGCAGTCAAAATGGAACACATGCAGCGGCAACTGGCGTTCGGCCATGCCATCGATAAAGCTGTTCACCGTCGTTTCGTCGTAGTTGGTGGTGAACGAAGTGGTCAGCCACAGGCCGAATGACCACGCGGGCGGCAGCGCCGGACGGCCAGTAAAGCGGGTATAGCGATCCAGTACCGCCTGCGGCGTCGGCCCGTCGATAACGAAATACTCCAGATGCTCGCCTTCAACGCTGAACTGCACTTTGGAGACCTTCTCCGAACCGATTTCAAATTCCACGGCTTCCGGGTGATTGACCAGCACGCCATAACCATGATTGGTCAGATAGAAGGGGATATTTTTGTACGACTGCTCGGTGCTGGTGCCGCCATCGCGGTTCCAGGTTTCCACCGCCTGGCCGTTGCGCACCAGCGCGGTAAAGCGCTCGCCGAGACCATACACCGTTTCGCCCACGCCGAGATCCAGCCGCTCAAAAAGGTAGTTGCGCCCGCTGTTGCCATTCTGCACATAGCCGTTATTTTTCAACTGGCTGCCGGTGATGCGTTCGCCATCGTGCAGAAAATCTATCGCCCAGTTGTCGCCTTTCCCCACGCGAACGCTAAGCGAACCGCTTTGCAGCTCGGCAAACGCTTCCGTGTTGCGTATCTCCACGTGAACGTTTTGCGCAACGTTAAGCGGGAAGTGCGGGCCGTTATCCAGCGCCCCCTGAAAGTGCTCAATGCGCACGCCGATAATCCCCTCCTGCGGCGAGAAAAAGCGCAGCGTAAACAAAGGGGTATCCAGTTGCCAGGTGCGCTCACGCACATCGCGCGGTGCGGCATAGACCACCATCTCATTGCCCTGCGGTTCAACTTCAAATACCTGAACCGGCTGGATTAACGTCAACCCCGGCTGGATAAGCCAGTTGCCATCACTAATTTTCATCTGTCACTCCTTACAGTAATTCTTCCCGGGCTGAAACATGGCCAAACCCCTGCTTGCCGCGGTGCTCGCCACGCGCCAGTTGCGCCATGATCGCTTTCAGGAACGGGGTTTTCAGCGTGTAAAAGCGTTTGGCGATAATGGCGCTGAGCAGGTAGCAAAGCGCCGGAACCAGCGTGAACAAGGCAATAATGATGCTGATGGTGGTGCTGTTCTGGCTGTGAGCCGCGGCATCGTAACCGCCACCGGCCAGCGCCCAGCCAATCAACGCGCCGCCAAATGCAAGGCCGAGTTTCAGTACAAACAGCGTACCGGCAAAGCTGATGCCGGTAAGGCGCTTACCGTTGCACCATTCGCCGTAATCGACGGTGTCGGACATCATCACCCACTGGATTGGCGTTACCAGTTGGTGCAGCACGCCGATGACAAAGATAAAGATGAACATGGTGACGCTGGCCTGGATAGGCACGAAGAACATGGCGATGCTCAGCACGGTGAGCGCGGCGTTAGTCCACCAGAAGATGGTGACTTTGCATTTCCAGTCGGTCAGCGGTTTCGCCAGCGCGCTGCCAATCAGGTTGCCGACGCAGTAGGTGGTGAGGAACGCGGTAAAGATGGCGGCATCGCCCATGATCCAGGTGACGTAATACATCATCGCGCCGCCGCGCACACAGACGGCAAGGATGTTGAGGATGGTCAGCACACCAACGATGCGCCACTGGTCGTTCTGCCAGATATCGCGCAGATCTTCACGCATTGAGGTGGTGCTCGGCGGTGCCTGGATACGCTCTTTGGTAGTGAAGAAGCAGAACGCCAGCATCATAAAGGCGACCACCGAGAGCACCGCAATCCCGCCCTGGAAACCAGCGACTTTGTCTTCGCCGCCAATTAATTTCACCAGCGGCATCATCAGCACCGTGGAGAGCATGCCGCCTGCGGTGGCGAGCACGAAGCGCCAGGATTGCAGCGAGATGCGCTGTGTCGGGTCATTGGTGATAACGCCGCCGAGCGCGCAATAAGGAATATTGACCACGGTGTAAAGCAGGGTGAGTAACGTATAAGTTACAGCGGCATAAATCATTTTGCCGCTCATGCTGAGATCCGGCGTGCTGTATGCCAGCACGCAGACCACGCCAAACGGCAGCGCGCCGAAGATAATCCACGGGCGGAATTTCCCCCAGCGGCTGCGCGTGCGGTCGGCAAGCAGCCCCATGCACGGGTCGGAAATGGCGTCTAAGGCGCGCGCCAGCAGGAACATGGTGCCGACAAACCCGGCGGGAATACCGAAAATATCGGTATAGAAAAACATCATGTACAACATCACGTTATCGAAGACGATATGGCTGGCGGCATCGCCCATCCCGTAGCCAATTTTTTCTTTTACAGAAATAATCTGACTGTCCATTTTTGTTTCCTTTACGCGTGAAAAGTGCACAGAGAGCGGTTTCACACGTTGTAAACGATTGGTTTTCAGCCGGGTATTGCGATTTCTTGTTATCAATTTACGTTTATTCTTTTCTGTGATCGCACCCCCTTTCACCGAAGCGAAGCGGCTAAACGATGGAAAAGATAGGGATTTATCTTAAACCGAGGATTTTACCGGCAGCACAATGAGAAAAATTCTGATGAGGGTATGTGGTAAATGACTGAAAGTAGCTATAATGCGCCCCGCCTCCATGTAGCAATGCAGGCGCGGAAGATCGTCATCTCCGGTGAGGTGGCTGGACTTCAAATCCAGTTGGGGCCGCCAGCGGTCCCGGGCAGGTTCGACTCCTGTGATCTTCCGCCAAAGTTGCTCCGCACCTTTCCAAGAAAGTCTAAAAAATCCTTTATTTTCAATCAATCTCGTAAATACATTATCCGTAACAGTCCGATAAGTTCTCCCTGAATCCATGAAAGATATGTATAGTGATGTGTATAGGTTTTTTATACACACTTTTGACTTATACACATGGCCTTAACAGACATACAAATCAAACGAGCAAAACCCCAAGACAAGCCATACACCCTGAACGACGGGCAGGGTCTGTCGTTGCTTATCAATCCCGACGGCTCGAAAGGCTGGCGTTTCCGTTTCCGCTTTGCCGGTAAAGCACGATTAATGTCATTTGGTAGCTATGGCTTGGTGAGTCTTTCAGAAGCACGTGAGAAACGTGAGGTTGCACGTAAGCAAGTTGCTAATGGCATTGACCCGGTTGAGGAAAGGAAAGCCCAGAAATTGGCGCAGCAGCTCTCCACTGAAAACTCTTTCGAAGCCATTTGTCGAGAATGGCACGCAAACAAAGCTGACCGCTGGACGGTGGCCTATCGCGAAGAAATCATTAAGACCTTCGAGCAAGATGTTTTCCCATTTATTGGTAAACGTCCCATTAGTGAGATCAAGCCTCTAGAACTGCTTGAGGTGTTGCGAATAATAGAGAAGCGTGGGGCCTTAGAGAAAACCAGAAAAGTTCGTCAACGATGCGGCGAGGTCTACCGATATGCGATCATAACTGGCCGTGCTGAATATAACCCAGCGCCTGATTTATCTATTGCTCTCGCTGCCCCGAAGCAAAAGCACCATCCATTTTTATCAGCCGAAGAGCTACCACATTTCGTTAGAGATCTTGAAGCATATACCGGCAGCATCATTACTAAAAACGCTACAAAGATTATTATGCTTACTGGAGTACGAACTCAAGAGATGCGCTTTGCTACATGGGATGAGGTTGACCTTGAGAAAGGTATATGGGAGATCCCCGCAGAAAGAATGAAAATGCGAAGACCACACCTTGTGCCGTTATCAACTCAGGTGATTGAACTGTTCAAGCAACTGATACCTATCACGAGACATTACCCTTACATTTTTATTGGCAGAAACAACCGTAGTAAGCCAATTTCTAAAGAAAGCGTCTCACAGGTAATTGAGCTGCTTGGCTATAAAGGCCGAGCAACAGGCCATGGGTTTCGGCATACAATGTCGACCATACTACATGAGCAAGGGTTTGATAGTGCATGGATTGAAGTGCAATTAGCGCATGTCGATAAAAATAGCGTTCGTGGTACTTATAATCATGCGCTATATATAGAAAAAAGACGTCTAATGATGCAGTGGTATAATAAATTTATTGAAAATATGCTTTGTACATAAAATAAAAGAGCCCCTTAAGGGGCTCTTTGTATTTATTTTTTTCTAGTCTTACTTTGCGATAAGGCCAACCCATTCAAAACTTTGACAGACTTAGATGAGAATTCATCTACTCCCATCAAATTTCGTTTCCACTCCGGCCAATCAGTGGTACTCTTCTTTGTTGCAACTATATGTTTAATAAAACCATTATCGCCATTCATCTTAAACTCCTATAATTCTGGCAAATAAATTAACAGAAATCTTCTCTCTTTCCAAGTAAGAAATAGGCAAAAGCAAAGTTCTTAATGAAGCATTTGCCTCACTCCACTTGACCACATTCCCTACTGAGTCTTTTCTTTTAATTCTATTTCCATTTCCATTAACTAAAGAAAATAAATTATAATAAACTCTAGGTCCTATTCCAATGAAAGGTTCAAAAATCACCTTCTCTGATACAGAAGTATCCCCTGTAATGGATTCTTTATGAAAATCGAAGGCTTTACTTTTTGGATATGGCTCTATATAAACAACTCTTTTTATACCAGCAGCAATAATATGCTTAGCACAATTATGGCATGGAAAAGTAGTGCAATATATAGAAGCATCTTGCGTGCTAACTTGACTTCTAGCACAAGATAATATCGCTTCCATCTCTGCATGGACAACACGCCCATACTCAGTAATATCTTTTATTAGACTATCACTCAAGATAGTGGATATTTTCGCCCTAGACTTTTTAGGTAACTGCCGTAGAATATCATCAATTATTTCTTTTTTTTGCCTTGCATTAGAATCATATCCTAGTTTGTAGTCTCTTCCATTTTCAACATCTTCATATATTTCTTTTTCAGAGTTAAAATAAGGCCAATATAATCCACCGCCAAATTTTGGAACATCATTAGCGCCAGTAGATATAATAGAAAAATCTTTCGCCAAAACTGCGCCGACTTGCCTAGATAAGTCGGCTGATCTTAATGCAGAAGAAAATGCCATATACATCGCAAATTCATCAAAAGTTGGAGTAATGAAAGGATTCCCAAATAGTAAGTCAAATACTCTTTTTATATCGTTATTTAATTTATCATCATTTCCATCCTGGCTTAAGAAGAAATCTGCCAAGTGGAATGCATCTCTAGTATGCTGCCCATACCCAGACTCCTCACCTTCATCCCTGGAAATTAATTTCCCCGCATCCTCTTCAGATATCCCTTTATTATTAACCAAATTATTCAATCTACGTTGCTCATCCGAAAAAATCCCGAAAAGCAAGAAACCTGCGCCATAGACTTTTCTAAACCAATAAACTTCCTCTTGATGTTTTATTGAGTTAACTATATATACAACACCACGCTTTCTTGCCAAATCAGGAGGGGGGGTTTCTCTTACCTCATTAATTCTTGCTATTGACCCCAAAGCTAACACATAATTACAATCACTATCTTCCCTTAACTTATTCCCCTTAGTCATTAAACTATCTATTCTTTGGTAATTTCCCGCATAGTTTTCCTCACCGGTAAGCTCAGAGATAATATCTTTAGATACATGCACTTCAATACAGCCAAAATTATACAAACTCAATCTGTCTCTTATTTTTTTAGTAATCTGTTCTAAATCCGTACCAACAGAGCAAACTAATCCTATGACCATTTCATCTAAAGGTTTTTCAGAAAGGTGCCTGCCTCCATCCTTTCTTATAACTGCTGAGACGTCATCAGTTAGTTCTGTAATTTTTCTGATTTTCATAACACCTCTGACTCGTCCAAGAGATCCGATATAGTACTTATAATTATTTTTTAGCACATTTTCTCGTCACTGAATCAACTTTTTTCTACGTATCATACTTTTTTAGGGCTCACTTCATTGAAGATCATCTGTCATATGAAAGAGTTTTATCTCTATGATTAATTAGCGTTTAAATCCTAATAATGCGCGCAGTACTTTCCCCGCCTCGCCTGCCCGCTTTGCGGGGCGGTTTAAATGCAGATGCATGACCGGGCTCAGGCCGCGCCGGGACTGGCGCGGGCGGGGTTCAGGCTGGCAGAAAAATAAATGCAGTTAAATGCACCTGATGCATGCAGGGTATTTTTCGGAAAAATAACGGGATTTTTTGCGTTTTTTTGGGGGGTGAGAGTGCAGCCGGTAGCCAGTACCGGCGCACATAAATCGGGATGTTTTCGGGGGAATTATTGCGGCTGAATATCTGCCCGTAAAACCGGGGTTTCCGGCATCGCCGGTCTGCGTATCACGCCGTCGAGTGTCTCGGTGGTGCGGAACGTGGCCGAGCATTCAATACTGGTGCACTGGTGATAGCGCTGTTTGAGGTTTTCTGTCAGATAGCGGCTGGTACGCGTGTGCGCGGGCTGTTTACAGAACGGGCAGTGAAACATGGTTCAGCCCTCCGCCTGTTTTCTCTTTCCGGCCAGTTGCGTGGCAAGCTGCGAACGCTTCAGCGGACTTTTATACAGCGCCATATCCACGCCGGTCAGCGGCGGGCGGTGCATGCCGAGCTGTGAGAACACCGGCTCATTGTCCATGTCAAAGTTATAAAATTGTGCCTGCACCGCAACATGCATGTGCAGCTCCTCAGCCAGAATATCCGCCGGGCGCGTCGCACCGTTCAGCTCCAGCGCACGCAGGCGCAGACAGAACGCCCGCACCAGTGCCGGGCTGATGTCCCGCATGGCCTCTGCCCACTCTGCCTGTGCGCAGACGCTAAACGCTCGTGCATGCTCAGTGACATACGTTTTACCTGTCGTGCAGGCTTCCAGCATGGCGCGGGATTTGTCCGTCTCCAGTTCAGCAATCAGGCCGGTGAACTCCTCCGCCAGTTCACGACCGGCGATGTGTCTGCTGTGTCCGGCCCTGAGCTCCGGCGTCATGGCACCGCCGAGACTGCGGAAACGCTCGCGCCAGCTCTTCTCTGCTGCGGCGCTTTCCTCAAGCGCGTTCTTCCGTTCCTTTTCGCTGCGGGTGATGGCTGCGCCGATGTCGTTCAGTTTTAGCATGCTGCCGGTGTGAGCGGCTTTTGCCTCTGTAAAGGCCTTCAGGGCACGGTTGACGGCGGCGGCGTTATCCTCTGCGGCTTTTTTATGCACGGTCTTAAGGGCACCGTCGATAACGGCGCGGGAGGCACCAGTCTGCGTGCTGCCGATGGTTTTCATGATGGAGGTCATAAGTTCAGTTTTCATGGCGGGGCTCTCTGTGTTGTCAATGTAAGTGCATTCTGCCGCGCCCTGCACAACGAAACGACCGGTTGCAGTTGTGGCCGGGATGGCACAGAAAGCCGCTGAAAAACCGGCTCGCCAGAAAGAGGTCCCAGGAAAAGCCCTCTTTCTGTTTGTTTTTCTGTATTTAACTCTTCACACTGTTCACTGATAAATAAAATAATAATTAATACAGTAAGTTAAAGGGTGAACAGTTGAGAAATTAAGTGTTCACCGACTGTTCACTACTGTTCACCGGCTTTTTGTTTCTTCCGGTACAGCAGTATTTTTTTCTGATGTTTTTTCCTGTTAATACCCGCCTAATTAATCGGATAAAAAGGTTTGCAATTTTAGTTACTGGTTATATTGGCCGACATTGACATTTATTGGCAAACAGAGGCAAACCCGAAAAATAAGCTGCTTATTAAACAGACAACCATGCAGAAAACAGCCTGATGCGCCCTTGTTGTAATACGCAAAAATATTCACAAAATAGAGCGCTACCCGAAGCCGGAAAGACACGACCGGCACTGTATGGACATTATGAGGTAGCCCGATGCACACCGCTTTTTCTTCCCCGTCTTCTGCCCCTGCCGCGCCGTTAATGCCGGTTTCAGATGTTATTCAGGAGCGCTTTTTACGCCTGCCGGAAGTGATGCATTTATGCGGCCTGTCCCGCTCGACCATTTACGACCTCATCAGCCGTGAGGCTTTCCCGAAACAAATCTCTCTTGGTGGAAAAAACGTGGCGTGGGTGCACAGTGAAATTACCGCATGGATGAGCGACCGTATCGCAGCACGTAACCGGGGCTGTGATGCATGATGTTGCCCGGTCAGCAAAACGCCCCTTTTTCTGGCTTGCTTCCTGTCGGCGTTTCCAGGTATAGTTTTCCCGCTGTCGCAAAATCGGCAGCCGGGCGTGAGAACCCGAGTTTCTTCAAGGCGACACCGGACGCGCCATGCGTCTTTTTTTGTGTCTATGCCTCTGTGCACCTGTTGTTTACGCACCGGTTCTTAAACCGTTGCTGTATCTGCGTAATGGTGGCTCAGGCGGGGCAGCCTTCGGGCTGGCCGGTTCCCTTGAAGGCCGGTTTCTCACCCCCGTCTGGGCTACCACCAGAGCGTGAGAACTCCGGTGGTAGCGATAACCGCTACTTCAAGGAGGTTGCCCTTATGGCTACGACCCTCACCCTGTCTCACCCGCAATTTATCTTTATTTTCGCTGCCGTTCGTCGCTCCGTACATAAACCGCGTGTCTGTATGCTGCGCATTATTGCCGCCGATGAGCGTACCGCCCGTCGTTCCCTCGTTCGCGATTATGTCCTCTCATTCGCCGGTCGCTTACCGGTTGCGGAGGTGTACGAATGAGCCACTCCATCCTCACCCTTGACGATCTCCGGTACCTCGAGCACCTGCGCAATATCGGCCATCTGGTCAGCGAGCTGGCAGCGGAACAGGACAATGTGACCCTCCGCCGCGATCCGGCTGAGCGTCTGCAACTCATTTCCCTGATTTACCTGATGACGGATCAGCTCGATGCCGTCATCGAGCGATGCAACCGGCGCTGGCTCGACGGGGAGGAAAAGGTATGAAACAGCCGTTACCACCCGTCCTGCGCGCTGCACTTTACCGCCGCGCCGTGGCCTGTGCCTGGCTGACCCTGTGTCAGCGCCAGCACCGTTACCCGCATCTGACGCTCGATGCGCTGGAGTCCGCTATCGCTGCCGAGCTGGAAGGGTTTTATCTGCGCCAGCACGGCGAGGATAAAGGCCGCCAGATTGCCTGTGCGCTACTGGAAGATTTAATGAATGCCGCACCGCTCAAAACCGCGCCAGCGCTCTCCTTTCTCGGCCTGGCCGTGATGGAAGAGTTATGCGCCCGCCACATTAAGTCGCCGGTACTGCACTGAGGGATAAAAAACAATGAAAATGAACGTAACGGAAACCGTGAAACAGGCGTGCGGCCACTGGCCGCGCATTCTCCCGGCACTGGGCGTAAAAGTGATGAAGAACCGGCATCAGCCCTGCCCGGTGTGTGGCGGCGCTGACCGTTTCCGCTTTGACGATAAAGAGGGGCGCGGGACGTGGTTCTGCAACCAGTGCGGCGCAGGCGACGGGCTGAGCCTGATTGAAAAGGCGCTGGGCGTGACGGTCAGCGAAGCCGCCGACCGCGTGAACGCCGTAACCGGCAATCTGCCGCCGGTTGCCCCGGAGATGATTGCTGCTGATACGGCAGAAACCGAAGCCGGGCGCAGGGAGGCCGCCGCGCTGGCGGCCAGTCTGCTGGCGAAAAGCCGCTCAGCCTCCGGTAACGCCTACCTGACCCGCAAGGGCTTTCCTGCTCTGGAATGCCTGACGCTCACCACCACGCACAGAACCGGCGGCGTGACCTACCGCGCCGGGGATGTGGTTGTCCCGCTGTATGACGACAACCGCGCGCTGGTTAACCTCCAGCTCATTAACGCTGACGGGGAAAAGCGCACCCTGAAAGGCGGCCAGGTGAAAGGGGCATGCCACACCATCGAAGGGCAGAAACAGGCGGGAAAACGTCTGTGGATAGTCGAAGGTTACGCCACGGCGCTGACCGTGCATCATCTGACCGGCGAAACCGTGATGGTGGCGCTGTCGTCCGTGAACCTTCTTTCTCTGGCGAGCCTTGCCCGCAGCCAGCATCCGGGCTGTCAGATTGTCCTCGCGGCCGACCGCGACCTGAACGGTGTCGGCCAGACAAAAGCTGCTGCGGCCGCAGACGTCTGCGCCGGTGTGGTTGCCCTGCCGCCAGTGTTCGGTGACTGGAATGATGCGTTCATGCAGCAGGGTGAAGAGGCCACGCGCCGGGCGATTTACGATGCCATTAAGCCACCGGTCGCGAGCCCGTTCGACACCATGAGCGAAGCGGAATTTACCGCCATGAGTACCAGCGAAAAGGCGATGCGGGTGCATGAGCATTACGGCGAGGCGCTGGCGGTTGACCCGAACGGGCAGCTCCTCTCCCGCTATGAAGCCGGAGCCTGGAAAGTGATTGCCCCGGCTGACTTCTCCCGCGATGTGGCGGCACTCTTTCAGCGCCTGCGCGCGCCGTTCTCATCAGGGAAAATTGCGTCGGTGGTGGAGACCCTGAAACTGATTGTCCCGCAACAGGGCGCTCCGGCACGGCGGCTGATTGGCTTCCGTAACGGGGTGCTGGACACGAAAACCGGCACATTCAGCCCGCACAGCAAGGCGCACTGGCTGCGTACCCTGTGCGAGGTGGATTTCACCCCGCCGGTGGCGGGCGAAACACTCGAAACCCACGCGCCACATTTCTGGCAATGGCTCGACCGCGCCGCCGGTGGCCGCGCCGACAAACGCGACGTGATACTCGCCGCACTGTTTATGGTGCTGGCTAACCGCTATGACTGGCAGCTTTTTCTTGAGGTGACCGGGCCGGGCGGCAGCGGGAAAAGTATTCTGGCCGAGATTGCGACCCTGCTCGCAGGCGAGGACAACGCTACCTCCGCGACGATTGAAACACTCGAATCTCCGCGTGAGCGTGCTGCGCTGATTGGCTTTTCGCTGATTCGTCTGCCTGACCAGGAGAAATGGAGCGGTGACGGCGCGGGGCTCAAGGCCATCACCGGCGGCGATGCGGTGTCGGTTGACCCGAAATACCGCGACGCCTATTCCACGCACATTCCGGCGGTGATTCTGGCCGTGAATAATAACCCGATGCGCTTCACCGACCGCAGCGGCGGCGTATCACGACGCCGGGTAATCCTGCACTTCCCGGAACAGATAGCCCCGGAGGAGCGCGACCCGCACCTGAAGGACAAAATCGCCCGCGAGCTGGCCGTCATTGTGCGCCAGCTTATGCAGCGGTTCAGCGACCCGATGACCGCCCGCGCACTGCTCCAGTCACAGCAGAACTCCGGCGAGGCACTCAGTATCAAGCGCGACGCTGACCCGGCCTTTGATTTTTGTGGCTATCTGGAAGCCCTGCCGGATGCTGACGGGATGTATATGGGGAACGCCAACATTATTCCACGTCAGCCGCGCCTGTACCTTTATCACGCCTATCTGGTCTACATGGAGGCTCACGGTTACAAGAACACCCTCAGTCTGACCATGTTCGGTAAAGGGCTGTCGTCCATGCTGAAAGAGTACGGCCTGAATTACGATAAGCGGCGAACAAATCAGGGTGTGCAGACAAACCTGACGCTGAAAGAAGAAAGCAACGGCGACTGGTTGCCGAAGTGCGATGAGCCCGCAGTAAAATAACCTACCTCAGACCGGCTATCGTCGGTCTTTTTTTTGCCCTGACTTGTCAAAAGTGAAGAGTTAACTGTTCACTCTTCACTAACCATTCACTTACCATCACATTGAAAATAAAGATTAAATTCACTCAGTGAACAGTATGACCAGTAAATATAAAAAAGATAATTTTGCTAAGCAAAAACCGCAGTATCTCATACCAACAAAGCATTTTTCTTGTACCAAATCGAATCGTCATGCCCTTGAATCTCTTTGCCAAATATGAGAACTTCATGTAACCAAACCTAGCATTTTATGGGTTAATAGCCCATCGAGCCATGAGTCATGGTTTCGCCTAGAATTTTAGCTATGCCCGTCGTTCAGTTATCGGAGCGGCGGCTGGGGGCCACCGATCCGATAACTGATCGACGTGCTCAAGTAGGTTTGGTTTTTCTGACCCCTAACATTTTGGTGTGTAAGGATCTTACCAATGTTAACTCAGCTCAAAAAAATTGGTACTGAAGTTCAACGAGCCACCAATTTATTTGCAACCTACGTTGATAAAAACAAAGTAAAATGCCCGGGGGATGTGAAAAAATTTATTTTCCTATGTGGTGCCAATAAAAATAACGGAGAACCTTCTGCTAGACGTATTGAGCTCATAGATTTCTCTGAGAAACACTTAAATAATTGTCATTTTTTTCTCGCCGAACTCGTATTTAAAGAACTTAGCAAAGACGAAGAAGAGTCATCCTCTGATAACTTATTAGATATCGAAGCTGATTTATCAAAACTAGCCGATCATATCATTATTGTTTTAGAAAGCTATTCCTCTTTTACAGAGCTTGGGGCGTTTGCATACAGTAAACAATTACGGAAAAAACTTATTATAATAAATAATACAAAATTTATTAATGAGAAGTCTTTTATAAATATGGGCCCGATAAAAGCAATAACTCAACAGTCCCAGCAATCTGGTCATTTCTTGCATTACAAAATGGCAGAAGGAAATGAAAGTATTGAGCGCTCTGATGGAATAGGGCAAATTTTTAATCCTTTGTACGATATCTTATCAAAAAACGATAGAGTAATTTCCCGCACTTTAAAAAAAGAAGATCTAGATCCTTCTTGTAACTTCAATAAAGATTCCGTTAGATTCATTCATGATATAATATTAGCTTGCGGGCCCCTGCAGCTTAGTGAGCTTATTGAAATAACTATAAAGATTTTCGGAACAGATAGTTTATATAGAAAGGAAATTTTAAAGCATTTAGGCATTTTAATGGCAATTAAGATTATTTCCTGCAAGAATGATCTTTATTATTCATGTTACAAACAATACTATTTTAAATATGATTTTGATATAGATAGCATATCATCAATGTTTAAAGTATTTTTCTTAAAAAATAAGTTGGAAAGGATTAGGGTTAATGAAGATATATAATTTAATTGACTCCGAAACATTAATGAGAAAAGGATTTACCAGTGAGGTGATGCGTTCTCCTGAACGCCCAAAGAAATGGGAAATCGCAAAAAAGAATGGTGGTGTTAGGACCATTTATCACCCGTCAGCTAAAGTTAAGCTAATACAATATTGGCTAATAAATAATGTCTTTTCCAATTTACCTATTCATGATGCAGCCTATGCCTTTGTTATAAAACGTTCGATCAAAAGCAATGCTTTACTCCATGCTAATGCTAAAAACAAATATTACGTTAAAATAGATTTTAAAGATTTTTTTCCTTCGGTAAAATTTAGTAACTTTGAGAATGCATTCAATACTTATCGAGATCGTATTGATTTTCCTACTGAGTATGATCAAGAACTCTTACAACTAATAAAATCTATATGTTTTATTTCAGATGGCAGCCTTCCAATCGGTTTTCCTACTTCACCTATTATTGCAAATTTTGTTGCTAGAGAATTCGATGAGAAACTTACTTTAAAACTTAATTCGATCGACAGACTTAATGCTATTTACACAAGATATGCAGACGATATCATCGTATCTACAAATATGAAAGGTGCAAGCGATATAATATTGAACGCGGTTAAAAGTACCTTAAGAAAAATTGAACCAAATTTTAAAATTAATAATGAAAAGATCCATATATGTAGTGCCTCAGGTGGCAGCATAATTGCTACCGGATTAAAAATATGTCACGACTTCCATGTCACTTTACATAGATCAATGAAGGACAAAATACGTTTGTATTTATCTCTTTTATCTAAAGGGAAATTGAAAAAGGAAGATTACAATAAACTTTCTGGCTACATTGCTTACGCAAAAAATATTGACCCTCATTTTTATACAAAATTGAATAGGAAATATTTTCAAGAGATGAGAGGGCTAGAAAACTCGCATAACAGAATAAGCTAAAATTTTTATTGAAGCTTAAACTATCGATGAATTTCACCTATCTTCACAATGTTCAAAGTATGTATAGAAATATGTATAATATCATAAGATCAAAAACACTAAAAACATTAAAATCAAACAGTTATAGTAAAAAACGAACTCCTGTGATCTTCCGCCAAAATGAAAACATTCCACATATGCTAATAGTTTATTCAATTCTTATTAATCATTTCCTTAATTTATTCGTTATAAGCATATAGATAATTTTTTGTGGAACAGATCAAAACATCAACAACACAACTAATTTCACAATTCTCCTTATTGGTAAGTTATACATTCACTCTAATCAAGTTGAATATATAACTACAACTATTCGTTTCAGAGCGTCCTGTATAAAACGCTCTCCCGCGCCGAAGAAAATTCTGGAAGATCACATCAGCACGAATTTAATAGAGTTAAGGAATTAAACAATTTATTAGATTAAAAATTATTTGAATATGCCGCCAGGTTTTCTCTTAGAGGAAACCAAACATTATATTTTATCTCACCTACATTTTTGACAGCTTATTAGCTTAACAATAAATCAAATATGAAAACGACTAAGATCTGTTATTCTTTTGAATTTTAGTTATATATGAATTTATAAAAACATAATAATTTCATTCTGATTCCATACTTTCTAAAACAGATTTAGAGAAACTAATTCCAATCCTTTAAAAATAAAAACAAGTCATTTTTATGCTTTTCCCTGTTCCACCTCAAGCCGCATTCTGCAAGCCTCTTTCACCCACTTACTAAAATTCCCTTTTCCGGCTGCCTTCTCAATCTGCTCCAAAAGCTCGTCCTCAAAGCGGATGTTCTTCATCGTGCTTTTAGATCGATCAAAATTCAGCTTTTTCTTCTCTTGCATGGTAGGTACCACTTCAGCTAAGTTATATTCATGTGGTACCTACCACATGAAACCGGACTTCATAAACAACGCCCCGATGTGATGCAACACAACCGGAGCGTCTAACCATCCCCAACTATCAAGGAGTTGATAATGGCTGATCCGCATTCTACCCCAGACTTTACGCCCACCGGAACCGAGCACAGTGTAATTGTGCGCTATCGCCCGAATCAGGGCGACACCAGTACGCCGTGCATTATGCTTTCCGGCAAGTGGCTGCGCGATGCCGGGTTTGATACCGGGCAACATCTGCTGGTGAAGGTGATGCAGGGTTGCATTGTGCTAACCAAACACAGCGAGAAGGAAGAGTGGCTGGCAAGCGAGCTGGATAAAACCCGCAGGCAACTCAGGGAAGTGAAAAGCGTCATGAAAAACGCCTATCTGCAATCAAAGCCTAACTGAGCGCCCTTTCTCCTTTATCTTCATAGTGGTTGCGCTAATGAAATGCAGTATGAGTATCTGGCATACTGCATAGCTTATTCAGCAATCAGAACGCATATCGCGGAGGCAGCATGGCAGATGAACGCTTAACCCAATCCCCGGCAGGTGAATTTATCATGTTCGCCAGCGGTGACGGGAAAGTACGCATTACATGCCGCTTCGAGCATGAAACCTTATGGCTCCCGCAGGCGTCCATTGCCGCACTTTACCAGGTCACCCCGCAAGCAATAACCCAACATATCAAAGCCATTTATGAAGAGGGAGAACTTGAACAAAACGCAACCTGTAAGCCTTACTTACAAGTTCAACAGGAAGGGACACGGCAGGTAAGTCGCAACACTCTTCACTACAGTTTGCCAGTCATACTTGCCATCGGCTACCGCGTTCGCTCCACCCGGGGCACACAGTTCCGTCAGTGGGCAACCCAGACGCTCCAGGAATACCTGATTAAAGGTTTTGTGATGGACGACGAGCGGCTGAAAAACCCGCCAGTCGGTTCTTCTGCCGTGCCTGATTATTTCGATGAGATGCTGGAACGCATCCGCGATATTCGGGCCAGTGAGCGCCGGGTATATTTACGGGTTCGGGAGATCTTTGCGTTATCCGCCGATTACCAGCCGTCACTCAAAGAAACGACGCTATTTTTCCAGACTATCCAGAACAAATTACATTTTGCCTGTACCGGCCTGACCGCCGCTGAGCTTATTCATCAGCGGGCTGATGCTCGTCAACCCAATATGGGATTAACCAGCTATAAAGGTGAAGAAGTGCGTAAAAGCGACGTGACGGTGGCAAAAAATTATCTCAACCAGAATGAGGTTAGCGAACTCAACCGCGTGGTTAATATGTGGCTGGACTTTGCCGAAGACCAGGCCCGCCGTCGTCAGCAGGTATTTCTGCGTGACTGGCAGTTAAAGCTGGATCAATTTCTGCAGTTCAACGACCGTGATGTTCTGCAAGATGCAGGAAAAATAAGTAAAAAAGCAGCAGATGAAAAAGCACAAACGGAATACGTCCAGTTTGCTGAGCAACAGCGGCGCTTAAAAGAGTCGGAAGGAGAGAAAAGCATCGCAGATTTACTTCCATGGAGTAAAAAGCCACGTAAATAGTGGAATCTTTTATTTTCAATAATACAAAAAATAAAGAGATAATCAGGATTTATATATCATAAAATTGATTTTTATTTTTATACCCCCGATTGTCAATCGGGGGTATAAAACACCCCCGAGATGTTATGGTTCATCAGTTTTTATAATCACGATCTTGTTTTTTTCAAGCGCATAAAAATATGACCATCCCAGCGCAGATCATATTTTATGTTTCCGATACCGGATAAACCAAGGTTATGGGCGATAACATTAAAAACAGCTTCGCATGAACAGGCATTATTTTTTCTCAGCCTGTAAACCCCCTCGTTAACATCAAATAAATAAACCGATCCGCCACAATTTAACAGTGCCGTAGAATGTGAAAAGCTGGAATACGTATGCTCAAGGGGATGCGGGATCCTTTCGCTTAATGCCGTGGATATAACAATGGCAGTATTATTATATGCAGGAACATTGTTCAGAATACATTTCATGTGGAATCTCGCAGCAGTATCGCCCGCCAACTCATAATGTAATCTGTAACCGGCTCGCCTTGCCAATAAATCCTCCTGCCTGTTTAGCGTTTGCAGAAGTTGTATACGCCCTTCTGTTGTTCTGTGCATTTTTATGGCAGAATTTTGCACATAGTTACCAAAATCAAAAAAACGCTGTTTGTCATTAATGGCAAATCCAACTGTATTTTTATCATTGGCAATTTCTCGCAGCGCATCAGAAGTCCAGTACAGAGAAGAACCGAAGCAAATCCCATTAAGCTGATGCTTATCAAGATAATTATTATAATCCCTATAAATATCGACGCACTTCTCAAATCCATTTAATATTTCAGTCATTTGCATTGCACCTTAATTTTATAACTTATTAATCCATTAAAAAAGCACATTAAGATCGAATCGCATGGATGAAAACTATATAAGCATGCACTGTAAGAATCTTCTAAAAACGCTTTAAATAAGAATTACAATAAACGCTAATGCGTTTAACACAATGATTGCTATTTGATGGTTTGTTATTCGCGTTACGACGCAATGCAAACAGCATTAACAATGCAATACACTATTTTCCCTTCCCCCTAATGGGCCCCCTCTGTATTTGCAAGGGTGACGATAATAATGGAGGATAAGGAAATATTACCGCATTCATCAAACGCGCCCGGCCAGAAAGACGAACCCCGTAGCATAAACCTTACCAACGTTATCTGCGCATAAATCAACCAATATCGGGCGCAACTGCGATTTATCACTCAGGATGTTCAGGAGTAACATAGACACTCCAAAAACCGACAGATAACCACCGACAGACAACAACCGATGAAACGCTCACTTTTTATCGTCATCACCGTTTTTTACTTCAACACCACTTTTGCCGCAGCGCCGTTACCAAAAGATGTCAGTGATTTCCGCGCGCTTGCCGAGCAGTGTGAACATTTTGCCAGCGAACAGGACAGCGATCTCAATGAGCAACAGCAAAAAGCACTGGATGCCAACCTTGAAGCTACCTGCGGTAAGGCCGTGGTTCAGCTCAAAACGTTACGGGAAAAGTATAAAAACGACGAGGAATTAATGAAGGTCATCAATGCCTATGATTTCTGATAGCTCTTCTGACGTGAATACATCATGGAAGGTGCCAACAGAATCTCCTGGTATATTGCCGCGGCGTTGCACCAGGCAATCTGAACCGTTTTGCGAAGAAAGCTTATTGCATATGCGTTAACAAATGTCGGCCAGGGGGAGCAGGAAGAGTGTAGCGTGTCGGGGATCTGACCTTCAACTCGTTGCTGTCTTTGCGCTCCTGAAAGGTTGCCTCCGGTACAACTTTACCGGCAATACAGCAAAAACAGTCATTCCAGTTATTGTAGATCTGGATCAGTTCCGCGACGCTGTTTAACCCGAGTTTCCGCAGGATCGCATTTTTATAATTACTGACGATTTTCTTATCCAAACCGAGCGCTTGCGCAATTTCATCACCCGCCTGGTAATCCAGCAGGTGGAGTAAAATCTTATGTTCCGTTTTATTCAGGTGGATTTCCCGGGAAGTATCAAACTTTGCCTTTCCTTTCAATAGCTTAAGAATTTTCTTAAGCTCATGCTTCAGAAAAGACAAAGAGGAAGCTTTGTCCACTTTTATGAATCTTGAACATATAAATGAAGGAAAACTTTTTTCTTCACTCAGGATTAAAATGAGTTTATCAACACTAAAGAATAATATTTGTTCATCCCCACGATCGTACGCAATCAATGTATGCGTTGCGCAAGGATTAATCGCTTTGAGCAGTATATCCATGCCCATCACAAAGTAACTGTCCTGTGAGATGATATACATATTCAGCCCCCGATAAGGTTATTTCTCGCCTCGTCCACATGACTGATACGTTTGTCAGAGTAATGTTAACGTTTGCCGCAGGGTTTATCTTTCACATTGAAAAACAAAGTTTTCCAACCCATTGTATTATTAATAAATAATGTCCTCAGGTATTCTTATCTGCCGGCTCGCCTGCACCATCTGAGTTGTTAACAATACATTATATTTCCGTTAAAAACTTCGCAAGCTCATCGGTAACATAAAACGAAAAAAAAGAACTGGAATATATCAACCAAATGCACTACGAGAGCCCAAAAGTTTATTCATACGGAATTTTTTAACACCGTATGTATTAACAGGTTGATTAACATATCTTAATTATGAAAAAAGAAAAAAAGGATGAAGGGAAAATTTCATTTTCTAATTTTTGCTACCTGTCTAATAGTCGACCTACTAAAATTAGTTATCTTTTTCTTAATAGCAAGAATATCGATCATGTTTTAGGATTTTTCATGTGGCAAGTGAGTGATTAAGAAATTAATTAACAAGTTGCCTTTTATCCTGGGCTGACAAACGATGTTGTTAACCTGCCTCTTAAATTTTACCTGTAATATTAATGTAATATACAAAAGCGAACTGTGTTACACAGTGCCAGATGAAAGATTGCACAGCCCGAAGAGAACGCTTACATTCGAAAGACATGCCTTGCTTTTCAAACTGTTATTATTCGGGGAGTGTTATGTTTTTCGCTGATCCCACGGTTATCACTGTCACTCATCCGGAGTGCTGCTGATGGCGATACCCAAACTGCATAACTGGTTGCCTCTTCTCATCCTCTCACTGCTCTTTGTTGCCATGATGGAGCTGGTCCATTTGCCTGCGGCGCTCCTGCTGGGTCCGATGTTTGCCGGGATTATTCTCGCCATCCTTAACCGGCCTGTGGTAGTAAGCAAAACCAGTTTCGGCGTTGCGCAGGCGGTGGTCGGCGCCATGATCGCCCATGCCATTCCCCCTTCGGTGTTCGGTCGCATTGCTGCCGACTGGCCGCTGTTTATCAGTTGTATTGTTTCGGTGATTTTCGCCAGTGCCATTCTCGGCTGGATTATGGCGAAGCTACAGGTTTTTCCTGGCTCCACGGCGATCTGGGGTTCATCGCCAGGCGCGGCGGCAGCCATGACCATTATGGCCGAGAGTTTCGGTGCCGATGTCCGCCTGGTGGCGTTTATGCAGTATCTGCGGGTGATGATTGTGGCGCTGGTTGCGGTGCTGGTAACCCGCATATGGATGGGCGCGACCAGCCCGGATCATGCGGTCGCGACATTTACCCTGTTCGGCCCGGTGCGCTGGCTGCCGTTTGTCGGTACGTTGCTGGTCATTGCGGCAGGTTATCTGATCGCCCGGCGGGTAAAACTTCCCTCTGGTCCGATGCTGATAACGTTAATTCTGGGAACCATTATCGAAGATACCGGGGTGTTATCACTGGAATTGCCGCCGTGGCTGCTGGCGCTCTCCTACGCGGTGATTGGCTGGAGCATCGGGTTGCGCTTTACGCGGGAGATTGTCTGGTACGCCGCCCGCGCACTGCCGCGCGTGTTGCTGTCGGTGCTGACACTGGTGGCCGTGTGCTGCGGCTTTGCATTTTTGCTGGTGCAGTTCGCCGGTATCGATCCGCTCACCGCCTATCTCGCCACCAGCCCCGGCGGGGCAGACACGGTGGCGATCATCGCCTCTTCAAGTCACGTTGATATCTCGTTTGTGATGGCGATGCAGACCGGGCGCTTTATTCTGGTGCTGATCACCGGCCCGGCGATCTCACGCTTTGTGGCGAAAAGGCTGGGAGCATAACCCCGGCAGGAACGTCAATGCCGGGGCGACAATCACCCCGCAGCCAGACGCAGCCTTTCGATCACCCCAGCCACTTCACGGCGCGCGTCGCCTTGCAGCGTCTGTAATGGCGGCGGCAGACACGGCGCCGTCACCACGCCCAGTAATTCGGCGGCAGTTGCGATCACGCGCAGGCTGCCGCCATAGCGGTTGAACAGATCCCACAGCGGTGCCAGCGCGTCGGAATGCGCACGCGCCTGCGCCATGTCACCGGCCTGCGCCGCGCGGGAGATGGCCAGCGCCGCTTGCGGGAAAAGTCCGCCCAGCACCGAATACCAGATCCCGCAACCAGCGCTCAGACCGTCCACTGCAATAGCATCGCCGCTAATGCCGAGCGTAATATGTGCCGGAATGTGCCCCCGCAGCGCCGCAATCCGCTCCAGCGCGGCAATGGGAGGAATTTTGATCGAGCCGACATTGGGTAACTGGGCGATGCGGGCAAGTAGCGCATCGCTGAAGGTGAAATGCGTCGCACGGGGATTATCGTAAACGCAGAGCGGCACCGACAATTCGCGTGTCACCGCCGCGTACAGGCCAAAGACTTCCTCTTCGGTTAACGCGTGATAGGAAACCGGCGCCAGCAACACCGCGCTAACGCCCGCTTTTTGCGCATCTTCCGCCAGCCACAGCACATCGCGGGTACGCAGTGCGCCAATCCCGGCGATCACCGGCACCGCGCCGGAGTGTTCCGTCGCCAGACGCAACGCAGCAGCGCGTTCATTACGGCTGAAATAGGGATAGCAACCCGTCGATCCTAACGCCCCAATCGAATCCACCCCGGCCACGCGAAGTTTTTCGATCAGCCGAACGTATGCCGCTTCATCCAGCCGCTCATCAACCAGCGGCGTCAGTGGAAATGCGCTCAGTCCAGTGAAATCCATGCTTTACCCCCCTTCAGAGTCAGAAACCCAACGCTGTTTTCTCACAGCAACAGCCTGGCATCATACGTTGCAATCCGGCGATCGGTTCGTCGCCTGCCTCACATAATGCAGCCTGCGGCATTTCCGGCAGGCTCTTGAGGATGAACCTTAGTTTTCGTCGCCAACCGGAACAGCGTAGCGCAGGCTGATAGCGTTGTAGAGATCCACCACCGGGTCAATGGCCGGTACCACGCCGTGGCGCAAACGGATATCCCGCACCACTATGCCAACGACAGCGCGCAGCCGGTGATCTTTACCATGACGGCCAGCGAGCGCCATTCATGAATCTCCCTCATAACGTCATTATGATTTAATGACATCATCATTTGTGTCGCTCTGATTAAGATAACGTTCCGCCTTTGTCGGCACCCTCCTCGTTACTGAATCAGGATCCTATGAGCAACAAGATACACGGGCCGCTGTTCCTCGCGATCCTCAGCGCGCTGATGGCCTTTACTTCTCTGTCGACAGATATCTATCTGCCCGCCATGCCGCTGATGGCCAGCGAGCTGCAAGGGGATATCGAACTGACCATTACCGGTTTTTTAATCGGCTTCGCGCTGGCACAACTGGTATGGGGACCGATCAGCGACGCCATTGGCCGCCGTCGACCGCTGTTTATCGGTATGCTGCTGTTTATTATCGGTTCCGCTGGCTGCGCCCTGTCGACGGATATTCAGCAAATTGTCTTCTGGCGCGTGTTCCAGGCCTTTGGCGCCTGTACCGGGCCGATGCTGGCGCGGGCGATGATCCGCGATCTGTTTGCCCGCACCCGCGCCGCGCAGATGCTCTCGACGCTGACCATCATTATGGCTATCGCGCCGATTATCGGGCCGCTGGCGGGTGGGCAAATCATTAAGATCACCAGTTGGCACGCCATTTTCTGGCTGCTGGCGGTGATTGGCGGGCTGATGTTCTTCTCTCTCTATGCGCTGCCGGAAACCCTGCCGCCGGAAAAACGGGTCAACACCTCGCTGGCGGGCGCATTTACCAACTATTTCTCGCTGTTGCACAATCGTACCTTTATGCGTTTTACGCTGTGCCTGACCTTTTTCTACGTTTCCGCGTATGCGTTTATTACCGGGTCGCCGTTTGTCTATATCCGCTATTACGGTATCGATCCGCAATATTACGGCTGGCTGTTCGCCATCAATATTGTGGGGCTGATGGGGATGAGTATGGTGAACCGGCGGCTGGTGCAGCGCCATCCGCTGGAAAGACTGCTGAAAATCGCCGTAGCCGGTGCCGCTGTTGCAGCCGTTGCGCTGGCGCTGGTGGTGAAGCTGCAACTGGGTGGCATTGCTGCGGTCGTTGTCTGTGTCTTCCTGTTCTTCTCAATGAACGGCATCATCGCCGCGACTTCTACTGCTGCGGCGCTTGATGCGGTGCCTGCCATTGCCGGGTCAGCCGCCGCGTTAATGGGTTCCTTGCAGTACGGCAGCGGCATCATTTCATCACTGCTGCTGACGTGGTTTCGCGACGGCACGCCATGGACAATGGTGTGGATCATGGCGCTCTTCACGCTCGCCAGCGCGGCGATGGTACTGCGCCGCCATTCATGACTCTGGCTCATAAGCTCATGCCGATTTCTCCCAATAGTCTCAGGTAATCGGCAGGGCTATGATCGCTGTTCCCGGAAAACGTGCGGGGCAGCGGTCACGCCAGCCTCCACCGATTTTCCGCCCGGTGAGTAAACTTAACGATAAGACCCACACTGGAGAAGACCATGAAGATCATCCGCAATGCTTCCGTTCCTTCTGCGCAAGGCCCAAAGGAATATTTCACTGGCCATGTTCGTATCGACGCGCCGTTTAAGGCCGAAGAACCTGCCCGCGTGGGCGGCGCAACGGTGACGTTTGAACCGGGCGCGCGCACCGCGTGGCATACCCATCCGCTCGGCCAGACGTTGATCGTCACCCACGGTAAAGGCTGGATCCAGTGCGAAGGCGAAGCCATTCAGGAGATGAACCAGGGCGATATCGTCTGGATCCCGGAGGATGTTAAACACTGGCACGGCGCGACAGCGGATACAGCGATGACACATATCGCCATCGCCGAGTCGTTAAATGGCAGCCCGGTGACCTGGCTTGAACAGGTTACCGACGAGCAATATCGCGGCTAACGAAGAAGCCATGAATAGCGTTGAAAACAACGTGGTGGTGATCGCCGACGATGTGGATATCAACGAATGCTCTTCCGCCCGGCGCGACAAGCGCTGTAAAACCGTAGCGCCGGGCGTGCCTGCGCCGGTTTAACGTGGCAACAATTCTGGCGTAAAACGCTGCAACTCACTCAGCAACAGCGGGTTATCCGGCGAGTTAAACAGCTCGCTAAGCTCCGTTTTTTTGTTATGGAAGGCCAGCGCTTCCGGGTTCGCTTTACCACTGATCGCCTGTTTCGCTTTACGGTTACACCACTGGCGGTACTCTTCCAGCGTGGCGCGGTAGCGCTGCGCATTCTCACGCATCAGGTGTTCGGCCAGACGGAATTTGCCGTAGCGGTCGCAAAGCTGACTTTCGATGTAGATCGCTTTCGGCAGGATATCCATCATCAGGGTGATAAAATCCAGCACCTGCTCAAGATGGCGATCGGTCAGCTCATCGGCGAACGAGAGCAGATTATCAATCAGCGACAACACTTCATTACGCTCGCAGGCCAACTGCGCCAGCAGGCTTGCCGCTACGTCTTTGGTCTCCTCCACCAGCGCTTTATCCAGCAGCAGCACGCGGGCCGATTCCACCACGCCAAAATAGCGCGACAGTTTTTCCATATAAAAGATGACGTTCTGCGCATGAATATCGGCGGAGATCACGTCGATGCTTTGTTGTAGCTTGTCGATTTTTTTCGCCAGGTACAGGGTTTGCACCACAATTGCGCCGACAACAATGCCTGTCGAAAGGCCGATCGCCGCCAGTTGCGTGGCCTGCGCCATCTGTACCAGCTGTTTCAGTTCGGTGATGGATTCCGGGTTAAAAGGGATCTGTTTGAGCGGCATATGCTGCGCAATCCCTGATTTTTCCGCCAGTTCCGTCCAGTACGCCACGCCGTCGCGCAGCACCGCTTTCCCGTTTTGCAGCGCTTCCAGCACGTCCGGATAGACCTTAAGCCAGTCAAACGTAAATATGGTATCCATCAAAAAATGTCCTCTTCAGGTTTCAGAAGCTGCTGGCGCATCGCCGCAATTTGTACCACCGCCGGCAACGTAACGCGGTAGGCCGGGCCGGTCAGCGCCGGTAGCGTGAGCAGCGCGGAGATCGCCATCCCCACTGGACCGGCAAAAATACCGATCGCCCGCACCAGTCCCGCATTGGCCGCCAGCGCCAGCCCGCGCCCCAGCAACGCTCTGGCGACAGCATTGGCCACAATCAACGACACCTGGTAAGACATAAATCCGCCGAGGCGAATCGCCGCGATAATGGCGGACAGCGCCGCGCCGCCCGCCAGATTGCCGTTGATTTTCAACTGCGCGCGCACGCTGGCGCGTTCGGCTTCACTCATGTTTTCCCAGGAATCCTCAAACAATTTCGCCAGCATCGCTTTCTCGATTTCTACCGTGTCGGCGGAGAAATCCGTTTTCACGCCGATTTTTTTACACACATCGGTCAGGATCTCTTTGTACGGCACGCCGTTGCGGCGAATGAAATTCATCAGAGAATCGCCGCCAAAATGCTGCAATTCAGCCCCAATAAGCTGCCAAACCTGGCGAAAATCGCCGTTTGCGGCCTTGAATGCCTCATCGCCGGTTAATGACTCGGTGTAGCGCGTGGAACCATCTTTGTCGGTGGTTAAATAGTTCACCAGTACGCCCAGCATCTCCTGGTCTGCATAGCGCAGAAGCTCCAGGTCTGTATCCTGCCTGTAGTTATTTGCCATCGGTTATTGACTCTGTGGTAGTGCTGTCCTGACGTGCGGCAGCATGGGTGAGAAATTGCACTTCAACGCGGCGGTTGCGCTCATCATCAGGCGAAATGCCGCTGAGCGGCTGTGAATCGCCAAAACCGGCGACAATCACGCGCCGCGATTGTTGTTCATCCAGCGAGGTGACCAGCAGCTTGCGCGCTTCCCGCGCACGGGCGGCGGAGAGCGTGTAGTTGTCGTCATAAACGGTACAGAAACGGGAAATATCGGTGACCGGATTGCTGACCTGCAAGTTGTCGGTATGCCCTTCCACAAACACCTGGGTATTCGCCGCGCTGCCAACAAACTCAGCAATCCGCGGGGCCAGGCGCGCCAGCGCATCTTTTGCCTGATCGGTGATACAGGCGCTGCCTTTGGCAAAGATTTTGTCGCGCAGGGTGATTTTGCCGCTGGCCATATCAAACCCCACCAGCATCTCTTCACCGCGATCGGCCATCTCCTTTTGCATGCTGTGCATCAGGGTGTTCAGCTTCTGCTGCGCTGCCGCCAGGCCACTGTTTTTCTCCTGCTCACGCTTCACTTCCGCCACTTTATTTTGCAGCACCGATAACACCAGCATCAGCATGACCACGGCCATCACGCCCGCCATCAGATCCGAGATAGAGACCCACTCATTTGGTTTATCTTTCATCGGCTGATTTACGCCTCTGCGCTTTCAGGCAGCGGATTCAGCCTGTAGTGTTGCGCTTCGGTCAGCAATGTCGCGAGCTTACGCTGCATATCCATCACCGCGGCAATAAGCGCCTCTTTTTCTGCCGAGGGCCACTGGCTGGCGAGCTGTCTCGCCGTGACGTCGCACAGGTCTTCCAGCTTCTCATGCAGCGTAACGATGACCTTACAGGCGTTTTCCAGCGCGGCTTGCGAGTCATTAAAGCGCTTCGGCAGCGACTCCAGCCGCTGGTTGCTGACGGAGACGGCCATCAGGCTGGTCTGGATCTCTTTGGTGACCCGCTTGATGTATTGCGTCATCTCCTGCACTTCAATGTTGAGGTTTTCACTGGTGATGGAGAAGTCGTTCATCACCCGGCTCTGTACTTTCGCCGCCTCGTTGGTTTTCTCGCTCAGCTCCGTCATGGTGCTATCAATACGCGCCGACATGGTATCGACCGACTGGCTGATCACGGAGGTCGCCGAGGTGAGCTGGCTGGCCATCTCCGTCATATTGCTGCTGAAGGCATCGCCCATCTCGCCAATCGCCGCTTTGAGAGAGCGTTCGATGGTTTCCATGGTGGCGCTTAGCTGGCGGGTGGAAGTAGACAGCATCTCGCTCATCTGCTGTACGTTGCGGGTAAAGTCGCTGTTCATCTCCGTCACCACAGCAGAAAGCTCGCTACGGATATCATTCATCACGCTGCTTAAATCCTCGCCCAGCGTGGAAACAACTCCTTGCAGGCTTTCCGCGGAATCCGCCACTTTCTGCGAAGCGTTACTCATCGCGCCAGCCGCCTGTTGCAGCGCCTCCAGGTTCTGCTGGCTGCTGCGCGTATAGCTCTCCAGCAGGCTGCGGGATTGCCCGTTGATATCGGCAATTTCCGTCAATGTCGCCAGTTGATGCGTATGGCGCTGCGTTTCGTACTCTTCGGCGCGTTTCGCCTGCTGAACAAACTCATCGCGTAATGTCTGAGTTTGCTGCGTCAGCGCCGCGACGAGACTTTCGGTGGCCGTTATCTGCGCCTGCTGTTGCTGCGCGTGGCGCTGCGCTTCGGCTTCTTCGCCCTGTTTTACCTGCTGCGCAAACGCATCGCGCAGCGTTTGGGTTTCCTGCGCGAATGCCGCAACGAGCGTGTCAGTCGCCGTTATTTGTGCCTGCTGCTGTTGTTGAAGTTGCGCGCGGCGCGCGGCCTCTTCCGCTTCGCGGTTCTCATCAATTGCCTGCTGCAACCGGGCCATGCACCAGCTTAAGCGGCGCTCTTCATAGCCGTTATGGGTTTCCCACCACTTCAGGACAATAAAGGCGATAATCCCCCAGGTGGAGGTTTTAAATTTCACCCCCAGCCCCTGCATCATATTCATCAGATCGCCCATGGCGCTATCCATTGCGCCAATGCTGTTGCCGGTGTTATGCAGAATGCCGGAGGCTTTATCCAGCGCCAGCCCAAGGCCAAGAAACGTGCCCAACAGGCCGACAATTAACAGCATCCCCGGCATAATGGCGGCGATCTTCTCCGCTTTCGTCGCCACCGACTGGCTAAGTTCAGCGGCGGAACCCAGCCCGGAATTCATTTTTCCCTGCGTCTGACCATCCCATAATGTTTGCCAGTTCGCCTCTTTCGCCCGACGTTTCACGCTGCGAATAGTCATCGCCACGCCAGCTACCATCACCAAAAAGAAGAAAAGCTGTAACACATCCAGACCGGGAATCAGGAAATGGCCGACCTCTGCCAGCAGGTTCATGCCATCACCTCAACCATCAGCCCTTTTTCGGTACGTTGCTCGCAATCGTTGGCAAAGATGAGCGCAAAGTCGTTGATCAGATACTGTTCTTCCGTCGAGAGCGCCGACCACGGGCGGTTGTCCTGTGAACACTGAATCAGCAGACGCCCCACTTCCGCGCCGCGCTCCAGCAGAAATTCATTTCCTTCATCAATCAGTTGCTGTTCGTCTTTTTCCAGCATTTGCAGGAAGCCTTCGGCCGCATTCACGTAACAGCGACGCGCCTGCAAGGTATCTTCCAGTGCATTCAATTCTTGTTCTTCGCGCGGCAGGGAAATCTGCAAGTCGTTGAGCATAGCCATATCTTCCGCGCTCAGCGTTTCATTGTTCTGGGCGCGCAACAGGCGATCGCGCAGCATGCGGCTGCGGGAGAGCACCTTGCTATCGCGTTCCCAGTCCGCCTCCAGTAACTGACGGCTTTTCTCCCAGGCGATGATCATCTCTTCGAAGATAAACGGAATGATCGGCTTACCGAACTGACGAGTCGTCAGTGCATCCAGTTGCAGTGTGTGCTCTTCGCTGAACTCCGCATCCTGTTGAATCAGACGGTTAGCGGCGAAAATGATAAACAGCAGGTCATCATCAATCTCTTCCACGCGGGTAACGGATTCCATACGGCTTTCGTAAAACGCCAGCAGTTTCTGTACCGCGCGCAGGCGCAGGTAGTATTCAAAGTCCTGCAAATCGTCGCGCTCAAGGGCGATGTCCACTTCCGCTTTGGCAATCATGTAGTTGTTCAGCATCGCAATGGCGGAAACGGCGGATTTCTCTTCACCGTGCAGTTCACGTTCCGCTTCGGCCAGCGCTTCTGCATGGCGGCGAGCCTCTTCCAGCGCGGCTTTATCGAGCTGCTGCTGACGCGCGCCTTTGCACCAGTCAATCACCCATTGAATCGCTTTCTGCGCGCGACGCACCAGCGGGTGTTTATCGGCTTTCTCCAGCCACGCCAGCCCTTTATCCAGCAATGCCAGCGCTGTTTTGACCCAGGGATGCGTAAAGTACGCGCCTACCATCTTCAGGAAGGTGCGGCCTTTGCTGATGTGCGGTTTAATGCGCGTCCACATCTGGCTGACTTTACCGACAAAACCTTCCGCTTTTTCCGCCATCCAGCCAATGGCGCTACTGACGTACTCTTTCGCCTTGCTCACCGCCGACGAAACAAAGCTGCCAACCGAGGAAACCACAGAGGAAGCAAAATCGCATACAGAATCTAACCAACCCATTATTTTTAATCCCTTAGCTCACGCCGAGCATTTTTCTTGCTGTGTCAATGTGTGGAGGTATGTGTGATGCAGAAGAGGCGATCGCGCGATACGCTTCGCGGATCTGCGTCAGCGCGCTTTCAATGTGCGCCAGAGCCAGCTGTTGTTGCGGGCTGCGAACGGCTTTCGGCAATGCCAGCCGCATCGCATTGCGCATATCGCGCCCGGAAAGGCCATCGGAAAGGGCAACCGCCTGCGCGATCAGGGTTTCGCGGTCATCCGCCAGTGGAATGGCCGCCACCAGCAGTTTGGCCCAGATGCGCTGGCGCTCAGGCTCGCCGGGCAGGGTAAAGCCGATATGATGGGTGATGCGGCTCAGGAAGGCGCTATCGTAATTTTTCACAAAGTTGGTGGCGAAAATCACGATACCCGCGTGTTTTTCCAGTTCGATAAGCAAGGTGGAACGCATGGCATTGACCTCATTATCAATACCCTGCGTGACAGAAGAGAGGCGTTTACCAAGCAGCGTGTCGGCTTCGTCAAAGAACAACACGGCATTTTCGCGTTCGGCCTGGCGAAAAAGCTCAGCAATATTCTTCGCCGTTTCGCCCATAAATTTGCTTTCCAGATCAGTAATGCTCACCAGCATGATATTGCGCGCCAGCGAACCGGCCAGCGCCTCGGCGGTCAGGGTTTTTCCGGTGCCTGGCGGGCCGTAAAAATTAAGGACAATACCTTTTCCTTGCGGGTCAACGGCAGAGAATCCCCAGTCGAGGTAGATCTGCTGGTAGTGCTCGATTTTGGCTTTCGCTTCATCCAGTTGTTCAATTACTTCCGCCGCCAGGGCGACATCGCTTTCCAGCGTAAAACGCGGCGCAATCGCTGGAGCGAAAAGTGATTTATCCTCATCATCGGCTTTTTCCCGTTGCCGGGAGAACTGCGGGCTGATGCGTCCGGATGTCATACTATCGCCTCTCTGTGTTAACGGTTTCGGTTTACGCGAACCAAACATATAAGTCCCTGTCCTTGATAACGTCGCGGCCGCTATACGGCGTGAAAACGGGTATGTAAATCCTGTTCAAATTGCTCGCGCAGCGAGGCAGGCGAAAGAATGCCGATGTCTGGCAGCCAGTAGCGCAGCCAGCGAAAAAGCGTATGCGGATCGCTGATCGCCGTAGAGAGCGTCAGGCTGCCATCGTCGTGGTGTTCAATAATGCGTTGCGCGGGGAACAGCGCCCGGCGGGTGACATACTCCGCGGCATGCGCCGATACGCGCAGTACCGTCTCCACCCGCGAGCCAAAGCGAATACCGACATGATTTTCCAGCTCGGCGACCACCTCAGCGAGCAGCTCAAAGCGCTGGTCGGTGCTGGTTAGCCGCTCAATACGCGCCACTTCGAACGCCTTTAACTGCCCTTTTTCTATGGCCGCCAGGTACCACAAGCCGTATTGGTTAATCAGCCGGTAAGGCTGCGCGCGCCGGGCTTTGTCGCGGTAGCGATATTCCACTTCTGTGCGCTGGCTAATGGCCTGATTTAACTGGTTAAGCAGCGGCTCGAGCTGCTGATTTTGCCGGCTGCTCGGTGCGTGAAAGGAGATATTGCTGCGCTGTTTCATGCTGTTACGCAGCGATTGTCCGTCCTGGCGCGGAAAGAGATGCGCCACGCCGGTAAAGTCAGCGAATTCCGCCAGATGACCGCTGTGTAATGTCGGAAGAAGGTGGGCGCTGAGTTTATAGCGTCCTGGCGAAACCTGATCGAGGATATGTCCCAGCCGCGCAAGGTCGCGGTAAGCCGTGCGTTCCGTTATGCCGAATTTATCGCACAGCCACGCCTTATCGATGGTTTTGCCCTGATAGAGCGCAGCGAAAATTTCGCACAGCCGCTCAATCAACGGGTCGTGTTTTCTGTCGTGACTTTCCTTCATTGCTGCGGGTTCCGGAATAAAGTCTCACAAGACGTTAAAAGTACAGCCTGACCATCGCGCCACGGCCCGAAGTTTCAGGTAAAACCTTGTTTTTGTTCATAGGGATTAACGGCAGAAAACAGGAAAACTAAAATGAAATTTCCGCGTGCTATGCAATCCCCTGATTCTATTAAGGGAAAGATAAACGTCCTCGCTGACAGGAGATGTCAGTGCACAGTAATTGCCGCCTGCCGCTTCGCTAACTTCAACAAAACATCAACGAATCGGCCACTTACGTTGTTCATTCCCCGTGCGGAAAAGATAATCGTTATTTACTTTTGTATATAACGAGAAGCATGATGAAAACGATGACAGGCAAGTGTGCAGCGGTGATAGCGCTGGCAGTGTTGAGCGCTACGCCCGTTCTGGCAAAAGATATTCGCGTCACTTATGCCGGTTCGATGGGCAAAGTGATGGATCAGGGGCTGGGACCGGTGTTTGCGAAAGCGGAAAACGGTGCCTGGCAGGGCCAGGGACAGGGCGCTTACGGGATGGCGCGTTTGCTGGCGAGCCATAAACTGACGGCGGACGTGTTTGTCTCCATCAACCCTGGCCCCATGCAGATCCTGAAAGATGCAGGCTTAATCGATGATGCCGTCCCGGTCGCCAGCACCAGCATGGTGATAGCGTACAGCCCGAACGGGAAATATGCCGCGCAGTTTGCCGACTCCAGTAAACATCATGATGCCGGCTGGCTGAAGCTGCTGGCGCAGAAAGATATTCGCTTCGGCCGCACCGATCCGTATGTTGATCCGAAAGGGCAGAACATTGTCTTTACCCTTCTGCTGGCGGAAAAATATTACCACCAGCCGGGCATCGCGCAGAAAGTGCTGGGCGACCTGCAAAACCCGGAACAGACTCACCAGGAAGGCGGCCTGCTGGCGCGCCTCGAGAGCGGCCAGATTGATGCCGCAGCCGGTTACGAAAGCGAAGTACGTTCCGCCCATCTGCCGTATGTTGCGCTGCCGGATGAGATCAACCTGAGTAACCCGGCGCTGGCGAAACAGTGGTATGACACTGTCAGCTTCACCATTAAAGACAGCGCTGGCAAAGATCAAACCCTGCACACGCAGCCGATGGTGTTTTACGCGGCAGTACTGAAGAACGCGCCAAACGGCACCGATCAGGCGAAGAAATTCGTTGAATTTATGCAAAGTGCGCAGGGGCAGCAGATCTTTAATCAATATGGTTACGCCGCGCCGAAAGGCAACGCGCTGTACCGCTGATGCGCCAGGCCGGGCGTATGGCGGGCTGGTTGTCGCTTCCCGCATTGCTGCTGTTGTGCATTCCGTTTGTTACCCTGCTGCATGAAACGCCGTGGGGCCACTTCCGGCTTGCCTGGCGGGATGACAATGCGATTGCCGTGTCGCTCGGCCTTGGGCTGCTGGCGCTGTGCCTGATTATCCTGATCGGACTGCCGGTGGCCTGGTGGCTGGCGCGAGCTACCGGGCGCAAACGTCTGATCGCCGAGCTGCTGGTAATGATTCCGCTGCTGACGCCGCCGCTGTCGATGGGTATTCTGCTGGTTTCCGCATGGGGGCCGTACGGCCTATTTGGTCAGTGGCTGTCGCAGGTCGGCATGACGCTGGTCAACAATCCTGCCGCCTTTGTGCTGGCACAGCTTTACGGCGCGCTTCCCTACTTTATTGTGGTGGCGCGCAGCGCCTTCAGCACCGTACCGAAAACGATTCTTGAAGCCGGGCAGACGCTTGGCGCGGGCGGCTGGCAGCGCTTTCGCTATCTGGCGCTGCCAATGGCGATGCCAGGGCTGGCCTCGGCTATTGCGCTGGCCTGGGTGCGGGCGGTTGGCGAGTTCGGCATTGTGATGATCTTCGCTTACTTTCCGCAGGGTATTCCGGTCAAGCTCTACACCAACCTGCAAAACGACGGCGTCGATTCCGTTTATACCCTGCTGTGGCTGCTGCTGATCGTCACGCTGCCGCTGCCGATGATCTGTATGGCACTGGGTAGGCGGGCGCAGGTGAATCAGCTTTGAGATAAGAGGTCACGGCCCGGCACACTTTCCATCGCCGGGCCTCTGAGGATCAGTCACCCGCTTTGGTCAGGGTTGCCAGTTCATCAGCAGAGAGGTTTAACGCTACGGCAGTGACAAAGCTTTCAACGTGGGCGACGTTGGTGGCGCTGGCGATCGGCGCGGTGACGCCCGGCTGGTTAATCAGCCAGGCAAGCGCGACTTCGGCCGGTTTTACGTTATGTTTTGCAGCAATGGTTTCCAGCGCATCAATAATGGCGAAACCGCGTGGATTCAGGTATTTGGCAATGCCCTGCCCGCGCTGGCTCTGGCTGAGATCTTTTTCGCTGCGGTATTTCCCGGAGAGGAAACCGGAAGCGAGACTGTAGTAAGTCACCACGCCGATATTCTCCCGCACCGTTAAGTTCTGCAACGCGCCTTCAAAACCGGAACGATCGTAGAGGTTGTATTCCGGTTGCAACACCTGGTAGCGCGGCAACCCTTTCGCATCCGCCACTTTTAGCGATTCCGCCAGCTGCTCCGCATTGAGGTTCGACGCGCCGACGGCGCGGATTTTCCCCGCTTTCAGCAGCTTCTCATACGCGCCAAGGGTTTCCTCATACGGCGTGTCGTTATCCGGCCAGTGCGAAAAGTAGAGATCGATATAGTCGGTTTGCAGACGGCGCAGTGAATCCTCAACCGCCTGCGCTATCCAGCGGGCGGAAAGCCCTTTTTTACCCGGTTCGCGCAGATCGGCTCCCACTTTGGTAAAGAGTGTCACTTTATCGCGCGCGCCCGGATGCGCCGCCAGCCATTTGCCGATAATGGTTTCTGATTCGCCGCCTTTGTTGCCCGGTGCCCATGCCGAATAGACATCCGCGGTATCAATCGCGGTAAAGCCGCGTTCGAAAAGCGCGTCCAGCAGGCTGAAGCTCTGCTTTTCATCTACCGTCCAGCCGAAAACATTGCCGCCAAAAACCAGTGCGGGGATCTGCAAGCCAGTTGTACCCAGTGAACGTAAAGCCATTTGCTCATACCTCCGTGAAATAGCGTATCTGTTTACGCAAAGACTTTAATCCTGGCCTGCTGAGCCGTGCGTTTTTTGGTCATCCGTGCGGTTTAAACACCGGATGCGTCTGCAATAACGCGGTGATCGGTCGCAGATTTTCGCGCAGTACGCTATGCAAGTGGCGAATGGCCGGGTTGAACTGTTTGCGGTGCGGGCACACCAGATTCAGCGGCGCGGCTTCGCCAGCATGTTGCGGTAACAACACCTCCAGCCGGCCTGCCAGCACATCCGCGCTGATGTCGATCCATGATTTATAGACGATGCCCATTCCGTCCACCGCCCAGCGGCGGGCAATATCCGCGTCATCACACAACATACGGCTTTTAACAATAAGCTGACGCCGCATGCCGTTTTCCGGAAAGCTCCATTTGTCATACACCTGGTTGTTCATGGTGAATAACAGACAGTGGTGATTCACCACTTCATCCAGCGTTTTGGGGCGACCGTGTTGTGCCAGATAATCAGGGGAAGCGGCCAGTACCCGTCGATTATCCTCGGCCACCGGCAGCGCGACATAGCTGCTGTTATCCAGCACGCCGTAGCGGATGGCGATGTCCACCGGATCGCGAAAGACATCGCTTACCTGATCGGAAAGCGACAGGCGCAGCGAAATTTTCGGGTACTGCTGGCAAAAACGGGTGATCAACGGCAGCAAGACATTGCGGCCAATGTCCGAAGGAACGGCAACGCGCAATTCGCCACGGATCTCGTTATCGCCGCTGTGCAAGCTTTCAGCGCCCGCCTGCACCACTTCCAGCATCTCCTGGGCGAAGGGCAGATATTTTTCTCCTTCCGCGGTCAGACGCAGGCTGCGCGTTGAGCGCACAAACAGGCGCTTATCCAGATCGCGCTCTAGCCGGTTGACGGCAGCGCTGACCTGACCCGGCAGTAATCCGGCTTCCCGCGCAGCATTGGAAAAACTGCCCAGCATGGCCGAGCGAACAAACAGCGTGACATCTTCCAGGCGAATCATGGTGGCTCCCGTAGCGCAAAAACCCTTCTGTTTTGCCAGAAAACCCTGTGGCGGGAAATGTTATTTTCACTCCTCGAGTGAAAGTGCTGCCTTTTTACACCGATTTATCTGGTTATGTTTTGCGTTTATGCTCGCTGCAATCAACAGTACCGTCCCTGATTTGTTCATATTTTCACCAGGAGAGAAAAAATGACCCTTGATGATGCCGTCGTTGCCCGCCATACCGTAAAAGCATTCGAACCCGGCCAGACGCTGCCGCAGGATAAAATCGAAACGCTGCTGAACGTGCTGCAAAACAGCCCCTCCTCCGTTAACTCGCAGCCGTGGCACTTTGTTGTCGCCTCCACGGCGCAAGGGCGTGAAGCCATTGCCAAATCCACCACCGGCGCTTTTGCCTATAACGAGCCGAAAGTCCTGAACGCCTCGCATGTGATTGCGCTGTGCATCCGCAGTGATATTGACGACAAACACCTGCAAAACGTTCTCGCGCAGGAGCAGAAAGATGGCCGCTTTGTCGCAGAAGGCGCGCAGGCGGGCCAGGATAAAAGCCGCCGTTCTTACGTCGATATGCATCGCTACGAACTGCGCGATCTGCCGCAGTGGATGGAGAAACAGGTGTACCTGGCGTTAGGCGGCCTTCTGCTGGGCGCGGCAATGCTTGGCATTGACGCCACGCCAATGGAAGGTTTTGACCAGCGCGCGCTGGATCTGTCGCTGGGCCTGCGTGAAAAAGGGCTGACCAGCGTGGTGCTGGTCTCGCTCGGCGTGCGCAGCGATAAAGACTTCAACGCCGCCCTGCCGAAATCCCGCCTGCCGCGCGACGAAATCTTCACCTTTATCTAACCCCGCTATGCCCGGTGGCGCGACGCTTACCGGGCCTGCAACGTAAACCGGGTTTAATACAACCCGGAAATCACCAACAGTGCATCCATGATGATTTTCATTACATCGTCCCGTTCGCCTTTTTCTGCCATGAATATGTGAGCTATGTTCGCCGGTATTGTGCAGGTGTTTGCTCGTAACGTTGCTTAAACGCACGGGAAAACGAAGAGAGGGAGAGAAACCCGCAACGTTCTGCAATGACATCGACCGTCAGACCACGCTGCTGGTGCAACAAACGCGCGGCCTGCGCAAGGCGGATTTGCGTCAGCCAACTTTGTGGCGTCAGGTGATAACAGCGGGAAAAATGGCGGGCGAAAGTTGCGCGGGAGAGAAAGCAACGCTGTGCCAGCGTCTCCAGCGTCCACGGCTGCGCTGGTTCGGCCAGTACCGCCAGTACCGCAGGCGCGAGGCGCGGATCGCTCATCAACCGCAACAGCCCGGCTGGCGGCTCCTGTGCGGCCAGTAAAATGCGCAGCAGCATCGTTAAAAACGACATCGCCAGGCTTTGTACCATCTTCGCCCCGCCGGGCTGGTTACTCAGGCTTTCACGCACCAGCATCGCCAGCAGGGTTTGCAGCTCCGGGAAATCCTGCTGCCCGTCGGTATGCAAATGGACAACATCGACTTCATGGGCAAACAGCCAGCCGCTGTGCGGGCCAAAATTGAACTCGCCGCATAACACTTCCACTGCGCTGCCTTCACCTTCCGCCACAACCTCCGTCAGCGTGCCGTTGTACTGGCTGGACACCGGCGCAAGGTGTCCCCAGTCAATCAGCCCCTGCAACAGATGCGGAGAACCGTGCGGCAGCAGCAGCACGTCTCCCGCGCGCACATCGTAGGTTTTACCCGCCACATTCAGCCGTGCTTCCCCTTTCAGGATCACATGCCAGGGCACCGCGCCGGGCGCAAGTTGAACGTGATCGGCCTGCCAGCGCCCGGCGAAACGGCAGTGAAGATTCACCGCACAGACCGGCGCAAGCAGGGTGAGCATCTGGCTGAGAGTATCCATCTTTCCCCTGAGACGATAAGACAAAAAACAGAGACGATTTGGCGCATTCTACACCGTCCGCGCAGCCTAACATAAGCCCAACGCCGCCACAGCGGCCCTCATTTAACACTGAACAGGAGCAAATCATGAGCCGTTTAACCCACATTCAGGCTGAAGAAGCCACCGGTAAAGCCGCAGAATTATTTACTGCCATCAAACGCGCAATGGGCAAAGTGCCGAATGCTTATCTGACTATCGGCAGCCACTCGCCGGAGGCGCTGGGCCAGGCGCTGCAACATAATGCCATGCTGACGAAAAGCAGCCTGAGCGCCAAAGAGCGTGAAGCCATTAACCTTGCCGTCAGCGAAGCAAGCGGCTGTGATTATTGCCTGGCCGCCCACACACTGGCAGCAAAAGGTGCAGGTTACAGCGAAGAGCAGACCCGGCAGTTGCGTCGCGGCGAATACCCGCAGGATGCGCACATTGATGCGCTGGTGAAATTCGTGCAAACGCTGGTCACCACGCGCGGCACACTGGCTGACGATACCGTTGCCGCCTTTCGCAATGCCGGTTTCGACGATCGACAGGTGGTGGAAACCATCAGCGCCGTCAGCGCGATTCTGTTCACCAATATGATTAACCGCGTCAATGATACGGTGGTGGATTTTCCGAAAGTGAATTGATCAATCCGGGAGGCGGAAGCCTCCCTTTTTTATTGCCACGACTCCACCCAGTGGCACGCCACCTGATGGCCGGGGCGCACTTCACGCAGTTCCGGGATTTCAGTACGACAGCGTTCCGTTGCCTGCGGGCAGCGTGAAGAGAAGCGGCAGCCGGAAGGCGGGCGCGACGGATCGGGGATTTCCCCCTGCACCACCGCCACGGGTTCGCTTTCCGGGTCGAGCGTTGGCGCCGCCGCCAGCAGCGCCTGGGTGTAAGGGTGCAGCGGCTGGCTGAACAACGCATCGCGGCTAGCGGTTTCCACCAGTTTCCCCAGATACATCACCGCCACGTCATCACACAAATGCTCCACGACACCGAGATCGTGAGAAATAAACAGGAAGGTGACGCCATGCTCATCGCGCAAATCGGAGAACAGATTAATGATTTGCGCCTGGATGGAGACATCCAGCGCCGAGATGGGTTCGTCGGCAATAATAAAATCCGGGTTGAGGATCAGCGCGCGGGCAATGCCGATACGCTGGCGCTGGCCGCCGGAGAACTCATGGGGAAAGCGATTGTAATGCTGCGGGGCCAGGCCACAGATTTTCATCACCTCCAGCACTTTATCGCGCAGTTCCGCTTTGCTGCACAGCTTGTGTTCCAGCATCGCTTCGCCAATCGCATCGCCAATGCGAATGCGCGGATTCAGCGAGCTGTAAGGATCCTGAAACACCAGCTGGATTTTCGGGCGCAGCGCGCGCATCTGTTTCGGCGTCAGATCCTGCAACTCCTGACCGCGATACTTCACGCTACCCGCCGTTTTGTCATACAGCCCCAGCAGCGTGCGTCCGACGGTGGTTTTACCGCTGCCGGATTCGCCCACCAGGCCAAAAATGGTGCCGGGTCGAATGTTAAAACTGACGCCGTCCACGGCGCGTAGCTGTCCGGTTTCCTGACCAAACAGCCCGTCGCGCAGCGGGAAGTGCTTTTTCAGACCATCCACTTCAATCACATATTGTTGGCTCATGCGACCGGCTCCGCTAACTCACTGTGAATACATGCGGCTTGCCGCGTTTGCCCGATCAGCGGCGGAATACCCGCACGGCACTGCGGCGTGGCGCGTTCGCAGCGATCGAAGAACGCGCAGTACGGCGGTAGTTCGGCCAGATCCGGCACCTGGCCGGGAATGGAATAGAGGCGGCGTCGGCGCTCGCCCGGAACAGGGCGCGACGCGATCAGCCCTTTGGTATAAGGGTGCAGTGGGTTGCGCAGCACATCGGCGGTCGGACCTTGCTCAACGATGCGCCCGGCGTACATTACCACGACGTGTTCCGCCATCTGCGCGATAACGCCCAAATCATGGGTGATCAGCATCAGCGCCATCTGCTGCGCCCGCGCCTGGTCGCGCAGTAAGCGCAGGATTTGCGCCTGTACGGTGACATCCAGCGCCGTAGTTGGCTCGTCGGCAATCAGCAGTTTCGGCTGGCAGCTTAGCGCCATGGCAATCATGATGCGCTGCAACATGCCGCCGGAAAGCTGATGCGGATAGCAGCTCATCAGGCTCTCTGCTCGCGCCAGCCCGACATCGGCAATCAGTTGCGTGGCGTGCGCCCAGGCCGCTTTTGGTGTTTCGCCGCGATGGCGAATCAGCGGTTCGCAGAGCTGCTCGCCAATGGTCAGCACCGGGTTGAGCGCCGTCATCGGCTCCTGAAAGATCATCGCTAACTGATTACCACGCAGATCGGCCATTTTTGACGGCTTCAGGCGCAGCAGATCGGTGCCCTGAAAGCGGATTTCTCCGCCGTCGATACGCGCAACCTGCGGCGGTAACAGCCCCATCAGCGACATGGCGGTAACGCTTTTGCCGCAGCCGGATTCACCCACCACGCCAATAGTTTGCCCGGCCTGAATGGCAAATGAGACATCCTGTACAGCGCGCACGCGCCCCTGCTCGCTGGCGAAGGAGATGGATAAGTTATTAAAGGTAATTAGCGGCTCGCTCATTTCAGGCTCCGTTTCATTTTCGGATCCAGCGCATCGCGCAGGCCATCACCCAGCACGTTAATGGCGATGACGGTCAGAAAAATGGCGATACCCGGCGGCATCCATAGCCACGGGCGACGCTGAAAGTCGATCAGGCTGTTGGCCGCATCCATCATATTGCCCCATGAGGGCGTTGGCGGTACGACGCCAAGGCCGAGATAGCTGAGCGCAGATTCCATCAGGATGGCATTCGCCACCGCCATCGTCGCCATCACCACCAGAATGGGAATAGTGTTCGGCAACAGATGGCCGAACAGGCGGCGGCGCGAAGAGAGGCCCAATACCTGGGTCGCCAGCATAAAATCGCGTTCGCGCAGCGAGAGGATTTGCCCGCGCACCAGTCGCGCCAGCTTCGGCCACTCCAGCAGGCTGAGCATCACCACCACCATATAGATGCGCGAATCGGACGAGAAATCGAGCTCTGACAACATCGCTCCGGCGACAATCAGCAGCGGCAGGCTGGGAATCGTCATCACCAGATCCGCGAGGCGCATAATCAGTTTGTCCGTCCAGCCGCCGGCATAACCGGAGATCGCGCCCAGCAGGTAGCCCAGCGCCACCGACATCAGCATGGTCAGCAGGCCAATAATCAGCGAGATACGCCCGGCAAGCAGCAGACGGGTATAGATGTCGCGGCCAAGAAAATCGGTGCCCAGCCAGTGCTCTGCGCCAGGCGGTTTGTTGATCATCAGCGCGTCGGTGGCGTCATCTTTCCACGGCGACCACACCGGCCCCAGCACGCACCAGATGGTCATGACCACCAGCAGAACCAGGCACAGCATCGCCAGATGATTGTGTCGCAGCGCTTTCCACGCCTGGCGCCACGGAGAGGGCGTGGCCTGCGCCAGCGCCGGAATTTCCGCCTTGCGCAGGCGGCGATTGGTTGAGAAAAGGGAACCGAACATCACGACCTCACGCGAATACGCGGGTCGGCCCACGCGTACAGCACATCGGCAATCAGGTTGCCAACAATGGTTAATACCGCCAGAAACAGAGTGAACCCCATCAGCACCGGATAATCTCGGGCGGCCAGCGAATCAATATGGATATGCCCCGCACCCGGCCAGTTAAACACCTTTTCGGTGATGATCGCGCCGGAAAACAACCCTGGCAGCTCAAAACCGAGCAGGGTGATGATCGGCAGTAGCGCATTGCGCAGCGCGTGTTTGAGGATCACCGTACGTTCGCGCAGCCCTTTGGCGCGCGCGGTACGGATAAAATCCATCTTCACCACGTCCAGCATGCTGGCGCGGAAGTAGCGCGTCAGGCTGCCCGCCTGCAACATCACCAGCGCCATGACCGGCAACACCAGATGCGCCGCAACCTGCATCACCCACGCCCAGCCGCTGTCGTCGCTGCCGGTGTTGGTCATGCCGCCCACCGGCAACCAGTGCAGATCGACCGCGAACCACTTAATCAGCAACAGGCAGAGGAAAAAGGTCGGGAATGACATGGCGGCGAACACCACCACGCTGACCAGATGATCGAACAGCGAATTGGGTTTCAGCGCTGAGGCAATGCCCACCGCCAGCCCGATGCCCCAGTAAAACACCAGCGCAACGCTTGCCAGCAGGAACGAGTTCCAGATGTACTGGTTAAGTAGCTGGCTCACCGGGATTTGGTATTGCAGCGAGAACCCCAAATCGCCGCGCAGCAACTGGCCGAGCCAGTGCAGATAGCGGGTGAAGAGCGGTTGATCGAGGCCATAAATGGCTTTCAGTTCGGCGGCGCGGGCGGCGGTGAGGGTAATGTTACCGTCGATAAAGTCGCCCGGCGTTTTCGCGAACAGCATAAAAATAATCAGTGATGCGAGCAGCAGCATTGGCAGGGTTTGCAGCAGTCGCCTGAGGATAAAATTTCGCATAGCTTTCTCATGACAACTGCCGGGGAGCCCCGGCAGTTGTTGGTGTTACTTGACGATTTTCACATCCGGCAGGCTACCGGTCAGTCCGTTGTAAATATCCGGCTTAAAGCCGGTGACGCGGGCGCTGCTGGCCGACAAAATCTCGCGGTTACCCAGCAGAATCGCCGGTGGATCGTCCGCCAGCACTTTATACAGCTGGTGATAAATCGGTTTGCGTTTTTCCACATCGAGCACCGCATTACCTTCGTTGATCAGCTTATCAACCTGCGGATTGTTATAGCCGGACTCTTTCGCTTCCGTGCTGTAGTAATCCCACACGCCATCATGCGGATCGTTGAGCGTGCTGGTGCTGAAAGAGGCCAGGTCATAGTTGCCCGCTTTACGCTGCGCCATCAGGGCGTTGAAATCCACCACCTGCGGTTTCAGCAGCACGCCAATCTGCTGCCAGTTCTCTTTGGCAATGGGGATCAGCGCATCGTTCAGCACTTTCTTGCTCACCAGCAGCGTCAGCTCCAGACGTTTACCGTCCTTCACGCGGATGCCATCCGGCCCCGGTTTCCAGCCTGCTTCATCAAGCAGTTTCTTCGCCTGTGCCGGGTCGAATTTGTACGGGTTCACGCCGTCGGTGTTATACGCCCATGAAATCGGGGCAATAGGTTCAATCGCCACTTTGCCGTAGCCCTGATAAACCACATCGATCAGCTTCTGGCGGTCAAGGCCGTAAATCAGCGCCTGCCGCACTTTCACGTCCTGCAACGCCGGGCGGCGCACGTTGAATTCCACTTTGCTGTAGTCGCTGGAGCCAAACAGGTTGATATTGGCGAAGCCCAGCATTTTCAGTTGTTCGATATCATCCGGGCGCGAAGTGAACGAGTCGTAATCGGTTTCGCCGGTCTGGAACAACTGGAAGTTGGTGGATGGGTTGGTTACGCGATAGATAAAGCGCGGCGTTGGCGGTGTGCCACGGTAGAAATGGGTGTTGGCGTGGAAACGGATCTCCTGGCCCGGAATGTATTTTTCATAGACATATGGCCCGTTACCCAGCGGTTTACCGTGCAACGTGCGCAGATAATCGAGGTTACCGCGCTGATACTCTTTACCGTAATACGCTTTCGACAGCACCGGGCCGCCGATTTTCGCCAGCGTAGTCGCGCCTGGCTGCGTGGTGGTGACCTGTAAGGTCAGCGGGTCGATCACTTTCAGGCCGCTGACGCTATCGGCTTTTCCGGCTTTATACTCCGCGCCGCCCGCAATATTGGCGAGGGTGATGTCAGTATCGCCATCATATTTCGGGTCATACAGCACGGTCAGGGTAAACGCCACGTCTTCGGCAGTCAGCGGCGAACCGTCGCTGAAAGTCAGGTTCGGGCGCAGCTTAATGGTGTAGACCTTGTTGTCCGGGCTGACGCTCCAGCTTTCCGCCAGGCCAGGCACCAGATTGCCGTGGCTATCCCAGTCGATCAGGCGTGAGAAAATCACGTTGGTGACGTTTTCGTCCCAGCCGTTAACAAAGAAATAGGGGTTAAAAATACCCTGCGGTTCAGAGATGCCTGCCACCACCGTGTCTTTACGCAGCTTAGCCGCCGCCGGAATTTGGCTGGCATCGGTGGCTGGCGTAATACCCTCTTTTAAGGGTTCATCGGCGAAAGAGGCTGAAGAGAAAGCCACCACACTGCTGAGTAACGCGATTTTCAGCGCCAGAGTAAAGCGCGTGGGTTTTGTTTTTAAGCTATTCAGTAAGCTGGACAAAATTGCTCCCTCATCAAATGATTGCGTGGAATTTACAAATCATGACGAACGATAAAAGCCGCACCGCACCCTGTCTAACAACGAAAAAATCTGGCTTATAGCAAATTGTCATTAGCAAATTTATGGCAAATCAATGTCATAAGTTTGCTAAGCAGCTTACAAACCGCATTGTGCCGACGAATTGAGGAACCCGCAAAGCCCGGTCAAAACCATCCCCGGTAGTAAAGGCGTGATTTCCACAACTCTGGTCGTTTTATCACCATGAAAGTGCGCGCCTGAAAAAACAGGCAAACAGAAAGAAGCGCTTCCTGTTTGCCTGTGGCTGCATGCCTGCTTATTTACGTTACTGAGGAATAACGTCCGTAGCACAGAATTTTGTGATTAGCGTGTTGGCTAATTATATTCAGAGCTAATAAGGATCCTTTGATTTAATTCATCAAACTCATCGGCAAGATAATTAACTTCAAACAAACCAAGTTTAATTAACATATTGTCTTTCTTATCATTGAATGCGAAAGAAAGATAAACACAGCCATTTGACTCGACCAGTGTTGTTCTGTCAGGAGTCAGTGTTGTATTACTTTTATCTAACATAATATTCTCCTATTAATATTCCAGTAATTCTCTTCGGCCTTCTATTGCCGACAGTGCTCCGTCAACCAGAGCAAATAATTCATCCTCGCCGGGGTAAATGATAATTTCAGGGGTAATAAAGCCGATGCGTTTACGAATGTCATTAATCACTCTGCCGCTCCGGGCAACGCCTCCGGTGAGAATAATGGCATCGACGCGGCCCGCGAGAACAGCCGCGCATGAGGCGATCTCTTTTGCGACCTGGTAAGCCATCGCCTCAAGCACCTCTAACGCTTTTTGATTTCCATCGCTGATTAGCTGCTCAACATCGCGAATGTCTTTCGTGCCTAAATAGCCAAACACACCGCCTTCACCAATGAGCTTTTTCTTCAGCGAATCATAGGTATATTCACCAGAAAAACAGAGGGTTAATAAAGCCAGGCAAGGGAGACGACCCACGCGTTCCGGCGAGAACGGTCCATCGCCGCCTAATGCGGAATTCACATCAACAATCCGGCCATCGCGATGAGCGCCGACGCTGATACCGCCGCCGAGGTGCGCAACAATTAAATTCAGGCTGGCATAAGGTTTTTCCACCTGAATGGCGTAACGATGAGCAACCGCTTTCTGATTAAGGGCATGAAAAGCGCCGACCCGCGATATTTCCGGCATGCCGGAGATTTTAGCAACAGGATCACACTCATCCACCACCACCGGATCAACGGTATAAGCCATATTCTCTTTATCAGCGTCTTTTGCCAGTTCCCAGGCCAGAATAGCGCCAAGATTTGAAGCATGCTCACCGTTAAGACCCACGCTTGCATCATGTAAATAAGCGTCGTTAATACGGTAAACACCACTTTCAAGATAGCGGACCAGCCCGCCGCGCCCGACAAACAGATCCATATCTTTGGTTCTGAAACCGTGTTCATGCAACATGCCAAGAATAATTTCTTTGCGGAATTGTTTTTGTTCCAGGATATTTGAATACGGACCTAACTCAGCTTCATTATGGTTATATGTCCGGCAAACCAGTTGCGTTCTGTTGTTATAAATCGCCAGCTTGGTTGAGGTTGATCCAGGATTAATGACCAGAATATACATAACTAGTCCTTACACTGAGCTATCGCGCAGGCAATAGAAAAATACTTCGTGGTGGCCGTGTCCGAACGCGAAGTAAATACGACAGGAGCCGAAGTGCCGGTCAGGACGCTGGCGCTTGAACCGCTGCCGAGCTGCATGACGGTCTTATAGAAGACATTCGCGCTGTTAACATCGGGCAGCACGATTAAATCAACATCACCGCCGACCTGCGTATCCAGCCCTTTATGCCGGCAGGAATCGTGGCTAAACGCCAGATCAACAGAGAGCGGCCCTTCAACGATGCAATTATCAAAATGTTCTTCGCTTAATTCCGCTGCATCTATCGTTGCCTGGATTGCAGGCGTGGCATGTTCCACGGCAGCTATGAGGGCAACCTTCGGATTACTGATGTCCAGCCGGTGGAGTAAATCCACCGACTGCGTAACCATGATTTTTTTATCCTGTTTTGTCGGGGAAATATTAATTCCGGCATCAGTAATCGCGAATAACTTTCTATAAAAAGGGCTCTGAATAAAAGCCATCTGCGTGACCAGGCTGGATGCAGCAATCCCAAAGGTTTTATTAAGGATGGCCCGCAGATAAACGGGGCTGTCGACCAAGCCCTTCATTAAAATATCGGCCTTTCCTGACTTCACCAGCTCCACAGCTTTATTACACGCTTGCGTTTTATCGGGAAGATCAATGATTTCAACTTCTCTGATATCAAAATCCAGACGCCCGGCAATGGTGACGATTTTTTCGCGGCAACCGACTAAAATAGCGCGACCTAACCCCTGCACGACGATCATCCTGATTGCATCGAGTGCAAAAGCATCCTCCGCAGCAGCTACTGCAATGGTTTTCTGACTTTTTCTTTTGGCTAACTCTAAAAATGAATCTAGCTGCTTTAGCATAATGGAATATCCTGAATACTCACTAAAAGCTCAGCAGGTATGAGCCATCATACCTGCTGAAATTCGGCAATCACTTACCTGTTAACACATATGCTGGCCGCCATTAATGGCAATATTAGAGCCGGTGATATAACCCGATTTATCACCACAGAGATATAACACAAGCTCTGCGATTTCATCGGCTTCACCAAGACGACCAACCGGAATTTGCGCTTTAATAGTTTCCAGCACATCATCCGGAATCGCCTGCATCATTTCCGTATTGATATATCCTGGAGAAATGGTGTTTACGGTAATGTTTTTACGCGCAACTTCCTGCGCCAGCGCTTTGGTAAAACCGTGAACGCCTGCTTTAGCCGCAGAATAATTAGCCTGACCAAACTGCCCTTTCTGACCGTTAATGGATGACATGTTAATTATGCGACCACGTTGATTGGCTAACATATTGTCAATCACCGGTTTGGTCATATTAAACATGCTATTCAGGTTAACCTGAATCACTGCATCCCACTGGGATTTATCCATTTTCTTGAATGTTGCATCACGGGTAATACCGGCATTATTGACCAGCACATCAATGTGGCCATATTTATTCAATACCGAGGCAACGGCAGACTGACATTGTTCATAATTACTGACATCACAAACAACCGTATCGATTTTTTCAAAGCCTGCTGCTTTTTGCGTTTCAGCCCAGTCGTTCAGCCGACTGGCATCATTATCAAACGCAACGACCTGGTAACCTTCTTTAAGAAATCGCAGGCTAATTTTTTCACCAATACCCCGAATTCCGCCCGTTACCAGTGCAATTTTTTCTTCCATGACCTGTTTCCTGTATCAAATAAAATTCCGGATCGCCGCGTTAATCCATCTCAACCGTGACAGCAATGCCCATGCCACCGCCAATGCATAATGTCGCCAGACCTTTTTTACTTTTCCGGCGCTGCATTTCATGAATTAACGACACAAAAATACGGGCACCAGACGCGCCAATAGGGTGACCGAGAGCAATGGCACCACCATTAACATTCACTTTCGTCAGATCCCAGCCCATTTCACGGTTAACCGCGATAGCCTGCGCCGCAAACGCTTCATTGGCTTCAATAAGATCAAGGTTGCTGACCTGCCAGTTTGATTTTTTAAGTACATTTCGGGAAGCTTCAATCGGCCCGGTTCCCATTATTTCCGGTGCAACGCCTGAGGTTGCAAATTCAACGATTCGGCCAAGCTGTGTAATACCCAGTTCTCTGGCTTTTTTCGCGGTAGCCAAAATAACCATGGCCGCGCCATCATTTACCCCGGAAGCGTTGCCGGCGGTTACGGTTCCCTCTTTCTTGAAAGCCGGGCGTAGTTTTGCCAGCCCTTCACGCGTGGTTTGTGGACGCGGAAATTCATCTTTTTCAACTACGATGGTCTCTTTACCGGGTTTGATAATAACAACCGGCACAATCTCACTGACAAAACGGGAAGCCTCAAGGGCAGCAGCAGCTTTACGTTGCGAGGCCAGCGCAAATTCATCCTGCTCTTCACGCGTAATACCATATTTCTCCGCGATATTTTCCGCAGTCATCCCCATGTGATAATCATGGAATGCATCCCATAATCCATCATTAACCATGCTGTCCTGCATTTCCCAGTTACCCATTTTCATTCCATTACGGGAGTGAGGAAGAATATGCGGCGACTGACTCATATTTTCCTGCCCGCCCGCAATAATCAGCTCAGCTTCACCGCACTTTAATGACTGATATGCAAGCTGTAATGCTTTCATTCCTGAGCCACAAACTTTATTAATTGTCAGCGCGGGAACATCCTGTGAAATACCGGAATGAATTAATGTTTGTCGCGCTGGATTTTGCCCACACCCCGCCGTTAAAACCTGACCAATGATAACCTCATCCACTTCTTTTACCGGAATATGAGACTTTTCAAGAAGTGATTTAATCACTATAGATCCCAGTTTAGGTGAGGATATATTGGCAAGGGAGCCATTAAGCGAGCCAATAGCTGTCCTTGCTGCGCCAAGTATAACAATATCAGTATCCTTCATTATTTTAGCCTTTCGCTTAATTAAACTACGAGAATTTTTATCCTAATTAGGTGAAAGGGTACTTTGATTAATGTCAATGTTTGAGTAAAAGCTGACCCATACAATTTATTCAATGTTTACTATGAATTTTATATAAATAAGGCGGTTTCAAGATCGATAGTATTTAAATTTGACAATTCTTATCACCGCTCAAAAAGGATATTTACATGATATATTTAAATGGAGGTTTTTAAAAATGACAGAAAGAGCCGAATGTTTACAAACAGGGCAAAAAGCGCAATTTACAAAAAAACTCACTGAAGAAGACGTGATAAATTTTGCAGAGGCCTCAGGTGACATGAACCCAGTGCATCTTGACGATGCCGCGGGTAAAAAAAGCATATTTGGCCAGCGTGTTGTTCACGGAATTCTGGTAAGCGGTTTAATTTCTGCAGTTATTGCAAATAAACTCCCCGGTAAAGGCTCTATTTATTTGGCGCAGGATCTTAAATTTACCAAACCAACTTTTATTGGCGATACGGTGACAGCAACCGTGGAAATTATTGCTATTGATACGGAGAAAAAACGGGTCAGTCTGAAAACCACCTGCACAAATCAGCATGGCGATGTTGTCATTAAAGGAGAAGCACTTGTGTTATCTCCCGCCGTAAAACACTGACCGGAGATAACACATTATGAAACCGATTATTCAGGGTAATGTGGCTAAAAACTGCCACCCGGAAGGGCTGCTGAAAGCCATTGATAAACAGATTGCCTATGTCGAATCACACGGCGAGATCTATGGGCCTAAAAAGGTTCTGGTGATTGGCGCCTCCTCCGGTTATGGGCTGGCTTCTCGTATTGCGCTGGCTTTTGGCGGCGGCGCCGACACCATTGGCGTCTCGTTTGAAAAGGGTCCCGGTGAAAAAGGCGCAGGCAGCGCGGGCTGGTATAACAACGTTCTGTTTCAGCGACGGGCGAGTGAGAAAGGGCTGATCGCGAAAGATTTTATTGCCGATGCTTTTTCCGATACCACGCGGCAAAACGTGATTGATTTTATCCAGCAAGAATTTGGCGGGAAAATCGATCTGGTGGTGTATTCCGTTGCGTCTGGCATACGTCTTCATCCTGACGGTACGCGTTATCACTCAACGCTGGGCGTTCGCGGCCAGGCTTTCTCCGGCCCTGGTTTTGAACTGGAAAGTCAGCGCATGGTAGAACAGACGCTGGAACCTGTTACCGAACAGCAGCTTGCCGATACAGTAAAAGTGATGGGTGGCGAAGACTGGCAGCGCTGGATCACCATGCTGGAACAAGCCGATGTATTAGCCGCAGGGTTTAAAACGGTTGCCTATTCGTATATTGGCCCGGAATCAACCTGGCCGCTTTATAAAGAGGGCTCTTTGGGTGCCGCAAAAGCGCATTTACATAATACCGCCGATGAAATTAATGCGCAGTTGCAACGTATCAGCGGCAATGCTTATGCGGTTATTTGTAAAGCGCTGGTCACCAAGGCCAGCGCGTTTATTCCTGTGTTTCCGCTGTATATCACCCTGTTGTATAAAGTCATGAAACAGAAACGGTTACATGAAACCTGTATTGAGCAAATGCACCGGCTGATGCTGGATCATCTTTATCCCCCTCTTGGCAAGGTGACTACCGATGCTCAACGGTTGATTCGCATGGATGATTATGAACTTCGCCCGGATGTGCAAAACGCGGTGGAATTACTCAGAAAACAGGTGACTGCGGATAACTTTATGGTCATTGGCGATTTTGCCGGTTATTTGCAGGAGTTTCACGAACTGAACGGCTTTGGCATAGCGGGGGTGGATTATTCGGATGAACTGGATATTCACACGCTGGTTAAAGAATATAGCCTTGCGTAACGTCTGAAATGCCATTAAAAAAGCCTCCGCATGGAGGCTTTTTATTTATTAGCGCTTACCGACGTCAGGAATAATTAAATCGCCGCGCACGCGGTACGAACCCAGCACGCTCTGCGTTTTCTCATTCAGCCATGCCACAATGCGCGCCGCCATTGCATCCATTGAATATTCAATCGCCGGGATGGTCGGGATCCCCGGTAAATGCAAAGAGCCAGCAAGGCTGAAGACCATAATGTCGCCCGGCACCGATTTATTAAACGCTTGCAGTTGCGGGATCACGCGCTGCGCTTCCTGCTCGTCAGCCACCAGTAGCGCGTTAAAATTCAGCGTGGTGGCATTATTGAGCAGCACCTGCAACGCCACCGATGAACTGGTGTCATCCATAAAAACCAGGTTGCGGTTAAACGGCAGGAAATTGTTTTCCAGCGCCAGCTTGTAGCCGTGCAACACCTGCTCGGCCGCAGCGGTATCGGGATGGATAAGCGCAATTTGTCGGCGGCCCTGGCTAATCAGGTAGTTGCAGGCGGTTTCCGCCGCAAAAGCGTGATCAAATTGAATGCTGTTGGGCGTGGAATCGATGGACTCTTCGCAATCGACCAGAATCACATTTTCATCTTCAATTTTCAGAGGGAAACGCGCGCCGATAATCAATACATCGTCGCACAGCCCGCAGGTCAGTTCATCCAGCGCGCTCATCACCCCGGCTTTGGTATTGGCGAAGCGCAACAGCAAATGTTTCTGATTCTGGCTGAGATGTTTTTCCAGCGCATACAGGTAACCGGTGGTCTGGTTAATATTCTCCTGGGCGCAAATCACCCCGATGCAGCCTGTCGACTGGCTGAGCAATGACTGGGCGATAACATTGGGCCGATAATTCAGCTCTTCGACCGCTTTCAGTACCGCGAGGCGACTGGCTTCCTTAACGCCGCGCGAACCACTCAACACCCGTGAGACTGTGGCTTTGGAGACCCCAGCTAAACGTGATACATCGTTGATTGTAGACATCTTTCTCCCCTGAACAGCGCGTAGCCTGCGCCTAAAAATTCGTCCTGCAAAATCGGTTCAATCTATAACCACTCGCAGTATAACGGTTTCCCTTTTTGATGGAAACCGATTTTCCATTTCACCTCTTTTGCTATCAACGAAGCGCAAAATTCCGTGATGTAAATCCAATAAAAAAGCCTTATGGGTAGCAGATGTTGATAGCTATCACACTTCTGTGGAGAAAAAATGGAAACCGGTTTCCATATGATATCCAATCATCCCCGCAATAACTTTTTACACTTCGAGGATGGTTAACGATGTTCAGGATTATGTTGTGCTGCTCTGCCGGGATGTCCACCAGCTTGTTGGTGAGAAAAATGCTTGAGGCGGCGAAGGAACGGGAGCTGCCAGTGGAGATCGACGCGTACGGCGTCGCGGAATTCGACACACAATTTCCGCGTTATCAGGTCGTGCTTCTCGGACCGCAGGTTAAGTACATGTTAAATACACTGTCAGAAAAGGCCGCCGCACACGGCATTCCGGTTCAACCCATCAATCCGATGGATTACGGCATGCAACGCGGTAATGAGGTACTGGACTACGCTTTGTCGCTGATTGAAGCGGCGCATTAAAAAGGTGTTCTTATGAGTTCCTTATATCAATCAATGATTACGCTTATTGAGCAATCCATTACGCCGCTGGCCGGTCGTCTTGGACAGCAGAAGTACGTTATCGCCATCCGCGACGGTTTTACCGCTGCGCTGCCGTTTATGATCATCGGCTCCTTTATGCTGGTGTTTATCTTCCCACCGTTTTCCGCCGACACCACCGTCGGTTTCGCCCGCGCCTGGCTCGATTTCTCTACCGAATACCGCGCGCAACTGATGCTGCCGTTTAACCTCAGCATGGGAGTGATGACGTTTTTTATCTCCGTTGGGGTTGGCGCCAGCCTCGGTCGCCAGTTTAACCTCGACCCGGTGATGACCGGCCTGCTGGCGTTTATGGCGTTTCTGCTGGTTGCCGCGCCGTATGCGGACGGCAAAATCTCCACCCAGTATCTCTCCGGCCAGGGCATTTTTACCGCCTTGCTGACCGCCATCTACTCGTCGCGCGTTTACGCCTGGCTCAAACAGCACAACATCACCATCCGCCTGCCGAAAGAGGTTCCAACCGGCGTGGCGCGTTCGTTTGAGATTTTGATTCCGGTGGTGGTGATCATTGGTACGCTGCACCCGCTGAACCTGTTTATCGAAGCGCAAACCGGGATGATCCTGCCGCAGGCGATTATGCACCTGCTGGAGCCGCTGGTTTCCGCCTCTGATTCCCTGCCCGCCATTCTGCTCTCCGTGCTGCTGTGCCAAATCTTCTGGTTCGCCGGTATTCACGGTTCGCTGATTGTCACCGGCATTATGAACCCGTTCTGGATGGCCAACCTCTCTGCCAACCAGGCCGCGCTGGCAGCGGGCGCTGCGCTGCCGCACGTCTATCTGCAAGGCTTCTGGGATCACTATCTGCTGATTGGCGGCGTGGGTTCAACCTTACCGTTGGCGTTCCTGCTGCTGCGTAGCCGCGTCGCGCATCTGCGTACCATTGGCAAAATGGGCGTTGTGCCAAGCTTCTTCAACATCAACGAACCGATTCTTTTCGGTGCGCCCATCATCATGAACCCGATGCTGTTTGTACCGTTTGTCTGCGTGCCGTTGGTTAACGCCGTGCTGGCTTACACCGCGACCAAAATGGGCCTGCTGGCACAGGTGGTTTCGCTGACGCCGTGGACAACACCCGCGCCAATCGGTGCCTCATGGGCGGCGAACTGGGCCTTTAGCCCGGTGGTGATGTGCCTGATTTGTATGGTGATGTCTGCCCTGATGTATCTGCCATTCCTGCGGGCGTATGAACACTCGCTGATGAAAGCAGAAGAACAAAAAGCGCAGACCAGCGCACCGATGACGGAAACCGTCCGCAGTAACTAAAAGGAGTCGGTAATGAAATATGTTTTTCCCGCAAACTTCTGGTGGGGCAGCGCCTGCTCGGCACTGCAAACCGAAGGGGAAAGCCAGCAAGGCGGTAAAAGCGCCACTACCTGGGATACGTGGTTTGCCCGCGAACCGTGGCGTTTTCACCAGCAGGTTGGGCCGCAGGAGACCTCGACGTTTTACCGCCACTGGCGGCAAGACATCGCGCTGTTGAAGCAGCTTAATCACAACAGTTTTCGTACTTCGCTGAGCTGGTCGCGCCTGATCCCGGATGGAACCGGTGAAGTGAACCCGCAGGCAGTCGCCTGGTACAACGACGTAATCGACGAACTGCTGGCGCAGGGAATTACGCCGTTTATCACGCTGTTTCACTTCGACATGCCGATGGTAATGCAGGAGAAAGGCGGCTGGGAAAGCCGCGAAGTGGTTGAGGCTTTTAGTCGCTACGCGCAAATCTGCTTTGAGCTATTCGGCGATCGGGTGCAGCACTGGTTTACCTTTAACGAGCCGATCGTTCCGGTCGAAGGCGGCTATCTGTACGATTTCCATTACCCGAACGTGGTGGATTTCAAACGCGCGGCGACGGTGGCGTACCACACGGTACTGGCTCATGCCAGCGCTGTCAGAGCATTTCGCGCCGGGCACCACTCCGGCGACATCGGCATTGTGCTGAACCTGACGCCGTCTTATCCGCGCTCGCAACATCCTGCGGATGTGAAAGCGGCACACCACGCGGATTTGCTGTTTAACCGCAGTTTTCTCGACCCGGTACTGCGCGGCGAGTATCCCGCTGACCTGGTGGCGTTGCTCAAAGAGTACGATCAGCTCCCCGCCTGCCAGCCGGAAGATATCTCGCTGATTGCAGAAGGGAAAATCGACCTGCTCGGCATCAACTATTACCAGCCGCGGCGGGTAAAGTGCCGGGACAGTGCGGTCAATCCCGATGCGCCATTTATGCCAGAGTGGTTGTTTGATTATTACGAAATGCCAGGTCGTAAAATGAACCCGTATCGCGGGTGGGAAATTTACGAGCCAGGTATTTACGATATTCTCACCAACCTGCGTCTGAATTATGGCAACCCACGCTGTTTTATTTCTGAAAACGGTATGGGCGTCGAGAATGAAGAACGCTTTATTGAAAACGGACAAATTAACGACAGTTATCGTATTACCTTTGTTCGCGATCACCTGAAATGGCTACATAAAGGAATCAGCGAAGGCTGTAATTGTCTTGGTTACCATATGTGGACATTTATTGATAACTGGTCATGGTGTAACGCATATAAAAACCGCTATGGTTTTGTGCAATTAGATCTGGCAACTCAGCAACGCACTATTAAGAAAAGTGGAGAGTGGTTTGCCGCCACCGCCGCGCTTAATGGTTTTACTCAGGAATAATGATTATGGTCGCACTTGAAGAAGCGGTAATGGAAATTATCGTCAACGCCGGACAGTCGCGTAGCTTGTGCTTTGAGGCACTGCGCTCGGCCAGGGAGGGCAATATTGAAGAAGCCCGCAGCCTGCTGCGTGAGGCCGATGGTTATTCGCGCCAGGCGCACAAAATGCAGACGCAATTGATTGAGCAGGATGCCGGTGAAGGCCGTCAGCCAATGACGTTAATTATGGTGCATGCCCAGGATCATTTAATGACGTCATTACTGGCCCGCGAATTATCTGAAGAAATTATTCAACTGCATTCATTATATCGACAGTAATAAATGGAGAATTGATTACGGTAAATCTTAATTAATCTGTACCCGACTCTACAAAATAAATATTAGTTTTTGGTGATGGCAATATTTTTACCCTGCCAGCGCAGGGTAACTATTGTCTGCGAATAACTTACTAAATTGAGATAACCATGAGAATAAATAAAATACTTCCAGTGGCGCTGGCGGTTACGGCCACCCTTTGCTCTGGCTCCGCCTTCGCACAAGAATTTACGCAAGAGCAAATCGATGCCATTGTCGCCAAAGCGGTCGATAAAGCACTGGCGGAACGGCAGGCCAAAATGGATGCCGCCATCAATAAAAAAGCAGATGTCATTGTTGAACCACAAACCACCGCCCAGGAGCCGGATAAAGCCATTCCTTACGGCGTGAAATTCAGCGGCTATGCCCGCTACGGCGCGCACTTCCAGTCTGGCGATCAGAAATATGTCGGCGTCGATGGTTCCTATAATGGCGCCTCCGCCATTGGTCGTCTGGGTAACGAAGGCAACGGCGGCGAGTTCCAGCTTTCGAAAGCGTTTAAAGGCGACAACGGCGCAATCTGGGACGTTAACGTGATGTTCGATCACTGGGGCGACGAAGTTAACCTGAAAAAAGCCTATGCCGGGGTAACCAACCTGCTGGCCTCGAACCCGAATGCTTACTTCTGGGCGGGGCGCGACTTCCACCAGCGTCCGCAACAGGGCATCAACGACTACTTCTGGATGAACCATGATGGTCAGGGCGCCGGGGTGAAAAACTTCGATATTGGCGGCGTACAGTTTGACGTAGCTGCCGTGGCGGCCGTGGAATCCTGTAGCCCGGAAGTGCTGGAGGATGAAGCCAACCCGTCACGTATTACCTGTACGGGCAGTTCGAACGTCGGGGACAAGGGTAACTATGCGGTCACCTCGAAAATTCACGGCATGAAGGTCGGCCCGCTCGATCTGGAGATCTATGCCAACTACGGCTTTGACTCCAAAGCGATCGAAAGCGAAGACCGCCTGCGCGCCTGGCAGGGCGGCGTGGTGCTGAGCCACACCTATGACCATGGTGTGAACAAAGTGATTGCCCGTTATTCCGATAACGCGGACAACAGCGTATTCAACAAAACCGACGATCTGACAGCGATTTACGCCAGCTTCGAAGGCAACTACAAGTTCAGCCAGCAAACCCAGGTGGAATACCTGCTGGCCTTCCACGATTACGATAACAGTGCCAACAAAGCCGATAACCGCCGCAACTATGGCGCGATTATTCGTCCGATGCACTGGTGGAACGATGTCCATTCAACCTGGCTGGAAGCCGGTTATCAGCGCGTCGACTATGACAATGGCGGCGATAACCACGGCTGGAAACTGACGCTGTCGCAGAACATCTCAATTGCGATGGGGCCGGAATTCCGCCCGATGCTGCGCTTCTACGTAACCGGCGGCGAAGTGGATAACAAACGTACCGCGCGGGTCAATGGCACCGACGACAGTACGCTCGATTCGTTTAACGTCGGCGCAATGTGGGAAGCCTGGTTCTGATGTAAAACCGGAGGCGGTCACCCTCAGCCGCCTCCGGTTAATCTCTGTACATGTGTTATGATGCGCGCCTTATCAATAAGCAATCAGCATGACAGAGTTGGGTTAAAAGATGGGTTCCACAAAAAAAGGGATGCTTTATGTACTGGCAGCCGCGGTGTTATGGGGCAGTTCCGGGGTTTGCGCGCAGTACATCATGGAGAAAAGTCATATCCCGTCACCGTGGTTAACCATGACGCGGCTGCTGTTTACCGGCATCATTTTGCTTACGCTCTCTTTTGTGCACGGCGATAAAATTTTCGCCATCCTGAAAAACCGCAAAGATGCCATCAGCCTGCTGATCTTCTCACTGTTTGGCGCGCTGACCGTACAACTGACCTTTTTGCTGACCATCGAAAAATCCAACGCCGCTACCGCCACGGTACTGCAATTTTTATCGCCCACGATCATCGTGACCTGGCTTGCGCTGGTGCGGAAAGCACGCCCCACCATGCCGGTTGTTACGGCGATTTTCACCTCACTGATGGGGACTTTCCTGCTGGTGACGCACGGCAATCTGACGTCGCTGTCTATCTCACCGCAAGCGCTGCTGTGGGGGATCGTTTCGGCGTTTTCCGCCGCGTTCTATACCACTTATCCCTCGGCGCTGATCGCCCGGTACGGCACGCTACCGATTGTCGGCTGGAGTATGTTGCTGGCAGGGCTGATGCTGGCGCCGTTTTTTGGCGGGCAAGCGGAAAGTGTGGCGGTAGATGGGCACCTGCTGATGGCGTTCTTCTATCTGGTGGTGATCGGCACGGCGCTCACCTTTAGCCTCTATCTGAAAGGCGCGCAGATGATTGGCGGCTCGAAGGCCAGCATTCTGAGCTGCGCGGAACCGCTGAGCAGCGCACTGCTCTCGGTGGTACTGCTTGGCGTTGCTTTCTCTTTACCGGACTGGCTTGGCACGCTGTTGATTGTCTCGTCGGTACTGCTGATCTCCTGGGATTCGCGCCGCAAAATGCGGCTCGCCAGCGCCTCGGCGTGACATTCTCCGATGGCGGCAACGCCTTATCAGGCCTACGCGCTGTGCAATACGCGAACACTCTGACCGGGTAAGCGCAGCGCCACCTGGCGAATTGTGGCGTTTACGCTTTTACCCGCACCTTCGCCGCCACCAGCAGCGCGGTCAGCAGCATCAGGCTGCCAGAGAGCACCAGCGGCGACAGCAAACCATAATGATCCAGCGCGAAACCACCAATCGCCGCGCCGCAGGTATTGGCAAGCTGAATCACCGCCACCTGAATGGAACCGGCTTTTTCCGCCTGATCGGCAAGCGTACGGGTGATCCAGGTTGACCAACCCACCGGCACCAGCGCAAAACCCAGCCCCCAGATGATGGCGATCCCCGCGGCAACGACTTTATCGCTGCCCCACAAAATCAGCACCAGCGCGCTGACAGCCAGCGTCAGCGGTGCAAGGGCGAGCGCCATTTTGACCGAACGCTTCATCACCATGGAAGAGAAGGACGTTCCGACAAAGCTGGCGATACCAAAGCTCAGCAGCACCAGCGTTAAGCCATCGACGCTAAACCCGGCCAGGTTCATATATACCGGACGAATATAGGTAAAGAACGAGAACTGCCCGGCGAAGACCATAAAGATGGCGATCATGCCCGCCAGTACACCAGGGCGTTTGAGCAGGCCAAACATATTCTCGTGATGTTCGGTTTTGCCCGGCAGCGACGGCAACGCCCGCCACACCCAGAGAATGCAGATCGCTCCCATCAACGCCGCACCGTTAAAGACATTGCGCCAGCCGATAATGCCGCCGAGGAAACTGCCCAGCGGCGCGGCGATCACCAACGCAATCGACACTGCGCCAAAAATCACCGACAACGCTTTCGGCACGGTACGCATCGGCACCAGACGTATGGTCAGCGAAGCCGACATCGCCCAGAAACCGCCGAGCGCCAGCCCCAGACAGGCGCGGCCTGCCAGCAGCAGCGTAAAGTTAGTAGCAAAGGAGACCAGCAGGCAAGAGAGGGTCAGCAGTACCGCAAAGGCGATCACCACATAACGCCTGTCGGCGGCGCGGATCACCGTCGTAATAAACAGGCTGGCAAACATAGCCACAAACGCGGTTACCGTGACCGTTTGCCCGGCCACGCCTTCGGAAACGCCCAAATCCAGCGCCATTGGCGTCAGCAGGCTCACCGGTAAAAACTCCACGGTGATCAGACAGGCAACGCAAAAAGCCACCGCGAAAACGGCTGACCAGTTAGGACGGGTTACCGCGTCCGGTTGCGCCACAGTTTGCTCACTCATTTGTCACCTGCTTAGTTATTCGTCGTGAAGGTCGCGCAGTGTAACATTCATCATCTGTGACGCAATTAACAATTCGGCAACTCATTTTATGATGGGGATCAGTGCAGCCAGTGGACGCCCTCTTGCGGGATAAACTGGGCGTTATAACGCAGCTGGAAGTTGTTCAGTTCGATGGTATCCGGCTCCAGCTCGCGTAAAAACCCGAGTGCCAGACGCACCTGCGCATCGGTTATCGGCGCGGCAAGCCGCGCTTTTTGCATCAGCCGGTGCCAGTATTGCAGGTTCTGTTCGCTGCTATCGACAATGGAAACCTGCCAGATCAGCAGCACCTGCGCCGCATTTTGCAAATGTGCTTCATCCGGGCGCGCCAGGTAACTTAAGTACTCACTGCCCGCCGTTTTGCCCATCTGATCCATCATCGATTCCACCGGAACGGGTTGAATGTTAAGCCGGTCGGTGAGACGGCGGATCGCCCGCCGGGAATCAGAGGTTAACACTCTGAAGCCAATCACAAAAACAACCACCAGCGTTGCCAACATCAACCAAATCATACCTGCTCCCGGTGCGTAAAAGAGGCTCATCATACGGGGAAATCCCCTCTGACGCACAGCCGTAAAAACAGCCGTAAGCCGACAATTAATTATCGGCTTACCGGGCGCTTCGCATAAATAGCGCGATTACTCGAAGAACAGCCCCAGTTTGTTAAACACGCCCGGATCGCTCTGGTGACGGATGATTTGCACCACATCTTCCAGTTTGTCGATCTGGCTTATCATCTGCTCCAGCCGCTGGTCGTTGGCAACCTGTAGCCAGATGCGGCTCTGTTCGCCATTTTGTAGCGGTAAACAGAGAATACCTTCCACGTTGAATGCACGGCGCGCGAACAGCCCGCAAACATGCGTCATGACGCCCGGATGGTTACGCACGGTGAGTTCGAGAATGACGTTATCAGTTGTTTGCATGGCTTATTCCCCCACCATTTCTGTATTTGCCGCGCCCGGCGGTACCATCGGATAAACTTTTTCTTGCGGGTCGATACGGACATGGATCAACGCCGGGCCAGGACGGGCGATGATCTCCTGCAACGCGGCCTGCGGATCGGCGGCGGCGTTTAAATCACACGTTTGCAGGCCGAAACCTGCAGCGATCTGCATAAAATTAACCATCCCCGGATAGGTTGCCGCAAACACGCCAGATTTATAAAACAGGCTCTGCTGCTGGTGAACCAACCCCAGTGCTTCGTTGTTCATCAACACGATCTTCACATCGAGGTTATTCTCTGCGGCAGTGGCCATTTCCTGAATGTTCATCATCAGGCTGCCATCGCCGGAGAAGCAGATAACTTTGCGATCCGGGTTCGCCAGCGCGGCGCCAATGGCGGCAGGGAGACCAAAACCCATGGTGCCCAGCCCGCCGGAAGTCAACCACTGACGCGGGCGGTTAAGCGGGTACGCCTGTGCCGTCCACATCTGGTGCTGGCCCACATCGGTCGTAATAATGGCGTTATCATCAACGCAAGCCGCAACGGCGTTGATCAGACCGTAGTGGCTCAGCGGATCGCCGCCCTGCGGAATGGCGCCCGGAAACTCGCGTTGCAGTTGCTCAACTGTGTTACGCCAGGCGTAGCGGGAGTGCGCCTCAACGTGCGGGATCAGCGCGTCAAGCACTTCGCCGACATCGCCCTGGATCGCTACATGCGCCTGCTTCACTTTGCCCAGCTCCGCGCGGTCGATATCGACATGGATAATTTTGGCATTCGGGCAGAACTGCTCTGTTTTACCAATTGCCCGGTCATCAAAACGCGCCCCCAGCACCACCAGTAAATCCGCCTCTTGCAGGATAAAGTTGGTGCTGCGTGCGCCGTGCATCCCCAGCATGCCCAGCGACAGCGGGTGTTGCTTCGGCAGCATGCCGAGCGCCATCAGCGTCATGGTGGTCGGCAGGTTGGCTTTCTCCGCCAGATGACGAATCTGCTGCGGTGCATTGATTACCCCGCCACCGAGATAGAGCACCGGACGCTGCGCGGCATTGATCATCTCTGCGGCTTCGCGCACCGCCTGCGCATTCCAGGCCGGGGCCGGGGTTTTGTAGCCAGGTTCCGGCAGTTCGCTCAGGGTGATTTCCGCCGTCTGCACATCTTTAGGAATATCTATCCACACCGGGCCAGGGCGGCCGGACTGCGCAATGCGAAACGCATCGCAAATTACCTGCGGCAGTTCGGCGATGTCACGCACCAGGTAGTTGTGTTTGGTGATGGGGATAGAGATGCCGTAAGTGTCCACTTCCTGAAACGCATCGGTGCCGATCATTGAGGCGGGTACCTGGCCGGTAATGCAAACCAGCGGGATGGAGTCGAGGCGCGCATCGGCGATGGCGGTCACCAGGTTGGTCGCACCCGGCCCGCTACAGGCCAGACATACCGCCGGTTTACCCTGCGTACGCGCCATGCCCTGCGCAATAAAACCTGCGCCCTGCTCGTGGCGCGCCAGCACATGGCGAATCTGTTTGCTCTGGCTGAGCGCGTCGTACAGCGGCAGAACCGTACCGCCAGGAATGCCGGTTACCGTGGTGATGCCCTGTCGTTCCAGTAAATGAACAATCAGTTGCGCGCCAGTGTAGCGCGTGGGTTGTGATGTGCTGCCCGAACTTGCCATGCTCCAGTCCTTTTCTTCTGGGCCAGCTTTCCGGAGGGGGTTAAACGAAAAACCCCGCCGGTTTGCGCCGGCGGGGTTTTGGAATCGTGTGTTGTTCCGGACCCTACGGCGCATTGCCGACGACCACCACCACACGCACGACGACCACCGCGGCGTTATGCGCGGTTTTTAGTAGGTTCATCGACATTGTGGAAGCGTTCATTAGGGACCTGTCTGTCATGTAATTAACAGGATTTATACAAACACAGGATTTCGTCGCCGACAACTGCTTTTTACGCACCCGCAGAAAACTGCGCGGCGGATCACGTTTGGTTATGCAGCCGCTGAAAACAAAAAACCCCGCCGGAGCGAGGTTTTTATACAGTTTTTTGCGGTTGGTGGCCGCAAACACACTGCGTTACGTCAACAGTGGAACTATACGCGGAAACAGGCCGCCGCGCAATTTTCAGGCGTTTTTTCCCGCATTGAGTATGGATCAAGGTCAAAATTTCGTCCAATAAATACTGTATATATAAACAGTGTTAATATATACTGACCTTGCTAATCAGTGTGCAGGGGCCGCAATTCTACGGCGCAAACAAGTCCTGGCTGAAACGGGTGGTGCCGTCAGCGCCTTAACCCCTAAGCGAGCACACTGCGTTACGCCAACAACACGGCTGACAACAGGCAGCGGAAAGGTAAGCCAGCCGGTGCTCCTGAACCAGAGGAGACGCGTATGAGCGGAATGGAACTGTTTATTCTGATCCTGAAACTCATTGTTGCTTTGTTGCAACTGCTTGAAGCTGTCCTGAAATTCCTGCGTTAATTCAGGTTCAAGCCGCACCAAAGAGGGGCGGGCAACCGCCCCTCTTTAACACCGCTAATCTGGTATCCGCTGCGGGCGGCATGTTACATTTTGTTGACAACTCACTCGCCCGGGCCACCATGACACTCTCCGTTTTCTGCATTTTGCTATTTGCCGCTCTGCTTCATGCCAGCTGGAATGCCATTGTGAAATCCGGCAGCGACAAACTCTATTCGGCAATTGCCGTCAGCGGTTCCGCCGCGCTGATCGCGCTGATTTTGTTACCTTTCTCGCCACAGCCGACGCTCGCCAGCGTGCCTTATCTCGCCGTCTCGTGCGCGTTGCAGGTGGTTTACACCGTGCTGGTGGCAAAAACGTACCAGGTTTCGGATATGAGCCAGACCTATCCGCTGATGCGCGGCACCGCGCCCCTGCTGGTGGCGCTTATCAGCGTACTGATCCTCGGCGATTCGCTTTCTGGCGTGGCGTGGGGCGGTATTGCCGTGATCTGCCTGTCGATACTGGCGATGGCGTTTAACGGACGCACGCAGTCACGCAAAGGGATCTGGCTGGCGCTGATTAATTCGGGGTTCATCGCGGGTTACACGCTGGTCGATGGCACCGGCGTTCGTCTTGCCGGTTCTGCGCTGGGCTACACATTATGGACCTTCTTCCTTAACGGTTTTTGCCTGTTGTTGTGGGCGATGCTGGCGCGGCGGCAAGAGGTGACGCGTTATCTGGTCGCCAACTGGAAAAAGGGCATTCCCGGCGGCATCGGCACCATGGGCTCTTACGGCCTGGCGCTGTGGGCGATGACGCAAGCGCCGCTGGCGGTCGTCGCTGCGCTGCGCGAAACCTCAATTCTGTTCGGCGCTCTGATTGCGTTTGTTCTTCTCAAAGAGCAGGTTGCCGGGCTGCGGATTGTTGCCGCCTGTGGCATTGCCGCCGGTGCGATACTGCTGCGCCTTTCCTGAAACTTACTGGCAACAAAAGTTGCCGAATGTTGTCTATAAAACCTGCCTGTCTCCCTCCTGTCTTTGCACCGGATAATTGTGGTTCTGTCATCTGGCTGTGCTAGATTTCTCCGGCATTAAGGCTGTATTGCAGCCATATATTCTTTAATCCTCCATTTTTTAAAAGTAATCATCGACATGAAAAGGCAGAGAAACGTCAATTTGTTATTGATGCTGGTGCTTCTGGTGGCTGTCGGGCAGATGGCGCAAACCATCTATATCCCGGCGATAGCGGATATGGCGCTCACCCTGAATGTTCGCGAAGGCGCGGTACAAAGCGTCATGGCTGCATATCTGCTGACTTACGGTGTCTCTCAGCTCTTCTATGGCCCGCTGGCGGACAGAGTCGGTCGCCGCCCGGTGATCCTGGCCGGAATGAGCATCTTTTTGCTGGCGACGCTGATCGCCATTACCACGCACAGCCTGTCGATGTTAATTCTGGCCAGCGCCTTACAGGGCATTGGCACCGGCGTGGGCGGCGTGATGGCGCGAACGCTGCCGCGCGATCTGTATGCCGGTACGGAACTGCGTCACGCCAACAGTTTGTTGAATATGGGGATTTTGGTTAGTCCGCTGCTTGCGCCGCTGATCGGCGGTGTGCTGAATACGCTGTTTAACTGGCGCGCCTGTTTTATCTTTTTGCTGGTGCTGTGCCTGGTCGTCACCTGGAGTATGGCGCGCTGGATGCCGGAAACCCGGCCAAAAGACGCGCCGCGCATCCGCCTGCTGGCCAGCTACAAAACCCTGTTCGGCAACGGCGCATTTAACTGTTACCTGCTGATGTTGATTGGCGGTCTGGCCGGGATTGCGGTCTTTGAAGCCAGCTCGGGCGTATTGATGGGCGGCGTGCTGGGCCTGAACAGCATGACGGTCAGCGTCCTGTTTATTCTGCCAGTGCCAGCGGCCTTTTTCGGCGCGTGGTTTGCCGGGCGGCAGAACAAGCGCTTTACTTCGTTGATGTGGCAGTCGGTGATCTGCTGCCTGGCGGCCGGTCTGATGATGTGGCTCCCGGGCATTGTCGGGGTGATGAATATCTGGACGCTGATCGTGCCCGCCGCGCTGTTTTTCTTCGGCGCCGGAATGCTGTTCCCGCTGGCGACCAGCGGCGCAATGGAGCCATTCCCGTTTCTGGCGGGCACCGCGGGCGCGCTGGTTGGCGGGTTGCAGAACATCGGCTCTGGCGGCCTGGCGTGGCTCTCTTCACAACTGCCGCAGAACGGCCAGTTTAGCCTTGGGATGCTGATGACGCTGGCGGGGCTTTTAATTCTGTTGTGCTGGCTGCCGCTGGCGACGCGTTTTTCTCGCCATGAACCGGTGATTTAACCTCATGATGGCCCGGCCTCGCGTCGGGCTTGTCGCACTCCGGCGCAATCATCATTTTCAATAACGGCTCCGGCCCTGGCCGCCATGCGCCCTCTTCGCCGTCATAAAATTGCGTATCGGTATTGATCGCATAGGGAATTTTCACCTTATTCAGTTCGCAGGCCATAAAACGGGCGAAAGCCATTTGTGATTCGGTGGGCGCATTTTTAATGGATTCGCCTACCGCCCAGCCGCCAACCCAGCTGGCATGCCCGGATTTCTGCTGCCAGCGCACCGCTGTATTAATCCGCGCGCGAATGGCGGCTTTTTCCGCCGCCGTGCCCGATGTCCACGGATATTTACCGTTATTTTTCAGTGGCCCCCACGGGAAAATGTGCCACTCGGCCAACAGATAGTTCTGGCTGTGTGGCGGCAGTTTCAACGAGGAGAGATCTTCCGGCGCGGCGCGCATACGCGGGGCAATAAAAATCATGCGTTGAGCGTCGATATCATGCAGGGTGCGCACGACATTTTCATAAGCGCGATTCAGGGCGGGCAAATCGCGGTTAAGTTTGTCAGCCGGTTCATAAATCACATCAAAACCGAGCATCGGGTGCCCGGTACCGAAAAAATTCGCTACCGTTGACCACCACGCCACCAGTTGCGCTTCGTTTTTGGCGTCCGGATCGGCTTTGAAGCTGTCTGCCTGATAGGCAATTACCGGAATCACCCCATACTGTTCGCAGGCCTCTACCAGTTTACGCAGGTGGATCAGCCGCGCTTCCGTCATATTATCGGCAACGCGAATGCGTACATGGCGGATACCAGCGTCGTAGAAATCACGCACAATCAGCGGGTCGAACTCGCGGATACCCCGATCGGTACGCGCCCAGTCGACATCCATCCCCACCCCCAGCTTTTGCGCATATTGCGCCGCCGTCAGCGGAGTATCAGCGGCAAACACAGAGGTTCCCGCCAACAGCATAACAACTGCAATCAGTGGTTTTAACACAGTTGACCTTGTGAAAATCAGGGATGAATACATGTATTTAGCATGCTTGCGTTTACACGTGTAGCAGCAAAACGTAATAAATTCTCAAAACCGCGACCCACTTGCACCGCTGGCTGATTCCTGTTTTCTTTAACGCTCCGATTCTTACGAAAACGAACCGATGAAAAACCCCGACATTCAGAAACTCATCCAGCAGTTTCCGCTTATAGAGCAGTTGATCGCGCTGAAAGAAACGCAGTGGTTTAACCCTAATAGTACCTCCGTTGCACGCGCTTTGCCGCATGTTGGCCTGACACAACAGGATGTTAGCGAGGCCCACGCGCGGCTTGCCCGCTTCGCACCGTTCATTGCGCAGGCTTTCCCGGAAACGGCGGCAAGCCGCGGCATGATTGAATCTGACGTGGTTCCGATTCCGGCAATGCAGCGCCGCCTCAGTCCGGATATCACCGGCGAGCTGTGGCTGAAAAAAGACAGCCATTTGCCGATTTCCGGTTCTATTAAAGCGCGCGGCGGCATTTATGAAGTACTGACCCACGCGGAAAAACTGGCTTTCGCCGCCGGATTACTGACGCCGGATGACGATTACAGCAAACTGTTGTCGCCTGAATTTGCCCGTTTCTTCAGCCAGTACAGCATCGCCGTTGGCTCCACGGGAAATCTGGGGTTATCGATCGGGATTATCAGCGCGCGGCTTGGTTTTCACGTCACGGTACATATGTCAGCCGATGCCCGGGCATGGAAAAAAGCGCTACTGCGCAGCCACGGCGTAAACGTGGTGGAGTATGCCGAAGATTACGGCGTGGCCGTTGAACAAGGGCGCAAAGCGGCGGAAGCGGATGCGAACTGCTTTTTCATTGATGATGAGAACTCCCGCACCCTCTTTCTGGGCTATGCCGTCGCCGGACAGCGCCTGAAAGATCAGTTCACACGGCTTGGCAAAGTGGTGGATAACGCGCATCCGCTGTTTGTCTATCTGCCGTGCGGCGTGGGCGGCGGGCCTGGCGGTGTCGCCTTTGGTCTGAAGCTGGCGTTTGGCGACGCGGTACACTGTATTTTTGCCGAACCAACGCATTCTCCCTGTATGTTGCTGGGCGTGTATACCGGGCTACATGACGGCATTGCGGTGCAAGATCTGGGGATTGATAACCAGACGGCGGCCGATGGTCTGGCGGTCGGGCGCGCTTCCGGCTTTGTCGGACGGGCAATGGAGCGCCTGCTGGACGGCTTCTACACCGTTGATGACAACACACTTTACCAGCAACTCGGCTGGCTGGCGCAGGAAGAGGGCATTCAACTGGAGCCGTCAGCGCTGGCGGGAATGTCCGGGCCGCAACGGATTTGCAGCAACAGCGGCTATCATCAACTGCACGGCTTTAGCCCTGAACAACTGGCGCAGGCCACCCACCTGGTATGGGCCACCGGCGGCGGAATGGTGCCCGCCGATGAGATGGCGCACTATCTGGCGAAAGCCCGCTAAATCAGCCGCTCCGGCGCAGCCAGGCCATCAGTTCGACAGGGGAGCGCCGTTGGCGCAGCAGATCGCGCATCACGCGCATATGCGGCGCGCTGTGGCTGAAAAAGCGGTGATAACCGTGGCAAAGCGCGCTTCTTCCCTCAACGATGCGGTGCTTCGGGCAGTCGCCCCGGCAAAAACGCAGCATGTCACAACGCAGGCAGACTTCGCTGAGGCTGGCTTTTTTACTCTGCCCAAAAGCCGCTGCTTCATGGCTGGCGTTGAGCGTTTTAATCGGGATCTGATGCAGATTGCCCAGCCGGTAATCCGGGGAGACATAGTGATCGCACTGGTAGAGATCGCCGTTCGCTTCCAGCGCAAAAGCGTGGCCGCAGGTCTCGCCTAAGCTGCACATTTGCGACGGATAGCCGCTCCAGACGCCGAGCGTGGAGTCAAATAACTGCACGTAAACGCGGCCAATATCTTCCCGCACCCACAAGTCGAATATCGCGGTAAGAAAGTTTCCCCAGGCTTCGCCGCTGACCGATTCGGCAGACAAGCGCCCCTGCGCGTCCTGCTCCACCAGCGGAATAAACTGCAAAAATGGCGTACCAAGCGCACGTAAATAGCGATACAGGCGCTGCGGCTGCTGGCTATTGAGATTATTGACGACGCACAGCAGGTTGTACTCGACCTGATGTTTATTCAGCGTCGCAATGGCATTAAGGACTTTCGGGTGTGATGGTTTGCCGCTGCGGTTCACACGGTAAGCATCATGCAAATCCGCCGGGCCATCGATGGAAACGCCCACCAGCCAGCCGTTGTCATGAAAAAAACGGCACCACTCCTCATTCAGCAGAATGCCATTCGTCTGGAAGGCGTTTTCAATACGTTTGCCATTGGCGTGCTTTTTTTGCAGGGCAGCAACGCGCTGAAAGAATTCCAGCCCGCAGAGCGTCGGTTCGCCGCCCTGCCAGGCAAACGGCACTTTTTCGCCCGGCTGGGCGTCGATCTGCTGGCGAATAAATGCCTCCAGCGTGGTGTCATCCATAACATTTTGCTGCGGTTTTTCGAGGTAAAAACAGTAGCGGCAGTTAAGGTTGCAGCGTGAACTGGCGGGCTTAGCCATAACGTGGCAGCCTGGCATGCAAACATCCTCACAAGATAAGAATAAGCTGACGGATATGCGTTACAGCAAACAGTAATGCGAGGGAAAGCACCGCGAGGGAGATCAATAATTTGTCACGTATTGCGCCGGGCAAGGCGAAATCGCTTTTATTGACGTCCATTAAGATACGCTTATGGGTGTAGCGCCAGAGCAGTAACGCGGCCAACGCCAGAATGATGAGCGAGATCCAGAAAGGCATGCCCGAATGTTGCCAGTTATGCCTGACCGCCAGCGCCATCAGCGCGCCGTAGCCGAACAGCGTGCGCAACCATGCCAGCGATGTTCGTTCCGGTTGCAGGCCAGGATCCGTTTCGCGCCGGGCTTTGCGGTTATCCGGCATAGAACACCAGCACCATCACCACCAGCGCAACCGCCAGCAGCGCCACGCTTATTACCATCAGCACGCGGGTATAGGGCAGATCTTCTTTCAGGCGCATCGCTTTTTCATTGCGCAGCCAGCGCAGATAGCCATAGAGCGCCAGCGCGCCGGAGAAGAGACACAGCAGCAGCGCCAGCACTTCACGAATCAGCGGCGTGGCAAACTGCGGCGCTAACTGGTCCAGCCCAACGCCCGCCGCGAGAAACCCCAGAGCAGTGCGGATCCAGGCAAGAAACGTGCGCTCATTCGCCAGCGAGAAGCGGTAGTCCGGCGCTTCACCGACGCGGGAAATTTTCATCTGTTCTCCTTCCACGTTGATAACCTTGCCGGCATTACCCCTTCTTGCAACGGTAAAGGGAAAAACCGCTCCGGCCAGGCCTTCAAAGTAGCGGATAAACTGACGCTTTTCGACTCTTTCGCGCAATGGAAAGCCGGCACCCTGACGGTGCCGGACAGGAGAATTAATGCAGCGGCGGCCAGTACGCTTTGTTCGCTTCCAGCAGATCGTCGAGAATCGCTTTCGCCACCGTCGCACTGGGCACAGTTTTCGACAGTGTGATCGCCTGCCACAACTTCTGGTAGGAGCGCTGTTCCCAGGCATCAACCACCAGTTTTTCCACCGCCACCTGCTGGCTCATCAACCCTTTCTGGAAGTGCGGAATATCACCGACCGTCAGCGGTTCCGGGCCGTTTTTCCCCACCAGACAAGGAATTTCTACCATCGCATCGGCATCAAAATTATGAATGGCACCATTGTTCGTCACGATCAGCAACATGCGCTCCTGGGTGTTAAAGGCAATGGCGGTAGCCAGATCGACAATGTAAGAGGCATGTTCGTCAATCTCCAGCTCACCGGCGGAAGACTTCCCGGCAGCAATAATCGCCCGGCAAGCGCCAAACACCTGCTTCTCACGATGATCCATCACCTCATTGGCACGCGTACGTTCCGGGTTACTGTGAGCAACCACGTAATCCGGGAAGAAGTAATACTTCAGATAAGTGTTTGGCATGGTATCCGGGTCGAGCGCCTGCACATCTTTCGCTTTGGCGAACGTATCGTTCCAGCTTGCTTCGGTATGTGCGTTATCCGCTGGCGGAACATAACCGTGTTTCGCCACATATTCGCGCAATTTCGGCATCAAATCGTTACCGTTCAGATCTTCAATTGATGTCCACCAGCCGAAGTGGTTAAGCCCGTAGTAGCGTACCCGCATCTCTTTGCGGTCTTTCAGACCGACAATTTGCGCCATCCGTCCTTCAATGCCGATAGGCATATCGCAGATGTTAAGAATTTTGGCCTGCGGGCGCAGGCGACGCGTGGCTTCCGCGACAATTGCTGCCGGGTTGGAGTAGTTAAGCATCCACGCATTGGGTGAATATTTTTCCATATAATCAACCAGCTCCAGAACGCCGCCGATAGAACGCATACCGTAGGCGATACCGCCAGGCCCGCAGGTTTCCTGGCCTAATACACCGTGGCGCAGCGGGATTTTTTCATCTTTTTCACGCATCGGGTATTTACCGACGCGGATATGCGCCATCACAAAATCGACATCGGTAAAGGCTTTTTGCGGGTCGGTGGTGTAGCTGAATTCAATCTCCGGCGCCTGCTCCTGCAGGATAATTTTGCAGGCTTCGGCGATGGTTTCCTGGCGCGCGCCATCGTTGTCATAAAATTTCAGCGCCCGCAGCGGGAAGCGATCGCGGTTTGCCAGCAACATCAAAACGATACCGGGGGTAAACGTGCTGCCGCCGCCGGCGATAACCACTGAAAACTGTTTCATGATACTGCCTCCGTCATGGTGGATGGTTCATTGGTCAAAGGGGTTTTCATCAGGGATTCAAGCTGGTCGCGCAGCAGGGGAACATGCAGGCCGACAATCACCTGGATGGCGTTGCCGCGTCGCACAACACCGTGCGCGCCCAGCGCTTTAAAGACGTCGTCGCTTTGGGTTTTCGCCGTATCGACCAGCGTGATGCGCAGCCGCGTCGCGCAGTTATTGACGCTTTCGATGTTTGCCGCACCGCCCAGCGCCTGCAAAAATCCCGCAGCCTGGCCCAGCGAGTCTTTCGCTGCCGCCGTGGTTTGTCCGCGCGCTGCTTTGTAATCGGCCTTGCTGTAGAGTTTGATTTCACTCTCTTCCCGGCCGGGCGTTTTCAGGTTTAAGACGGCGATCAACGTGCGGAAAACGACGAAATAGAGCGCGGTAAAACAGAGGCCGATGGCAATCTGGGTGAAAACCGTCGCAGCATGGTTATGGAACATCGGGATCCAGTTTTGCGGCAGAAACTGGTCGAGCAGCCCACCGCCCATATTGCCCACCACACCAAAGCTATACATTACCGTCGCCATCGTCGCTGCCAGTACAGCGTGAACAGCAAACAGCAGCGGGGATATAAACAGGAAGGTGAATTCCAGCGGTTCAGTAATGCCCACCAGTACAGCCGTCAGCGTTGCGGGGATCAGCAGTCCCGCGACTTTGACGCGGTTTTCCGGCGCGGCGGTATACCAAATCGCCAGCGCGATGCCGATGGAGCCAAACACTTTCGAGTTACCATGCAGGGCAAAGCCGCCTTCCGGGAACAGAACTTTTAGTGGTTCGGTACTCTGGCTGAATGCCTGTAGATGTTGCGCCCAGTACATCTGAATACCGCCTTCCACCGCCGCCGGGCCGAAGATAAAGGGGCCGTAGACAAAGTGGTGCAGCCCGGTCGGGATCAGAATGCGTTCCAGGAAAGTGTAAATCCACACGCCCAGCGCCCCGGCAGAGCGCAGAAAAGTCTGCAACGATTCAATGCCAAGCTGCACTTTCGGCCAGCCCAACAGCGTCAGCCAGGCGCAGGGGATCATCACCAGGAAGGCGATAATCACCACAAATGAGGTGCCCTGGAAGATGCCGAGAAACACGGGCAGCGGTTTGTCGAAAAAGCGGTTATGGATGGCGGTGACAATGCCGGAAATCGCAATCGCCCCGATAATGCTGGTGTCGAGAGTTTTGATCCCGGCAATCAGCGTTAAACCGCTGCCCGCCGTGGGTTCAATGCTAAAATCGACGCCAAAAAAGTGACCCCAGGTCATTCCCATGGCGTTAATGAAGTAATTCCAGGTCAGAAAACTGATCAGCACCGCCAGGCAGGCTCGCCCTTGCGCCTGTTTTGCCAGCCCAATCGGTAAACCGACGGCGAAAATCAGCGGCATATTGCGAAACACCGCCCAGCCGCCCTCTTCGATGATATGGACACATTGCGCAAACAGATTGTCGGGTGCGGTTAATGTCGCGCCGACAAACAGGGGATTACTCAGCATGATGGCAATACCCACCACCATACCGGCGAACGGGAAGAGCAGCACCGGTGTGAACATAGCGCCGCCGAAGCGTTGTATTTGACTGAGCATCATAGAATCCTCATGTAACAACTTGTAGGGGGTAGAGGCCTTGTTGGTTTTTTGTGGACCTGTGAGCAGCATAAGAAGTCGCCGCCGCGCCAACATGGCGCGCCGCTGCGATTCGTGATCGCTTTCATGGTTTTATTTCACGTGCTCAGGTCTACTTTTCAGGCAAAAAATGGACATATTCAGAGGCAATGTTCCCGCTGACGGGGGCAGAGAGGTCTACAGGTGATCTACAAATCTATTGCTGAGCGATTACGCCTGCGGCTCAATTCATCGGATTACAATATCGGCAGCCCGTTACCGGGCGAAAAGGCGCTGGCGCTGGAGTTTGGCGTGGCGCGAATGACGATTCGCAAGGCGGTTGATCTGCTGGTGGGCTGGGGATTAGTGGTACGCCGTCACGGCAGCGGGACATTTGTCGCACGCAAAGACGTTCATCATGAAACCACCAATCTGACTGGGCTGGTAGAAGTGCTGCGCCGACAGGGCAAAGAGGTGCAGAGCCAGGTTTTGCAGTTCGAAGTGATGCCGGCCCCGCCAGCCATTGCCAGCCAGTTGCGCATACAAATTAACGAACGGATCTACTTCTCACGGAGGGTTCGCTACGTAGAGGGAAAGCCACTGATGCTGGAAGACAGCTATATGCCGGTGAAACTATTCCGTTCGCTGTCACTGGGGCATCTGGAGGGGTCGAAATTCGATTATATCGAGAAGGAGTGCGGAATCACCATCAGCGGTAACTACGAGAGCCTGACGCCGGTGCTGGCCGATAAACAGGTGGCCAGCTTGCTGAACGTGGCGGAACAAACGCCGCTGCTGCGTATTACTTCACTCTCCTACAGCGACAGCGGCGAATTTCTTAACTACTCAGTGATGTTCCGCAACACCAGCGAGTATCAGGTGGATTACCACCTGCGCCGTGTTCATGCCGGAACGCCATTAACCCATCCCCCAGAACAGTACCGCCAGAAGCTGTGGGGTGATAATACGTAAAAACATCACCAGCGGATAAACCGTCGCATACGAGAGTGCCGCCGCGCCACTGGTGGCATGCAGGCCGTTGGCAAACGCCAGCGCCGGCGGATCGGTCATCGACCCGGCCAGCATGCCGCAGAGGGTCAGATAGTTCATCTTCGCCAGCATTCGCGCCAGTAAACCGACGGTGATCAGCGGAATGGCGGTGATAAGAATGCCATAACACATCCATTTCAACCCATCGCCCTGGGTCAGCGTGGCAATAAAATCACCGCCCGATTTCAGCCCCACCACCGACAAGAACAGCACAATGCCCAGTTCGCGCAGCGCCAGGTTCGCACTGGGCGGCATAAACCAGTACAACTTGCCGATCGTACCAATTCGCCCAAGAATCAACGCCATAATCAGCGGCCCGCCCGCGAGACCCAGCTTCAGCGCTGCCGGAAACCCTGGTATATACAACGGCAACGATCCCAGCAGAACGCCAAGCCCAATACCAATAAACACCGGCAGCATTTGTACCTGCTGCAACTTGTGCTGGGCATTGCCGACTTCGTTAGTCACCGCTTCGATTGCCGCCGGACGCCCGACAAGATTAAGGATATCGCCGAATTGCAGGCTGGCATCGCTGCTGGCTACCAGCTCCACACCGGCGCGGTTCAGGCGGGAAATCACGACGTCGTAGCGCTCCTTGAAGTGCAGATCGCGGATTTTTTTCCCCAGCACTTTTTCGTTGGTTACCACCACGCGTTCGACACGCAAATCCGTGCCGCGCGTCGACAAAGAGGTATCAACTTCTTTGCCTATCACCAACTGCGCGTTATGCAGATCCTTCGGAAGCCCCACCAGATGCAACAAATCTCCGGACTGAATCAGCGTGCCCGGCGAGGGCACCATCAGTAAATCATTCCGTTTGAGACGCGAGCAGATGATTTTATCGCTGTTAAGAATGGGAACGTCCTGAATCGCCATATTGTTGAGATTCGGGTTTTCCACGCGGATATTGATGGTGCGGATCAGTGAAGTGCCATTGCTTAGCGTTGCGTCGTGCTGTCGCGCCTCTTCATCGACATTAACGCGAAACAACACGCGTAGCAGCCACATACTGAGCAAAATACCGCAAATACCAAACGGATACGCCATGGCGTAGCTCATCCCCATCTGGTCGAGCTGCGGGCCAGGAATGCCTAAATCACGCAGGATCTGCTGCCCTGCGCCAAGCGCTGGCGTATTGGTGACCGCACCGGAAAAAATCCCCAGCACCACCGGCAGTGGAATAGCAAAAAGTTTATACAGAATGGTGGTGACAAGACCGCCGAGAACAACGATTAAAACAGCGAACAGATTCAGGCGCAGGCCAGAAACGCGTAAAGAAGCGAAGAACCCCGGGCCCACCTGGATGCCGATGGTATAAACAAACAGGATCAGGCCAAATTCCTGCACAAAAAGCAGTATCTGACCGCTTATAGTGATACCCAGTTTATCTAAAAGGTGGCCGACAATTATCCCGCCAAACAGCACACCGCCAATACCGAAACCCACACCGCGGATCTTCACATTGCCGATCCACAATCCGACAACGGCCACCAGCGCCAGTACGCTTACCGTTAAGGCAATATCACTCATGATCTTTTCCCTGTACATGATGACTGCAAGGAGTTTGGCAGAACCCGTAATAGCTGTATAGGTTACCCCTTACACAGTGTATGGAATTTATTTGCCTCAGAATGTGGCGAAGATTGCACCAGCAGAAAACCGTTGCCCTGAACAAAAGCACACCCTTTTACCGACACGGGCGGAAAAAACCGTGCGCCTGCTAAGCATTCCGGGAATGTCAGACACAACAATAGGTTATGGCATGGTTAATGCAAAAGCCCACTTTTGTTAAAAACAGGGGGCGGCATGACAAATACAACACTGACTCACGTAGTGGTTACCAGCCAGAAAAAGTGGACCCAGTTAGCGCTGGGCTTGCTGTGTATGATCTCCATCTCCAGCCCGCAATATGTCTGGGCGCTGTTTACGCGCCCTTTTATGGCAAAGCTGAACGTTCCGCTGGCGGAAATTCAGCTCACCTTTTCCCTGTTGATCATTTTGCAAACCTTCTTCTCACCTTTTCAGGGGCGATTGATCGATAAGTTCGGCCCGCGCAGGTTAATTGCCATTGGTACTGTGCTGAGCGGCGTAAGCTGGATGCTGACCTCAACCATCAGTAGCCTGAGCGAACTTTATCTCTATTACGGCGTGCTGGGCGGCCTTGGCACCGGGATTGTTTACATCGGCGTGGTGGGTCTGATGGTGCGCTGGTTCCCGGAAAAACGCGGATTTGCCACAGGGATGGTGGCGGCGGGCTATGGCATGGGCGCGATTCTGACCACCTTTCCGGTCACACAATCGCTGGCCGCGAAGGGGCTGGAAAACACGCTCTGGCAGTTCGGGCTGGTCATGGCGGTCATTGGTTTTATTGCCAGCCAGGGGCTACGCGCGCCGCAAACACTCAACACGCAGGAGAGCAACAGTAGCCTGGCGATGAGTGCTAAAAGTTTTTCTCCAGGAGAGATGCTACGCAAGCCGTTGTTCTGGCTGATGTTTGTGATGATGACCATGATGTCCACCTCCGGGCTGATGGTCACTTCACAGATGGCGATTTTCGCCGAAGATTTCGGTATTACCGCAGTGACCGTAATGGGCGTGGCGGCGCTGCCGCTGGCGATGACCATCGACCGCTTTATGAACGGGCTGACGCGCCCGGTGTGCGGCTATATTTCTGACCGCATCGGTCGCGAAAATATGATGTTTATCGCTTTTGGCCTGGAAGGCTGTGCGATGGCGTTGTGGTTGTTGTGCAAAGACGATCCGCTGCTGTTTGTTTTGCTCTCCGGGGTGGTTTTTTTCGGCTGGGGCGAGATTTTTTCACTTTTCCCCGCCACGCTAACCGATACCTTCGGCACGCAGCATGCGACAGCGAACTACGGCTGGCTCTATATTTCGCAGGGGATTGGTTCCATCTTTGGCGGGCCGCTGGCGGCGCTAATGTATCAGCAAACGGGAAGCTGGAATCTGGTGTTTGGCTGCGCCATCACGCTTGATATTCTCTGCGCGCTGCTGGCCTTTTTCGTGCTCAAACCCTGGCGGCAGCGTTTTTTGCAGCGCGTTCACGCATAAACAATAAAGGCTCCGTATGCGGAGCCTTTTGTTCTGCAACCGTTAGCTATTTAACGCCGGTCGATTGCTGATGGCAATCCGTTGCGGCGCCGCGCTTTCCGGCACGTTACGCAGTAGATCGATATGCAGCAAACCGTTGGCAAAGGTCGCGCCGGAGACTTCCATAAAGTCGGCCAGCGTAAAGCTCAGGCTGAACGGCTGTATCACCAACCCCTGATGCAACCATTTCGGCTCGTTGGCCGGTTTTTCCGGCGTGCCTTTAATGGTCAGGCGGTTATTTTCCAGCTGAATATCCAGCTCTTCCTGGCGGAAACCGGCCAGCGCAAGGGTGATGCGGTAGTGGTTATCGTCGCCTTTCTCAATGTTGTAAGGAGGGAAAGACTGCTGTTCAGTGGTGCTTTGCAGGGCGTTAGCCAGTTTGTCGAAGCCAATCCACTGACGAAAAATCGGGGATAAATCATAGTTACGCATGAGTGTTTCTCCTTCTAAGAAGCGAGTGAATACCTGCGAGCGCAATGGCTCACATATGCCCCCTGTCGGCGAGCATGTCGGGACCGGGCCGCCAGTGGCAACCCGGAACAATTAGTTAATTTCGATGCGACGCGGTTTTTTCTCTTCCGGGATCACGCGTTCCAGATCGATGTAGAGCAGGCCGTTCACCAGGTTGGCACCATTGACATGAATATTTTCCGCCAGCTGGAATTTGCGTTCGAAGTTGCGCTCGGCAATGCCCTGATAGAGGTAAGTACGCTCTTTTTGCTCGTCACTGTGGGAGCCTTTCACCACCAGCAGGTTGTCCTGCGCGGTGATTTCCAGTTCGCTCTCAGCGAAACCGGCCACAGCAATGGCGATGCGGTAGTGGTTTTCATCCACTAATTCAACGTTGTACGGAGGGTAACCGCCATTGCTCTGGTTCTGGTTGTTTTCCAGCAGATTAAACAGACGGTCAAAACCAATAGCCGAACGATAAAGCGGGGAGAGATCGAAATTACGCATACTTAAAAGCTCCTGAAATCAGCGAGATTTTTCCATGCCTTCCACAAGGAACAGGCCATTACCGTAACCCAACACCCTTCCGGCGTGTTTCTTGGTTACATTCCTAAAATATGGCTGACGGGTCTGATTTCAAGGGTGGAATACCGACTTTTTTTTGCACTTTCTGGCGCAATGCATAGACTGGGATCACAGCACAAAAGGACAAAGTGCGAGTACCGCCACAGAGCGGAACCCGAATGCTATCCCTTTCCCAAAAGGGAGGCTATAACCGCCTGAGTAGCATTCAAACTACAAACAACGATGATTAATCGATGATGAAAACAACGCTTATAGTTTCTGTTTTGCTCTACGGAATGATGTTGTCAGGTTGCTCAAGCGTCATGTCGCATACGGGCGGCAAAGAAGGGGTTTATCCTGGAACGCGCGCCAGTTCGGCCATGCTTTCCGATGATGAAACTGGCATTGGCACCAAGTCGCTGGTGGTACTGGATATGCCTTTTACCGCTGTCATGGACACCTTACTGCTGCCGTGGGATCTCTTCCGCAAGGATGATTCCATCAAATCACGGGTTGAAAAGAGCGAACAGGCAAACCTGGCGACCAACTCGGTGATCCCGCCAGCGCCCATGCCTGCTCCCTGATTTACAGTCGGGTTTCCGTCATCCACAGCTGGCGGAAGCCTTCCACCTCTTCCATCCAGGCGATCAGCTTCCCGTCTGGTGAAAACACCACGGCATCGGCAGACGGTGGATTTACGTGATCGGATGTCAAAAAGGTGATGTCACCGCGCCCGGCATCGCATAGCGCAATGCGGTTTTCCAGTACAAATCCCAGCGCCTCGCCGGAGGGATGCCAGTTAAAGGCCGACTGGATACCACCGGCAGTAAAAGTTAACTGGCGCGGTTCACCGCCGTCCGGGCTTATCAACCACAACTGCACAATACCGCGCTCATCACGCATCAAAAACGCAATCTGCGTGGCCTGCGGATTGCTGCGCACCCAGTGGCGCGGCACATTTACTAAGCCAGGATAACGGCGTTGGTGAGTGAATGTCAGACGCTTTTGCACCACGCCTTTTGGCGGCGCGGGCAGAGTTTGTTCGCTGCCCGCCAGCGGCGCATCACCTGCGGTTTTCCAGCCTTGTTCATCGCCAGGCAGCGCGACAATAAACAACTCCGGCACTTTTTCACCGCCTGTCGAAAGCGTATCGCCGATGAACGCCAGCCTGTCGTTGCCAACCCATCCCTCTTCGTAAGCACGATTGATATCGTCGCTGCCCGGCACGGGCGTGGATGTTGTGCGGCTGATCAGTACGCACCAGTGGCTGCCGCCATATTCACGCGGATGTGTGCAGGGCGGCGTTACCGGGCCAAACGGCACCGCAACGCCGACATTACGCAGATCTTTTGCCGGAGAAAGCGCATGCATAACGTGGTCGTTATAGGTAAAGCTGACGTTTTCACCATTCGGGCTGAACACATGCACGTGCGTGCCGCCGCGCAGCGCGCCCGGCGTGTAAGGCGCGGTGATATCCAGCGCATCCAGATTCCGCGTTACGCCCTTTTCCGTAATAACGCCCCGGCGATGGTGAAAATCATACTGCCAGTTGTCGTCAGGGTTTTCCGGGCCATGGATAAAAACATATTTTTCCGCCTGTGGGCTGACCGTCACCACACCAACATGCGCGCCGTCCGTTGCCGTATACAGCACTTCAACCTCACCACTGTGCACATTGACACGCTCAATGGTTTTCCCGGTAAACGATGCGCCGGAGGGGCGAACATCGAAAACCAGCCACTGGCTGTCTGGTGTCCAGCTATGAATATTGGTCAGTTGATGGTGACGCGCAGCGAAGGTGAGTTGTTTCATTAGCGGATAAACCCGGAAGCGGAGTAAGCGCTTCAGAGTAATGGATCCGAGGGGAAATGACTACGATTCGGAAAGCCACAAGCAAGAGCAATGCGCTCCTGCCTGCGAGAATCGCTTAGTTCAGGGCAAATTTCTCGATGGCGTAAGCAACGCCGTCTTCAAGGTTGGATTTGGTGACAAAGTTCGCGATTTCTTTCACCGATGGAATGGCGTTATCCATCGCCACACCCACGCCAGCATATTCGATCATTGCGATGTCGTTTTCCTGATCGCCAATCGCCATGATCTCGTCCTGCTTGATATTCAGCGCCTCGGCAAGGGATTTCACACCGGTGCCTTTATTGACTCGTTTATCCAGTATTTCGAGGTAGTACGGCGCACTTTTCAGCACGGTATACTTCTCTTTCACTTCCTGCGGGATGCGGGCAATAGCCTGATCGAGGATCACCGGGTCATCAATCATCATCACTTTGAGGAACTGCGTTGCGGGATCCATCTTTTCTGCCTCGCAGAACACCAGCGGAATCGTTGCCACGTAAGATTCGTGCACCGTGTAGTAGCTGATGTCCCGGTTTGCGGTGTAAAGCGTATTGCGATCAAGGGCGTGGAAATGAGAACCAACTTCGCGGGAGAGTTTCTCCAGGTAGCGGTAATCATCATAGCTCAACGTCGTTTGCGCTACCGTGCTGCCGTCAATGGCGTTCTGTACCAGTGCGCCGTTGTAGGTGATGCAATAATCACCTTCCCGCTCCATATGCAGCTCTTTCATGTAGCTGTGAACGCCCGCATAGGGTCGGCCCGTGGTCAGCACCACGTTAATACCGCGCTCGCGCGCAGCGGCGATAGCATTTTTAACGGCGGGAGAGATGGTGTGATCCGGCAGCAGCAGCGTGCCGTCCATATCGATTGCAATAAGTTTTATAGCCATGAGATCCCCAGATGAGATTTTTCAGGACCCATGCTAACGCGATTCCGCTCAAAAAACAGCAGCGCGACGGGGTGAAAAGGGGGACAGGAAGGGGAACCGGGATTCCCCTTTTTCGCCATAAAACGGAGGATTCAGCCTCCAGGCCTGATAAGCGCAGCGCCTCAGGCGCTTTTCGCCGGGTGGCTCTGCGTTTACCCGGCCTACAATTCGGCCTGTAAGCCGTTAAATATCGATATTCGCCGCTTTCAGGGCGTTCTCTTCGATAAACGCACGACGCGGCTCAACGGCATCGCCCATCAGTGTGGTGAACAGCTGATCAGCAGCGATGGCGTCTTTCACGGTCACGCGCAGCATACGGCGGCTTTCCGGATCCATGGTCGTTTCCCACAGCTGTTCCGGGTTCATCTCGCCCAGACCTTTATAACGCTGGATAGCGAGACCGCGGCGGGACTCTTTCACCAGCCAGTCCAAAGCCTGCTCAAAGCTGGTGACCGGCTGACGGCGCTCGCCGCGTTCAATAAAGGCATCATCTTCAATCAGGCCGCGCAGTTTTTCACCCAGCGTGCACAGACGACGATATTCGCCACCGGTAACAAACTCGTGATCCAGCGGATAGTCGGTATCGACGCCGTGCGTACGCACGCGAATGATCGGCTCGAAGTGACTCAGCGCACTGTTTTCACGTACATCAAACTTCCACTGGCTGCCGTGCTGTTCGTTCTCATTCAGCTCGGTAACCAGCGCGTTCACCCAACGAGACACTTTCTGTTCGTCGGAAAGATCGGCTTCCGTCAGCGTCGGCTGATACACCAGCGCTTTCAGCAGCGTACGCGGGAAGCGGCGCTCCATTCGACCGATCATTTTCTGTGCAGCGTTATACTCGGCAACCAGTTTTTCCAGCGGCTCTCCGGCCAGAGCTGGTGCGCTGGCGTTGGCGTGCAGCGTTGCGCCGTCCAGCGCAATGGCGATTTGATACTGATCCATCGCATCGTCATCTTTAATGTATTGTTCCTGTTTGCCTTTCTTCACTTTGTACAGCGGCGGCTGAGCGATGTAGACGTGACCACGCTCAACGATTTCCGGCATCTGACGGTAGAAGAAGGTCAACAGCAGCGTACGGATGTGCGAGCCATCGACGTCCGCATCGGTCATGATGATGATGCTGTGATAGCGCAGTTTGTCCGGGTTGTACTCATCGCGGCCAATACCGCAGCCCAGCGCAGTGATAAGCGTCGCCACTTCCTGCGAAGAGAGCATCTTGTCGAAGCGTGCTTTCTCAACGTTGAGGATCTTACCTTTCAGCGGCAGAATCGCCTGGTTCTTACGGTTACGGCCCTGTTTCGCAGAACCGCCCGCCGAGTCCCCTTCCACTAAGTAGAGTTCGGACAGCGCCGGGTCACGCTCCTGGCAATCAGCCAGTTTGCCCGGCAGACCGGCCAGATCCAGCGCGCCTTTACGGCGGGTCATTTCACGGGCTTTACGCGCAGCTTCACGGGCGCGCGCCGCATCAATAATCTTGCCGACCACGATTTTCGCGTCGGACGGGTTTTCCAGCAGGTACTCAGCCAGCAGTTCATTCATCTGCTGTTCAACCGCCGTTTTCACCTCAGAGGAGACCAGTTTATCTTTGGTCTGCGAGGAGAATTTCGGATCCGGCACTTTTACCGAAACCACAGCAATCAGGCCTTCACGGGCATCGTCGCCGGTGGCGCTGACTTTAGCTTTCTTGCTGTAGCCCTCTTTATCCATGTAGGCATTCAGCGTACGGGTCATCGCCGCGCGGAAGCCAGCAAGGTGAGTACCGCCGTCGCGCTGCGGAATGTTGTTGGTAAAGCAGTAGATGTTTTCCTGGAAACCGTCATTCCACTGCAATGCCACTTCCACACCGATACCGTCTTTTTCCGTGGAGAAGTAGAAAATGTTCGGGTGGATCGGCGTTTTATTCTTGTTGAGATATTCAACAAACGCCTTGATGCCGCCTTCGTAGTGGAAATGGTCTTCTTTGCCGTCGCGCTTGTCGCGCAGGCGAATAGAAACGCCGGAGTTGAGGAAGGACAACTCACGCAGGCGTTTCGCCAGAATTTCATATTCGAATTCGGTGACGTTGGTGAAGGTTTCATAGCTTGGCCAGAAACGCACCATCGTACCAGTCGATTCGGTTTCACCGGTGACCGCCAGCGGAGCCTGCGGCACGCCGTGCTCATAAATCTGACGGTGGACTTTGTTGTCGCGCTGGATCACCAACTCCAGTTTCTGCGACAGGGCGTTAACCACGGAAACACCTACGCCATGCAGACCGCCGGAAACTTTATAGGAGTTATCGTCGAACTTACCGCCTGCGTGCAGAACGGTCATGATCACTTCCGCTGCGGAAACGCCCTCTTCCGGGTGAATACCGGTCGGGATACCACGGCCGTCATCCTGTACAGAGACAGAGTTATCGCTGTGGATGGTGACGACAATGTCTTTACAGTACCCTGCGAGCGCTTCGTCGATAGCGTTATCTACCACCTCGAATACCATATGGTGCAGACCGGTGCCGTCATCCGTATCGCCGATATACATACCCGGGCGCTTACGCACCGCATCCAGCCCTTTCAGGACTTTGATACTGGAGGAGTCATAAGAATTCGACATCAACGTTTCTCGCTCATTTTATCTTGGGTTAATCCGTTATTTTACCCTTTTCCACGGTGAACATCTTCGAATTTTTGTCCGACATGTCCATTACGTGCTCGGCGCTGATCGCGCTGACAAAAACCTGTGACTGCGTGGCTTTTAACCGGCTGGCTAACAGGCCGCGCTTCTCGTCATCAAGTTCGGAGGCAAAATCATCTATCAGGTATAAACAGCGTCGTCCGCTTTCACGCGTTAAAAACTCGCCCTGCGCCAGACGCAGCGCGCACATCAGGAGTTTTAACTGCCCGCGAGACAGCGTATCTTCAACCGGCGCACCGTCCGCCCTGATGCGGAAATCCGCTTTATGCGGACCGTGAGCGGTGTAAGTCAGCATGCGGTCGCGCTCAAAATTGCGCTCCAGCACCTCACTGTAATCGGTCTCCTTTTCCCACCCGCGCTGAAACGAAAAAGTGAGGGAGAACTCCGGTAAAAACTGGCGGCAGGTATCAGCCATATCTTCCGCAATGGCGGCACTGTATTCGGCACGCCAGCGGCTTAGCTGTTCCGCCAGCGGGATCAACTCTTTATCCCACGGACGAAGCTGCGCATAGTGGCTCACCTGGCGCAATGCGGCGTTGCGCTGCTTCAGCAGGCGCTTGAGATTGCTCCAGGCGGTAAAAAAACCGCTCTCATTGTGAAAACAACCCCAGTCAAGGAACGCTCTTCGATATTTGGGGCCGCCATTGAGCAAAGTAAACCCCTCAGGGGTGATGAGCTGCATCGGCATCAGCAGAGCCAGTTCAGCCACTTTGTGACCGTCGGTGCCGTCAATGCGCACCTTGCTGTCACCGAGCTTATCTTTGGTCAAACCAATCGAGGTTTCGCGCTCTTCGCCCTGCAATCGCCCATGTAAAACAAACGATTCCTGCTCATGACGAATCACGCGGCCGATTTGCAAACTGCGAAACGCCCGGCCATGACCGAGCGTGTAAATAGCTTCCAGCACGCTGGTTTTACCACTGCCGTTGGCGCCGACGAGGAAATTAAAGCCGGGAGATAATGCGAGATCTGCATTCTCAATATTACGGAAATCTTTGATCAGTAATCGGGTTAGCGACATGATTTACTCATCACCAGGGCGTTATCGTCGCAGTTAGTCTGGTTACGGCCAGCGCACAGCAACCGGAGCGTACTGAAGTACGTGAGGATTGCGAGCACTGCCCGGAGCCAGAATAACAAGTAAGATAGCCCGATACTTTTCTACAAACGCATTGGCATGACGACATAGGCCGCGCTTTGACTGGCCGCATCTTCAATCTGCACGCTGGAAACTGAATCCGTCAGCAGAATACGTACGTTCTCGCACTTCAGCGCATTCAGTACGTCCAGCACATAGCTGACATTAAAGCCGATTTCCATTTCGCTGCCAGCGTAGGTGACGTCGAGAAACTCTTCGGCTTCTTCCTGCTCCGGGTTGTTGGCGGTGATTTTGATCTGGTTCTCACTGACATACAGACGCACACCACGGAACTTCTCGTTGGAGAGGATCGCCGCGCGGGCAAATGCCTGCTTGAGCGAATCGCAGCCAGCTTCCAGCGTTTTGTCAGGATTCTTCGGCAGAACGCGACGATAATCCGGAAAACGGCCATCAACCAGTTTGGAAGTGAAGATGAAATCACCGACGTGCGCACGAATATTGTTGCTGCCAATCTGCACGCGCAGCGGCGTATCGCCACCATCAAGCATACGCATCAACTCAATCACGCCTTTACGCGGCACGATCACCGAATGGTTCGGCAATGATTCGCCAATTGGCATCGAACAGACCGCCAGACGGTGGCCGTCAGTGGCCACGGTACGCAGCTCTTCGCCTTCGGTTTCAAACAGCATGCCGTTTAAGTAGTAACGTACGTCCTGATGCGCCATGGAGAACTGTGTCGCTTCGATCAGGCGCTTCATCGTGGCCTGCGGCAGCGTGAACTCCACTTCGCTTTGCCAGTCGTCCAGATTCGGGAAGTCCGCAGCGGGCAGCGTGGATAGCGAGAAACGGCTGCGCCCGGAACGGATCAGCATACGCTCGCCTTCCAGCTGCACGGCGATTTCCGCCCCTTCCGGCAGACCGCGACAGATGTCGAAGAATTTACGCGCCGGTACCGTGGTTGCGCCCTGTTCATGCGGCTGAACCAGCGCAACGCGCGCCACCATCTCCATTTCAAGATCGGTGCCGGTCAGCGACAGCGCGCCTTCAGTAACCTGAAGCAGCAGATTACCGAGAATAGGCAACGTCGGGCGACCGCCCAATGGGCCGCTAACCTGTTGCAGCGGCTTTAATAAATGTTCACGTTCAACGGTAAATTTCATAGCGTCACGAAGATAATGTTCTGATTAAATTGGAAAAATCTTCTTTGATATCATGGCTTTCTTCACGCAACTGCTCAATCTTACGGCAGGCATGCAGCACGGTAGTATGGTCGCGACCACCAAAAGCATCACCGATTTCCGGCAGGCTATGGTTAGTCAGCTCCTTTGCCAGCGCCATCGCCATCTGGCGCGGACGGGCTACCGAACGGGATCGACGCTTGGAGAGAAGATCCGCAACCTTGATCTTGTAGTACTCGGCCACTGTCTTTTGAATATTATCAATGGTGACCAGTTTTTCCTGTAGCGCCAGCAGATCGCGCAATGCTTCACGGACAAAATCGATGGTGATCGCGCGGCCGGTGAAGTTGGCATTAGCAATCACGCGGTTCAGCGCCCCTTCCAGCTCACGCACGTTCGAGCGCAGGCGCTTGGCAATAAAGAAGGCCACTTCGCCCGGCAGACGAATATCGTTTTCATCTGCTTTTTTCATCAGGATCGCAACGCGGGTTTCCAGTTCCGGCGGCTCGATCGCTACCGTTAAGCCCCAGCCAAAGCGAGATTTTAAACGATCCTCAACGCCATTGATCTCTTTCGGATAGCGATCCGATGTAAGAATGATCTGCTGATTGCCTTCCAGCAACGCGTTAAAGGTGTGGAAAAACTCTTCCTGGGATCGTTCTTTATTGGCAAAGAATTGAATATCGTCAATCAGCAGGGCATCAACGGAGCGGTAGTAGCGTTTAAACTCTTCGATCGCATTGTTTTGCAGGGCTTTTACCATATCCTGGACAAAGCGCTCGGAGTGCATATACACCACTTTGGCATTCGGCTTTCGCGCCACAATGCCGTTACCCACCGCATGCAGCAAGTGCGTTTTACCCAGACCTGTACCGCCATATAAAAACAGCGGGTTATAGGCACCACCGGGGTTATCCGCAACCTGGCGAGCCGCCGCGCGAGCCAGCTGGTTGGATTTACCTTCAACAAAGTTATCAAAGGTATGTTTCACATTAACATTGGAACGATAGGTCGGCTCTGCCGGCGCAGGAACATTGTCCCAGCCAGGACGCGCTGCCGGCGCTGCACGCTGAACGACGACCTGCGCCGCTTGTGCGGGCGCAGCGATTGTCGCAGGTTCTTTCAGCGACTGGCTGACCGGGCGGGAACCCACCTCAAAACGCAGCTGCGGGGCATCCGGGCCGCAGAACTCATTCAGCAGTCCATTGATATTATTAAGATATTTGTCTCTTACCCAATCGAGCACAAAACGGTTTGGCGCGTACAGTGCCAGCGTGTTATCGCTCAGTTCCGCCTGCAACGGGCGTATCCACATACTAAATTCTGTGGCTGGTAACTCATCCTGCAATCGGGCAAGACACTGCTGCCAAAGCGAAAGTGACACGGCGGACTCCACTCGAACGAAAATCGATAAATAAAAAGACAGAAACATTAAAGTTTTTTGACGCACATCGATAAGACCCAACCGGGTGACGTGCGAACCGCTATCTACGGTTTGTGCCCTAAGAACGATCCTGGATCGCGATCGGGACCGCGGATCATAGCGTAAACCGCCGCAGAGATCTTCTGTTTCTCACAGATTCTTTATGATTTATCCACAGGGCAATTCGGAACCGGCTAAGTGTAATCGATCCGCGCAGGCGTGCGGGACGTTTTAGTCCGCATATTGGAAAATTTAATGAGTAATGATGATTTCTTGCTTAAACGATCTAATGAAGATCCTGGAGGATCCTTGCGCTTTGCCGTTTGCCCCGTATAATTCTGCCCCCGGCGCGTCTTGCTCGTTTTCAGGCGTCGAATGCAGCTTATTTTTTGCGCGATTATGTGCGAAAATACGTGCGCTATAAGGAAAGAGAATTGACTCTGGAGTGTACAATTATTACAATCCGGCCTCTTTAATTACCCATGGCTTGCGCGCCTGTCGTTCGATATCCGTTCAGGCATACGCAAAAGTCAGTGAATTTATTCAAGTTTAGGTAGAAACCGCCATGAAACGCACTTTTCAACCGTCTGTACTGAAGCGCAACCGTTCTCACGGCTTCCGTGCTCGTATGGCTACTAAAAATGGTCGCCAGGTTCTGGCTCGTCGTCGCGCTAAAGGCCGCGCACGTCTGACCGTTTCCAAGTAATAAAGCTAACCCCTGAGTGGTTAAGCTCGCTTTTCCCAGGGAGTTACGTTTGTTAACTCCCACTCATTTCACTTTCGTCTTCCAGCAGCCACAACGGGCTGGCACGCCGCAAATCACCATCCTCGGCCGCCTGAATTCGCTGGGGCATCCCCGTATCGGTCTGACCGTCGCCAAGAAAAATGTTAAACGCGCCCATGAACGCAATCGGATTAAACGTCTGACGCGTGAAAGTTTCCGTTTACGCCAGCATGAATTGCCAGCAATGGATTTCGTGGTGGTGGCGAAGAAGGGGGTTGCCGACCTCGATAACCGTGCTCTCTCGGAAGCGTTGGAAAAATTATGGCGCCGCCATTGTCGCCTGGCTCACGGGTCCTGATAGCCCTGATTAGGGTCTATCAACGCCTGATTAGTCCGCTACTTGGGCCGCACTGCCGTTTCACCCCCACCTGTTCGCAATATGGAATTGAGGCATTGCGCAGGTTTGGTATGTTAAAAGGCAGTTGGTTGACAATGAAACGCGTATTAAAATGCCACCCTTTACACCCGGGTGGCGACGATCCCGTCCCGCCAGGACCTTCTAAAACCAGAGAACACTAACGATGGATTCGCAACGCAATCTTTTTATCATCGCTTTGTTGTTCGTGTCTTTCATGATCTGGCAAACGTGGGAGAAGGATAAAAATCCTCCTCCGGCGCAGCAGCAGACCACGCAGACTACGACCACCGCAGCGGGTAGCGCAGCCGACCAGGGCGTACCAGCCAGTGGCCAGGGGAAACTGATCACGGTGAAAACCGATGTGCTTGAGCTGACCATCAACACCCGTGGTGGTGATGTTGAGCAGGCACTGCTTCCGACATACCCGAAAGAGTTGGGCTCCAATGAGCCGTTCCAGTTACTGGAAACTACGCCGCAGTTTATCTATCAGGCACAAAGCGGCCTGACCGGTCGTGACGGCCCGGATAATCCGGCTAACGGCCCGCGCCCACTGTATAACGTAGAAAAAGATGCGTTTGTGCTGGCTGATGGTCAGAACGAACTGGCGATCCCGCTGACTTACACCGACGCGGCTGGCAATACCTTCACCAAAACCTTCACGCTGAAACGCGGCGAATATGCGGTGAACGTAGGCTACAGTGTGCAAAACGCCGGTGATAAACCGTTGGAAGTAGCAACGTTTGGTCAGCTGAAGCAATCCATCAATTTGCCTTCTCACCGCGATACCGGCAGCAGCAACTTTGCGCTGCATACCTTCCGCGGTGCGGCGTATTCCACGCCTGACGCGAAGTATGAAAAATACAAATTCGACACCATCGCCGATAACGAAAACCTGAACGTCAGCTCCAATGGCGGTTGGGTTGCGATGCTGCAGCAGTATTTCGCTACCGCATGGATCCCTCGTAACGAAGGTGCGAATAACTTCTATACCAGCAACCTGGGCAATGGCGTAGCCGCTATCGGTTATAAATCCCAGCCGGTACTGGTGCAGCCGGGTCAGACTACCGCGCTGAACAGCACCCTGTGGGTCGGCCCGGAAATTCAGGACAAAATGGCTGCGGCGGCGCCGCACCTGGATCTGACCGTGGATTACGGCTGGTTGTGGTTTATCTCTCAGCCGCTGTTCAAACTGCTGAAGTGGATCCACAGCTTCCTGGGTAACTGGGGCTTCTCCATCATCGCAATCACCTTCATCGTTCGTGGCATCATGTACCCGCTGACCAAAGCGCAGTACACCTCCATGGCGAAAATGCGCATGCTGCAACCGAAGATTCAGGCCATGCGCGAGCGTCTGGGTGACGACAAACAGCGTATGAGTCAGGAGATGATGGCGCTGTACAAAGCGGAGAAAGTGAACCCGCTGGGCGGCTGCTTCCCGCTGATTATTCAGATGCCTATCTTCCTGGCGCTGTATTACATGCTGATGGGTTCCGTTGAACTGCGCCATGCGCCGTTCGCACTGTGGATCCATGACTTGTCTGCACAGGACCCGTACTACATCCTGCCGATCCTGATGGGCGTAACGATGTTCTTCATCCAGAAGATGTCGCCGACCACCGTGACCGACCCGATGCAGCAGAAGATCATGACCTTTATGCCGGTCATCTTTACGGTGTTCTTCCTGTGGTTCCCGTCAGGTCTGGTGCTGTACTATATCGTCAGCAACCTGGTGACCATCATTCAGCAGCAGCTGATTTACCGTGGTCTGGAGAAGCGCGGTCTGCATAGCCGCCAGAAGAAAAGCTCCTGATACGCGAGCCGGGTAAGCGAAGCGCCACCCGGCAAAAGGAACAACAAACAAAGGGCGGTCAGTTGACCGCCTTTTTTATTTTGAGATTTCGGAAAACATACCATGAGCCATAACGACACTATCGTCGCACAGGCCACCCCACCGGGACGCGGTGGGGTGGGGATCCTGCGTATTTCGGGCGTAAAAGCGCGAGACGTGGCGCAGGCGGTGCTGGGCAAGCTGCCGAAACCGCGTTATGCCGACTATCTGCCATTCCAGGACGCTGATGGCAGCGCGCTGGATCAAGGCATTGCGCTGTGGTTCCCGGGCCCGAACTCCTTTACCGGTGAAGATGTACTGGAGCTACAAGGGCACGGCGGCCCGGTGATCCTCGACCTGCTGTTAAAACGCATACTGACCTTACCGGGGCTGCGCATTGCCCGGCCGGGCGAGTTCTCCGAGCGTGCGTTCCTTAACGATAAGCTCGATCTGGCGCAGGCTGAAGCGATTGCCGATTTAATTGACGCCAGTTCCGAACAGGCCGCGCGCTCCGCACTGAACTCGTTGCAGGGCGCTTTCTCTGCCCGTGTTAACCACCTTGTGGAAGCACTTACTCACCTGCGAATCTATGTGGAAGCGGCTATCGACTTCCCGGATGAAGAGATCGACTTCCTTTCAGACGGCAAAATCGAAGCCCAGTTGAACGACGTTATCGCCGATTTGGACGCGGTACGAGCTGAAGCGCGTCAGGGAAGCCTGTTACGTGAAGGAATGAAAGTGGTCATTGCTGGTCGCCCAAATGCAGGGAAATCGAGCCTGTTGAACGCGCTGGCCGGGCGTGAAGCCGCTATTGTGACGGATATTGCAGGCACCACGCGCGACGTATTGCGCGAGCACATACATATCGACGGTATGCCGCTGCACATTATCGATACCGCCGGTTTGCGCGAAGCCAGCGACGAAGTGGAACGTATCGGTATCGAACGCGCCTGGCAGGAGATTGAGCAGGCCGATCGCGTGCTGTTTATGGTTGATGGCACCACCACCGATGCGGTTGATCCGGCAGAAATCTGGCCGGACTTTATTGCCCGTCTGCCCGCCAGATTACCGATCACCGTGGTACGCAATAAAGCGGATGTTACCGGCGAGCCGCTGGGTATCAGCGATGTGAACAATCACTCACTTGTGCGTCTCTCCGCGCGTACCGGCGAAGGCGTTGACGTGCTGCGTCAGCATCTCAAGCAGAGTATGGGGTTTGACACCAGCATGGAAGGCGGTTTCCTGGCGCGTCGCCGGCACTTACAGGCGCTTGAAGCGGCCGCAGAGCATCTGCAACAGGGTAAAGCGCAACTGCTGGGTGCCTGGGCAGGTGAATTGCTGGCCGAAGAGCTGCGCCTCGCGCAGCAGAACCTGAGTGAGATCACTGGCGAATTTACCTCCGATGATTTGCTGGGCCGTATCTTCTCCAGCTTCTGTATTGGTAAGTAATCGTACCGAACGGCCATAAAAATGGCCGTTCCTGTTATAACGACGAAGCCTCGTAAAGTGCGGGATTGGCCAAACAAAGTGTAAATATCCCCGCCAGGACTTTTCAGAAACCAATTTCCGCATTAAAACCTATGGACTATGGGCGATAATATTCACTATCGATTCGATTCATTCAGACCATTATCACGGAGAGAAAAATGGCTACGCATTTTGCACGAGGGATAATTTCCGAAGGGCATCTTGTCTCCACGCGACTACCGGTGTCCTGTCACGATACGGCTCGCCAGCTTCCTGAGCATCGCCGAACACGTTTTCTTGCTTCCCGTGCATTACTCGCTGAAATGATGTTTATGCTGTATGGCACCAGCGAACTGCCAGAGATAGTCATTGAATCCAGCGGCAAGCCGAAGTTTGCCGACGTGAGGCTGCCGCACTTTTCGCTGGCCTATGCCGGGAATATGGTGGGTGTCGCCATTACGACTGAAGGCGAATGCGGTCTGGATATGGAGTTGCAACGCGCTACGCGCAGTTTTCACAGTGTGCACGCGCAGAAGCCCCTTTTCAGCAATAATGAACTGCTGTGGATCAATAACCAAAACGATCCCAACGAAGCGCAAACTCAACTTGTCACGCTGCGCCAGAGTGCAATGAAATTGATCCATCAAATGCACGATGATCAAGGCCTGCTGCAACTGTTGCCTGGCTCCGGACGTCTGCGTCTGACGCCGCTAACGCGGGTTGAAGTGATGTCTGATGCAGAAGATGTGCTGATCTGGTCTGTAGCGGTATCTCCGGCCATCGAAAGCCTGAAAATATGGGAATTCGATAGCCGTACAGGGTGGCGTTATCTCTCCGATGTGCAAACGCGCGCCAACGATCCCGCCTCCCGGTTAATGCGTTTCACCAGCTTGCCCGCAGAAAAAGCCCTGATCCTTAATTGATCCCATAATGAGGAGTCATCATGTCTGTTGAACTCAAGGTTGTGACCCTGCTCGGTAGCCTGCGTAAAGGCTCTTTTAATGCCATGGTCGCGCGCACATTGCCTAAGCTTGCGCCAGCGGGCATGGACATCACGCCATTGCCTTCGATTGCCAATATCCCGCTGTATGATGCCGATATTCAGCAAGAAGAAGGTTTCCCGGAAAGTGTGCAGGAACTTGCCGAACATATCCGTGCGGCTGACGGCGTGGTGATTGTGACGCCGGAATATAACTACTCAGTGCCGGGCGGCCTGAAGAATGCGATTGACTGGCTGTCTCGCTTACCAGAGCAGCCGCTGGCGGGTAAGCCGGTGCTGATTCAGACCAGCTCAATGGGCGCGATTGGCGGCGCGCGTTGCCAGTATCATCTGCGCCAGATCCTGGTGTTCCTTGATGCGATGGTCATGAACAAACCGGAGTTTATGGGTGGGGTGATTCAAAGCAAGGTTGATCAGCAGACGGGAGAAGTGGTTGATCAAAGCACGCTTGACCATCTGACTGGCCAGCTTACGGCTTTCGGCGAGTATATTCAGCGCGTTAAGCCGTAATGGAACCCCCTCCCGCAGCGCGAGAGGGGAAAAGCATTAATGCGCGTCGATAAAGACGATTTTCAGCAGGAACAGCACCGCAACCACAATCACGCATGGGCTGAGATCGCGCAGGCGGCCAGTACCGATTTTCATCACGCAGTAAGAGATAAAGCCCAGCGCGATACCTTCGGTAATCGAGAAGCTGAACGGCATCATTACCGCAGTGATAAACGCCGGCACGGCTTCTGTCAGATCATGCCAATTCACACGCGCCAGGCTGGATGTCATCAGCACGCCCACATAGATCAGCGCACCCGCAGCAGCATAGCCTGGTACCATACCCGCTAACGGCGACAGGAAGATCACCAGCAGGAACAGCAGGCCAACCACCACCGCAGTCAGACCGGTACGGCCGCCAACAGAAACACCAGAAGAAGACTCGATATACGCGGTAACAGAAGAGGTACCGATAAAGGCACCAGTCACCGAAGAGACGCTGTCGACAAACAGCGCCTGCTTCATGCGCGGGAACTTACCACTTTCATCCACCAGCCCGGCTTTATCGGTCACGCCGATCAGCGTACCGGAGGAGTCAAACAGGTTCACCAGCATAAACGAGAAGATCACACCCGCCAGGCCAATATTAAAGGAACCGGCCAGATCCACATTACCGACAACGCTTGCCACGCTCGGCGGCGCAGAAACAATACCGTGATACTGCACATCGCCCAGCAGCCAGCCCAGCAGTGTAGTAACAACAATCGACACCAGCACAGCGGCGTGAATGTTGCGCGACGCCAGAATAGCGATGATAAAGAAACCAAGAACGCCCAGCAGAACGCTGTGGGAAGTCAGGTTACCGATGCTCACCAGCGTCTCTTTGTTCGGCACGATTACGCCAGCGTTTTTCAGCCCCATCATGCCAATAAACAGCCCAATACCGCTGGTGATACCCACGCGCAGACTGACCGGAATATTGGCGATCATCCAGTAACGAACGCGGAACAAGGTAAGCAGCAACAGACCCACCGCGCCCCAGAAGATTGCGCCCATGCCGATCTGCCAGGAAAGCCCCATGGCGCCAACAACCACAAACGCAAAGAAGGCGTTCAGACCCATTGCCGGTGCCAGCGCAACCGGCAGGTTAGCTACCAGCCCCATCAGGATGCTGCCGAACGCAGCAATCAGGCAGGTGGTCACAAATACTGCGCTGGTATCCATCCCGGCGACGCCCAGAATCTGGGGGTTAACAAAAACGATATACACCATCGTCAAAAACGTCGTGAAACCGGCGATCACTTCGGTGCGTGCCGATGTGCCGTGCTCGCGTAATTTAAACACGCGGTCAAGCAACCCCTGGCCCGAAGCCTGGGTAGTGTGTTGTTGGCTCATTATCAATTTCCGGAATAGGGGGGGAAAATTCGTCGCTATCCTATACCAAAATGAGACAATATTGACGGTTATCACACACTTTTTTTCATTGAATTTGCTTATACGGCAACGATTACGTTTCGCTATCTGCGTTAAGTAAACGTTAAACTCGCAATAACAGGAAATGGCATGTCCCACATTGATGCAATATTTTTCGACTGTGACGGCACCCTGGTCGATAGTGAAGTTATTTGTTCCCGCGCCTATGTGCATATGTTTCAGGCTTTTGGCATCACACTGGCTCTGGAAGAGGTCTTTAAACGCTTTAAAGGCATGAAGTTATACGAAATTATTGATGTCATCGCCGGAGAGCGCGGTGTAAGCCTGGAGAAAGAGGCGCTTGAACCCATTTATCGTGCGGAAGTGGCGCGCCTGTTCGACAGCGAACTGGAAGTAATTGCCGGTGCGAACGCATTGCTGGATGCAGTGAGTGTACCGATGTGTGTGGTTTCTAATGGCCCGGTCAGCAAAATGCAACACTCATTGGGCAAATTAGGCATGCTACATCACTTTCCTGGAAAACTGTTTAGCGGTTATGACATCCAACGCTGGAAGCCCGATCCGGCGTTAATGTACCATGCAGCCAGAGCGCTGAATGTTGATCCTGTGAACTGTATTCTGGTGGACGACTCCTCCGCTGGGGCACAATCAGGAATCGCGGCAGGGATGGAAGTGTATTACTTCTGCGCCGATCCGCATAACAAACCCATTGATCACCCTAAAGTGACGACGTTCACTGATTTAGCGCAGCTGCCGGAACTCTGGCGTGCGCGTGGGTGGCATGTTACGCGTTAATCTAAACCACTAAACAGGATGTTTTTATGGCTCAGACAAACCGTTCTCTCCCGGTATTTAAGTACCACCCTCAGCCCCTGGACACGGGCGTCTTTTCACAAAGAAAAACTGTGACTTGCGCCTGCTGTGAACAGCTAACGGACGTGTATTACACCAACCCGTTTTACACCACAGCGGATGTCGATACCCTTTGCCCGTGGTGCATCGCGGATGGTTCCGCCGCGCAAAAATTTGGCGGCAGCTTTCACGATAAGTCCAGCATTGAAGGTGTGGACAGCCTGTTCGATGATGAGGGTGAATTTACCGGTTTCAAAAATCCGTGGCCGGAAGCCAGTTTGCAGGAATTGACTCAGAGAACACCGGGATATTGTGGCTGGCAGCAGGAGTACTGGCTGGCGCACTGTAATGATTTCTGCGCGTTTATCGGCTACGTTGGCTGGCAAGATATTGCTGACAAACTCGACCAGTTCGTGGATATTCAGGCCGATTGCGATGCCTTCGGCATGGATTATGAGAAATTACCGGAATACCTGCTCGATGGTGGCGACTGCCAGGGATATCTCTTCCGCTGCTTACACTGCGGCAAATTACGGTTATGGGCGGATTTTTCCTGAGCAGTTCCACGGAATAAGGAACAACAGATGTCGGAATTACTCGAACGTTATCAGGGCTGTTTGCTCGGCCTGGCCATCGGTGATGCCGTCGGCACGGCGGTGGAATTCAGTGCAAAAGATTCCTTTCCGCCCATCACCGACATGGTGGGAGGCGGGCCGTTTCATCTGCAGGCGGGGCAATGGACAGACGACACCTCTATGGCGCTGTGCCTTGCGGAAAGCCTGATCGCTCGCCAGGGGTTTGATGCAAAGGATCAGATGAACCGGTATATGAACTGGTGGCAATGGGGTTACTTAAGCGCCACCGGCCACTGTTTTGATATTGGTACGACAGTCGCACACGCATTGCAAAAATATGCGAATGACGGCGATCCGTTTGCCGGTTCCAGCCATCCCAGAACGGCAGGAAACGGTTCGTTAATGCGCCTCGCGCCGGTGGTGCTGTGGTATTTCCCCGATGAGTTATTGGCGCTGGAGTATGCCGAAGCCTCATCGCGAACCACGCATGCAGCACCAGAAGCGCTCGCCTGCTGTCGCCTGTTTGCACAAATGCTGATGAACGCCCTGAGCGGTAAAAGTAAGCGGGAAACGCTGACAGCTATCCCGCAGCTACCGGAACAGGAGAATCTGCGTCGCATAGCTGAAGGGAACTACCTGAAGAAAACGCGAGCGGAGATCTTCGGTACGGGTTACTGCGTGCAGAGTCTGGAAGCGGCATTGTGGTGCTTTGCGCAGGGTAAAAACTTTAAAGAAACTATCCTGCTGGCCACCAATCTCGGTGACGATGCGGACACCACCGCCGCTATCGCCGGGCAACTGGCTGGCGCGTATTACGGCATTAATGGAATCCCGCAGCAGTGGCAGGAAAAACTGTGGCAGTACGGGGATATTGATACTCTGGCGAGAAAGTTACTGGCCAAATAACCCTGCAACAAAAACCCCCTCACAGCGAGGGGGTTATCGCCATATCACTCTTTAACATCTTTTCCGGCGAGCAGTTTATCCAGCTCATCGCCGCCAACATGACGGAAATCTTGTCCCTTCACGAAGTAGAAGATGTATTCGCAGATATTCTGGCAGCGGTCACCGATACGTTCGATAGAACGGGCACAGAACAGGGCGGTCAGGACGCTCGGAATGGTGCGGGAATCTTCCATCATGTAAGTCATTAGCTGACGTACGATGCCTTCGTACTCCTGATCCACTTTTTTATCTTCGCGATAGATCCGCACTGCTTCGTCCAGATCCATACGGGCGAAAGCGTCCAGCACATCATGCAGCATCTGCACGGTGTGACGGCCCAACGATTCCAGGCTCACCAGCAGCGGCTGGTGCTGCTGAGAGAACTTCTCCAGCGCAGTACGGCAGATTTTGTCTGCCACATCGCCAATACGTTCCAGCTCGGCAATTGTTTTGATGATCGCCATCACCAGACGCAAATCGCTCGCCGTTGGCTGGCGTTTTGCAATGATGCGCACGCAGGCTTCATCGATGGCGACTTCCATCATATTAACCTGTTTGTCGCCTTCAACAACGCGCCTGGCCAGCTCGCTGTCCTGATTGTGCATGGCGGTGATCGCATCAGAAAGCTGCTGCTCCACCATCCCACCCATGGTCATTACCTGAGTGCGGATACTTTCCAGCTCAGCGTTGAACTGCCCGGAAATATGTTTGTTAAGGTTGAGATTGTCCATGGTGCACTCCAAATGCCCGACAGATTTCACGTGGTAACAAGGTCGCTTATACCCTCAGGGTGCAGCAAATCAACCATAGCGCCCGGTAATATAGTCTTCCGTTTGCTTCTTCTTCGGCTTCGTGAACAGATCATCTGTGTTGCTGAACTCAATCAACTCACCGAGATACATAAACGCCGTGTGATCGGAACAACGTGCAGCCTGCTGCATGTTGTGCGTCACAATAACCACGGTGTAATCCTGTTTCAGTTCCGTGATCAGTTCTTCGATACGACCGGTAGAGATCGGGTCAAGGGCTGAACAGGGTTCATCGAGCAACAGCACTTCCGGGCGAATCGCGATACCACGGGCGATGCACAGACGTTGCTGCTGACCACCGGAGAGAGAGTATCCGCTCTGGTGCAGTTTATCCTTGGTTTCGTTCCATAATGCGGCCTTGGTCAAAGCCCACTGTACACGCTCGTCCATATCCGGACGCGACAGCTTTTCAAACAGGCGCACGCCAAAGGCGATGTTGTCGTAAATCGACATCGGGAACGGCGTTGGTTTCTGGAATACCATCCCCACTTTCGCGCGCAGCAGCGCGATATCCTGCGTATTGGTAAGAATGTTGTCGCCATCCAGCAGGATCTCGCCTTCGGCTCGCTGCTCAGGGTAGAGCTCAAACATTTTGTTAAAAGTACGCAGCAGCGTGGATTTACCGCAGCCTGACGGCCCGATAAACGCCGTTACCTGATTTTTGGCAATATCCAGGCTGATGTTTTTCAGTGCATGGAATTTGCCGTAATAGAAGTTCAAATCACGAACCTGAATTTTGCCCGGCGTCGTATCAACCATACTCATTTATCTCTTTCCTCAACTCGACGCCGCTTTCGCCGCGTCGCAAAAATTAACCGTGTTTACTCTTCGCGAAAATGACGCGCGCCAGAATATTCAGCAGCAGTACGCAGAGCGTGATAATCAGCACCCCGGCCCAGGCCAGTTGCTGCCATTCGGCAAACGGGCTCATGGCGAATTTGAAAATGGTCACCGGCAGGTTAGCGATAGGCTGCATCATATCGGTGCTCCAGAACTGGTTAGAGAGCGCGGTAAACAGCAGTGGTGCCGTTTCCCCGGCGATACGCGCCACGGCCAGCAGCACCCCGGTCATAATCCCGGAAACAGACGCTTTCAGCGTAATGGAAGCAATCATCTTCCACTTCGGTGTACCCAGCGCATAAGCCGCTTCGCGCAGGCTGTCCGGCACCAGTTTCAGCATGTTTTCCGTGGTGCGGATGACAATTGGCACCTGCAACAGCGCCAGCGCAATCACGCCCGCCCAGCCGGAGAAGTGCTGCATCTGTGCGACGACAATGGTGTAGACGAACAGGCCAACCACAATTGATGGCGCGGAAAGCAGAATGTCGTTGATAAAACGGATAACTTCGGCCAGTAGCGATTTACGGCCATACTCCGCCAGGTAAATCCCCGCCATGATGCCGAGCGGCGTACCGACAATGGTCGACCACAGGATAAGCAGGCCGCTACCCGCCAGGGCGTTCGCCAGACCACCTCCTGCCGTATTTGGTGGTGGCGTCATTTCAGTAAACAGCGCCAGCGACATGCCGTCAAAGCCGCGCGTTACGGTAGATAACAGGATCCAGACCAGCCAGAAAAGACCGAACGCCATGGTCGCCATTGATAATGTCAGAGCAATGCGGTTTTTCAGACGGCGCTTAGCCTGCATTTTACGGCGCGATTCAGCCAGCTTTGTGATGCTTTGCATTTCGAGCGTAGCCATCAGCGAGCCCCCTCATTTTTCGCCAGGCGCATGATCATAAACTTAGATATAGCCAGTACGATAAAGGTGATCACAAACAGAATCAGCCCCAACTCCATCAATGCCGCAACATGCAGGCCGGACTCCGCTTCGGCAAATTCGTTCGCCAGCGCAGAGGTGATACTGTTACCCGGCATAAACAACGAAGCGCTGTCGAGTTGGTAGGTGTTACCGATGATAAAGGTCACCGCCATGGTTTCACCCAGTGCGCGTCCCAGACCCAACATCACGCCGCCAATCACCCCGTTTTTGGTAAATGGCAGCACAATGCGCCAGATAACTTCCCAGGTGGTGCAGCCAATGCCGTAGGCCGACTCTTTCATCATCACCGGCGTTTGTTCGAATACATCGCGCATTACCGCCGCAATGTAAGGAATAATCATAATGGCGAGAATAACCCCGGCCGCCAGGATCCCAATACCAAATGCCGGGCCAGAGAACAGTGCGCCAACAAACGGGATATTAGAAAGCACGTTGCCCACCGGTTCCTGAAAGTAAGTCGCGAACAGCGGAGCAAAAATGAACAGCCCCCACATGCCGTACACAATACTTGGAATCGCAGCCAGTAATTCAATGGCGATACCCAGTGGACGTTTCAGCCAGTTCGGCGACAGTTCCGTCAGAAACAGCGCAATGCCGAAACTCACCGGAACGGCGATCAGCAAGGCGATGACAGAGGTAACAATTGTCCCGTAAATGGGCACCAGCGCACCGTAAATATCATTGGGCGCATCCCACTCTTTGGTCCACAAGAATGAAAAACCAAACTTCTGAATGCTTGGCCATGAGGAGAAAATCAGCGACACGATGATGCCACTCAACAGCAATAGCACAATCAGCGCAGCCAGTCTTACCAGCGCGCTGAAAATCATGTCACCTTTTTTACCCGGAGGATTAAATGCCGGCTTGGTTGCAGCCATAAATTACTCTTCAGTTTAACGTCTTACGAATTTGCCCGGTGATGCTTACGCGGCCAGGCCTACAGAGGATCTGTAAGGCGGATGGTGTAAGCGCCATCCGCCATGTTCTAAAAAAACCAGCTGTTAGTACAGTGCTTTACCGCTGCTGTCTTTCACATTGGTTTTCCATGCAGCACGAACTTGTTCAACTACGCTATCCGGCAGGGTTGCGTAATCAAGGTCGTTAGCCTGTTTGCCGCCTTTTTTATAGGCCCAGTCAAAGAATTTCAGGACTTCAGCACCTTGCTCCGGCTTAGCCTGCTCTTTGTGTACCAGGATAAAGGTGGTTGAGGTGATCGGCCATACATCAGCGCCTTTCTGGTTGGTCAGATCCTGCGCGAAGGATTTGCTCCAGTCGATATTTTTAGCCGCATTGGAGAAGCTCTGCTCAGTCGGGCTTACAGCCTTACCATCCGCAGACAGCAGCTTGGTGTAGGTCAGGTTGTTCTGCTTAGCGTAAGCATATTCAACATAACCGATTGAACCCGGAAGACGCTGAACGAATGCCGCGATTCCGTCGTTGCCTTTACCGCCCAGACCGGTCGGCCAGTTAACGGTAGAGCCAGAACCGACTTTCGATTTCCACTCTTCGTTCACTTTTGCCAGGTAGTTGGTGAAGACGAATGACGTACCGGAACCGTCAGCACGGCGAACTACGGCGATGTTCTGCGAAGGCAGTTTCAGTCCTGGGTTGAGTTTAGCGATCGCTGCGTCATCCCATTTTTTGATATTACCCAGGTAGATGTCACCCAGGGTTTTACCGTCCAGCACCAGCTCACCGGATTTTATACCCGGGACGTTGATAGCCAGCACGATACCGCCGATTACGGTCGGAAACTGGAACAGGCCTTCCTGAGCCAGTTTATCGTCAGCCAGAGGGGCATCGGATGCACCGAAATCCACAGTTTTAGCAGTAATTTGTTTTACGCCACCAGAAGAACCAATACCCTGGTAGTTGATCTTGTTACCTGTTTCTTTCTGGTAAGTATCAGCCCACTTGGCATACACCGGCGCCGGGAAAGTTGCACCCGCACCAGTCAGGCTGGCTGCTGCATTAACAGCAAAAGCACTCAGAGAAAAGGTCGCGGCGACAACAGTTGCGACAGTGGTACGCATAACGTTCATAATGTCTCCTGCAAGGATCGTAAATCGTTGTTTAGTGGCTACGACGAGCAAAATAGGACACTTTGATGACAGTTATATGCAATCATTGTTACTGTTTGATGACAGCGGAAAAATATCGTTATCGCATGATATAAAAAAGATAAAAATCAAACTCTTAATAAAAAACATCACAGTAATATTTCAGTCATATTTTATTTTTGTGACAATAAAAAAGTAGTTGAAACGAATGAGAATTCACAAAATAAAGTAAAAAAAAGAGGTTGCCCGCCGGCAACCTCTTTCGCATTTTATGGCAGTAAATGTTTACTCTACCGTTACTGATTTCGCCAGGTTACGCGGCTGGTCAACATCGGTGCCTTTTATCAGCGCAACGTGATAAGCCAGCAATTGCAGCGGCACGGTATAGAAAATCGGTGCAATCACCTCTTCGACGTGCGGCATATCAATAATGTGCATATTGTCGTTGCTGGTGAAACCCGCATCCTGATCGGCGAACACATACAGTACGCCGCCACGGGCACGCACTTCTTCGATGTTGGATTTCAGTTTTTCCAGCAGTTCGTTGTTAGGCGCAACGACAATCACCGGCATATCCGCATCAATCAGCGCCAGCGGGCCATGCTTCAGCTCACCTGCCGCATAGGCTTCGGCGTGAATGTAGGAGATCTCTTTCAGTTTCAGCGCGCCTTCCAGCGCGATCGGATACTGATCGCCACGCCCCAGGAACAACGCATGGTGTTTGTCGGAGAAATCTTCGGCCAGCGCTTCGATGCGTTTATCCTGCGACAGCATCTGTTCAATACGGCTCGGCAATGCCTGCAAACCGTGAACGATATCGTGCTCAATGGACGCATCCAGCCCTTTCAGGCGGCTCAGTTTCGCCACCAGCATCAGCAGAACGGTAAGCTGAGTGGTGAACGCTTTCGTGGAGGCAACACCGATTTCAGTACCGGCTTTAGTCATCATCGCCAGATCGGATTCACGCACCAGCGAGGAGCCCGGCACGTTACAAATCGCCAGCGACCCCAGATAACCCAGCTCTTTGGACAAGCGCAGCGCCGCCAGCGTATCCGCCGTTTCACCGGATTGCGACAGGGTGATCATCAGGCTGTTATGACGCACAGCAGATTTGCGGTAACGGAATTCCGAGGCGATTTCCACATCACACGGCACACCAGCCAGCGCCTCAAACCAGTAACGGGAAACCATACCGGAGTTGTAAGAAGTGCCACAGGCAACGATCTGAATATGCTCAACTTGCGATAATAGCGCGTTGGCATTCGGACCCAGTTCGCTCAGATCCACTTCACCGTGGTTGATACGGCCGGTCAGCGTATTTTTAATCGCGTTCGGCTGTTCGTAGATCTCTTTTTGCATGTAGTGACGGTAGATACCTTTATCGCCCGCGTCATATTGCAGGCTGGATTCGATATCAGGCCGTTTTACCTGCGCGCCGGATTTATCAAACACGGTCACGCTGCGGCGAGTCACTTCCGCAATATCGCCCTCTTCAAGGAAGATAAAGCGACGCGTTACCGGCAGTAACGCCAGCTGATCGGAGGCAATAAAGTTTTCCCCCATGCCAAGACCGATAACCAGCGGGCTGCCAGAGCGTGCCGCCAGCAGAGTACCGCTGTCACGGGTATCCATAATCACTGTGCCATAAGCGCCACGTAATTGCGGGATAGCGCGCATAACCGCTTCACGCAGCGTGCCGCCCTGCTCAAGCTCCCAGTGAACGAGATGTGCGATAACCTCGGTATCCGTTTCCGAAACAAATACATAGCCACGCTCTTTTAACACTTCCCGCAGCGGCTCGTAGTTTTCAATAATACCGTTATGTACAACCGCAATATGATCAGAAACATGCGGATGCGCGTTACCTTCTGACGGTTCACCGTGTGTTGCCCAACGGGTGTGAGCAATACCAGTTCCACCATGCAGCGGATGCTCTTCTGCGGCCTGGGCCAGCATCTGGACTTTACCAAGACGACGCAGACGGGTCATATGACCTTCTGCATCTACAACGGCCAGACCAGCAGAGTCATAGCCACGGTATTCCAGACGACGTAATCCCTCGAGAAGGATTTCTGCAACATCACGTTGCGCGACTGCGCCAACAATTCCACACATATTTTTCGATTCCGATTTAGGCGTTATGCCTTTTGTTGTCGGTCAACCTGTATCGCCCCGAGCCTTGTAGAGAGTGGGGTTATTTTTATAGGTACTGCCTGCCGGGCGGAGGAATTATCTTTCCCCTCACCCTAAATTCATTATGAATACATTGCCGGATGGCGCTGCGCTTATCCGGGCTACTTCTTCTTAACCGGACGTATCCAGCCTTGTTTATTGATTTGCGGTACACGGCTGATAACCAGTTCATTTTCCGCAACATTGCGCGTTACTGTAGTTCCGGCGGCGATAGTCGCACCTTTGGCAACCGTAACCGGCGCCACCAGCTGTGTATCGGAACCAACAAACACATCATCGCCAATAATGGTTTTGTGCTTGTTTGCACCATCGTAATTACAGGTGATAACACCCGCGCCAACATTCACGTTGTCGCCGATTTCCGCATCGCCCAGGTAAGTCAGATGGCCCGCTTTCGAGCCTTTGCCCAGACGCGCTTTTTTCATTTCCACGAAGTTGCCCACGTGCGCACCGGCAAGCAGTTCAGCGCCAGGACGCAAACGCGCAAATGGCCCGATAGTGCAATCAGCTTCGAGACGCGCATCTTCCACCACGCTGTAGGGGCTGATTTCGCAGTCGTCGCCGATGTCGCTGTTTTTCAGCACGCAACCTGCGCCAATCTTCACACGATCGCCCAGTTTTACGTTGCCTTCAATGATGACGTTAGCATCGATCTCAACATCCCGCCCGTGCTCCAGCGTACCGCGCAGGTCGAAGCGCGCAGGATCGCGCAGCATAACACCAGCCAGCAGCAGCTTTTCAGCCTGTTCAGCCTGATACGCACGCTCCAGCCGGGATAGCTGAAGTCGGTTATTCACACCTTCTACTTCGCTCAGGCGCTGCGGATGCACGGTAGTAATCTCACGGCCTTCATGCCAGGCAAGGCTGATGATATCCGTGATGTAATATTCACCCTGCGCATTATTGTTAGTCAGTTTGCTCAACCAGCGTTTCAGATCGCCGCCGTTGGCAATCAGAATGCCGGTGTTGATCTCCGTGATCTTACGCTGTTCTTCAGTGGCATCTTTCTGTTCAACAATGCCTGTCACCGCGCCGTTTTCACGCGTGATACGCCCGTAACCCGTCGGGTCGTCGAGCACCACCGTTAACAGACCGATGCCGCCCTGCGGTTTCGCATCGCGCAGACGCTGCAACGTCTCCAGCGAGATCAGCGGCACATCGCCGTAGAGCATTAAAATATCTTCATCGTCTGCAAAGAACGGCGCAGCCTGCTGCATCGCATGGCCGGTGCCCAACTGTTCTGCCTGCAGGACCCAGTTAAGCTTGATATCAGCGAGATGTTGTTTGAGCAAATCGCCACCGTGGCCATAAACCAGATGAACATTATCGGCGCCGAGAAGATTAGCAGTATCAATGACATGCTGAGCCATCGCTTTCCCTGCAAGGGTATGCAGCACTTTGGGAATATCGGAGTACATGCGTGTGCCTTTACCTGCGGCAAGGATCACCACACTCATTTTTGTATTCAACATACGCGTCCTGACTGTCATTGGAGAAAGAAGTTAACCTCTTTCATATTGAAAATTCTACATATTTTGTAGCATGAAATGGAATGCTGGTGAAACGCCCAACATCCACAGTTACTGCGCTTTTGCGGGCTATTTTACCGACAAAGCAACCAGGTTTGCCGCTAAAAAATATCTCCATTTCTGTTTGCCGCTAATTCATACAATGGGTTAGCTGTTTTTTTTCATCCTGAATAAAGATCGTGCAAAAACAAAACGTCGTTTTGATCATTGGAGATTGTGACGCATAAAAAAGAAACAGCGTTTCATCTTGAAGATAATGGCGGGCAATAATCAATCAGGAGAATAAAATGAATTATAAAATACCTCTGGCTTTAACGGTTTGCAGCTCGCTTATCGCTTTTCCATCATCAGCCACAGTCTGGAAAGCAATCGCTTTTGGCCAATCGACCGACGTGAACTTTTCATCGAATGTTCTGCCGGAAAAGATTGGCGTGAATGATGTCACCATTGACGGCAAAAAACTCTCCGTAACGGACAGTGCCGATCTCTCCAGGTCCGTTACCCTCGAAAGCCGAGGAGGTAAAATCGCCAACGCTCATGACGGCCTGACGTTCTTTTATACCACTTTGCCTGGCAGTGAAAACTTCGTTTTACAGGCCACCGTGACCGTTGAGCAGTTCGGCCCGGAAAACGGCGCGAAACCCGCGGCACAGGAGGGTGCCGGATTGCTGGTGCGTGACGTGATTGGCAATCCGCGTCAGCAGCCGCTTAAAGAAGGTTATGAGGAGTTTCCTGCGGCGTCGAATATGGTGATGAATGCCATCATGACGCAGGATAAAAAAGACAATTTTCGCGTGAAGATGCAGGCGATCTCCCGTGAAGGGATCACGCAGCCCTGGGGTAATGCTGGTGCGGCAATAGTGAAACAGAGCTATCAGGAAGAGATTGATCTGCGCCAGACGCCGACCTTTCGCCTGAAACTGGAGCGCACCAACGACGGTTTTATCACGGCCTGGGCGCCGCAAGGCAGCGACCAATGGGTTAGCCGCAGCGTACCGCGCGCAGATCTTATCTCCATACAGGATAAGGATCATTATTACGTCGGTTTCTTTGCCTCGCGTAATGCCAAAATCACCATCAGCGATGCTTCGTTGACCACTTCAACGGCGCATACCGCTGTGACAAAACCCTGGCAGGCTAAACCGCTACCAGTCGTGGTGCAAATTGCCTCTCCTGCGCAAAGCAGCAGCGACAAATACACATTACAGGCACGAGCCAATTATGATGGCCTGTTCAGTACCCGGCAGGACGAAGTGGTGATCGGTAATGAAAAACCGGTTAAAGCGGGGGAAATGTATACCCTGCCCGCCACACTGAGTGGCAATGCCACGTTTGCAGTGACATTTATGCCCTCCAGCGCCAGCGACAATACGCCTGTCAGCCAGCAGATTAAGGTAGAGAAAATTGCCGGCCCGACAGCAGCAACGTTGTATGTCGCCCCCCAGGGTAAAAGCGAAGGTAAAGGTACGGCTGCATCCCCTCTGGATCTGACCAGCGCGATTCGCTTACTGCCGCCAGGCGGCAAAATTGTGTTGCAGGCCGGGGATTATGCACAAACGGAGATCCCTCTTTCCGCCAGTGGAGTGCGCGATAAACAGAAAATCCTGCAAGCGGATGGAAAAGCCGTGATCCACGGCTTGCTGATTGACGCCAGCTACTGGCACATTAAAGGTATAGAAGTGACCGAGAAAAGCTTGCGTATTCAGGGCAGCCATAACGTCATCGAAAAAGTGGTCGCCTGGCGTAATGACGATACCGGTATTCAGATTTCATCGCCGGAAAAAGTGGGCCGCGCCCTGTGGGCGAGCAACAACCTCATTGTCGATTCGGAATCCTGGGGTAATGAAGATCCGGGGAAAATTAACGCTGATGGTTTTGCCGTGAAGATGCGCGTTGGCGAAGGCAATCACCTGAAACGCTGCTATTCACATGACAATATTGATGATGGTTTTGACCTGTTTAACAAAATCGAGGATGGCGCAAATGGCGTTGTGGTGATCGAGGATTCTATTGCCAGCAACAATACCAGCAACGGTTTCAAACTGGGGGGCGAAGGGCAACCGGTCGCGCATCAGGTTCGTAACAACAAAGCGATAGGTAATCATCTGGATGGTTTTACCGATAACTTCAATCCGGGGAAACTGCGGGTTGAAAACAATATTGCTGTCGATAACCAACGCTTTAATTTCATCTTCCGTCCGGCCCCGTATGGCGATGCGTCAACGCAAGGCGTGTTTAGCGGCAACATATCTGTGCGCAGTAAGCCGGGAAAATATGATGATTCAGTGGTGGGGAATGTGGATGAGACGAACTACTTTATCGTCGACGGTAAAAGCGTAAATCTGGCGCAAAAAGAACTGGATAGTAAACCGTATCTGGTGCAACTCAGCCAGTGATGCCAGATGGCGCTTCGCTTATCACACAACGGTAAGCACGGCGCCACTCAGCGTATCAGCACATTAATGGTTGAACGTACCGAAAGAGATGTTCATGTTGCTGAAAAGAGCGATGATTTTATTGATCAGTTTCATGATGGCGTCCTGATAAGTGAGAGTGTTTTTTTGTGATTTACATCACAAAAAGAAGTCTACCCCTCATTTTTTAACCGATCAACATTTTTGTGATTCACATCACAAAATAATAAAACGCATTTTCAGTTCTGATTTTTCTGAAACGCAGCCATAAAAAAAGCCAGCCTGGAAATCAGACTGGCCTTTTAGGTTCAAGCCGGTGTTACATCGCTTTTTTGGTCAACTCGATAACACGCAGTTTCGCGATAGCTTTCGCCAGTTCCGCAGACGCCTGAGCGTAATCCACGTCACCGTGAGAAGCTTTAATGTGCTCTTCTGCTTTGCGTTTCGATTCCAGGGCTCGCGCTTCGTCGAGATCCTGACCACGAATAGCAGTATCAGCCAGAACGGTCACTGTGCCAGGCTGCACTTCAAGAATGCCGCCGGACAGATAGATAAACTCTTCATGACCGTGCTGTTTCACGATGCGGATCATACCAGGCTTAATGGCGGTGAGCAGCGGCGCGTGACCCGGGTAAATCCCCAGTTCACCTTCGCTACCCGTTACCTGGATTTTTTCGACCAGACCAGAGAACATTTGTAACTCTGCGCTGACGACGTCCAGGTGGTAAGTCATTGCCATATCACCCTCCGATTAAGGCGTTAAAGTTTTTTGGCTTTTTCCACGACTTCGTCGATGGAACCGACCATGTAGAACGCCTGCTCCGGCAGGTGATCGTATTCGCCTTCCATGATGCCTTTAAAGCCACGGATGGTGTCTTTCAGGGAAACGTATTTACCCGGAGAACCGGTGAATACTTCCGCTACGAAGAACGGCTGGGACAGGAAGCGCTGGATCTTACGCGCGCGAGCTACCACCAGTTTGTCGTCTTCAGACAGTTCATCCATACCCAGGATGGCGATGATGTCTTTCAGTTCCTGATAACGTTGCAGCAGAGACTGAACGCCACGCGCAACATCATAGTGTTCCTGGCCAACAACCAGCGGATCCAGCTGACGGCTGGTGGAATCCAGCGGGTCAACGGCCGGGTAGATACCCAGAGACGCGATCTGACGGCTCAGTACCACGGTTGCGTCAAGGTGCGCAAAGGTGGTTGCCGGAGACGGGTCAGTCAAGTCATCCGCAGGTACGTATACCGCCTGAACAGAGGTGATGGAGCCGGTTTTGGTGGAGGTAATACGCTCCTGCAGCACGCCCATCTCTTCTGCCAGCGTCGGCTGGTAACCAACCGCTGAAGGCATACGGCCCAGCAGTGCGGATACTTCAGTACCGGCGAGGGTATAACGGTAAATGTTGTCGACGAACAGCAGAACGTCACGACCTTCGTCACGGAATTTCTCTGCCATGGTCAGACCGGTCAGCGCAACGCGCAGACGGTTTCCCGGCGGCTCGTTCATCTGGCCATACACCAGGGATACTTTGTCGATAACGTTGGAGTCGGTCATTTCGTGGTAGAAGTCGTTACCCTCACGAGTACGTTCACCCACGCCCGCAAACACAGAGTAACCGGAGTGCTCGATCGCGATGTTACGGATCAACTCCATCATGTTTACGGTTTTACCTACACCCGCACCACCGAACAGACCAACTTTACCGCCCTTAGCAAACGGACACATCAGGTCGATAACTTTGATACCGGTTTCCAGCAGTTCCTGAGAGTTTGACAACTCTTCATAGGTCGGTGCTGCGCGGTGGATAGCCCAACGCTCTTCCTCACCGATGTCGCCTTTCATGTCTACTGGTTCACCCAGTACGTTCATGATACGACCCAGTGTTGCTTTACCTACCGGGACTTCGATCGGGTGCTCGAGGTCTTTAACTTCCAGACCGCGACGCAGACCGTCGGAGGAACCCATTGCGATGGTACGTACGATACCGCCGCCGAGCTGCTGCTGAACTTCCAGCACCAGACGCTCATTACCATTTTGCACCTCAAGAGCATCGTACACACGCGGTACGGCATCCTGAGGGAATTCGACGTCAACCACGGCGCCGATTACCTGGACAATTTTTCCAGTAGCCATCTTGAATCCTCTACGAATTAACCTGGTTATACCGCGGATGCACCACCGACGATCTCGGTGAGTTCCTGAGTAATGCTGGCCTGACGAGCCTTGTTGTATACCAACTGCAGCTCTTTAATCAGGCTGCCACCATTATCGGTTGCGGCTTTCATCGCCACCATACGTGCGGCCTGCTCGCTGGCCAGGTTTTCCACAACACCCTGATAAACCTGAGACTCGACGTAACGACGCAGCAGGGTATCCAGCAGCGCTTTCGGGTCTGGTTCATACAGATAATCCCAGGCTTTATGCTTCAAGCCTTCATCCTCTGAAGCCGGCAGCGGCAGCAGTTGGGTGATGGTTGGCACCTGAGACATGGTGTTGATAAATTTGTTGCTGACAATATAAAGCTTGTCCAGACGGCCTTCGTCATAGGCCTGCAACATCACTTTTACCGGTCCAATCAGTTCGGACAGGGAAGGGTTATCCCCCATACCTGTCACCTGCGCGACAACGTTCGCACCGACGGAATTAAAGAACGCTACGCCCTTGGAGCCGATCATTGCGAGTTCGCTCTGAACGCCTTTATCGGACCATGCTTTCATATCCGCCAGCAGCTTTTTGAACAGGTTAATGTTCAAGCCGCCGCACAGACCACGGTCGGTCGACACCACCAGGTAGCCCACGCGTTTAACGTCGCGTTCTTCCAGGTAAGGGTGCTTATATTCCAGATTACCGTGAGCAAGGTGACCAATCACTTTGCGCATGGTATCTGCATAAGGACGGCTGGCCGCCATTCTGTCCTGCGATTTACGCATTTTGGAAGCGGCGACCATCTCCATCGCTTTAGTGATCTTTTGCGTGTTCTGGACGCTTGCGATCTTACTACGTATCTCTTTTGCGCCGGCCATGAGCTTCTCCTCAATGCCTTGCGGCCTGCCCTAAGGCAAGCCGCCAGACGTTACCAGGACTGGGTTGCTTTAAAGGAGTCGAGGATGCCTTTCAGCTTGCCTTCGATCTCGTCGTTATAGCCACCGGTCTGGTTGATCTCTTGCATCAGCGGAGCGTGGTCACGGTCAACGTAAGCCAGCAGAGCGGCTTCAAAGCTACCGATTTTCGCCAGTTCAACATCCGCCAGGTAACCGCGTTCAGCCGCGAACAGAACCAGAGCCTGCTGCGCGACAGACATCGGCGCATACTGTTTCTGTTTCAGCAACTCGGTCACTTTCTGACCGTGGTCGAGCTGTTTACGAGTTGCATCGTCAAGGTCGGAAGCAAACTGAGAGAACGCTGCCAGCTCACGATACTGTGCCAGAGCGGTACGAATACCACCGGACAGTTTTTTCATGATCTTGGTCTGCGCTGCACCACCTACACGGGATACGGAAATACCCGGGTTTACCGCAGGACGAATACCGGCGTTAAACAGGTTGGATTCCAGGAAGATCTGACCATCGGTAATAGAAATTACGTTAGTCGGAACGAACGCGGAAACGTCACCAGCTTGCGTTTCGATAATCGGCAACGCGGTCAGAGAACCGGTTTTACCTTTCACTTCACCTTTAGTGAAGCTTTCAACGTATTCCACGTTAACACGCGCAGCACGTTCCAGCAGACGGGAGTGGAGGTAGAATACGTCGCCCGGGAATGCTTCACGTCCAGGCGGACGACGGAGCAGCAGGGAGATCTGACGGTATGCGACTGCCTGTTTAGACAGGTCATCATAAATGATCAGCGCATCTTCGCCGCGATCGCGGAAATATTCGCCCATTGCGCAACCGGCATACGGAGCCAGGTATTGCAGTGCTGCGGATTCAGACGCGGTTGCCACAACAACGATGGTGTTAGACAGCGCGCCGTGCTCTTCCAGCTTACGCACCACGTTAGAGATGGTGGATGCTTTCTGGCCGATAGCAACGTAGATACATTTAATGCCGGAATCACGCTGGTTGATGATGGCATCGATTGCCAGCGCAGTTTTACCGGTCTGACGGTCGCCGATGATCAATTCACGCTGACCACGACCGATTGGGATCATGGCGTCAACGGATTTATAACCGGTCTGTACCGGCTGATCAACGGATTGACGATCGATAACGCCCGGTGCGATAGCTTCTACGGCAGCGAAGCCGTCATTATCAACCGGACCTTTACCGTCGATTGGCGCACCCAGGGTGTTCACCACGCGACCCAGCAGGCCACGGCCAACCGGAACTTCGAGAATACGGCCAGTACACTTAACCTTCATGCCTTCGGCGAGGTCAGCATACGGACCCATCACAACTGCACCCACGGAGTCGCGCTCCAGGTTCAGTGCGATAGCGTAACGGTTACCCGGCAGGGAGATCATTTCACCCTGCATACAATCGGCCAGGCCGTGGATACGGATAACACCGTCGCTTACAGAAACAATAGTACCTTCGTTGTGAGCTTCACTCACAACACTGAACTGAGCAATGCGCTGCTTGATCAGTTCGCTGATTTCGGTGGAATTCAGTTGCATGCTCCAGTCCCCTTAAGACTGCAAGACGTCTGCAAGGCGCTCAAGACGGCCGCGAACGCTGCCATCAATGACCATATCACCCGCACGGATGATTACGCCTGCCATTACAGACTTATCGATATTGCAATTCAGCTTCACTTTGCGTGACAGACGTTTTTCCATCGCGGCGCTGATTTTCGAAAGCTGTTCTTCACTCAGTGCAGTTGCAGAAGTCACATCGACTTCTGCAATAGCCTCGCTGGCTGCACGCAATTGAATAAACTGCTCAAGAACATCAGGAAGCACCTTGATACGACCGTTTTCAGCCATCACCCGAATCAGGTTCTGACCTTTGTCGTCAAGTTGCTCCCCACAGACTGCGATAAACGACTTAGCGAGCGTTTCCGGCGCTAAAGCACCAGAGAGAAGCTCGGCCATGTGTTCATTTTTCGTCACCTCGGCAGCGAACGCCAGCATATCCTGCCAGCGGTCAACGCTCTGGTTTTCGACGGCAAAGTCAAAAGCTGCTTTGGCGTAGGGGCGAGCTACCGTTACAAATTCAGACATCAGCCCCTCCTCCTTACAGTTCAGCGACCAGTTTATTCACGATGTCGCTGTTAGCAGCTTCATCCACGGAACGTTCGATGATCTTCTCGGCGCCGGCTACTGCCAGCAGAGCCACCTGTTTACGCAGCTCTTCGCGCGCACGTTTACGCTCGGCATCGATTTCAGCCTGCGCTTGCGCGACGATTTTGTTACGTTCCTGCTCGGCTTCTGCTTTCGCTTCATCCAGGATCTGAGCACGGCGTTTGTTCGCCTGTTCAATGATAACCTGAGCTTCAGCTTTCGCTTTTTTCAGCTGGTCGGTCGCATTGGCCTGTGCAAGATCCAAATCCTTTTTAGCTCGTTCTGCGGAAGCAAGACCGTCAGCAATTTCTTTCTGACGTTTTTCGATGGCAGCCATTAACGGCGGCCATACATACTTCATGCAGAACAGAACGAACAGGACAAACGCGATGGCCTGGCCGAGGATTGTTGCGTTTAGATTCACAGCACAATGCCTCTTATCTGGTTAACGTTCTAAACAATTGCTTGTAAAGCAACCCTTACTACGCGACAGCAAACATCACGTACAGACCCAGACCTACAGCGATCATCGGGATAGCATCCACCAGACCCATTACGATAAAGAACTGAGTACGCAGCAGAGGAATCAGATCCGGTTGACGCGCTGCGCCTTCCAGGAATTTACCCCCGAGGATGCCGATACCGATCGCAGCACCGATTGCCGCCAGACCCATCATCACAGCGGCAGCCAAGTACAGCAGATCCATATTCAGGTTTTCCATGACAGTCTCCAGTTTGTTTCAGTTAAAACGTAGTAGTGTTGTTAAAAATCAATGCTCTTCAGATGCCATCGACAGATAGACAATCGTCAGAACCATGAAGATAAAGGCTTGCAGCGTAATAATCAGGATGTGGAAAATGGCCCATGGCACATTCAGAATCCACTGTGACCACCACGGCAGAAGACCTGCGATCAGAATGAAAATCAACTCACCCGCGTACATGTTGCCGAACAGTCGCAGACCGAGAGAAACCGGTTTGGACAGCAGGCTCACGCCCTCAAGGATAAGGTTTACCGGAATAAATACCGGATGGTTGAACGGCTGGAGAGTCAGCTCTTTAGCGAAACCGCCAATACCCTTCATTTTGATGCTGTAGAACAGAATCAGGATAAATACGCCCAACGCCATAGACAGGGTGATGTTGACGTCAGCAGACGGCACCACGCGCAGCGCAGGCAGACCCAGTACATGTTCAGCGATGTACGGGAGCAGGTCGATAGGCAGCAAATCCATCAGGTTCATCAGGAATACCCAAACGAAAATCGTCAGGGCCAGTGGCGCGATAAGCTTGCTTTTGCCGTGGTACATGTCTTTAACGCTACCATGAACAAAACCAATCACCAGCTCAATCGCCGTCTGGAATTTCCCTGGGACACCGCTGGTGGCTTTTTTCGCTACGCTACGGAACATCACCAGGAACAACAGACCCAGTACCACCGAAAAAAACATGGAGTCGATATTCAGCGTCCAGAAGGTGGCCGGGGGGTTATGCGGATCCACCATCGAGAAGGTACGAAGATCAATCTGAAGGTTATTCAGATGGTGACCTATGTACTCCTGTGGTGTAGAGATTTCTCCTGCAGACATGATGCCTCTTACCCTTTGTTGTTAATTACAGCGGGTGCCAGTATCTGAACAACCAGCACCGAAACCCACGTGACTATCAGCGGCAAAAAAGCCACCTTAAAAACCCCCAGCGCCACCACCAGTAACAAGAATGTTACCAACACCTTGAGCGCTTCACCGAAGGCGAAGGTCCAGGCCACGCGGCCTTTAGCAGGTGTATGCGCCTGATGACGCCAGGCAAAAATCATAAAAAACATATTCGGCAGTAAGACTGCCATACCTCCGCACACGGCGGAAATGCCCCAGAAGGGGTCTTTGAGGCTAAACAGCAATCCACTTGCCATTACCGCCAGAAACTGAATAAGCAGAAGCTTGCGAGCAACGTTTCGACTATAAAGCGACACAGACATGACGTTTCTTAACTCCTGCTCCCTTTGAGGTATGCCGCGTGTCGTATAAAACGTTCTTTATGGTCCGGAGTCAAGCATCAAAAAGCGGTCAAATTATACGGTGCGGCCCCGTGATTTCAAACAATAAGTAGCAAAAAGGTGAATAAATGTTTAAATATTTTTCCCGAGCGCTATTTTTAAACTTTTGAGGAAACTGTGAACTGTCGGGCAAAAGTGCGAATAACACCAAAAACCCAACAACAAAGCGTGCACTCGGTCACAAATTAAACATTTATGCGTCTGCAGGGTTAATCACGCAAAGAAATTACCACTTTTCAACTTTATGATATTCAAGACGATTTATCACAACTCTTTTTAAAACACCTGCCTATACATCGAAAACCTTCCATTGACATTTATAATAATTATTTTACATCCGTATTTCATTCTACCTGCCGACTTTTAGCGGGCTGATATTTTCGCTGTTGACTATTATTTCCATGAATCAAATTCTGGACGTTAAATGTCAGAAAAATCCTGGTAACAAGACGGTGAAATGTAACTGAACGTATCGCCCTTTTTTCCTTCGTTTTTTAACATCTAAGCAACAGCACGAAAGATACATTTTTTGATAAAAATTAAACTTTATTTGGCTTAACGATCACCAGATGACGTTCGCCTTCCAGGTGCGGAACATTCAGTTTAACAATAGCTTCAACGGCTAACTCCGCAGGTAACAGCGCGATCTCATCTTCCGGCACCAGACCTTTAAGCGCGTAGAAACGCCCCTCTTCACCCGGCAAATGGTGACACCAGTTCACCATATCATTCAGCGAGGCAAAGGCGCGGCTAATCACACCGTCAAAGGGCGGTTCGCCCGGGAAATCTTCAACGCGGCTCTGAACCGGCTCAACGTTGCTCAATTTCAGCTCATGCTGCACCTGGCGTAAGAAACGAACGCGTTTCCCCAGGCTGTCGAGCAGTGTGAAATGGGATTCAGGACGGACGATTGAAAGCGGGATCCCCGGCAAACCAGGCCCTGTACCAACATCGATAAAACGTGTCCCTTGCAGGTACGGCGCAACGACAATGCTGTCGAGAATATGGCGGATGAGCATCTCGTTCGGATCGCGCACAGAGGTCAGGTTATAGGCCTTGTTCCATTTGTGCAGCAGTTCGACATAGGCCACCAGCTGTTTCTGCTGTTCAACCGACAACGAAATACCTGCTTCATCCAGCAGACGAGAGAGTTTATTGAGCACAGTGAATACCTGTTGAGATACTAAGCGGCGGGCAGCGCGATGCGGCCCGTCCTAAAAGTTCAATCGGCCCGGCAAGCACTGCCGGGCAATACTATTAAGCGCTGCGGCGCAGCATACCTTGTTTTTTCAGCCATACCAGCAAAATGGAAATAGCCGCTGGCGTGATGCCTGAGATACGGGATGCCTGACCGATCGAGGAAGGTTTGTGATCGTTAAGTTTGGCGATCACTTCGTTGGACAGGCCATTCACCTGACGGTAATCCAGCGATGCCGGCAACAAGGTGTTTTCATTGCGCTGTTGTTTTTCGATCTCATCCTGCTGGCGTGCAATGTAACCTTCGTATTTCACCTGGATTTCAACCTGTTCAGCCGCCTGCTGGTCATCAAGACCAGGAGCGAACGGTGTCAACTGTACCAGTTGTTCATAAGTCATTTCCGGGCGACGCAGCAGATCTTCACCGCTGGCTTCACGCGATAATGGCGCAGTCAGGTGCGCATTCACCGCCGGAGCATGTTCCGATGATGGTGAAACCCACTGCGATTTCAGACGCTGGCGTTCACGTTCAATCGTTTCCAGCTTCTCGTTAAAGCGCGCCCAGCGTTCATCGTCCACCAGACCCAGCTCTCGACCAGCTTCGGTCAGACGCAGGTCGGCGTTATCTTCACGCAGCATCAGACGATATTCCGCGCGGGAGGTGAACATGCGGTACGGTTCTTTGGTGCCGAGCGTGCAGAGATCGTCCACCAGCACACCGAGGTAAGCCTGGTCGCGACGCGGCGCCCAGCCCTCTTTTTCAGCAGAGAAGCGCCCGGCGTTCAGACCGGCCAGCAGCCCTTGCGCAGCAGCTTCTTCGTAACCAGTGGTACCGTTAATCTGGCCGGCAAAGAACAGGCCATGGATGTATTTGCTTTCCAGCGTCGGCTTCAAATCACGCGGGTCAAAGAAATCGTACTCAATGGCATAGCCAGGGCGTACGATCTTCGCGTTTTCCATCCCCTGCATGGAACGGACGATTTGCATCTGTACATCGAACGGCAAGCTGGTGGAGATACCGTTCGGATAAATTTCGTTGGAGGTCAGCCCTTCCGGTTCCAGGAAGATCTGATGCTGGTTGCGATCGGCAAAGCGCATCACTTTGTCTTCGATCGACGGGCAGTAACGCGGGCCGATCCCTTCGATCACGCCAGCGTACATCGGGCTACGATCGAGGTTATTGCGGATCACGTCATGGGTTTTTTCATTGGTGTGCGTGACATAGCACGGTACCTGACGCGGATGCTGCGCGGCGTTACCCATAAACGAGAATACCGGCATCGGGTTATCCCCGTGCTGCTGCGCCAGAACGCTGAAGTCGATGGTACGGGCGTCAATCCGCGGCGGCGTACCGGTTTTCAGGCGGCTAACACGCAACGGCAGTTCACGCAGGCGACGCGAGAGCGGAATAGACGGCGGATCGCCAGCGCGGCCACCGCTGTAGTTATCAAGGCCGATGTGGATTTTACCGTCAAGGAATGTCCCGACCGTCAGTACCACAGCTTTAGCGCGGAATTTCAGCCCCATCTGGGTAACTGCGCCAACAACGCGATCGTTTTTCACGATCAGATCTTCAACCGCCTGCTGGAAGATCATCAGGTTCGGCTGGTTTTCCAGAGCGGTGCGTACCGCCTGACGGTAAAGCACACGGTCTGCCTGCGCACGAGTGGCGCGCACCGCCGGACCTTTGCTTGCGTTTAGTATCCTAAACTGAATGCCCGCCTGATCGATCGCTTTCGCCATCAGCCCGCCGAGCGCATCCACTTCTTTTACCAGGTGTCCTTTCCCAATACCGCCGATCGCCGGGTTGCAGCTCATCTGCCCCAGCGTGTCGATATTGTGTGTCAAAAGCAGAGTCTGTTGACCCATACGTGCTGCAGCCATCGCGGCCTCAGTACCTGCATGACCCCCGCCAATGATAATGACGTCAAAAGGATCCGGATAAAACATGGTGGTATGCCTCGCCTAAGCGGTTAGAAATTGGATTGAAGCCCGGGCCGTGGATTCTACTCAACTTTAGCCCAGTGAGAAAGATCCGGATCCCGGGTATTAAAAAGAAGATCTTTTATATAGAGAGATCTGTTCTATTGTGATCTCTTATTAGGATCGCGATGTCTTGTGGATAACCCGGATCATCGCTGTAAGATCAATTTATTAGAGAGGATCATTAGCTGTGAATGATCGGTGATCCTGAATCGTATAAGCTGGGATCAGAATGCCTGTTTATACACAGGCTGAAAACTAAACAAGAGTTGTTCATGGGATAACTACCGGTTAATAAGGCCTTTTAAGCACAGTTATCCACAACTGATCGCGCGATCTTTAATCGTTCTTGAGTAAATTTTTCCAGGATCCCAGCCATTCTTCTGCTGGATCCTCCGGAATATCGTGTTCAAGAATGTTGATCTTCAGTGTTTCACCGATCTGTTTCGCGCCATTTGCCTTCAACGCGTCCTCAATCTTCTCGATTGCCTGGCAGAAGGTGTCATATTCGCGACTGCCGATGCCGATCGCGCCAAAGCGCACCTGCGCGAGATCCGGCTTCTGTTCCTGTAGATCGTCTAAAAACGGCTGCAGGTTCTCAGGCAGATCGCCGGCACCATGGGTGGAACTGATAACCAGCCAGATGCCCTGCGGAGAAAGATCCTCTAATAGCGGGCCGTGCAGCGTCTCGGTGCTATAACCGGCATCTTCCAGCTTTTCAGCCAGGTGTTCCGCCACATATTCCGCACCGCCGAGGGTGCTGCCGCTAATAAGAGTAATATCCGCCATGAAAACCCCGCTCCGTTTATTCGCCATCCGGCGACAAAGTGAGGCGTATTGTACGCTGTGAAAGGCCTGGGATCTACCTGTGGACAATATGGGTATTAAGGAAGGAGAAAAACGCCCTGTTAAGGGCGGATCGTACGCATGATAGGGTTTTGCAGGGAGATCAATGTTTCCGTGGACTGAATTTCATCAATTGTTTGGATCTTGTTGATAAGTACCTGCTGCAGGGCATCGATGGATCGACACATTACTTTTATAAAGATGCTGTAGTGGCCGGTGGTGTAATAGGCTTCGGTCACTTCTTCCAGACTTTCCAGTTTCGCCAGCGCTGAAGGGTAATCTTTTGCGCTCTTCAAAATGATGCCAATAAAGCAGCAGACATCGTAACCCAGTTGCTTAGGGCTGACATCGATACGCGCGCCGGTGATGATCCCGGCTTGCTTCATCTTTTCTACACGCACATGAATGGTACCGGGGCTGACGCCAAATTGTTTGGCCAGTTCGGCATAAGCGGTGCGCGCATTGGCCATTAAAGCGTCGAGGATGCCGCGGTCCAGATTATCGATCTGATAATTTTCCATAGGGTTTTCTTATGAAGGATAGGGATTCTTTCTATTTTACCCGCTTATTTTATTGATTTAAAACCGTACTGGCCTTTTTAATTATGGATTATTGAGTTGAGGCGGCATTTTGTTGCTTAATTATCAGCAACAGAAGACAGGAGTAACATAATGAAAACCTCTTACATCGCCAGACAACGCCAAATCGCCTTCGTGAAATCTTTTTTCTCCCGCCAACTGGAAGAGAAATTGGGTCTGATTGAAGTTCAGGCGCCGATTCTCAGCCGCGTCGGTGATGGCACGCAGGATAACCTGTCAGGATGTGAAAAAGCGGTGCAGGTTAATGTGAAAACGCTGCCGGATGCCCGTTTTGAGGTGGTGCATTCGCTGGCGAAATGGAAACGACAGACGCTGGGCCAGCATGATTTCAGCGCCGGGGAAGGCTTGTACACCCACATGAAAGCCCTGCGTCCGGATGAAGACCGCCTTTCGGCTATTCACTCCGTTTATGTTGATCAGTGGGACTGGGAGCGGGTGCTGGGCGATGGCGAGCGCCATGTTACAACGCTGAAATCCACTGTTGAAGCGATCTGGGCCGGGATCAAAGCGACTGAAGCCGCCGTCAGCGAAACCTTTGGGCTTGTACCGTTTCTGCCGGAACAGATCCATTTTGTGCACAGCGAAACGCTGCTCAGCCGCTTCCCGGAACTGGATGCTAAAGGGCGGGAAAAAGCGATTGCGAAAGAACTGGGCGCTGTGTTCCTGATGGGGATTGGCGGCAAACTCAGCGATGGCAAGCGCCACGATGTGCGCGCTCCGGATTATGATGACTGGAGCACGCCTGCTGAGGCCGGTTTTAGCGGCCTGAACGGCGATATTCTGGTGTGGAACCCGGTGCTGGAAGATGCGCTGGAACTCTCTTCGATGGGGATCCGCGTAGATGCGGAGGCATTGAAACGTCAGTTGCGGATCACCGGTGACGAAGATCGGTTGCAACTGGAGTGGCACCAGGCGCTTCTGCGCGGTGAGATGCCGCAAACCATCGGCGGCGGTATTGGTCAGTCGCGTCTGACGATGCTGCTGCTGCAACTGTCGCATATCGGCCAGGTACAGTGCGGTGTGTGGCCCGCAATGGTTCGCGGGCAGGTTTCCGGCCTGCTCTAACGCCGCCAGCGTCGCAGCAGACGGCTGCGCATCCCGGTATCAAAACGCCAGATGTGATCGAAAATACGCATGATGCCGGGCTTACCATGTACCGACATAGCCACCGCGTGGAAGCGGTGCTGGTGAACGTTCTGCAACTCTTTCACTTTGCTAATGATATCGTCCGGCAGGCGCTGGGCGATAAAATCCGAGATCACCACGGCGTCGGCATCAAACCATTCGCCGCCCTGCATCCGTTCAATGATCGCCCGAAAACAGCTTGCCAGATCGGTTCCGCCACGAAAGCGCTGGCTCAGAAAGCGGATCGCCTGCTCAAGCCCCTGCGCGCTGGTCAGTTCATAACGCACAACTTCGCTGGAAAACAGCATAATAAAGCAGCGCCGTTTGTCCGCCAGCGCCACGCGCATCAGCGCCAGGCAGAATGCTTTCGCGCACTGCTCATTAAACCCGCCCATTGAACCGGAAGTATCAACGCAGACGATAAACGGCCCGCGCGGTTGCTCATCAAAATCCTGATGGATCACCGGGCGTTCGGTAACTTTTTCCCGCCAGGCATCGCCGTGCAGACGGTAGGTGAGCAGCTGCTTTTCCACCAGCCGCCGGTAAAACTCATATTCCAGTTCTGTAATGCCGAGCGTTGCCAGCTCCGGCGGCAACAGGCGCAAAATATCATCGCTCTGATGCAAACCATCGACCTGTTCCGGTACGGTTGCCGGTTCACGCACCAGCATGCGGAACGTTTCCATCGGTGCATCTTTACGCGGCACTGATTTCGCCTCCCGCGAGCGGCCAAGCTGCTCCGCCAGTTGCTGAAGCTCCGGCTGCTCTTTCAGAAAATCGCCATATTTGATGATCAACTGGTAGTCGCCGCGTTTAAGCTGACCGGCGCTCATATCCCACAAGCGTCCGGCGGCGTTCTCATTTTCGACCAGTACCGGCTCCAGCTGCCCGCTCAGCGTCATGCGCTCCTGCACCTCACTCAACAACTGCTCGCGTTCCTCTTCCAGCAATTGCTGATTAAAGGTGGTGGTTTGCACGACAAGGCTCAGACGCCAGCGCTGCAAAAAGAGGGTATGCAAAGCGGGTGTGAACTGCGGGTTATCCGTTACCATTTGCCGTGCCTGGGCGGCAAAAGGCGAATGCAACTTTTCCAGTAATGCCAGGATCTGCGGTAACTGGACGATAAATTGCGATGTTGAGAGTAGCTGGCTTTGCTGGTAACTCAGCACTTCTTCCGCCAGTTCCGGCGGCACAGCGGTCTCTTTCAGATGCTTTTTTAGCGCTTCGCGCCAGCGGGGAATATCTTCCGTGATCGCATGTTTTAAGCGCGGGAATTTTTCAAAAAACAGCGCCAGTTGCGGAGAAGCCAGCAGCAGAACGATAAGCTCTTCTACCAGCGTCTCTTCGCTGATGGTAAGCATCACATTCAGTGTTTCCAGCGTTAGCATTGACGCGCCTGTTGGATCTGTGCGCGGACGTCCTGCAGACTGGCTTCAATGCGACCCAACCAGTCGCCAGAGACGAACAGGCATTTTTGCTGCTCGCTAAAACGGGTGTGCTGCTGGTGCCAGGTGTTATCCAGCGCTTCCAGTTGTTGGGCTATCTCTTCCGGGACGTTTTCGGTAGTGGCGCCAGGCAGCGCAAGACGCGATCCCTGCAAACTGACATCGCGGATCACCAGATGAAGCGAGGTATCAACTTCAAGATTTAAAGGTTGCGCAAAACCGATACCGTTAAGCTTGCCGCGGATTTCACCGCCTTTCGCCAGCCACTGCTCCAGCGCATTGCGCTCAATAGTGACGTGAATTACCTGTAAATCGTGCAATTTTAGCGGCTGCTGTAACAGTAGCGTTAACAGCGGTTCGTTCAGACCTTCGGGTAAATCATAGTGCGGACGGCGGCTGAACATACCGCCCTGGCGGCTGACTTTCAGCGCGGTTTTGTCGCTTTGTTGCTGCTGAAGCTGCATATGACGCTGATTGATACTGGTGAGCTGTGTCAGCATCGATTGTTGCTGCCATGCGTGCCCGGTCATCAAAATATCCAGTTGCTGCTGCAACAAACGCAGGCTTTCGGCATCGTGCCACAGACAATCTTTCAGCAGGATCAAATCAATGGGGGCAACCGCATCGCGCCCGCTGAAAAAGGCGCTGGACTGTAATAAGCGGATAGCTTTTTTCCAGCGGCGATCGGAAACATACGGCGCATTCGGTAAGGCATCGAGCTGCTGGCGTAGCGTATAGATCAGCTCAAATACCGGATCGGGCAGTTTGACCAGCCCAATATCCTGTTGCCAACGCTGATATTCCTCGTCGGTGATTTGCAGTTCGGCGGGTACCGGGTTTTCGTTTTCGTCCTGCTGGCTGACCAGCATGGAGCGGAAATTCCCCTTCTCCTGCACTTTATCGAGCCACAGGCGGATTAACATGCGATCATACAGCGCTTCGAGGCTGCTGTCGGCTTCCGGCAGTTCGTTCGAGGCGGCCACCAGCAAACGCATCGGGATCTTCTCTTCGCTCGCGCCGTTACGGAAGCGACGTTCGTTAATGGCGGTGAGCAGGGTGTTGAGGATCGCCGGGCCGGCTTTCCAGATCTCATCCAGAAACACGATTTCTGCTTCCGGAAGATAACCGTCAGTTAAGCGCTCATAGCGCCCTTCATCTTTTAACGCCTGAATGGAGAGCGGACCAAAAACCTCTTCCGGCGTGGAGAAGCGCGTCATCAGGTATTCAAAGGCGCGGGCATGTTTAAAGGCGAATTTCAGGCGACGTGCGATCAGGCTTTTCGCAATGCCTGGCGGGCCAAGAAGAAATACGCTCTCGCCGCTCAACGCAGCCAGCAGGCACAACCGGATAGCGTGGCTACGCTCAAAGAGTCCTTTTTCCAGCGCGCTGCTTAAGCGGGAAATTCTTTCTGCTAATAAATGTGAGTGAGCCATAATAGATTTGCGTCCTTTCGCCGTGTTATCCGGCTTGCAAAAGCGAGTATAGACGTTTCCGAAAGGGCTTGTAATAGACTGAAGAACGGCTTTATTTTCATTGCGCCAGATTAATGTGGCCGCATTTAGGGGTACGATTTTGCAAATAATCGTGCATACTGTGCGCTTTTTGTGGGCCAAGGGACTAAGCACACATTTGTCATTCAAACAAAAGATTAGTCTATGAGCACTGATAATAAACAATCGTTACCCGCTGTCACTCTCGCGGCAATTGGGGTTGTCTACGGTGATATCGGCACCAGCCCACTTTATACACTTCGTGAATGTTTGTCTGGTCAGTTTGGTTTCGGTGTTGAGCGCGATGCCGTCTTCGGCTTTTTGTCACTGATCTTCTGGCTACTGGTTTTTGTGGTCTCCATTAAGTATCTGACATTCGTCATGCGCGCGGATAACGCCGGTGAAGGCGGTATTCTGACGCTGATGTCGCTGGCCGGTCGCAACACTTCGGCCAGAATGACTTCGATGCTGGTGATCATGGGATTGATTGGCGGTAGCTTCTTCTATGGTGAGGTGGTTATTACTCCCGCGATCTCGGTGATGTCGGCGATAGAGGGGCTGGAGATTGTCGCGCCTTCGCTCGATAGCTGGATTGTGCCGCTGTCGATTATCGTTTTAACCCTGCTGTTTATGATTCAGAAGCACGGTACCGGATTGGTGGGGAAACTGTTTGCACCGATCATGCTGGCGTGGTTTTTGATTCTGGCCGTACTCGGCGCGCGCGGTATTATCGAAAACCCTGAAGTGTTGCAGGCGCTGAATCCGCTTTGGGCGGTGAATTTCTTCCTTGAGTACAAGACGGTCTCTTTTGTTGCGCTTGGCGCCGTGGTGCTGTCGATCACCGGTGTCGAGGCGCTGTATGCGGATATGGGACACTTCGGTAAGCTGCCGATCCGCGTGGCGTGGTTTATTGTGGTGCTGCCGTCGCTGGCGCTGAATTACTTTGGCCAGGGCGCATTATTGCTGAAAACGCCGGAAGCGATTAAGAACCCCTTCTTCCTGCTGGCACCGGAGTGGGCGTTGATCCCGATGTTGATTATCGCCACGCTGGCGACGGTCATTGCGTCGCAGGCGGTTATTTCAGGCGTCTTCTCCCTGACTCGCCAGGCCGTGCGTCTGGGTTATCTGGCGCCGATGCGTATTATTCATACCTCGGAGATGGAATCCGGGCAGATCTATATCCCTTTCATTAACTGGCTGCTCTATTTTGCGGTGGTGCTGGTGATTGTCAGCTTTGAGCACTCCAGCAATCTGGCGGCGGCTTACGGTATTGCCGTTACCGGGACGATGGTGCTGACCTCAATTCTTTCCACGACCGTGGCACGCAAAAACTGGCACTGGAATAAAGTGCTGGTGGGGCTGATTCTGATTTTATTCCTGAGTATTGATGTGCCGCTGTTCTCGGCGAACCTCGATAAAATCGTCTCCGGCGGCTGGTTGCCGTTAACGCTCGGCATGGTGATGTTCCTGGTGATGACTACCTGGAAAAGCGAACGGTTCCGCCTGCTGCGCCGTATGCACGAACACGGCAACTCTCTGGAGGCGATGATTGCGTCGCTGGAGAAATCGCCGCCGGTTCGTGTACCGGGTACGGCGGTGTACATGTCCCGCGCGCTGAATGTCATTCCGTTTGCCATGATGCATAACCTGAAGCACAACAAGGTGTTGCATGAACGCGTGATTCTGCTGACGCTGCGTACTGAAGATGCACCTTACGTCCACAATGTGCGTCGGGTGCAAATTGAACAGTTGTCGCCAACTTTCTGGCGCGTGGTGGCAAGTTACGGCTGGCGCGAAACGCCGAACGTTGAAGAGGTGTTCCACCGCTGTGGTCTGGAGGGGCTCAATTGCCGGATGATGGAAACCTCCTTCTTTATGTCGCATGAGTCGTTGATTCTCGGTAAACGACCATGGTATTTGCGGCTGCGCGGTAAGCTCTACCTGGTATTACAGCGCAACGCGCTGCGCGCGCCGGACCAGTTTGAAATCCCGCCAAACCGGGTTATCGAGCTGGGAACACAGGTCGAAATTTAGCGTTTATCAAACCCCTCCTTATGAGGGGTTTTTGTTATTTATGCCTGTTAATTTCATTTAAGATAATCAAGCTGTTTTTTCATCACATTCAGACGCGAAACGTTTCGATATCGATCACACTTCTGTAACTGAGACATAGTTATAAGATTATTCTTTGTACTACACTGCGTTCAGCGAAACGTTTCGCTAGTGGAGCATAAAAAATGAAAAAAGGTCGTGTATTGAACACTGACATTTCGTCAGTTATCTCTCGTCTTGGTCATACCGATACGCTGGTGGTATGTGATGCCGGGTTGCCGGTGCCGCGTAATACGCAACGAATCGATATGGCGCTAACGCAGGGCGTACCGTCCTTTATGCAGGTGCTGGATGTGGTGACAACCGAAATGCAAGTTGAATCCGCTATCCTGGCGCTGGAAATCAAAGAACATAATCCGCAGCTCCACGAAACGTTGCTTAAGTCTCTTGAGCAACTGCAACAACACCAGGGAAACACCATAGAAGTGCGGTACGTTACGCACGAGCAGTTTAAAAAACACACCGCGGACAGTCATGCGGTGATTCGCAGCGGGGAGTGTTCCCCGTTTGCGAATATCATTCTCTGTGCTGGCGTCACTTTCTGAGGCCATCATGGACGCGTTACTGCAACTCAAGGGGATCGATAAAGCATTCCCCGGCGTTAAAGCGCTTTCCGGCGCGGCGCTGAACGTCTATCCTGGCCGTGTGATGGCGCTGGTGGGCGAAAATGGTGCCGGTAAATCCACGATGATGAAAGTGCTTACGGGCATCTATACCCGTGACGCTGGTTCGCTGCTGTGGCTGGGAAAAGAGACCACCTTTAACGGCCCAAAATCATCGCAGGAAGCCGGTATCGGCATCATCCACCAGGAATTGAACCTGATCCCGCAGCTCACCATTGCTGAGAACATTTTTCTCGGACGTGAGTTCGTCAATCGTTTCGGTAAAATCGACTGGAAAAAGATGTTTGCTGAAGCCGACAAGCTGCTGGCCAAACTGAATCTGCGCTTTAAGAGCGATCGGCTTGTAGGCGAACTCTCCATTGGCGATCAGCAAATGGTCGAAATCGCCAAAGTGATGAGCTACGAATCACAGGTCATCATTATGGATGAACCCACCGATGCCCTGACGGACACCGAAACTGAATCGCTGTTCCGCGTGATCCGCGAGTTGAAATCGCAGGGGCGCGGCATTGTCTATATCTCCCATCGTCTGAAAGAGATCTTCGAGATTTGCGATGATGTGACGGTTTTCCGTGACGGGCAGTTTATCGCCGAGCGTGAAGTGGCGACGCTCACCGAAGATACGCTGATCGAAATGATGGTTGGCCGCAAGCTGGAAGACCAATACCCGCGTCTGGATCAAGCGCCGGGCGAAGTGCGCCTTACTGTCAATAATCTGTGTGGTCCCGGCGTGGAAAACGTCAGTTTCACCCTGCGCAAAGGCGAGATCCTTGGCGTCGCCGGGTTGATGGGCGCTGGCCGCACCGAACTGATGAAAGTGCTGTATGGCGCACTGCCGCGCACCAGCGGTTATGTGACACTCGACGGCCATGAAGTGATCACCCGCTCTCCGCAGGACGGGCTGGCGAACGGCATCGTCTATATTTCAGAAGACCGTAAGCGCGACGGCTTAGTGCTCGGCATGTCGGTGAAAGAGAATATGTCGCTGACGGCACTGCGTTACTTCAGCCGTGCGGGCGGTTCGCTGAAGCATAAAGATGAACAGCAGGCGGTGAATGATTTTATCCGTCTGTTCAATGTGAAAACGCCATCGATGGAACAGGCGATTGGTTTGCTCTCCGGCGGTAATCAGCAAAAAGTGGCGATTGCCCGTGGTCTGATGACGCGGCCAAAAGTGCTGATCCTCGACGAACCGACGCGCGGCGTCGATGTTGGGGCGAAAAAAGAGATTTATCAGCTTATTAACCAGTTCAAGGCAGACGGGCTGAGCATCATCCTGGTCTCCTCTGAAATGCCGGAAGTACTGGGAATGAGCGATCGCATTATGGTGATGCATGAAGGGCATCTCGGCGGTGAATTCACGCGCGAGCAGGCCACTCAGGAAGTGTTGATGGCTGCCGCTGTGGGCAAGCTTAATCGTGTGAATCAGGAGTAAAAAAGATGACTACCCAGGCTGTTTCTGGTCGCCGTTATTTCAGCAAAGCATGGCTAATGGAACAAAAATCGTTAATTGCTTTGCTGGTGTTGATTGCGATTGTTTCGACCATGAGTCCGAACTTTTTTACCGTCAATAACCTGCTGAATATCCTGCAACAAACCTCGGTAAACGCCATTATGGCGGTGGGGATGACGCTGGTTATCCTGACCTCGGGAATTGATCTGTCCGTCGGTTCCCTGCTGGCGCTCACCGGCGCGGTTGCGGCATCGATGATTGGCGTGGAAGTGAATGCGCTGGTGGCCGTTGCTGGCGCGCTGGCGCTGGGGGCGGCTATCGGCGCCGTTACCGGGGCGATTGTCGCGAAAGGCCGCGTGCAGGCGTTTATCGCTACGTTGGTAATGATGTTGCTGCTGCGCGGCGTAACGCTGGTTTATACCAATGGCAGCCCAATCAATACCGGATTTACCGCTAACGCAGATATTTTTGGCTGGTTTGGTATTGGCCGTCCGCTCGGGATCCCGACGCCAGTGTGGCTGATGGCTGTGGTCTTTATCGCCGCCTGGTATTTATTGCATCAAACTCGCCTGGGTCGCTATATCTATGCTTTGGGCGGTAACGAAGCGGCGACGCGCTTGTCCGGCATCTCCGTCGATAAAGTGAAAATTATCGTCTACTCGCTGTGCGGCCTGCTGGCTTCACTGGCGGGCATTATTGAAGTGGCGCGTCTCTCTTCTGCACAGCCTACTGCTGGGGCCGGTTATGAACTGGATGCTATTGCTGCGGTGGTATTGGGCGGAACCAGTCTGGCTGGCGGTAAAGGTCGCATTGTTGGGACGTTGATCGGCGCATTGATTCTGGGCTTCCTCAATAATGGATTGAATTTGTTGAGCGTTTCCTCCTATTACCAGATGATCGTTAAAGCAGTGGTGATTCTGCTCGCGGTGCTGGTAGACAACAAAAAGCAGTAATTACCTACACAACAGGACTCGTGAATATGAACATGAAAAAACTGGCCACTCTGGTTTCTGCTGTTGCACTGAGCGCCACCATTAGCGCAAACGCGATGGCGAAAGACTCTATTGCTCTGGTGATTTCCACGCTGAACAACCCGTTCTTCGTCTCCCTGAAGGATGGAGCACAGAAAGAGGCGGATAAACTGGGGTATGACCTGGTTGTCCTGGATTCGCAGAACAACCCGGCCAAAGAGCTGGCCAACGTGCAGGATCTGACCGTTCGCGGTACCAAACTGCTGCTGATTAACCCGACAGACTCCGATGCTGTTGGTAACGCGATCAAAATGGCTAACCAGGCAAAAATCCCGGTAATTACCCTCGACCGCGTAGCAAGCAGCGGTGAAGTGGTAAGCCACATTGCGTCTGACAACGTGCTCGGCGGCAAAATTGCTGGCGACTACATCGCTAAAAAAGCGGGTGAAGGTGCGAAAGTTATCGAACTGGCGGGTATTGCCGGGACTTCCGCTGCACGTGAACGTGGCGAAGGTTTCCAGCAGGCCGTTGCTGCTCATAAATTTAACGTGCTGGCCAGCCAGCCGGCAGACTTTGATCGTACTAAAGGCCTGAACGTTATGCAGAACCTGCTGACGGCTCACCCGGATGTTCAGGCGGTCTTTGCCCAGAATGATGAAATGGCGCTGGGCGCGCTGCGTGCACTGCAAACTGCCGGTAAAACCGACGTGATGGTGGTGGGTTTTGACGGTACGCCAGACGGTATTAAAGCAGTAAATGACGGTAAACTGGCAGCAACGATTGCTCAGTTGCCGGAGCAAATTGGCGCGAAAGGTGTTGATACCGCAGACAAAGTGCTGAAAGGCGAAAAAGTCTACGCGAAAAACCCGGTTGACCTGAAACTGGTCATCAAGCAGTAATAAGCAGTTCAGTCGGTAGGCTTGAACCTGCCGCCTGGGGACAACGTAAAAATAAAGAAAAGCATGGCACGCGCCACCGGGAACGGTGGCGCACTTTATGGACAAGCTCATCATGAAAACCGCAGGCAAACTCGTCGTCCTTGGTAGTATCAATGCCGATCACATTCTTAACCTTGAATCTTTCCCGACGCCGGGCGAAACCGTCACTGGCAGCCAGTATCAGGTGGCTTTCGGTGGTAAAGGCGCAAACCAGGCGGTTGCCGCCGGGCGTAGCGGCGCTGATATCGCTTTTATTGCCTGCACGGGCGATGACGACACGGGCGTTCGTGTTCGTAAGCAGCTGGAAAGCGATCATATTGATGTCGCGCCAGTAAGCGTTGTTGCGGGGGAATCCACCGGTGTGGCGCTGATTTTTGTTAATGGCGAAGGTGAGAATGTCATCGGTATTCATGCGGGAGCGAATGCGGCGCTCTCGATTGAACGCGTAGAAGCGCAGCACGCGCTAATTGCGAACGCATCGGCATTGCTGATGCAACTGGAGTCGCCGGTAGAAAGCGTGCTGGCTGCCGCGCGCATCGCGCAGGAGAACCACACAACCGTTGCGCTTAACCCGGCTCCGGCGCGGGAACTTTCCGATGAACTGCTGGCGCTGGTGGACATCATCACACCAAATGAAACCGAAGCGGAAAAACTGACTGGTATTCGCGTTGACAGTGATGAAGACGCCGCGCGTGCCGCGCAGGCGTTGCATGCCAAAGGGATCAAGACGGTAATTATTACCCTTGGCAGCCGTGGCGTATGGGCAAGTGTTAATGGCGAAGGTAAACGCGTTCCCGGCTTTAAAGTCAAAGCCATTGATACCATTGCCGCTGGCGATACCTTTAACGGCGCGCTGTTGACGGCATTGCTGGAAGAGAAAACGCTGGATGAAGCGATCCGTTTTGCTCATGCGGCAGCGGCGATTGCTGTCACGCGTAAAGGCGCGCAACCTTCTGTTCCGTGGCGCAAAGAGATTGATGATTTTCTCTCTCAGCAGGGGTGAAACTTGGCCACCATGAAGGATGTTGCCCGCGTGGCGGGCGTTTCCACCTCAACGGTATCCCACGTTATTAACAAAGATCGCTTTGTCAGTGATGCTGTTCGGGAGAAGGTGGAAGCAGCGATCAAAACGCTGAACTATGCCCCTTCTGCGCTGGCGCGGAGCCTGAAAATCAATCAGACCCGCACCATCGGCATGCTGATAACCGCCAGTACTAACCCCTTTTATTCCGAGCTGGTGCGCGGCGTGGAGCGTAGCTGTTTTGAGCGCGGTTACAGCCTGGTGTTGTGCAATACCGAAGGCGATGAACAGCGGATGAACAGTAATCTGGAAACGCTGATGCAGAAGCGCGTCGACGGGTTGCTGCTGCTGTGCACCGAGACCCATCAACCTTCGCAAGAGATCATGCAGCGCTATCCTTCCATACCGACCGTGATGATGGACTGGGCGCCGTTTAACGGTGATAGCGATCTGATTCAGGATAACTCTTTGCTGGGTGGCGATATGGCAACGCAGTACCTGATCAATAAAGGATTCACGCGTATAGCCTGTATCACCGGGCCACTGGATAAAACGCCTGCGCGTTTGCGTCTGGAGGGGTATCGCGAAGCGATGACGCGCGCCGGGTTAACCATCCGTGAAGGCGATGAAATCGAGAGCGACTTTGAATTCGGCGGCGGTTTTGATGCCATGCAGGCATTACTGGCGATGAACGAACGCCCGCAGGCGGTTTTTATCGGCAACGATGCGATGGCTGTTGGCGCATACCAGGCTTTGTATCAGGCCGGGTTGAAGATCCCGCAAGATATGGCGATTGTCGGTTACGACGATATTGAACTGGCGCGCTATATGACTCCACCGCTCACCACTATCCATCAACCAAAAGATGAACTGGGTGAGCTGGCAATTGACGTGCTTATCCACCGTATTGCTGAACCGGGTTTGCAGCAACAGCGGTTGCAGCTCACGCCGATTCTGATAGAGCGTGGTTCAGCCTGATTTTTTGTGGCGCTCTTTGATCAGGTTGCGGCCATCTTTCGCTTTCAGCAGCATAAAGACCAGCGCGGAGAGCAGCGTGATAGCGCCCATGGTAATAAAGGTGTAGTGGAACTGCTCCACGGTATTAATGCTATCGAACCCTTCATAGAAACGCAGCACCGCAGCGCTGACCGCGACCCCCAGACTTATCGATAACTGTTGCGTGACTGCCAGGACGCTGTTGCCGCTGCTGGCATTTTCATCGGTTAAGTCCGCCAGAGTAATGGTATTCATCGAGGTAAACTGGGTGGACATTGCCATCCCCAGGATGAACAGCGGCAGCACCAGCATCCATACTGCCATCGCCGGCGTTTGCAGCGCGAACTGGGCAATCATCAAACCAATAAACAGCGTAATACCAACCAGCGTCTTGCGATAACCGAACCAGCGCAATATCTGTGTGACCGTGGATTTTGCCAGAATAGAGCCCAGCGCGGTTGGCGCCATCATGCAACCAGCAATCAGCGCGGGATACCCAAAACCGACCTGCAACATCAGCGGCATCAAAAACGGTACGCAACCCGTCCCCAGGCGGGAAGCAATGTTCCCGGCGATGCCGACGGAAAAGGTGCGGGTGTTAAACAGATTGAGTGATATCAGTGGAGCAGGGTGGCGACGCGCATGGCGAACGTAAGCCCAAAGCAAACCGAGACCGCTGAGGATAATCGCGAAAGCAATCCAGCTGGCGACCAGCTTCTCTCCAAATAACTCCATGCCGCTGGAAAACAGTACAAGGCTCAAACCAAAAAGGAAAAAGCCCCCCATATCGAAACTTCGCCGTGGCGTGGTGAAGTTCGGCATATATTTCCGCGCATAAAACAGGCCAGCTATACCAATCGGAATATTAATCAAGAAGATCCAGTGCCAGCTTGCCCAGGTGACCAGCACGCCGCCCAATACCGGGCCAAGAATCGGCCCGACAAGCCCGGGCATGGTGACAAAGTTCAGGACCGGCAGCAGTTCACTGCGCGGATACGCGCGTAGTAATGCCAGACGGGCCACCGGCATCATCATCGCACCGCCAATCCCCTGAATGACACGAAACACAACCAGCATTGACAGTGAGTTGGAGAGCGCGCACGCCAGTGAGCCGAGGGTAAACAGGCTTACCGCCAGCATAAATACCCGACGAGTGCCAAAACGGTCTGCCACCCAACCGCTCATCGGGATCAGCATGGCCACGGTCAGCGTGTAACTAATGATGGTGGATTGCATCGCCAGCGGGGAGCGGCCAAGGCTCTGTGCTATTGCGGGTAGGGCGGTGTTAAGAATGGTGGCATCCAGTGCCTGCATAAAAAAAGCCATTGCTGCGATCCATGGCAGGCCGGCCATACTGCGCGCTTTCTTCTCTGTCATACCAATTCCCGTTAATTAGGCGTATTCAGTAATAACTGGCTCGCCCGGAATGCGCTTTCGCCGTCGCTTTCCTGAATGGCGTCCACTATCGCCTGGTGAAGGTCGAGTTTGATCACTTCGTTTTGAGTTATAGAGGTAAAGTAGGTGTGGTAAATCGAGTGAAAGAGTGAAGAGAAAGAAATAAGGAAGGGGTTATCACTCATCGCGTAAATGTGTTCGTGCCAGGCCGTATCCACTTCAATCCAGCGTTCGCGGTTAAAGTCCTTTTTCAGGCTAACCATCTCTTCCATTAGGGTATTGAGATACGCTTTTTGTTCTGCGCTGGCGAGTGTTGCTGCGAGCAGGCAAGCCTGAGGTTCAAGGCTGCTGCGCATAATAAGGAAGTGCTGAATGATTTCCTTGAAGTTATCCTCGTGCATCCACCAGAACAATAATTCTTTATCAAGGAAGTTCCAGTTGTCGCGGGGCATTACCCGGGTGCCAATACGCGGGCGAGGCAAGACCATCCCTTTTGCGGTTAATGTCTTTACCGCTTCCCTGACTGCGGTGCGGCTGACGCCAAACTTCTCACCCAGTTCCATCTCACCCGGTAAAATCGAGCCCGGAGCATATTCACCTTTCAGGATCTGTTGCGCCAGTTTCTCTGCTAACACCCAGGAGATGTTTTTCTGCGCGGCAAGCTGCTGTGCGTTTAAAGGCATTTCTCACTTCCTTTTTTCTTTGTATCACTCGCTAGTATGCCATTCGATATCTGTCAGTGGTGGCAAAAACAGCAAAATCAGTTATTCATGCCTCTTTTTGCCGCGTTTTGTTGAAAAAAGACACGGTTGAAAACTTTTTTTAAATTAGGGGTTGTCAGCCAGAATTATCTCCCTATAATGCGCCTCCACTGACACGGCACAACGGCATACACACCGGCCTGTCAGGTGAAGAAATCTGAAAATAATCAGTTGACTTCACAGCGGGAAAGCGTAATATGCACACCCCGCGCCGCAGCGAAAACACAGCGGCACTGCTCTTTAACAATTTATCAGACAATCTGTGTGGGCACTCAGGTGACTGGATTCTTGATGTCTTCGGACAAAAAATGAATACCAAGTCTCACGGGTGAACACGTAATTCATTACGAAGTTTAATT
>NZ_PYTZ01000038.1:0-694 GCF_003028445.1 Kosakonia sp. H7A | reverse complement strand
GGTCATGGCCAATGCGGACCGGGCCCCCGTGGTTCACGAGGGACATTGAGCCGGGCGGCAGCCTGGAAGCATTGGCCTATGATGGCGCACCCCCTCGCCGGAAACGCCATGGCCGCCTTGTCCCCCTTGCCCGAATTGCCCGCCGGTCGCTACCGCCATTACAAGGGCGGTGAGTACGAAGTGGTCGCCGTGGCCCGGTGCAGCGAGACGCTCGAGCCCCGCGTGGTGTACCGGGCACTGTATGGCGACGGCGGGCTGTGGGTGCGCCCGCATGCGATGTTCGTGGAAGAGGTTGAGGTGGACGGGGTACGGCAGCCGCGCTTCGCCCGGGTAGTCGACTAGGACGCCACAGAAGGTTGCATGCCGCCTGGCGGGCCGGTGCGGACATCGCGGGCATGACGGGGACGCAACGGTACAGCGGCCCGCTCAGGCGGGCAGTGGCTCGCCCAGGCTCCGGCAACAGGCGCGCACGGCAGCGGCGAAGGCCGCGCCGTCTTCCAGCATCATCAGGTGCCCCATGTCGGGGAGTTCGACGAAGCTGGCGGCCGTCGCGATGGCCCAGTCCGGCACGTCCCAGCCTTCGCGGGTTCGCTCGCCCGCGAGCAGGTGTACCGGCATCTCGTGCATCAGGCCGTGCAACTGCTCGAGATAGGCGGCGCGGCTGGTCACCTCGACCACGCTGCGCGCCATCGCG
>NZ_PYTZ01000037.1:0-694 GCF_003028445.1 Kosakonia sp. H7A | reverse complement strand
GCTTCATCATCGCCGGCACGCTCATGTACGCGGTACTGCGCTGGCGTGGCGTGCCTGCGCCCACGCGTGCGCAATGGCCGAACATCGCCATGATGGGTGCCACCCTGCTGCTGCTCGGCAACGGCATGGTCGTGCTGGCCGAGCGCGACGTCTCTTCCGGCCTGGCCGCCACCGCGGTCGCCTCGGTGCCGCTGTGGATGGCGCTGTTCTCGGCCTTGCGCGGCCAGCACGCCAGCCGCGGCGAGTGGCTGGGCATCGTGATCGGCTTCCTCGGCGTGGTATTGCTCAACGCCGGCAGCAGCCTCACCGCCACGCCCACGGGCCTGGTGCTGTTGCTGATCGCCCCGCTGGGCTGGGCGTTCGGCTCGATCTGGTCGCGCGGCCGCGACCTGCCTTCGCCGTTCATGACCGCCGCCGGGCAGATGATCTGCGGCGGCGTGCTGATCTTCCTCGTCGGCCTGCTCATCGGCGAGCGCCCGCACGCGCTGCCGACCCGCCAGGGTTTGCTCGCGGTGGCCTACCTGTGCGTGTTCGGCTCGATCATCGCGTTCACCGCCTACGTGTGGCTGCTGCACAACGTGCGGCCGGCGCTGGCCGGCAGCTACGCCTATGTCAACCCGGTGATCGCCGTGGCGCTCGGCGCCTGGCTGGGCCACGAACGCTTCGGCGCCGGCGACTTCGGCGCGATGGCCGT
>NZ_PYTZ01000036.1:0-738 GCF_003028445.1 Kosakonia sp. H7A | reverse complement strand
AACGCCGCACCGCGTCGGAGACCACGCGGATGGCCTCTTCCTGGCCCACGACGCGATGGTGCAGCACGTCTTCCATGCGCAACAGCTTGTCGCGCTCGCCTTCCAGCATCTTGTTGACCGGAATGCCGGTCCAGCGCGAGACGACCTCGGCGATCTCCTCCTCGGTGACCCGGTCCTGCACCAGCTTGAATTCCTTCTGCTCGGCCTCGCTCGCCATGGCCAGCTGCTTCTCCAGCTGCGGCAGCACGCCATACTGGATTTCGCTCATCTTGGCGAAATCCTGGCGGCGCTGCGCCGCCTCCAGGTCCAGCTTGGCCTGTTCGATCTGCTCCTTGATCTTGGTGGCGCCCTGCAACGCGGCCTTCTCGGACTTCCAGATTTCATTGAGGTCGGAGAATTCGCGCTCCAGACTGTCGATGTCGGCTTCCAGGTCGGCCAGGCGCTTCTGCGAAGCCTCGTCCTTCTCCTTCTTCAACATCTCGCGCTGGATCTTGAGCTGGATCAGGCGACGCTCCAGGCGGTCCAGCTCCTCCGGCTTGGAATCGATCTCCATGCGGATGCGGCTGGCCGCTTCGTCCATCAGGTCGATGGCCTTGTCCGGCAACTGGCGGTCGGTGATGTAGCGGTTGGACAGCGTGGCGGCCGCCACGATGGCCGGGTCGGTGATCTCCACGCCATGGTGCACCGCGTACTTCTCCTTCAAGCCGCGCAGGATGGCGATGGTGTCCTCCACCGTCG
>NZ_PYTZ01000035.1:0-745 GCF_003028445.1 Kosakonia sp. H7A | reverse complement strand
TGCTGCTGATCCACGGGCAGGACGACGACAACAGCGGCACCTTCCCGATCCAGAGCGAGCGGCTGTACGCAGCGGTGAAGGGCCTCGGCGGGAATGCGCGATTGGTGATGCTGCCGAACGAGGCGCACCGATACCGGGCGCGGGAGTCGATCATGCAGATGATGGCCGAGACCAACGATTGGCTGGAGCAGTATCTCGGGGCGCCATCGAAGGCGGGCGCTTCTGGCAAGGGCAAGGGGAAGGCCGCGTCGCCTTGATCTCGCTTCGCATGGTTTGATGGGATTGGGCGGCCTTTGGTCGCCCTTTCCTTTTTTTGGGTGTTGATGGATTTGGTCGGCTTGCGATGTGGATCGGCTGCTCGGTTGCCGCGCGTGGCCTTCGGGGGCAGGGCCCTTTCGGGACACGCCGTGAATCCATCCATGGAGGCTCGTAGGCGACATCCATGTCGCCTACGGTCCCGGCAGGGCCTGCCCACCGGACGCCCGACAGGTTCGCTCCAACGGAACGGAAGGCAGGGCTTCGGCTCCTGTGGGGGTTGGAAAAACAAAAAAGCCGCCCTTGGGGCGGCTTTTTTGTTTGTGTGTGTTCTTGCGTGCTTAGAACTTGGCGTCGAATTCGGCGGCGTAGCCGGTGTTGACGATGACCTTCTGCAGGGCCTCGCTCACCTTGATGTTGCCCGCCACCAGTTGGCGCGCGTCCGGGCCCTTGTCGTCCATGCGGGCCGGGGTGGCGCCCTTGAAGTCGC
>NZ_PYTZ01000034.1:0-754 GCF_003028445.1 Kosakonia sp. H7A | reverse complement strand
GGCCCGCGCAATGCCTATGTCAACGGCCACAACACCGCCGACGAAGGCCGCGAGCTGCGCCGCTTCGACACCCTGCGCGAGGATCGCGGCCGCGGTGGCCGCGGCAAGCCCGGCGGCTTCAAGGGCGGCCTGACGGTGAGCGGCGAAGCGGCGGCCAAGCAATCGCAGAAGCCGTTCAAGCAGCGCAAGGAAAAGGGTCCCAAGCCGCTGCCGGATGGCAACCCGGCCGCGTTCCGCACCTGGTACGTGCCCGATGGCGTGAGCACCGGCCCCAGCGGCCACCGCAACGCGGGCCCGGGCGGTGCGCGCGGCAACGCGCAGCCGCGCCCGTATGGAAAGAACAAGCCGGCCGGTGCGCGCGGCAACACCGGTCGTCCGCAGGGCCAGGGCGGCCAAGGCCAGGGCCAGGGCAGGTCGCAGGGCAACAAGCATCCCTATGGCCACCCGGGCAATGCGCCGAGCTTCCCGTCCGACCACGCCACGCCGGGCTTCAACCCGTATGGCCAGGCCCGTCCGGCCGGTGGACGCCCGGGTGGTGCGCAGAACCGCGGCCCGCGTCCGGGTGGCGGTGGCCGCCCCGGTGGCGGCGGCCGTCCGGGCGGTGGTGCAGGCCGTCCCGGCGGTGGTCGTCCGGGTGGCGGCCATCGTGGCCCGCGCGGCGGCTGAGCCACGCGCAACGCGACAAGACACGGGCGCCCTGCGGCGCCCGTTCCTTTTGGTGGCATCCACTTTGCGGCATCCGCGTGCTGCGGCA
>NZ_PYTZ01000033.1:0-772 GCF_003028445.1 Kosakonia sp. H7A | reverse complement strand
AGGACACCCTGACGCGCGAGATCCCCATCATCATGCTGACCGCGCGCGGCGAGGAAAACGACCGTGTCGGCGGCCTGGAAGCCGGCGTGGACGACTACGTGGTCAAGCCGTTCTCGGCCCGTGAACTGCTGGCACGCATCCGCGCGGTGATGCGCCGCGCCCGCGACGACGACGAGGATGGCAGCGTGTCGGTGGGCGAGCTGCGCATCGACGGCGCCGCGCACCGGGTGTTCGCCGGTGATTCGCCGGTGCCGATCGGCCCGACCGAGTACCGCCTGCTGCACTTCTTCATGACCCACCCCGAACGCGTCTACAGCCGCACCCAGCTGCTGGACCATGTCTGGGGCGGCAGCGTCTATGTCGAGGAGCGCACCATCGACGTGCACATCCGTCGCCTGCGCAAGACGCTGGAACCGTTCGGCATGGAAAACATGGTGCAGACCGTGCGCGGATCGGGTTACCGGTTCTCGGCAGCGACCTGACGGCACCCGCTGCACGCCGCCGGTCATCGCCTCCATGCCCCAACACATCCGTTCCGCCTGGATCCGCACACTTGGCGCCCTCGCGCTGTGGCTGCTCGCCGCGCTGGTCGTCGGCGTGCTCCTCGGCCACGCCTGGATGGCGCTGGCCCTCGCCGCGCTCGCCGCACTGGGGTGGTCGTACTGGCGCCTGCGCCGCGTGCTGCGCCGGCTCACCGCCCGCCAACGCTGGGAACCGGAGCCTGCACAGGGCGCCTGGAACGAGCTCGACCGCCTGCTCTACCGCAGCCAGG
>NZ_PYTZ01000032.1:0-774 GCF_003028445.1 Kosakonia sp. H7A | reverse complement strand
CACCGGCAAGGACTCGGCGATCGTCGATGCGCTGATCGTGGCCGCGCGCAACGGCAAGGACGTCACCGTGGTGGTGGAGTTGCGCGCGCGCTTCGACGAGGAAGCCAACCTGGGCCTGGCTGACAAGCTGCAGGAAGCCGGCGTGCAGGTGGTATACGGCGTGGTCGGCTACAAGACCCACGCCAAGATGCTGCTGATCGTTCGCCGCGAGGGCCGCAAGCTGCGCCGCTACGTCCACCTGGGCACCGGCAACTACCACAGCGGCACGGCGCGTGCGTATACCGACCTGAGCCTGATCACCGCCGATGCAGACATCGGCAACGACGTGCACTTGCTGTTCCAGCAGCTCTCCGGCCTGGCGCCGAAGATGAAGCTCAAGTGCCTGCTGCAATCTCCCTTCACCCTGCATGCCGTGGTGCTGGCCCGCATCGAGCGGGAGACGACGTTGGCGCAGCAGGGCCGCCCCGGCCGCATTATCGCCAAGATGAACGCGCTCAACGAACCCCAGGTGGTGCGTGCGCTTTACCAGGCCTCTCAGGCGGGCGTGCAGATCGACCTGATCGTGCGTGGCGCCTGCACGCTGCGCCCCGGCGTGCCGGGCGTGTCGGACAACATCCGCGTGCGCTCCATCGTCGGACGCTTCCTGGAACACAGCCGCGTCTACTGGTTCGGCAACGACGGCGAACCGGAACTGTTCTGCGCCAGTGCCGACTGGCTGGAACGCAACCTGTTGCGACGGGTGGAAACCTGTTTCCCGATCCTCGATGCGGATAT
>NZ_PYTZ01000031.1:0-780 GCF_003028445.1 Kosakonia sp. H7A | reverse complement strand
ACGTAATGGAAGGCAACAGCGCAATGCCAGTTTCCTTGTCCACGAAGGGCAGGTGCACGCGCCTTACTTCAAGCGAGTTCCCTGGTTGGACGAGCCCTCAAGCCCGGCACGGTTCTGCTGCGATGGGGCTGGAACAGGCACCAAGTCAAGGTCTTTAGGACTCTTAACCCAATCGTCCGTGGAAACGGGTAGAACCCGATATCACTAAGTAGGCTGCAAATAGATCTCGGCGGAAAGTCCGATAAATGCTGGTCCAGAGATTCTACATCCCGAAATTTCTGCCCCCGAATTAAGGGCAGAATTAACCGCCATCAGGATTGAGCTGCGAAGAGCGATTTTTGCAAACATATCCGCCAGCCCTGAATCGGAAACTTCGGCCCCAAGAGCAATGGCTTCTCTGGCAAGCGGCTCCACTTCAAACGGTAGCTCATACCAAGCGCCATCAGCATCTTTCACGTGGAACGTCTTTGGCAGCATCACTCCTGGTATACGAGAAACTAAAATGTATCCAAAGGCCTCCGGCAGCCACTCCACAGCCCGCTTTGCCAAGGATAGCTCACCCACCAAGGTGGATACCATTTTCAAGGTGTCGGCTTCCGAGAGACCTTCCAACACCAAGAGATCTGCAACTTTCTTGAGCATTTCTTTGCTCAGAGATTTTAGCCTCATTCAGAAGCATCTCCACACCCTAAGGTGAAACCACTTTAATTCCGAGGCGATCAGCCACCGGGCCTAGGTGCCTACGAAAGGCTGGCCGGTCCAGAACCGCCCGGAACGACA
>NZ_PYTZ01000030.1:0-804 GCF_003028445.1 Kosakonia sp. H7A | reverse complement strand
ACTGTTATTGCTGATGGCTTTACGCAGGTCCATCTCGTTACGCAGGGCGCTGATCTCACGATCCAGGGCATCGATGCGGCGATCTCCCTCGGCAATGGCCTCAGGCTGTTCGGCGGCATTCGGCTCAGACTCACCGGTGGTAAGCATGCGGCGCATCGTGAGCGCGGTCTCAACGGTATCAGCCATCGCCAGCTCACCGGCAAGACGCTGTACCAGAGCCGCTTTGTCCGGGTCATCACGCAGCGACTGGATAACACCGCGCGTCACCACCAGACTGCCGGTTTTGAGCGTCGCCAGATTATCCGCGGTGGGCTGGAGCTGACCACCGACCAGCTTATCCAGCTGTTCCAGGTTGGTTTTCGTTGCATCTTCCAGCACCGGCGAGAAACCGGTGCCGGCAACGGTGCTGCCGGGCTGATTATCCGTGCCACCACTGGTACATTCACTGGTCTCACGGCAGGTACGGATGGAGCGGTCACCCAGCACTTTCACCACCGCAGTTGCCGCATCATCCGACGACTTCCAGCGCTGGCAGACCGTGCCGTTGCAGCTGGCGGAGCCCACGCTGCTGTTGCTGGTCACCGGCAGGCTGTTCATCATGTTATAACCGGCTTTCGCCAGGTCACGGGTCGGCTGAATGGCCTGCTGGCCTTTGCCTCCGCGCTTCTGGCCGCCGACCCAGGTGACACCTTCTTCACCGGTGGCCTTCTGCAGTTGCTGGTCGCTGGAGACGGCATCCCCGCCGCTCGAAGCCACGACGTCTTTATACTCTTCGGCTACAGCAGCCTGCTGCCATTTGCTGCC
>NZ_PYTZ01000029.1:0-929 GCF_003028445.1 Kosakonia sp. H7A | reverse complement strand
GTTTTCCGAGGCGTCCAGGAGTTCGGCAGCCAGCTTGCGCGGCATCGTGTTCTCGCCGCGCTTGCGGGCGGAATCGATCAGCCAACGCATGGCAAGGGCCATACGGCGAGAGGCGCGAACTTCGACCGGAACCTGGTAAGTAGCGCCGCCGACGCGACGCGACTTGACCTCAACGGTCGGTGCCACGTTGTCCAGTGCCTTCTGCACCAGATCAATGGCGTTCGGATTCTTTTCGCCGATGACGTCCATAGCGCCATACACGATTTTCTCTGCAACCGACTTCTTGCCAGACTGCATCACCATGTTGATGAAGCGGGCAATGGTTTCGCTGCCATGCTTGGGATCAGGCAGGACGGTGCGCTGCGGAGTAGAACCTTTACGGGACATTAGTTGATTTCCTTAGCTCTTCGGGCGCTTGGCGCCGTACTTCGAACGGCCTTGGCGGCGCTTGGCAACGCCAGCGGCGTCGAGCGAACCACGAACGGTGTGGTAACGGACACCCGGCAGATCCTTGACGCGGCCACCGCGGATCAGGACCACGGAGTGCTCCTGCAGGTTGTGGCCTTCGCCGCCGATGTAGCTGATGACCTCTTCCTGGTTGGTCAGGCGAACCTTTGCAACCTTGCGGAGGGCCGAGTTCGGCTTCTTCGGGGTGGTGGTGTAGACGCGCGTGCACACGCCACGACGCTGCGGACACTTGTCCAGCGCCGGGGAGGCACTCTTGTAGGTGGTCGCTTGCCGAGGCTTGCGGACCAGCTGATTGATAGTCGCCATCAGTGGATTCTTCTGAATGGAGGGTCGTCGGACCCTCATGAAAACGACGACAGGCCGAAAGGCCGGCCTGCCGAGAGGCGGGAGTATAGCTGGCAGGTCAAATTCCCGTCAACCGAAGGGTTTCCGGCCTGCTGGCCCATCCGGGCCTGGAAAAC